>NZ_CDDK01000025.1:0-5658 GCF_000820225.1 Aeromonas veronii bv. veronii
ATGGAGGCGCATTATAGGGAGTGAATTCTTTCTGGCAAGGCTAAATTGCATGTTTTTTTGATAAAACCGCACAACCGTTCAAACAACAAACAAAAAGAAGAAAGTTCGAGCTAAATCACACATTCTGGAGGCAGATGACAGGCAAGCCCCTCTCTCAACTCATATAAGCCATTTCGGATTGTTGACGCACCAGCCAAAGCTCCTCCATCTCCAACAAGGTTTGATAGATTTTCTCCGCCTGCTCTGGTCGGCTGAACAGATAGCCCTGCCCATACAAGTGGATATCGGTCAGAGATCGCAATACATCCAACTGCGCCTGTGTCTCAATCCCTTCACACACCAGACTCTTGCCCAGCATCGACCCCATCCGACAAATATTGGCGACCAGTTCGGATGCCTCCATTGAGGTGTCAATGCCCTGTATAAATGAACGGTCGACCTTCACCTTGCTGACCGGTAACTTTTGCAGATAACTCAAAGATGAATAACCGGTACCAAAATCATCTAGTGCCAGCAGTACCCCCTGCTGATTGAGATCCTGCATCAGTTGCAGCGAGTTCTTCACTTCCCGCATGGTGGTATCTTCCGTGACCTCCAAGACCAGGCTACGGGCAGGCAGGTGGTGCTCCATCAATGCCTTGGCCACCAATTTGAGCAAATTACGCTGGTACATACCTGGCGAGATATTCACACACATTTGCAGATCAACCATACCAAGCTGGTGCCACTGATAGAGCTGCTCGCAAGCTGTGTTCAGCACCCAGCTGCCAACCCGTTCGGCAAGCTGGAACTCCTCAGCCACCATGATCACTTCGTTTGGCGGAATGAAGCCGAGTTCCGGATGCCGCCAGCGCAGCAGAGCCTCGACAGCTTCACAGCGGCCACTCTCGAGATTGACGATGGGTTGGTAATAGAGTTCCAACGCATTGTGTTCCAGCGCCATGATCATGTCCGACGCCAGATGTTTGCGCCGCGCCGTCTCGTTGAGCAGGGAGTTATCGTAAATCACATAGGGAACATGGGTCTTGCGACTATGGAACAGGGCCTGTTCCGCACGACTCAACAACTCCTGAGTCTTGTCGCTGTCCATCGGATAGAAGGCAATGCCGATCCCGACTTCGAGCCGGAAGGGATAGTTGTCATAAACGATATCTTGCTTCAGCGCATGCAGCAATCGCGCTACCAGCTCCCTGACCTGACGCAGATCGCTGCTGCCACGCTGAATAATTGCAAATTGATCCCCCCCCAGACGTCCGCTCCACTCGCCCTCTTCACAGAGCACTCTGATCCGGGTGGCAAACTCACAAAGCAGATAATCACCGGTGTCATAGCCAAACTTGCTGTTGATATCTCTGAAGTCGTTGATGTCGACCAGCACCAGTCCAAACGGCACTTCCTGTGTGGCGTACAGCTCCATCCGTTCCAGTAGGGCAACCCGATTGGACAACCCGGTCAGCGGATCCCGTCTGGCCGCTCTGAAATGACGACGCCCTTCATATATAAGCAGCATGCTGAGCAGCAACACTGACATGACCAGACCGGAGACCATCAGCAACAAGGCATTGCGCAATTGGCCAAAATGGCGATCGTTCTCGGAATAGACGTTAATGTTCTTCTGCATCACAGAAGCGAGGGAGTAGGAGAGCGGCTCTTGCAGCGGGGCAAGGCGCATCATGATCTGCTGATAGTCAGATGCCCCGCTTTGCAACTTGGTGATGTCGGGCTCTATTTGGCGAATATTGGTTTCAATCAGCTGCACCAGACGCAAGGTTTTCTGCTTGTCCTGCATGCTCTTGCGCAGCTGGCCGCTCAACAGGATGGGCGTTCTGCTCCAGAGAATGTCATAACGCAACATCAAGGCGTCATGATCAATCCCGCCATAGTGATAGACCTCTACCGCATTGAGGAAACGACCGAGCTCCAGCTGCAACTGCATCAGCGCCCAGGAGACATCATAGGTGTATTTCTCCATCGCTCTGGTCGCATTCTGGATTTGCATCAGGCAATAGAGGGTGCTCCCGGTAAACAACAGGATGGATACATACAGAATGACGAGCAGTGGCCACGCCCTGGTCTTTCCTTTCACCCCATGCTCCCGTGCTGTTTTTATCAGTGCTGAATGTCTATCAAATCCAGCTGCCAGATCATCATGTCGGTATATTCGGATCGCTTCAATTCCGGATATTGATCAAGAGGCAGCATAAACCAGACCGGCCCCTTGTCACGCACACGCATGACAGCCCCATTGTCTTCCCATGCGAGGATGGGCTCGTATTTGGCAACCTTGTCCCATTCAATGCGGATCTGGAAACTGTTCAGTGCCGTCAACGTAATGGTCTTGCCATCCGCACCGACTGCAGCCAACACATCGGCCAGTTTTGGGCCTCTGTAGGTGTGCGGCTTATCCACCCACGGGTTGCCGGTCACTATCTCATGTTGCGGCAGAGCCTGTAGTTTTGCCAGATCAAACAACACCTTGCCATCAACTTCGTCTGCCGACCTGATATTGCCACCGACTTTCAGGATCACCGGCCCAGTCAGCGCCTCAGCAGCCATCACCGGCATGATGACCAATGAACACAGTAGTGTCAGCCAACCAAACATTTTCATATCGCCCCCCAGATTTGCTGTCTCAACAGACTCAGTTTAGCCAGATATAAAAAAACGGCTCGCCTTGAGCGAGCCGTTTGTCAAACAGAGCAAGGGGGGATGATTACATCATGCCCATGCCACCCATGCCGCCCATGTCAGGCATGGCAGGGGTATCTTTCTTCGGCAGTTCGGTGACCATGCACTCGGTGGTGATCATCAGACCAGCGATTGAAGAGGCAAACTGCAGGGCGGAACGGGTTACCTTGGTCGGATCCAGGATGCCCATGGCCAGCATGTCGCCATACTGTTCGCTGTAAGCGTTGTAACCGAAGTTACCTTCGCCGTTCTTCACTGCGTTGGCAATGACGGAGGCTTCCTCACCGGCGTTGATGACGATTTGACGCAGCGGGGCTTCCATGGCGCGCAGGGCAACCTTGATACCGACGTTCTGGTCTTCGTTGTCACCGCGCAGACCCGCCAGTTTGGCAGCAACGCGAACCAGCGCAACACCACCACCGGCAACCACGCCTTCTTCAACAGCGGCGCGGGTAGCGTGCAGGGCATCTTCAACGCGTGCTTTCTTCTCTTTCATCTCGACTTCGGTGGCTGCGCCAACCTTGATCACGGCAACACCGCCAGCCAGCTTGGCTACGCGCTCTTGCAGCTTCTCACGATCGTAGTCGGAAGAGGTCTCTTCGATCTGCTGACGGATCTGGGCAACACGGCCTTCGATCACACCGGCATCACCCACGCCATCGATGATGGTGGTGTTCTCTTTGGTGATGACGATGCGCTTGGCACGACCCAGATCTTCCAGAGTCGCTTTTTCCAGCTCCATGCCAACTTCTTCAGAGATGACGGTACCGCCAGTCAGTACAGCGATATCCTGCAGCATGGCCTTGCGACGATCACCGAAGCCAGGCGCCTTGACGGCAGCCACTTTCACGATACCGCGCATGGTGTTGACCACCAGAGTCGCCAGGGCTTCGCCTTCCACGTCTTCAGCAACAATCAGCAGCGGCTTGCCAGCTTTGGCAACGCCTTCCAGCACAGGCAGCATTTCGCGGATGTTGGAGACTTTCTTGTCAACCAGCAGGATGAACGGGTCGTCCAGTTCAACAGAACCGGTCTCTTGCTTGTTGATGAAATAGGGGGACAGGTAGCCGCGGTCGAACTGCATACCTTCAACAACTGCCAGCTCATCTTCCAGACCCTGACCATCTTCAACGGTGATGACGCCATCGCGACCCACTTTGTCCATGGCTTCAGCAATCAGCTTGCCCACTTTTTCGTCGGAGTTGGCGGAGATGGTGCCCACCTGAGCGATAGCATTGCTGTCAGCGCACGGCTGGGACAGCGCTTGCAGCTCGGCAACAGCAGCCACAACGGCTTTGTCGATACCGCGCTTCAGATCCATCGGATTCATACCGGCGGCAACGGCTTTCAGACCTTCGTTAACGATGGCCTGAGCCAGAACGGTTGCAGTAGTGGTACCGTCACCGGCGGCATCGTTCGCCTTGGAAGCCACTTCCTTGACCATCTGGGCGCCCATGTTCTGGAACTTGTCTTCCAGCTCAATTTCGCGCGCAACAGAAACACCATCTTTAGTGATGGTCGGGGCGCCGAAGGACTTGTCCAGCACCACGTTGCGGCCTTTCGGGCCCAGAGTAACCTTGACGGCATCAGCCAGGATGTTTACGCCTTCCAGCATCTTGATGCGGGCTTCGTTACCAAACTTAACGTCTTTAGCTGCCATTTTTCTTCAATCCTTAAATCAATTCGGGGAAAAGGAGGATGGATTACTCTTCGACAATCGCCAGGATGTCGGTTTCGGAGAGGATCAGGACGTCCTGACCATCCAGCTTCTCGGTCTTAACACCGTAGCCTTCGTTGAAGATCACCTTGTCACCAACCTTCACGGCCAGCGCTTTGACTTCGCCATTATCCAGGATGCGACCAGTCCCCACGGCAAGCACTTCACCACGGGTGGACTTCTGGGCCGCAGTACCAGTCAAGACGATACCGCCGGCAGATTTGGCTTCAGCTTCGATGCGCTTGATGATGACGCGGTCGTGCAGTGGACGAATTTTCATCGATAACTCTCCCAAAATGAGTCTCATTGTTGCTTTGAGGAATGGCCGTTCCAGGCCAAATTAGATATGTCCCTGATGTGGGGCAGAGTTGCTAACCCTTCAAGGGCAAATACAAAAAAAATTTTTTCACGTACTATAAACATCTTCGATGGTTCAGCCATGTCCGCACCCTGGTGCAAGGTCGGTTCAAGCCGCCCGTTTTCGATGCCAGAACCTTCAAAGCCAGCTGTAGAGACGAGCCCTTGACCCGCACCAACCCCATGCTGACAGCCCCTATTCCGGTCGTACTGCGCCAGATGACGGGCCCCATGATCTTCGGCATCATCGCCATTCTGGCCTTCAATCTGGTCGATACCTTTTTTATCGGTATGCTGGGAACCGAAGCTCTGGCCGCCATCAGCTTTACCTTTCCCGTCACTTTTGTGGTTACCTCGCTGGCGATGGGATTGGGCGCCGGATTGTCAGCGGTGATCGGTCATACCCTGGGGCAGGGCAAACACGATGAGGCGGCCCATCTCGCCACCGACAGCCTGTTTCTGGCGGTGATCATGGTGGCCCTGCTCTCCGCGGGGGGCGCTCTCACCATCAAACCCCTGTTTACCCTGTTGGGGGCCAGTGCCGAGCTTATCTCTCTCATCCATGACTACATGCTGATCTGGTATCTCACCGTCCCCATGCTGGTGCTGCCCATGGTGGGCAATGCCGCCATCCGGGCGACCGGCGATACCAAAACCCCCAGTCTGGTGATGGCAGTAGCCGGGCTGGTCAACGGGGTACTGGATCCTCTGTTGATCTTCGGTATCGGCCCCTTTCCCGAATGGGGGATCCGCGGAGCCGCCATCGCGACCTCTATCTCCTGGTTGATGGCGATGCTTGTCAGCCTCTATATCCTGCGTCATCGGGAGGGCTTGCTGCTGTGGCGCCTCTCGCCTCGGGCTCGGTTGCTGACCCACTGGCGGGCGCTGCTCCATGT
>NZ_CDDK01000025.1:5893-209881 GCF_000820225.1 Aeromonas veronii bv. veronii
CCCCGCCTCTTTTACCAATATGCTCAACCCCCTGGCCAATGCGGTGCTGATGACGATCTTTGCAGGACTGGGTACCGAGGTGGTAGCCGCTTACGGCGCCGCATCGCGGGTTGAGGCGCTGCTGCTGATCGTGATGATGGCGCTCGCCTCCGTACTGGCTCCCTTCATCTCGCAAAACTGTGGCGCCGGCAATCCGGCCCGCGCCAAAGCTGCACTGCAGAGCTGCATGAGTTTTGCGTTGCTTTTCCAGCTCGCCATCTATGGCCTGACCTGGCTACTGGCGCCACTCATCGCCAACCTGTTCAGCGATCATCCACAGGTCATCCGCCTGATTATTCTCTATCTGCATCTAGTGCCGATCGGTTACGGCTTTCAGGGCATGGTGATGCTGTTGGCCTCGGCACTTAATGGCGTGAGAGCATCCAGTATCTCGTTTTTGTTCAACGGATTGCGGCTGTTTGGTTTTCTGTTGCCAGGAGCCTGGCTGGGGGCAAAGCTGGGAGGAGAACAGGGGATATATCTGGGGATACTGCTGGCCAATCTGGCGGCGGGCACCCTCGCATGGTGGTATGCCCGACACCGCTTCGAGGCCTTGTGCCATCAGGGTAAACCCTGATTCAGTCACTCACCTCGGTTTTCGTCTCGTCGATTACTCTTTACGCTCACTCTTTGCGCTCAAATTCGCCTTCGATGGTGGTTCCGCCCTGCTTGACGTTCCCCAGATGATCATCGGACGGTGCGTTGCCAAACGGCGATTGAGTACGCTGGAAGCCACCCATCTGCATCCGGAACTGGCTGCTGCCGATCAGCTTGTCAGCCAGTTTGTTACGCAGCCAGGGTTGCAGCAACAGGACACCGAAAATGTCGGTCACGAAACCCGGGATAATCAGCAGCAAGCCGGCCAACGCCAGCATCATGCCCCCCATCACCTCGCGGCCCGGCATCTCGCCCATCTGCATCTTTTGCTGGGCGCTGAACAGGGTCTTGATCCCTTCACTGCGCACCAGCGAGGAGCCCAATACAGCAGTCAGAATGAGCAAGCCGACAGTCGGCAGCGCCCCGATTACCGAGCCGACCTCGATCATCACGGTGAGCTCCAGCACAACCAGACCCACCAACAACAAAAACAACTTGCCCATATCCACTCCAGCACTGGTAAATTGAGAAAAAGTGGCCCCCATCCAACGATGGCCAGAGGCGAGTTTGCCGCCCCGTCATCACCACTTTCTGCCCTGAATAAATGGGGGCGGCCCCCCTCTTTTCAAGTTGGTCAACTGACTCCTACGTCATCAGCAATCTAAAAAACCAGCAAAAAGTCACAAAAACTTATAAAAATCATCATGATAAAAACTTCATAACATATGTGTACTTTTCTCAAAGTAATTTGAAAATGTCGCAAATTTAGTGATCCACCTCTAATAACCGATACCTCAATTGGAGTAGTATATTGATTAGTTTTTCGGGAGGTCATTCTCCCAACCGCCCCACTCGATGTGTGGTGCTTCAGGATGAGCTGTGCGCAAGGAACTCGCGACCACTCGGTGAGGATTTTTCCATTTATCTGATTTCTGAGGCATTACAATGAGCGACATCAAGAACGTCCGCATTGAAGAAGACCTGCTGGGCACCAAAGAAGTTTCCAATGATCTCTACTACGGTGTGCACACCCTGCGCGCTGTCGAGAACTTCAAGATCAGCTCTCAGAAGATTTCTGACGTTCCGGAATTCGTCCGCGGTATGGTGCTGACCAAGAAGGCCGCTGCGCTGGCAAACGGTGAACTGGGTACCATCCGTCCTGAAATTGCTGACAAGATCGTAGAAGCCTGCGACCTGATGCTGAACACCGGCAAATGCTTCGACCAGTTCCCGGTCGACGTTTACCAAGGTGGTGCCGGCACCTCCGTCAACATGAACACCAACGAAGTACTGGCCAACATCGCCCTGGAAATCATGGGTCTGGAGAAAGGCCGTTACGACGTCATCAACCCGAACGACCACGTCAACAAGTGCCAGTCCACCAACGATGCCTACCCGACCGGTTTCCGCGTTGCTGTGGTCAACAGCACTGACGTGACTCTGCACGCGCTGGAGCACCTGATCGCGGCATTCGATGCCAAAGCGAAAGAGTTCAAAAACATCCTGAAGATGGGTCGTACCCAGCTGCAAGATGCGGTTCCGATGACCCTGGGTCAGGAGTTCCACGCATTCGCCGTGACCCTGCGTGAAGAGATCAAGTCCATCAAGCGTTGCCAGGAGCTGCTGCTGGAAGTGAACCTGGGCGCGACCGCTATCGGTACCGGTCTGAATACTCCGCCCGAGTACTCTGCACTGGCTATCAAGCGTCTGGCCGAGATCACCGGTCGTGCCTATGTGCCGGCAGAAGACCTGATCGAAGCAACCTCCGACTGTGGCGCCTACGTCATGCTGCACGGCGCCATCAAGCGTCTGGCCATGAAGCTGTCCAAGATCTGTAACGACCTGCGTCTGCTCTCCTCCGGCCCGCGCACTGCACTGAAAGAGATCAACCTGCCGGAAATGCAGGCGGGTTCCTCCATCATGCCGGCCAAGGTCAACCCGGTTATCCCGGAAGTGGTCAACCAATCCTGCTTCAAGGTATTCGGTAACGACATCACCATCACCTTCGCCGCCGAAGCCGGTCAGCTGCAGCTGAACGTCATGGAGCCGGTGATTGGTCAGGCGATGTTCGAATCCCTGAGCCTGATGGAAAAAGCCTGTATTTCCCTGCGCGAGAAGTGCGTGGAAGGTATCACCGCCAACCCGGAAATCTGCATGAATCACGTGCTGAACTCCATCGGTATCGTGACCTACCTGAACCCCTTCATCGGCCACCACGAAGGGGATATCGTCGGCAAGATCTGTGCCCAGACCGGCAAGAACGTCCGCGAAGTCGTTCTTGAGCGCGGCCTGCTGAGCGCCGAGCAGCTGGACGAAATTCTCTCCATCGAGAACCTGATGAACCCGCAATACAAAGCCAAGCGTTTCACCCGCGAAGCTGCCGTATAAGCGAGTGTGGGCCGGGATCTTCCCGGCCCATAAAGTCAGTTCCCGATTGGTCTTTATCCCCAGCCCGATCGGGAATTGGCTTTTTGCCAAATAAAAACCAAAAACTAAAAAATGGAGTTATCGCTATGATTGGAATCGAGTTACTTGTCGTGCTCGCCGCTATCTATCTGGGGGCCCGGATAGGCAGCATCGGCATCGGCTTTGCCGGTGGTCTGGGGGTACTGGTATTGACGTGGGGTCTGGGCATGCCCATCCCGAGCGATCAACTGGTCAGCTACATCCCTTGGGATGTGATCATGATCATCGCGTCCGTCATCTGTGCCATCGCCTGTATGCAACTGGCTGGCGGGATGGACTATCTGGTTTCTCTGGCTGAGAAAGCGCTGCGCAAGAACCCCAAATACATCACCTTCGCCGCTCCGGTGGTTACCTATCTGATGACCATGCTGGCCGGTACCGGTCATACCGCCTTCTCCACCCTGCCGGTGATCGCTGAAGTGGCCAAAGAGCAAGGGATCCGCCCATCCCGTCCGCTCTCCATCGCGGTTGTCGCCTCCCAGATCGCCATCACAGCTTCCCCGATCTCTGCCGCTGTGGTTGCCTTCTCCGGCATGCTCGAGCCGTTTGGTGTTGATTATCTGACCCTGCTGGCCATCTGCATCCCCTCTACCTTCCTGGCCTGTATCCTGGGCGCCTTCATTGCCAACATGATGGGCAAACCGCTGGATCAGGACGAAGTCTATCTGGAGCGTAAAGCCAAGGGTCTGATAAAACTGCGTGGTACTACCAAGCTCGAGATCAAGCCGTACGCCAAACTGTCTGTCTGGATCTTCATCACCGCCATCGTTGCTGTCATGGCTTATGCCACTGCCATCTCCGGTAAAGTGGGCCTGATCACCAACCCGCCAATCCCCCGTGACGGTGCCATCATGGGCATCATGCTGGCCGCGGCCACCATCATGACCCTGGTGTGCAAACTGGACGCCACCCAAGTGACCAACATGCCGACCTTCAAGTCCGGTATGTCCGCCTGTATCTGCGTACTGGGTGTGGCCTGGCTGGGTAACGTCTTCGTGAAAGGCAACATGGACACCATCCAGCTGATCGCTGGCGACCTGCTGAACCAGTACTCCTGGCTGCTGGCCGTGGTGCTGTTCTTCGCTGCCATGCTGCTCTATTCACAAGGCGCCACCACCAAAGCGTTGATGCCTGCCGCACTGGCACTGGGTGTCAGCCCGCTGACTGCGATTGCCTCCTTCGCAGCCGTGAGCGCCCTGTTCGTACTGCCGACCTACCCGACCCTGCTGGCCGCGGTAGAGATGGACGACACCGGCTCCACCCGTATCGGTAAGGCGGTCTTCAACCATCCCTTCTTCGTACCGGGCACCGCCACCATCGCCATCGCCGTGGCACTGGGCTTCTTCTTCGGCGGCATCCTGCTGTAATTCATCGCCTGCCGATCGCCAAATAAAAATCCCCGCCAGTTGGCGGGGATTTTTTTATCTCTTAACTCTGTGCTTTGTTGTCTACCAGCAAGAGGACTGACCTCTTATCCGAATGGCTCAACCACGGCGACAACAGATACCACAACAGCGTGCCAGCGGCGCTATAACCACCGCTGCCGGATTGCCGGAGTAGTAGGCCACCATGGTACTCACCATCACGCCAGAAGGCGGGATCCTTCGGATCAGACCGGATCCAGGGTATCCAGCGGCCAGCGCGGCACGGCTTTGACCGCCAGCGGCTCAAACACGCCCGCTTTCAGGCGCTGCATACCGGCGTAAGCGATCATGGCGCCGTTATCAGTGCAATATTCAGTGCGCGGATAGAACACCTCACCCTTGAGGCTCTCCATCAGCTCGGCCAGCTGGGCTCGCAGATGACGGTTGGCACTGACGCCGCCAGCAACCACCAGACGCTTAAGACCGGTCTCTTTCAAAGCACGACGGCACTTGATGGCCAGGGTATCGACCACCGCATCTTCAAACGCCCGAGCGATATCGGCACGGGTCTGCTCATCATCACCATTGGCGGCGATGGTGTTGGCGGTGAAGGTCTTGAGGCCGGAGAAGCTCATGTCGAGCCCAGGACGGTCAGTCATGGGACGAGGGAAGTGGAAGCGCCCGGTAGTGCCCTTCTCGGCCAGACGGGAGAGCAGCGGACCACCCGGATAGTCCAGCCCCATCAGCTTGGCGGTCTTGTCGAACGCTTCGCCAGCGGCATCATCGATGGATTCCCCCAGCAGCTGATAGCTGCCGATACCGTCGACCCGCACCAGCATGGAGTGACCACCGGAGACCAGCAGCGCCACGAAGGGAAACTCGGGAGCTTTCTCTTCCAGCATGGGGGCCAGCAGGTGCCCTTCCATATGGTGGACGGCGATAGCAGGCTTGTTCCACGCCATCGCCAGCGAGCGGCCAATGGTCGCCCCCACCAGAATGGCGCCAACCAGACCTGGCCCCGCGGTATACGCGATGCCGTCGATGTCATCTTTGCCCAGTCCCGCCTCTTGCAATGCGGCCTGGATCAACGGGATCGTCTTGCGAACATGATCCCGGCTGGCGAGTTCGGGGACGACGCCACCGTAGTCCGCATGCAGCTTGACCTGGCTGTATAACTGATGGGAAAGGATCCCTTTTTGATCGTCGAAGATCGCGATCCCGGTTTCGTCACAGGATGTCTCTATGCCCAATACACGCATTGCTAAAAAATTTCACTGCTAAAATGAGACGGCTATGGTAACCTTCGCGGGTTTTTTAAACCAGAGCGATCTCTGCGGGTTTACTTTCATTCCCTGTCCAGAGTATAATTTCGCACCATTTTAAGACATGCTGATCGATTGAAGGTCAGCTAACAATTTATCACTGAGGTGAAAGGCACATGCCAGTAATCAAAGTCCGTGAAAATGAGCCGTTTGACGTTGCTCTGCGTCGTTTCAAGCGTTCTTGCGAAAAAGCCGGTATCCTGTCCGAAGTTCGTAGCCGTGAGTTCTACGAGAAGCCGACTACCATTCGTAAGCGCGCCAAAGCGTCTGCTGTCAAGCGTCACGCCAAGAAGCTGTCTCGCGAAAACGCACGTCGTATCCGCCTGTACTAATCGGGAGATATTGCCGTGTCTCTGAAGGATCAACTCAAGGATCAGCAAAAACTCGCCATGCTTGCCAAAGATAAGGCACGTCTGGGAGCGATCCGCTTGTTGATGGCAGAAATCAAGCAACGTGAAGTCGATACCCGTATCGAGCTGAATGATGAGGATATCCTCGCTGTCGTGACCAAAATGGTCAAACAGCGCCGCGATTCCATCAGCCAATTTGAAGCTGCCGGTCGCCAGGATCTCGCCGACAAAGAGTCCGCCGAGATCGTTGTGTTGCAGGAATTCCTGCCGCAACAGCTGACCGCGGATGAAATTGCTGCCCTGATCGAGCAAGCCATCACTGAAAGTGGTGCTGCCGTCATGGCTGATATGGGCAAGGTCATGGCTGTCTTGAAGCCGAAAATTCAGGGGCGTGCCGATGTCGGCGCCGTCAGTGCTCAGGTGAAAACCCGCTTGGCGTAACAGGCAACTCTCTTGTTTGGTCGAAGAAGCCGTGCTTCCCTTGGAATGCGCGGCTTTTTTATTTTCTCCGCAATGAAACAGGACGGTTATGGCAGGCAGGATCCCCCAATCCTTTATCGACGATCTGCTCGTACGCACAGACATAGTCGAGCTGATCGACTCGCGAGTGCGGCTGAAAAAAGCCGGTAAAAACTACCAGGCTTGCTGCCCTTTTCATAACGAAAAAAGCCCCTCTTTTACCGTCAGCCAGGAGAAGCAGTTCTACCACTGTTTCGGTTGTGGCGCCCATGGCAATGCCATCGGCTTTGTCATGGAGTACGACGGTCTCGAATTTCCCGATGCCATCGAAGAGCTCGCCAGCATGCAAGGCATGCAGGTACCTCGCGAGCAGAGCATCGGCGGCTCGGCCAATAGCCAGCCCGCCGTCAGCAAGGATCTGTTCGAGCTGATGAACCAGATTGCCCGCTTCTACGAGAGCAACCTCAAGAGCGCTCCCCATGCGGTGGAGTACCTCAAAGGCCGCGGTCTGACCGGTGAAGTGGTCAAACGCTTCAATATTGGCTATGCACCCAGCGATTGGGATCAGGTGCGTCGCCGCTTCGGCGCCAGCCGGGATCATGAGCAGTTGCTTATCTCGGGCGGCATGCTGATCACCCGTGACAATGGCCCGGGGAGTTATGATCGTTTCCGCGATCGCATCATGTTCCCGATCCGTGACAAGCGTGGCCGTGTCATCGGTTTCGGTGGCCGGGTGCTGGGTGATGGCACCCCCAAATACCTGAACTCGCCGGAGACCCCCATCTTCCATAAAGGGCGGGAGCTGTTCGGTCTCTACGAGGTGAAGCAGGCACACAAGGATCCACGCCGGATCCTGGTGGTGGAAGGCTACATGGATGTGGTGGCACTCGGTCAGTACGATATCGACTATGCGGTGGCGGCGCTGGGTACTGCAACGACCAGCGACCATATCCACACCCTGTTTCGCACCACTGCCGAGGTCGTCTGCTGCTATGACGGTGACAACGCCGGCCGTGAAGCGGCCTGGCGCGCGCTGGATAA
Organism: Aeromonas veronii bv. veronii; assembly: GCF_000820225.1. Classification (GTDB taxonomy): domain Bacteria; phylum Pseudomonadota; class Gammaproteobacteria; order Enterobacterales; family Aeromonadaceae; genus Aeromonas; species Aeromonas veronii. Next base: position 13,532 of record NZ_CDDK01000025.1, read on the forward strand.
TGCCCTCCCTCATCTGCAGGATGGCCGCGAGCTGAAGTTCGTGTTTCTGCCCGATGGCGAGGATCCCGACTCGCTGGTACGCCAGATCGGCAAGGAGGGCTTTGAAGCCTTGCTCGATGAAGCCCAGCCGTTCGCCGACTTCATGTTCGAGCGTCTCGGTCGCGATGCGGCGCTCTCCGGTGAGGCAGGCAAGTTCGAAGTGGCCAACAAGGCCGCCGAGCTTATTCGTCGCGTTCCGGAAGGGTTTACCCGCGAAGGGCTGATCACTCGTCTCTCCAGCATGATGCGCTGGGGCGAGAACAAGCAGCGCATCGCCGAGCTTTTTGCCCGCAACAGTCAGCCCAAGGCCGAGGTCAACAAACCCAAGGCAGCCAAGCTGACGCCACTGCGGCGTGCGCTGGCACTGATGGTGCAATATCCGACAGTAACGGCTGAGCTTCCCCCCATGCCGGAATTAGCCGGGCTACGCGTACAGGGCATCAAGTTCCTGCTGCAACTGCACCAGCAAATCCTGGCACAGCCCGGTATCACAACCGGTATCCTGCTGGAACACTGGCGTGGTACCAAGGAGGGAGAGATCCTTGCTCAGCTGGCCATGCACGACCTGTTCGAGGAGATCAAACTCGATCAGGAGCCGGATATTCTGGGAGAATTGCAGGACACCTTCGTCGGCTTCATCAACCAGTTTCTGAAACAGCGGATCGAAGAATTGCAGGCCAAAGTGGCTCAGGAAGGACTAAGCTCCGAAGAAACCCAAGAGCTGATGATGCTGATAAGAGAGGTGCAAATTGAGAAAAGAAATGAGAGTGGGGCTTGATATTTGAGTGATTAGTCCCAATATGGATAGCGTTGCCCGAATCGACGGGATGAAAAGCAAAATTTTTATAACCGCCTGGCCCCGACAATACTGCGGGCAGGGGTTTCTCATGACCGACGCCGCAACCAGACATAGCATGTCTGGCGGTTTTCTATTAGAATTGGCTATTTGCGCAGCAGCGCACTGTACGCGCAACCTAGCAACACCAACCGGATGAGTTCTATGGAGCAAACCCCGCAGTCTCAGCTTAAACTCCTCGTTGCCAAAGGTAAAGAACAGGGCTACCTGACCTATGCCGAGGTGAACGATCACCTCCCGCAAGACATTGTCGATTCAGACCAGATCGAAGACATCATTCAGATGATCAACGATATGGGCATTCAAGTGGTTGAAAACGCTCCGGATGCCGATGACCTTATCATGGCTGAAGGTGGTACCGCCGATGAGGACGCTGCCGAAGCAGCGGCCCAGGCTCTGGCATCTGTTGAATCTGAGATTGGTCGTACGACCGATCCCGTCCGCATGTACATGCGGGAAATGGGTACCGTCGAACTGCTGACCCGTGAAGGCGAAATCGACATCGCCAAGCGGATCGAAGACGGTATCAACCAGGTACAAAGCTCCGTAGCCGAGTACCCTGAAGCAATTACTTACCTGCTCGAACAGTACGACAAGTACGAAGCCGAGCAGCTGCGTCTCTCTGACATTATCTCTGGCTTTATTGACCCGAACGAAACTGAAGATATGGCACCTACCGCCACGCATATCGGTTCCGAGCTCGGCGAAGACGATCTGGCCGACGAAGATGAAGAGGACGAAGAAGACGAAGACGAAGATGGCGACAGCTCTGACGACGACGGTGACGGTGGTCCGGATCCGGAAGTTGCTCGCGAGAAGTTCGGCGAACTGCGTGCCCAGTATGAAGTGACCCGCCTCTCCATTCAGAAGAATGGTCGCGCGCACGAAGATACCCAGGCCGCCATCGCACAGCTGGCCGATGTATTCCGTCAATTCCGCCTGATGCCCAAGCAGTTCGATCGCCTGGTCAACAACATGCGTGAAATGATGGAGCGCGTCCGCGTGCAGGAACGCATCATCATGAAGCTCTGCGTTGAGCAGGCCAAGATGCCGAAGAAAACCTTCGTCGCGGCCTTCACCAACAACGAGTGTGAAACTGCCTGGTTTGAATACCAGAAGCAGGCTGGCAAAGCCTGGTCTCCCCGTCTGGTTGAAATGGACGAGGATATTCAGCGCGCCATCGGCAAGCTGCAGCAGATTGAAGAAGAGACCGGTCTGTCGATTGCCCAGATCAAGGATATCAACCGTCGTATGAGCATCGGTGAGGCCAAAGCCCGCCGTGCGAAGAAAGAGATGGTTGAGGCCAACTTGCGTCTGGTTATCTCTATCGCCAAGAAGTACACCAACCGCGGTCTGCAGTTCCTGGATCTGATCCAGGAGGGCAACATCGGTCTGATGAAGGCAGTAGACAAGTTTGAATACCGTCGTGGCTACAAGTTCTCGACCTATGCTACCTGGTGGATCCGTCAGGCCATTACCCGCTCCATCGCGGATCAGGCCCGTACCATCCGTATCCCGGTACACATGATCGAGACCATCAACAAGCTCAACCGAATCTCCCGTCAGATGCTGCAGGAGATGGGTCGTGAACCGAACCCGGAAGAGCTGGCCATGCGCATGGGCATGCCGGAAGACAAGATCCGCAAGGTACTGAAAATCGCCAAAGAGCCTATCTCCATGGAGACGCCCATCGGTGATGATGAAGATTCCCACTTGGGCGACTTTATCGAAGATACCACCCTGGCTCTGCCAGCGGATGCGGCGACCAGCGAAAGCCTGCGCAACGCCACCCGCGAAGTGCTGGCTGGCCTGACCGCCCGCGAAGCCAAGGTACTGCGGATGCGTTTCGGTATCGACATGAACACTGACCACACCCTAGAGGAAGTGGGCAAACAGTTCGACGTTACCCGTGAGCGTATTCGTCAGATCGAAGCCAAGGCACTGCGCAAACTGCGCCACCCGAGCCGCTCGGAAGTGCTGCGCAGCTTCCTGGACGAATAGTCCTGACCCTGTGTCAAACTGCTCTGCCAAAGCCCCGCCATGCGGGGCTTTGTTTTGTCTGGCATTTACCCTTGCGACCCTCTTTGCGCCCTCAATCAAGCTGGACAATTAGTCGCCAAGTGGTTGATATGCCTATAGACTGCCCTTTCCTCTTCCCCTATAATCCACGCCGCTAAACGCACAATTTGGCCCCTTAGCTCAGTTGGTCAGAGCAGTCGACTCATAATCGATTGGTCGTGGGTTCAAGTCCCCCAGGGGCCACCAAATTGAAAAAGGCCGCTCATGATGAGCGGCCTTTTTGCATCTGCGGATCGGGTAATGTCCAGTGATGAGCTCGATGAGGTCATAGAAAAGACCCGCCATGGGCGGGTCTGGGCAGGGTCCGGATCAGGCGCCTCACTCAGAGACAAGGAGCCTAATGCTGAGCCTCAGGTTTGCTCGTTGCTGCCGCTCTGGATGGATGAGCGACGCCCGGCGGGTAGCATCCGGGTAACCAGATTGCTGCGCTGACGCCAGGAGGTGAAGACGATGGCCAGCAGGTGCAAACCTATCAGCCCCTGTAGCGCCACCACGCACCACTCATGCCACTCGTCAGCCCCCAGTTCAAATCCCGTCTCGGTATTTTGAAACCAGCCGCTGCCAGCGGTGGCCAGCACAACCAGCCAGAGCGCCCACACGGCCAGCTTGCCGCTACCGTGATGACCCGGTGCCGGAGGCTGCCGCTCACGCATCTCTCGCGCTTGCTGGCGAAAATCCTCACCGCTGGGGATGAGGGCACCAAGGCGAGCGTAGCCACGGGCGAAAGTGAGCCCCCAGAGCAGACGCAAGGAGACCAGCCCAATGGCACCGTAACCCAACCACTCGTGCCACTCCTCCCCCGCTTCGTTAACCCAGAGGTTGCCGATGCAGACTGCCGCCAAGCCCCAGTGGGTCAGGCGAACCAGCGCATCCCAGCGAAAGGGCTCACCCTTTTTGCTTGGCATATTTGTGGTACTCCTTCTTCAGGTCGTTGACCTTGGCCAGATGTTCGCGCGCCTTGGCCTCATCACCCGCCTTGAGTGCGGCCAGGCTGGCGTCCAGCTCGGTCTGTACCTCGTTCATCCCTTCAAGGAATTTCTCTTTCTTGGCGGCCGGCATGTTCTTCTGCTTGGCCACATCCAGCTGGGCCTTCATCTCGTTGATGTGCTTCTCCATGGTGGCTGCATCATCAGCCTTGACGGCCTGCTTGTAGTTGAAGCCAATCTTCTTCATCGGCTGTTCCAGATCACCCGCCACTGCAGGCAGGGTCATCAGGCCAAACATCAGGGGCAGCAGCAGGGGGCGGACGGTTTTCAACATGGGATTTCCTTATATAACGACATGCTCGAATTGTTAGGGGTACTTATGAATCCAAACAAGAATTCATCACCAGCATGATGCCATGACTCATGGTGAAACGTTTGTGAAAAATGCTGTTTTTTGTGGCAAATAGTGACAGATATGCCGCGCTTGTTTGCGCTTGGTAACTGATTGAACGCTGGTGACGCGCAGCATGAGGATGGTTGAAAGCGGTAAACAGCTACAAAAAACCCCGCCGTAGCGGGGTCTGAATCAGCTGGCCATTTGCTGGTGTCAGTTACTCCTGTTCGCGAGCAATGGCGCGCCAGCCGATATCCTTGCGGTAGAAGACGCCATCCCACTTGATGCGGCCAGCGAGCTGATAGGCACGCTGCTGGGCTTCTGCAACCGTATGGCCCAGCGCCGTGGCGCACAGTACACGACCGCCAGCGGTCAGGCTGGTATCGCCCTCCAGGCGGGTACCGGCATGGAACACCTTCTCACCCGCCACTTCATCCACCGGCAAGCCGCTGATGGGGTGGTTGGTGCTGTAATCGCCAGGATAGCCTCCCGCCGCCAACACCACGCCGATAGCGGCGCGGGGATCATAGATGGCCTCTTTCTGATCCAGCTTGCCTGCGCAAGCGGCCAGGCAGAGCTCCACCAGATCGGACTGCATCCGCAGCATGATGGGCTGGGTCTCGGGATCGCCGAAACGGCAGTTGAACTCGATCACCTTGGGATTGCCTGCACCATCGATCATCAGACCGGCATAGAGGAAACCGGTGTAAACGTTGTCCTCGGCCGCCATGCCGCGCACAGTCGGCATGATCACCTGCTCCATCACGCGTCGATGTACCTCGGCGGTCACTACAGGCGCCGGGGAGTAAGCCCCCATGCCGCCGGTGTTGAGGCCGGTATCACCGTCGCCAACCCGCTTGTGATCCTGACTGGTGGCCATCGGCAGCACGTGCTCGCCATCGACCATGACGATGAAGCTCGCCTCTTCCCCCTCCAGAAACTCCTCAATCACCACCCGGGAACCCGCTTCGCCAAAGGCATTGCCGGAGAGCATGTCGCGCACCGCGTCTTCCGCTTCCTGCAAGGTCATGGCGACAATCACCCCCTTGCCCGCCGCCAGACCATCGGCCTTGATGACGATGGGGGCGCCCTTCTCGCGCAGATAGGCGAGCGCAGGCTCCACTTCGGTGAAGTTCTGGTACTCGGCGGTCGGAATGGCGTGACGGGCCAGGAAATCCTTGGTGAAAGCCTTGGAGCCTTCCAGCTGGGCAGCGGCAGCAGTCGGGCCAAAGATCGGCTGACCGGCGGCGCGGAAGGCATCCACCACCCCTTTCACCAGCGGCGCTTCCGGCCCGACGATGGTGAGGCCGACCTGCTTCTCTTTGGCAAAAGCCAGCAACCCTTCGATATCGGTCGCCTCGATGGCGACGTTCTCGACACCCGGCTCAAGCTGGGTGCCTGCATTGCCCGGCGCCACAAAAACGTGACGTACCAGTGGGGAGTGTTTGGCCTTCCAGGCCAGAGCGTGTTCGCGGCCACCGTTGCCAATGATCAGTACTTTCATCGTATCGCTCGCTTCTATTTGTGGTCACTGGACGGCCACCCGGGCCGTCAGTCAGTGGAAATAGTCAGTTGAAAAGAGACAACAAAAGGGCCGCCATCGGCAGCCCCTGACCCATCAATGACGGAAATGGCGCATGTTGGTGAACACCATGCACATGCCGTGCTCGTCGGCGGCGTCGATCACCTCCTGATCGCGCATCGAGCCACCCGGCTGGATCACGCAAGAGATACCGGCCTGCGCGGCAGCATCAATACCGTCGCGGAACGGGAAGAAGGCATCGGAGGCCATCACGGAGCCCGCCACTGTCAGCCCTTCGTCCGCCGCCTTGATACCGGCGATTTTGGCCGAATAAACACGGCTCATCTGGCCTGCGCCGACGCCGATGGTCTGGCCATCTTTGGCGTAGACGATGGCGTTGGATTTGACGAACTTGGCCACTTTCCAGCAGAACAGCAGATCCTGCAGCTCGGCCTCGGTCGGCTGACGCTTGCTGACCACGGTCAGGTCACCCAACGTCACCATGCCAAGATCGCGCTCCTGTACCAGCAGGCCGCCGTTGACGCGCTTGAGGTCAAAGCCTTGCGCCGGAGCAGTCCACTGACCGCATTCGAGCAGACGCACGTTCTGCTTGGCGGCGACCGCATCGCGGGCCTCCTGGCTGACGGTCGGGGCGATGATCACCTCAACAAACTGGCGGGCCACGATGGCTGCGGCAGTGGCACCATCCAGCTCGCGGTTGAAGGCGATGATGCCGCCGAAGGCGGAGGTGGGGTCAGTCTGGTAGGCACGATCGTAGGCACTCAGCAGGTCGTCACCGATGGCCACACCGCAGGGGTTGGCATGCTTGACGATGACGCAGGCCGGCTCATCGAACTCCTTCACACACTCCAGCGCAGCATCGGTATCGGCGATGTTGTTGTAGGAGAGCGCCTTGCCCTGCAGCTGGATAGCGCTGGAGACGGAACCCGGAGCAGCATGCTCTTCGGCGTAGAAGGCGGCAGCCTGATGGCTGTTTTCGCCGTAACGCATGTCCTGCTTCTTGATGAACTGGCTGTTGAAGGTGCGCGGGAAGCGGGACTCCTCGTCACCCTCCTTGTTGTCACCGTAGGAAGGAACCATGGTGCCGAAGTAGTTGGCGATCATGCCGTCGTAGGCGGCGGTGTGCTCGAAGGCGGCGATGGCCAGATCGAAACGGGTCGCCAGTTTCAGGCTGTTGCCGTTGGCATCCATTTCGCGAATAACCCGATCATAGTCGGCAGCTTTGACGACGATAGCGACATCTTTATGGTTTTTGGCGGCAGAACGCACCATGGTCGGGCCGCCGATGTCGATGTTCTCGACCGCATCGGCCAGGGTGCAGCCCGCTTTGGCAACGGTGGCGGCGAAGGGGTAAAGGTTGACGACGACCATGTCGATGGGGGAGATAGCGTGCTGGGCCATGATGGCGTCATCCTGATCCCGACGACCGAGGATGCCGCCATGAACCTTGGGATGCAGGGTCTTGACCCGGCCATCCATCATTTCAGGGAAACCCGTGTAGTCGGAGACCTCGGTCACCGGCAGACCCGCCTCGCCAAGCAGCTTGGCGGTACCGCCCGTGGAGAGCAGGGCAACACCACGCTCGTTGAGTGCCTTGGCAAATTCCAGAATGCCAGTTTTGTCAGACACACTCAGCAGTGCACGGCGAATGGGTCGAGCTTGTTCCATCACACTATCGTCCTCAACATAACGGGGACCGTTCCATGGGAGGCGAGGCTCAACACAGAGAGTCCCCAAATAAATGGAAGTGGGGGATTTCGCAAACCACTCTCGCCCCGACATCCGGCAAAAGCGTTTTAGGAAATGCCCGCTTGGTGCGGCGCTCTGTTATGGGCGCGTATTCTACACAAAAAATGTGACCTGTGGTGGATTTTTTGAAACAGCAAAGCCTTATTTGGCGCGGCGTTAAACGTTTTCCACTTGATTTTCTCGAAACGTTTGCACTTTCAGTGTTTTATGGGAAAAAGGGTCGCCAGGAGATGTTTATCTGCCCCTTTTATGCCCTTGGCTGGCAATCCATGGGCAAAGGGGTGATAGTGAATTCCGGTTTTTGTGGCGGCATACATTCAAGGGGAGAAAAGGGCATGTATCGGATCGGTGAACTGGCCAAGGCGTGCGGGGTCAAGGCAGATACCCTGCGTTTTTACGAGAAGAACGGGCTTATCTCACCGGGGATCCGCAACGAATCCGGCTACCGCCTCTACAGTGAACAGGACAAGCGGCGGCTGGAGTTCATCATTCGCGCCAAGTCGGTGGGATTCTCGCTGGCCGATATCGGCGAGCTGCTCGACCTCGATACCAACAAGGCCAAAGTCACCTGTCAGGAGGTGAAAGCAGTAGCCGACACCAAGCTGGCCCGGGTGGAGCAGAAGATCATCGAACTGACCCGCTTTCGCGACAACCTGCGCGAGCTCTCCAATATCTGCTGCGGCGGGCCGCGCTCGGCGGAGCACTGCGCCATCCTCGAGACGCTGGAATCTGGCGCCCCGGCCCATCACGAGCACCACAGCCACGACCAGCATGACCCGGTTCACGGCTGACATGGTATGCCTGACTGAGCGTGCCTGGCTCAGAGTGACTGACTCGGCGCGCCCGACGCATTGCTCCGGCGGCAATTTGGTGACAAAATCGCCGCGTTTTTAACCGGTGCCAGTCCATCCGGTTGCCGGGAGCTCAGCTGAACAGGCGCTCGCAGCGAAAACCACCATCCAGACACAAGAATCAACACACCAAGAGAAAAGAAGAGGAGCCATCATGGCCAATATTCGGGTCAACCAACCCGCCCTCCCCCGTGAGGAAAATGCGCAAGGGGGCAACTATGCCCATCAGCGCGGCGAAATAAAGGATAACCATCTGCACGCCCTGCTCTCCGATCCCCTGTTTCGCAGCCGGGTCGAGCGCAACAAGAAGGGCAAGGGGAGTTACCAGCGCAAGGCCAAATTTGGCAAGCGGTGGGAGCCCGGCCAACAGCAGATGATCCGCGTCTGCTGCTGAGCGGGTTTCTACCGACCATAAACAATCAGGGCGCCATTGGCGCCCTGATTGTTATCTCGAAACACGGTTCGCCAAAACTGCCTCACGACCTGTTGCGAGAAGCTGTCAGCGAGGTGAAGAGCAGCGCAGGAACCGGAGCGTATAGAGATACGTGAGGCTTCCGAGCAGCGCATGAACCTTGATCACGGCTTCGCAGCCAGATCGTGAGCCAGTTTTCACTCATCCATAAACAGTTCGAGCAACACGTTGAGATAGCGATGGCCGAGAGAAGTGAGCTGCCAGCTCTCTCCCAAATCCTCGATCAGCTCCTTGCTTTGGGCTATGGTGAGCACCGTCTCTACCCGCTCCAGCGGCAGGCCGGTATAGGCCTCGAACTCCGCCTTGGGAGCAGGTTCAAACAGGCGGAAGCGGTTCATGAAGTATTCGAGCGGCAGATCGTCTGCCGTCACCTGCCACTGCTCGTCCAGATAAGGGCGACTCTTGTCCAGATACCCTTTTGGATGCTTCACCTTGGCGGTGCGCAGGATCTGTTGATTAGCGAGATCGGTCACCTTGCCGTGGGCGCCACAGCCGATCCCCAGATAGTCACCAAAGCGCCAGTAGTTGAGGTTGTGATGGCACTGGTAGCCCTCTTTGGCGTAAGCCGAGATCTCGTACTGGCGATAACCGCTGGCGGTGAGCATGGCGTGGCCCTGCTCGTAGATGTCCCACAGGGTGTCATCTTCCGGCAGTTTGGGCGGCTTGGAGGCAAACGCCGTGTTCGGCTCTATGGTGAGCTGATACCATGAGAGGTGCGGCGGGGCGCAGTCGATCGCCTGCTGCAGGTCGTAAAGGGCGTCATCCAGACTCTGATCCGGCAGACCGTGCATCAGATCCAGATTGAAGGTGGGCAACTTGATGGCATGGGCCAGTGCAGCGGCCTTGCGCGCCTCTTCCGGGCCGTGAATGCGGCCGAGGCGGGTCAGCTTCTCCTGCTGGAAGCTCTGCACCCCGATGGAGATGCGGTTGATGCCGGCGCGCTGGAAACCGGCGAACTTCTCCGCTTCCACCGTGCCCGGGTTGGCCTCCATGGTGATCTCGCATTCTGCGGCGAGCGGAATACGGGCCCGTACCCCGTCCAGCAAGGTTTGCATCGCCTCCACCGTCAACAGGCTGGGGGTGCCGCCGCCGATAAAGATCGAGGAGAGCGGCCGCCCCTGCGCCCACTTCAGATCCTGATCCAGATCCTCCAGCAGAGCGGCGACATATTCGAGGTGAGGCAACTCCCCCTTCTGGGCATGGGAGTTGAAGTCACAGTAAGGGCACTTCTGGACGCACCAGGGCACATGAATATAGAGAGAGAGCGGCGGCAGTTGCAGCATGGGGCTTCCAATAAAACGGGGGCTCAAGGCCCCCATTGTAGATGACAATATGCGATGGGCGGTGGAGGCTTAACTCAGTGAGCCGCCAGCGCCGCTTTCAGTTTGGCCAGCGCCTGGGCACGGTGGCTCAGCTGGTTCTTCAGCTCGGCGGGCATCTGGGCGGCGGTGCAGTCGTGATCCGGCACGAAGAAGACGGGGTCATAGCCGAAACCGTGCTGACCGCGCGGCTCGTCGATAATCATCCCTTCCCAGCTCGCCTGACAGATGATGGGAGTGGGATCGTCAGCGTGGCGCATATAGACCAGCACACACCAGAAGCGGGCGCTCTTTAGGTACTCGGGAGCACCTTGCAGCTCGCCGAGCAGCTTCTCGATGTTGGCCTTGTCACCGGCGCCCACACCGGCAAAACGGGCGGAGTAGACGCCGGGGCGCCCTTGCAGCAGATCGACTTCCAGACCGGAGTCATCGGCCACGGCAGGCAGACCAGTAATGCGGGCGGCGTGGCGAGCCTTGATGATGGCATTCTCGACGAAGGTGGTGCCGGTCTCATCGGCATCGGAGACCGCAAACTCGCTCTGTGGGATCACCTGGATCTTCATATCGGCCAGCATGGCGGCCAATTCCTTCACCTTTTTCTGGTTACCTGTTGCCAGGACAAGCTTGTTCATCGAGCACCTCCGCAAAAATAATCTGCGCATTCTATGCGGCGCAAGCGTTTAGTAAAAGCGTCAATTACACCCGCTGTGATGGGGTTACGGGGGATTTGCCGCCATCGAATAACCAGCTTTTTAATACATGTTTCCATAATGGAATAACCAAAGTGATTAAATACCATTTCTATTCATTACTGTGAGTCAGTAGACTCGCGCCCCAATTCATTAACCTGGCTGACTAAAGAGGTGACAGATGCCATTGATACTTTTACTCGTACTACTGGTGCTGTTCAGTCCGCTGGCTATCGACATCTACCTGCCCGCCATTCCGCAGATGGCCGAGCAGCTGGGCGCCGAAGTAACCCTGATGCAGGGCACCATCACCTGGTTCCTGTTCAGCATGGGGCTGGGGCAACTGCTTGTTGGCCCGCTGGCCGATCGCTACGGTCGCAAGCCTATCGCGCTGGGCGGCGTGCTGCTCTATGGCCTGAGCGCGCTGGGGGCCGGTTTTGCCGCCAGCCTCGGCGAATTGATGCTGGCGCGAGTGCTGCAGGGCTTCGGCGCCTGCGCCACCTCGGTCGCCGCCTTCTCGGTGGTACGTGACAGCTACGGCCCGAAAAAGAGCGGTCAGATGATCTCCTATCTCAATGGCGCCATCTGCTTTATTCCTGCGCTGGCCCCCCTGCTCGGTGGCTGGCTCACCGCCAAGGCGGGCTGGTCTGCCAACTTCTGGTTTATGGCCGGTTATGCGCTCATCGTCGGCAGCTGGCTGATGTGGCGGATGCCGGAGACCCGTCCGGAGGAGACCCGCAGTGAAGGGGCCCTCATCAGCTGGTCCCGCTACAGCCCGGTGCTGCGCACCCCCAGCTTCCTGTTCAATGCGGCGCTGTGCATGCTGGCGATGGCGGTGATCCTCGCTTATGTCACCGCCGCACCGGTGCAGCTGATGGTGAAACTGGGGCTGGATATGAGCGGCTTTAGCTACTGGTTTACCGCCAACGCCGCGCTCAACATTCTGGCCTGCTTCATGGCGCCGCGCTTTATCGCCAAGGTAGGGCCAAGACGCACCCTGCGCATCGGCCTGCTGGTGTTGATGCTCTCGGCCATCACCCTGACGCTGGCCATGCACATCGAGCATCCGCTGGCGATGATGGGGCCGGTATTCCTCTCCAGCATCGGCTTTGCCATGATTCTGGGTTCGGCCGCCGGGATGGCGCTGGCACCATTCGGCCACTGCGCCGGTACCGCCGCCGCCCTGCTCGGCCTGTTCCAGATGAGCGGATCCGGCGCGTTGGTTGGCCTGACCGGCGCCCTGATGCACGACCCGCTCAGCCAGCTGGCGCTGCATATGTGGCTGCTGCTGCCGCCCTTGGTGATGCTGATGACCCGCCGCGGTCGCCGCTTGTGTTTGCAATAAATCCTGTGCTCTGATGGGCACATTCGGGGGGCCATCGGCCCCCTTCTCGTTTGTATCGCTTTTACAGCACATGGCCATCCGGCAGAGAGCCTGCGATGGCAACCCCACTCACTCGATGTCAGCGGAGAACTCCCGATGAGCCACACTCTCAACGCAGCCCTGGTGGGCTATGGCTTTGCAGGCAAGACCTTCCACGCCCCCTTCCTCTCCACCACACCGGGCTTGTCCCTGAGTTGGGTAGTGAGCCGCGATGCCGCCAAGGTGCAGGCCGATCTGTCCGGCTGCCGGGTCGGCTCACTGGAGGAGGTGCTAAGCGATGAGACCGTCGATCTGGTGGTGATCGCCACCCCCAACGACACCCACGCTCCTCTGGCCCGCCAGGCGCTGCTGGCAGGCAAACATGTGGTGATCGACAAGCCCTTTGCACTGGATCTGGCCGAGGCGCAAGCGCTGGTCGAGCTGGCCGAAAAGCAGCAGCGGCTGCTTAGTATCTTCCACAACCGGCGCTGGGACGGGGATTTTCTCACCGTGCGCCGTTTGATTGCCGAGGGGACGCTGGGACAGATCGCCCAGTTCGAATCCCACTTCGATCGCTATCGCCCCGAAGTGCGCCAGCGCTGGCGCGAAGCAGGTGGGCCGGGTTCCGGCCTCTGGTTCGATCTCGGCCCCCACGTGCTGGATCAGGCATTGCAGCTGTTCGGCCAGCCAGACTGGTTGCAGGCCGATCTGGCCGAGCAGCGCCCCGGCGCACTGGCGGACGACTACTTCCATGTGGTGCTGGGTTTCGGTGCTCTGCGGGTTATTCTGCATGGCAGCTGTCTGGTCTCGGCCACCATGCCGCGCTTTGTCATTCACGGCAGCCAGGGTTCGTTCGTGAAATTCGGTATGGATGTGCAGGAAGATCAGCTCAAGCAGGGCTTGCGGCCACCGGCGGCGGATTGGGGCATGGATAGCGAACCCGGTCAGCTCAGCCGCATTGTCGATGGTCAGTTACAGCAGCAGAGCGTGGTGGGTGAGCCGGGAGATTATGGCGCCTACTATCGCGGTGTCTGCGCCGCCATCAAGGGTGAGGGAAGCAACCCGGTGCCAGCAAGTGAAGCGCTGGCGGTGATGGCGCTGCTGGATCTGGCCCGTCAGAGCCACCTTGAGGGAAAACGGCTGCCCTGTCAGAAGCTGTCTGACTAAGGTGCGGGTCATCGGCCGCTCTTGACCAACCTTGACCTTGTTAAACCGCCACAAGATGGCAGAGAAATGGTGTTTTATTGTGCAATTAGCACCATTTAACGGCATCTTGTATTGATATCAGTCGTTGCAGTGGAGCTTTTTATCCACGGCACGAAAAAATGTCATTGTGATATCCGTTTTCATCGGTAACTAATGGGGCTATATTGCGCCCGCCTGCTGCCTCCCGGCTTCTTGTTTCAATACCGGGCAACGGTGGGCGCTGTGATGGTTGCACAGACCATCTCTCCATCTTTTTTTGAGGGAATGCACATGAACAAAGTACTGGTAGCCGGTATCCTGGGTCTGATGTTGACTGCTTGCGGTCAGAAAGAAGAAAAAGCTGCCGCTCCTGCTGCTGCTCCGGCCGCCGAAGTTGCTGCCACTGTAGAAAAAGCCGCTAGCGAAGCCACCTCTACCGTAGAGAAGGCCACCTCCGAAGCGACTGCAACCGTAGAAAAAGCTGCTACCGAAGCCGCTACCAAGGTTGAAGCTGCAGTGAGCGATGCCAAGGCCAACTAAGCCTGCACCTCATTCGAAGACGGGTCCGAAGGCAACTTCGGGCCCGTTTTTTTATCTGACAATCAGGGAGCCGGATTAATCAGCGAGGTGAGGATGTGATCCTCCCAGCGGCCATTGATCATCAGATACGCCCGCGCGAATCCCTCCCGCTCGAAGCCGAGCCGCTCCAGCAAAGCGCCACTGCGCTGATTGGCAGGCATATAGCAAGCCATGATGCGATGCAGATCGTGCTCCTGAAACAGGTAGTCGATGGCGGCTGACAGCACCTCTCCCATCACCCCCTGCCCCTGATGCTGCTGGTCGATGGCATAGCCCAGATGACACGCCTTGAAGACCCCCATCAGGATATTGCTGAAGTTACAGGTGGCGATCACCCGCTCGCCAGCCGGATCGAGGGCCACCAGATTGACGCCGGTGCCGTTGAAGAACTGGCTGTAACTGTCCTGCAGCCGGGCATGCCAGTACGAGAGGGTGTAAAACTGCTCGTCCCGAAGCGGCTCCCAAGGGGTGAGATGGTCACGGTTGCGCCGGTAGAAGTCGAGCATCATGGGGGCCTGATCCGGCGACAGTATGGTCAGGTGGGTGCGGGCCGTCTTGATATGTGGCAGCGCCATCAGGACTCCCTCTGCTTTAACCACTCATCGCGCAGCAAGCTGTAGTGGGCATGGTCCACAATCCGGTTGCCCAGCCGCTCTGCGCGCCGGGTCACCCCCTCCAGCTGCATCCCGAGCCGCTCACAGACGGCTCTGCTGGGCTCGTTATCGGTGGCGGCGCTGATCTCCACCTTCTCCATCCCCATCTCCTCGAAGGCGTGGTGGATCAGGGCCTGACAGGCCCGGGTGATGATGCCGTTACCCTGCCAGCGCTCCGCCAGCCAGTAACCAATGACCACCTTGCCAAGGTCGTGATCGATGCTGTTGTAACCGATAACCCCCACCACCTCCCCCTGATACTCGATGGCAGTGGTGAGCCCCTCGCCGCGGGCGAACTTCTCGATGGCACTGCGAATGAAGAGGGCGCTGTCGACGGGGCGCTGGATCAGTGGCGGCCAGGGTAGCCACTGGGAGAGGTACTCCCGGTTGTCATTGCAGAGGGCAAACAGTTCGCTCGCCATATCGGGCTGCAAGAAGAGCAGCGCAAGCTCGTCGTCCAACTGCCATGAAAACATGGGATTCTCCTTTCAAATCAGTGATCAAATAGCGAACCAGCCACCCAATGTAGCCAATCGCCACTGGCCGCGCCAGCCACTTTTACGGCCCTCCTCCGGCAGGCTTCGCAGAGAGTGACAGCGCACGATCTCTCCTCCCTCAAAAGAGGAGGGTGGGTGTCTGAAACCGGATAATGCTCTCCACATGGCGCCGACGAATGCCCCCAAACGGCACTTTGGCAGATCCTGCTACCCCTTTGTGCTGCGCTGTCACTTTTGACAGGGTGCACTTTCCCCCACCGGCACTAGCTTCAAAACGCCCGACCTTCGGTCGGTTTATCAACCTCATCGATTTAAGGAAAGAAGAGATGAATAAAATTTATCTGGCCGTTGCGCTGGCCTGCTGGGGAAGCGCCGCACTGGCGGCGCAAGAGGTAGAGATCAACGTAACGGCAAACGGCATCCGGGCCATGACCGGCCTCAGTGCCGCGAGTGGTACCTTGCAGCTGGAAGATGGCGAGTTTCGTCAGGTGCGGGTGGTCAAGCTGCCCAACGGCCAGCAGCGGATCCGCTACGAGCAGGTCTGGAACGGCATCCCGGTAATGGGTCAGGTGGTGGTAGCTGACAAGAGCCTGAACGGCCAGCTGCAACAGGCCAGCGGACGCATGCTGCGCCAGATCGATCAGGATGTGGCAAGCCCGGCCGCCACCCTCTCGCCACAGGATGCAACAAGCAAGGCCAAGGCGGGCAGCAAGGGGAGCAACGAGCAGGCCAAACTCTACGTGATGCAGGATGAGAACGGGCTGGCCAGGCTGGTGTATCAGGTCTCCTTCATCGCCGAAGGTGACAAGCCAAGCCGCCCCTTCGTCATTCTTGATGCCCAGAGCGGTGAGGAGCTCAAACGCTGGGAGGGGCTCAACCACAAGGATGCCACTGGCCCCGGGGGCAACATCAAGACCGGAAAATACGTCTACGGCACCGACTTTGGCCCGCTCATCGTCGATGACAACTGCCGGATGACCAGCCCCAACGTCGATACCATCAACCTCAACCACGCCACCTCAGGCGGCGCCATCCACCAGTTCACCTGTCCGGAGAACCGGGTCAAGGAGATCAACGGCGCCTACTCTCCCCTCAACGACGCCCACTACTTCGGCAACGTGGTGTTCGACATGTACCGCAACTGGTACAACACGGCGCCCCTCACCTTCAAACTGAAGATGCGGGTTCACTACAGCAAGAATTACGAGAACGCCTTCTGGGATGGCAGCCAGATGACCTTCGGTGACGGCGCCACCACCTTCCACCCGCTGGTGAGCCTCGATGTGGCGGCCCACGAGGTGAGCCACGGCTTTACCGAGCAGAACTCCGGGCTGATCTATTCAGGACAATCCGGCGGCATCAACGAGGCCTTCTCCGATATGGCGGGGGAAGCGGCCGAGTTCTACATGAAGGGGAGCAACGACTGGCTGGTTGGCGCCCAGATCTTCAAGGGCAACGGCTCCCTGCGTTACTTCGAGGATCCGACCCGGGATGGCAGATCCATCGGCCATGCGGCGGATTATCAGGAGGGGATGGATGTACACCACAGCTCAGGGGTCTATAACCGCGCCTTCTACCTGCTCGCCACCAGCAGTGGCTGGAACACCCGCAAGGCATTTGAAGTGTTCTTGCTGGCCAACCGCCTCTACTGGGGCGCCAACACCAACTACCAGCAAGGGGCCTGCGGCGTCAGCCAGGCGACCGCCGACCTGGGTTACAGTCAGGCGGATGTGGCACGGGCCTTCCAGACCGTCGGGGTCGATGCCAGCTGCGGCACCACGCCGCCACCAAGCGACAACATGCTGCAAAACGGCGTGCCGGTGAGCAACCTCGCCGCCAGCAAGGGTGGCAAGCTCAACTACACCCTGAACGTACCGGCGGGCACCAGGTCGCTGCAGATCAGCAGCAGTGGCGGTACCGGTGATGCCGACCTCTACGTCCGCTTTGGCAGCGCCCCCACCAGCAGCAGTTACGACTGCCGTCCCTACAAGGGGGGCAATAGCGAAAGCTGCTCGTTCACCAATCCCAAGGCGGGCACCTGGCATGTGCATCTGTCAGGGTTTTCCGCGTTCAGTGGCGTAACCCTCAAGGCCAGCTACTGACCCACCCGATGCGGGCCTTGTCCCGCATCGCTCTACTCATTGCGCCACCGTTTCGCCAGCGTGCGAGCGGTGGCCAACACGGTTTCCCTGGCCGGGTTGGGCCGCTTGCCACCACGCCACGCCATCATCACATCCCAATGCTCTTGCGGCAGATTGCGCACATCGAGCCTGACCAGCCGCCCCACCTCCAGATCCCGCTTGATGGCCAGCTCCGGCATCAGGGTGATAAACCCGTGTTCCAGCGCCAGATCCCGCGCTGCACTGGCGGGTTGCACCGCATGCAGGGGGCTGGCCGCCCGCCGCAGCCGCCGCAACTGCTGGATAAAGACGTCACACCCCGGCCCCCACACCTGAGGTGCCAGCCGCTGGTCGGCAATATCCTCCAGCGTGAGGCCGTGACAACCGGCCAGCGGATGCAATGGCGAGGCGATAGCGATGATGGGGGAGCAACAGAGCAGCTCCATCTGCAGGCCCGCAACCGGCGGGCGCTTGAGCACAAAGCCGATATCGGCCTCGCCGGTCAGCAGCGACTGCATGATCTCGCCGGAGTGATCCGTGGTGCAGCGGATCTCAAACGGCTCATCCACCAGCTCCATCAATAGCGAGCCAAACACCACCGAAGTGAGGGATGGCAGGCTGGAGAGACGGATACAAGGCAGCGCAGGCGCCCCCTGCAGTGCCAGCCGCCCTTCGCTCAGGATCGCCAGCGCAGAGCGGGCCGATGGCAGAAACTCCTCGCAGGCACGGGTCGGCGTCACCCCGCGCCGATGACGCTGAAACAGCGGTGCCCCGAGGCTCTCCTCCAGCTGGGCAATCCGCTGGCTCACCAGCGGCTGTGACCAGCCACGAATGGCCGCCGCCTGACTGAAGCTGCCTAGCTCGGCCACATCCAGCAGCAGTTGCAGATCGTCCAGATCCATAGACATAAATAATCCTGATATGAAATATAGGTAGTTGTCGTCTACCACTATATCTAAACCCTCTCCAGAATGAAGGTATCTGTGAATGAGAGGGCGTTATGGTCGATAGGGCGAGGTTTTGGGGACGCTGGTTTCTGGCGCTGGATACCACACTGGTGATCCTGGGTTTCTTTGTGGTGATGCCGATGATCAGCCTGCGCTTCGTCGATCAACTCGGCTGGGCGGCCGGTCTGGTGGGGCTGGCCCTCGGCCTGCGCCAGCTGACCCAGCAGGGGCTGGGGATCTTTGGCGGCTCGCTTGCCGACCGCTTCGGCGCCCGCCCGCTCATCGTCACCGGCATGTTGCTGCGCGCCGTCGGCTTTGCCACCCTGGCCTGGGCCGACAGCGGCGCCATGCTGATCTTCTCCTGCTTCCTCTCCGGACTGGGCGGTTGCCTGTTCGACCCGCCACGGGCGGCACTGGTGATCAAGTTCACCCGTCCCCATGAACGGGGCCGCTTTATCTCCCTGCTGATGATGCTGGAGAGTGCGGGAGCCGTCACCGGTGCCCTGCTAGGCAGCTGGCTGCTGCGCTTTGACTTCACCTACGTCTGCCTGCTGGGCGCCGGGCTCTTCACCCTGGCGGCGCTCTGCAACTGGACCCTGCTGCCCGCCTACCGCCTCTCGGTCAAACCGACTCCGATGCGGGAAGGGTTGGGACAGGTGCTGGCAGATCGCGCCTTCTGCCGACTGGTGCTGATCCTGAGCGGCTACTACATGCTGTGGGTACAGGTGATGCTGATTTTCCCCATTCTGGTCAAGCAGCTCTCCGGCACCACCACGGCAGTGGGCTGGATGTACAGCCTGGAAACGGCGCTGTCGCTGGCACTGCTCTACCCTATCGCCCGTTTCAGCGAGCGGCGCTATCGGCTGGAGAGCCGACTGATGGCAGGCATCCTGCTGATGACGGTGGGGATAGGGCTGGTCGCCTTTGTCAGCACCCTCTCCGGCATCTTCGTGCTGCTGGCCTGCTTCTATCTGGGGATCATCATCTGCGAACCGGCCCGGGAGACCCTGATGACCCGGCTGGCCAACCCCACAGCCCGCGGCAGCTACATGGGCTTCAGCCGCCTCGGACTGGCGCTGGGGGGCATGACCGGCTATGTGGGCGGCGGCTCCCTCTATGACTTCTCGCTGCAACAGGGACAACCGGCCCTCCCCTGGCTGGTGCTGGGCACCATAGGCGTCGCCACCATGTTGCTGCTGGCCCGCTGCTTCTCCCGCCGCCCGGAGCTCGCTATCAGAGCCGCCGCCTGACGACCACCCCACCTGCGGCAGCCCAATCAACGGGGCTGCCGCTCACCCCATATTCTGCAAGTCATCACAGCAAAAGGTTGCGAATTACAACTTTTACGCTATTTTAGTTGTCATGCACAACTAAAAAGGAACCCACGATATGGATCCCCGTCCCCTGCGCGCCCTGTCGCGCGATCTGGTTCGCGAACTCGGCATGCTCTCCCAGCAGTGCGGCAATCTGGCCCTCACCCCCATCGAGGCTCACCTGCTGATCGAGCTGGAAAACGCCCCGGCCACCAACCAGCAGCTGGCAGAAAAGCTGCACATCGACAAATCCAACGCCAGCCGTCCGCTGGCGCGCCTCGCCGAGCGGGAGCTCATCAGCTGGCACCCGCACCCCTCCGATGGGCGCAGCAAGGAGGCCCGCCTCACCGTCAACGGTCAGGGGATGCTGCTGGAGTTGCACCGGGAGATGGACGGGGCGATGGAAGAGATGCTGGCGCAGTTGAGCCTGCCCGAGCGGGAGCAGCTGTGGCAAGGGCTGCGGCTCTATCGCAGCGCCCTCTCCCGCGCCCGTCGCCAGCGGGGCTACCGGATCCGCCCCATCACGGCGGCGGACAATGCCCAGATCGCCTTGGTGATCCGCGCCGTCTCGGCCGAATATGGCCTCACCGCCGACAAGGGGTATGGGGTCTCGGATCCCAATCTCGACACCCTCTCCCAGAGCTATCAGGGGGAGAAGAGTCGCTACTGGGTCATCGAAGGGCCGGACGGTTCCATCCTCGGTGGTGGTGGTATCGCGCCATTGGCGGGAGAAGAGGGAGTCTGCGAGCTGCAGAAGATGTATTTTATGCCCGCCCTGCGCGGACTGGGCCTTGGCAAGCGGCTGGTGCTGCAGGCGCTGGATGCCGCTCGCGGTTTGGGCTATCTACGCTGCTATCTGGAGACCACAGAGGTACTGCGCGAAGCCACCAGCCTCTATGAATCATTGGGCTTTGAACACCTGCCCGCTCCCCTTGGCTGCACCGGCCACGGGGATTGCGAGATCTGCATGGTGCTGACACTGGGGTAGCCCCCCTCATCCCCAACCCTTCTCCCGCAAGAGAAGAAGGGGGCAAAAACACTTCCGCGATCTTTCAGGCAGACCTCTGATGGTTCCCTCTCCCTCCGGGAGAGGGCTAGGGTGAGGGCTGCTTGCGACTGGTATCTGCTGAACCATTCCCCCCTGCATCCCTCCTTAAACAAGCAAAACGGCACAAAACAAGAGACCCCGCCGAAGCGGGGTCTCTTTGATTATCTGCCAACAGGCAAACAAACCATTATCAGTGCTCGCGAGTCTGGCGGAACTCCACGTCCGGGTGACGCTCCTGAGCCAGGCGCAGGTTGACCATGGTCGGTGCGATATAGGTGAGGTTGTCACCGCCATCGAGGGCCAAGTTGACCTCGTTCTTGCGCTTGAACTCTTCGAACTTCTTGACGTCGGTCCCTTCCACCCAGCGGGCGGTGGAGACGTTGACCGCCTCGTAGATGGCCTCGACGTTGTACTCGCTCTTGAGGCGCGAAACCACCACGTCAAACTGCAGCACACCGACCGCACCAACGATGAGATCGTTGCTAATCAGCGGACGGAACACCTGTACCGCGCCCTCTTCGGAGAGCTGGACCAACCCCTTGAGCAGCTGCTTCTGCTTGAGCGGGTCGCGCAGGCGGATGCGGCGGAACAGTTCCGGCGCAAAGTTCGGGATACCGGTGAACTTGAGATCTTCACCCTGGGTGAAGGTGTCGCCGATCTGGATGGTACCGTGGTTGTGCAGACCGATGATGTCACCGGCGAAGGCGTCTTCCGCCTGCTCACGGTCACCGGCCATAAAGGTCACGGCATCGGAGATGTTCACATCCTTGCCGATACGCACATGGCGCATCTTCATGCCCTTGCTGTAAGTACCTGACACGATACGCATAAAAGCGATACGGTCACGGTGCTTCGGATCCATGTTTGCCTGGATCTTGAACACGAAGCCGGAGAACTTCTCCTCGGTCGCCACCACTTCGCGACTCTCGGCCTTGCGCGGCATGGGAGACGGCGCCCAGTCAGTCAGGCCGTCCAGCATGTGGTCAACACCGAAGTTACCGAGCGCGGTACCGAAGAAGACCGGGGTCATCTCGCCAGCGATAAAGGCATCGTGATCGAACTCGGGAGAGGCGCCCTGCACCAGCTCCAGCTCGTCGCGCAGCTGCCGGGCCAGATCTTCGCCGACGGCGGCATCCAGATCCGGGTTGTTCAGCCCCTTGACCACCCGCTTCTCCTGGATGGTGTGGCCCTGACCGCTCTGATAGAGATAGGTCTCATCCTTGTAGAGGTGATAGACCCCCTTGAAGGATTTACCGCAGCCGATAGGCCAGGTGATGGGGGCACACATGATCTTCAGCTCGCGCTCCACCTCGTCCATCACTTCCATCGGATCGCGCACTTCGCGGTCCAGCTTGTTCATGAAGGTGAGGATGGGGGTATCACGCAGGCGGGTCACTTCCATCAGCTTGCGGGTCCGGTCTTCAACACCCTTCGCGGCGTCAATGACCATCAGGCAGCAGTCGACCGCGGTCAGGGTACGGTAGGTATCTTCGGAGAAGTCCTCGTGACCCGGGGTGTCGAGCAGGTTGACCAGACAATCGGCATAGGGGAACTGCATCACCGAGGTGGTAATGGAGATACCACGCTGCTTCTCCATCTCCATCCAGTCGGATTTGGCGTGCTGGCCCGAGCCACGGCCCTTGACGGTACCGGCGCGCTGAATGGCCTGTCCGAACAGCAGGACTTTCTCGGTGATGGTGGTTTTACCCGCATCCGGGTGCG
Organism: Aeromonas veronii bv. veronii; assembly: GCF_000820225.1. GTDB lineage: Bacteria > Pseudomonadota > Gammaproteobacteria > Enterobacterales > Aeromonadaceae > Aeromonas > Aeromonas veronii. The sequence continues at coordinate 35,876 of NZ_CDDK01000025.1, forward strand.
AAATGATCGCAAAAGTGCGTCTCTTGGAGACTTCACTCAGAAATTCAGCTGACATAATTCAACGTTCTTCTATTGAGCGGTGGCATCAGCCACCGTGGGAATAAATCCGGAATGCCGCTCACGGCACATGTATACGCAACGAAAGCCACGCCAGCTGGCGTGTTGCCAACCTGGTGGAGAGAGGGAGGAGGGTTGCGTTACATGGGTCTTCTCGCCTGAGTCAAAGCAAAATTGCGCGACATTATACCCGCGCGAGTGAAAAATACCCAGCCTGACAAGAGATGATAATTTGGCCGCTCAGCCGTTCCACAGGTTCCAACTGAACAGAAAATCAAACACTCCTAATCGGATGGCAGCATCCGGACCACGTGGACTTGGCCCCCTCCCCATGCCAGCAACAACCACCCTTGATAAATTTTCATACTTGGACTTTCCCTATCCAGCTACAAATATGTAAATCGTATCTACATAATGGAGAGGTCATTACATGAAACATTCCACCCTGCACAATCAACAGATCGTCATTATCGGTGGTACCTCGGGTCTTGGCCTGGCCACCGCCCAACAAGCGATCGAGCAAGGCGCCAAGGTCATTATCGGCGGTTCCAGCCGTGAGCAGCTTGCCACTGCGCTGGCTGAACTGGGCCCAAGTGCCAGTGGCCATCAACTGGATATTCTCGACGTCGACTCCGTCAATCACTTTTTCAACCAGCTGGATTCGCTGGATCATCTCGTCATTACCGCCGCAGTCATGCGACCAGGCAGCTTTCTCACCTCTGCCATCGAGGATTTGAAAATCAACATGGACAGCCGCTTCTGGGGAAGTGTTCATGCGATCCGCGCCGCAGCACCCAAACTGTCCGAGCGCGGCTCCATCGTGCTCACGTCCGGGATGGTGACGCGCCGCCCACAACTAGGTAAAGCACTCCCTGCCGTTGCAGCTGGCGCGGTTGAAACGCTGGCTCACAGTCTGGTGACCGAGCTGACCCCCCGTCGGATCAACGTCATCAACCCGGGCCCCATGCGCACTCCCATGTTGCTTAAAGCGCTGGGCAATGACCCACAAAAAGTGGCTGCCGTGGCGCAAAGCCTGCCGTTGAAACGCTTGGGTGAGGGAGAGGATTATGCGCAGGCCGCACTATTCCTGATGAGCAATAACAACATGAATGGTGAGGTACTTCACCTCAATGGCGGAAGCGCCTGGGCATAACGCCCTTCTGACGGTCTTCTGCGCTCGCGCTTGCCAATCTGTCATCGCAGGCAAGAACGAGCGCAGGGGACGAGCATCATCGCCGTATCAGTGTGCTCCCCAATGGCGATGACATCCTGCTGAGTGACAATACCCAGCCCGTCACTCGTCTGTTTCCACCCGGTTGCGCCCCGCCTCTTTCGCACGATACAGCGCATTGTCTGCACGCTGGATCAAGGCCGCCAGATCCTGATCATCGTCTCGCAGAGAGGCACACCCGATACTGATGGTTACCGGGTACGACATGCCGGGCAGCGCCCGGTTGGCGACCGTGTGGCGGATCCGCTCAGCCACCCGGCACGCCTCTTCAAGGCTGGTATCCGGCAGCAGGATCAAGAACTCCTCTCCGCCGGTACGCCCCAACTGATCCTGGTGTCGCAGCTGTCGATCTGCCGCCCGAGAGACCCATTGCAGTACCCTGTCTCCCTGGTGATGGCCCAGGGTATCGTTGATCCGCTTGAAGTGATCGATATCGAACACCAGCAGACAAAATGGCGTGCCCTGCCTGCGAGCCAGCGCCAGCATATCGCTGCCCTGTCGCAGCACCCGACGGCGGTTGTTGATGCCGGTCAGCTCATCGGTAAAGGCCAGACGACGCATCCGACGGTTGCGATCAAGCAGCCACCCCATCGTCAGCAGCGCCAGTACCCCGCAGAGCACCATCACCACCAGCAGCCAGAAACGACGCTCCTTGACCTGCTCCAGCTCCTGCTGCTGCAACTGTTGCTCGACTCGCAGTCGCTCGTTCTCCCCCTCCTGACGGGCCAGCTCGAACTCGCCGCGAACCCAGGCCGTGCTCTGTTCCCGTAACAGCTGATCGAGCCGCTGCTCCTGCACCAGATGCTCCCGCAATGCGGCCAGTGCCGCCGGATAATCGCCTTGCAACTCGAGCGCCCGACTGCGTACCCAGTAGAGCTCGAGCAAAAAGCGTACGTGCCCTTCCACCTTCAAAATCGGCTCAATCTTCTCAAGCGCACGCAAGGCTGGCGCCGGTTTCTGCTCTTCGACTCTCAACCTCGCCCGCACCAGCTCGAGATGCGCATGGAGGATGGGGTCAACGTCGGGAGAGAGCACCTTCGCCGCTTGTGCCAGCAAGCGTCCGGCATCAGCGGGGCGATCCAGCCCGAGCAGAGCCTCGGCCTGCATCACCATGCGTTCGGCATGCTCAATCAGATATTGAGGCTGATTATAAAAGGCCGCACTGCGTTCAAGCTCGCCCAGCGCATCCTGATAACGCCCGGTCTGCAGATAGACCATCGCCAGTTGATCACTGAGCCTTGCCGAGCCAAACCCGTCGTGACTTCTGGCAAAATGCTCGCTCAGCCGGTTGAGGGTGGCGAGCGCTTCGGCATAGAGGCCCATACGACGAAATGTGGCTGCAATCTCGAGCTGCGCCTGGTGATACCAGGTGGGCAACCCCAGCTGCTCGTAGATATTGTGCGCCTTGGTGAGATCCATCAGCCCCTGGCCTGAGACCCCCTGAAAAGACAGCATGGCCCCCCGGCGGGCCAGCGCCAGCGCCTCCAGCTTCGGCAAGGCGGCCTCTCTTGCCAGCCGCAGCCCCTCATCGTAATCGTGACGAGCCTTCGCTACCTCGCCGAGCAGCTGATTGAACCAGCCGCGGCAAATCGTCAGCTCCGCCACGGCGGCGTCATCACCCTGCTCGCGCGCAATGGCCAGCATCCGCTCCGCATTGGCGATGGCGGTACGGGACTCCTGCATGTCATCGGCCGATTGAGCCCAGCAAGCCAGACGACTGATCCGCATCTGCTGCGACGGCGGATAGGCGTTGCCGTCCCGCTGCAAACGGGCAACGCGTTCCCGCAACAACTCGATCGGCTGGTAGACCCGCTCCATCCCTCCCAGTTCATTTTCCAACTGCTCGGGGGACAAGGGTTTGGCTGCCAGCCCGAACGCCGCCAGCAACAGCAGCAAGGCAAGTCGGCTCATACACACTCCGGATCAATGGGAAAGATCATCGGGCAAGCCGATGCCGGAAAATCACCATCTTTCCCCTGTAACAATGGTTGTAAAGGCTATCACCCGGACAGAGAGCCCGAATGGCAGGCTAGTCATATTTTACTGCGATATCATCGCGTTGGAATGAAAGCGGGGACGCACAGCGAAAAAGAGGGGCGGGATAACAACTCAAGAGGGGTTGCCCCCTCCCGGTCACTAGTGATGCTGCCAGCGCCGCAGCAGCCGGCCGCGCAGGCCGCAATCGAGCAGCCAGCTGTTGTCAAATACCCGCAGCAGCGCCTGCTTGGCGTGGCGGGACATGGCAACAGCGTGAAAACGGGTCTGGCGCTGGCGATAGCGGTTCATCTGATCGAGCAGGAGATGAGGCAGGCTTTGGGCGATAAAGTCGGAGATGACCAGCACATCCGCCTTGGCAAAGGCGGGATCATCGAGCTTGGCCAGCGCTTTTTCCAGGCAGGGCACCAGATCGGTACCGCCGTGAAAACTCATGGAGAGGAAGCGCTCCGCCTTGTCCAGTCCGGTATCGGCGGTGATCTCAAGGGTCGCCACCTCGGTAGAGAAGAGCATCAGGTAGCAACCGCGCTTCTCATCCATCGCCACCTTGAGCAGCGCCAGAAACAGTGCCTTGGCACACTCCTCGGGATAACCCCCCATGGAGCCCGAAGTATCGACGCAGACGATGAAGGGGCCTCGCTGCTGCAACTGCTGCCCCCCCTGCTCCGGAGTGCGCAGCATGATGCGCTGGCGCGGCAAGGTGCCGCGCGACTGGTAACTGAGCAGACGCCGCTCCAGATAGCGGCGATAGAACTCCAGCTCCAGCTCCGGCAGCCCCAGCATCACCGCCTCGCTTGGCAGCAGCCGCATCAGATCGCTCGCCTGATGAATGCCCACCAGATCGTCCGGCACATCGTCGCTGGGTGCTGGCTCCAGCTCCAGCACCTGAACCGGCGGCACAGGTTGCTCCTGCGCCCGCCGATCCCGCTCGCTACGCCCGAGCAGACCGGCAATCTCCGCCAGCAAGGGCTCGCGCTGCAACATGCGGGCATACTGCTTGACCAGCACCAGACTGCGCTTGTGCCAGTGTCCCTGCGCCAGATCCCAAAGACCACCAGCGGAGATCTGGTTGGGGTCGAGGGCATCGGCCAGGGTGCGGCTCGCCAGCAGCTGATCTTCAATCTCCTGACGCTGCTTCTCCCGCTCCGCTTCGGCGATCTGCTGCTGCAGTTGCAGCAGGCTCCCCACCAGACTGGCGCGCCACTTGTCGATAAAGAGCTGGCGCAGCCCCTCGGTGGGGTGAGCAGTCAGCTGACGCACCAAGGATCTGGCCTCACCGGCGAAGGGGCTGTACTGCTCCAGCGACTCCAGCAAGCCGGGCAGGCGACCAATCAGCTCGGTCATCGGCAGTTGCCGGTGCGCCTGATAGAGCAGGTACTCCTGCTCCAGCGCCACCGGCACCGGCTTGTGACGGATCTCCTCACCAAGCTGCTCGCCCCAACTCTGCAGGCGCTTTTTCAGCAGCTTGCCCTGTAGCGGGGAGCGTTTGATAAATTCGGAAATCTTGGGTGAGGCCGCCAACAGGAGCGCCACCTCACCCGCAAGCTCCCCTTCGCCAATCAGGAGCCCCAGATCCAGCATGCCGATCTCAAGCATGAGCGCTCCTTACTCGTCCAGCCTTGGCAACCGCTCGCGCCACTGGGTCAGCTCGCTGCGCAGCAGTTCGAGATCCCGGTTCAGCACGAAGAAGCTGTCTTCCACCTGCTGCAACCAGCGTGAGTCGATAAAGAGGTGTTGTTGATGACGCTCGAACAGGCTGCGCTGCTGCTTGAGTATCTGCATCACCTTGCCGACCTGAACCAGCTGCTCGTCGAGCGACTGCAACCAGGGCGCCAGCACCACCTCGGGGATGGCGTTGCGCTCCATCAGCACCAACGGGATCTGCTGGCGCTGGATATCGAGCACCTGCAGCCGCAGCTCATCGTCCAGCACCAGCTCGTAATGGCCCTCTTTCGGGTTGCCGAACTCATAACCCACCAGCGCCTCGCCGGTCGGATGCCAATGGGAGAGCAGGGTGCGATCGAACACCAGGGTGCGGGTGAGGCGCTCGGGATCGCTGCCATCCAGCGGCGCCGGGGTGAGCAGATGGAAGTGCACCTGCTTGCCAAAGGGTCTGGCATTGGCAAGCGGGATCTCGATACCACGGGCCCGCCGGCCAAACCACTGCTTGCGCTGGCGGGCCTTTGTGCAAAGGCGCTGAGCCACGCTCTGTTTGAGCTGTTTGAACTGATCCCGCAACGCCAGCAGCTGACGGGTCATCGCCAGTTGCTGATAGCCGTAAAGGCGGGAAAACTCGGTCATCATCTCCAGCAGGGCGGTGCGGGACTCCTCGTCATGCCAGAGACAATCCTTGAACAGCAGCAGATCTACCGGTGCGACCTCGTCACGGCCATTGAAGAAGGCGCTCGCCTTGATAAGCCGTACTGCCTTCTTCCAGCGGCGATCCGACACATAACAGCGATGGGCCAGCTGGCTGTCGAGCTGCTGGCGCAGCTGATAGATGAGCTCGAAACAGGCATCGGGCAGGCGCACCTGTTCAATCTGGCCCTGCCACTGCTCGTACTCATCCCCCCGGATCTGCAGGGATTCCGGCAAGTTCTGGTGGGCGTGGCCATCGCTGGCCAGCATGGATTGAAAGTTGGCTTTCTCCTGCACCCGGTCCATCCAGATCCGCACCAGCATCCGGTCGTAGAGCGCTTCCAGCCCGCTGTCCGGCGCCGGCAGCTCGTTGGAAGCAGTCACCAGCAAGCGCATCGGGATGGGGTGCTGGCTGTCTCCGTTGCGAAACTGCCGCTCGTTGATGGCGGTGAGCAGGGTGTTGAGGATGGCAGGGCCCGCCTTCCAGATCTCGTCGAGGAACACCACTTCGGACTCCGGCAGATAACCTGTGGTGAGGCGCAGGTATTTGCCATCCTCTTTCAGCGCCTGAATGGAGAGGGGGCCAAACACCTCCTCCGGCGTACTGAAACGGGTCATCAGGTATTCAAAGTGGCGGGCGTCGTGAAAGGCCAGCTTGAGGCGGCGGGCAATCAGGCTCTTGGCGATACCGGGTGGCCCCAGCAAGAAGACACTCTCACCACTGAGGGCAGCCAGCAGACCGAGGCGCAGGGCATCCTGCCGTTCGTAGAGTCCCTCACCGAGGGCGGCCAGCAGCCGGGGCAAGCGCTCCTGGATGGGAATAAGACGCGCAGGATTCTGGGCTTGAGCTAAAGACGACATAGAGAGTGTTCCGAAGCTGGAATGATGTTAGCCCCAAGGCGCGATATCCATTTGCTCGACCTTGGGTTTTGTCTTGTTATGATGTTTATTCTGGTATCGCTTGCCGCACAATACCCGCCTCTGGCAGGAAAAAACGCAAAGGCAGTGCGATACCGTATCGGCAGCGTGCTGCGCCCATGCATGGCAAGTGTCGTGATGAGCACCATGCCCGCATGCGCCAGATGATGCGTTGCAAAGGGTGCAGCAAAAGCGGTTCGAGTGTACCCTGCGCAACACAATTTTCCCCAATGCAGATCAAGAGTGAGTCGCCTCAAATGCAAGATCCCGTTCGTCAGAGCATGTTGGCCCGCATGGGCATTCAAAGCTGGCAACTGCGTCGTCCGGCATTGCTGGGCGCAGCTCCCGCTCCCGAGCTTGCGCAAGATGCCGTGCAGCCCGACCAGACAGCACCGGCCACCAGCGCTCCGCTACCCAGCGGCAAACTCTGGCTGCTGGCGCCTCAGCTGCCTGCCACCACGCTGCTGGCGGATATCTGCCAGTTGCTCGGCATGACCCCCGACGAGGTCTCACTGCTCAGCGAGCTGCCGCCTGCCGATCTGCAAACGGCGGGCGCCTCCCCTCTGCTCTGGCTGACGGAGGCCAACCCCGCGCGGCCAAATGCGCTGATCTGCCCGCTCACCCCCAGCGCCGCGCAAAAGCGCGCCCTGTGGCAACAGCTGCGCCAACACCTTGCGGCCAGCGCAGCGTGATCCTGCATCATGCCGCCAAGACCCACTGTGATGCTGCTCTTTTTACCTGATTTTACAAATGCCGCCTCTGCAACCTCTGCTAACCACAGTGCCCAACATCTTGCCATCCGGAGCCCCCATGCCTGAGTTTCGTCCCCTGCTCGAGAGCGATTTCGACCTTGTCTACCCCATCGAGCAAGCCGCTCACAAGGAGCCGTGGAGTGAGGCCAACCTGCTCTCCTGCTTCGGCCCTCGCTATCTCAACGGCTTGATGCTGGTCGATGGTTCCCCGGCGGGCTTCTATATCTCGGATCTGGTGGCCGGTGACAGCTCGCTGATGAATATCTGTGTGCATCCGGCGTTTCAGGGCAAGGGGTTGGGACGGGCGCTGTTGCAGGCCTATCTGGCGCGCAGCAAGCAAGCCGGGGCAGAGGCCTGGTTTCTCGAGGTGCGGGCCGGTAACCAGACCGCCATCAACCTCTACGAGAGCGCCGGTTTTGCCGAATATTGCCGCCGCGCCGACTACTACGGCACCGGCAATGACAGGGAAGATGCGGTGTTGATGTCGCGACTGTTCGATTTCGGCTGATCCAGCCTGTTCGTCGCGCCCAAGCCTTTTGTCCCCCTCAATCGAGGGGGGCATTGTCCAGCGCGGGATCCTGCAAGGCCAGAGTGGTATGCACCACCGCCTCGAATCCGGCACCGGAGAGCGGCATATAGAAGCCACGCTGCCAGGTTTTTCCCGGCATCCAGATCTGGTCGATATCCACCACTATCTTGATGGGTCTGAGGGGCTGCCCCGGCTGCTGGATATAGATGCCGGGCGGTGTGGCGACTTTGGGAAAGCGGCGCAGGATCTGCTCGCTGCCATCCCCCTTGCCCGGGTTGAGCCGCACCGTCACCAGCCGGGCAAGCGGGCCAGCCATCTCCTTGCTCTGCCAGAATTTCTTCTCCAGATCGCCGCAGCGGCGGCACTTGGGGGTCTCCAGCACATAGAGCAGCGGATAGCCCAACGCCAGCGCCTGTTGCTGCGCCTGCTGATACCCATCGGCCCCCTGATACCAGGGATTGGCGGGCCCCTGTGATGACGTTCCGGCAAAGAACCAAAACGCAACGCCCCCCACCACCATCAGCCCGACCGCGGCCAACGCCCCTTTCACCCACAGATTCATATCGTTAACCCTCTCTCTGCCTCCTAGCAGTATCGGCCAGTCTGCGCAAAGGGAGAGCTATTTGCGCTCTTTGTGATCCAAGACAAACGGCGAACACTTGTAAGCTGTAATGTTGGAGTTTAAACTCTAGCCCGATTTTTAGTGCCCTCGCGGGCGTACAACTGTAATTAAAGGATGTTTAACTGATGCCGAAGCTTCATCTGGTTCGACTGATGCGTGAACGTATTGCCCAGCTTGGCAACAAGGCTGCCCTGCGGGTTCAGCAAGATGGCCAGTGGCGCGCCATCGGCTGGCGTACTCTGGGCCAGGCCATGGACTACTGCGCACAGGCGCTGATCCGTGCCGGCCACCAGCCAACCGAGATGGTCGGCATCTATGCCCGCAACATGCCGGAGTGGACCCAGGCCGATCTCGGCATCCTGGCCGCCCGCGGTGTCTGCGTCCCTATCTATCCCACCAGCACGCTCGATCAGCTGCGCTACATCGTCAAAGATGCCGGCATCAAGGTGCTGTTCGTTGGCGAACAACCTCAGTTCGATCAGGCGCTGCAACTGATTGAAAGCGGCGAGATCCGCCAGCTCATCGCCCTCGACGGCAGCGTCAACCTGCGCGGCTGCGAGCAGGCGAGCCACTTTCAGGAGTTTCTGGTCTCCGGCAACCATCAGCCCAGTGAGCAGGAGCTGCGCGAGCGGGAAACCCAGTACCGGATGGATGATCTGCTGACCCTGATTTACACCTCCGGCACCACCGGCGAACCCAAGGGGGTCATGCTCGATTTCAGCAACATCGCCGCCTGTTTCGAGATGCACAACTGCCGCCTCGACCTCAATCAGCAGGATGTGTCGCTCTGCATGCTGCCGCTCAGCCACGTGTTCGAGCGGGCATGGAGCTATTACGTGCTCTACTGCGGCGCCGAGAACGTCTACATCCGCGATCCGCAGAAGGTAATGGATGTGATTGGCGAGGTGCAGCCGACCGTGATGTGTGCCGTGCCGCGCCTCTACGAGAAGGCCTATGCCATGATCCAGGCCAAGGTGGCTCAAGCTCCGGCTCTGCGCCGTGCCCTGTTTGGCTGGGCGACCAAGGTTGGCAAGCAGATGGTTGCCACCCGTCAGGCTGGCAAGTCCGCCTCCCCGCTGCTCTACGGCCAGCTCTGGCTCGCCGAGCGGCTGGTGTTTCGCAAGCTGCGCGCCCGCTTTGGCGGCCGCACCCGCTTCCTGCCGGTGGCCGGTGCCCGTCTCGCCGACGATGTGAACCTCTTCTTCCAGGCGATGGGACTCAACCTCAAGTACGGCTACGGCATGACCGAAACCACCGCCACCGTCTGCTGCTACGAAGACAGCCAGTTCAAGCTCGGCTCCATCGGCACGGCACTGAACGGCATCGAGGTGAAGCTGGGTGAGAACAACGAACTGCTGGTGCGCTCCCCCACCGTGATGCGCGGCTACTACAACAAGCCGGACGCGACCGCCGAGGTGATGACCGAGGATGGCTTCCTGCGTACCGGCGATGCCGGTGAGCTCGACAGCCAGGGCAATATCTACTTCACCGAGCGTCTCAAGGAGCTGATGAAGACCTCCAACGGCAAGTACGTGGCACCGCAGCTGGTGGAAGGGACCATCGGCAAGGATCGCTTTATCGAGCAGATCGCCATCGTCGCCGATGCCCGCCACTTCGTCTCTGCGCTGATCGTCCCCTGCTTCGAGTCGCTTGAGGAGTACGCCCGCTCCATCAACCTGCAGTACCAGTGCAAGACCGAGCTGCTGCGCCACTCCCGGGTGATGGAGTTCTTCGAAGCACGCATCGCCGACTTGCAAAAAGAGCTGGCCAAGTTCGAGCAGGTGAAGAAGTTCACACTGCTGCCGAGCGCCTTCTCCATGGAACTGGGTGAGCTGACCCCCACCATGAAGCTGCGCCGCAAGATCATTGAAGCCAAGTACCAGAGCGAAATCGAGGCGATGTATAACCACGTCTGATATCGCTCAGGTTCAGAGGAATAAAAAAGCCGCTCACTCGAGCGGCTTTTTGTTGGCACTTTGGTCGGTACGAACCCGCCTTCAGGCCGTGGTGGCACTGGTACCGAAGTAGTCGGCCAGGAAGTCATCGAACGACAGACTGTCGCTGCGCTCGCGTTCGCGCTGCTTGGCCAGCGAATCCTTCGCCTCACCGGCAAAGTAGGCCTCATCCCAGTACTGCAGCTCCCCTGCCAGCAGCTCCTCGCGATAGCGGGTCGCCAGCTTGTCGCCATAGCAGCCGTTGTCCTTGCCGCTATCCAGCAACTCCCTGAGCATGCGGGCGGAGTAGGTGAGCTCGGGGTCGAGCAGCTTCTCGCGGTGCATCGCCAGCGTCTCGCGATAGCGGTTGCGGCCACAGCAGCGATCCAGCAGATCAGCCACCTGAGCTAGCTCGTCAAACAGTTTGAGACCGTACTCTTTGAGGCCAATGGCATTGCCCTGCTCATCTTCAAGCGTCAGGCCGGGACGACGTCCTTCCAGCACCACCTTGTTCTGGTTGCGGCGGTTGCGGGCAATCTCCTCGTCACTCAGCACCGGAGAGGGACGCAGCAGGCACCAGACCAGGAACAGATCGAAGAAGCGGATTTGATCTGCATCGATACCGAGCGGGGTGAAGGGGTTGACGTCCACGGTACGCAGCTCGATGTATTCGATGCCGCGCTGATCCAGCGCATCCGAGGGCTTCTCGCCGCTGCGCGGGGTACGCTTGGGGCGGATCGGGGCGTAGAGCTCGTTCTCCAGCTGCAACACATTGTCGTTGAGCTGACGATACTCCCCATCCACCTTGACCCCGATCTTGGCAAAGTCGGGATTGTGGGTGTTGATGGCGCGGCGCAGGCTGCTGACATAAGCCGGCAGATTGTCGTGGCTGATCTTGAGCCCAGCCTGGGCGCTGTTGGTGTAACCGAGATCAGAGAGACGCAGCGCGGTGGCGTAAGGCAGATAGAGGGTGCCCTTGCCGGTCTTCTCGAACGGCAGGTTGCTCTTGCGCCCTTTGAGGAAGGATTCGCAGATGGCCGGTGAGGCGCCAAACAGATAGGGCACCAGCCAGCCGAAGCGGTAGACGTTGCGAATAAGCCCCATGTACTTGTCGGAGATAAAGCGCTGGCTGCAGCACCCTTCGCACACCAGATCCTGCCACTCGCTCCAGAAGCTGTCTGGCATGGAGAAGTTGAAGTGCACCCCAGCGATCACCTGCATCAGGCTGCCGTAGCGGTTCTTCAAGCCCTGACGGTAGAGGGTCTTCATCTTGCCGATATTGGAGCTGCCGTACTGGGCCAGCCGGATGCTCTCTTCCCCACCGACGAAGCAGGGCATGGAGAGCGGCCAAATCCGCTCGTCACCCAGATGCTGAATCACATGATGATGGATATCGCCGAGCTGCTCCATCAGGCTGTCGATGGAGTCGGTGGCCGGGGTAATGAACTCCAGCAGGCTCTCCGAGTAGTCGGTGGTGATATTGGGATGGGTCAGGGCCGAGCCCAGCGCCCGGGGATGGTCACTCTGTGCGAGTCGGCCATCCGGCGTGATGCGCAGGCATTCACGTTCGATCCCGCGCCGGATCCCCTTGAGCGCGGTGAGACGCTCCGGTGATCCCAACGCATTCAGCAACTCGGTGAGCGACAAGCTTGTTGTAGTCATATTCACGGCTCATGTGAGGCCGCCCCATCCGGGGCGGCTCTTGATTTTTATAAAGCGTCAGTTACGGCAACTGCAGCGGATAGATGGGAAGATGAAGCTCCTTCAGGGGTTTTTCAAGCTTTTGCTTGTCTCCCACCACCACGATCACCATGTCGGCCGGATTGAGCCAACGGGCCGCACTGGCCTTCAGCGCCTCGGGCGACACCGTTTTGATCAGGTTGTTCTGGGCCTGCACATAGTCCGGTTTCAGGTCATACATCACCATCTGCAGCAGGAAGCCCGCCTTCTGGCCCAAGGTCTCGTAAGAGAGGGCATCCTGTTGGGAGACAGCGCTGCGCATATAGGCCAGCTCCACCGGGGTCGGGCCGCTCTTGCGGTAGTTGTCCATCTCCTTGAGGAACTGGCGGATGGCATCCACAGTCGCATCGGCCCGCACATTGGCGCCGGTGGCGAAGGTGCCCACCTCGCGGTTGGCGGAGAAACCCGAGCTGGCTCCGTAGGTGTAGCCCTTGTCTTCCCGCAGGTTGAGGTTGATGCGGCTGTTGAAGTTGCCACCCAGGTTGAAGTTCATCAGCCCGGCGGTGAAGTAATCCCCCGTGGTATCGAACGGCATGGCGCGACGACCGATGCGGATCACCGACTGGGATGCCCCCGGCTTGTCGACCATATAGATACCCGGCTTGGCCTGCTCACCCTTGAGCTTGAGATCCCCCAGAGTCGGCGTGGCCCCCTTCCACTCGGTCAGGAAGCCAAGTTGCTCCTCGATCTGCTTCTGGCCCACATCACCGACCACCACCACTTTGGCGTTGGTGGGGTTGTAGTAGGCCTGATAGAAGTGCTTCACGTCCGCCAGGGTCAGCTTGGCCACATCGGCCGCAACCCCGTCGGTAGGTTGACCGAGGCGGTTCTGCTTGCCGTAGACCAGCTCGCGGAACGCCTGCCCGGCCAGCCACTCGGGCTGCTGCTGGGCCTGTTGCATCCCTTGCAGCAGCTGCGCCTTGACCCGCTCGAAGTCCGCCTCCCGCATGCCCGGGCGCTCCAGCACCTCGCGCACCAGCGCCAGGGTCTGGGGCAACTTGTCCGCCAGCGAGCTGACGGTGATCAGGTTGTTGTACTGGGCGCTGGAGACATCGATGGAAGATCCCAGCTTTTGCAGCTCGTCGCTCAGCTGAGCCTCGGTCAGGCGCACCGTGCCCTGCCCCATCATGGCGGCGGTCAGATTGGCCAGCCCAAGCTGTCCTTTATCTTCGGCACGAATACCGCCCGGCAGGGCGATCATGATGGAGACCGCGGGGATCTCGTCACTCTTGGTGCCAATAATCTCGATGTTCTTGTCGAGCTTGCCGTGCCAGATGGCGGGCACCTTGACGCTCACCGCCTCGCCCGCCTTGGGCTGCACGCTGCGATCGAAATTGTCTTTTACCGGTCGTTCGGCCAGCGCCTCGTCATGCTTGCTGTAATCCGGCAGCTCGCGCTTGGCGGGGGTAAAGTTCGGGGTGGCAACCTGCCACTCGGTCTTGCCCTTGGGCACCACGCTCAGCACCACCGCCGGCTTGCCGGCGATGAACTTGTCGTAGGCGGCCTTCACCTGCTCCGGTGTCACCTTGCCGATGGCATCCAGCGTCTTGAACACATAGTTGGGATCCTGGGCAAACACCTGACCCATGGCGAGCTGGCTCACCTTGCCGGAGACGCTGTCCAGACCCCAGATGGCGGAGGCGCGGTACTTGGCGATCGCCTTCTCCAGATCTTCCGGCTTGAGGCCGCGCTGGGCGAACTCGCCGATCACCTTGTCCACCTCCCCCTTGAGGGTCTTGAGGCTGCCATCCTGCGACGGATTGGGGTAGGCGTAGACGGTCAGAGTACAGGCCAGCTCTTCGCAGTAGTGGGACGCCCCCACATCGATCGCCTTGCCGGTTTTCACCAGCGACTGGTAGAGCATGGAGCTGGCGGAACCGCCGAGTACGTCGGCAAACATGTCGAGCGCAGGCTCCTGCGGGTCACCAAGGGATACGGTGGGGTAGCTGATATAGAGCAGCGGCAGGTGCACCTTGTCCTGCAGCGTCACGTAACGGGTCTCGGGCAGAGTCACCGGCTTTGGCGTCGGCTCGGCCACGTCCGGGCCGCGCGGGATGGAGCCGAAGTACTTCTCGATCCATTCGAGGGCCTGCTTGCTGTCAAAGTCGCCGCCCAGAGTCAGGGTGGCGTTGTTGGGGCCATACCAGCGCAGGAAGAACTGCTTGAGGTCGTTCACATCGACCCGGTCGAGATCTTCCACGTAACCGATAGGCTGCCAGGAGTAGGGGTGAGTACGTGGATAGAGCGCCTCCCCCACCTTCTCGCTCACCAGCCCGTACGGCTGGTTGTCGACCCGCTGGGCCCGCTCGTTCTTGACGGTGGCGCGCTGGATCTCGAACTTCTTCTGGCTCACCGCATCGAGCAGGAAGCCCATCCGATCCGCCTCCAGCCAGAGCACTTTTTCCAGCTGGTTGGCCGGCACAGTTTCGTAGTAGTTGGTGCGATCCTTGTTGGTGGTGCCGTTCATGTCGCCACCGGCCTCGTTGATGATCCGCATATGCTCCTGATCACCGACGTGTTTCGAGCCCTGGAACATCATGTGCTCGAAGAAGTGGGCGAAACCGGACTTGCCGACCGTCTCGCGGGATGAACCGACGTGATAGGTCACATCGAGGTGCACCAGCGGATCTGAGCGGTCGGGGGCCAGGATCACGGTCAGGCCGTTGTTCAGCTTGTACATCTGGTAGGGGATGGCGAGCTTGCCCTCCTCCTTGCCCTGTTCGGCAATCAGGGTCGGTGCCGCCAGCACCGGCAGGGTGAAGCCCAGCAGAATCGTTAAAGGTATGACTTTGTTCACGGTAACCTCGTGAGTGACAAAAACAGGCTAGAAAATGTGACTGGCCAGCAGAAAAACCAGGGCATAACGGAACAATTTGCCGAGCCCGATCAGAATGAGAGAGTGCCAGAAGGAGAGGCGCAGCCAACCGGCCAACAGACAGAGACCATCACCGACCACCGGCGTCCAGGCAAGCAGCAGACACCAGTGACCATGTTGTTTGAGCCAGCCTAAGGCTTTTTGTTCCCCACGGCCTTGAAAATCTTCCGGTTTTTTCTTGAAGGTGGCGAGCCAGCCGAGCCACCAGGTGGTCATGGAGCCGAGGGTATTGCCCAGCGTCGCCCACAGCAGCAGGCTCGCCATGCTCCACTCCCCCTTGGCCGCCATGGCCCCCAGCAGCACTTCGGAGCTACCGGGCAGCAGAGTGGCTGAGGTGAATGCGCTTAAAAAGAGCCACCCCAGCCCCATCTCCATCATCTCGCTCATCCGGGATAACCGTCGGCCGCAGGCATCCGCAGCAGCAGCTTGCCGCGCACATGGCCCCCTTCGATGGCCTGATGGGCCAGCGCCCCCTCGGCCAGGGGGAATTCACCGGCTAGGGTGACCTTTACCTCCCCCTGACGCAGCAGCATCAACATCTGACCCAGCTGCTTCTGGTCAGGGTGAACCAGCATGCCGACCACCTCGATCCCCGCCGCAGCCCCAGCATCCTTGATCTGCTGGGCAGTTATGGTGGGTACCGTCACCAAGCGGCCACCCGGTTTGACACAGGCCAGCGCCGCCTTGCCACTCTCGCCACCCACCAGATCCAGCACCAGATCGACCTGACCGGCCTCTGCCACCACCCGTGCGGGCCAGTTCGCATCGTGGTAATCCACCATCCAGCGCGCCCCCAGTGCGTGCAGGAAGCCATGGTTGTCGGGGCTGGCGGTAGCCACCACCTCGGCGCCATAGGCGCTGGCAAACTGCACCGCCAGATGGCCGACACCACCGGCACCGGCGAGGATCAATACCCGCTGACCGCTCTGGAGGCCGCCGTGCTCAAGCAGTCCCTGCCAGGCGGTGAGACCGGCCAGTGGCAACGCCGCCCCCTGCTGCAGGCTCACCCCGTCGAGTTTGACCAGCTCGCTCTCGCTTGCCACCACAGACTCCCCGTAGCCACCTGCGGTAAGAGGAAAACCGACCATGCCGCACACCCGATCCCCCTCGACCAGCGAGGTTACGCCGGGGCCCACTTTCTCTACCACGCCGGAGACGTCATAACCCGGCGTCCAGGGCAGCTTGTCCTTGTTCTGGGCCGCCGCCCAACCGAGACCTCCGCGGGTTTTGGCATCGATAGGATTGACCCCCGCAAAGCAGATGCGCACCCGCACTTCGCCATCGGCTGGCACCTTATTGAGGGAAGGGTTGAGCTTGAGTACCGAGGGGTCACCGAATGCGGTAATCTGTAGTTGCGTCATTGCACAATCCATCCTGTTGATTGATCAAGGGTCAACAGAATAACAGCGAGGACACCATGGCTCGAATGTTTCTTATTCCTCTGTTGCTGGCACTGGGGTGGTGGGCGTTTATGCTCTACTTCCGCATCCCGCTCAAACAGGGGGCCAAGGGGTTTTACTGGATCATCGGCATCGGTGGCGGACTGGCCGCCTTCCTCAGCCTGATGATGGTGCTGACTCACTGAGTGCCACAGCCACTCGATAACGAAAAAGGCCACCGAGTTTCGGTGGCCTTCTCACTATCCGGCTTGCTGCTCCAGCGCCGGATTGAGGTAGTAGTGGCGATTGCTCCCCTGCCCCAGCACCCCTTGCGACAGCAGATGGTGGAACACCCGATCCACCTCCTCCAGCGAGAGTGACAGCGCCTGTGCCACCGAGCGCTTGCTGCACTTGAGCTCACCGCTCACCAGCGCACCGCGCACCTGCGCCAGCACTTCGGGGGCGGGCTCGGGGGGCATGATGGGCTCTGGCTGGGCAACCATCGCCAACGCCTCCTGCGCCTCTCTGCGAGCTTGATCCTGCTGCCAGCGCCACATCCGGCGAAAGCGGTTCTCCTCGCCGATCAGGCTGACGAAGAAGGCACCGAACACGTCGAGCAGCACCGAGAGGAAGCAGACCAGCAGGAACTGCACCTGACTGATGCTCATCCCCACCCCGTCCGCCAGACTGCTCATCAGCCCCAGCATGGAGGATTGTTCGTTGACCGGCCTGGCATCGCGCTGCTGGCGCAGCTCATCCTGCTGCAAGCGCAGCTTGGTGTTGGCGTGCTGCAACGAGGAGACGCCGCTGGAGATGCGCTCCAGCTCGATATATTTGCGGGCTGCCTCCTCGTTGAGCTGGATCTGCCGCTCGATGCTGGCGATCTGCTCGTCGAAACGAGCCAATTCCCGTTCGTGGCGCGCCTGCTGGCTCAGTACCGTATTGGTGGCGCTGTTGATGCCGCCGATACTGCCGCCGATGGAGATGGCCGCCAGCACGCTGTAGAACAGCAACGACCAAAAAGCGCCACTCAAATCCCGCCGCGCCTTGCGCTCGCCATACTCGTACCAGACGTAAAACTTGCCCAGTTCGAAGATGATGGCCAAGCCGCCGAACAGCCACTTCATCAGCGGGTTGTCATCGATGGAGAGGAACAGCAGCAGGGAGAAGATAATGGAGGCCAGAATGGCCAACCCGGTGAAACTGTATACCGTCGTCAGAGCAAACCACCCCTTGGGGTAGCGCAATGTGGAGGAGTCCTGTGTGGTCATGATGAAGGGGTGTGCTGTGCAGGAAAAGTTGGCTGCCGATTATAGTCGCCAGACTCGCCCAGAGAAGGGCAAATGACTGAATTCCTTCAGATTGGCAACCAGCTGCCCAGAGTGCGACCAAAACGGACAAATCGGCAGCAGAAAAGCGATACAATCCCTCCCTGACTTGATCATGTAGTGAGATGGGGAACAGTTCCGCCCGGGTTCAGCTCCGGTCTGTACACTCATCCACCGTTGCAATTATCCGAGGCCATCATGAACAGTAAGACCACTTTGCTACTCTCCCTTCTTCTGGTTACCGGCAGCGCCGCAGCGACACAGCAATATCAAGAGAGCAGTGGCTCCGAATTCTCCGTCGATGAGCTTAAATTCAACCTGGACTGGGATGACAAGCAGTTCGGCTGGACCCAGAACGACTGCCTCGACTTGGGGGTCGGCGAAACCGCCCCGGCCGACTGCAGGGCGGTCAAATTCAATCTGGAAGATGAAGAGAACCGCAACCAGCCACCGCAAACCAACCAGCTCCCTGCCAACTCGCAGAGTGGCCAATAACGACAGGAGTCCCCTTGCGATGACCCAAGCCAAACACAACCCCGTTATCCAGCGTGGCGCCCTGCTGCTCTCCCTGCTGATGGCGCATGGCATCGCGGTTGCGGCACCGCCAAGCAAAAATGGCGATAGCATCAAGATCTCCGGTGATGACATCAAGATCAATCTCGACTGGGATGACAAAGAGTACGACTGGTGGCAGGACAACTGCCTGGATCTTGGCATTGGCGACAGCCGGATCAAACTCAACTGCGACAAGATGGATGGCAAGTACCGGGATCACTACAACCGCAGCATCCACAGCGGCAATAACCCCGGGCAAGGTCACGACAAACAGAAAGATAAAAACAAGGGCAACGGCAAGAAGAACTGAACGCCCTCTCCTGATGCAGCAGGGGCTTGATGCCCCTGTGCTGATCGTTTTACCAATAATTCTCCGCACTGATATTGCCCGGCGCCCGCCGCAGATTCTTGGCCAACCCCAGCGCCAGCAAGGTCTGCTGGGTCTCTTTCACCATCTCCGGATTGCCGCAGATCAGCACCTGACTCAGCTCGGGTGAGAACTCCAACCCTACCCGCTGCTGCAACTGGCCGCTGGCAATCGCTGCCGGGATCCGCCCTGCCATTGCATCGGGCCAGGGCTCGCGGCTGACAAAGGGGACATAGCGGAAACGCGCGCCATATTGCTCGGCAAAGCTGGCGATCAAATCCTGATAGCTCAGCTCTTCGCCTTTGCGCACCCCGTGCACCAGCACCAGATTCTCGAAACGGTTGAAGGCTTCCCCATCGGCCAGCATGGAGAGGAAGGGGCCGATGGCAGTACCGGTCGAAAGCAGCCAGAGGTCGCGCCCAGCGGGCACCTCATCCAGCGTCAGAAAGCCGGTGGCCTGGGATTGCACCAGCAATGTATCGCCCGCTTGCAGCGAGCCGAGGGACGGAGTCAGCTCACCGCTCGGGATCTCGACCAGATAGAACTCGTGGTATGGCGCAGAGGGGGGATTGACGAAGGAGTAGGCGCGCTGAATGCGGCGATCGCCCTGCTCGAGGGCCAGCTTGGTGAATTGGCCTGCCTTGTAGGGAGCCAGCTCGGCCGCTACCCGCAGGGAGAACAGAGTGGGTGTCCATTCGATGCGTTCGATGACGCGACCTTCTACCCAAGCCATAGGGATCTCCTCCAGTGGAACAGAGCTTCACTCTACCCCCGGGCCGGAAAATAAAAAACCCGCGCAAAAGCGCGGGTTTTCTCTGCAAAAGCGAATCGCTATTACAGGGCAACAACCTGGATCTGTACGGTTGCTTTAACGTCAGCGTGCAGCTGAACAGCAACTTCGTAGTCACCGGTGTTACGCAGAACGTTGCCCATGCGGACTTCGCTCTTGGCAACGGCTACGCCGGCAGCAGTGATGGCTTCAGCCACGTCACGGGTACCGATGGAACCGAACAGCTTGCCTTCGTCGCCAGACTTGGAAGCGATAACCACGGTAGCCAGTTCGGCCAGCTTGGCAGCACGCTCTTCAGCAGCAGCTTTGTTGGCAGCCAGTTTGGCTTCCAGCTCAGCGCGACGAGCACCGAAAGCTTCGATGTTGGCCTTGGTGGCCATAACAGCTTTGCCTTGCGGGATCAGGTAGTTACGGGCATAACCAGATTTCACGGAAACTTGGTCACCCAGACCGCCCAGTTTGGCGATTTTGTCGAGCAGGATAACTTGCATTACCTTTCCTCTATAAATTTCGTTGAGTTAGGCTTAAGTGCCGGGCCGATTCTTACTTGTTGTGCAGATCGGTGTACGGCAGCAGAGCCAGGTAACGAGCACGCTTGATGGCGCGTGCCAGCTGACGCTGATACTTGGCGCGGGTACCGGTGATACGGCTCGGTACGATCTTGCCAGATTCAGTGATGTAGTTTTTCAGAGTAACGATATCTTTGTAGTCGATCTCGGTAACGTTCTCGGCGGTGAAGCGGCAGAACTTACGACGACGGAAATAACGTGCCATGGCCTTTATCCTCTAGTCAGTGATCCAGAATTACTCTTCGGAAGCAGCTTCAGTAGCTTCTTCGCGGCGCTCGTCGTCACGACGGGTGAAGCGCTCTTCTTTGGCCTTGGCCATCGGAGAAACTTCAGTCACGGCGTGCTTGGTGCGCATGATCATGTTGCGGATAACGGCATCGTTGAAGCGGAAGTTGGTTTCCAGCTCATCGATAACGGCTTGCTCTGCTTCTACGTTCATCAGAACGTAGTGGGCTTTGTGCAGTTTGTCGATCGGGTAAGCCAGCTGACGACGGCCCCAATCTTCCAGGCGATGAATGGTACCACCGGAGGTGGTGATGGCGCCGGTGTAACGCTCGATCATGCCGGGAACTTGCTCGCTCTGGTCCGGATGAACCATGAAGACGATTTCGTAATGACGCATTTTAGCTCCTTACGGATTAATTCAGCCTCCGCCCAGGTGCAGCCAGACCTCGGAGGCAAGGAACATAAAGGTGTTTAGTCGCTGCTTTTCTAGGGCGGCGTATTGTACGAAATCACATCCCTCACTGCAACTGACTGCCTTAAATGTTTTTCCCGATGGAAATCATCAGAAACAACAATTGATAATGATTATCACTTAGATCTATTCTCTCTCTATATCCTTATGGAGGGTGATGCCATGCAACCCGCACTGACGACTACGATTCCAGCCCGCAAATTCAAACTGACCCTGCTCGGGCCTGCCTTTATCGCTGCCATCGGCTATATCGACCCGGGCAACTTCGCCACCAATATTCAGGCGGGCTCTACCTTTGGCTACCAACTGCTCTGGGTGGTGGTATGGGCCAATCTGATGGCCATGCTGGTGCAGACCCTCTCGGCCAAACTTGGTATCGTCACCGGCAAGAATCTGGCGGAGCACATCCGCGACCGACTGCCAAAACCGGCGGTCTGGGCCTACTGGGTGCAGGCAGAGATCATCGCCATGGCCACCGATCTCGCCGAATTTATCGGCGCCGCAGTCGGCTTCAAGCTGCTGCTTGGCGTGACCTTGCTTGAAGGAGCCTGTATCACCGCCGTAGTGACCTGGGGGATCCTGATGTTGCAATCCCGTGGTCAGAAACCGCTGGAGTTCGTGGTCGGTGGCCTGTTGCTGTTCGTCGCGGCGGCCTATATCGTCGAGCTGATCTTCTCCCGCCCCCATCTGCCCAGCCTGCTGGAGGGCGCCCTCTTCCCCGGTCTGCCCAATAGCGATGCCGTCTATCTGGCCGCCGGTGTGCTCGGTGCCACAGTGATGCCCCACGTTATCTATCTGCACTCGGCACTGACCCAGCACACACAGGATCAGGGCTCGGTCAGCCAGCGGCTGCACACCACCCGGATCGATGTGGCGATTGCCATGACCATCGCCGGCTTCGTCAATCTGGCGATGATGGCGATGGCGGCAGCCGCGTTCCACAGCTCGGGCCACCAGCAGGTAGCGGAGCTGGAATCCGCCTACCAGACCCTCACTCCACTGCTGGGTCAGGCGGCAGCCACCCTGTTTGGCCTCTCGCTGGTCGCCTCCGGTATCAGCTCTACCGTGGTGGGCACCCTGGCCGGGCAAGTGGTGATGCAGGGCTTTGTCCGCTTTACCATCCCGCTCTGGCTGCGTCGCGCCATCACCATGGCTCCCGCCTTCGTGGTAATCGCCATGGGGCTCAACACCACCGAAATTCTGGTGTTGAGTCAGGTGATCCTGAGCTTTGGCATCGCGCTGGCCCTGATCCCGCTGTTGATGCTGACCGGCGATCGGGCACTGATGGGGCAACATCGCAACCATCCGGTCACACAAGCCATCGGCCGCCTTATCGTTGCGCTGGTGATCGGGCTCAACGCCTATCTGCTGGTCGCCATGATCTAGCGAACCGTAAAACCGAGAAGAGGGGCTCATTAACTCTGGTTAATGAGCCTCTTCGCACTTTGGCGTATGCTGCCGCTTTCTTTTCTCATTTATCGTTGCGGGAGCCTTGCCATGGAACATACCCGAGTCAGCTTCGTGCTGGGCCATCATCAGGAGCAGGCCAGCGTGGTCTGCTGCCAGCGTGGCGACACCACACTGCTGGTCACCGACCTCACCCCCTTTCATCCCCAGAGCCACCTCTGGCCCGATCAGCCGGGGGACGTGGGCCATGCTCGCTGGGAAGGGGGCGAAGCCGCCATTGGCCCTTGCCGGATGGGGGCTATCAGCCCGGATGGCGAGCTATTTGTCGATACTGCGATTCCGGTAAAACGGGGAGCTGAAGGGTGGCGTTTCGTGGTGGTGCATCCGCTGACCGGAGACCACACGCTAGCCGTTGGCAGCCAGGTCGAATTGCAAGTAGATAGGGCTGCCCGCCACGCCCTGAGTCTGGGCCATAGCGGCTGCCATCTGGCGGCGCTCGCTCTCAACCGGGCTCTCATCCCCTACTGGCGCAAGGAGGTAAGCGAGCGTGATGCACTGGGCCAGCCCGACTTCGACCGCCTGGCTATTCAAAGCTCTCGGGTCGAGCCTTGTGGATCGCGGGAGCAGTACCGCATCGGCAAGAGCCTGCGCAAGAAAGGGGTCAACAGCGAGGCGCTGCTACCAGATTTGGCGCTGATTGAAGAGAAGGTCAACCAGCAGCTGGCCGACTGGATCGCAGCCGGAGGCGAGATCCGCCGTAGCCGCGCTGGCGAGGCGATCATCGATTCCCGTTACTGGCACTGCACGCTGGAAGGCCAGGAGGTGACCATTCCCTGTGGTGGCACCCATGTCGCCTCGCTCGCCGAGTTGGGAGAGGTCAAGGTAGAGCTCACTCAAGTGGAAGAGGGCTTTGCAATGCTGACCCGGGTCACGCCAACCGGCGCCTGAGTCGCAGACTTGACCACTCAGGGCTAACGCCCAAGTTGGCAATAGAGAAGTATCGCAAATGAGGGGGCATCATCGTGCCCCTCAACGTCAGTCATGACGGGCCGATGCTTCTCTTTTAACCACTCCCTGATTAGAATGCGCCTCCCACAGGAGGCACATCACCCATGAGTAGTACCCAACTACGCACCACCCCGGATCGACTTCGTTATCTGGTTCTCTACGAAGGCATCGGGCTGGCACTGGTCGCACCGCTGATCAGCCAGCTGTTCGGTCAGGGCGTCGCCGAGGTCGGTTCGCTGGCCATCTTCTTCTCCATCGTCGCCACCGCCTGGACCTATGGCTGGAACCTGTTGTTTGACAAGGGGTTACTCAAACTTTGCGGGCGCACCACCAAGCGACCACTGGACCGCTTCCTGCACGCGTTTGGCTATGAGGCGAGCTTTATGATGCTCTCCCTCCCCTGCGTCATGTTCTGGCTCGATTTGGGAGTGTGGGACGCCCTGATGCTGGATCTCGGCTTCGTCGCCTTCTACCTCGTCTACATCATGGTCTTTACCTGGGCCTATGAGCGGATCTGGCCGCTGCCATCCAACCCGCAGACGGCATAAGGCCTCAGCCGCAACGAGGCTGACAGAAGGAAAAATCAGGAAGGACTAATAGAAAGGATGGGAGAATCCCATAAAAACAATGCCAGTCAGCAAGCTGACTGGCATTGGACAAAACAGACTTTCGGACTTACTTGACAGCGTCTTTCAGAGCCTTGCCAGCCACAAATGAAGGCACGTTGGCAGCAGCAATCTGGATCTCTTTACCAGTTTGCGGGTTACGACCGGTGCGGCCTGCGCGGTGGGTGACCTTGAAGGTGCCAAAACCGACCAGTTGCACAGCATCGCCTTCTTTCAAGCTCTGGGTAATACCATTGATGATCTCTTCCAGAGCCACTTTGGCCTGAGCTTTGCTCAGATCTGCTTTGGCGGCAATCGCATCGACAAGTTGAGCTTTGTTCATAACATTTCCTTTATGATCGGGCATTTAGCGCTGGGTCACTCTATGCAAAAAAAAACTCACAGGCAAAGCCTTTATCGAGCCGAACGCGTCAAACGCTGGGGTTTTCATCAAGATCTGCGGAAATAGTCACATTCCACACGCGAAAAACCGTGAGCAGGCCTGAAACCTGCTAGCACGCAGACACGATCCGCTGACTATTTCTTCGCCACTTAACATTATCCCCCCATGGCTATTGACGCTTGCCCAGATTTTCCCTAGTTATAGGTTGTGTCACTGCTCAAACGGCTCGGAATACCGAACAATCGGCCAGCCTTTGCCCCACGGAGGGATAGGGATTATGTTGACGAAACTGGAACAGACCAAGCAGGCGCTGGCAGGCAAGCATAAGGCTATCGACGACTGGCTGGATGCAAGGCAAGCGCTGCTGGTCGGATACATGCAGCTGGCAGGCCTCACTCCGGCGCGGACCAAGCAACGCAGCCTGCCCAAAACAGAAGAGCTGCATCAGTTTTGCGACCGCTTGGTCGACTATGTCAGTGCAGGCCATTTCGAGATCTACCACCACGTCGTCACCGCCTTCGAGCAAGCCAGCGGCGAAACACTGGAGCTGGCCAAGCGCATCTATCCCCATATTCGTAACAGCACTGAATTCGCCCTCGAGTTCAACGACAAATACAGTGATGCCGACGAGGCCCAATTGCTGCTACTGGATGATGATCTCAACGAGTTGGGCCCAGTTCTGGAAGAGCGGTTCAAACAGGAAGACCGCCTGGTCAAGGCGCTTCATGTGGTGGAATCCTTGAGTACCCAGCAAGCCTGAATGCCATTTTCGGAGCAAGTTCAAGATACTGGCAACCAGGGTGGATTACACTCAGAGCAATGACCCTAGCGTCCACACTTATTGCATACAGGAGATGAGCATGTCTGAGCGCCGCCGTTTTGCACGGATCCTCTACTTGACCATGGCAGAACTCACCCAGGGGGAACAGAAGTGGCAGACCCAGCTTGTCGACGTCTCCTTGCAGGGAGCCCTGCTGATCCGCCCCGACGACTGGGAGAGTCGTGACAACAAGGAGTACCAGCTCAGCTTTATCCTGAGCGGTAGCGATATCGAGATCAAAATGCAGGTCGAGCTGACCCACGAAGCCAGCAAGAAGCTGGGTTTCTACTGCCACCACATCGATATCGACAGTGCCACCCACCTCAAGCGGATGATCGAGCTTAACGTCGGCGACGAAGAGCTGCTCCACCGCGAGCTGGAACAACTGCTGAGCGAGCATCTGGAACACAGCCAGCCCTAATGGCAGGTGCCAGCCCATAAAAAAGAGCGCCGAGGCGCTCTTTTTTCGTTGTGCGGTTGTCTCGATTGCAATGCTGAGGGATTACAGCGCCTCGAGTGCCTCAGACAGCTTCTTGACCGGCACCACTTCCATCCCTTCGATGGGATGCTTGGGGGCATTGGCGTGCGGCACGATGGCACGACGAAAACCGTGTTTGGCCGCCTCCTGCAACCGCTCCTGACCGGACGGCACAGGGCGAATTTCACCGGAAAGGCCCACTTCGCCGAACACCACCAGATCCTTGGGCAGCGCCTGATCCCGGAAGCTGGAGACCATCGCCAGCAGCAGCGCCAGATCCGCGCTGGTCTCCTCGACCTTGACCCCGCCGACCACGTTGATGAAGACATCCTGATCCGCCATCTGCAGCCCGCCGTGACGGTGCAGCACCGCCAGCAACATGGCGAGCCGGTTGTGATCCATCCCCACCGCTACCCTGCGCGGGTTGGAGAGCTGGGAGTAATCCACCAGCGCCTGCAACTCCACCAGCAGCGGCCGAGTGCCCTCCCAGATCACCATGACGATGGAACCGGGCGCCTGCTCCTGCCCCCGGCTGAGGAAGATAGCGGAGGGGTTGCTCACCTCGCGCATCCCCTGTTCGGTCATGGCAAAGACCCCCAGCTCGTTGACCGCACCGAAGCGGTTCTTGTGAGAGCGCAGGGTACGAAAACGGGAGTCATGACCGCCATCTAGCAGCACAGAGCAGTCGATGCAGTGCTCCAGCACCTTGGGACCCGCCAGACTGCCATCCTTGGTCACATGGCCCACCATAAAGATGGCTACATGATTCTGCTTGGCGTAGCGGGTCAACAGCGCTGCCGCTTCGCGCACCTGTGAGACAGAACCGGGGGACGATTGCACATCCGCCACATGCATCACCTGAATGGAGTCGATCACCATGATCTGCGGCTGCTCCTGCTGGGCAATCAGGCAGATCTGCTCGACGCTGGTCTCGGAAAGCATCCGCAGCTTGTCGGTGGGCAGCCCAAGGCGGTTGGCCCGCATCGCGACTTGCTGGAGCGACTCCTCGCCGGTGACATAGAGGGTTTTCATCCGCTCTGCGAGACCACACATGGTCTGCAGCAGCAGGGTCGACTTGCCCGCCCCCGGGTTGCCGCCGATCAGAATGGCCGAGCCTGGCACCACACCGCCACCAAGCACCCGATCCAGCTCCTTGAAACCTGAGGTAAAACGGGGAATTTCGGTGGTGGCGATCTCTGCCAGTGTCTGTACCTGACTGCCGACCGCGCCGGCATAACCGGAGTAACGGGCACTCTTGCCAGCGGGGCTCACCGAACCGAGGCGCACCTCGGTAATGGTATTCCACTCTTTGCACTCGCTGCATTGACCTTGCCAGCGTGTGAAGTCGGCACCACATTCGGAACAAACATAAGCAGTTTTATTTTTGGCCATTGATAACTCGGGGACAGGATGAATTCCTGCTTGATATACTTGTTTGCGACCGACAGATCAAACCCAGAATCGGAAAAGTGACTTTCCGTGGCAGGAACAAATGGATTCAGAACACCAGCAACATCTGATTGAACAACTCGTCCCCTTGCTGCGGGAGAAAGATTTCGAGGAGATCTTCAACCGCATGACTCAGGAGGAAAACAGCAACAGCCGTTTTCTGATCAAGATGGAGCTCAAGCGCAAGTGCTCTCCCTGCCGCAGGGTCATCGACATGCGCGATGAGCTGGAGGATGAGTGCTTGGTGCATGAGTTCGACGGCATCACCCACTTCATGCCCGCCGAGGCGATCGGCCTGTTTCAGTCCCAATGCTATCTCTACCGCGATATCTATACCCTCGGTGTCTACGAGGCGCTGCAACAGTGGCAAAAACAGCACCACAACGCCCGCGTGGATGGTCAGCTGTCGCCCCCGGCCAGCCCCTTCCGGCAATATGATGTCAACACCATTGCCTTTGCCAGCTACTACGGCCGCCGTCAGGAGCGGATGCACTTCAGCTCGCCGGTGCTGATCAAGTTTCAGGATGGTGAGAAGCTGTTCGCCAAGAGTTCCGATCTCTCGCTGGGTGGCATGCGGGTCTCGGTTCCCTATCTGCCAAACTATCACACCGGCGCCCAGGTGGAGGTCTTCTTTACCGGACTGGAGCGGGACACCCCTAATCCGGTGCTGCACCAGCCGGTCGGCTATCAGATCCTTGGCGAAGAGAGCAAAGAGGGGAAATACTGGCTGCGGCTGGTGCGCTCCGGCGAACAGCCAGCCTTTGATTCCTTCCTCAGCGACTTTATCGATGCCAACAAGATCCGCTATCGAGTCAGTGTCGACTATCTGCTCTCCGCCGCCATCATCAAGGGGTATGAGCAGTTCTATCTGCCACGGATGACCGGCATGCCGCTCTTCTTCGGCACTGGCGACAGCCCCAATCTCGAGATTGCCCTGCGTACGGAAAACAACCAGCACCTGCTGGAGTATTGGCGCGATGAGAAAAACCGCGATGCCCTCGCGGGGCTTTTCAGCGCAGAGCGGATGAAACGGCTCTGCCCGGCCCCCGGCACCACCACCGAGACCATCATCTACTGCTTTACCCACACGGTGCGCAGCCACATCTACTTCTTCTCCGCCACCGCCGAGGAGCTGCGCCAGAGTGGCCTCACCGCCCTCTTCTTCCAGGTAGGCTCACGCCGCCCCAGCTGGCGAGTCTACAAGTTCACGCTGGAGGCGTGCGATCTGGTCGAAGCGGATGTGGGGCAATTGCAGGGGCAGGACAACCCGCAGTTGCAAGATATCCTGCTGCTCGAGCGACTCAAACAGATCGGCTACTGCGGTCTGCTGCAGGAGATCGGCCTGGAGTCCCAGCGGGAAGAGTTCCATCAGGAAGGGGTCAGCAACAACGCCAACGAGCTGCAACGCTTTGGTCACGAACAGGGGGTTGCCCCGTTCGAGATCGAGACCCTGCACTATGTTCAGCTACGCAAGGAGTCGCGCTACATCCACAAGACCGCGGTCGCCATCCATCACAACGGCAAATCCTGGATCGGCTGGACCCGCGACATCTCGACTCACGGCCTGCAAATCGAGCTGGAAGATGCCTTTATCGGCGAGAAGAACGATGTGGTGACCATCGCCCTGCCCCGCTTGCAGGAGCTCTCCAAGAGCATGGATCTGCAGCGCCTCTCTTACCGGCTGGTCAGCCTCAACATGACCCGCACCGTGCTGCACCTCTGCATCGAAGGGGATTCGGATCGCCATACCGGCCGCCAGTTCTTCAGCCTGCTGATCGAGAGCAACCAGAACAAGCTCAAGGCGGCGCAGGAGCAGCGCCGCTATCGCGGGCTGGCGCGGGCCCTGCGCAACATCTATACCCACCACTTGTTCAACTCGCCGGTCTACGTCAACAAGCTGAAAGGCGCGCCCAAACCGGCCTCCATCGGCAAATCCCTACAACCACGCAGTCTGCAGCGGCTGCTGCAAGCCTGTGCCGAGCTGCCGGAGCAGGAGAACCTCTACCCGCTGTTTCAGGGGGAGCTGCTCAAGGAGCTGCTGATGAACCCGCTGCGTGCCATCGAGCGGGAGGACAAACCGAGAGAAGATGAGGTCTATATCGCCAGCATCCAGACCAAGGCCGGCCTGCCCATCTTCAGCAGCCGGCTGGCCAGCAGCTTTGCCAATGTCAAAGAGAAGCGTCAGTTCATCGAGCTGGCGCAGCAACAGGGGGAGTTCTACTCGGTGCTGGTCGGCATCTCCCGTACCGGACGGCCCGACACCAACTTCATCGCCAACGAGTTGGACTACATCGCCAAGTTCGCCATCCACAAGGCGCGCAAGCTGGAAGAGGAGCTCTGGAGCGTGGTGGGGGTAGGAGAACTGACCGATACCACCCAGGCCACCCTGTTCCGCTTTGGCATCACGCCGCCACTGAACTGATGACCCGGAAACAGACAGAAATGAAACAGGGCGCTCGAGGCGCCCTGTTTTTTTGTCATGCCGCCTGCGGGTTGAGCAGCCAGTCGAGGATCTGGGGAAAGTGATCCTCCTGGGCCTGCGGAGCGGTCAGCATGTTGATGTGGTCATAATCGAGGCGGTTGCCATTGTCCCGCCCCAATCGGGTGTGACGCGTGGCCGAACCCATCTCGTCGCTGAAGCGGCGCACATCGGTCGGGTGACCCAGCACCTTGTCCGCTTTGGCCGAAATCATCCAGAGCGGTGGCCAGTTGACCCGTGCCGCCGCCTCGTCATAGGCAAAACCGTCGTGAGGATCCTGCCAGGGGCCGCACTTGACCCAGGGGATGGTCTCCTGCAGATAGCGCAGCGGCTCGTCGTCAGCACCGATCTTCAGAGTGCGAGCAGCCAGAAAACCACGGCGGCGAGCCAGCCATGGGGCCAGCCGATTCCAGATCAGATCCACCTTCAGCCAACGCTCGGGATTGTGCACCGACACGCCGCGCTTGGTGCCAAAAAACAGCAGACTGGCCACCTGCTCCGCCAGCTCGGGGAAGCGCACCAGGGTCGAGGCCATGATGACACCGCCCCAGGAGTGGGCCACCCAGTGCACCTTGAAGCCATGATGGCGCTCGGCAATCCAGCGGTGCAGGGCGGGCAGATCCTCGGTGATCAGCTCATGCTGACCGTGCTCCGCCTGCTCGGCGATGGCAGGAGTGCTGAGCCCCCGCCCCCGCAAATCAGCCACATAAACCTGATAGCCGTGACGGGCCAGAAAGCAGGCCAACCCTTTGCCCGATTCGGTATAGAAAATCCGCCCGTTCTCGATGGCGCCGTGCACCATCAGGATCGGCTCGCCATGCACGGCGACCCGGGGTTTGATGTGGCGAACATGCAATTGATGGCCACCACAGGGGATAAACAGAGACTGCTGCAACAATTCCATTTTTATTGGTTTCCTCCTTGAAACACTGTCAGCGCTTGTCCCAACGTTGTTCGCTGCAGGCCCGCGCCGCCAGCAGGCAGATCACCCCCTCCAGATCGTGATGATTGAGGGTAGCCGCCGCCTGCGCCCGCACCAGCGGCTTGGCGTGAATGGCGATGCCAAGACCCGCGACCCCCATCATCTTGAGATCGTTGGCACCATCGCCGATGGCCACGGTCTGGGCGGCAGCAATGCCGTACTCCTGAGCAAGCTGCTGCAACACCTCGGCCTTGACACTGGCATCGACGATGCGCCCGCTCACCTTGCCGGTCAGCTGCCCCCCTTCCACCGCCAGTTCGTTGGCGAAGATGGCATCGAGCCCCAGCTCCCGCTGCAACTGGCCAGCAAAACGGGTAAAACCACCGGAGGCGATGGCCACCTTCCAACCCGCCCCTTTGAGGGTATCGACCATCAGCTGCAAGCCCGGCATCCAGGGCATCCATGCCGCCACCTCGTCGAGAATGGTGACCGGCGCCCCTGCCAGCAGGGCCACCCGGTTGCGCAGACTGTCGGAGAACTCCAGCTGGCCCTGCATGGCAGCAGCTGTTACCGCCGCCACCTGATCGCCAACCCCGGCAAGGCGGGCAATCTCGTCGATGCACTCGATGCGGATCGCGGTGGAGTCCATGTCCATCACCAGCAGGCCGGGCTCGTTTAGGGTCGGTAGCGCGGGCAGATGGCAGAGATCGATCTCCCACTCACCGCTCTTGAGCTCGGCCACCAGCTCGGAAGAGAAGCGATCGCAGCCAAGCAGCAGCAACGGCACGCCCGCCACCTCTGTGGGAGGATAGAGGGTGGCCGCCAACTCCTGTGCAGCCAACAGTGGCGACAGACGCGCCAGATGGGAGGCACCCAGCCCCTTGCCAAACAGCACCAGCCAGCCGCCCGCCTGCGGGGTCTCTGTCGGTTGCAACGCATCTGCGTTGAGCTGCCAACAAGGTGAGCCTGACAACAACGCGGGCCAATCGGATAACAGAGGGGGGAGCTGGGACAACAACATAAGGGATACGCCTTCCTTGGTGATCAGGGGGTTAACAATGCTGGCCCAGAGTAGCGTATTGCTTTTTGTACAGGCAAGCGCCAAGATCCCGCACTCCTTGTTACCATGAGGTCTCGCGCTTGCAGCGTCATCTTCCCATCAAACGTGTTCTCAGCCTGGGTGCCGGTATCCTGCTCGGATGCTGGGTGCTCGGTGTGCTCATTCATATGCAGGGTGAAAGCCAGGCCTCGCTGCACAGCGAAGCGCGCAACCGGGCGCAGGCGCTGGTCGCCTATGCCGCCCGAGACATGAAACGCTGGATCAAGGAGGAGAAGAGCAGCGAGCTGGAGCGGCTGGCGCGGGATCTGGCGGCGGAGCCGGAGATCCTCGATGCCACCCTCTACGACGGACGCGGCATTCCCCTCGCCCAGTCTGAGCAGGCGGTGCCGCTGGAAAGCCTGCTGCCCATCGGCAGCGATAACAAGTCACTGCCGGAGCAGGGCAAGGGGCGGATCCAGTTCGTACAGGAGATCCGGGATGGCGAGCAGACCATCGGCTTCCTGCGCATCACCCTGGAAGAGCAGCAGATGCTGGCAGACAAGGACACCCGGCTCAAGGTGGTGCAGGAGAAACAGCGCCTGATGCTGCTGGTCGCCCTGCTGGCCGGGGTGCTCATCTCCTACGGCGTGCGCCGTAACTACATGCGGGTGCGCAAGCACAAGAAAAAGAGTACGCCCCCCGCACCACCTCCGGAAAACTGATGGCACGACCAGAGAGCGGATACAAAAACGGCGGCCAGAAGGCCGCCGTTTCTTATTCGCAAGGGAATTACTTGTCGCCCAGCAGGACGGAATCCAGTGCGATTTCGATCATGTCGTTGAAGGTCAGCTGACGCTCTTCAGAGGTGGTCTGCTCACCGGTACGGATATGGTCGGAGACGGTGCAGATGGTCAGTGCCTTGGCACCGTACTCTGCGGCCACGCCGTAGATACCGGCGGCTTCCATCTCGACACCCAGGATGCCGTATTTTTCCATGACGTCGAACATGGAGGGGTCCGGAGTGTAGAACAGGTCGGCGGAGAAGATGTTACCGACGCGCACGGCAACGCCCTTGTTCTTGGCGGCCTGTACGGCATTGGCAACCAGGTCGAAGTCGGCGATGGCAGCGAAGTCGTGATCCTTGAAGCGCAGACGGTTTACTTTGGAGTCGGTGCAGGCACCCATACCGATTACCACGTCACGCAGTTTCACATCTTCACGCACGGCACCGCAGGAGCCCACGCGGATCAGGGTCTTCACACCGTAATCGGTGATCAGCTCTTTTGCGTAGATGGAGCAGGACGGGATACCCATGCCGTGACCCATAACGGAGATACGACGGCCCTTGTAGGTACCGGTGAAACCGAACATGTTGCGCACGTCGCAGATCTGCTCGACGTTCTCCAGGAAAGTTTCAGCGATGTACTTGGCGCGCAGGGGGTCGCCCGGCATCAGCACGGTATCAGCAAAGGCGCCATCTTTCGCATTGATATGAGGAGTTGCCATTCTCTTGATTCCTTCACACTAGGTTGAGTTTTATTGTTTTATAAATTGCCCGCCGCCGAAGTGGCGGGCGGGTAAATTACAGGAAGCTGGTACCGTACGCCAGTTTCGGCAGACCGTGGTAAGCCGCGATGCTCTGACCGATATCGGCAAAGGTCTCGCGACGACCAACGGAGCCGGCCTTGACCGGCTTGCCGAAGAACAGCACCGGAATGTATTCGCGGGTGTGGTCGGTACCACCCCAGGTCGGGTCGCAGCCGTGATCGGCAGTCAGCACCACCACGTCGCCATCCTGCAGCAGCTCAAACAGCTCCGGCAGGCGGGAATCGAAATACTCCAGCGCACCGGCATAACCGGCAACGTCACGGCGGTGGCCGTAGGAGGAGTCGAAGTCGACGAAGTTGGTGAAGACGATGGTGTTGTCACCGGCCGCTTTCACCTCTTCCAGCGTGCGATCCCACAACTCGGTCAGACCGGTCCCTTTCACCTGCTTGGTGATGCCCTGCTGGGCATAGATGTCGGCAATCTTGCCGATGGAGACCACCTGACCACCCGCTTCTTTCATGTAATCCAGCACGGTCGGCGCCGGCGGCAGCACTGAGTAGTCGTGACGGTTACCGGTACGCTTGAAGTTACCCTTGCCAGTGCCTACGAACGGACGCGCAATCACGCGGCCGATGTTATAGGGCTCCAGCAGCTCGCGCACGATGTGGCACAGCTCATAGAGCTTCTCGAGGCCGTAGGTCTCTTCGTGGCAGGCAATCTGGAATACGGAGTCGGCAGAGGTGTAGAGGATCGGCTTGCCGGTCTTCATGTGCTCTTCGCCCAAATCGTCCAGCACCTGGGTACCGGAAGCGTGGCAGTTGCCCAGATAGCCAGGTAGACCAGCCTTCTCGACGATGGCGTCCAGCAGCTCCTGCGGGAAGCTGTTGTGGTGATCCTTGAAGTAGCCCCACTCGAACAGCACGGGCACGCCGGCGATCTCCCAGTGACCGGACGGGGTATCCTTGCCGGAGGAGAGCTCCTGCGCAAAGCCGTAGGCACCGACCACCTCGATATCTTTCTTCAGCCCTTCCGGGAAGTAGCCGGAGGCCTGCTCGCAGGCGTGGCCCAGACCCAGCTTGTTGAGGTTGGGCAGATTGAGGGCACCACGGCCTTCAATTTCACCCGCCGCACACGCCTTGGCGATATGGCCAAGGGTGTTGGCGCCCACATCTCCGAACTTGTCGGCGTCGGCAGCAGCGCCAATACCGAAAGAGTCCATCATCAGAATAAAGGTACGTTTCATGGATCTTCCCCTTGTTACAAATCGGCCAGGGTGATACGGCGGTACACTTCAGGCAGTGCCTCCGGCCGCTCGCCACCAATCCGGACAGCCGCCTGCACCATGCTGGCAGCCTGAGCATATTGCTCTTCAGTCTGAGCGTGGATCATCGCGATCGGCTTGTCAGCATCGACGCTTTGACCCAGGCGGATAAAGTCGGTCAGACCGACCGCATAATCAAGTTTGTCACCGGCAGCGCGGCGACCACCGCCCATGGCGACCACGGCCAGACCCAGCTCGCGGGTATCCATGGCGGTCACGAAGCCGCTGTTGGCCGCGAAGACCGGGCGCACGATGGCGGCCTTGGGCAGGTAAACGTCATAACGCTCCATAAAATCGGCCGGGCCACCGAGACCTGTCACCATGCGACCGAAGATCTCGGCCGCCTTGCCGTTATCCAGCACCGCCTGCAGCTTGGTGCGGGCATCGCGCTCGTCGCTGGCAAGACCGGCGGAGATCAGCATCTCGGCGCACAGCGCCATGGTCACTTCGTGGATCCGCGGGTTGCGGTATTCACCGGTCAGGTAACGCACCGCTTCACGCACTTCCACCGCGTTACCGGCACTGGAGGCCAGCACCTGGTTCATATCGGTCAAGAGCGCAGAGGTGCGGCAACCGGCACCGTTGGCCACGGCCACAATGCTCTTGGCCAGCTCTTCGGACGCTTCGAAGGTCGGCATAAAGGCGCCGGAGCCCACTTTCACATCCATCACCAGCGCTTCCAGCCCGGAGGCGAGCTTCTTGGAGAGGATGGAGCCGGTGATCATGGCGATGGATTCAACGGTGGCGGTAATGTCACGTACTGCATAGATACGCTTGTCAGCGGGGGCAAGATCGCCGGTCTGGCCGATGATGGCGACACCCGCCTCTTTCACCACTTTCAGGAAACGGTCGTTGTCGACCGAGGTTTGGTAGCCGGGAATGGCGTCCAGCTTGTCGAGGGTACCGCCGGTGTGGCCCAGACCACGGCCGGAGATCATCGGCACGAAACCGCCGCAGGCAGCGACCATCGGGCCAAGCATCAGGGAGACGACATCACCCACCCCGCCGGTGGAGTGCTTGTCGACAATCGGGCCACCCAGATTGAGGTGATCCCAGGTCAGCACCATGCCGGAGTCGCGCATGGCGCAGGTCAGGGCAACCCGCTCATCCATGGTCATGTCTTTGAAGTAGACCGCCATCGCCAGCGCCGCAATCTGCCCCTCACCGATGGTGTTATTGGTAATGCCCTGAACGAAGAATTGAATTTCTTGGGTACTGAGCGCTTCACCGTTGCGCTTCTTGCGAATAATTTCTTGAGGCAAAAACATCTTTCATTCCCTCCGCCATTGCTGGCGTTACACAAGCCTGAATCCTTGCCCGCACACCGCATGGTGGGGGCTAACAGGGCGGACAGCAGTCCGCCCTCTCATCAACCTATTAGTAACCGCTGGTGTTGGCCGGCTTGTCGCCATGCCCCAGAGTGGCCAGCAGACTGGCCAGCAGGCTGGATGCACCAAAGCGGAAGGTACGGGCGGACACCCAGTCATTGCCGAGGATCTCTTCGGCCATGGCCAGGTACTGACCGGCAACAGCGGCGTCTTTCACGCCACCCGCTGGCTTGAAGCCGACTTTCGGATTCTTGGCCTTGATCACTTCCATCATGATCCGCGCCGCTTCCGGGGTTGCATTGACCGGCACCTTGCCGGTGGAGGTCTTGATGAAGTCGGCACCGGCATCGATACAGATTTCGGAAGCGCGACGGATCAGCGCCTCTTCTTTCAGCTCGCCGGTTTCGATGATCACTTTCAGCAGCACGTTGGCACCACAGGCCTCTTTACAGGCTTTGACCAGATCAAAACCGATCTGTTCATTGCCAGCCATGAAGGCGCGGTACGGGAACACCACGTCCACTTCGTCAGCACCGTAGGCGACAGCGGCACGGGTCTCGGCCACGGCGATCTCGATGTCGTCGTTGCCGTGCGGGAAGTTGGTCACGGTCGCAATGCGTACGTCGGCAGCGCCGATCTCACGCAGGGTCTTGCGAGCGATAGGGATAAAACGGGGGTAGATGCAGACGGCGGCGGTCAGGCCAGCCGGTGACTTGGCCTTATGGCACAGGTCGATCACCTTCTGATCGGTGTCGTCATCGTTCAGGGTGGTCAGGTCCATCAGGTTCAGGGCGCGCTGAGCGGCCACTTTCAGATCAGTCATTCTGTTCTCCAAAGTCTCGATTTAATCCAGATAACCGGGCACCACCAGACCATCCAGCGATGGATGCACAGGCAGTAATCCCCAGCTATACGGGAATGGAATTACAGTGCGAAGGCACCGGCACTATCGGGATGCTATTCAAAACACCCTGCAGGCACTGCGACTGTAAATAAGGCAAGAGCCCTGTCACTTTCTTACAAAAGTGCGGACTTGGTTCCATGAAGACTTGAGAAAGGCCGACAACATCTGACCCGACTTCCCAATCAATTCCATTTGACCGCCAACACCCGATTTCATCGAGTATTAGTCATTGCCAGCACCCTGCTGGCAACGCCTATTTCAGCCGAGATACCCCCTGTTTGCAAGCCGGATTTGCCAATTTCAGAGGTACCTCACATCTGGCAAATCCAGGTCTAAAAAAGCCTTACGAAAAGAAACGAGTCAGGATCCAGGAGTAGGCCAATCCCCCCAGATAGACCCCGACGATCCCCATTACCCCGGACAAAACGGGAGGCGCCGGGATCGGCAATTTGAGGAAAGAAAACAACAAACCAACTATAAAGCCGGCCACCATCGCCAGTAGCACTTCATTCATATAACCTCCGATTTGACTCATTTTATTATTAGTTTAGATAGGAAAACGGTTGTCACCGCTCCATACGCGAACGCCACGGCAGATGCCGTGGCGTTCGTGTTTATACCCTGTCAGTCAGGCGGCGATTACATGCCGGACAGTGCCAGGAAGAAGCCTGCGATAGTGGCAGACATCAGGTTGGACAGAGAGCCAGCCAGTACGGCTTTCAGACCAAAGCGTGCAATGGTGCCGCGGCGGTTCGGCGCCATGGACCCCAGACCACCCAGCAGGATGGCAACAGAGGAGAGGTTGGCAAAACCACACAGCGCGAAGGAGATGATCGCCTTGGTGTGATCGGACATGGCCACACCGTTGATCAGCACTTCGTCTTTCAGGTACGGAGCGAAGTTCAGGTAAGCCACGAACTCGTTCACTACCAGCTTCTGACCGATGAAGGAACCGGCAACCACTGCTTCATTCCAGGGCACACCGATCAGGAAGGCCAGCGGGGAGAAGATCCAGCCCAGCAGCAGTTCCAGAGAGAGTTGCGGATAACCGAACCAGCCACCCACACCGGAGAAGATGCCGTTGATCATGGCGATCAGACCGATGAAGGCCAGCAGCATGGCGCCAACGTTCAGGGCCAGTTGCATACCGGCAGAAGCGCCAGCAGCAGCAGCGTCAATGACGTTGGCAGGCTTGTCATCCAGCTCGGCATCGGCAGAGCTTTCGTCGTAGTTCGGGGTCTCTGTCTCGGGAACCAGCAGCTTGGCGAACAGCAGACCACCCGGTGCAGCCATGAAGGAGGCAGCAATCAGGTACTCCATCTTCACGCCCATGGAGGCGTAACCGGCCAGT
The DNA here is from genome assembly GCF_000820225.1 of Aeromonas veronii bv. veronii. Classification (GTDB taxonomy): domain Bacteria; phylum Pseudomonadota; class Gammaproteobacteria; order Enterobacterales; family Aeromonadaceae; genus Aeromonas; species Aeromonas veronii. The sequence goes on from NZ_CDDK01000025.1 coordinate 73,634, forward strand.
ACGGAACCGGCAACGGAAGCCAGACCACCACACATGACGGCGAACAGCTCGGAGTCAGTCATCTTGGCGATGTAAGGACGAACCACCAGCGGCGCTTCGGTCTGACCGACGAAGATGTTGGCAGTTGCAGAGAGGGATTCGGTGCGGGAAGTACCCAGTACTTTCTGCAGACCGCCGCCCAGCAACTTGATGACCATCTGCATGATGCCCAGGTAGTAGAGCACTGCAATCAGGGAAGAGAAGAAGATGATGACCGGCAGAACACGGAAGGCAAAGACAAAGCCGCCGCCACCGAACACTTCAAACATCTTGTTGCTGACCAGACCGCCAAACAGGAAGTCGATCCCGTTCTGGCCGTAGCTGATCACGCTGGATACCGCGTCGGACACGCCGACCAGGATATCGCGACCAACCGGAACATAGAGAACAAACGCCCCCAGACCGGCTTGAATTGCGAACGCACCGACAACGGTACGGACGTTGATTGCCTTGCGATTGCTGGAGAACAGCACCGCGATAAGGACGAGCGTCGCCATCCCTACCAGACCCATGAACAAATTCATTATTATCTTCCTCTAGTAGCACCTGGCTTGTTAGCGAGTTGTTATTAAACCCAACTAATCAAGGGGAGCGCATTATACTAATTAAAGTCCGATAAAATAGAATGCTGGTCACATTTTATCGTTATCAAAATGTCCAAGTGTCACAAAATTAGACAGCAAACGATTTTTACGCTCATTTTTTTTCCTGACAACTAAATCAGGTGTTGCGAATTTGTTTCATGACTATTGGTCGTGATGGAAAATATGCCGGGCAGTTTCAAATAACACCTTGGCAACATTTGCCGATGATTCATCCCGCAATGTCATCAATATTTCCGCTATTTTCGGCAGCGCTTCCGGTGTATTTCGGGAGCCTTGTGCGCCTTGCAACGGCATATCTGGCGAATCGGTTTCCAGCACCAGGGCCTCGAGCGGCATAGCCCGAAATACCTCTCGCGTCTTGTTCGCCCGCTCAAAACTGATTACCCCGCCCACCCCGAGTCGAAAGCCCAGTTGCCAGAAAGCCTCCGCCTGCTGCAACGAACCGCTGAAAGCATGGATCACCCCACCACGAGGCGGCTTGAAGCGGCGCAACAGCTTGGCCACAGTGTCATTGGCGCGCACCGAGTGGATCATAAGGGGAAGCCCGACATCGGCAGCCAGCCGGATCTGAGCCTCAAACAGCGCAAGCTGCCCCTCCTGCGGCACGTGAGAACGGAGGTCCAGCCCGCACTCGCCTATGGCCACCAGCCCGGCAGGTTGACTCATCACCAACGCTCGCAGCCGCTCCATCGCCCCTTCCCGCTGCTCACCGGCATACCAGGGATGAATGCCCAGACCATAAAAGAGGCCGTCATGTTGCTCTGCCAGTGCCATCACACGAGTCCAGTTATCCTCTGCGATGGCAGGAATGATATACTCCGTCACCCCTAATGCCCGACAACGGGCCAGCAGCGCCTCCCTGTCCTGGTCGAATACCGGAAAGTCGAGATGGCAATGGGTATCTATCAGCTGCATATCACTCACACCTGTTTGCGGTATTTAATGGGTCATTGAACATGATGAACAACAAAAACAACGGCTTTACCCTGATTGAACTGGTGTTGGTGATCATAGTGCTGGGGATCCTGGCCGTCACCGCCCTGCCCCGCTTTATCAATATCAAGGATGATGCCCTGAAAAGCACGGTCTCGGCGACCGCAGGCAGCTTTGCCAGCGCAGTTCAGCTGGCTCATGCTGGCTGGGCGGTGAAAGTGCAGGGACAAGACCTCGCACTGTATAACTTCAGTGGGATGGGCAATAAAGATTTGGATATCAACCACTACGGCTGGCCTGTGGGGACAAAAGAGGATCAGGGTAATCAAGGTGTTGATATTGTTTTCCCCGGAGGCACAAGTGACCAGATATCGGTCAGTAGCCCGGATGACTGCAAACTACTTTTCACTGGATTACTTGATACCAATCAAACCGTTCCTGACCTAGCAGACAAAAATACGGACACAGACTACACCTCTGAGATCATTGCTGCAGATGACCAAATTGACGGGGGGCTACGTCACGATAACTGCCGTTATATTCTTCGCGATTCTATCGGCCGCTTCCCGGATCACCCCAACGGCCTCGGCTTCGAGTACAACAGCGTTACCGGTGCCGTGACCCGCAATTTTGATTGAGCTCAGCCTCTTCTGCGCAAGCTTGCTCTTTGGTTGAATCATCATCATAACGAACCGGCGTGCAGCAGCGCCGGTTCTCCTTAGTGAGCCCCCACTCCTCGCACCATGCATCGTAACGGGCCAGCCAACGCAGCAATACCCCTTTCATCGTCACACCTCCGCCAACGGATTCGGTTCAAAAACCATCCTAATCAGAGTCGGCAAGGTGAGCAAGCCATCCCCACTATTGCGGTCGGGCGAGATAAAAAAGAGCCGGTCAGCATGGCTGACCGGCTCTTTTAACATTCCCTGAAGAGGTTATCCGATGAGCGACAGCTCATCAGCCTCACAGACTCTTCAGCTTCTCTTCCGGCAGGGCCAGCTCGTCGTTGTGGTTGACGCCGATACCGCGCTCCAGCACATGACGGGCGATGGCGTGCGCCTCTTCCAGCGAGTGCATGCTGTAGGTGCCGCACTGATACTCGTTCAGCTCGGGGATCTTGGCCTGATCCTGCACGGTCAGCACATCGCTCATGGCTGCCTGCCAGGCTGCGCCAACACGGGCTTCGTCAGGCGCACCGATCAGGCTCATGTAGAAACCGGTACGGCAACCCATGGGGGAGATGTCGATGATCTCCACGCCGTTGCCGTTCAGGTGGTCACGCATAAAACCGGCGAACAGGTGCTCCAGCGTATGGATACCGCGCTCGGAAAGGATCTCCTGGTTCGGCACACAGAAACGCAGGTCGAACACGGTAATAGTGTCCTTGTTCGGGGTCTGCATGGTCTTGGCCACACGCACCGCTGGCGCTTCCATACGGGTGTGGTCAACGGTAAAACTGTCCAATAACGGCATTTCTGACTCCTGATTTGGTTACCAGAACCAGCCCCCACGGGAGAGCTGATCCTTGCATTGACGGTACTGGGCGCCGTAGCGCTGGGCGCGAGCTTCCACTTTGCGAGAGGTCTTCATCAACCACCCCTTGCTGCGATAGCTGCCACGCCGGTAGCCACCCCACCCTTCGTGATAGTTGAGGTACTGGCCATAGGCATCCCACTTGGAGGTGCCATTTAGCCGCTGGGCCTTGTTAGTGTACCAACCCATAAAATCGATGGCGTCGGCAAAGTCATCGCGGTCACTCCAGCTGTTGCCGGTTTCCCGCTGGTAATCCGCCCAGGTTTCATCTTTGACCTGAGCATAACCATAAGCCGAACTGGCCCGCCCAGTCGGGATGAAGAGGAAATACTGCATCGGCGGCTGGGCATCATGTACGTAAGAGGACTCCTGATACATCATGGCCATCACCACATGGATCGGCGTCCCCCACTTCTCATTCATCTTGAGCGCGGCCTTGTGCCACTCCGGCTTCTCCCGAAAGATCTGGCACAGATTCTCCGGCTGGGCCGGCGGCCGGGTACTGCAAGCAGTCAGGCCCGCCAACAGGCTGGCGACCACCACGAAGCGCATCCACCCCATCAAATGAGGCCACACTTCACACCTCTGGTCAGGTAAAGAGATAGCCAAGGTCAGATCGCGTCTTCGTTCTCTTCGCCGGTACGGATACGAATGACACGCTCCACCTCGCAGACGAAGATCTTGCCATCACCAATCTTGCCGGTGCGGGCGGTGTTCTGGATCGCTTCCAGACAGGCATCGAGATCCTCGTCCTGCACCACCAGCTCCACCTTCACTTTCGGCAGGAAGTCGACCATATATTCGGCGCCGCGATAGAGCTCGGTATGGCCCTTCTGACGGCCGAAGCCTTTGACTTCGGATACGGTCATGCCGTTGATGCCGATCTCGGCCAGGGCCTCGCGCACATCGTCCAGCTTGAACGGTTTGATGATGGCTTCAATCTTCTTCATGGTGACTCCTTACCAGTTCTGTTTGCCGAACCCGGATGTAATGGGGTAACGGCGATCCTTACCAAAGTTGCGAGCCGTAATGCGGGGCCCGACCGCCGCCTGACGGCGCTTGTATTCGTTGAGATCCACCAAGCGGATCACCTTGCGCACCACCGCTTCCTCGAAGCCTTCGGCCACCATGTCGGCCACGGACGCATCCTCTTCCACATAACGCTTGAGGATGGCATCGAGGATGTCGTACGGGGGCAAGCTGTCCTGATCCACCTGATCCGGCGCCAGCTCCGCTGAAGGAGGACGGTCGATAACCCGCTGCGGGATCACATAGTCAACCGAGTTGCGATATTCGCACAACTTGAATACCAGCGTCTTGGGCACATCTTTCAGCACGTCGAAGCCACCGGCCATGTCACCGTACAGCGTGGCATAGCCGACCGCCATCTCGCTCTTGTTACCGGTGGTCAGCACGATACGACGACGCTTGTTAGAGAGCGCCATCAGCAGCACGCCGCGGCAGCGGGCCTGCAGGTTCTCTTCGGTGGTATCGCGGGCGGTACCTTCAAAAAGCGGCGCCAGCTGGGTCATAAACCCTTCGAACATCGGCTCGATGGAGATGATGTTGAACTCAACCCCCATCCGCTCGGCCTGCTCCTTGGCATCTTCCACACTCATCTGTGCTGTGTAGCGGAACGGCATCATTACCGCCTGCACCTTGTCGGCCCCGATGGCATCGGCCGCGATGGCCAACGTCAGTGCCGAGTCGATGCCGCCGGAGAGACCCAGCACAGCGCCGTGAAAGCCGTTCTTGGTGACATAGTCGCGCACTGCAAGCACCAGCGCCTGATAGGTCTCGGCCAACGGCTCCAGCGGCGCAGCGGGTTCCCGCTCCTTCACCGGCTGGCCATCAGCAAAACGTACCAGCGCCAGCTCTTCGGCAAACGGGGCCAGCTTGTGCGTCAGCTCGCCCTGGCTGCTGAACACCTTGGAGCAGCCGTCGAAAATCAGCTCGTCCTGACCGCAGACCTGATTGAGGTAGACCAGCGGCAGACCGGTCTGATCGCAGCGTTCGGCCATCAGCTCGCGGCGGATCCAGGGTTTCTCCTGATCATAGGGCGAGGCGTTGATGGTGAGCAGCAGTTCGGCCCCTGCCGCCTTGGCGGCCAGCGCCGGGCCAGGCTGCCACAGATCTTCACAGATGAGCAGCCCTAGCTGATAACCACGGAACGGCACCACGCAGGTCTCGGTCGCGGCGGTAAAGTAGCGCTTCTCATCAAACACGCCGTAGTTGGGCAAATCCTGCTTGAAGTAACGGGTAATCAGCTGGCCCTGCTCATAGAGGGAAGCCGCGTTGTAGAGCGCCTCTCCTTCACGCCAAGGGTGACCCACCAAAATGGCGCAGGCCCCCTGCCATGCGGCAATGCGAGACAGCGCGGCCTCAACCCGGATCATCAGGTCGGCGCGCAGCAGCAGATCTTCCGGTGGATAACCGGTGAGTGCCAGCTCGGAACAGACCAGCAGATCAGCGCCTTGCTGTTCGGCCTGAGCCGCCGCAGCGAGCACTTTGTCAGTGTTATCTTCGATGGCGCCTACCGTCAGATTCAACTGGGCAAGCATCAGAGAGAGGGCTTTTGCCATGGCGATGCATCTTGAATTCGAAAATGATGGGGAATGATAAAGAAAAGGGGGGCAATCTGCCAGTTCAAGACAGGCGTAACCGTGTGACAGCAACCAGTGGGAAGGATAAGCTGTAGATAGTCACGGAACGACAGGCCTTCGCAGATATGAAAAACGCCGGATTTACCCTGATGGAGTTGATGATAGCCATTGCACTGGGCGTCATTCTGTTGGGGATTGGTATTCCTTCCCTCTCTAAGCTGCTTGGCAGCAATAATTTGGCAACCCAGGAAAAAAGCCTTCTCAACCACTTAAACTATGCCAGACAACAGGCTATCTCTAACCAACAAACGGTTACTCTCTGCCTGACCACTATCAATAATTCTGTAGAAGAGTGCGTTACTGCCAATCAAAATGGAGCGACCCGGCAGATCGCTTTTATCGATACTAATAGCGATCAGAAGCTCAATGGCAGCGAAACAACTCTGACGGCAAGTCCCGAGTTTCCTGCAGAACTGGCCATTTCTGCAGATGCACAGGCGCTTCGCTTCACCCCTGATGGCACCATTACGTCTGATAGCGAGGTCATCTTTTCACTCTGTGTAAGCGGTGAAAAGGGCATTGAGATTGCAGTTATGCCTGCCGGGCGTGCCCATAGCCAGGCAAGTGGTGCTGTATGTCCATGACCTGCGTTAACTACCGCGAAACACACACGAGCACAAAAGGATCCATTTCAATCCAATAGCTATGCTTAGAGTCTCCTTTGAACAAGGACTCATACGCTATGGCACGAAATGGATTTACCCTGCTTGAGTTTTTAATATCTGCAAGCCTGACAACCATCCTGCTGACCTTGGGACTGCCGTCATTGGCAAATCTGCTGACATCTACCGACAGCGACATCTACACAAGAAACCTGCAGGACCACCTGATCTTCGGCCAACGGCAAGCCATCACACAGCAGCAACCCGTCACAGCATGTCTTGCCATGCCTGTCAGAAACTCCACAAAAGAAGGCTGTGTACTCGCAAATCAAACCGGCGCCCAGCGCATGCTTGTCTTTATCGACACCAATCAGGATCGCCAATTCGATATTGCAAGTGGCGATATCTTGTTATCAGCAACAGAACCCTTTCTTGAAAAACATACCGTGACGGCTAATCGACAATTTGTGCGATTTAGTCCAGATGGCACTGCGATTGGCACCAACATGACACTCCGGTTTTGTATCGACCAAGCACCTCGAGTCGATATCATCGTTTCCCCATCCGGCAGAAGCAGAAGCGAAAAAAAGGGGCTGAGTTGTTCTTAGCCCCTTTACCCTACTCAATAACCAACGTTATCTGGGCTGGATTTCATCTTGTTTTTTTGCATCAGCCAGCGAAAAGGTGGCCGCCAAAGGAACGCACTCGATTACCTCTGTGACAAGATGCACCACCGCATCAATCTCATAACCTTTCTGTTTAAACACCTTGACCAGATTTGCCTTGCTCGTATCAGTTACCGGTTGCTGCAACACCATCTGCACGCCACCTTCCAGAGTGACATAACATTTTATGTCTTCCGTTTGGGCATGAACCAACAAGGGCAAGCCCACACACCAGAGCAGCATGCGTTTCATCCCTGTTCTCCTTCATAGAGATAGATTTTCTTGGGAGACATATCCATTTTTGCCTCTTCCGCACCTTGTGAGCATTCTCCTTCACCGGTACAGCGCTCAGGCTCTCCCTTCCCATCATCTTTGAGGATGACCTCCTTGCCCGGAGCACCACCTATAATCCTGATCCGGCCATCATCCCCACCATGAATAACCAGATCATCAGCAACCTTATTTTGCACCTCTACGTAACGCTGAATAACTTCCTGATTGTTGCTATCCAGTACATATTTGAAAGAAGTGCCATAGTGCATATCAATCATATATTGGCGCATGGCACCGATCGATTGAATCGTACATTGTTGGAAGTCCTGTACCTGAGGCAAGAAGGAGGTGAAATAGAGCTTGCCTTGCAACACCAAACCAGCCCCCATTGATTTTTCACCGCTTTCATTGAGCCAGAATTTCCATCCCAACTTGCTGGTCAACGCCTTGGTGGTGTTTACAATCTGCTCTTCATTCAAACCCGTAAAGGGATCGCTGGTCACATCGTAGAGATCGTTCAGTGTGATACTTGATGGCACCGCTGGTTCAGACGTTGCCCCAAACAAGGTTGGATTAACATTGTAGTCACGTAGCATCACATACACATTTTGGGTTGTCGCCTCCGAGGAGGGGCGGTTTCTATCACCACTGCCTATCAATACGGCATCAAACGGACGCTCGCTGTAAAGATAATTTGTCCCGTCATACTTCCAACCTTTATTGATGGTGCGCACCAATACGGGCTGGGTAAAGAAACGGCGATCATCTTCCAGCTTCTTGGCAGTTCCACTTAAATGTGCATTTCCCAAACTGGCAAACTTGATGGCCGTCCATTTGGATTTTTCTGTCCCCTTCATGTCGATGCGCCAGATCTGACCGCCGGTATCACCCGTATAAACCCGGTCAGATACACCATCTCCATCGCTGTCCAGCACAGAAACAGCGCCTGGCATGCTATAAACCATGCCTGCAACCTGTTTGTTGGTTGCACTGGCAGCATCCGGGGTAAAGCTGAACAACAGCGTGCCGGCCTCAGCATCCACGATATAAATACCCAACCCTTCACTGTCTTCAGCCCCCTGGCCCAAATAGCTCTTGGCCTGATCATAACCTCCAGAGAATATCAGGACTGGCTTATAGGTTTTTTTACCATTGGTTTCTGTGTAATAACCGGGAATGAACGCAACCTCGGGGATCGACCAGGTCTCGCCCAGTTTGCTGAAACCGGCGCTGTTTTTATCCAACCGCCACATAAGCGAAGGGGAGTCCGGATCGGATATATTCAACGCATAATAGGCCTTGCCACCACCGCGCAACCCGGTAAATAACCAGACTTTGTCACCTTGTGACGACTTGATATGACCATCTTTGACTTGCTCATTGACCAGCACAGTGGGCGATGAATCTACACCATATAGATGAGCCGATGAATCCAAGTTTTCTCGCAGCGCTTTCTGATTGGCAATAAATTGATAGGGCATAACGGCCCAGCTTTCATCAACCGTGGTGCCGCTGTCTTTAAACATATGCAAGAAGCCGGCATTACTTCCCATCACAATGCGCAAGTCAGGTGTACATGTAGTCTGTCCTGTCGACTTTGTACAACCGTAGTTGATCACTAATGGCCGTGAATGCAACGGGTCACCAAGAATATGCTCCCGATTATCTGTTCTATCACCATCCTGATTCTCATCAAACGCATCAATCCCCTTGGTCCAATTAAGCAGGTCATCCATGCTATCAGCACTATCAAGTTTCATGACAGTGCGTAGCTGCGTCGCCCCGCCTGCCATGCCCTCAAGAGCAGACTTGCTAAAGGGAGTTAATATATTAGTGGAAGGGGGAATAACATAAAGATTGCGATTGGTTTTAGCTGCCAGCATCTCTTGTACCCCACCCTCGGCAACCTTGTTACCATCACTGGTGGATGACCAATAGGTTCTTGCTGACTCAAGAATTGTTCCATCACTGGATATCGCAGGTAAGCCACTCTGATCGACTACATAACCCTTATCTGGATTCAGAACCAGCTTTTTAAGATTGCCCTTCCATCGTGGACCTGAACCAGGCTCAAACATTGCATAATAAATATTATTCAGACTGCGAGTACGGTCAAAGTTATTAGTGGCAATGGCGGGAGAGACCAACGAGGTATTCATTTTCAAGATAGCTAGTAATGATGATTTTAATGCTTCGTTAAGTTGGGTTGCATCGGTTGCTGGATAGTATTTACCCCCACCACGACGAGCGGTCTCTGCCAATAATGCACCGGCCCCCTTAATTGCTTCATCTCCAAAACCCACGGTGAATGTTGTGACTGTTTGTTTGCCAATAGCCGAGGTGTTTACATCATTGTTTTTCATATATCCGGCAAGTGCAGCAAGATAGCTTTTTTCACCAGAAGACCCATAACTAACCAAGCCGCCATAAGCAACCTTATCCTCTGTAGATAACGTGCTGATCAGGTTGGCGACAAGGGAATCTGCTGCTTTATCATTGGTTGGTTCACCATCTGTCATATAAATGATATAACCATTATTGGAACATTTATCATAGGGGGTTTTATATATACCCGATGTTACTTCAGCATTGCTATCCCGCTTGGGAGTACGATTTACATCATCGTCACCAAAGTACACCCCCAAACCGCCAAAGTATCTATATGATTCATATAGTGTTTCACACAAGGGAGTCCAAGTGTCAGAGCTCAAAGTATTTACCTTGTCAATCAAATCCTGCGCACCGCTTTTACCAGAGGTGAGGATGGCATCGTTACCTACAATATTGCGGATTATTCTTCCGCCATTTCTACTACCTGGTTCATTGCCATCATTATAGTTAAAAACAGCCAGACCAAAATCGACAGCTGGCGTAGCCAAAACCAGTTCCTTGACTGCATCCTGAGCAACTTTCAATCGAGTTTGTGTTGACACACCTGTACTACCGTAATACCAACGGACATAATTTGCCGTAAATAATGAGATCTGGGTAGAACTACCACTAGCAAGAGCATTGGCTACATTTGATGTGTAAAACCAGCTTCCCGTTGTGCGATTTGGCTTGTCAACGGGATAACCATCAACAATATATGTTGAATATGGACCTGAATATTGATTTTTTGCGTTTTGCTCATCAATATCTTGCTGGCAATCTGCAATTATTATACTATAAATATCAAAATCATTTAGAGAACGCCAACGCCCCTTTCTATTTTTATCATATATTTCATATCCCCAAACTCGTGACTGAAATCGGCCCACATTATTTAGAGGGCCTTTAGATGTCGCACATGCATTTAAATTCTCAGTAAAACGTTTGGTACTGTTGATAGTGGGAACTTTTCCATCACTGGAGAAATAGATGAAGCGATTACTATTATTAACATCTGGATCATTAGCTAATGATGGATAACTTATCGATGGGTCATAAGGCTCTTTAGCAACTTCGGTTGTATTTTTCATACTCCCCGAGTTATCGAAAATAAAGAGCACCTTAGGGCGGAAGTCCCCCGCCTTGGCAAAGTCATAAATAAACAACTCGGTATCATCGGAATAACCAGTACCTACCGCCAAAGATCCCCCTGATATTCCGCAACACAATACCAGCCAGCTTGTAAACAAACAGTTCCTTATGTTCATCACCCGCTCCCTAATTGGCACTGAGCAAGGGTTGTTCTACCCCGGCAGTAAAGGTCATTTGGCTATTCACCTTGCCATAAGCACTGGATGTGGTGGCTTCAGCATAACGACAAGCTGGCGTTACATTCTGGCTACTGGCTTCAAATTTTCGTTTGCATACACTTTCTGTATTGACTGTCAAAGTAGTAGCAGGAGTGGTAGTGCCTATTGCCGCCGAAGTACCAATTGCCTGCGTTGCAATTTGTGTTGAAAGAGCCACATCCCCTAATGCAGACTCCAGAGTACCTTCCACTTCGTGTTCTGCTCGTTGCAAACTGGCGCTAGAACCAGCCATCTTCAGACTCATACCACTGGATTGCATGACAACTACCGCAATCAGAGTCAAAGGAACCAGAATAACCAGCGCGACTATCAGTGCAATCCCTTGCTGTTGTTGAAACGATCTCATGTGCCACTCCGAGTAACAATTTGCGGGTTACGCAATGCGATGCTGCTTTCCAGCAATAGGCGGCGATAGCCATCGCCATTGCCTTTTATCGGGGGCAGATTGCCAAGTTGATAGGTGTTATTATTTTTGTAACGTGCAGACTCTTTCGCCGCTCTAATTAATAAAAATAACCGCACCCCCAATACCCGACCTTCATTCCAACTCTGAGCAGCCATCTGGTCAGCTGAAAGATATCTATCGATATGCCCATCGGGGATCACTGAATCATCAATACCGAACATCAGTATCATATGTTCAACGCCTTCAGCCATAGCGCCACCAATCAGAGCAGAACCACCATTAACGGTCAAATAGCGCTTGCGTAAAACAGGAATACCATCTTCTTGTGACAAGTAATAAATGTAATGCTGGTATTCCCAGATCTGGCTCTCATTATTGGCACCAAAGAGTGGTCTGGTTTCGCTTCCCTTGATGACTCTCGCCTCCTGACTATTGGTTGCCATATAAAAGCGGTTTGTATCCAATCCCTCTGATGCGGGTATAGGACGCCCTACCAATCGCTTGATACTGATAACATCCGAGTTTGCCACCCGATCAGCAGCGAGAATACAAGCGAATCCAGCCAATCCTTTGGAGGTTGATACCCGGCTTACCCATAGCCCCCTGATGGGACCAGCATTTGATGGCAAACTACCGACAGAACGCTCATCCAGACAATCGCTACTGGCAGGAACAATGCTACCGGCACTGAGGGTCAGAGAGGGGCCAACTTGTGTTGACTGACCGGTATAAGCTCCAAAAAAGCCAGCCCATTTGATATCCTGGCTAATCAGCCGAATGGCCAATCGACCATTTTCCTGTAATTCACTTTGATCAAAGGCATCTTCAGAGCTGGAGCGAGACATCACAAAAACTGTGAATACCCCCGCCAACAAAAATAAACCGAGCAGCATAGCGACCAGCCACTCTACCAGCGTGAAACCGCGAGAATTCATAAAGTCGTCGTCAGAATAAACTGGCGCCTCGAAAGATTATTTGCTGTCGAGAGTTGACACTCATTGATCAGCGTTGCTGCGGCGGCGGCAGCCCCCCCATCAGATATCTCTTGTTTGCCAGCCCAGAATATCCCGACAGCCAATACATTATTGGCCCGCCGCACCACGCAGCCTATCGGTGAATTCAAGGAAGATGCCGCCCCCGAAACACTGGCCCCAAGCAGGGCTTGTTGCCAGTAGTGAAGGTCGGCGTTACGTAAATCTGCAGCACTGCACGCGCTGATTGTGCCATCTGCGGCGGCGCATGTCGGACGTGGCAAGTTGGCGGCAAGATTAACGGTCACTGCACCGGATGCGGTCCAGCTATCACGATTTATCCGTACCCGCTCGACCATATCGTTAGCCAACCAGCTGGCAATCGTGCGCTGACGAGCTTCATAACTGGCAAATTTGGAATGGGTTTGCAAAGCAACCAGACCAAGCAGCCCCAACGACAGGATTACTGCGGTGATCATCACCTCCAGCAGGCTGAATCCTCTCTCATGTGATGAAACATGAATGGCCATGGGCTATTCCCAACAGCTATTGCTAGCTGCACCAGAGGCACTTTTGACACCCAACTGATTAATGGAAAACACTGTGCAATCGGTATCTTTGGCTTGGGCTGTCGTCGCGCCAGCACTGGCTGACAAGGTGTAGGTGTTACCTGATACGGCAATGGATAATTGATACAGGCCATTCTCAGATGCACTACTGATACCAAGAGCAGCAGCAGAGGATGCATACTGATTGAAATCCATAAAATAGGTTTCTTGCCGATTGGCTGCATTGAGCAGCATGGCCTTGGCTTCGACGCGATGACTGGTCAGCACATATTGCTGATAGGCGGGATAAGCGATGGTGCCAAGAATCGCCACGATGGCGATGACAATCATCAACTCAATAAGAGAAAAACCACGAAAGTATCCAATCATATCCCATCCTTGGTGACAGACTGCTTCATAAGTTTAACGCCGAGCCTGTCTCTTGAACAAACCCGGCGTCATTATCAACACACTTTATTCTTAAGCCTTCCTGGCTGCACTCAAATTATTCTAAGTTCGGGAGGAACCTCAAAGACTACGTTCTCTTCACGGCCAGGATGCTCGGCGACCACCTTGCCACCCAGCTCCCGCAGACGGGCAATCACGTTTTGCACCAGCACCTCGGGGGCGGATGCACCTGCAGTGACGCCAATCGCCTTCACGTCTTCCAGCCAGCTCGCCTCAATCATCGACGCATCGTCGATAAGATAGGCTCGGGCACCTACCTTCTCGGCCAGCTCCCGCAGCCGGTTGGAGTTGGAGGAGTTACGCGACCCCACCACCAGCATGGCGTCCACCAGCCCCGCCATCTCCCGCACCGCATCCTGACGGTTCTGGGTGGCATAGCAGATATCGTCCTTGCGCGGCCCCTGGATCTTGGGGAAGTGCTTGCGCAGCGCATCGATGACGTCAGAGGTCTCATCCACGCTCAGGGTGGTCTGGGTGACAAAACAGAGGTCATCCGGATTCTTCACCTTGAGCTTGGCCACATCTTCCGGTGTTTCTACCAGATACATGCCGCCTTCGCGATTCTCGTACTGCCCCATGGTCCCGATCACCTCGGGGTGACCGGCGTGGCCGATGAGTACAGCCTCGGAGCCCTTGCGGCTGGCGCGATGAACCTCCATGTGCACCTTGGTCACCAGCGGACAGGTGGCATCGAATACCTTGAGGGCACGGGACTTGGCCATCTCGCGCACTGTCTTGGCCACGCCGTGAGCAGAGAAGATGACGATGCTGTCATCCGGCACCTCGTCCAGCTCCTCGACGAAGACAGCGCCTGCCTCTTTCAGCTTGTTCACCACATAGCGGTTATGCACCACTTCGTGGCGGACATAGATGGGGGCCCCGAACTTCTCCAGCGCGCTCTCGACAATGCTGATGGCGCGATCGACACCGGCGCAAAAACCGCGAGGGTTAGCGAGCAGAATATCCATTAATGCACCTTCTCCTCATCATCAACACCCAGGATCTCCACCTCGAAGGTGACGGTATGACCGGCCAGCGGGTGGTTGAAATCGACCGTCACCGACATCCCGGCTACCGCCCGGATGATGCCCGGCAGCTCGCTGCCGTTGGGCTGATCGAACAGGATGATGGTGCCGACTTTTGGCTCCACATCGGCGCCAAACTTGGCACGGTCGAGATGGTAGATGTTGTCGGGGTTGGAGAGGCCAAAGGCCTCTTCCGGCGTCAGCGTGAAGCTCTTGCTCTCCCCTTCGCTCAGCCCCAGCAGACACTGCTCGAAGGTGGGAGTCAGGCTGCCATCGCCCATCCGCAGGCGCGCAGGTTTGCCGTGCAGCGCCGTGCTGTCGGCAACCGAGCCATCTTCCAGCTTGATGGAGAAGTGGAACAGCACGCTGCTGTTAGCGGTGATCTGCTGGCTCATGCCTGCTCCTTTTTCTCACCACGGAAACCGTCCAGCACAATCATGGCGGCCCCGATAAAGATAAAGCTGTCGGCCAGATTGAATGCCGGCCAGTGCGCACGCTGCCAGTAGAAGTCGAGGAAATCGACCACATGGCCCAGCACCAGTCGATCAAAGACGTTGCCGAGGGCGCCGCCGATGATGAGTGAATAGGCGATACCGCTCCAACGCTGGGTCACCGACTGCTTGCGCAGCCAGTGGATCAGCAATCCACAGATGGCAAAAGCCAGCACCGCGAAGAACCAGCGCTGCCAGCCCCCCTGATCAGCCAGAAAGCTGAATGCGGCGCCCTTGTTGTAGACGTGAACCAGATTGAAGAAGGGGGTGATCTCCACCCCCGGGTAACCAAATGGCAGCAACTTGACCACGGCGAGCTTGCTCGCCTGGTCCAGTACAAAGGCCAGCACTGCCAGCCACAGCCAACGCAGGCCGCTTTTATGTTGAGTCATGTTCATCAGGCAAATTGACGCGTTTCGCCGTCACCCTCAACGTTGGTCACACAGCGACCACAGATCTCTTCGTGACCCGCGATAGTGCCCACATCTTCGACATGGTGCCAGCAGCGGTCGCACTTGGCGGCGGCAGACTGGGCCACGCTCAGCCACAGGTCATCACGTTCGGTCGCCACAGAGCCTTCCGGCGCAGTGTCAGCCTCCACAACCTTGGCTTTGGAGGTGAGCAGCACGAAGCGCAGCTCATCAGCCAGGGCGTTCAGGCGTGCAGCCAACTCCGGCTTGGCGAACAGGGTCAGTTCGGCCTGCAAAGAACCGCCGATACGCTTCTCGCTACGGGCCAGTTCCAGCGCCTTGTTCACTTCACCACGCACGGTGAGGATCTCGGCCCAGAAATCGTCGTTGAGAGATTCCCCCGCTTCCAGCCCGAACAGGCCGTCGTACCACTCTTCGGTGAAGACGAACTCGCCGCGCTCACCCGGCAGCAGGGCCCAGATTTCATCGGCGGTGAAGCTCATGATCGGCGCCATCCAGCGCACCATGGCTTCTGCAATGTGATACAGAGCAGTCTGGCAGGAGCGACGGGCCAGGCTGTCAGCCTTGGCGGTGTACTGGCGATCCTTGATGACGTCCAGATAGAAGGAGCCCATCTCGATGGAGCAGAACTGCATCAGCTTCTGGGTTACACCGTGGAAGTTGTACTCGTCGAATGCCGCCATGATCTCGGCCTGTACCGCTTTGGCACGACCCACAGCCCAGCGATCCACCACCACCATGTCGGCAGGCGCCACCATGTCGGTCGCCGGATTGAAGCCGTTCAGGTTGGCCAGCAGGAAGCGGGCAGTATTGCGAATACGACGATAAGCGTCGGCAGAGCGCTTGAGGATCTCGTCGGAGACAGTCATCTCGCCGGTGTAGTCAGTGCTCGCTACCCACAGACGCAGGATGTCGGCACCCAGCTTGTTCATTACGTCTTGCGGGCTGACCACGTTGCCGATGGACTTGGACATCTTGCGACCCTGACCATCCACAGTGAAGCCGTGAGTCAGTACCTGGTTGTAGGGAGCCTTGTCTTTCATGGCCACACCGATCATCAGGGAGGACATGAACCAGCCACGGTGCTGGTCAGAACCTTCCAGATACATGTCGGCCGGCTTGCCGTTGAACTCGGGACGGGCATCAACCACGGAAGCGTGGGTAGAACCGGAGTCAAACCAGACATCCAGAGTGTCAGGCACCTTGTCGTACATGTCGGCATCGGCACCCAGCAGCTCGGCCTTGTCCAGATCCCACCATGCCTGAATGCCGGACTGCTCGACCCGCTTGGCTACTTCGTGCATCAGGCGCACGGATTCCGGGTGCAGTTCCTGGGTCTCTTTATGGACGAACAGGGAGATGGGCACACCCCAGGTGCGCTGACGGGAGATACACCAGTCAGGACGGTTCTCGACCATCGCCTGAATGCGGTTTTTACCCCAAGCCGGTACCCAGCCGCTCTGGCCTTGCTGGGCAATACCGTCCTTCTCGATGCGCTCGATCTCTTCCAGTGCGCGCTTGCGCAGACCCTTCTGCTCCATGCTGATGAACCACTGTGGAGTAGCACGGAAGATGATCGGGGTCTTGTGACGCCAGCAGTGCGGATAGGAGTGGTTGAACACCTTGTGATGCAGCAGGGCGCCGCGCTCGGTCAGCACTTCGATCACGGAGGCGTTGGCCTTGAACACGTGCTGGCCGGCAAACAGTTCGGTATCCGGCAGGTAAACACCGTTGCTGCCAACCGGGTTGGCCACTTCCAGACCGTACTTCTGGCCGACCACGAAGTCTTCCTGACCGTGGCCAGGGGCGGTGTGTACAGCGCCGGTACCGGCATCCAGGGTGACGTGGTCACCCAGTACCACAGGCACGTCGAAGCTGTAGAAGGGGTGGTTGAAGCGCAGCAGCTCGAGCGCGGCGCCCTTGGCGTAACCCAGATTGTGGAACTTCTCGATACCGGCGCGATCCATCACATCCTTGACCAGCTCGGCGGCCAGGATCAGACGCTCGGGATGCTCACTTTCAACCTGCACCAGTGCGTAGTCCAGATCGGCATGCATGGCGATGGCGCGGTTGGCTGGCAGGGTCCACGGAGTGGTGGTCCAGATCACCGCAGAGATCGGGCCTTTGCCGGTGTGGCCTTCGGCGCAGTCAAACTTGGCGGCAACGGTCGCCTCATCAACAGCCTTGAAGCGCACATCGATGGAGGGGGAGTTCTTGTCGTAGTACTCCACCTCGGCTTCAGCCAGCGCGGAGCCGCAATCGGTACACCAGTGCACCGGCTTGGAGCCTTTGTGCAAGTGGCCGTTTTCAACGATCTTGGCCATGGAGCGGATGATGTTGGCTTCGGTGCCAAAATCCATGGTCAGGTAGGGGTGTTCCCAGTCACCCAGCACACCCAGACGGATGAAGTCGGTCTTCTGCGCTTCGATCTGGGTCTTGGCGTATTTGCGGCACTCGGCGCGGAATTCGGCAGCGGAAACCTTCTCGCCCGGCTTGCCGACCATGCCTTCCACTTTCAGTTCGATAGGCAGACCGTGGCAATCCCAACCCGGCACATAGGGTGAATCGAAACCGGAGAGGCCCTTGGACTTGATGATGATGTCTTTGAGGATCTTGTTGACCGAGTGACCGATGTGAATGTTGCCGTTCGCATAGGGGGGGCCATCATGCAGAATGAAAGAAGGCTTGCCCGCTTTGGCGCGGCGAATAGCGCCGTAGAGATCCTGATCGTACCAACGTTTCAGCATGTTGGGTTCGCGTTTGGCCAGATCGCCACGCATCGGAAACTCGGTTTCCGGAAGATTCAGGGTGTGTTTATAGTCGCTCATCAGTCCTGGGTTCCCTTCTTTTCTAAAAGAGTGCTGGGTAAATTGAATTGTGGCAGCCCGAACCAGGCTCGGGCCGCCAGGGCATCTCGTTCGATCTGCTCTTTCAAGGCAGAGAAAGAGTCAAATTTCTGCTCTTCGCGCAGCTTGTGGCGAAGCAGCACCTTGACCTGTTGACCGTAAAGATCGCCAGAAAAATCAAACAGATGTACTTCCAATCTGGCTTGTGTACCGCTCAAGGTCGGCCGTACACCCACATTGGCTACACCGGGGAAGGTCTTGCCGGAACATATCACTTCCACCGCAAACACGCCACCGACCGGGATCACCTGACGCTTGAGGGCCAGATTGGCGGTGGGAAAACCTATGGTGCGCCCCAGCTTGTCGCCGTGGGCCACCCGGCCGCTGATGGCATAAGGACGGCCGAGCATCAGCTCAACCTCCGCCATGCGGCCCGCCTTAAGGGCTTCACGCACTAGGGTGCTGCTGACCCGCTGACGGGATAGCTGGAAGCTCTGGGTGCTGATCACCTCGAAACCGAAGCGATGACCCGCCTCCTCCAGCAGGTGGAAGTCCCCTTCCCGCCCCTTGCCGAAGCGAAAATCGTCGCCGACCACCAGATAGCGCACCCCGAGTCTCTCCACCAGCAACTGCTCGATGAAGGTCGAGGCCGCCTGCTCGGCAAAGCGGTGGCTGAAGCGCACGCAGAGCATGCGATCGATATGCAGCCCCTGCAGCGCTTCGTACTTTTCCCGCAAACGGCTCAGCCGGGCGGGCGCTGCCGTGCCGGCAAACAGTTCCAGCGGCTGCGGCTCAAACAGCATGACGCAGGCGGGCAATCCCAGCTGGGCCGCTTTCTCCTTGAGACGTGCCAATACCGCATGGTGACCCTGATGAACCCCATCAAAGTTGCCAATGGTTAATACACATCCCCGGTGACGGGGCTTGAGATTGTGAATGCCGCGAATAAGCTCCATCAGTGCCTTGTGCGTTGCTGCCATGGAAATCGGCGGATTATATATCAGGCAGCAGGCAGGGTCAGCCCTCATAGCCTGATTTCAACTATCCGGGCCCAATCCCGCCCCTTGGCGGCGCCATGGGGCACTATCCCCATGGCGCCGCAGGATCACGGCTACTGCTGCCCCGATTTAAGGTGACGCGGCCGAATGCCCAGCAGCAGCAACACCACGGCATAGACCGCAGCCCCCAGCGACAGCAGCATGGTCAGCTGCAAACTGGCCTTGCCCATGCTCCATGCGCCCCACTGGGCCAAATCTGGCGACAGATAGGCGAGCACGCCCCCCATCAGCACGCTGGCGACCAGCAGCTTGAGGCAGAACACGCCAGTATGGCGGGAGGGACGATAGACGCTCTGCTGGTACAACCCCTTGAACAGCAAAGCCGCATTCAGGGTACCCGAGCAGGCGGTCGAGAGCGCCAACCCCACGTAACCGAGCGGGTAGATGAAGATGAGGTTGCAGACCATGTTGGCAATCATCGACATCACCCCGATCCGCACCGGCGTCTTGGTGTCCTGACGGGCGTAGTAACCGGGCGCCAGCACCTTGATCAGCATCAGGGAGAGCAGACCGGTAGTGGAGGCCAGCAGGCTCGCGCTCGACATGCTCACTTCATGCAGGCCGAACTCGCCGCGCATGAACAGCACTCGCAAAATGGGCTCGCGCATCACCGCAATGCCTATCATGGCGGGCAGGCCGAGCAGCATCACCATCCGCACCCCCCAATCCATGGTGCGGGAGAAGTCGGCAGGGTCTGCATCTACATGCTTTTTCGCCAGCGCAGGCAGGATCACGGTACTGATGGCCACCGCAAACAGCCCGAGGGGGAACTCCAGCAGACGATCCGAGTAGTAGAGGTAACTGATGGCACCGGTCGCGAGGAAAGAAGCCAGCATGGTATTGACCAACAGGTTGATCTGGCTGACCGATACCCCGAACAGGGCGGGGATCATCAGGGTGCGGATCTTCACCACCCCAGGGTGATTCCATCCCCACTTGGGCCATACCAGCATGTTGATTTGGCGCAAAAAGGGGTACTGGAACAAAAACTGCACCAAACCGCCCAAAAAGACACCAATCGCCAGCGAGATCTCAGGTTTGTCCATCAGCGGTGCAATCCACCAGGCCGCCGCAATCATGGTGATGTTGAGAAACACCGGCGTAAACGACGAGACCGCAAAGCGGCCGAAGGTGTTGAGGATGGCCCCCGCCATGGCGGTAAAGGTGATGAACCATAGGTAAGGGAAGGTGATTTTGAGCATCAGACTGGCGAGCTCGAACTTCTCGGCTGCAGGGCCGCCATGCAGCCAGTCCCAGAACCAACCCCAGCCAAACAGCGCGGTCAGCACCCCCGACCCCAGCACCCCGAGCAGGGTAACCACAGTCACTATCCCCCCCAGCGTGCCCGCTACCGCCGCCAGCAATTCACGCACTTCCCCCTCGTCGCCATTTTTCTTGTACTCCGTCATCACGGGAACAAAGGCCTGGTTGAAGGCACCTTCGGCGAACAGGCGACGCAGAAAGTTGGGAATGCGATTGGCAAAAAAGAAGACGTCGGCGGCCACCCCGGCACCGAGCAGATTTGCGATGACCACATCGCGAACCAAGCCCATTACGCGGGATGCCAGCGTCATTCCGGACACTATCATGCCGGATTTGATCAATTTCTTACTCAAGACGAGGCCTCTGGAACTGTCAGAATGAAAAGAATGCTGCTAGAATCGACCGACAGTTTAACCGTCTCCCTACTGACACACCACCGGGAGGCGGTGTTTATTTGCACAAATCATTTGACAATATGTGGTTGGAAGGGCATATTTCCGGGCCTTTTCAATACACTCGCTAAGACAGTTTTAGGAGTTTTACCTTGGCTAACATCAAATCTGCTAAGAAGCGCGCTCTTCAGTCAGAAAAACGCCGTCAGCACAACGCCAGCCGTCGTTCCATGACCCGTACCTACCTGAAGAAAGTCATTGCTGCTATCGCCTCTGGCGACAAAGCTGCTGCGACTGCCGCTTTCGCTGTTGCTCAGCCGATCATGGATCGTATGGCGACCAAAGGCCTGATCCACAAGAACAAAGCAGCTCGTCACAAGAGCCGCCTGTCTGCCCAGATCAAAGCTATGGCTTAATCAGCGTCTGCTGATCAAAGCTGAAAAAACCGGCCTTAGTGCCGGTTTTTTATTTATCTGCGCTGCAATAAAGTCGATGCAGCAAACTGATCATTTCACGCACCTCATGGCTGCGCAGCGAATAGTAGACCGTCTGGGCCTCTTTGCGCGTCGTCACCAGCTCATCCCGCCGCAGCAGCGCAAGATGCTGTGACAAGGCCGACTGACTCAATCCCAGTCGCTCGTTGAGCTCCCCCACCGACAGTTCGCGCTCCAGCAACTGGCACAGAATAAACAGCCGCCGTTCGTTGGCCAGCGCCTTGAGCAAGGCCACCGCTTTACTCGCATTGGCTTCCATCTCTTCAAGTTGCATCACATCTCTCCTCTACCACTCATCGCCGATGATACGTGGTGACGGGCCGTTTTAAAACGACAGGGTGGCCGGCTGGATGGCGGAGAAGTTCTCCTGGCCGGAAAAGAGAAAGGTAAAATCGCTCTCGCAGACCCGCTTCACCGCCGGATGCTGGATCATCCGCTCGGCGAAGATGACGTAATACTCCTCCATCAGATCCTGGGTTTCCCCGATCAGCATCACCCCCTCCCCCTCGAGGATCTCCTCCCGATAGATGGTGGGAGCCATGAAGATGCCCTGATTGAAGAAGCCAAACGCCTTCATCAAGGCGGCATCATCAAACTCGCCAAGAATGCTGGGAGAAACCCCCTGCTGCTCGAACCACTGGGTCAGCTGACGCCCCATGGCAGTACGGCGACCGGGGATCAGTAGCTTGCGCTCTTCCAGACAGGCGGGAAAAGGCTTTTCGGGCAATGGCGCCTTGCAGAAGAAGCTGACGCCACAGCCGCCCAACCGCTTGGAGAGCAGCCCCGCATGTTGGCTGGAGTCCACCGGACAGTCGGAGAGGATCATATCGAGCTTGTGTTCGCTCAGCTGCTCCAGCAGCAGTTCGTGGGTCGATTCGAAACAGCGCAGATGGATGGATCCATCATTGGGGATGACAGAGAGCAGCACGCGGCTGGCCAGGCGCTTGGAGAGTGCATCGGCGATGCCGACGTCGAACAGGATCTGGCTCTCCTTGCGGTAGTTGACGATATCAAGCATCTCGTAGGAGAGGCTGAACATCTTGTCGGCATAACGAAATACCAGCTGGCCCAGCTCGGTTGCCTCAAGGGAGCGCCCCTTGCGTTTGAGCAGCTTGCCACCGAGGCGCTGCTCCAGCAGCTTGATCTGACCGGTGACGGTTTGCGGGGTCAAAAAAAGGGCTTCCGCTGCCTGGGTAACGGAGCCCTTCTTCTGAGTCATCCAGAAATAGTAGAGATGGTTGTAGTTAAGGTGTGACATCCGATGGGGTTCCCGCTTGACGCGGACTCCGGTAGCAGCTGAGTTCAACCGCCAGAATGTCATACATGTCGCTAACCGAGTCAACCTTGTTCGCGCCAAACTGCTCCATCAGACTGGCCTTGAGGCGTGCCTTGTCAGGCATCCGGTCAGCGCAATAACGCTTGTTGGAACGCTTTACCATCTCGCCAGCCCGGCTGCTCAGCGCCCGCTCGGAGAAGGTCTCGCCAAAGCGCGCCTTGGCCTGCTTGTCCCCCAGCAGCAGGGCGCTGTCTACCACCCCGTTGAGATAGGCAGAGCAGTTCGCCGAAGTGGCGTCCTGCTTGCAATCCTCCAGCCCGCCGGCCCATGCCGCGGGGCTCAACAACAGCATCAACAACCCTGTATGCAGCTTCATAGTCCCTCCGTACTCTGTTCCCCTTCACCCTTGGGAAGGGCCATGCGCAAGGCCAGATAGCCGACTACCGCCGCCATGGTGGAGCCCACCAGGATCCCGAGGCGAGAGTAGCTGCCGTAATCCAGCCCACCGTGCTCGAAGGCGAGCGACGCGATAAACATCGACATGGTGAACCCGATGCCACAGAGGATGCTGACCGCAAAAATCTGCTTGAAGTTGACCCCAGGCGGCAACTGGGCGATGCCCAGCTTGACCGACAGCCAGCTGATGGTGAACACCCCGAGCGGCTTGCCGATAAACAGCCCCAGCATGATCCCCATAGGTACCGGACTCAGCAGGGAGGAGAGACCAATCCCTTCCAGCGATACCCCTGCGTTGGCAAAGGCAAACAGCGGCAGGATCAGATAGGCACTCCAGGGGTGCAGTTGATGCTCCAGATACTTGAGCGGCGAGGCGTAACGCTTGCCGTTAAGCGGAACCATAAAGCCCACCACTACACCCGCCAGGGTCGCATGGACGCCAGACTTGAGCACCGCAACCCAGAGCACCAGACCAACCAGCATGTAAAGGCTGATCCTGTCCTCACCACGGCGATTCATCCAAAGCAGGGTGAGGGTTGCCAGAATACCGATGGCCAGCGCCTCCAGCGACAGCTGCTGGGTATAGAAGAGCGCGATGATGATGATGACACCCAGGTCATCCATGATGGCCAGCGCCAACAGGAATACCTTGAGGCTCACCGGCACCCGCTTGCCAAGCAGCGCCATCACCCCGAGGGCAAAGGCGATGTCGGTCGCAGCCGGGATCGCCCAGCCAGCGCGCGCCACTTCATCCGAATAGTTGAAAAAGGCGTAGATCAAGGCCGGAGCCAGCATGCCGCCCACCGCCGCAATAGCTGGGAAGGTCGCCTGAACCCGGGTCGAGAGCGCCCCTTCCAGCATCTCTCGTTTCACTTCCAGGCCAACCAGCAGGAAGAAGATCGCCATAAAGCCATCGTTGATCCAGAGCAGCAGCGGCTTGTTGATGTCGAGGGCCGCAATGCGCACCTGCACCGGCGTGTCGAGAAACGCCTGATACCCGCCAGCCAGCGCGGTATTGGCTAAAATCATTGCCAGCATGGCAGCCATGATCAGAATAATTCCGGAGGCGGCCTCCAGCTTCAGGAACTTTTTGATTACGTCACTCATGGTTAAATTTTCCACTGTATTGCTTTGGTTTGAGTCTATCTCCTGCAACAACCAATGGAAAATCGTTTCTTGCTGCTCAATACAACGAAAAAACCGAAGGCAAAATAGAACATACCTGCTATAAGCAGGTTTTTCCTCGTCTCTGGCTACCGTCTGATTAATCAATAAAATGAATTTTCAATTATTAAACTGCATAAAAAAGGCGCCCTGAGGCGCCTTTCTATCAGATGGCGACGGGCGCCTTGATGCCGGGGTGGGGGTCATAACCCTCGATCTCGAAATCCTCGAACTTGTAGTCGAAGATGGAGTCAGGTTTGCGCTTGATCACCAGGGTCGGCAGCGGGCGCGGCTCGCGGGAGAGCTGCAGCGCAGTCTGCTCCATGTGGTTGGAGTAGAGATGCACATCACCGCCAGTCCAGACGAAGTCACCCACTTCCAGATTGCACTGCTGGGCCATCATGTGGGTCAGCAGGGCGTAGCTGGCGATGTTGAACGGCAGGCCAAGGAATACATCACAGCTGCGCTGGTAGAGCTGGCAGGAGAGCTTGCCGTCCGCCACATAGAACTGGAAGAAGGCATGGCAGGGAGCCAGCGCCATCTTGTCCAGTTCGCCCACGTTCCAGGCGGATACGATGATGCGGCGCGAATCCGGGTTGTGCTTGATGTCATCCACCGCCTTCTGGATCTGGTCGATGACAGACCCGTCAGCCGCAGGCCAGGAGCGCCACTGCGCGCCGTAAACCGGCCCCAGATCGCCATTCTCGTCGGCCCACTCATCCCAGATGCTGACGCCATTTTCCTTCAGATAGGCGGTATTGGTATCGCCATTGAGGAACCAGAGCAGCTCGTGAATGATGGAGCGCAGGTGGCACTTCTTGGTGGTCACCAGCGGGAAACCTTCCGCCAGATTGAAGCGCATCTGATGGCCGAACAGGGAGACAGTACCGGTGCCGGTACGGTCTGACTTGACGGTGCCCTCATCGAGGATTTTCTGCATCAGGTCGAGATAAGCTCGCATTATTTCGCCTCCTTCACGGCATTACCAAACAACTGCGGACGCTTGTAGGCGGCCCAAATCATCAGGGCACCGGCGATAATCATCGGGGTGGAGAGGATCTGGCCCATGCTGATCTCCTGGAAGTAGAGACCGAGCTGGCTGTCCGGCTGGCGCACAAACTCCACCAGGAAGCGGAACAGGCCGTAGAACAGCAGGAACATGCCGGAGATGGCGCCGCGCGGCGGATTCTTGCGCCAGAACAGGTTGAGGATGATGAACAGCACCACCCCTTCCAGTGCGAACTGGTAGAGCTGGGAGGGATGACGCGGCTCAGGACCCGCCTCCGGGAAGATGATGGCCCAGGGCACATCGGTGACCCGGCCCCACAGCTCGCCGTTGAGGAAGTTGCCGATCCGGCCAACGCCGAGACCAAACGGAATGAGCGGTGCCACAAAGTCGGCCACGGTGAAGAAGTGGCGCTTGGTCTTGTGGGCAAACCAGATCATCGCGGTGATCACCCCGATCAGCCCACCGTGGAACGACATACCGCCGGTCCAGATCTTGAACAGATAGGTGGGATCCGCGAGGAAAAGATCGAAGTTGTAGAACAGCACGTAACCGACACGGCCACCGAGGATCACCCCGAGGAAACCATAGAACAGCAGATCCGACACCTCGTTGCGGGTCCAGCCGCTGTTCGGTGCATCGGCGCGACGGCCAGCCAGCCACATGGCAAAAGCGAAACCGAACAGGTACATGAGACCATACCAGCGTACCGATAGTGGTCCCAAACTGAATGCTACGGGATCAATCTGCGAGAAAACCCAATATCCATCGTGCTGCATATGCGGCCCCAGTCAAAATAAAAGCCGCATTTTCCGATCATTCGTCAGCAGGGACAAGGCATGATTATCAATCACTCTGTTTCGATTTATGACCGGCTCGCAGCAAACCGCCCAAACCATGCTCCTCCAGATAGCGGGCAAACAGGCCGCGCAGTACGTGGGGGTTGTCATGTTTGAGGCCATCGGCCATCAGTTCGGTCAACTCGCTCAGGGTGGATTGACGCAGCACGTACTTAATCCGGGCGATATTGTGGGTGTTCATACTGAAGCGGCGATAGCCCATGGCCAGCAGCAGCAATACACCGACCGGATCACCGGCCAGCTCGCCACAGACCGACACCGGCTTCTGGTAGCGGTGGGAGGCATCAACCAGCTGTTGCAGGGCGCGGATCACCGCAGGATGGAAGGCATCATAGATGTTGGCAACCCGGGAATTGTTGCGATCTACCGCCAGCAGGTACTGGGTCAGGTCGTTACTGCCCACCGACCAGAAATCGATGAGCGGCGCCATCTCCGGCAAGATAAAGAGGGCTGAGGGCACCTCGATCATCACCCCGAGGCTGGGGTAGCGGATCACTGCATCGCGGCTCGCCGCCTCTTCCGACACCTCTCGCCACGCCTGATCCAGCAGACGACGGGAGGCCTTGATTTCGCTGACGCTGCTGATCATCGGCAGCATGATGGCCAGATTGTCCAGCCCTTCACTGGCCCGCAGCATCGCCTTGAGCTGCACCAGAAACAGTTCGGGGTGATCCAGGGTGATCCGGATCCCCCGCCAGCCAAGGAAGGGGTTTTCCTCGACGATGGGGAAATAGGGTAGCGGCTTGTCGCCGCCCACATCCAGCGTCCGCATGCAGACCGGCCGGTTGCGGTAGGTCTCCAGAATGCCGCGATAACGGGCTGTCTGCTCCCACTCTGAGGGGAAGCTCTCCTGCAGCATAAAGGGGATCTCGGTGCGATAGAGGCCCACCCCGTCCGCCAGCTGGTTGAGGGAGATCTCGGTATCGGCACTGAGCCCGGCGTTGAGCAGCAGAGAGACCTTGGTGCCATCGGCGGTTTCAGATGGCAGGTTGTCGACGCTGCGCACTAGGGTATCGAGCGCCCGCTCTTCGCTCAGCAGCTGACGATACTCGGTCAGGATCACCTGATTGGGCTCGATGAAGAGATCACCACTATAGCCATCGACGACCAGCATGCGACCACCGATGTCACCAAGGGGCAGATCAACCCCCATGATGGCGGCCACCCCCATGGCGCGGGCCAGAATGGCCGCGTGGGAGTTGGTCCCCCCCTTGAGCGAGACCACCCCGGTCAGATACTCACGGGGCACTTCCGCCAGAATGGTGGCCGTCACCTCGTCGGCAACCAGCACCACCGGCTCACCGATGGAGATATGTTCCGGTTCATTCTGCACCAGTCGGCTGATCAGCCGCTGGGCAATATCCTTCACGTCGGTGGAGCGCTCCTGCAAGTAGGGATCCTTCATCCCCTTGAACT
Organism: Aeromonas veronii bv. veronii; assembly: GCF_000820225.1. Classification (GTDB taxonomy): domain Bacteria; phylum Pseudomonadota; class Gammaproteobacteria; order Enterobacterales; family Aeromonadaceae; genus Aeromonas; species Aeromonas veronii. The sequence goes on from NZ_CDDK01000025.1 coordinate 101,258, forward strand.
GCTCGATCAAGCGATCGCTGATGAGCTTGACCGCAGAGACCGCAGTCCAGTGCTCCTTGCTCACCTTGTTGCGAATGGGCTTGATGTAGCCGGGATCGCTGAGCAGATGGAGGTAGATATCGAAGATCGCCACCGAATCCTGGCTGTAGCTCTCTCGAAAACGCAGCGCCAGACTCTCCAAGTCGTGCCGCACTTCCTCAACCGCCAGCTCCAGCCGCGCCAACTGGCTGGCATGGTCTTCATCCTTGCGCGGGGTAATGGACGAGAGCGCCTTGCGGGGCCGCCACACCCAGGCCTTGGCCATGGCGATGCCGCTGGCACCGGCAATACCGCGCAGTGGCTTGCTCCAGTCGGTCTTCTGCAACCACCCCTTGGCCTGCGCCTGAGCGATCCGCGCCGCCAGCTGGGCCGCCAGGGTGACCATGAAGGACTCTTCCCCCTCATCGAAGCGGCGGCTCTCCTTCTGCTGCACCACCAGAATGCCGACCACCTGACGCTGATGCATGATGGGAGCGCCGAGGAAGGAGCGGAACGCCTCTTCGGCCACATCGGGCAGGAATTTGAAACTGGGATGCGCGGGGGCATCAGCCAGGTTGATCAGCTCTTCTCGCTGACCCACCAGACCGACGATGCCCTGCTCGTAGGGCAGAGTCACCTTGCCGACTGCGGACGGGGCCAAGCCGTCGGTAGCCGCCAAGCGATAGCGGCGCACCTCGGGTTCCGAGACATAGACGGAGCAGCAGTCCACTGCCATGGCGTGCCGGGTCTGGCTCACCAATGCCTGCAAGGCCTGCTCGAGGGTATTGGCCTCGGCCATGCTCTCGACGATACGTCTCAGTTCCGTTAACAACTAATCTGTGCTCCTTAACGGGCGCGGTTGCGCCGCCCATCTTTCTTGTTGACCTGCACTGCCGGCACCGGCATCGCCAGCGGGGCAAACTCTTTCATGACCCGGCGGTAAACCTCCCGCTTGAACGAAACGACCTGACGCACCGGGTACCAGAAGCTGACCCAACGCCAGTCGTCAAATTCGGGATGGCCATGACAGCCGAACTGGATCCGCGACTCCTTGCCCGAATTCAGCTGTAACAGGAACCATTTTTGTTTTTGGCCAATACAGACCGGTGAACTGTCCCAGCGGACAAGACGTTTGGGTAAACGGTACTTTAGCCAGTTACGACTGGTGGCCATGATGGTCACATCTTCGGGCTTGAGGCCAATCTCCTCATACAGCTCTCGATACATGGCCTGCTCTGGCGTTTCACCATCATCAACCCCCCCCTGCGGAAACTGCCAGGAGTGCTGTCCATAGCGTTTAGCCCACAACACTTGTCCTTCACGGTTACAGATCACGATACCGACATTGGGACGAAATCCGTCGCCATCAATCACGTGATCACCTTATAAAGGCTGAATCTATAAGGAGATTGTTCCACATTCACTCCGTGGCAGCAAACAAGGAGTGAATCCCCTGTTTCATGAATAACTTTCAATTTCAAACATACTTATAAACAAATCCAAGGATCCACGCCCCCAAGTTGCCCACCCAGGCTGTGCATAAAGCTGTTAGCAAACGGGTATATACAGTACTTTTTAACTGTACGCGAAAAGTAACTCTTCGTATCACCACGCGACATAAAATATAAAAAATCATTATTTTTTATAAACTTGAGATAAAACAACTGGATCTAGATCCATGTTCCCCCAAGAGTCAGATCCATGATCCGGATTGTGAACAAGTTCAACTGCTCAAAGATCCACCGCGGCGAAATTATCCACAGGAGTGGCACAATATCTACCCCGTTTAGCCTGTAAAAATGGGGTGGCATTCACAATTTTTTGTAACATATCAGCGACTCCACCCACTTTCATCCACTTATCCAAGATTTCTGTGGATAACTGTGTGTAACATCATGCACAAACCCTTGGACAACTATTTAGAGGTCAAACCAGACCAGGAACACTATTCGATAAAATAGACAAAACCCTTTAAAATCATAACGATGAGCTGATAGCCCCCAAATTCTCTGCATTTGATCTTATCCACTCAGGATCGGTTATAAAAACAGCGATCCTTCTCGGGATCCTCCCCTGTTAGAATATGGCGAGCAAGATGGAGCCAACTATGCCAAGCAATCCCCAATCCGAGCAGGAGTTATTGAGCCGCGCCTATGCCATGGCCGGCTTCACGCTGGCGCAGCTGGCCGCCGAGGCTGGCGTCGCTGTGCCCAAAGACCTGCGCCGTGACAAGGGGTGGGTCGGTCAGTTGATCGAGCTGCAACTGGGGGCCAGCGCAGGGAGCAAGCCGGAGCAGGACTTCCCGGAGCTGGGGATCGAACTCAAGACGATCCCCGTGGATCCTCAAGGCAAACCGCTGGAGACCACCTTCGTCTGCGTTGCCCCGCTGATCGGCGTCAGCGGTCAGCGCTGGGAGGAGTCCAACGTGCGCAACAAGCTCTCCCGGGTGCTCTGGATCCCGGTGGAAGGCAGTCGCGAGATCCCGGTTGGCGGGCGGCGAGTCGGCATGCCGCTGATGTGGAGCCCGAATGAAGAGGAAGATCGGCTACTGCGTCAGGACTGGGAGGAGCTGATGGACATGATAGTGCTGGGAGAAGTGGAGCAGATCAGCGCGCGCCACGGCCAGGTGATGCAACTGCGGCCCAAGGCGGCCAACAACAAAGCGCTGACTCGCGCCATCGGCCGCGATGGTCAACCCATCATGACCCTGCCCCGTGGCTTCTATCTCAAGATCGACTTCACCCACAGTTTGCTGCAACGCTATTTTGCCTTACCGACTTGATCTGCCTTATCAACATCTTTGTCATATGGTGGTATAAAAATAGACAGGAGCCATTTTTAACTCACAGACAAGGAGGCGTCATGCCACTGATCAAACAGTTTTTGAAGTCCAAGCCCGAGGTCAAGGTGACCTTTGCCGTAGAGAAAGAGGCAGCTGCAGGGGCGGAACAGGTGATGCTGATCGGCGAGTTCACCCAGTGGCAACCGGTCGAGCTGAAGCGCATGAAGAGCGGCGAGTTCAAAGCCACCCTCAATCTGCCGACCGACGGCCCGGGGTACTTCGAATATTGCTACCAGCTCATCACACCGGCAGGGGAAACCCTCTACGAGAATGACTGGGCAGCGGATGACTATGTGCCAGGCCCCTTCGGGCGAGACAACTCGGTAGTTCGGGTCATCCAGTAACGGCTCCCAGATAGCCAATAGACGGATACAAAAAAGGCTCGCCATTGGCGAGCCTTTTCACTACCTGTCGAGCTATTTGCCGACATACCGACACCAATTCGAATCGAATTAGTTGAGCTTCTCTTTGATACGAGCAGCTTTGCCGGACAGGTTGCGCAGGTAGTACAGTTTGGCGCGGCGAACATCACCACGACGCTTCAGTTCTACACTGTGGATCAGCGGAGAGTGAGTCTGGAATACACGCTCAACACCTTCGCCGTTGGAGATCTTGCGAACGGTGAAAGCAGAGTGCAGACCGCGGTTACGCTTGGCAATAACGATGCCTTCGAAAGCCTGCAGACGCTCTTTACCACCTTCTTTAACACGAACTTGAACACGTACAGTGTCGCCCTGGGCAAAAGCCGGGATGTCGGTACGCAGTTGCTCTTGTTCAAGCTGCTGAATAATCTTGCTCATTGTCTTTCCTTACCTAGGATAAACTGAAAACTCTACTTAACGCTGTCACGCACTTCGCGGACATACTCGGCAAGAAGTGATTCTTGCTCGTCAGTCAGAGCTAGGTTGTTAATAAGTTCCGGCCTTCTTTGCCAAGTTCGTCCGAGCGACTGCTTGAGACGCCAGCGTCGAATCACTTCGTGATTGCCGCTTGTCAGCGCCTCGGGCACCGCCAATCCATCCAACACCTCCGGCCGAGTGTAGTGGGGATGATCCAGCAAGCCATCCGTAAAGGAGTCCTGCTCGGCACTGGCCTGATCGCCCAAAACCCCGGGGACCAGACGCGAAACCGCATCGATCAGGGTCATGGCAGGCAACTCGCCACCACTTAACACGTAATCCCCGATAGACCACTCTTCGTCGACTTCGGTTTGTATCACGCGTTCATCGATACCTTCGTATCGACCGGCTACCAGAATCAGTTTCTGATTCGTCGCCAACTCGGTTACGCCCGCTTGAGTCAGCTTGCGTCCCTGAGGAGAGAGATAGATGACTTTCGCCCCGTCTCCCGCCGCTTGCTTGGCTGCATGAATCGCGTCACGCAGCGGCTGAACCATCATTAACATGCCGGGCCCACCACCATAAGGACGATCATCGACCGTACGGTGTTTGTCGTGGGTAAACTCCCGGGGGTTCCAGCACTCAATCTGCAGCAGGCCACTCTTGACGGCCCGACCCGTTACCCCGTGCTCGGTAATGGCTCGGAACATTTCAGGGAAGAGGCTAATGACCCCAATCCACATAAGAAACCTCCGGCACCCGTGTTAGCGCGGGAAACTAGAAACCAGGATCCCAATCAACTTCGATTGTTCGAACAGTCAGATCAATATTCTTGATCACCTGCTCTTCCAGGAACGGAATCAACCGCTCCTTTGCACCAAAGGCATCTTTTACATTGGCCTCAACCACCAACACATCGTTGGAGCCGGTTTCCATCAATTCGGTCACCTTGCCCAGGTCGTATCCCTTGGTGGTTACCACGGAGCAACCAATCAGGTCACGCCAGTAGAACTCACCTTCAGGCAACGCAGGCAACAGATCGGCGGGTACGCCAATCTCGACATTGGTCAATGCCAGGGCATCTTCGCGCACATCGATACCATCGAGTTTGCAGATCAGACCCTTGTTGTGACGTTTCCAGGATGAAACCCGAATTTCACGCCACGCCCCGTTCTGATTAATCAGCCAGGGGTTGTAATCGAAAATCGCTTCGGCAACATCGGTGAAGGAGTTCACTTTAAGCCAGCCCTTGATGCCATAAACGGTACCCAGGGTGCCCAGAACTACAGGTTTTTCCACCTTAACTCCTTACCGTTGGGCTGATTAAGCAGCTTTTTTAGCGTCTTTGATCAGCTTGGCAACGCGGTCAGAAACAGCGGCACCAGTAGCAACCCAATGCTCGATACGAGCCAGGTCCAGGTTCAGCTTTTCAGCTTGGCCAGCAGCAACCGGGTTGAAGAAACCAACGCGCTCGATGAAGCGACCGTCACGGGCGCAACGGCTGTCAGAAACTACTACCTGGTAGAACGGACGCTTTTTCGCGCCACCACGTTGTAAACGAATGGTTACCATATCGTCCTCATTAACATCTAATGAACAAGGCCCGCAAACACGCGGACCCTAGCTTAAAATAAGCCGCGTAATTCTACTTGGATTCGTAATAATTGCAACCAAGCCAGCCATTTTTTGCGCAGAGCGGCAATGAAAAGGGGCCTGCCGCTGCAGACCCCCATCAACACGCAGGCCGGATCAGAACGGGCCGCGACCGCCACCGAAACCGGGGGGCATCATGTTCTTCATCTGGCTCATCATCTTGCGCATGCCGCCTTTACCGGACATTTTCTTCATCATGCGCTGCATCTCGGTGAACTGCTTGAGCAGCTTGTTCACGTCCTGCACCTGCATGCCGGAACCTGCGGCGATACGGCGTTTGCGGGAACCCTTGATGAGATCAGGGTGGGCGCGCTCCTTGGGCGTCATGGAGCTGATGATCGCCTCCATCCGCACGGTGAGCTTATCATCCATCTGATCTTTCACGTTATCCGGCAGCCCGGACATGCCGGGCAGCTTGTCGAGCATCCCCATCATACCGCCCATGTTGCGCATCTGGGCCAGCTGCTCGCGGAAATCTTCCAGATCGAAACCCTTGCCACTCTTGACCTTGCTGGCCAGCTTGGCCGCTTTCTCTTTATCGACGTTGCGCTCGACTTCCTCGATCAGAGAGAGCACATCGCCCATACCGAGGATACGGGAGGCGAGACGATCCGGGTGGAACGGCTCCAGCGCATCGGTCTTTTCACCCATACCGATAAACTTGACCGGCTTGCCGGTGATGTGACGCACCGACAGGGCGGCACCACCTCGGGCGTCGCCGTCCGCCTTGGTAAGGATCACGCCAGTGAGCGGAAGCGCTTCGTTGAACGCCTTGGCGGTGTTGGCGGCATCCTGACCGGTCATGGCATCCACAACGAACAGGGTCTCGACCGGCTTGATAGTGGCATGCAGATCCTGGATCTCGGCCATCATCTCGCTATCAACGTGCAGACGACCGGCAGTATCGACGATCACCACGTCATAGAATTTCTTGCGCGCCTGATCGATGGCGGCGGTGGCGATGTCGACCGGCTTCTGGCTGGCATCGCTGGGGAAGAAGTCGACACCGATGTCGCTGGCCAAGGTTTCCAGCTGTTTGATCGCCGCCGGACGATAGACGTCGGCACTGACTACCAGCACCTTCTTCTTGCTGCGCTCTTTGAGCAGCTTGGCCAGTTTGCCAACCGTGGTGGTCTTACCGGCACCCTGCAGACCAGCCATCAGGATGATGGCGGGCGGCTGGGCAGCCAGGTTGAGCTGTTCGTTGGCCTCCCCCATTACGGTGACCAGTTCACCGTGCACAATCTTGATGAATGCTTGGCCCGGGCTCAGGGATTTGGCCACTTCCTGCCCGACTGCGCGCTCTTTGACACGCGCCACGAAATCACGCACGACCGGCAGGGCGACATCCGCCTCGAGCAGCGCCATGCGAACTTCGCGCAGGGTTTCCTTGATATTGTCTTCGGTCAGGCGACCACGGCCACTGACATTGCGCAAGGTGCGCGAGAGTCGTTCAGTCAAATTCTCAAACATGACGGATTCCGGTTCTTGGCGTAATAAATTGGGGGCATTATAACCCAGAGCGGGCGCGAGGACGATTATTCGCCGCACCGCAGCAGCAGGGACCTTCTCCCTATATATGGGCAGATCGGCCGTTGCACAACTGGCGAGCACTTCTCGTGCAAGGTATACTGCCCCTCTTACCCTCAAAAGCTTGTGCAACAACGACCTGGTTATGATCGTAATCTCTGTTCTGGCCCTGGCGTTTTATCTGCTGGCCATCATCGCCTCCCTGCATCTGTTACTGAGCGCCAAGCCGGTGGGACAGCGCTCCCTGTTTGCCTGTATCGGATTGGCCCTGATCGCCCACGCCAGCGCCCTCGGTTCAGAGGTATTGCAGAGTTACGGCCAGAACCTGAGCATGCTCAACGTTGCCTCGCTGGTCAGCCTCATCATCAGTTGCTTCATGACCTGCGTGACCCGCCGCTTCAACGGCTGGATCCTGCTGCCGGTGGTCTACAGCTTCTCGGCCCTGCTGTTGGCGGCCAGCGCCTTGATCCCGGGTCGCTACATAACCCATCTGGAGGCCCACCCCCAGCTGTTGCTGCACATCGGCCTCGCCCTGATGGCCTACTCGGTATTGATGATCGCCTGTCTGTTTGCGCTGCAGCTCGCCTGTCTGGACAAACAGCTTAAATCGAGAAAAATCAGCAACCTGCCAGCCATGCCGCCACTGATGACGGTGGAGAAACGACTGTTTCAGTTGATCTCTGCAGGGGTGCTGCTGCTGACACTCTCCATCGCCTCCGGCCTCTTCTTCCTCGAAGATATGTTCGCCCAGGGCAAATCCCACAAGGCAGTGCTCTCCATCCTGGCATGGTGTGTCTACGTTCTGCTGCTGTGGGGTCATCACACCTATGGCTGGCGCGGCCGCAAAGTCATCACGCTCAGTCTGATCGGCAGCTTCATCCTGACTCTTGCCTACTTTGGCAGTCGCTTCGTCAAAGAAGTGCTGTTGAGCTGACACCTATACTCTTTTAGCCATACCATCCAACAGGAGCCCTTTTTGGACAGCATCTCAACGAGTACATTACTGATTGTTCTCGTTATCTTGATCCTTCTTTCCGCCTTTTTCTCCAGTGCCGAAACCGGCCTGATGTCCATCAACCGCTACAAACTTCGGCATCTGGCACAGACCAAACACAAAGCCGCACGTCGCGTCGAGCAACTGCTCGCCCGCCCCGATCGCCTGCTGGGACTGATCCTGATCGGCAATAATCTGGTCAATATCCTCGCCTCCGCCATCGCCACCATCGTCTGTATCCGGCTGTTTGGTGATCTCGGGGTCGCCATCGCCACCTTCGGGCTGACCCTGGTGGTACTGGTATTCGGTGAAGTGACCCCCAAGACCCTGGCCGCCATGTTTCCGGAGAAGATCGCCTATCCCGCCTCCTGGATCCTCAAGGGGCTGATGGTGCCGCTCTCACCGCTGGTCTGGCTGATCAACGGCATCACCAGCGGCCTGCTCAAGATGCTGAAGATCAATCCCAACAAGGATGACTCCCTCAACACCGAGGAGCTGCGCACCATCGTCAATGAGGCGGGTAACCTGATCCCCCAGCGTCATCAGGAGATGCTGTTGAGCATTCTGGATCTCGACAAGATGCTGGTCGAGGACATCATGGTGCCACGCAGCGATATCTACGCCATCGACATCAACGATGACTGGAAGAGCATCCAGCGTCAGCTGGCCCACTGCGCTCACACCAAGATCCTGCTCTATCGCGACAATATCGACGACGTTGTCGGATTTTTACACGCGCGCGATGCCCTGCGGCTGGTAGCCAGAGACCAGTTCAACAAATCGAGTCTGTTGCGGGAAGTGGACGAGATCTACTTCATTCCGGAAGGAACGCCGCTCAACGTGCAGCTGGCCAAGTTCCAGCGCAACAAGGAGCGAATTGGCCTGATCGTCGACGAATACGGCGACATTCAGGGGCTAATCACTCTGGACGATATTCTGGAAGAGATCGTGGGCGACTTTACCACCTCCATGACGCCAGCGCCGAGCGACGAGATCCACCCCCAGTCAGATGGTTCTTATCTGGTCGAAGGCTCAGCCAATATTCGTGAGCTGAACAAGGAGATGAACTGGCACCTGCCCATCGACGGCCCGCGCACCCTCAACGGTCTGATCCTCGAATATCTGGAGGAGATCCCCCAGCCCAACATCGGGATCCGGCTGGCCGGTTATCCTATCGAGATCCTCGATGTGGAGAACAATATGGTGAAGATGGCGCGGATCATGCCGGCATCGTACCGGGCGGAGTCGGATTCGCAAGATTGAAAAAGGGCTGCCAGTGGCAGCCCTTTTCTATTGCTCATCGTCATTGCTCATCTTCATCATCCGGTTCCAGCACCAGCGTCGGGATCAACTCGCCAAACACCCGTTGCAACTCGTCGCGGTTGGCCAGCAGGTCTTGCAGCGTATAGCTGTCCATCACCGCCAGAAACGCATCCATCGCCTCTTTCAGCGCACTCTTGAGCAGACAGACAGAGACGATGTGACAAGCGGGCGAGCCGCAGTCAATGCCGTCCAGATTGCCTTCCAGTGCCCTGATCACCTGCCCGATATTGATGGTGGCGGGATCGCAAGCCATGCGAATACCGCCATTCTTGCCCCGCTGGGATTGCAGATAGCCCAGCTTCACCAGCTGATTAACCACCTTCACCATGTGGTTGCGGGAAACGCCATACAGGGCCGATACCTTGGCAACGCTCGACAACTCCCCTTCCGGCAGGGTGGCAAGATAGAGCAGGGCTCTCAATCCAAAATCTGTATAACTGGTTAGTCTCATAAAACCTGATTAGCGCGATGCGAAAAGTGGAGTATTGATTCAAATCAAATAAACATCTAGGATGCCACTTATTAAATGACATTTTATATGTTCAATTAGAACGAGGCCCCTATGCTAGATCAAACCACCGTTGCCGTAATCAAAAGCACTATTCCGCTGCTCGAATCGGCAGGCCCTGCCCTCACCCAGCACTTCTACCAACGGATGTTCAGCCATAACCCGGAGCTGAAAGATATCTTCAACCTGGCCCATCAACGCAGTGGCGGCCAGCCGCTGGCCCTGTTCAATGCAGTCGCCGCGTATGCCAAGAATATCGACAATCTGGGGGCACTCGCCGGTGCAGTCGAGCGGATTGCGCACAAACATACCGGATTCCTGATCCAGCCGGAACAATATCACATTGTAGGTAGTCATCTCTTGGCCACGCTCAAAGAATTGGGCGGAAATGCGGTCACCGACGAGGTGCTGGAGGCATGGGGCAAGGCGTATAGCGTGCTGGCCGACATCTTCATCGGCCGCGAGCAGGAGATCTATCAGGAGAAGGCAAGCCAGGATGGCGGCTGGCAAGGTACCCGCACCTTCATCATCAAGGAGAAGCGAGCCGAGAGCGCCCTCATCACCTCCTTCCTGCTGACGCCGGAAGATGGCAAGCCGGTATTGACCTTCAAACCGGGCCAATACCTCAGCGTCAAGCTGGTTCACCCCGAGCTGGAATATCAGGAGATCCGCCAGTACTCCCTCTCAGATGCCCCCAACGGGCAGGATTACCGCATCAGCGTCAAACGCGAGCCGCAGGGCCAGGTCTCCAACCTGCTGCACGATCACCTGCAGGCGGGTGACAAGATCGAGGTGATGCCCCCTACCGGCGATTTCTACCTGAAAGCCGACAGCCAGACCCCGGTCGTACTGCTCTCCGCCGGTGTCGGCGTGACGCCGATGATGAGCATGCTCAACCAGTTGCTGGCGAACGGCCATCAGGCTGATGTCACCTGGCTGCACGCCTGCGAACAGGGCTCTGTACACGCCTTCCGGGAGGATATTCAGCAAAAATCCCGCCAGCATCCCAACTTGCTGAGCCGGATCTGGTATCGGGAGCCGGAGGCCAGTGATGTGCAGGGTCAAGATTACGACCTGGCCGGCACCATGGATCTGACTGCCGTGAAGGAGCGCATCACGCCGCAGGCCCACTACTACTTCTGTGGCCCTGTCGGCTTCATGCAAGAGATCAAGCGGCAGCTGCTGGCTGCTGGGGTACCAACGGGGCAGCTCCATTACGAAGTTTTTGGCCCCCACCAAGATCTCTAAGGCGCAGGCAGCCATATAACAGAGGGAGGTTCCGGCCTGTCATGGCACGGCGGCTGGAACCGGACCCACAGGTGCAGATCTGTGGGTCATTTTTTTGGATCAGTGCATCGCCTTGGCGCGAGCCACCACGTTGGCCGGCATCCGGTTGCCAAGACGATTGAGCAGACTCGCCGCCTTCTGGTGTAGCGCCTTGTCACCTATGACGGAGCCATGGAGCCAGCGATAGGCGTCCTCATAATCGAGCGGACTGCCCATCCCCTGCAACAGCATCTCGACCCACTCGATGCGGGCCCGCAGAAAACCGAGGCTGGCCGCCTCGCGCATCAGGGTCTCGGCGCGAACCAAATCCTTCTGCACCAAAGTTCCTTTCCAGTAGTAGCGACCCAGCTGCTCCAGCGCAGGTGCCAACCCCTGATTGGCCGCCTCCCACATATATTGCACCCCGAGCTCGGCATTGGATTTGGTGCAGACACCCCACGCCAGCATATCCCCCCAGAGGAACTGATAGGCAGGGATCTTCATCACCGAGGCGCGCGCTTCGATATCCTGAGTCAGCTGACAGCGATCCTGCTTCACCTGAGTGAGGTGGCGCCCCTGCTCAATCCAGTTGAGCAGCTCGTCCTGACGATAGAGCGGCACCGCCTGCAACTCGCCAGCGGCCAGAGGCGCGGAAGGCGCCACCACAGCGGCAGGCTCAGCCGGTTTTGGCAGCGGCACGGCCCCCTCGCCACTGCTGACAACGGGTGTGACCGGCTCGGCCGGAAGCAAGACGGGGACTGCCGCAGAGGGCGCTGGCGTAGCAGCAGAGACAGGGGCCGTTGCCCCCGCTGCACTGCTTGCGGTCGGTGCCGATGCACTTGCTGCAGGCGCATCGCTCGATACGGCAGCCGATACCGCCTCGGCACCATAGAGGGGCGCGGTGAATGCACCGACAAGAACGAGAAGGGTAAGGGGTTTCATCATAAGGATCTCCTGCTGCACTCTGTTATCGGCACCAAGCCCCATCCCCTTAGCCTGCCGGGCGGATCTCATCAATACAAAAGGGAGCCGAAGCTCCCTTGTTGGCACGGTTGACCCGCTTACTTGACGAAATCGACACCCAGCTGGATATCGGCTTTCAGGGTAGCCAGCATGCCTTCCATCGCTTCCTGCTCGAAGGCGCTCAGCTTGCCGTAATCCAGTACGGTTTCGACGCCATTCTTGCCCAGCAGTACCGGCTGCGCGAAGAAGGTGGCGTGCTCGCCATTGCCTTCCACGTAGGCGCACTCGATGACGTTGGCTTCGCCCTGCAGACCCTTGATGAGGGAGAGACCAAAACGGCAAGCCGCCTGACCCATGGAGAGGGTTGCGGAACCGCCACCGGCTTTGGCTTCCACCACTTCGGTACCGGCATTCTGGATGCGCTTGGTCATGGCAGCCACTTCTTCAGCGGTGAAGGAGGAGCCTTCAATCTGGGAGAGCAGCGGCAGGATAGTGACGCCACTGTGGCCACCGATCACGTTGACGCGAACCTTATCCACGTTCAACCCTTTGGCGGCGGCCACGAAGGTCTCGGCGCGGATCACGTCCAGGGTGGTGACACCGAACAGGCGACGCTTGTCATAGACACCGGCTTTCTTCAGCACTTCGGCGGCGATAGCCACAGTGGTGTTGACCGGGTTGGTGATGATGCCGATCAGTGCTTTCGGGCAAGTGGCCGCGCACTTCTCGACCAGATTCTTGACGATACCGGCGTTGATATTGAACAGGTCGGAGCGATCCATCCCCGGCTTGCGTGCCACACCGGCGGAAATCAGCACCACATCGGCCCCAACCAGCGCAGGAGTCGGATCTTCACCGCAGAAGCCCTTGATGGCGACGTCGGTAGGAATATGACTGAGGTCAACGGCCACACCCGGAGTAACCGGGGCGATGTCATACAGGCTCAGCTCGGAGCCAGCCGGCAGACGGTTTTTCAACAGCAGAGCGAGGGCTTGACCGATGCCACCAGCGGCACCCAGAACGGCAACTTTCATGATCAACTCCATGTTTAAGCGTAGGTTTAAGGTTGTTTGTTGTTGTGCGCCCAACCTTAATGGATCCCCCCATAAAAAACAATCTGATAACAGTTGCAGTCACGGGTTCTGTGAGCCACGAAACATGCGGGAGCAAAAATTGGAGGGAAATACAAAAAGTTGGAGGAGAAGCACAGTTTTTCTGCACTTCTCCTTACCATAAAGAGGTAGATTTGAGGGTCTCAGGATTGGAATGCCAACGCCCGTTTTTCACACCAGCGAAAACCAATTGTTAACAATCCGTTCATCGCCAGATAAAGCCCGCCAGCCACCCCGAACACCGCCAGGGTATCGTAGGTCTGGGCATTCAACCCCTGCGCCAGCCCCATGATGTCCATGATGGTGATGGTACTGGCGAGGGAGCTCCCCTTGAGCACCAGGATCACCTCGTTGGAGTAGGCAGGCACCAGATGACGGGCGGCGTGGCGCACCTTCATCCAGAGGGTCTGGCGGCCGTTAAAGCCAAGCGCACGACACGCCTCCACCTCACCAGCCGGGATGGCATCAAGCGCCCCCTTGAACAACCGGGTGGAGTAGGCCGCCGTGTTGAGACCCAGCGCCAGCACGGCGCAGAACCAGGGCTGCTTGAGCAGCGGCCAGAGCGGGCTGGCTTTCAGCCACTCAAACTGGCCCGGCCCGTAGTAAATCAGGAAGATCTGGATCAGCAGCGGCGTACCGGTAAAGAGCAGCACCCACAGCTGCACCAGCTGGGTCGCCACCGGCAGGCGCAGCTCCAGCACCCAGGTCATCAGGGCCGCCAGCACAATCCCCAGCAGCAGGCTGAACAGGGTCAGCTCCAGCGTGGTGACCAGACCGCCCAGCAACGTAACGAGATACTCTTGCATCAGTTAGCCTCCGTAGCGGCGGGTGTAGCGGGCAGCCAGCCCGAGGCCATATTCACTCACCAGACTGATGGCCAGATAGATGAGGGCGGCGGCGGCATACCAGGTGAAAGGCTGATAGGTACTGGCCGAAGCCATCTGCGCCTGACGCATCATCTCGTTCACCCCGATAAGCGACACCAGCGCGGTATCTTTCAGCAATACCAGCCACTGGTTGCCGAGGCCCGGCAGGGCATGACGCCACGCCTGCGGCAACACGATGCGAAAGAAGATGTGGCTCTTGCTCAACCCCAGCGCCAGCGCCGCCAGCCGTTGCCCTGCGGGCACCGCATTGAGCGCCGCCCGCAGAGTCTGGGTCGCATAGCTGGCGAACAGCAGGGAGAGCGCCAGCACGCCACAGGCGAACGGGCTGAACTCCACATACTCGCCAGTGATGAGGAACAACACCTGGGTCGAGCCGAAGTAGATGAACAGCACCACCAGCAACTCGGGCAGGCCACGGATCAGCGTGGTCAGGGTGGCTACCGGCCACACCAGCGCACGCTTCTTGCTGAGCTCGGCAGCACTGAACGCCAGTGCCAATACCATGCCCCCGACCAGTGATGCCAAGGCCAGCCCGAGGGTCATCCAGGCTGCATCCAACAACAGGCTCAACATGGCTTACTGCGCGAAGTATTTGTCGAAGATTTTCTGATAAGTGCCGTTGGCCTTGATCTCGGCCAGCCCCTTGTTCAGCTGGGTCAGCAGCTCCTGATTGCCCTTGGCGACCGCGATGCCAAAGCCGGTACCGAAGTACTTGGCATCGGTCACTGGCGTACCCACCACCGCATACTCCTTGTGCTGCTTCAGCCAGTCGGCAGCAACGGCGGTATCGGCAAAGACACCGTCGGTACGGCCATTCATCATGTCGAGGAAGGCGCTCTGGTAGCTGGCGTACGGCACGGTCAGCAGACCCTTGCTCACCCAGTTATCCACCAGATAGGACTGGTGAGAGGTACCGTTCTGCACACCGACTGTCTTGTCGACCATCTCTTCCGGCCCCTTGAAGGCCCCTTTCTTGGCGACGAATACTGCCGAGTTCTCGTAGTAGATATCGGAGAAATCGACCTGCGCGGCCCGCTCCGGCGTCACGTCCATGGCGGCGATGGCGGCATCGTAGCGACGGAATTTGAGGCTGGGGATCAGGCTGTCAAAGGCCTGGTTGTGGAAGCTGCACTCCAGCTTGGCCTGCTCGCAGATGGCGCGCGCCAGATCGATGTCAAAACCCTGAAACTCGTTCTTGTCATCCAGGTATTCGAACGGTGCGTAGGTGGCCTCGGTGGCGAACTTGATCTCTTTGGCCATGACGGAGGTACTCAACAGGCCCATGGCAGCAACCAACAACAGACTCTTTTTCATGACAGCTTCCTTATCGATTCAATATCAATGCATCAAGAATTCGGCAAACCGGCTGGTTTGCGGGGATTGGAAAATGGCAGCGGTGCCGGATTCGATGATCCGCCCCTTCTCCAGATAAATCACCTGACTGGCCACCTTGCGGGCAAAGTCGACCTCGTGGGTCACCACCACCTGGGTAATGCCGGTCTGGCTCAGGTTGCGGATGATCTCGGCCACCTCCTTGGTGATCTCGGGATCGAGGGCAGCAGTCGGCTCGTCAAACAGCAGCACTTCCGGGTCCATCATCAGGGTACGGGCAATGGCCACCCGCTGCTGCTGGCCGCCGGAGAGACGGGCAGGCCAGGCATCGCGCTTGTCGGCCAGTTGCAGCTGGGCCAGCAAGTAGGCCCCCTTCTCGATGGCGGCCTCCTTGCTCATGCCGAGCACCTTGACCGGCGCTTCAATCAGATTCTCCATCACAGTGAGATGTGGCCAGAGATTGTACTGCTGGAACACCATCCCCACCTTGCGGCGCAGCAGTTGGGACTGGCGGTTGAATTCGGCAGCAGAGAGGGAGCTTGGGAAAGAAAATTCACTTTCGCCAATCCGCAGAACACCCGCATCCGGGGTATCCAGCAGATTCATCATCCGTAGCAGGGAACTCTTGCCAGCACCGCTCGGGCCCAGCAACACCAAGGTTTCACCGGGAGATGTCCGAAAGCTGACCTGTTGCAGAACCGGCACCTTGTGCCAGGACTTCTCGATACCTATTAATTCAATACCCATACAGCCCAATTGAATAAGTTTTCAAAATTTCATCCCGATTCTATCCCTAATAAAGGTTGATGCAAGCCATTTTTGAATCAATATGCAGAACAAGCGCCGCTTCCTTGCAAAAAACGGCATATGAATGCAAAATGGCACCGCTGTTCGTATCTGCCGCCTGTATCGCACAGGCCGCCACACCTCCTCATTCGTGAGACCAAGATGAAACACAACGACAAGCAAGAAAAACTGGCCAAGGCCTTTAAAGCCTTGCTGAAAGAAGAGCGCTTTGGCTCCCAGGCAGAAATCGTCACCGCCCTGCAAGAGCTGGGCTTCGAGAACATCAACCAGTCCAAGGTATCGCGCATGCTGAGCCGCTTCGGCGCCGTTCGCACTCGCAATGCCAAGATGGAGATGGTCTACTGCCTGCCGGTGGAACTGGGCGTGCCCACCACCTCCAGCCCGCTCAAGAATCTGGTACTGGACGTCGATCACAACGGCGCACTGGTGGTGATCCACACCAGCCCGGGTGCAGCCCAGCTGATCGCCCGCCTGCTCGACTCCCTCGGCAAGGCAGAGGGGATCCTCGGCACCATCGCCGGTGATGACACTATCTTCATCACCCCGACCAGCGACACCGATATCGAAGAGCTCTACCTCTCCGCCCTCGAGCTGTTCGAACAGACGCCGTAATGGCCTCCACCGCGTCATAGCGGTCACGCCAGAACGAAAAATCCCGGCCAAGGCCGGGATTTTTGTTTTCTCAGTCTTCGCCAGGCGGGCTTATTTGCCCTGCGCCATCAGAAAACCTTCCGATGGTGCGAAGAAAGCCGCGCCGGTCACTGCCTTGGTGAAACGCAGCAGGTGGTCGAAGTGGCTGCCCTCCCCCTTGTACATGCTGGCCAGCATTGCGTTGAAGTGCTGCGGTGTGCGGCAGCAGGAGATGAAGTAGAGCCCCTGCTCGGTCATGGTGCCCCAGGGCATGCTCTGGCGCAGGATCTCCATGGACTCTCCCTTCGGAGTCTTGAGATTGACCCGCTTGATGTGGGCGGTCAGCGGCTTGGCAGCAGACTCATACTCGATGTTGTCGGGCTTGGTGCGACCGATAATGTCTTCCTGCTCTTTTTGCGCCAGCTTCTCCCAGTCACTCATGGCGTGGACCCAGCGCTGGACGTGAATGTAGGAGCCACCGGCAAACTCGCCATCGGCCAGCAACGCCACTTCGGCACGGTGCTCATCCTGCGGGTTCTCGGTGCCGTCGACGAAACCGGTCAGATCGCGGCAATCCAGATTGCGGAAACCGCGCACCTCTTCGGCCAGATCTACCAGTCCGGCCAGCAGTGCCATCACACGGTGACCGGCGTGGTGCAGCACATCCACCCGATCGGCGCGCAGCTGAATAAAGAGATCAAACGGGGTGTTGGGGGCTTCCTGACCGTTGGCGGATTGCGCCATAAAGCCGCGGAACTGGGGCGGACGGGCGGCAGGATAGAGACCATCCCAGGCATCGGCGCCAACGGCAACCAGACCGCTGAAACCGGCATCGGGGAAATCGGCAGCCACCGCTTGCCACAGGGCGGGCAGTTTGGCCAGACGGCCGACCAGTTCGGCGGCGTCGCCGGTGCGATTGAACATCAGATAGAGGGCGTGCAGATTCGGCTCTGCGCAGATCCCGGCTTGGGCTTTCATATATCTCTCCCCTGAGTAGGCGTTAGCGTTACGGGCTATTTGCGTTGCGCGATTATAAACCAGAGTGGATCCAGTTCTTTGATTTCACGACGATATCACGCGTTCAGGGCAAAGGGTCAAACAACACCAATCCATGGGGAGCGACCTTGATCCGTGCCCGCATCCCATCAAGGGGCTCGCCAATGCTCGCCTCCAGCTGCAGATCGCCACACTCGAACAGCACCCGGCAGTGGTGGCCGAGGAACTGCTGCTCCACCACCTTGAGCTCGCCATCTGCGGCGCTCTCCAGCAGCAGTTGCTGGGGTCTGAGCATCAGCTGCAACTGCTCACCCACCGCGCGGCCATGAGGCTCGCTGCCACAAATGACCCCGAGCGCCGTCTGTACGCAGTGGCTGTCCACCACCTCGGCAGCCAGATAGTTGACCCCGCCGAGAAACTCCGCCACGAAGCGGTTTTGCGGGCGGCGATAGAGCTGCTCAGGCTGGCCCACCTGCTCGATGTGACCGGCGCGAAACAGCGCCAGCCGATCGGCGAAGGCGAACGCCTCCTCCTTGCTGTGGCTGACGAAGATGGCGCCGATCCCCTGCTGCTTGAGCAGGGCGCGGATCTCGAGGATCAACTTCATCCGCACCTGGGTGTCGATGTTGGAGAAGGGCTCATCCAGCAGCATCAGCCGCGGCTTGCACACCAGCGCCCGGGCGATGGCTACCCGCTGCTGCTGACCACCGGAGAGCTGGTGCGGATAGCGATCCCCCAGCCCCTGCAGATTGACCAGCGCCAACGCCTCATCCACCTGCTGCTGGCGGACGCGGCGGTCGAGTTTGGTCAGACCGAAGCCAACATTGTCGGCCACCGTCAGGTGGGGGAAGAGGGCGTAATCCTGAAAGATCATCCCGATGTTGCGCGCCTCGGGCGGCACGCTGGCACCCGGCCCGTCGAGCAGGGTATCGCCGAGGCGAATCGAGCCCTCTGCCAGCGGCAGCAGCCCGGCGATGGCCTTGAGCAGCGTGGTTTTGCCGCAGCCACTGGCTCCCAGCAGGCAGACGATCTCGTTGTCTGCCACCGTCAGGGAGAGCTGCTCCAGCACATTGCGGCCGTTGTAACGGCAGCTGACATTTTCAACCTGCAAACAGGACAAGGCTGACTTCCTCTCGTTTCTGGCGGCGCGCTGCCTTGGGTTCAGCACACCGCATGCAATTTCATTGACCGACGCGGCGACTCAGTGGCCCGGACTGTCCAGAGTGCGGTTGACCCAGATCAGCGGCAACAGCCCCACCAGCACAATGACGATAGCCCCCAGCGCGCCGCGCTCCAGCATCTCGTCCGAGACAAACTGATAGACGTGGGTCGCCAGAGTATCGAAGTTGAACGGCCGCAGCAGCAGAGCGGCGGGCAGCTCCTTCATGGATTCGATGAATACCAGCATGGCACCGGCAAACAGACCACGGCGCACCAGCGGCAGATGGACCCGGCGCAGCATGCCGCCATCCCCCTGCCCCAAGGAGCGGGCTGCCATGTCGAGACTGGGGGAGATCTTGCCCATGCTGCTCTCCACCGAGCCGATGGCGATGGCCACGAAGCGCACCAAATAGCCGAACACGATGGCGGTAATGGTGCCGGTCAGCAGCAAGCCCGGCCCCTGACGCCCGAGCCACTCGGCCAGATCGTTGATGGCAAAGTCGAGGGCGGTGAGCGGCACCAGCACCCCGATGGCGAGCACGGTGCCCGGCATGGCGTAACCCATGGCGGCGATGCGCAGGGGCAACAGACTCTTTATACCGCCATCGAGGCGGCGGAAGAAGCCGAGCAGCAGGGCGATGCCCATCGCCAGCAGGGCGGTCAACGCCGAGATGAGCAAACTGTTACCGGCAAAACGAACGAACTCCGGTGTCCACGACAACTCGAAGTAGCGCACCCCGTAATCGAGCAGGATGACAAACGGCAGGCCGAAACCGGCCAGCACCAGCCCCCAGCACCAGAGACCGGCCAGAGCGCGACTCATCCCCTTGAGCGGATAGCGCAGCGGCTGCTCATGGCCCATCGACTTCTGGAACACCTGCTGCCGACTGCGCGAGCGGCGCTCCAGCGCGATCAGCAGCACCACAGCCAGCAGCATCAGGCAGGAGAGTTTGGCCGCGGTGGCTAGACTGCCGTAGCCGAGCCAAGTGTCGTAGACCGCCGTGGTCAGGGTGTTGATGGCAAAGAAGTGGACGGTGGCGAAATCGGCCAACGTCTCCATCGCCACCAGCGACACCGCCACCATGATGGCCGGGCGCGCCAGCGGCAGACTGAGGCGGCGAAAGCTCTGCCACGGGGTACAGCCGAGCAGGCGGCTGGAATGAATGAGGCTGACTGACTGCTCCAGAAAGGAGGCGCGGGTCAGCAAATAGACATAGGGGAACAGCACCAGTGCCAGCACCCAGGCTGCGCCGCCAAGGGAGCGAATGGCAGGAAACCAGTAATCGGCCGGACTGTTCCAGCCAAAGAGTGTTCGCAACCCGGCTTGTAGCGGGCCAGAGTAGTCGAGCAGGTCGGTATAGACGTAGGCGACGATATAGGAGGGCATGGCCATTGGCAGCATCAAAGCCCACTGCAGGGCGCGCCGCCCCGGTACCTGACACATGGCCACCAGCCAGGCGGTAGGCACGCCAAACAGCAGGCTGAGCAGCACCACGCCGACCACCAGCCCCAGGGTATTGCCCAAATAATCGAGCAACACGGTATCGGCGAGGTGGCGAAAGAGATCTCCCTCAGCCGAGAAGGCAGAGAAAAGCAGGGCTATAACCGGTAAACCCAGCAGCAGGGCGATGGCCCAGCTGCCGGTCATCCATCCAAAATTTTTCATGAGACCACAGATGTTGATGGGGCCGTTGGCCCCATCTGATTACAAGTCGAACTTCACTTCATCCAGCAACTGCAAGGCGTCCTTGCGGTGCTTGGCGTAATCGCTGACCGGTAGTGCGTCAGACTTGAAACTGCCCCAGGACTTGACCATGGCGGAAGGCTCGACTCCGGCCTTGACCGGATATTCGGCGTTCACGTCCGCATACATGTGCTGGGCGGTGTCACCAGCCAGAAACTCCATCAGCTTCTGGGCCTCAGCCTTGTTCTTGGCATATTTGGTCATGGCCACGCCGCTCACGTTGACGTGGGCACCGCGGTCAGCCTGGTTCGGGAAGTTGATATAGACCGCATCCGCCCAGGACTTCTGCGCCGGATCTTTCAACATGGCGCCCAGATAGTAGCTGTTGCCGAGTGACACGTCACAGATACCATCCTTGATCGCCTTGACCTGATCCCGGTCGTTGCCCTGCGGCTTGCGCGCCAGGTTGGCCTTGACCCCTTCCAGCCAGGTTTTGGTCTCGGCCATGCCGTGATGGGCAATCATGGAGGAGACCAGCGCCACATTGTACTCATGCTTGCCGCTACGGGTGCAGATTTTCCCTTTGAATTCCGGTTTGGCCAGATCTTCGTAACTGATGGTCTCGAGCTTGCCTAGGCGATCCTTGCTGGAGTAGATGGCGCGAACCCGGGTGGTCAGGGCGAACCAGCGATTCTCCGGATCACGATAGATGGTGGGGATGTTCTCCTGCAGGATCTTGCTATCCACCGGCTGCACCAGCCCCTTGTCCACCAGATCGGTCAGACGGCTGATATCGACGGTCAGCATCAGGTCGGCCGGAGAGAGCTTGCCTTCCCGCTCCAGACGCTCGTTCAACCCCTCTTTGGCGAACACCACGTTCACCTTGATGCCAGATTCCTTCTCGAACTGCTGGATGATGGGCTTGATCAGCTCATCCTGCCGGTTGGAGTAGACATTCACTTCTCCGGCCGCCAATGCCGACTGAGCTGCCAACGCAGAGAAAGCCAGTGCCAACATCTTCATTTTCATCATCCATTCCTTGATTAGCTATACAGAGTGATAACGATTTCCGTTTGCATTCTGCATACATCTTATAAGCGGATCAAGAAAGCTCGCCGTCGCCACATCACATATTTAATCGCCCATAAATGAAAAGGGCCGGATGGAATCCCATTCGGCCTCTTCTGAGCAAAACGTTATGTTGATCAGGCTTCAATAAGCGCTCACTCCATCTGGATTCCCCGAGATCGGGAGGTCAACAGATCTGTACGTCACGGATGCGGTTCATCACAGCGCCTCGTCGTCACTCTCGCCGGTGCGGATGCGCACCGCTTGCAGCAAGTCGTAGACAAAAATCTTGCCGTCGCCGATCTTGCCGGTATAGGCCGCCTTGCAGATCGCCTCGATCACCCCTTCCACGTTATCATCGGCGGTAGCAATCTCCAGCTTCACCTTGGGCAGGAAGTCGACCTGATATTCGGCTCCCCGGTATAATTCGGTGTGTCCCTTCTGGCGGCCAAATCCCTTGACCTCGGACACGGTCAGCCCTTCCACCCCCAGGTTGGCAATAGCCTCGCGGACATCGTCCAACTTGAACGGTTTGATAATCGCACTAATCAGCTTCATCTGGTTGCTCCCAATCCATGGTGTGTCATAAATCGGGTTTCAATTCTTATGCCAAGTATTTTTATTGTTTTATTTCATACAGATAGAGTTTAATGCCTACGCCATTCGCCAGGCACATCCCCATAACCGGCCAGCACGCCCCATAATGAGGCACCATGCTGCAGCGGTCAGCGGGTATGCACCAAACAAGAGCAAAACAGCATGTTAGTTATCTCCAACAGCGTCACGATTCCCTGGCATGAGCTGCAATTTCAGACCATGCGGGCACAGGGCAACGGTGGACAGCACGTCAACAAGACCGACTCCGCCGTCTGGTTGCGCTTCGATTACCGCAACTCTCCCAGCCTGACGCCCCTCTACAAGGAGGGTCTCGACAAGCTGAGCGACAGCCGGGTACACGATGGCTTTATCCTGATCCGGGTCGAGAGCCATCGCAGCCAGGACATGAACCGCAAGGAGGCGATGAGCCGTCTGGTGGAGTTGCTGAAGAAAGCAGCCTGGCGCCCCAAGGCTCGTCATGCCACCAAGCCGACCCGCAGCTCCCAGCGCAAACGGGTTGATACCAAAAAGCGCAAGGGTGATATCAAGTCCGCCCGCGGCAAGCCGGTGCTGGACTGAGCCCCCCCAGCCTCCAAAGGATGTCAGCCGATGAGATACAGTTTTTGCGACAGCGCCCGCGGCCCCCTGCTGGTCGCCATCGATCAGGATGGCCTGCGCCACGTGGAGTTCATGCACGGGGAGCGCCCCGTCATGCCGCAAACTGACTGGCAACGGGATGACAAGGCGCTGGCGCCCTATCTTGCCCAGTTCACCGCCTATTTCGCCGGAAAGTTGCAGCAGTTCGATCTGCCCATGGCAGCGAAGGGCACTCCGTTTCAGCAAACGGTATGGAACGCTTTGTGTGATATCCCCTATGGCGAGACCGTGAGCTATCTCGAGATTGCCCAGGCTATCGGCAACCCCAAGGCGGTACGGGCGGTGGGCGCTGCCAATGGGCGCAATCCGCTGAGCATCATAGTACCCTGCCATCGGGTGATCGGACGCAGCGGCGATCTGACCGGCTATGCTGGCGGCATTCCCATCAAGCGCTGGTTGCTGGCTCTGGAACAGACTGGCACAACATTCGAGCTGGCCCCATGAGACGATGAGCGCCTTGGAGAGGGCGGGACAATATGGTGACCAGAATGAAAAGGATTTCAGTCAGTGACCACGCTTTGCTGACAAGATGAACAGAAAATGAAGAATCGCCTCAGAACTACTTCAGATTGAGCTTGGCATGATGGCTCCATACTTGAATGGCACGGCTCATTCGCTGATTCAAGTAGCACCCATGTGACGCTTCCAATCTGTCTTTTTCCCCGCGCCTCCTCTGAGGCGCTTTTTTTGTGCAACACAACAGGCCACCACCCAAGCTGAATGGCCTGAACGCCACAAAATCTGCACCAGCCCAAAAACCAAGAGGCGAAGGATCATCCTTCGCCTCTGACGTAACAGCTGGCTACTCGCTCTGGGGCAGAAACTGCAGCTCCGGCGCCGAGGAGGTCAGCACATCGGCGCAATAATCCCAGGTCGAGATGCGATAGTGCTGCAGATCTTCATCCAGATGCAGGCCGTCCGACTCCTGATGGAACCAGCTGGCAAAACGGGATGGGGTGATGAGCTGGATCTGCTCTTCGATAGCGTGACTATCCTTCCCCTCGGCCAGATCGCAATCTTCGATGACCCGCAGGGCGTAGATATGGCGAAAATAGACCCGGCAGAGGATTTGCGGGGGCAGATCGATGCTGCGTGCCCGCCCCAGCATGATGGTCAGGGAGTCGCTCCAGAGATCCTGATGCAGCTCGGCAACGACCAGCCCGGGTGGGAGCTGGCGGGACGGAGCCCAAGGTACGGCAACCTGCCGAATGGCATTTTTCTGTTCCATATTCACCTCACGACGACTCGCTCCCTGTCTTGAGTCTATCTGAACCACATAGTCCCGGCGAAGGCAATCGATGGACAATAAAAACGGCAATAAAAAAGCCGACGTATCAAACGTCGGCGAATAAAAAGTGCTTACAACAGAGGATTCACATATTCAGACCCGCGGGTCGAAAGATTGGTTCCCTCTTTTTGTAATTAATTTTCGGCGCGTTTAAACATCAGGGTATTGGCGTCCGACTCTTCCGGCACGAAGTAGTAGCCCTCGGCGTTGAAACCGGTCAGCTGCTCCACCTCGGTCAGACGGTGCTTGATGATGTGGCGAGCCATCATGCCGCGCGCCTTCTTGGCGTAGAAGCTGATGATCTTGAACTGGCCGTTCTTCTCATCCTTGAACACCGGTGTGACAATCCGCCCTTTCAGGCTCTTGGGGCGTACCGACTTGAAATACTCGTCGGAGGCCAGATTGATCAACACTTCATCCCCCTGCGCTGCCAGCGCGTCGTTGAGATGGTGAGTGATCACCTCGCCCCAGAACTGGTAGAGATCCTTGCCGCGACTATTGTCGAGCTTGGTCCCCATCTCCAGCCGATAGGGCATCATCAGGTCGAGGGGGCGAAGCACGCCGTAGAGGCCGGAGAGCATCCGCAAGTGTGCCTGAGCGAAGTCAAAATCGGCCTCGCTAAAATCCTCCACCGCCAAACCGGTGTAGACATCCCCCTTGAAGGCCAGCAGCGCCTGACGGGCGTTGGCGGGGGTGAAATCTGGCTGCCACTCGGCAAAACGGGCGGCATTGAGACCGGCCAGCTTGTCGCTGATCTTCATCAGTGTGGCGATCTGGTCAGGGCTCAGTTGGCGGGCCCGGCTAATCAGTTCGGCGGAGTGATCCAGCAGCTCGGGTTGGGTGAAACGGGGAGTCACCAGCGGTGACTCGTAATCCAGCGTCTTGGCCGGGGAAACCACAATCAGCATAACGTTCCTTTATGGCGAGGGGCCGAACGGCGGAGCGGCCCCATGATTCATTCATCCAGCGTCACATTGTCCAGCGTGCCGGTGCCGAGCCGCTCGCGACCGGAGAGCTTGATCAGCAGTCGCAGGTCGTTGGCCGAGTCAGCGTGGGCGAGTGCCTCACTGTAGCCAATCTGGCCGGCGCAGAACAGGCTGAAGAGCGCCTGATCGAAGGTCTGCATACCCAGCTCGGTCGATTTGGTCATCACCTCCTTGAGGCGATGCATCTCTCCCTTGCGGATAATGTCGGTGATGAGCGGGGTATTGAGCAGGATCTCGAACGCGGCGCAGCGCCGCTTGCCATCCATACTCGGCACCAGCTGCTGGGCGACGATGGCCTTGAGGTTGAAAGAGAGATCGAACAGGAACTGGCGGTGTTTGTCTTGCGGCACCAGATGGAGGATGCGATCCAGCGCCTGGTTGGCATTGTTGGCATGCAAAGTGGCGAGACAAAGGTGTCCCGTCTCGGCGAATTGCAGGGCAAACTCCATGGTCTCCTGACTGCGGATCTCACCGATCAGGATCACGTCTGGCGCCTGACGCAGCGAGCTTTTCAGCGCCACATCGAACGACTCGGTGTCGATCCCCACCTCTCGCTGGGTCACCAGACTGCGACCATGCTGATGGACGAACTCCACCGGGTCTTCCACCGTCAGGATATGACCATCGGCATGCTGGTTGCGATAGCCGATCATCGCCGCCTGGGTAGTCGATTTGCCCGCCCCGGTGGCGCCAACAAACAGCACCAGCCCCCGCTTGGCCATCGCCACCTCTTGCAGAATTTTGGGTAGCTGCAGATCTTCAAAGGTGGGAATGCGGGTCTCGATACGCCGCACCACCATGCCGGGCAGCTCCTGCTGCCAGAAGGCGCTGACCCGAAAACGGCCAAGCGCCTCGCGATAGATCGCGTAGTTGGCCTCCTTGGTGCGGATATAGCGCTCGAAGTGATCGCTGCTGAGGGTATCCCTGACCAGCGTCAGAGCCCCCTTCTTGTCGAGCGCTTCCCCCCCCAGCGACACCAGATGGCCATTCACCTTGAGGGTGGGCGGCGAGCCCACCGTCACAAACAGATCCGATCCCTTTCGCTCGACCAGCTGGCTCAGCAGATCCTCCAGATTCATCATCTATCCCTCCCTGGGTGCGAGTCGCTTAAATGCTGTTGGGATCAACGGCCTTGGCCTTGGCATCGAGGGATGCTACTACGCCACGACTCACCAGCTGCTTGAGGCTCTGATCCATGGTCTGCATGCCGTGGGTCATCCCGGTCTGGATCACCGAGTAGAGCTGGGCAATCTTGTCCTCCCGGATGAGGTTACGCACCGCCGGAATGCCCATCATGATCTCGTGAGCCGCCACCCGGCCACCGCCAATGCGCTTGAGCAGGGTCTGGGAGATGACCGCCCGCAGGGATTCGGAGAGCATGGAGCGCACCATGTCCTTCTCCGCACCGGGGAAGACGTCGATGATACGGTCGATGGTCTTGGCCGCCGACGAGGTGTGTAGGGTGCCAAACACCAGATGGCCAGTTTCGGCGGCGGTCATGGCCAGACGGATGGTCTCCAGGTCGCGCATCTCGCCCACCAGAATGATGTCCGGGTCTTCCCGCAGTGCCGAGCGCAGGGCGTTGCTGAAGCTCTTGGTATCGCGGTGCACTTCCCGCTGGTTCACCAGACAGCGCTTGTTCTCGTGGACGAATTCGATGGGGTCTTCGATGGTGAGGATATGGTGATGGAAGTTCTCGTTGATGTAGTTGACCATGGCCGCCAGGGTGGTCGACTTACCGGAACCGGTCGGGCCGGTCACCAGCACCAGGCCCCGCGGGAACTCGGCGATCTTGCGGAAGATCTCCGGCGCATCGAGATCCTCGAGACTCAGCACAGTGCTGGGGATGGTACGAAATACCGCGCCCGAACCGCGCGCCTGCTGGAAGGCGTTGACCCGGAAACGGGCCAGATTGGGCACCTCGAACGAGAAGTCGACCTCGAAGTTTTCCTCCAGCTCCTTGCGCTGATGGTCGTTCATGATGTCGTAAATGAGGGCATGCACTTCCCGGTGTTCCAGGGCGGGCAAATTGATCTTGCGAACCTCACCATCAACCCTGATCATCGGGGGAACCCCGGCCGAGAGGTGTAGATCCGAGGCTTTATGCTTTACACTGAAAGCCAATAACTCTGTGATATCCATAGACTTGTCATTCTCCCATCACAAGATCACTAACGAAATATGAACCAGATTGCCCAGCACCTGTTTCAGGTAAAGGAACGTATTGCCCAGGCCGCCGAACGGGCGAGCCGCAACCTGCAGCAGATCCGCCTGCTGGCCGTGAGCAAGACCAAACCTGTCGAGGCCATCATGGCCGCCCATGCCGCAGGTCAGCGCTGCTTTGGCGAATCCTACGCTCAGGAAGCAGCGGCCAAGATCGATACCTTGCGCCAGCAGCCGGAATATAGCGACATAGAGTGGCACTTTATCGGCCCTTTGCAATCGAACAAATCCAAACTGGTCGCCGAACGGTTTGACTGGGTGCAGAGCGTGGATCGGGACAAGCTGATCGACCGCCTCAACAACCAGCGCCCAACTACAATGGCACCGCTAAATGTTTGTCTGCAAATCAATATTAGCGGAGAGAGCAGCAAATCCGGAACGTCGGAACAAGAGATTTTCCGCCTTGCCGAGCTGGTCTCTCACAGTGAGCAACTGGTGCTACGGGGGCTGATGGCCATTCCCGAACACACCAGCGACGAGGGCGTACTGGCCGCCCAAATGACCCGTATGCAGACTCTGTTCACCGAGCTTGCGCGACAATACCCCACGGTGGATACCCTCTCGATGGGCATGACCGAGGATCTTGAACTGGCGATAGCCCACGGCAGCACCATGGTGCGGGTTGGCACCGCCATCTTCGGCGCCCGTGACTACTCATAGGCAAGGCCAGCGGATAACCCATACGTCCGCCTCTTGCCGCGACTTCATCAACAGGAGCGTTTGATGGAACACCGAATTCTGGCGTCAGGTGGTGCAGGCAGCGCCAACCCCGCCGCGACCCCATGTGCAACAGGAGCATCTGATGCAGCATAGAACGCTGGCCTTTATCGGCGCGGGCAACATGAGCCGCAGCATCATCGCCGGACTGGTCAAGGCGGGTTATCCCGCCGGGCAGATCACGGCCGCCAACCCCAGTCTGCCCAAGCTGGAGGCGCTGGCGAGGGAACATGGCATTCGCATCACCCAGAGTAATGCCGAGGCGGCCCGCGATGCCGAAGTGATCGTGCTGGCGGTCAAACCGCAGCTGATGGCCGGCATGCTGTCAGCACTGGTTGAAGAGTTGGGCTCCCTTGAGGGCAAGCTGCTCATCTCCATCGCGGCTGGCATCAAGGTGGCGCGCCTTGGCGAGATGGCCGGTGGTCATGACCGCATCATACGCACTATGCCCAATACCCCGGCCCTGCTGGGTCTGGGCATGACCGGCCTCTATGCGCCCGAACATATTGCCGCCGCGGATCGCGAGTTTGCCGAGCAGATGATGCAGGCGGTCGGCAAGACCCTCTGGGTGGAGCAGGAGTCCGGCATCAACGGCGTCATCGCCGCGGCGGGCAGTGCTCCGGCCTACTTCTTCCTCTTTATGCAGGCGATCGCCGAAGAGGCAGAGGCGATGGGCTTCTCGCCCGAGCAGGCACGCCTGCTGGTGCAGCAGACCGCGCTGGGCGCAGCCGCCATGGTGGAGCAAAACCCGGAGCTGGCGCTGCAGACCCTGCGTGAGCAGGTGACCAGCAAGGGCGGCACCACAGCCGAAGCCATCAAGACATTCCATCAGCAGGGGCTGATGCCGCTGACTGCGCAAGCCATGCAGGCGGCCGTTACTCGCGCCACCGAAATGGAAACCCTCTTCTAACAGGAGCCCAGATGAACACTGCTTACTTTCTGATTAACACCGTTTTCGATCTCTACCTGATGGTGATCCTGCTGCGCGTCTGGCTGCAGTGGGCCCGTGCCGACTTCTACAACCCGATGAGCCAGATGGTGGTCAAGCTGACCAATCCGCTGGTGATCCCGCTGCGCCGTGTGATCCCGGGCTTTGGCGGCATAGATCTCGCTTCCGTGGTGCTGGCGCTGGCCATCGCCTTCGCCAAGCTGGCCCTGCTCAAGAGCATGAACGTGCTGCTGGCGGACTGGCTCAGCATCAGCCTGTTTGCCGCGCTGACCGTGCTGAAAAAAGCGGGCTCGATGATCTTCTGGGTACTGCTGATCCGCGCCATCCTGAGCTGGGTCAGCCAGGGCCGTAACCCCATCGAATACGTGATGCATCAGCTGACCGAGCCGTTCCTCGCTCCTATCCGCCGCGTACTGCCGGCACTGGGCGGGCTGGATCTCTCGGTGCTGGTCGCCTTTATCGGCCTGCAAGCCATCAACTACCTGCTGGGTGACCTGTTTGGCCAGCTGTGGTGGATGATTTGATGCCAGCCGTCCTGCAACAAGGGGATGAACTGGTACTGCATCTGGTGATCCAGCCCAAGGCGAGTCGGGATCAGATCATCGGATTGCATGGCGAAGAGCTGAAAGTGGCCATCACGGCGCCGCCGGTCGATGGCCAGGCCAACAGCCATCTGATCAAGTTTCTGGCCAAGCAGTTCAAGGTGGCCAAGGGACAGATCACCATAGTGCGGGGCGAGCTGGGGCGACACAAAACCGTCGCCATCGACAGCCCCAAACAGTTGCCGCAAGAAGTGAGTGCGCTGCTGAATGACACGCAAGGCTGAATGAATCGGCCTGCGCCAACCGTAGATATGAGAGGGATGACAGATGAAAACAGCCTGGATGAGTGGCCTGCTGGCACTGCTGATGACCCTGCCGCTCAAGGCAGAACAGATGAAGGAGCTGGGGCCCTGGCTGGTGCACTACAACGCCTTCAACTCCAGCTTCCTCACCCCCGAGGTCGCCAAAGCGTATGGACTGGAGCGCAGCCGCTACAACGCCATCATCAATATCGCGGTACAGGACAAGCAGAAAGTGGCGCAAGCCGTGGGGATCACCGGTGAGGCCAAGAACCTGACCGGCACCATCCGCACCCTGAACTTTCAGGAGGTAAAAGAGGGGGATGCTATCTACTATCTGGCAACCCTCCCCTACCGCAACGAAGATACCTATCAGTTCACCCTGAAGATCATGGGCGGTGGGCAGCAGCAGAACCTCAGCTTCCAGCAGACCTTCTACGTCGACTGAGCAGCAACAAGAAGCCCCGAACAAGGTCGGGGCTTCATTTTATCCATATGACAAGGGCGCCATCAGGGCGCCCTTGTTACATCTATCCCGTACCGCAGCGGTTACAGGGCGAGGAACAGACCGGCCAGACAGGCACTCATCAGGTTCGCCAGTACGCCGGAGAGAATGGCGCGCATGCCGTAACGGGCGATGAAGGATTTGCGCTCCGGCACCATGGAGCCCAGACCGCCGATCAGGATCGCCATGGAGGAGATGTTGGCAAAACCACACAGGGCGAAGGTCACGATGGCCTTGCTCGACTCGCTCAGGGTCTGATCCTGCACCAGACCGATGAAGGCGACGAACTCGTTGACCACGATCTTGGTACCGATCAGGGCGCCAGCGGCTTGCGCCTGATCCCAGGGCACACCGATCAGCCATGAGACAGGGGCAAACAGCCAACCCAGAATGATCTGGAAGCTCAGATCCAGCCCTACCAAACCGCCAGCCCAGCCGAGCAGGCCATTAAGCATGGCGATCACGCCAACGAAGGCCAACAGGGTGGCACCGACTGCCACCGCGATATTGAGGCCAGACATGGCGCCATCGGCCGCCGCTTCAATCACGTTGGTGGCGCGGGGGATCTCGACATCCTGATGGTGATCGACCTCTTCAGCTCCCGGCGGCACCAGGATTTTGGCCATCGCCAGACCGGCAGGGGCTGACATGAAGGCGGCAGCGATCAGGTATTTCAGCTCAACCCCGAGGCTGGCATAGCCCACCAGGGTGCCACCGGCGACGGAAGCGAGACCACAACTCATCACAGCGAAGAACTGGGAGTCGGACATCTTGGAGAGGTAGGGTTTGACCACCAGCGGCGCTTCCACCATGCCAACGAAGATGTTGGCGGTCGCGGAAAGACTCTCGGCACGGCCGGTGCCCAGCAGCTTCTGCAAGCCACCACCCAGCAGGGCGATCACCCGCGGCATGATACCGATGTGGTAGAGGATGGCGATCACCGCGGAGAAGAAGATGATGACCGGCAACACGTTGAAGGCAAAGATGAAGCCCAGCTTGAACTTGGCCAGATCGCCGAACAGGAAGGCGATCCCCTCCTGACCATAACCGATCACGCTACTTACGCTCTCACTGACCCCGTTCAGCACATGCTGACCGGCAGGCAGCCAGAGCACCAGACCGGCAAACATGATTTGCAGGCAGAGGGCAAGGCCAACTGTTCGCAACGGGATACGACGACGATTATCAGAGCAGATGACGGCAAGCGCCAGGATACTCAGGATGCCGAGCAGGGCAATCATAGGGACTCCATCAGGTGGGGCAAAAGATGGGCGCGGATTCTGCGCCTCTCCCCCCGTCACTGCAAGTCCGTTTGGTTACAAGCCTGTTAGAAAAAACGTTTGCACGATATCGGTTGCGCCAACTGGCTGATTTGGTTCGATTTTAGTATCAGGAGAAATCGAGAGTTCTTATATGGAAACAATCATTCCTCACCGCCGGACAATTTACCCCCGAGCCAGGGGGCCAGTCGCTGCTCCCAATAGGGTTCGGGGCCAAAGCGGGCCTTGAGGAAATCGATGAAGAGACGGATCTTGGGATCCAGATGTTCGCGACGGGCATAAACGGCGTGTACCGCCATCTGCTGGTTCGGTCGCCACTCTGGCAACACCGGGATTAGCTTGCCGCTCTGTAACTCCTTGTCCAACAAGTAGTTGGCGATATAGGCGATGCCGAGCCCGGCCAGTGCCGCATCCCGCACCGCCTCCGCCATATCCACCCGATAGTTGCCCGCGACCTGCACCGTCTGACGCTCCTTGCCCTGGCGAAACGACCACTGGTGATAGCGCCGCTCCCGACTCTGGTAAGTGATGCAGTTGTGTTGGGCCAGATCCTTGGGATGAAGCGGCGTGCCGTGGCTCAGCAGGTAATCCGGCGAAGCCGCCACCACGAAGCCAATGTCGGCCAGCCGCTGTCCCACCAGCCCTTCCGGCTTGTCCTCATAGGTGGTGAGCCAGAGATCCAGCCCCTCATCCACCAGATTGGTTCTGTGGTCGAACAGCGAGACCTCCAGCTCCAGCTCGGGATAGCGATCCTGAAACGCCTTGAGATGAGGAATGACGTGCAGACGACCAAATGATTGGCCCACCCCGAGATGGAGCACGCCGCTCACCTTGCCGCGCCGCTCGGCGATCATGGAGTCCGCCTCCTGCGCCACCGCCACCAGCGCATGGCAGTGACGGGCATACTCCTGACCCAGCTCGGTCAGGACGAAGCGGCGGGTGGTGCGCTGTACCAGCTGGGCGCCAAGGGTGGTCTCCAGCAGCGCCAGCTGCTTGCTGATATGGGATTTGGAGACCCCGAGACGACGGGCAGCGGCAGAGATCCCCTGCTCGCGCACCAGCGCATCGAAGATCACCATTTGAGGAAGACGTTGCAGCACAGGATAACCGGGTTGAGTGGCGGGAGCCCATTATTCCAGAGCCGCCCGCCAAGGGGTAGGGTCAGAGCCCCAGCGCCCGGGTGATCTGCAGTTTGAGGGGGTCGTCAGCCGGATTCTGGTTGGCGCCGTAGCTGGCGATCAGCTTGCCATCGCGCCCCACCAGATACTTGTGGAAGTTCCAGTTCGGCTCATCCCCATCAGCGGCCGCCGCCAGCCCCTTGAACAATGGCACTGCATCGGAGCCCCGCACCGCTACCCGATTGAACATCGGGAAGGTGACGCCATAGTCGCGGCGGCATACCTCGGCGGTCTTGGTCTCGTTGCCCGCCTCCTGCCAGAAGTCGTTGGAGGGGAAACCGAGAATAATCAGCCCCTTATCCTTGTAGCTCTGGTAGAGCTTCTCCAGATCGCGAAACTGGCCGCTGTAGCCGCAATAGGAGGCGGTATTGACCACCAGTACCACCTTGCCCTCGGTCAGCTGACAGAGGTTGTGGCGCTGGGCATTGTTGAGCTCCCGCATCTCCACATTGAAATAATCTGGGCACGCCGCAGAGGCCGCGCTGGCCCCCAATAACAGCAACAGAGTGAACCATTTCATCGCCAAGACTCCTTTTGTTTTGTCCATCATACGCGGTTACCAGAGCCGCAGTTCACTCTCAATGCAATGGAATGCCGGTCAGCCAGCCGTGGCCCCAGAACACCAGCAGCGCGGTGGCAGCCAGGCCCGCCCCGACGCAGATGCCGGTGCCAGTCCAGTTGGCCGCCGGGCGGGGATATCGCTGCCAGTCCCGCACAGAAATCCAGAACATGCTCACCAACGCCCAGAGCCCGATGCCGCCAAACAGCACCAGAGATCTAGCCTCGCTGTTGACCAGCAGATGGGCCACCGCCCAGAGCAGGGTACCGAGCAGTTGGGGATGCACCAGCCAACGGCGCAGATGGTTGGGCCCCTGGCCGGAGAAGAAGAGGATCAGCGCAAAGGGCATCATCACCGTCATGGTCATCGGCCCCCACTCCGGCAGGAAGTAGAGCGGCAGCGAGCTGGCCGACCGCCAACCGGCGATGATGCAGGCAATGGCGATAAACACCAGCAGGGAGAAGAGCCCCTTGTAGCGATTCTCACCCAGCCGTTCTCTCAGTCGCGCCCGATGGGCCACCGCAAAACAGGGGTAGAGATGGATCAGGGTAAACAGCGCAACCCCCAGGGTCAGCAGGAACATGAGTCTCTCCTTGTACTTGGTACGACCACTATGCCGTAAAGGGAGATGTGCGCCTATCAAAACCGCGCTTACCCATGGAGTCAAAAGTGTGGCAAGACAAAGGAACGGAAAGAAAAGAGCCGATCACGATGGATCGGCAAATAAGTGCCAGGGCAGTCAGACATCTCGCAGGATGGGAGATGTCCCATACGGGAATATTAGGTGGCCGATGGCGCCCATCGGCCGAACCGGATCAACCCTTGAGTTGATAGAGTGCCGCGACGTTGCGCGCAGTGAGTTGAATGTTGGTGCTGGCGCTCTCCAGCGCCTCCGGCAGAGACATGGCGCGGTTGACCACGGCGAATACCGCGTCCAGCCCGTGATCATGTACCACACCGCAATCGTCGGTCAGGCAACCGGAGATGCCGATCACCGGCTTGCCGAACTGCTTGGCGCAACGTGCGACACCGATTGGCGTCTTGCCATGGATGGTCTGGCTGTCGATACGACCTTCGCCGGTGATAACCAGGTCCGCATCGGCCACTTCCTCGGCCAGCTTCAGGGCTTCAATCACGATCTGGATACCTGGCTTGAGCTCGGCACCAAGCAGACCGACCAGCGCGGCCCCCATGCCACCGGCAGCGCCCGCCCCCGGAATATCCTTCACCTGCTTGCCAAGGGCCTGCTCAATGCAGTCGGCATAACGGGAGAGGTTGACATCGAGTTGCGCCACCATCTCGGGGGTCGCCCCCTTTTGCGGGCCAAACACTGCAGAGGCGCCTTTCGGGCCGCACAGCGGGTTGTTCACATCGCACGCCACCTCGATAACCAGCTCGCTCAGTCGCGGATCCAGACCGTTCAGATCGATGGTTGCGAGCTCACTGAGACCTGCGCCGCCCAACTCGATAGCGGAGCCATCGGCTTTGAGCAGCTTGCCGCCGAGCGCCTGGATCATGCCGGCACCGCCGTCATTGGTGGCGCTGCCGCCGATACCGAGAATAAGGTGCTTCACCCCCATCTCCAGCGCGGCCAGGATCAGCTCGCCGGTGCCGAAGCTGGAGGTGAGCAGCGGATTGCGCTGCTCGGGAGCGACCAGATGGATGCCGGAAGCGGCGGCCATCTCGATGACGGCACGCTCGCCATCACCCAGCAGACCGACGAAGCCCTGCACCTTGTTGCCAAGGGGCGCGGTCACTTCGACCGGCAGGATCCGGCCACCGGTGGCATCGACCAGCGATTGCACCGTGCCCTCACCGCCATCGGCCATCGGCAATTTGACGTAGGTGGCGTTTGGCAGCACCTGCTTGAAACCGGCCTCGATGGCATCAGCCACCGCCATGGCGCTCAGACTCTCCTTGAATGAATCGGGGGCAATAACAATTTTCATATCAATTCCTTAGGCGAGGCCAAACACGCCAAACATCAGGGTGGAGACAGTGGCAATGGTCAGACCGACTGCTGTTTCGTAAGGGATAAGTTTCAGGCGCTCCCCCACCCCCATGTGGACGCTGCCACCGGTGGCATGGAAAAAAGAGCCGTGGGGCATGTGGTCAAACACGGTGGCACCGGCATGGATCATCGCCGCCCCGGCCAGACTGCTGATCCCCAATTCAATCAGGGTGGAGCTGAATACGTTGGAGGCCACCACGGTACCGGCGGTAGTCGAGGCGGTTGCCAGCGACATCAGGGCACCGGAGATAGGCGCCAGCAGGTAAGAAGGCAGACCGGAGGCGGTCAGGCCGCTGATCAGCACATCTTTCAGGCCGGAGTTGGCAATGATGCCCGCCAGGGTACCGGTACCCAGCAGCATGATGGCGACCGGCGCCATACGAGCGAGACCGGAGACCGCAAACTGGTTCACCTTGCTGAATTTACCCATCATCAGGGCACCGACCAGACCACCAAGCGGCAGCGCAATCAGCGGATCCACCACGATACCGGCGACCGGCCGCAGGGCCAGCAGCAGGATGGCGACCAACGGTGCGCTGATGGCGGCGGCAAAGCCCGGCAATTTGGCACCGGCAAAGCTCACCACCTCGTCGGCAGCAACCTTGCTGCCCTTGTTGTTGAGGCGCTTTGCCAGCCAGTAGGCCATCACCAGACCGAACAAACCCGGGATGATGCCCGCCGCCATCACTGAGGTCAGGGGCAGATGGAAGGCATCAGCCGCGGCAATGGCGTTGGGGTTGGGGGACATGACGTTACCCGCCTTGCCGCCGCCGATCATCGCCAGCAGGATGGCCGCCTTGGAGAGGTCGGCACGGCGGGCGATGGCCAGCGCGATGGGGGCGACCGTGATAACGGCCACATCCACGAATACGCCGACCGCAGTCAGGATCAGGGTTGCCAGTGCCAGCGCCAGCAGGGCGCGGGTTTCACCGAGTTTCTTGACGATGGTCTCGGCGATAGTGGTAGCCGCGCCCGATTCGATCAGCACGCCCGCCAGTACACCGGCCGCCAGGATCCGCATCACAGCAGTGGTGATCCCCTGGGCACCGCCGATCATCAGGGCGACGGTCTGGGTCAGATCGGCACCGCCAATCAGGCCACCGGCCAGGGCACCCACGATCATGCCGTAAGCGGGCGGCACCTTTTTCAAAATGAGGATGATGGCGATGGAGAGCGCCGCGATGGCGCCAAGGGCTGTAACCGGGATCATGACGGACACCTTCAATGGGAGTGAATGGCCGCCATTATGGAGATCTGCAATCAGAATGCCTTGGCTTACAAACCAAAAATTGCGTCATGTAAAAGTGTTTTTTTGTCCAACTTCACAATCACAAGTCGAGATTAAGGCCGAGATAGAGCAAAAATTTGTCGTCTAACTTGTTGAAATTCAACCCGGTTATCTGCTCGATCCGGTTTAGTCGGTAACGCAAGGTATTGGGGTGAATGAACAGCGCTTCGGCACAGCGATGCAGATCACAATCCTGCAAGAAATAGTGGCGCAGGGTCTTCTGCAGCGCCCCTTTGCCATCTTCACGGGCCAGTTTCTGCAGCGGTGTGCGCAGCTGATCCGCCTGCCATGAGTCCGCCAGACTGCCGAGCAGCACCGGCAAACGGTAGTCCTCAAAGAAGTAGACCTGTTTACGTGGCGCCTGCCGCATGCCACGGCGCAGGGTATCCCGCGCCGTCTGGTAAGAGCGCGCCAGCCCGTCGATCCCGGCGAAGTAATCGCCCACCGCGATATGCACCTTGAAGTGGGGAATGCGCGCCAGTAGTTGCTTGATCCGGCTGCGCTCCTGCGCCGATTGCCAGACACCCTCACTCAATTGCGCCGGTTTGAGCACCACTATCTCGTCGAGCCCGTTGATGGCGACCAGATTGTCCCGCTCCGGATTTTCCAGCTGATGAACCAGCTCCCGCAGACGAGCCGGATCGGCCTCCTCCAGCGCCAGCACGGCCACCACCCTGGGCTGGGCCAACTCCAGCCCGAGAAAACGGGCCGCCTGCTGCAGCTGATCGTCCCGCCCTTCACCACGGATTAGCTGCAGCACCAGCTCCTCCTTGTGGCGCTTGTCCCACTGCAGCTGCTCGGTGAGCGCCGCCTGCTCCAGAATGAGCTCGGCGGTCATTCGCACCAGCTCGGCGTAAGCACGCACTTCCTCCGGATCGCCGGAGATGCCGATCACCCCGATCAGCTCTCCCTGATAGGAGATGGGTAAATTGATGCCGGGTCGCACCCCTTTGAGCTGCAGGGCGGTCGCTTCGCTGATCTCCACCACTCGGTTTTCGGTGAGCGCCAGCACGGCCCCTTCGTGGCGCTGATGGATCCGCTCCGGATTGCCGGACGCAATGATGAGACCATGTTCGTCCATCACGTTGACCGAGAACGACAGGATCTTCATCGCCCGTGCGACGATCTGGCGGGCAAGGTTATCGTTTAGCTGCATAACATCTCCGGACAAGGGGCTGATCTGACTACGTCACCACGAGGCGATTCAGGGCACATGGGCGCAAAGATGCCACATCATCAAGACAAGCGAGAGGGGGATCGCTAGAATAGGCCACTTTACCCGATGTGTGCCCCGCCATGGAGCAGGAATTGCGTGCTTGCACCCGCCTGCCCGTGATGGCCCATCCCTCCGATCTGGACTGTGCTATGGATTATGAATTTCGCCGCGACCCGTTTGGTGGCTATCGCGCCCGGTTCTCCATGGGCCATGAAGCCATCGGTCAGTGGCTGATCGACGAGGTTGGCAAGGATGAGGAGAAGCTCGACGAGCTCTTCTCCATCATTGATCAGCTCTCCAACCGCACCCGAGTCGAATACCGGCTCAACGGCGGTGACTACTCCCTGCTGCTGACCCATGAAGAGGCGGAGGTGAAAGCCAACGCCCTCAATATCGAGCTGGGTGAGGATCTTGACGATCTCGCCTACTACGATGATGAACAGCTGGCCATGTGCGGGCTGGAAGATTTTGCCCAGGTGCTCGGCTCCTGGCGCGCCTTTATCCGTAACGAGGATATGGGCTGATTGACCCAATGTCGGATTACTATGTCGGGCAAACGTGCCCTTTTGCCTAACTCAACAGGATTGACTATGTCTATTTACGATTTTGATGACGAACTGCCGGAAGACGAAGAACAGGAATCTACCAAGAAAGCAGCTGCACCAGCCAAGAAGAAAGGCAAGCAGGTGATGAACACTCAGGTCAACCTGAGCCCGCGCGATGCCAGTCGTCTGAACGGCATGCACGTTGAAGCGATCGCCAC
Organism: Aeromonas veronii bv. veronii; assembly: GCF_000820225.1. Taxonomy (GTDB): domain Bacteria; phylum Pseudomonadota; class Gammaproteobacteria; order Enterobacterales; family Aeromonadaceae; genus Aeromonas; species Aeromonas veronii. Next base: position 139,929 of record NZ_CDDK01000025.1, read on the forward strand.
ACTGGACGACGTCAGCCTGCCGAAGAACGTCATCTTCAAGGCTGGCCTGATCGCCCTGGGCGAACTGGAAGCCGGCAAGCGCGCCGATATCATCGCACGCGTGATCGCAGAATCAGGCCGCTAATCGCCCCTGAAGGTATAAAGAAAGCCGGAGCCACTGCTCCGGCTTTTTGTTTGCCGCCCAGGTACTCTCAACGGCAATCGATCCCCTTTCCGGCTCGGGAGACCAGTTGGTCATAGCGACCATCGGCACGGGCGGCAGCTAGGGCATGATTGAAGCGCTCAAGCAGGCTGGCGGCCTCCGGGTACTGCCGTGAAATGATCAGATAAAAAGTGTCGCTCTGACGAAAGTGGGGCAATGCCTGCAGATGGCAGGGGTCGCCAAACAGCTGACGGCTGGCATCCCGGGTCACCGTCTCGTTCATCGGCAGCAGATCGATCCGTTTGCGATCCAGCAGTTGCAGACATTGTGCCAGGGTCTTGGGGCGCTGCAGATCCAGCCCGAAACGCTTGATCACCCCGTCGGCATGGCTGGTGCTCCACCCCAGCGGAATGCAGACACGCAGCCCTTGCCAACGGCCAGCCTGAATGGCCTCACTCCCCCGATAGGTGAACCAGGAGAGGCGATCTATATGAATGGGAGCGCTGTAGTGGAAGAGCTTGGCCCGCTCGGCAGTCCAGGCGTAGGGGAAGGTGGCCGCGACCAACCCATTGCGGGTCAACTGATAGCCGCGGGGCCAGGGCAGGTAGTCGACCTGGAGCTCTCGATACCCGGCCTCTTGCAGCAGGGTCGTCACCAGCCGGGTGCTCTCGCCGCCTTCAGGCAGTGCTTTGCCGGTATAGGGGGTGAACTCACCGGTCACCAGCAGCAAGGGCGCGGCCTGCAGCCAGACACACCAACAACACAACAACCACAGACAGTGCTTCATCAGCTGCTCTCCCTTTACCCTGTTGATGAGTATAGAGAAGGGATCCGACCACCTCCTGCGCGGTTGTCCTGCTGACGCCCACTTGTTAAGGTTGCCGCCTGCCTCGATCAAGGAGATCCAATGTTACCCCTCCCCGACTCATTTATCTGGGGCGCGCTGGCGCTGGCCGTGCTGCTTGCCCTCTTCCGCCAACGTCTTCCCGCCTTTGCCCTGCTGGGACTCTCCCTGCTGCTGGCACTGTGGCTTGACCGAATGACACTACCCGCCCTGCTGGTCTCGGTCGCAGGATTACTGTTGGCATGGCGTACGCCAACCCTCCCCGCCCGCTGGGCGATGGCGGCCAGAGTGGTGCTGATCCTCTGGGCGATTGCGCTGACCCTGCACCTGATCCCCGGCTTCAACAATCTCAAGGTGCTGGATCAGGCGCTGGCAGGCCCCGCCAGCGTGCCGTTCAACATGTATCTGAACCTCGACAAGCCGCTGCTGCTCTTTGGCTTGCTGCTGGCCTGCCCGATGCTGCTGGGCAAGGGGGGCGCAATCCGCTGGCGCCCGCTGGCCCTGTTGCTGCTGCCGCTGGGTGCCCTGCTGGTCATCGCCTGGCAGTTGGGGGCACTGAAACCGGAAGTGGGTCTGCCCCACTGGTGGTGGCTGTTTGCACTCAACAATCTGCTGTTCACCTGCGTGGCGGAAGAGGCGCTGTTTCGCGGCGCGATCCAGCAGGGGCTGACCGAACGTTACCGCCCCTGGATTGGCATCGTCGTGGCTGCGCTACTGTTCGGAGCCATCCACCTGCCCGGTGGCCCCCTGCTAGCGCTGTTTGCGACTCTGGCAGGCTGCTGCTATGGCCTGGCATTCCAGCTCAGCGGGCGACTCTCCGTGGCCATCCTGATCCACTTCGCCTTCAACTTCTCCCATCTGGCGCTCTTCACCTACCCGCTGGCCCACCGCTAACTCCTGAAGTGAAGGCGCCCGACACGGGCGCCTTCCTTCGCACCTCCCCCCTCTCTCTTTAAGCCTGCTGCCTCGCTCGCTTTACACCTCCACAAAGCTCCAAACAAAACCAATTCATTTACTTGTAACCAAAATGTAAACAAACTGACCTCTGCATTCGCCATAACAGTCACTTTCCATTGCCCTGCAACCAAAAGGATCCTGTGATGCAGAAAACCCTCAGTTATGCCGCCCTGCTGCTGGTCAGCCAGTTCCCGCAACTGGCACTGGCCGATACCGATGTCTACCTCACCAACAACAGTCCTGAACCGCTCCAGATCGACATCCGCCAAAGCGGCAGCGGCCAGCTGCAACCCGGCAGTCAGTGGAGCCAGCACCGCACCGAGCTGGGCCCGTGGGAGAGCGCCATGGTACTCAGCTTCAATCGCTATGAGGGGGTAAAAGCGGGCAAGAGCTATCTGTTCGAAACCCGCGTGACCACAGCGGGTGGCGACGTCTATCGGCTCAATCAGCTGATGGAGGGAACCTGGTGGAACACCACCTTGCAGCACGGTGGCGAGACGCCGACCGGCGCATCCGGTTGGCAAAACGATCGAGCGATCCATCGCGTTGCCGGGCCACAAGAGCTGGCCTTTGCCGCCAAGTTCACCGGCCGCTACGACGATCTGCACTATATGCTGACCCCCGCCAAATCCTTGGAGCAGCCCGACCCCGCAGAAAACCGGTTGAAAGTAGCCAGCTACAACGTCTGGGCGCTGCCGGTGATCGCCTCCAGCATCGGCGAGCGGTTGACCTTGCTGCCTGATTATCTCAAGGGTTATGACGCCCTGCTGCTGCAAGAGGTATTCGATGGCCGCCGCGAGGGTTTTTTACAGGCGCTGGCGAAAGAGTACCCCTACCAGACCAAGGTACTCGACAAGCCCGGGATCAACGTCCACGACGGCGGCGTGGTGATCGTCAGCCGCTATCCCATAGTGCGGGAGGCCCAACTGGTCTATCCCCAATGCACCGGCACCGACTGCTTCGCCGACAAGGGGGTGATGTACGCCGAGGTGATCAAAGGGGGCAAGGCGTGGCACCTGTTCGCCACCCACACCGCCAGCTTCGACACCGACGAGGCCCGCAAGCTGCGCCAGATCCAGTTCGGTCAGATCCGCTCTCTGGCAGCCAGCCTCAAGATCCCTGCCACGGACACCGTCATCTACGGCGGTGACTTCAACGTCAACAAACGCAAGTTTGCCGATGACTACGCTAATATGCTGGCCAATCTGAACGCCCATGAACCCGCCTATGGCGGCTATACCGAAGCCACCTTCGATCCCAGGATCAACCCCTATGCCGGTGGCCCACTCTCCGGTGGCGCCAACGTCGAGTATCTGGACTATCTGGTAGTGAGTCGGGAGTACGGCAACGCCAGCCACAACCTCAACACGGTCTGGATCCCGCGCAGCAGCGATGGCAGCCTCTGGCCCGCCAGCAACCTCTCAGACCACTTCCCGGTCAAGGGAGAGATCAGCCGATGACTCGCCGTTACGGGATACTGGCGCTGGCTATCCTGACCCTTTTACTGGTGAATCTGGGCTGGCAGGAAGAGCCGTCTTCAATATCGCCAGAACGGTCGGAGGCGCCTTCTCCGGCCGATGTGCAGTTGCCAGCAGAACCGGGGAGCCCGCCTCCCCGAATGCCAAACGCCGAGGGGATGGATGGCAAAAGCAAAGAAGTGCCCAGCAGCTGGCAGGCGATGCCGGATGAACTGATCAACCAGCTTGCCAGCGAGATCAGCGACAGCGAGTTGCCGCTGGCGCAGCGTGTGAGCAATCTGGAAGCAACAGAGGCCGGGTGGCTTAGCGAGGGTGAGAGTCTGATCCGGCTACAGGGACGCTATGCCCTGGCGCTGGATCAGTTGGCGCAGGAGAGCGAGCAGTTGCCGCTGGCCGAGCGGCTGGACACCCTCACCCGCTTGCAGGATCGGTGGGCGGCGGATCATCCGGATCTGGCGGTGGATCTGTTCAACCCGGATGCCCGCCTGCAGCAAGCTCGTCAGCTTTGGGGAGATGAGGAGCTGGCCACCCTGGCCCATCACTTCCTGCCCGCAGAGAAGGCCGAAGCCACGCTGGCGTTTGCCGGGGCGCGCCAGCAACAGCTCGATCAACGCAGTCGCTACCAGCGAGAGCTGGCCGAGCTGGAGCAGCAACTGGCGGCCAGCCAACAGCAGATGGATCCTGCCCTGTGGCAACAACACAAGGAGGAGGTGTTGAGCCAGTGGCGTCGTGACTTTTTCGCGCGGGAGCAAGGCACACCCTGAGGTCAGCGCTTGCCCTTGAACTGCTTGACGCTGCGCTTGGCCTGAGTACGGCGATTGGCCTGCTTGTCACGCGGGGGGCGCTTGCCCTCCCCGCTGGCAGGCTGGTCGGTAACCGGGAATCCAGCCAGATCGCCCAACGGTAGCTCGCGGCCGGTCAGGGTGCGAATGGCTTGCAGCATGTCACTCTCGCCATGACAGACCAGCGAGATGGCCAGCCCCTCGCGGCCAGCCCGGGCGGTACGACCGATGCGGTGTACATAGACGGGGGCGCTGGCGGGCAAGTCCAAATTGATCACCACCGGCAGCGCCTCCACATGGATGCCGCGCGCCATCAGGTCGGTGGCCACCAGCACCCGAATTTTGCCCTCTTTGAAATCGCCGAGCGCCTGCTCGCGCACCGCCTGCTCCTTCTCGCCATGAAGGGCGGCCACCGCAATGCCCGCCTTGGCCAGCTTTCTGGCAACCCCGTCGGCATCATCCCGCGCACTGATAAAGACCAGCACCTGCGGCCACGCCTGCTCCTTGAGCAGGCTGATGAGCGCCGGGACCTTGCTGCTCTTGTTGACCAGATAGAGCCGCTCTTCGATCTCGTTTACCACGCTGTTAAGGGGGTTGGCCTCGATACGGGTTGGCTCGCGCAGCAAGCCGTTGGCCAGCGTCTCCAGCTCGGCAGGCAAGGTGGCGGAGAAGAGCAGGGTCTGGCGATCCGCCGGAATAAAGCCGAGCAGCGCCTTGATGTCGGGAGCAAAGCCCATCTCCAGCAGGCGATCCGCCTCATCCAGCACCAAGAGTTGCAAACCATCCAGCCCCAGCACCTGTTGGGTCAGCAGATCCCGCAACCGCCCCGGCGTGGCCACCAGCAGCTGTGGCCCCAGCGCCAGCTCGGCCTGTTGCCGTTCCTGCGCTACGCCCCCACACAACGTCACGATGCGCAGCCCCAGCGCCTCGGCACCCTCTTTTAGCGCGGCAGTGACCTGAATCGCCAGCTCGCGGGTCGGCACCAGCACCAGACCCTGCACCTGACTGGAGGCGGGATCCAGCCGTTGCAGCAGCGGCAAGCCAAACGCCAGCGTCTTGCCGCTACCGGTCTGGGCCAGTGCCAGCAGATCTTGCCCCGCCAGTGCAGCCGGAATGGCAAGCTGCTGGATGCGGGTCGGCGTCTGCAAGGTGACGGGCAAAGAGGCAAGCAAGTCGGGATGAAGGGCAAGTTCGCTAAAGGTCATGGCGCTACGTCAACAAAGAAGTGGGAGGCGAAGTCTAGTGAGCGGGGGCCGAGAAGTAAAACCCTATCCATGATGGCCTGACCGAGGGGGGCTGGCGACCGGCTGACTACACTTTAGCTGACCCATCACCAAGAGAGACACGCCATGACCAGACACATCCCCCTTCTGCTGCTCGTGGTCACCCTGCTCGGCAGCGCGACTCTCGGCCTGTCGCAGACTCCGGAGAACGACGCCGCCCCCGAGCCGCCTAAACCGGTGCGCATCCTCAATGCCCACCTTGGCGAGCTGCCGGGGCTGATCAATGCCGACAAGACAGGCCCCTTTGTCGACCTGGTACACGCCATCGATGACCTCTACCCCGATGTGACCATCAAGATCACCATCTACCCCATCGCCCGTGCCATGGCTGGGGTGATCTCCGGCAAGGCTGACCTGGGGCTGCCCGCCATCCGCAACCTCAAGGATATCGATATGCTGGCTTATCGCTTCAGCACCCGCAGTTTTGGCAAGGTTGCCCATGTGATTTACAGCAATACCGCCTATCCGGTCACCACGGATATGGCCTATGGCATAGTGCCCACCAAACGGGACCTGCTGATTGAAGCCGTTCCCGACTATATGCCCTTCCCGGTGCAGCGCTCGATGAGTATCGAGCAGTCACTGCGCAAGCTCTCACGCGGCCGTATCGACGCCTTTGTCTGGGCACAAGAGGAGGCCGACCTGATGCTCAAGCAGCTGGGGCTGACCAATATCAGGCGAGAATTTTTCGGAGATTTCGAGGATGTCTTCATCATCCAGAAAGGGGCTGCAGGTGATGAGATGGACGAATTTCTCCGGCAAGCCATCGATCAGCTGGCTGCAACCGGCAAACTGGCCGAGATCTACGAGAAGATCCACCGCCCCTATGTGGAGTGGCAACCCTCCCCAACCGCCAAGGCTGAACCGGCGACCACCCCGCCCGCTACGCCCTGAACGGACAATTCCCGCATAAAAAATCCCGCCGAAGCGGGATTTTTTATGGCTTGCAGCCTTACAGCACGGCCAGCGCCGCAGCGTAGTTCGGCTCGTCGGCCACTTCGGCGACCAGCTCGCTGTGCAGCACCTTGTTGTCACCATCCAGCACCACGATGGCGCGAGCGGTCAGACCGACCAGCGGGCCGGAAGAGAAGGCAACGCCGTAATCTTCCATGAAGGCCGCACCGCGCAGGGTGGAGAGAGTCACTACCTTGTCCAGACCTTCGGCGCCGCAGAAGCGGGACTGGGCGAACGGCAGATCGGCGGAGATGCACAGCACAACTGTGTTCTCCAGCGCGCTGGCCTGCTCGTTGAACTTGCGCACAGAGGTCGCGCAGGTCGGGGTATCGACGCTCGGGAAAATATTCAGGATTTTGCGCTGACCGGCAAAGCTTGCCAGGGTCACGTCGGAAAGATCCTTGGCCACCAGGGAGAAGGGCTTGGCTTGCTCACCGACGACCGGGAAGTGACCAGCGACGGAAACCGGGTTGCCTTGCAGAGTGACTGAGTTGCTCATGTGTTATGTCCTTTATTGGTGTAGTAAAAATCCGGGTGATCAGTATAGGGGCGGCGGGACCAGACAAACACCCGCGAAGACAAGGGATATAAAGGGGTTGACCTTGGACTTAACACCAAGGTTTAGACTCCTTCTCGGTAATCAGGGATCTCGCAGGGGCGGGATCCATCAAGAGGGACTCATCATGAGCAAATCCTGCTGCAATCATCAGCACGCCGCCCCCATCAAGGCCGTCAGCAAGGCGGCCCCCGGCCAGAGTGAGCATCACCACGATAGCCACTGCTGCGACAACACCACGCCCGTCAGTTGCTGTTCAACCCCGACGCCTCATGAGCACGCATCCCGTGACGGCAATGAATCCCCCGGGGATGAAGAGCCTCCCCGAGGAAGCTGTCACGATCAAGCGTGCTGCAGCGCCCCCTTATCGCCAGCTCACGATCATAAGCATGAGCATGAGCATGAGCACGATATGCCCCCTGCCGACCCGCTGGTTGCGCCGGAGCAAGGCAACAGCCGCCATAGCTGGCAGGTGATGGGAATGGATTGCCCCAGCTGCGCCCGCAAGATCGAGACCGCCGTCAGCCGGGTGAGCGGCGTGCAGCAGGCGCGCGTGCTGTTTGCCACCGAGAAGCTGGTGGTGGATCTGGCACCCGGCCTCTCCCCCGATCCCGTCACCGCCGCCGTGCTGGCCGCAGGTTTCCAGCTCAAGGGGGAAAGCGCTGACAAGCAGGCCGCTGGCCGCAAGCAAGCTTCACAACAGCCCCTGCAAGGCAATCTATTCGGTAACTTGTTGGGCAAATATTGGCAGCCCCTGTCACTGGCCGGCCTGATGCTGGTCGCCGCCCTGCTGCCGAAAGAGCTCGGTCAGCCACTCTTTACCTTGGCAACCCTGTGGGGGCTGTGGCCCATCTCCCGCAAAGCGTGGGCGCTGACCAAAAGCGGCTCTCCCTTCGCCATCGAGACCCTGATGACGGTCGCTGCCGTGGGGGCCCTGTTCCTCGGCGAAACCGCGGAAGCGGCCATGGTGCTGCTGCTCTTTATGCTGGGTGAACATCTGGAGGCCTACGCCGCCGGACGCGCCCGGGCCGGAGTGACCGCGCTGATGGCGCTGGTGCCTGACAAGGCGCTGCGGATCCGTACCACTGCCGAGGGCGAGGTGCGCGAAGAGGTCGGCGCCGATGAGCTACGTCCCGGCAACATTATCGAAATCGCTCCGGGTGCGCGCCTCCCGGCCGATGCCCGCCTGCTCGATGAGCTTGGTGCGTTTGACGAGAGCGCCCTGACCGGTGAGTCTATTCCGGTGGAACGCCGTCAGGGTGACAAGGTGCCGGCCGGCAGTCTGGCTGCAGATCGAGTGCTGCGCCTTGAAGTCGTCTCCGAGCCCGGCAACAACGCCATCGACCGCATTCTGCACCTCATCGAGGAGGCCGAAAGCCAGCGCGCGCCCATCGAGCGCTTTATCGACCGCTTCAGCCGCTGGTACACCCCGGCCATGATGCTGGTCGCCCTGCTGGTGGTGCTGGTGCCGCCCCTTGCCTTCGGCCAGAGCTGGGACGAGTGGATCTATCGCGGGCTGGCGCTGCTGCTCATCGGCTGCCCCTGCGCGCTGGTCATCTCCACCCCGGCAGCGGTTACCTCGGCGCTGGCCGCGGCCACCCGTCAGGGGGCACTGATCAAGGGTGGTGCTGCGCTGGAGCGACTGGCCCATATCGACACCGTCGCCTTTGACAAGACTGGCACCCTGACCCTGGGCAAGCCGCAGCTGACCGAGCTGGTCAGCCTTAATGGCCAGCCGGAAACCGAACTGCTGGCACTGGCGGCTGCCATCGAGCAGGGCTCCCACCACCCACTGGCCCGCGCCGTGGTCGCCAACGCGACCGAACAGGGATTGACGCTGGCGGAGGCCCGCGACCTGCGCGCACTGCCGGGCATGGGGGTTGAGGGACGCGTCAACGGTGAACTGTGGCAACTGCTGGCACCGAGCCGGGTGGCGGCCCTGAATATGGAACAGCAAACCCGGATTGCTTCGCTGGAGCGGCAGGGCAAGACCGTTGTGGTGCTCTGCCAGAGCAGCGATGCTCAGGCGTTGCCGGTTGCCCTGCTGGCGCTGCGGGATCAGATCCGGCCGGAGGCGGCAGCCGCGCTGCAAGAGCTCAACCGACTCGGGCTCAACAGCATCATGTTAACCGGGGATAACCCCCGTGCCGCCGAGGCGATCGCCACCGAGCTGGGCATGGGCTGGCGTGCCGGTCTGCTGCCGGAAAACAAGGTAGAAGAGATCGCCAAGCTGGCCAGCACTCGGAAGGTTGCCATGATCGGCGATGGTATCAACGATGCCCCCGCCATGAAGCGGGCCAGTATCGGCATCGCCATGGGAGGCGGCACCGATGTGGCGCTGGAGACCGCAGATGCGGCGCTGACCCACAACCAGCTCGGCGGTATTGCCGCGATGATCCGGTTGTCGCGGGCGGCACTGGCCAATATTCACCAGAATATCGCGCTGGCACTGGGGCTGAAGGCCATCTTCCTGGTCACCAGCCTGCTCGGCATCACCGGCCTGTGGATTGCGGTGCTGGCCGATACCGGCGCCACCGCGCTGGTGACCGCCAACGCCTTGCGGCTGCTGCGCAAGCGTTAAGCCAGCCGATAGCATCCTGGTCACAAGCCGTCCCCAACCGGGACGGCTTTTCTCTGCCTCCCCTCCTGACACCTGCAAAGAAAAAGCGCGTCTGCCGGTCGGCAGTCGCGCTTTGCTTACTCTCTCGGAGTTATCCCACCCTTGGCGAGGTGGAATTCAACCCGGGGACGCCGAGCCATCCCCCAGACTCAATGGCTTGCTTACTTGACGCTGCACTCCTGAATGACGGCAGTACCCGCTTTGACGCCAGCCGGGTCAACCTTCACCAGCACACTCCACAGCCCCTGCGGCAGGGTGATGCTGTTATTGGCACTGCCCCCCTTGGAGAAGGCGAACGAATAGCCGGTTTCAGCGTTCACCGCGCCGCCACCGTTGAGCAGGTACTCCTTGCTCCAGTCCTCGTTGGCCACCTTGAACTCGGTGCTGCCGGCGTAGTTGAACGCCGCCTGATAGATGGCGAGATCGCCGTCCATCCCCTTGTAGCTCAGCTGGTACTGAGGTTGGGCTCCCCAGCCGGAGAGCTCACCCTTGACGAACAGGTTGTAGCCGAGCGGATTGCCCGCCACCGTATCCAGCACCTTGCAGCTCTGCACCGGCTCGGTGAAGCTGACGCTCAGGGTCGGTTTGTCCTTGTTCATGGCGGTAAAGACAAACTTGTAGCTGCCTGCCTTGGCCAGATCGACACCGATATTGCCGGTTTCTCCCCCCTTGCAAAGGGTCAGCGGAGTGCCAACCACCAGCTTGTCACCAGCGTTGCAGCTGCCGTAGTTGACCGGCCCCCAACTGGCGTCAGCGATCTTGACGTTGGTGGTACCCAGCTTGTCGGTGCTCACCTCGGTAGTGAACTCGTACATAAAGTTGCCGCTGAAGGTCATCTGGTTGGTGTTGCCCCACTCATTGAGGAACCCCTTCAGATAAACATCGGTGTTGCCAAACGGTGGCAGGGTGCTCAGGTCGGTCTTCTTGCTGACCGGCAGGCCCGCGCCCTGGGCGCCATTCTGCGGCTTGACGAACACGGCGGCAGACCAGGCCCCCAGCGTCAGCTGGCCATTATCATAGGCGGCGCCGCTGGCGATGCTGTCGACTGCGCGATGCTTGCTGCTAAGCACCATACCGCTCAGATCGATGGGCTGATCGTTGCCGTCACGGAAGTCGCCGATGCTCTGGCTCTGGTTGCTGGCGTTGATCATCACCACCAGACCGTCGATGGCCGGATCCAGATCCGTCCCGGCACTGACGCCATCATCCACCGTCATGACGATAAGGCCGGGCACCTGATCCGGGCCGGTATTGCGGAAGTCGACCCGCTTGATCACCTCGGCACCGCTGCCCAGACGCAGCAGACGGGAAGAGTTGCGCAGCTCCGCCAACTCCTGATAGAAGCTCACCATCTGCGCCATCTCGGCCGAGCCCGGCTTGGCATGCTTGCCAAGCACCTGCTCGATCAGCGGATAGTTGTCGCCATCCTTGTCCTTGCGCGGCAACCCCTTGTCGAAGTTGTTGTCGCCCAGGGTGTAGTCGACCTTGTTGTACCAGTCGCCCGAGTCATAGCTGTCCCGCTCCATGGATTTGGAACGCAGCAGCTCGACACCGGCGTGGGTGAAGGGAATGCCCTGACCCAGCATGGCAGTCGCCAGCGAGACCCCCTGCATCCGCACCAGATCGGCTCCGGCAGGCGCCTTGTAGATCAGGTTGTCGAACAGAGTCTGGTTGTCGTGCTTGTCGACATAGTTCTGCACTTCCACCGGATCCTGGGCATAACCGGCGCTCTGACCGTTGTAGTCGATCTCGGCGCCTTTCTTTGGCATGCCATCCTTGTCGGTCAGCACGAACTCCTTGAGGTTGCCCGCCATGCCGAGCCGCACCAGATCGGACTGGTGCAAGGCCGTAGCCAGATCCACCTTGCTCATTTCGTTAGGATCGACGAAAGCACCGTTGCCAAAGCCCTGGGTCTTGCGAATGGTATCGCCGCCGTCGAACGGACTGCCGCCGCGCACCGCATCGCGCAAGCGGTCCGAGAAGGAGCCGATACCGGTACCGCCCAGATGCTTCTGGGTCGCCTGCACGAAACGCTTGTCATCCTGCACTTCGCCGAAGTTCCACCCCTCGCCGTAGAAGTACATCTCGGGATTGACCTTCTTCACCGCGGCCAGCGCCTGCACCATCTGATCTTTCGGATGGTGGCCCATCAGGTCGAAGCGGAAGGCGTCGATCTTGTAGTCGCGCGCCCAGGTGACCAAGGAGTCATCCATCAGTTTGGCGAACATGGCATGTTCCGGCGCCGTGTTGGAGCAGCAGGTGGAGTTCTCCACCGAGCCGGTCTCCGGATTGAGGCGCTGATAGTACCAGGGCACTATCTTGTCGAGCACCGACTTGGGGCCGAGCCCGGATTCGTTGGTGTGGTTGTAGACCACGTCCATCACCACGTTCATGCCGATGTTCTGCTTGATGGCCTTGACCATCTCTCGGAACTCCAGAATACGTTTGGTGCCCTCGGCGTTGGTGGCGTAGGAGCCTTCCGGCGTGGTGTAGTGGTAGGGATCATAACCCCAGTTGAAGGAGTCGACGCCGCGCAGGTAACCGGAAAGCTCCTGCACCTGCGGATTATCCTTGCTGTCGCCCCCTTGCAGGTCGGCCAGCACATCCCCCACGGTCTGACCGCCACCGCAGTAGCTGCCAAACTTCGAGGTTTTCACATCCGGATTGACCTGACAGAGCTTGCTGAAGTCATCGCCGAGATTGGCCACCTTGGCCGGATCCTCGTTGACGGTGGCGATATCGAACACCGGCAGCAGGTGCAGGTGGCTGACGCCGCTTTTTGCCAGCGCTTTCAGATGGTTGACCGGTACAGAGTCGGGCTGGGTCAGACCGACAAATTTGCCGCGCTTCTCTTCATCGGTGGAGGCATCGTTCCCGGTCAGGTCGCGAACATGGGCCTCATAGATGGTGATATCGGCGGGGTTCTGCTGGCTGTGGGGCGCCTTGAGACTGTCCCATCCTTCCGGTTTCAGGGCCGGATCGTCGAGATCCACTACCTGACTGAACTCGGAGTTCATCGCCAGGCTCAAGGAGTAGGGATCGGTCACCTCATAGTGCTCAACCTTGCGGCTCAGCGGATGGTAAACCTCCATGTCGTAGCGGTAGAACTGACCGATCAGCTCGCTGCTCCCCTCGTAGCTCCAGCTGCCGCTGGCGCTGTCGAAGGTCATCGCCACTTCACCACTCTTCTGGTGGCTGGCGTTGTAGAGGGCCAGCTTGACCGACTTGGCGGTCGGCGCCCAGAGGCGGAAGGTCACCCGGTTGCCCTCTACCACGGCGCCATAGCTCAGCTTGGTCGCCTCTGGGGCATAGAGCGCATCGAGGGCGTCGGCGCTCTGCACTAGGGTCGCTCCTTGCAGGATACCGTCGGCATCGGTGCCGATAGCCACCAGTTCCCCCTTGAGCAGGGGCTTGAGATCTTTACCGGCAGGCAGGGCAAAGGCGGCGGCATCCTTGAGATGCGGATATTTGGCCTGCTGCTCGGCAGTGAGGCTGGTCGCGGTCAGGCTGATATAGGGGAAATCGAACACCCCATCGGCATTAGCCTTGATGGTGCCCGAGTCGGTGTAATAGAGGCGAACGTGGGGCTTGTCCTTGCCCCCTTGCCAAATCAGGGTATTGCCATCGATAAGATGAGCGCTGGCCCCCGCCACGCCAAAGGCGGCGGTAAAGGCTTCGGCACGGCTGCCAAACAGATCTTTCTTGCCCGCGACGATAGCCACGGTGCGATCCGGATGCTCACTGAAGCTCACCTTCATATCGCTGCCGGTCAGGTTGGCCAGATCGCCGTTGCGAGCGATAAAGTTGATGCACCCTTCCACATTTTTGAGCGGCACGACCCAGGCCGGACCAAAGCTGTCGGCAGTGGCAGGAGTCTTGCTCTTGTCATCCCACCCGGTATTCAGGCCGCTATCAGAGGTAGCGTTACAGGCATCGTTGTTCCAAAGGTGCAGGCTGTGGCTGTCAAACGGTGCCTTGGCCCCTTTGGCTGCCGACTGGGTATCCACCAGCGCAATGACCACCTGATTTTCGCCGGCAACCAGCAACTCTTTCGGGGGATCCATCTTGGGCAGACGAGCGACAGGCCCATCGGTGACTTCAGGTGTAGGCGGTGTAGGGGGGACGGGGTTCACACCGGAGGCATCAGAGCTGTTGTCATTACAGCCAGACAAAAGCGCGAGCAGTGAGGCTGTTACCAGCGCCACTTTGGTCTTTTTCATATCCATATTTTTATAATTCCCGCTGTAGTTAGTCTCGATAGTCGAGCACCCGGTCATTGCCAGGCGGTGCCATATTAATCAGCGGAAATCGATTCAAATGTGAGCGGAAAGGCAAAAAAACCATCCAGTTTCAACAAGATAACGTTTTCAGACTGAAATTTCGATCCGGCTCACAGACCTCGCGGCCATTTGGCCTCATATCTGGAAAACGGCAGTCACGGGGTCAGAAAAGCAATGTCTGATCAAGTGGATAGACAAGGAGTAAACAATGAAACGGATTGAAGAACAGGCAAGACGACTCGATCAGGAGTATCAGGCGATCGGGCAGCTGTTCGACCAGTTTTGCCAGCAGGCTGGCACCCTGGCCGAGCAGTATCACTTCTTCAACTGGCCCGATTATGAAGACTCGCCCCCGCTGAGCCGCGCCTTCACCCTGCTGGGGGAACCCCGCGAACTGCGGCTGCGCTGTCAGCCCGGTGAGCGATCCGCCCTCAATGGCCTGATCCAGGTGGTCTCGGAGGATGGCACCATAGATGCCAGCCTCGGGTTTCGCGCAGATGGTCAGCTGCTGCTGGAGTCCGGCAAGCTGCTGGACAACCCGCCCGGACTACTGCTCAAGCTGCTGCTCGGCGCTGTGTGGCAACACAAGCCCCAGGATGAAATCACCGGGCAGCCGCACTGACATCAGAGTGCCAACGGCACTGAAACCAAGGGGGCCAAGGGCCCCCGTTATTTATCCTGTTCGCTGGCGATTTCGATGGTCACATGCACCAGCTCTTCATGGATCGCCAACCGTTCGCGGATCTGCTGCGCCGGTAGCGGATTGACCATCAGCAAAGAGAGCACGCAGGCATACTGCTGCTGCCCTACCCGCCAGACATGCAGATCGCGAATATCAGTGCCCGGCAGTTCGGCAATGACCTCGCGGATCTCCGCCACCAGCGGGGTATCCATCTCGGCATCCAGCAGCACCCGACCGGAGTCGCGCAACAGGCCCCAAGCCCATACAGCAACCAGCCCTGCACCCACTATGCCCATCAGCGGATCCAGCCAGTCGGCCCCCCACAACATACCCCCAGTCAGCGCCAGAATCGCCAGCACGGAAGTGGCCGCATCCGCCAGCACGTGGATATAGGCGGCGCGCAGGTTGAGATCCTGATGGCCGTGGTGATCGTCATGGTCATGATGATGGTCGTGGCCGTGATGCTCATGATGGTGGTCATGCCCATGGTGATGGTGGCCGTGATCATCCTTGAGCAGCCAGGCACAGGCGAGATTCACCAGCAGCCCCACCAGCGCGATGGCGATCGCCTGTTGATAGTGGATCGGGCTGGGATCGAGCAGCCGGAACACCGACTCGAACAGCATCAACCCGGCCACTCCTACCAGCAACAGGGCGCTGGTGAAGCCACCCAGCACCTCGATCTTCCAGGTGCCGAAGCTGAATCTGTGGTCGCTGGCGAAATGGCGGGCGGCGCGGTAGGCCAGCACAGAGAGACCGAGCGCCAGTGCGTGGGAGCTCATGTGCCAGCCATCCGCCAACAGCGCCATGGAGTTGTAGAACCAGCCGCCGCCAATCTCCGCCATCATCATGATGACGGTCAACAATACGGCCCAGCGGGTCTTCTGTTCGGCCAGCGGATTGCCCTCGTGGATGACGGGTTGATGACAGTGTGATTGAGCGAGGGATGACATGGATTTCTCCTGAGAGCGATGATGCAATATACTATACCCCAGTATAGTTTTATTGATCGAGAGGATCCGTCATGTCCCACACCATTCACGACAAAAAAAAGCTGCTGGCACGGGTGCGCCGCATCAAGGGACAGGCCGGTGCGCTGGAGAGCGCGCTGGAGCAGGAGAGCGACTGCGCCGCCATTTTGCAGCAGATCGCCGCCATCCGCGGAGCCGTCAACGGCCTGATGCTGGAGGTGCTGGAGGGACATATGCGCGAGCATCTCGGCGCCGCCGATGCCACCCCGGCCGAGCGGCTGGAGGATCTGGATCAGGTGGTCAGCGTCCTGCGATCCTATTTGAAGTAAGCAGGATCGCGGCGACATCCCTTCAGGCTCGACCAGCGTCGGGCTTGAGCCACCGCCAGCTTTGCGCCATGATGTCCAGCCCGGCTGACCGCCGGTTTTACTGGACAGTCAATTTCAAGGATCCCCCATGTTTGAACACGTCGATGCCTATGCTGGCGACCCCATCCTGACTTTGGTCGAGACCTTCCACAAAGACACCCGCGAGCAGAAGGTGAACCTGGGGATCGGCCTCTATTACGACGAGCAGGGCCGCATTCCGCTGTTGCCGTCGGTGCAGCAGGCCGAAGCCCAGCGCGCCGCCGCCCCGGCCCCGCGCCCCTACCAGCCGATGGAAGGCGCCGCCAACTACCGCACTGCGGTGCAGCACCTGCTGTTCGGTGCCGACCATGAAGCGGTCAAGGCGGGACGTATCGCCACCATCCAGACCATCGGCGGCTCGGGCGCCCTGAAGATCGGCGCAGATCTGCTCAAGCGCTACTTCCCGACCTCCGAGGTGTGGGTCAGCAATCCCACTTGGGACAACCACAAGGCGATGTTCGAGGGGGCCGGCATCAAGGTGCATGACTACCCCTACTACGATGCTGCCACTGGCGGCGTGCAGTTTGATGCGATGATCGACTGCCTGAGCAGCCTGCCGGCCAAGAGCATCGTGCTGCTGCACCCCTGCTGCCACAACCCGACCGGGGTGGATCTCTCCTGTGCCCAGTGGGATCGGGTGATCGCGCTGGTGGTCGAGAAGAACCTGATCCCCTTTATGGACATCGCCTATCAGGGCTTCGGTGATGGACTGGAAGAGGACGCCTACGCCATCCGCGCCATGGTGGCCGCCGGTGTCAGCTTCTTTGTCAGCAACTCGTTTTCCAAGAACCTCTCCTTCTACGGCGAGCGCTGCGGTGGCCTGTCGGTCATCTGCAAAGATGCCGAAGAGGCGAGCCGGGTGCTGGGCCAGATGAAGGCCACCGTACGCCGCAACTACTCCAGCCCTCCCACTCACGGTGGCCAGATCACCGCGGCGGTGATGAGCCAGCCCGAGCTGCACGCCATGTGGGTCGATGAAGTGACCGAGATGCGCACCCGCATCAAGGCGATGCGCCAGAAGCTGTTCGAGGTGCTGAGCGCCAAGGTGCCGGGCCGCGATTTCAGCTACTTCATCAACCAGCGCGGCATGTTCAGCTACACCGGCTTCACCCCGGAGCAGGTAGATCGCCTGCGCGAGGAGTTCGCCGTCTATCTGGTACGCTCCGGCCGCATGTGCGTGGCGGGCCTCAATAGCCGCAACGTCGACTACGTAGCTGACGCCATGGCGGCGGTGCTCAAGGGCTAATCCGCATCAGCCCCGCTTTGGCGGGGCTTTTTGTCTGTTTCATTCGCTTGTGGAGTCGTTATGGATCTGATCGCACTCTCGAGATTGGGCGGTCGCCATCTGGTCACCCTGCACCTGCTGCTCGACAACCAGAGCGTCACCCGCACCGCCGAGCGGCTCTGCACCACCCCTTCCACCGTCAGCAAGACCCTCAACCAACTGCGGGATCTGCTGGGGGATCAACTGCTCTACCGTCAGGGAAACCAGCTGTTGCTCACCCCCATGGCCGAGCGACTGGCTCCCACCCTGCACCGGTTGTTGGGGGAGCTGAACGGCCTCACTCGCCAGAACGCCTTCAACCCGCAGCAGTGGCAGGGCAGCTTGCGGCTGGGATTGCGCGAGAGCGTCATGACCTGGCCGGTGGGCCCCATTCTGGGTCAGCTGATGCAGGAGGTGCCGGGCATGGTGCCGGAGATCTGGAACAAGGATGAGCAGGGGCTGGAGGCGCTGACAGCGGGCAAACTCGACTTCGTGATCCTGCCCCATGACCAGAGCCAGCCGTTGCCGCGCCAGCCCGGGCTGGTGTGGGAGACCCTGCGGGAAGAAAAACTGGTCTGCCTGCTGCGCAAAGACCACCCAGCGCTGGCCAAGCCCTGGGATCTCGATGCCTACCTGAGCTGGCGCCATATCGCCATCCGGGATCAGGAGCTGGCCAACCCCTTCTTCGAGCAGAGCCTGGCCCAGCAGCAGGTGCGTCGCCAGATTGGCGCCACTCTGCCCGATTTTGCCAGCGCGGCGGCCCTGCTGCCCCAGACCGATCTGATCCTCACCGCCATCGGTGGCTGGGCGGCCTGCATGGCCAGTCAGCCGGATCTGGTGATGCGTCCGGCACCGTTCGATTACGGCAAGGTGAGTCACAGTCTGGTCTGGTATGGCCCGGCCGGTGATGGCTCGGCCCGTCACTGGTTCCGCCAGCGGATCCTGCAACTGGGTCGCGAATTGATTGAGCCCTGAGCCGGACGACAACGAGCAGAGATTGATGTTTCACCGCGGCGAAACATCAAGGGCAATAAGGGATTAGGGACGTTTGGTATAGATGGGGCTGGGGAAGGAGGCGACGTTGCTGCCCAGATCCGTGATGCGGGCAGCCCCCTGCTTTTTCACCTGATCGATGCGCAGCACCTGATGCATGGGAATAAGGGTCTGGCGCACATCGGCAAATTCGCTCTTGAGCTTCTCGTGACTGGGATCGACGATAAGCGCCGTATGGTTATCCCAGACAAAATCGGCAATCTCGATAAAACCGAACAGCTGGCCCTGATTGACTTCGCGCACATACACTTCGTAGCGCTCGCTGTGGCAAATAAACTGAACTCGATATAACGCCTTGCTTTCACTCATGATTATCTGTCATTGAGGGGTAAGAAGATGGCCATTATTCTAGCCGCCGTTCTCGCCCCCTCCAATAGACAGAAATCACAGTTGCGGCCTTTCCATGCCACACCTAACGCCATGACGGTCACCGGATGACGCAGCCACTCAACCCATCAAGGCAGGCAGTGAGACCAGCCCCAATCCCGCTGCACGCAAACGGCTGGCCAGCTGTTCCAGCTCGGTTTGGCTAGCCTCTGGCCATTGCATCGCCTCCCCCCGCACCCCGTGGTGGCGAAAGCCGTTGAGGCGAATGGGCACAGGCCCAAGCTGCTGCAAGAAGGCGGCAAGATCCGCGTCCAGCTCACCATTCGCATCCAGAAAATCGCTCTTGCCCGGCACATGGAGCAGCCGCAACTCGGCCAGCTTGCCGTGGCGTGCCAGCAGTTGCAGCGATCCCAGCACCCGCTCGCGACCATAGCCGGTCAGAGTGTGATGCACCGAGTCACGCCACCCCTTGAGGTCGATCATGGCGCCGTCGAGCACCGGCAGCAGCCGCTGCCAGCCGGTTTCGGCCAGCGAACCGTTGCTGTCGAGCAGGCAAGTGAGATGGGTCAGATCCGGCGCGGCCTTGATGGCGGTAAACAGAGCCGCCACGAAAGGAAGCCGGGTGGTCGCCTCACCGCCGGAGACGGTAATTCCGCTCAGCAATGGACCATAGCGGCGCAGCAGGGCCAGCACATCGTCCACCGTCATGGTGGCAGTCTTGGGGTTGGCACTGCGCGGGCAGACATCCAGACAAGCGTCGCAGTCGGTGCAGAGCGCCGTCTGCCATTGTACCTTGCCTTCGCTCAAGGTGAGGGCGCCGCTCGGGCAGACCGCAAGGCAGTCACCGCAATCGTCGCACAGCCCTATGGTGTGCGGGTTGTGGCAGCCGGGGCAGCGAAAGTTGCAACCCTGCAGAAACAGCACCAGCCGGTTGCCCGGCCCGTCGACACAGGAGAACGGCAGCACCCTGCTTACCAGGGCGCTGCGTGTTGGCAAAACATCAGCCATCGGTGCGAACTCAATACTCGCCGATGGTCGATTCGTGGGCGACCACTCGCGGAGCTCGCTGACGAATGGCGGTCACTTCACTCGCCTCCGCACCGAGACAGGTGGTCTGCAACCGCGAGCCTTCTTCTGCAAAGCGGGCCACGTCGCTCTTGCGGATCATGTAGCCGGTCACCCGCACCAGATCGCTGTCGGCCACGTTGGCGGTGAACTCGCGCATACCGATGGCGAGCGCCCCTTTGCAGAGCTGCAGCAGTGCCTGCGGGTTCTGACGGATGGTGGGATCCAGCGTCAGGATCTCGCTGATCCCCGAATGGTAATAAGTGTGGTGCGGCGCCAGTGCCAGCACATGGCTTGCCGGATCCGGCTCATGCCCGTAGGGGATGCGCACCCCGGGAGTGACCGCTACATCGATGCTGAGGCCACCCTGTGAGTGCAGCAGCGCGCGACCACCCCAAGCATGGGTTTGCGGCGTCGCAGTGACATATTCCGAGAGCTGGGCCGAGATGCGATAGCCAAGCTGGTTCGCCTCCTCGCCATGGCCGTAGCGATCCGGCAGATTCTCTTTATCCATCAGGATATTGACCGCTTCCGCCATGCCGTAGATGCCGAACATGGGGACAAAGCGATCCTCATCCAGCAGCCCCTCTTTCACCAGGAAGCTGTCGAAGAAACCGGACTCATCGTGAAGGAAGGCGGCCCGCGCGTCGATCAGCTGAGAGGCCAAGCGGCAGTAATGGGGCAGCAGGCAACCGAGGAAATCATCGATCCCCTGACACTGCTCGGCGACCCGCTTGAGGGAGATGCGCACCAGGGTATTGGCGCCACCCGCCTGCGGCAGGGCGTTGTAGCAGCTGACGATACCAAAACCACGAGCGTCGAAGGTATCGCGGTGGATCGGGTAGTTGGCGATGTGCGGCTTGCTGCACTCGGCGATGTTCTTCACCGCCTGCAGCAGCAGATCGTCCGGGGTCTGCTCCGGATCGTGGAAGAAGGTGAGGTTCGGCGCCACCTGCTTGAGCTCGTTGTCGATACGCAGGATCAGGCGGCAGATGCGGTTGTCATCCGGCCCGATGTTGACGTGCATGAAGGCGTCCGGCAGCACCCTGTCCAGATAGACCCAGAACCCCTTCAGCTTGTGATAGAGGGTCTCGTCATCCAGTTCGCCGACGAAGGGCAGCAGCAGGTGGTCGAGCCGCCCCAGCCAGACCGGCATGCCGGTAACGGAGGGGACATGGTGATAGAGGATGCGCAGGGCGTTGAGCGCCTCGTCGAAATCCTGCGGCGCCGCCAGCTCAAGCCAGGCAGAGCCCTGAGTCAGAAATTTTTCATAGTCCGGCAGCACATAACGCGGCTTGTAGGGGGCGTGCCCTTCGAACATGTCGCAGATAAATCCCTGCTCCATCGCCTCGGCGACTGCGGCAGGCAGGTCGGGGTAGGGCAACGCATTCTCGGCGGCCAGCGCCAGCGCGTGGCTCTTCTGGGCAGCGGAGAGATGGGGATCGCGCACGATACGCTGACAGGTTTCGATCAAAGACATGGGACACTCCTTCACGGACAGAGCCCATATCCTTACCATTTGCAGGCTTTTTTTGAAGTGACATTCATGACATGACGGATGTCGAATAATGACATCCATTACACAAGATCACGGCTCACGCTTCACCAAGGTAGGAGCTCGGCTATGCCTCCCAGCCAGCGCAGCAGGAAGAAGCCCCCCATTCCACCCACCACCACAACCAGAGTCGGCAGCCGCAACAGGGTCAAGAGCATCACCCACAGGGTGGCGGTCAGGTAGTCAGGATCCCAGTCAAGACCTATCCCCGGCTCGTAGCTAAAGACGATGGGCAACCAGATGGCAGTCAGCACCGACTGGGCCGAGAAGCCGAGAAACGCCCCCATCTCGGCACCCGGCTGATATCGGGTCAACCGAGAAAAGAAGGCGAAGCGGTTGAAAAAGGTGATCAGGGCCAGCAGGCCAATCATCAGCCAGCTCACGCTACCTCCTCATCCGGTGCAACACATAGCCCACCACCATGCCAGCCAGAGCCGAGACGATGATGTGGATCTCCGCCAGCAGCGGCTTGGTAAGCAACGCTGTGCCGCCGCTCACCAGAGTGGCCGCCACCATGGGCAAGTTTTTCATGGCGGGAATGGTCATGGCGATGAAGGTGGCCGCGATGGCAAAATCCAGCCCCATGCTGTCCAGTCCATCGATGTACTGGCCGGCCGCGATGCCGAGCAGGGTCGCCAGATTCCAGAACAGATAGAAGACGAATCCCGCGATGAGCGCGTAGGCCGGATCAAAGTGGCCGCTGCGCTCCCGGTCTTTCAGCGCCACAGCGAACATCTCATCAGTCAGGAAAAAAGCAAGGCTGGCCCGCCAGCGCAGGGAGAGCGGCAATACGTCACGGCGGAAGGTGAAGCCGTATAGTAGATGCTGGGAAGTGATCACCATGGTGGAGCCCATGATGGGCAGCAGGGGCGTGCCCGCCCCGAACAGGGTCGTGGCCGAGAGCTGGGCGGCTCCGGCGTAGACCAGCAACGACATCAGCTGAGCCTGAAGCGGACTCAGCCCTGCCTGCAACGCCAAAGCGCCACACAGGATCCCCCAGGGGATCACCGAAATGGAGAGCGGGAGCATATCCAGTGTGGCACGCCACCAGAGCATCCCCGTTCGCTCGGGCACGCTCGTTACTGACATCATGTGATCTTCCTTGTCACAGCCAAAGCGAGCCGAAAAAACTAGCACGGGACAGCAAGCGCTGTCACGTCATCACTGGCGGGAAATAAAACGCCCGCGGAGTCGCGGGCGTGCACAAGGGGATCAGGGCTCGATGACGATGGGCGTACCCGGATCAATAGCGTCCCACACCTCATCCAGCTCGTGGTTGAGCATGGCGATACAGCCGTTGGTCCAGTTGGAAGGCTGAACCCTGCGGTTGCCAATGCTGTTGCGCTGGCCGTGGATCATGATCATGCCACCCGGACGAACACCCAGCTCATTGGCGCGCTTGATGTCATCCAGGTTCGGATAGTTGATATGGATGGCTTTGTAGTAGCCGGAATTGGTCTTCTTGTAGTCGAGGGTGTAGCGCCCTTCCGGCGTACGCTGATCCCCTTCCTGCTGCTTGTGCCCCTTGGGCGCCGGGCCCAGAGCAATCCAGTAGCGCTTCAGTTCTTTGCCATCCTTCATCAGGGTCAGGCTGTAGGTCGACTTCTTGACCACCACCAAATCGGCTTTTTCGGTCAAGGCAAAACTCAATGCGGGCCAAAGCCCCAACAAACACAGTAATACGGCTCTCATTCCATCCCTCGACAAGCCTCTGGTGCGGGCTTTTCTTGTTACCAGATCATCTGAACGATGCCCGCCGAGCGGCGAGCGAGCGCCATGATATTGGATCGCCATCAATACTCAATATGCCCGGCAAAACATATCTTGCCGCAGCCAGGCCATCTTCCTTGAACGCTGTCATTTTGCATTGGTAATTAATAGTTAAAACAACAAGATACAAAAAATTATCGCGCTGGCACCCGGGGCAATGATCGGCGAAGATAACACTCCACTCCCCGACAGGATCATGCCATGCGCTCTTCGTGCCGCCTCGCCACCCTGCTGTTCTCGCCACTCCTGCTCTGGCTGCCCGCCAGTGTCGCCGCCGATGCACTCTGGCTGCACGAGCCCGCCCTCTCCCCCGATGGCAAGCAGCTTGCCTTCACCTGGCAGGGGCGCATTTTTGTCGCCAGTGCCGAGGGTGGCCCCGCTACGGCGCTCACCGGCAGCGACTACCTGAGCCAGCGGCCGATCTGGTCGCCGGATGGCAAACGGCTCGCCTTTGCCGCCAATCTCTACGGCAACGAGGATGTGTTCGTGGTACCCGCCAGCGGCGGCGAGATGGTGCGCCTCACTCGCGATTCGCGCACCGATCTGCCGCAAGCCTTCAGCGCCGATGGCAAACGGCTGTTGCTGAGCAGCCAGCGCCTGGGGGCGCCCGATGCCGACCATTTTGTCGCGGAAGGCTACCAATGGGGCGAGCTCTACTGGACCCCGATCACCGGCGGCACCTTGCAGGCCGATCTGCCGCTGCCTGCGACTCTCGCCCGTCCCCACGGGGAGCGGCTCGTCTACCAGATGCCCGCGGCGGATCAACCCTTTCGCAAGCATCAGCACTCGTTTGCGGTGCCCCGCCTCTGGCTGTTTGATGGCAAGCAGCACAAGCAGCTGACCGAAGATCGGGTGGCGGCCACCGATCCGGTCTGGAGCGACAAGGGAGATGCTCTCTTTTACCTGAGCGAGCGCAGCGGTGATTTCAACGTCTGGCGCCGGGATCTCGCCAGCGGCAAGGAGCAACAGCTGACCCACTATCAGGGCCATCCGGTGCGGGGGCTCAGCGCCTCTCGCAATGGCGATCTGGTCTGGTCATGGCTGGGGGAACTCTATCGCCTCGATGCCGATAGCAGCGAGCCACGCAAGCTGACCCTCACCCCGCAAGTGGCCAGCGCGCCGGATGAGGCGAGCGAGGCCCTGACCCTGGCAGACGAAGCGCTGGTCAGCGAAGAGGCGGATGAGCTGATCCTGGTGAGCGAGGGCAACCTGTTTGCCGTTGACCCCGAGCGGGATCGGGTGCGCCAGCTGACCCGCGATCCGAGCGAGCAGTCCAGCCCCCTCTTCGCCGAGCAGGGCCGCGCCCTCATCTATCTGTCGGAGCAGCAGGGGCACGCCGCCCTCTATCGCCTGCGCAAGGGGGATCCGGATCTGCTGTTCAGCGATCCTGGCACTCTGACCGAGAGTCTGCTGCTGGCGATTCCCGACAAGGGGATCAGCCGTCCGGTGCTATCCCCCGACGGCAAACAGCTCGCCTTCGTGGTCGATGGTCAGGCCATTCATCTGCTCGATCTGGCGAGCAACAAGCAGCGGGAGCTGGTCCCTGCCAGCCTCAACCCCTCGCGCCACGAGGTGCATCTCGCCTTTGCCCCAGACTCCCGCCATCTGGCGCTCACCTTCCGCCCCGATGCGGCAGAGCAGGAGATCGCGGTGATCGACACGGCCAACCCCAAGGCCAAACCGGTCAATGTCAGCCTCAACGGCTATCAGGATGGACAACCGGGCTGGAGTCAGGATGGCGCCATCCTCTACTGGCAATCGACCCGGTTTGGCGCACTGGGGCCCGATGGCGAGCCCCTCGTCACCAACCTGCTCGGCATTTACAGCAGCCGCGCCGCCAGAGCCGATGCGATTGCCGAGCTGGAGCCGCCGAAAGGGGGATACGGTTTTGAGAGCGATCGTCTCAACCATAGAGAAGCACTGCTGCTGCAACCCACCGGCACCATGCTCGCCAGCCGCATCATCGGCGACCAGCTGATCTATCTGGTGGAGGAGATGGGGGTCAACAGCGAGAGCGAGATCAAGGGCTACAGCCAGGATCTGCGCAAAGGCAAAACCAGCGAACTGTTTGGCGAGCAGCCCGGCCCAGCGCTGGCAAGCCTCAACCAGCAGGGCACCCTGGCTACCCTGGTGCGGGATGGGGAGATCACCCGGATCCACCTCGACTCCGGCGAGGCCACCAGCGCCCCCTTCGCCTTGCAGCCCACCAGCCGCTGGCAGGCACGCATGACCGCCGCCTTCGATCAGATCGCCCGGCTCACCCGGGACGAGTTCTATCTGGACGATATGAACGGGGTGAACTGGGATAGCTATGTCGCCGCTTACCGCCGCCTGCTGCCGGGCATCGGCAACCCGCGGGACTTTGGCAACCTGCTGGCGGAGCTGGCTGGCGAGCTCAATGTCTCCCACACCTGGGGCAGCGGCCCCGCCCCCTTCCCGCGCATGGCGGACGAGACCGCCAGCCTTGGCGGCTACTGGCAGGATGGCGAGCAAGGGGTGATGCTCACCGCCCTGCTCTCTGGCGGCCCGCTGGATCAGGAGAGCGATATCGCCCCGGGCGCCCGCCTGCTCGCCATCAACGGCGTCCCGATTGCCAATCTGGCCGAGCTGGATCAAGCCCTTAACCATCAGGCCGGTGCCCGGCTCGCCCTCATCTTCCAGCAGGAGGGCAACAAGCAAACTGACGAGGTGGTGCTCACCGCCATCGACAAACAGCAGGAGTACCAGCTGCAACAGGATCGCTGGATTGAGAAACGGCGGGAGCTGGTGGCCAGCCTGAGCGGAGGACGGGTCGGCTACGTCTATCTGCCGGCAATGAATAGCGAGGTCTACGATGCGGTGGTGGCGGATGCCCTCGGCAGACAGCGCAATCGCGATGCGCTGATCGTCGATGTCCGCTTCAACAGCGGCGGCTATCTCGCCAATACCCTGGTAGAGTTTCTGACCGGCAGCGGCAGCACCAAGGGGATGGCCAGCAGCTGGCCCCGTCAGGGCAAGGGGGAAACCGATGCCGCCACTCGCCAGTGGACCAAGCCCTCGGTGGTGCTGGTCAACGCTGGCAGCTACTCGGAAGGCTCCGCCTTCCCCGAGTACTACCGCACCCTCAAGGTCGGCCCCATCGTCGGCGATCCGGTGCCCGGCACCGGCACCATGGTCTACAGCCACGACTCCCGGCTAATCCCGGGACTCTCCTACGGCATTCCGACCCTGGGGCTGCGCAAACCGGACGGTACCTTCTACGAAAATCAGGAACTGACCCCGGATCTGCAGGTGCCCCTCACCCCCGCCGACATGGTGGCCGGGCGCGACCCGCAACTGGAGGCGGCAGTACAAGCCGCCCTCAAGCAGTTGCCAGCCAACGCCAAATAACGGCGCCCATCGAGCTCAACGAAAGCGAAACAGCTCGCGATGCAGATGCCCGTCCGGCAACAACCGGGTCAGGGCATCTGCCATCCCCTCCGGCCCGCAAAACCACACCTGCTCGGGTGCATCCTGCGCAATGCGGGCAAGCTCCAGTCGCCCGGCCGCCTTGTCCAGATGCAGCTGATAGCGCACGCCGGTGCGATGACAGAGCTCGACCAACCGCTGGTGGTAGACAGCCCCCGCCAGATCCGGCGCACACTGGATCAGGGTGATCCCCTCGCCCCGCTCCCCACGGGCTGCCAGCCCCTCCAGCCAGGCGACGAACGGCGTGATACCTATCCCGGCCCCCAGCCAGAGGGCTCTACCTCCCCCTTGCGGGGCGACAAAGGCGCCATAGGGCCCGGTCACCACCACCCCATCCCCGACGCGCGCCTCTGCCACCAGCTGACGGGTATGATCCCCGAGCGCCCGCACCGCGATCACCAGCTGGCGCCGATCCGCTGACACCCGCACCAGGGTAAAGGGATGCGGCCCCTCCTTGGCATCAAATTCGAAGAAGGCAAACTGACCCGGGCGGTAATGGGCGAGCGACCGCTCCAGCTGCATGGTCAGCTCGCAGGTCTGATCCGCCAGCGCCCGCACCGCAATGACACGGCCCGGATGGCGATCCCGCGCTCCCACTTGTCCCAACAGGGAGTAGAGGGCCCCGATAGCGCCGATCCCGCCGATCAACCAGATCGATACCCCAACCGGCGTCATGGCTCCCACCTGAGGCAACAAGCAGAGCCCGTGCCCCCACCCCACCAGATAGATGAGCGGCGCCAGCCGGTGGATCAGCCGAAAGCGACCATAACTCACCAGCGCCAGCAAGCTCACCACCACCAGCGCGATCAGCAGATAGAAACTCCACTCACCCAGGGTATTGCCAAGGGCATGGAGCGAGATGCCATTACCTGCGCCAGCCCCAGCACCGCTGGCCCCACGCCGCGCGGGACGACTCAGTAAACCTGCCGAGACCGCCCACTTGGGCGCCTCCACCAGCAGCCAGTGGGCGGTCAGCGCCAATGCACCGCCGATGGCCGTTTGGCGGTGCCATCGCAACATCCGGTCCAGACCGCCACACCACACCTCCAGCTGCGGCAGGCGCAATGCCAGCAACAACGAAATCGCCATATAGGCCATCCCCAGCAGACCCGTCAGCAGCAACATCTCATGGCGCCAGGGCCACACCCCGTTGGCATCCCCCGCATAACCCAGCCACCAGACTCCGACCGCCAGCAGCGGCAACAGCCACCACATCCATTTGTTCGTCATAACATGCTCCCTGGTTCCATCGCGGCAGGGCCTCATCTCCCTGCTCATGGCGCCATTGCACACCCGTCCGGTCACAAGACTTTGCCAGAGGGGGAAGCTTGTGTGGCAATGTGTGACAAACGGAAACAAAAGAGGGGCCGACTGGCCCCTCGTGATCACCCTTGTTGGCTCGCCCCTCTTCACAGGAGATGGCGCACAATCCACCTCCGCTGTGATTGACGACCTGCCAGAAAAAGGAATCAAATGGGGACGTTACATATCTGCGGCGGAAAACCTGCTGCCCACTCTTCTGCACAAGGAGTCCCCCCTTGCTTTCATCCACTGAACAACGCGTCTGCCCGAGTTGTCAGCGCGAGACCAACCATGTCGTGGTGCTGGTCGACAAATCCTTTGGCCAGCAGCTGACACCGGAGCAAAAGCGCAAAGCGTTTATCAAGGACTTCATTACCGGCTGGGCCGCCGGCCCCTTTCTGGCAAACATGGATCGCTTTGAACGCCACACCATCTGTGAAAATTGCGGAAATAAAGTTATTGATGAATGAAAAAGGGGGGGGGCAATTGCGGGCGTCAATACACCAGCCACCTTTTATGGCCGAAATCCAAAAGAAGGCGTTGCGATTCAGGATCACAACGCCATAGACATCAATCAAACAACACGGTCACCGGCAACCCTTCCACTTGCAGGTTCGGGGGTAATTTTTCATCCAGCGAGAGTGCGACCTTGAGGGTTGCTTTCTCCCCTTCAAACGGTGCTGCAAGCTGGGCTGGCAGCTTGTCTGCAAGCTCCACAGGTCTGGCAACCCTAGCCGCCAAACGCTCACCACTGGGCAACTTGACGATAGCCTTATGACCCGGCTTCATCGAGGAGAGGTATTTTGGCAATACGTAGGCAATGACCAACGGGTCTTCCCGCTTAGCGATCAACGCGAGGGGGGCCCCCGAGAAGACCCAGTCCCCCTCCTGCACCAGCACATCTGAGACCTTGCCGGTAGCTGGGGAAAGGGGTTGCTGCTGCCTAGTGATAGCTTGCATCTCGGTTAGCTCCTGCACCAACTGGTGGCGCGCACTGGCCAGTGGCCCTGTCAGCTGATCTTCTTTGATCTGCAACTCTTGCTGCATTTTTTCAGATCTTGCCTTCTGCAAATCGATACGAGACTGGGTCCAGCTCAGCAAGGCACTGGCATACTCGGCGCTGGAAACCAGTTTCTCCTTCCTATACCCCGCGTACTCCTGATAGATCCCCTCCTGCTCATTAGCCCCCCGCTCTGCGATACGAATCTGCTCATCCAGGTTACTCAATATCGCCTGTTCGGCAGCGCTCTTGTCCAGCTCGATCGCTTTTAGACGTGCTTTACGCCCCTCTATATTGGCCCGTAGCGTCGGCGACTCGAATCGCATCAGGGCATCCCCTTGCGAGACGGCTTGACCGGGAGACATATAAATGTTGCGAATGAAGCCATCTCCATTGGCCACCACAAGTTGAGGTTCCGTCGTGATGATGGCAGGCGCCTGGGTCAGCCACCACTCTCGTCCCAGATACCAGAGCAGTATGATGACGGGGCTGAATGCCAACAGCAGGATCAGATACCAGCGGGCCCGAAATGCGATGCGCTTGGCGGGGGCATAGAGCACCCGAATCCCTTGATCAGAGGTAGCGTCCTGTTTCTTGGGGGGATTAAATGTGACTTTCATCAGAATTTGTTTCCTCGTTTTAATACCCACCAGGGAGCCATACTGCTCTCCTCATGACCGCGACGGAAAATTTCGTTGAGCAGTGCCACGGCACACCATAGACGCATCAGCAGGGTATAGAGCGGATACAGCAACAACCATGGCAACATACGCATATCCGCTTTAGGCCGCTCGGAAATGGCAAGCAAAAACACCATAAAATTGACCAGAGTAAGAAGCAGATAGACCTGGTAGAGGCACAGCATCAAGGCCGTAACGAACGGACCAGGATAACTTAACACCAGCCACCAGCTGTACCCCATGACCAACAGCGGCAACACCACGTTTTGTGCCACCCCGTAGATCAGAGTGAACAAAAAGGTCTTCCATCCCAAGATGCGCGGAGTCAGCGATAGCTTGTGTTTGCGCAGGTAGAGAAACAGCAAATCCCCATCCCAGCGCAGACGCTGGTTTGCCAGGGTCACCAAATCTGCAGGGGCGTCCGTGTGACCAATGGCTCTGGGGGCAAAGCCGATCTTCAGATTGGGATGGCGTTTGAGGTAGTGCTTGATCCGCACCGTTAAATCCAGATCTTCTGCTGTGTGGGTATCCCACCCTCCAATCTGGCGCAGGAAATCGAGGCGAAAAGCCCCGAATGCCCCCGAAATATTGTTGATCAGGTTCCATTCGCTCAGACCCGTTTTGCCCCCCTGCATGGAGATCATGTACTCGATCCCCTGCATACGGGTCAGCAAACCATCGCGCAGGTTGCGCACCCGCAACGCCCCACCAACGGCGGGCACGTTCGGGTCATCGAAGCAGGCGACAATCTCATCGATCATGTTGTTGTCGAAGGAAGTGTCCCCGTCTGCATTCATGACTATCTCGCCTGTTGCCGCCGACAAGCCAGCATTGAGGGTCGATACCCGCCCGCCACGCTGCCACTTGGGCAGTAGCACTAGGGTACGTCTCTCACATCCCTCAAACTCGGCGATACAGTTTAAGGCCGCCTGATAGGTATGGGCATTGGCCTTGGCACCATCGATCACCGCAATGATCTCCAGATGGCCGCGATAGAGCTGTTCCTTGAGGGTCAGAATGGTCGAGCGGATCGCCTCCCCCTCGCCGTAACAGGTGATGATGCAGGAGACCTTGGGACAACGATGTGACAGGGGTAAATCAGACTTTTTGGGCAACTGACGGGCAAACCACTTGAGGATCCCGGTCAGGGTCAGCGCCATCAGGGGCACCTCCATCAGCAGCAACATGGGAAGCAGCAGCAGGATCATCCTGGGCGAAAACTGCAGACTGCCCAGGATCTCGGTCAGGATGTACCGAACCGTACTCATCCACTCAGGCATCCTGAAGGCTCCCATCCAGCCAGCGGCTCAACCAGAGGGCAGTATCTTCACCCAGCGTGGTAGGGAGCGGCTCTACCTGCACATTCAGCGTCAAGGCATCCAGCCCCTCGACATTGTTGAGCGCCAGGATCCGCCCCTGCAAGATCTGCCAATCCTCCACACTGGTGTGCGGCAGCAACAACAGCAGTCGATCATCGGCATACTGGCAAACCACATCGGTATCCCGAAACAATGCCTGCAGACGAGCCAGCAAGGCCCCCAATCTCTGCTGAGTCTTCAACAGGCCCAATTCGGCGCGCAGCTCGGCGAGCTGCTCGATCTGGATAGCCAAAAGGGTATGGTTGCCGCCGTGGCGCTGCAGCAGCCGGTTGCTCCATTGCAGCAGCCAAGGGAAGTGATCCATCGCCATCGGAGCCCCCCAAGTCAGGGGCAGATGCAACTGCTGAGTACCCTCGCGAGCAATATGGCGAGCCAGTTTGCCGATGCGGTACTCATAGATGGGAGACACCAACAGATCATCGGGTTTGTGAGCCCGCCCACACTCATGACATCGCGCCTGTACTGCCGCCTCCATGAAACGGGCATGGCAAGAGAGACAGCGGTACTTTTCCAGTGGTCTGTCGTAGTCGACCCCTATATGACGCAGGGTTGTCACACACTTGGGACAACGCAGCAAACCCTGTTGCATGAAGACATCCTGATCGTCCACATGACCGCAGGTGAAACAGTGCACCGCAGGCTTGGCCTGGATGGCGATATGGGAACATTCTGGACATACGTCGACAAAATTAAGATGAGCAGAGCTGCAACTGCTGCACAGGCGTACTCGATCGACCAGTTGTTCAATCTGCAATAGCCGCTCGGAGACCAGTTGCGGCAAGGATGCAGTTGCATCGGCCCCCAGCAAACAATCCAGCAGCGGGTAGCTGTAGCCCTGGCGACAACCTGCCTGCCAGCGAGGTAACAAACGGAAATGAGCCCTCGGCCAGCTGTACCAGGCCAGCTTCTCCATTTCGTCGGGGTGTTCACGCGGCGTCAGCAATGACAGTCGCTCCAGCATGTCTGGTGCTCTCTCATCCAACTGTGACAGAAGGCCATCAGACAGAATCGGAGATAGCGGGCTTTGCGTCACGCAAAATACGGGATACAGAAAGCGAGAAGAATCGCGACGGATCGCCAGCAAGATTCGATCCTGCTCTTCACTGGGTAAGTTAAGCAGCAATACCGGCAGTTCGGCTGGCCGCCACTGGGACAAGTCACTGAGAGACCGGGTGTTTCGCTCTACCGGTGTCCCCAGCAAGGAGACTAGGCTGAGCGGTTCACTTGTACTCGTCATGGAAAAATCACCTCATTCAGCAGGCAAAAATAGGGGATGGCCCGATGGGGCTTTTACCTCAGTATCAACCTAGATAGAAAAAGTGGAGAACAGACTCACCATCCAGGCCGGTGCAAGTGTCACAGCCGACACAAATGACCGATGTTTGGAACATTAGAGGAACCAGAAGAGAGCCAACGATAACCAAGGCCATATTCCTATATGCCACCCAGCCATCTCCGGGCGGAGCCCTGAGGCTTTCTGAAGCGGGTTAACACCTGGGGAGGCAAGAGCGCCAGCGCTGTCCAAAGAATAATAATCAGCAAACGCTATAGTGTAATTACTTATTACTTCATCCATTGAACTCTACGCAACATCAAAATACTGAAATATTGGGGTTACACGGATTTTTCTGCAGAATTATTGCGCTGATATGATATAGCCCTGCACGGGTTGCAGGACTATATCCACATAAATGGCTCAACCTTAGGAGCCGCATCCCGCGTCAATGCTTGATGCGCTGGGCTACCCACGCTTCGAAATCGGCCAGCATACGGGTTTCCGACTCGCTGTTGTCGGCAATAAGCTCGGCGCCGTGTACCACCCGGATATGGGCATCAAGCGGGCTTCCCTCACCCGCCGCGGGGCGCTGCTGCGCGGCGGCCATGCAGGCTTGTGCCTGTTGCCACGCTTCGGCGACGCTCAGGTTGCACGCCTCGGCCAGCGGCACGGCACTGAAGCCTTCACCGGTCAGGCTGCGCAATGTCTCATCATGAGTCATGCCATTGCCCGGCCCCCAGTAGTGGGCAGCCAGATCCGGCCCGATACGCGGGTTGTCGGTGAGGTAGCCATCACGCTTGAGGAAGTAGGCGCGGGTCTGCTCCACCGCCATCAGCGCCAGCAGGTAGCCGTGATAGGCGCAGGCCGACTCCTGATTAAGGAGGTGCGGAATGGCCAGCAGCGGGCGCGGGCTCTCGACACCGAGGATCTTGCGCTCCCACTTGCGGGCCAGCGCCAGCACAGCCTCGGGAGTACGTTCAGCCTCATCCATGGCGTAAAGATCCCGCTCGAAGTAGGCCACCAGCGCGATCTGACGTTCGTTAAAAGCGCGAAACGGCTGACGCGCTTCAATCATCTCCTTGATGAGGGCATCAGGCACAGCCTCTCCCGCCGCATTTCTGGCGTAGCGTTTGAGCCAGTCGGCATCGTCCAGCAGGCTGTCGCAGAACATTGACTGGGTCTCGGCATAGGCCATGGAGGTGGGCGGAAACTCCTGTGAGAAGCAGGGGGCGTTGCCGGTGACATTGGCAAAATGCGCGGCGTGGCCTCCCTCGTGGAACAGGGTGTTGAGGCCACTCCAGCCGCTGCCCACCTGCGCCGGATCGGCCAGGCTGGTGAAGTTGACCACAGCTGGCACCCACTCCCCCTGTTGGAAGAAGCTCGGTACCGGGCCGTGGCAGAAGCCGTTCTCGTATTTCCCCTCCCGGGTCAGCAAATCCAGGGTCAGGGTCGCCCCGCGATACTGGATGCCGAGCCGACGGAAACTCTCAACCCAATCCCGCAGCGCCCGTGAGAAGGGCACGTAAGGATCGAGCTGGCGGGTGACGTCGCCGCTCACGCTGTAACGCAGGTTGTGGGGCAGCAGGGCCGCCTCGCCCTTGGCGGCCTTCAGCTCGGCCAGGCTCTGCTGCAACCGAGCGTCGGTGCGGGCAATAAAGTCGTCGAGGATGGCGAACAGCTGCTCCGGGCTCATCTGCTCGTTCTTGCGCACCTTGTAGTCGAAGTAGTCGCGATAGCCCATGGCGCGGGCAAAGCGGTTGCGGATCGCCACCACCTCGAGAAAACCGTTGCCGACCACCCACTGCTCCAGGGTGTGGAACATGGCGAGCGCGCTCTGGCGCACCGCCTCGTTCGGGCTGGCGGCAAGGGAGGTACTCGCGGCGGGCAGGCTGCCTGCGACCTGCTGGCCCTGCTCATCCAGCAGGGTCAGTTTCAGCCCCTTGCGGCGGGCGAACAGCGCCGCCTCGGCAGCCACCAACTCATCCATCAGGGCGGATGCGGCGGGATCTTCAATCACATTGCACTCGAAGAAGGCGATCCAGCCTTGCAGACCGCGCTTGAGATCATCCTCGTCGGCCTGCGCCAACATCTCCCGCAATTCGGGCAGACGGGCCGGATTGGCACAAAAGGCCTTGTAGGCCTGCTCGGCCGCGGTGAAACCGGCCTGATCGTCGCTGGTGCCCATATAGGTGGACCAGAAGAGATCCTCCTTGCGCCTGTGCACCTGTAGGTAGTCGGCGTTGAGCTGGTTGAAGTAATTCCTGGCAATGGAACTCATAAATTCCCTCTTGTTATGGGGTCACCCGCAGCGGGGCCCACTCCTTTTTTTAGTGAAATGCCAAATGATTCACACTCTTTGGCAAAAATTGCGCAGGGATGCGCATCAACACGCTACCAAAAAGTGGGGGTTGCTGTCTGCTGACTATACTGATGTTAAAACGCTCATTTGAGAAAGCTCGGCAAGAGACTGAAAGTAAATGAGTTGTTAACTCTTACGAACTGGCTGCCGCAGTACAGAGCCACATAAAATCAACAGGGAAATGAGGGTTTAGTCATGTTCAAGCTCGGTGATATTACCGTGAGCCGCAAATTGATTTTGCTGCTCGCACTGGCGTTTGTCGGTTTTGTCTCGCTGCTGCTTATCTCGGCCAACGCGCTCCAACGCAATCTGATGAGCGAGCGAGAGGCGCGGCTCAATGCGGTACTGGAGCAGGCCATGAGCCAGATCCAGTTTCTGGCCAGCACCCTGCCAGCAGAGCAGGCTCAGCAGGAGGCACGCAAGCTGCTGACCAACACCCGCTTTGATGGCAACAACTATTTATTCGTCATCGACGAGAACCGCACCATGGTGGTTCACCCCATCCGTCCCGAACTGGTCGGCCAGAAGATGGGTGAAGGGGGCGCCGCCACCGCCGGGCAGTTCTGGTATCAGATGGTGGATATCGCCAAAGGGGGCAAACAAGGCACTCTGCAATATGTGTGGGTCGGCCCGTCGGGTGAGACCGCCGACAAGCTATCCATGGTCTCCGGCTATCAGCCCTGGGGCTGGATCCTCGGTTCCGGCATGCTGCTGCAAGATATTCAGCAGACCATCTGGGCCCAGTACATGAAGATGGGGACCGCCACCGCCATCGTGATCCTGCTGATGGGGCTGCTGGGCTGGCGTATTACCCATTCCATCGTCTCCCCCCTCAGCCAGATCAACCACGCCATGCAGCGGGTCGCCAAGGGGGATCTGGTGGTAAGCATCCCGGTACAGGGCAAGGATGAGCTGGGAGTGGTCGCCCGCTGCACCAACCAGAGTCTCGATGCCATCCGTCACGCCCTGCTGGAAGCCAGCCAGGGGGCTCGCAACGTGGCGGATGCCGCCCTGCGCATCGCCGCCTCTGCCGAGCAGACCAATCAGGCGGTCACCAGCCAGCGGGATCAGCTGGCCCAGCTCGCTACCGCCATGAACGAGATGAGCGCCACCATCTCCGATGTGGCCGGACACGCCGAAAATACCGCGCGGGATACCCAGGAAGCGACCGGTGAAGCGGGCCTCGGCAACCGTGATGTTCATGCCAGCGTGCACGGCATCAAGGCGCTGGCCACCGAGGTGGAGCAGGCCACCCAGCAGGTCAACCAGCTCAAAGAGGGAGTGATGCAGATCAGCGAAGTGACCGCCGTCATCAGCGCCATTTCGGAGCAGACCAACCTGCTGGCCCTCAACGCCGCCATCGAAGCAGCACGGGCTGGCGAGCAGGGCCGCGGTTTTGCCGTGGTGGCCGACGAGGTGCGCCAGCTGGCCAGCCGCACTCGCCAATCCACCGAAGAGATCCAGAGTACCATTGCCCAACTGCAGCAACGGGCCGTCACCGCCGCCAACGCCATGGATACCAGCCGCAAACTGGCAGAGAGCAGCGTCAACCAGTCCCAGCAGGCGGGGCAGGATCTCACCCTGATCGTCAACCACATCCAGCATGTAAGCGACATGGCAACCCAGATCGCGACCGCCGCCGAGCAGCAGAGCATGGTGGCCGAGGATATGAACCGCAACGTCAGCGGCATCAACGACTCGGCGCTGGAGATGTCCCAGTCCGCCTCGCAACTGGCGCAGGAGAGCGAGCTGCTGGCCGGTCTCTCCCGCAGTCTGGATGAGCGACTTGCGGTGTTCAAACTGGGTAAGGAGTCCGCCGCGGCGCCGATGATGGCGCCCCAATCTCCCCCCTCCGGCGAGCAGCACGCCCGCCATTGATGGCGTCAATCTGTGTCGCCTTGTCATCCGACCTGCCAGCTCAGCTGGCAGGTTTTTTTACGCCGCAAAACACGCAGCAAGCATGCATCTTATTGGCATATTCAACGGTATTCGACGCCATTCACAAACAAGAGAACAATTTAAAAACAGCCAGTTAGAATGATTTACGCGCCATTGGATGATGCATTTAAACATTCAACTTCAAATAGCGAATCAATGCAGTGCACAATGCTGATGGCCGAACATTTGGCCCATCACTAATCATCTAGTCATTTGGCAAACTGACCGAAAGGTCGGGACGCAAAGCCTCCGGTCTACAGACGTTTTGTCCAGGATAGCGGGGTTGCCACACGCAAGTGTGTATCGGGGAATCCCCAGGCCAACTGACTGCCCACATCTGTCGAACAGAGGAATGTATGGCAGCAAAAATCCAACTCAATCACATCGCAGCGGTGCTGGCTCTGCTGGCCAGCGGCAGCGCCCTGGCTCATGGCTACATCAGCCAGCCAGAGAGTCGCAACTATCTGTGCAAAACCGGCGGCAACAGCCAGTGTGGCGGCGTGCAGTGGGAACCCCAGAGCGTGGAGGGCCCTTCCGGCTTCCCGCAGAGTGGCCCGCAGGATGGTCAAATCGCCTCGGCGGGCAGCCCGCGCTGGAGCGAGCTGAACATCCAGACCAGCGACCGCTGGACCAAGCGTGAAGTACAGCCCGGCCCCTTCGCCATCAGCTGGACCTTCACCGCCAACCACGTCACCCGTAACTGGCGCTACTACCTCACCAAGCAGGACTGGAACCCCAACCAGCCGCTCACCCGCGCCTCGTTCGACCTGACCCCCTTCTGCGTCATCGACGGCAACATGGTGCAGCCGCCCAAGCAGGTGACCCATAACTGTGTCCTGCCGGAGCGCACCGGTTATCAGGTGATCCTCGGCGTGTGGGAAGTGGGCGACACCAGCAACAGCTTCTACAACATCATCGATGCCAAGTTCAAAGATGGCAGCCAGCCGCCGCTGGTGTGGAGCCAGGCAGGCACCATCTACCCCTCCATCGACCTCGCAGTGGGTGACAAGGCGATGACCCGGGTATTCGATGCCAACGGCGAGCGCCCCGATCTGCAGACCGTGCTGACCATCACCACCGCCGAGCAGGGCCAGAAGAACAGCTGGGCTCATGCCCTCGCCAGCAAGATCAACGCCGAGCAGAGCCTGATCCGCGCCGGTCAGCAAGGAGCCGATGGCCAGTTCAATCCGGTCTACGGTATGAACCCCATCTATCTGCATCGAGACAGCAAACTGAAGCGGGTCGAGATTGACCTGCAACAGCAGCAACCGCCGGTGGTGGACAGTATCAGCGTCAGCGGTCTGGCCAGCGACTATGTGCTGGACAACGGCAAGGCAACCCTCGATTTCACCGTCACCGCACAGGGCGATCTGGCCGTCACCAACACCCTCTATGACCACGGCGGCGTGGCCAAGGGTGAAAGCCGTGCAGATATCAAAGACAGCAGCCACACCTTCACCATGGCGCTGGAAGGGCTCAAGGC
This sequence comes from Aeromonas veronii bv. veronii, assembly GCF_000820225.1. Classification (GTDB taxonomy): domain Bacteria; phylum Pseudomonadota; class Gammaproteobacteria; order Enterobacterales; family Aeromonadaceae; genus Aeromonas; species Aeromonas veronii. The sequence goes on from NZ_CDDK01000025.1 coordinate 177,783, forward strand.
AGGTCACCACCAGCTGGTGATCAAGGCCACCCCGAAAGCGGGCGGCGAGGCCATCCAGCAGACCATGGATCTGATGTTCAAGGAGCAGAGCAGCAGCGAATACGACTTCGTCTTCCCGAACAACATCAAGTCCTACACCGCCGGAACCAAGGTGCAGCAGCCGAAAAATGGCAAGGTCTATCAGTGCAAGCCCTTCCCCTACAACGGCTACTGCGTGCAATGGGCCACCACCGCCACCCAGTTCGAGCCGGGTGTCGGATCCCACTGGCAAGAAGCCTGGATTGAGCTGAAGTGATCCGCAGCGGGTCATGACGCCATCAATAAAACGGGGAGCCATTGGCTCCCCTTCTTGTCTTCTATCCCCGTTCAAATCTGGACGTCGATGGCGGGCTCGCAGCCCATAACACCTCCCCGATAGCCTACACGACTCTTGTGCAGTGCTCGCGATCCATCTCTATTGCTCATATCGGCCACTCGCACCAGGAGCCGGACGCAGACTCTGTGAGCCATGCCCCTCTGCCTGCTTACGTCCTGTGCCATCATGGGATCAGGCAGCAACGACGCGAAAGGAAGCCGCCATGTGGATCAATGCAGAACCGGTCAACGGAGCCCTGGTCTCGCTGGCCATCGGCCTTATCATTGGACTGGAGCGGGGCTGGCAGGTGCGCCAGCTGGGGGATAACCAGCGCATCGCCGGGATGCGTACCTACGGCCTCATCGGCCTGCTTGGCGGGGTGTGCGGTTTGCTGCTACCGACTCTGGGCCCCTGGCTACCGTTGCTCGGCCTGCTGGCGGTGGTGATCGGCTGCGGCCTCTCGGTCTGGCTGGCCCAGCGCTGGCAAGGGGAGTTTGGCCTCACCAGCTCGGTAGCTATGCTGCTCACCTATTTGCTGGGGCTGATGTCGGTGCTGCTGAGCCCGAGCGAAGCGGTGGCCTGCGCCGTGCTGGCCGCCCTGTTGATGGGTTTGAAGGGACAGATCCAGCAGGGGATGCTGTTTCTCAGCGAGACCGAGTTTCACGCCACCCTGCGCTTTCTGCTCATCTCGCTGGTGCTGCTGCCGGTGCTGCCCAACGAGGAGATGGGGCCCCTCGATGCCTTTAACCCCTTCAAGATCTGGCTGATGGTGGTGGTGATCGCCGGCATCTCGTTTTGTGGCCACTTCGCGGTGCGGCTGCTCGGCACCCGCGCCGGGCTGGTGCTCACCAGCATACTGGCGGGATTGGCCTCCTCCACCGCCCTTACCCTGCAGTTCGCCCGTCTCAACAAGGAGCAGGGCGGGCTGGAGCGACTGCTGGCTACCGGCATCCTGCTGGCAGGGGCCACCATGTGGCTGCGGCTGCTGGTGCTGGTGCTGCTCATTCACAGCGAGCTGGCGATGCGCCTCATCGCCCCCCTGTTGCTGCTGGCCACCACAGTCTACGGCTTTGCCTTCTGGTTCTGGCGTCAGCGCGAGGAGCTGACTGACGGCCCGGTACAGCCGGAAACCAGCAACCCGCTCGATCTGGCCACTGCCATCAAGTTCGGCCTGCTGCTGGCGTTGATCGGCTTTATGGCAACGCTGCTGCAAGACAAGGTGGGCAACTCGGGGGTCTATCTGCTGGCGCTGGTGTCGGGGATCACCGACGTGGATGCCATCACCTTGTCGCTCTCCCAGCTCTCCCACAAGGAGCTGGCGCTGGAGGTGGCGGCCCGCGGCATCCTGCTAGCCGGGCTGGTCAACTCGCTGGTGAAGGGGCTGCTGGCCCTGGGGATAGGCGGCCGCCGGCTGGGACTGCGGGTGCTGCTCCCCTACTTCGTCTCGGCCCTGCTGATCCTGCCCCTCGTCTGGCCCGCAGGTTGACGGGGATCACCCGCCAGAAGTGACAGACTGACGCCTCTCGCGCTTGTCACGTATACTGCCACCTCTTGCAGCATGAGGAGGTAGCAATGGCGAGCGACTGGGACAAGGTACTGGCAGGCGGGGCACTGGATAGCCAGAGCGAGGAGATAGCCAACGACCGGATCCGCGGTCAGGCGCTGCTGGCCAAGCTCAACGGTTCATCGGCGGGCGATGGCCCTTTGCGCCAGCAGATTTGCCGCGAGCTGTTCGGCCACTGCCCCGACTCCTGCTGGATCAGCACGCCGTTTACCTGCGAATTCGGCCGCAACATCCATATCGGCGAGAAGACCTTCTTCAACTTCAACGTCACCATTCTCGATCTGGGCGAAGTGCATATAGGCAGCCATGTGCTGCTGGCCCCCAACGTGCAGATCTACACAGCCACCCACACCATGAACTATCTGGAGCGACGCAACTGGACCGCCTACAACAAGCCGGTGCGGATCGGTGACGACTGCTGGATTGGCGGTGGCGCCATCATCTGCCCCGGCGTCACCATAGGGCCGCGCTCCATCATTGGCGCCGGCGCAGTGGTCACCCGCGACATCCCGGCCGACTCGGTGGCGGTGGGCAATCCGGCCAGGGTGATCCGCACCCTCAAGCAGGATGAGGAGCGCTGCTGGGAGCTGGCCCAATGATGGCGCTGGCGCTGCTGCCGCTGGGCTGGACCCTCTGGCTCGGCCTCAACAGCCAGCAGTGGTGGCCACTGGCAGCACTGCTGACCATGAGTCTGTTGACGCTGGCGGCCTACGCCTGGGACAAGCGGCAGGCGATGCGGGGCGAGTGGCGCATTCCCGAATCGAGGCTCCATCTGCTGGAGCTGTGCGGCGGCTGGCCGGGGGCGCTGGTTGCCCGCCAGTGGCTGCGCCACAAGACCCAGAAGCGCAGCTACCGGCTGGTCTTCTGGTTTATCGTGCTGCTGCACCTAACCCTGTGGGCGCTCTGGCTTGGCCGCCCCCTCTGGCAGCAATAGCCAACTGCATCACAAAGGCGAAACGGGCCCCATTGCGGCCAATTGGCGGCTGTGAGAAAACAGAACGGATCCCATCAGCGTTTTTGCCGTTTATAGACGACAAGGAGTCGTGACATGACCATGTGGACAGGCATAGTCCTGATCGTATTTATCAGCGTATTGTTCGGATATCTCGGAAAACGGGCTCGCTATCAGATGGGGGATGCCCGCATTACCGACCGCCTCGGCAAGCAGGATCTGGTCATTCGGGAGCTGCAGGAGCGGGTCGCCAATCTGGAGGCGATCGTCATCGAAGAGGAGAAGCGGCGCCCGTTTCGGGAGCTGTGATTTTTCGCCATCAGGCGTCAGATAACCAAAATTCAAATCAAAGAAAGAGGGCTGCATGATGCAGCCCTCTTTCGTTTCAGCAAATTCAGATTGCCAGCGGCAGCAACTCGGCATAGTCGCGGATCGCCGGAAAAGCGGTGATGCTCTGCTCCGGCTTGCAGCTGTCCGGATTCTGGATCGCCAGCTGGTAGCCGATGCCATAGTCGGCGGCAGCCCGCAGGATCCGCTCGCTGTCATCCACAAACAGGGTGCGGGCTGGATCGAACGCCAGCCGCTCGGCCAGCGCCTGCCAGCAGTGCTGGCTCTCCTTCGACCAGCCCAGCTCGTGGGTACTCACCATCAGATCCAGATGGTCGGCAAGACCGAGTTGCGCATCCTTCACCGACAGACTGGCGGGGTGGGCGTTGGTGAAAAGCACCAGCTGCTTGCCCGCGGCGCGCAGCTCGGCCAGAAAAGGGATGGCATGGGGACGCCACAGGATCTTCGCCAGCAGCTCCTGCTTGAGGGCGCGAATATCGAGCCCCAGGGTCTCGCTCCAGTAATCCACGCAGTACCAGTTGAGGGTGCCGTTGACGGCGTGATAGTGGACGTCGATCTGCGCCTTTGCTTCATCCAGCGGCAGACCAAGCCGCTCGGCGTAACGCTCCGGCACCAGCTGCTGCCAGAGGTGGTTGTCAAAATGCAGATCGATCAGGGTGCCATCCATATCGAGCAAGACGGTATCTATCTGGTGCCAGGGCAAGGTGGTGGAGCAGGAGTGTGGCATCGGGCCTCTTGATCGCGGATCTCGGAAAACGGGGCGGCAGTATAACGGATTTTTCCTCCCCCTTTGCCATCCCTGGCCCGTGGTGTTCGGTGTGAGAGTCGTTTACTCTTGAAGCACGATTTTTTAACGAGCAGCCAGCGTCCGATGAGCGACCCCCACAAGAGCAAACCCGAGCACATCTCAGCCGACCAACTGGATAACCCCAAGAGCAAACCGGAGATCCTCAAGGCCGAGATCGTGGCCGAGAGTCGGCTGTTCAGAGTGGAGTCCCTCCACCTCAAATTCTCCAACGGCGAAGAGCGGGTCTACGAGCGGATGCGCGGCGGCAATCGTGGCGCCGTCATGGTGGTGCCGCTGTTCGATGCCCACACCCTGCTGCTGGTGCGCGAATATGCCGCCGGCACCCACTCCTACGAGCTGGGCTTTCCCAAGGGGCTGATCGACCCCGGTGAAGATGCCTTCGAGGCGGGCAACCGGGAACTGATGGAGGAGGCGGGCTTTGGCGCCAACAGCCTGACCCTGCTCAAACAGGTGTCGCTGGCGCCGGGTTACTTCTCCAGCCGGATGGACATTTTGCTGGCCCGGGATCTCTTCCCCGAGCAGCGGATCGGCGACGAGCCCGAACCGCTGGAGGTGATCCCCTGGCCACTCAACCGGATCGACAAATTGCTGGCGCGACCCGACTTCACCGAGTCGCGCAGCATCAGTGCCCTGCTCCTGGCCCAGAAGTGGCTGGCGGAGCAGGCAGAGTGGCCCGCAGACGGGCAGTTAACAGACAGAGGATAACGAGATGCAGGAGTTGTTGGCCTGGGTGCCGGGGGTCAAGGAGATTGCCCGCGAAGCCGGAAGGATCCTTCACGACATCTATCATGGCGGTCAGTTCGAGCGTCAGCTGAAGGAGGATGCGACCCCGGTCACCAGTGCCGATCTTGCTGCCGATGCCTACCTCAAACAGGCGCTGTCGGCGCTCACCCCCCATGTGCCTGTGCTGACCGAAGAGGCGGCCGACATCCCCTTCAGCCAGCGATCCAATTGGCGGCAATACTGGCTGGTGGATCCCCTCGACGGCACCGGCGAATTTATCGCAGGCAGCGGCGACTTCGCCACCCTGATAGCCCTGGTGCGGGACAATGTGCCGGTGCTCGGGGTCATCTACGCCCCCGAGTCCAATGTGCTCTACTGGGCGGTGCGCGGCTACGGCGCCTTCAAGGAGGTGAATGGCGAAGTGTTGCCCATCAGCGCCATGCATCACGAGCATGAGCAGCCCGACTCACTGGTGGTGGCTATCAGCCGCCGCCAGAAGCTGGAGAACCTCACCCGCCGCCTCAACCCGGCCATCAACTACGAGCTGATCCCGCTCGGCTCCAGCTCCCTCAAATCCTGTCTGGTGGCGGAAGGTGCGGCAGATTGCTACGTGCGGCTCGGCCCCACCGGCGAGTGGGACACCGCCGCCGCCCAGTGCATCGTCGAGGCAGCCGGTGGCCGTATCCTCAGCCTGGCGTTGCAGCCACTCAGTTACAACGAAACCGAGTCGCTGGAGAACCCTGACTTTATCGTGATGGGGGATCCGGATCTCGCCTGGGGCAACATTCTGGCCCACTAAACGGATAGCGATGTCATCACACCAGACAAGCAGGCGGCCCGATGGCCGCCTGCTTTTTCAGGGAAGTTGCCCCGGGTGATGGCCGGAGTGATCCGCTGGTCAAGGCGCTCTTGAACAGCGTGATACGCTGGCAAAGCGGCAAAATGATAGTGAAACATCACAATCGGTCGGCGAGAAATGGTGCAATTTTTCACGTAATTCTGAAAACACCTGATTAGTCAAAATAAAAAAATGATAGCCGATCAAATTTTGGTTTTATATTTCACAAAAATAGCCAATGTTAGTTTTGTTGCATTCTGCGACCCAGATTCCATTCCCAATCTCGCTGGCTAAACCCCGCAATGGCAGTGATATGTTTCAGTCTCGCTTTTTGAGAATTAAATCCCGATAAACCACAATAAAATCAGATTAAAACACTAACAAAAAGTGAATTAGTAATGAGTTTATCTGTAGAGGCTACCAAGGAGCTATCCGGTTCCTGCTCCACCACTGCCAGCACCACCCGCTGGCGCCGTCACGACACCCACTGGGTCATCAGCCTGTTTGGCACCGCCGTTGGCGCCGGCATCCTGTTCCTGCCCATCAATCTGGGTCTGGGCGGGATCTGGCCCCTCGTCATCGTCGCTGTACTGGCAGGCCCCATGACCTTCCTCGCCCACCGCGGGCTGGCGCGCTTCGTGCTCTCATCGTCACGCCCCCACGCCGACTTCACCGAAGTGGCGGAGGAGCACTTCGGCAAGATGGCCGGTCGCCTTATCTCGGCGCTCTACTTCCTCTCCATCTTCCCGATCCTGCTCATCTACGGGGTCGGGCTGACCAACACGGTGGAGAGCTTTATGGTCAACCAGCTCGTCATGGCAACCCCGGATCGGGTGATGCTCTCCGGCGTACTGGTATTCGCCATGATCGCCGTGATGCTGGCGGGTGAGAAAGCGATGCTGCGCGCCTTCGCCTTTATGGTCTATCCGCTGGCGGCCATTCTGGCGGCCCTCTCCTGCTACCTGATCCCTCAGTGGCAATGGCCGGAAGTGACGGCGTTTGAAGGGGTCAGCTTCCTCAACACCGTCTGGCTGGCGCTGCCGGTGACCGTGTTCGCCTTCAGCCATGCCGCCGCCATCTCCGGCTTTGCCAACGTGCAGCGCCGTGAATATGGCGAGCAGGCGGAAGCCAAGAGCGGCCTGATCCTGCGCAACACCACAGTAATGCTGGTGGGCTTCGTGCTGTTCTTCGTCTTCTCCTGCGTGCTGAGCCTCTCGCCAGCCCAGCTGGCTGAAGCCAAGGCCCAGAACGTCTCTGTGCTCTCCTATCTCGCCAACATCACCGACAACCCGGTGATCGTGACTCTGGGGCCGCTCATCGCCTTTATCGCCATCAGCTCCTCCTTCCTCGGCCACTTCCTCGGTGCCCGCGAAAGCCTGAAAAGCCTGATCGCCAAGCCCACCGGCCTACCGCTGGCCAAGGCGGACAAGCTGGGCATCGCCCTGATGTTCTTCTCTATCTGGGGTGCAGCCGTCATCAACCCGGGCATTCTGGGGCTGATGGAGACCCTCTCCGGCCCGGTTATCGCCATGATCCTGTTCATCATGCCGGTGATTGCCATCTACAAGGTGGAGGCGCTGGCCCGCTTCCGTCACGGCTGGACCAACGGCTTTATCCTGCTGACCGGTTCGCTGGCGGTATCGGCGCTGATCTTCAGCCTGTTGAAGTAACGACTCGCAGCAGATAACAAAAAGAGAGGCGACCCCGGGGTCGCCTCTCTTGTCTCTGTTCGGGTGTGCGCTCAGCCCAGCCTGGCGCCGTTCTCCACCGCCTGCTCGGGGATAGCCATCACTACGGCGCCATCCGGCCGGTAGAAACCGGTCAGCAGAAACTCCGACTGAAACGGGCCGATCTGCTTGGTCGGGAAGTTGACTACGGCGATGATCTGGCGGCCCACCAGCTGCTCTGGCTGGTAGAGAGCGGTGATCTGGGCACTGCTCTTGCGAATCCCCAGTTCAGGGCCAAAATCCGCCCACACCTTGTAGGCCGGTTTGCGCGCCTCGGGGAACGGCTCGACCCGCACCAGTGTGCCCACCCGGAGCTCCACCATCTCGAAATCCTGCCAGCTAATCGTCTCCATTTTGGCTCCTGTTTATCGTGCACCTTGCATGACCCGCAGCATGGCCCAAAGAGAGCATCTCGTCTTCGGCGATCAGCCGTTTCGTTGCGGCAGGTAGCCGTTTTGCTGGCGCCAGAGGGACGGAGTGAGCCCGATCTCACTCAGGAAGCGCTCGCTGAAGGCCCCCTGATTCTGGTAACCGCAGCGGCTGGCAATCTCGCCAACGGGCAGTTGCGTACCGGCAAGCAGGGTTCGCGCCAGTGCCATGCGCCGACTGCGAATGTAGTGGGAGACGCTCATCCCCAGCTGCTGGCGAAAAGCGAGCTTGAACTGGCTCTGGCCAAGGCAGGCGATGGCAGCGAGTTGCTGATTGGTCAGCGGGGCGGCGAGGTTGGCCTCGATATGGCGTTGCACCTTGAGGATGCGGGCGGCAAGACGCGGCGTGACAGCGCTCTGCATCCCCTGCCCTTCAGCCAGCAGGGAGAGCCACACCTGCTCCATGCCCGCCACCTGCCGCCCCTCGGCCACCATGCGGTGCAGAAAAGCGAGGTAGTGGCGCTGGGGCTCATCCAGCTCGATAAAGGGGCAAGCCGCCAGATCGCCGGGCAGCCAGTCACTCTCCTGCACCAGAAACGAAAGCGCCGGATCGGCGGCGTAGTCGTGCCGCTCGCCGGGGGCGATGATGCAGGCAGAACCGGGGGCAAGCCTGCGACCCCGGCCCTGCACCTCGATCTCGAGGGGGCCGTCGAGGGGGATCACCAGCTGGGCAAAGTCGTGGCTATGGCTGCAGACGTGGTGGTGATAGTGGCGCAGGCTGAAGCGGGACATGGCAGATAGCAATGACGCGGCCAGGCCGCGTCATTGGGGGTTATTCCTTGTCGAAATCTTCGATCTCTTTGCCCAGCGCTTCCATGATGGCGCGCGCTTCGGCCGGGACACTGTCCGGTTGATCCTTGCGCAAGTCTTCGTCGCAAGGGAGCGGCTGGCCGGTGAAAGCGTGCAGGAAGGCTTCACAGAGCAGCTCGCTGTTGGTCGCATGACGCAGGTTGTTTACCTGACGGCGGGTGCGCTCATCGGTCAACACTTTCAACACCTTGAGCGGGATCGAGACGGTAATCTTCTTGACCTGTTCGCTCTTCTTACCGTGTTCCGCGTAGGGGCTGACGTAGTCGCCGTTCCACTCTGTTCCCATGACTCACCTGTTCTCATTTAGCCGTGAGCGCGGATTTTAACCCTTAAGGAAATTAATGGCAATCCAACAGCAAAGCCATTTAGACGTCTGGAAGTGTTGACGGCTTTTTTAAGCTGGCGTAGTGTGGTTGACCATGAGCCCGCAATGGCGGGATGGCGCTTGGCAGCAAGATGCCGGCGTGTAAAGAGATATCAAGGAGAGTGATATGACCCACAAGGCCACCCTGGCGGTTCGCACCGGGATTGAGACAGACCAGCAACACGGTGCCGTGGTGCCCCCCATCTACCTCTCCAGCAACTACACCTTTGCCGACTTTGGCGAGCCCCGTCAATACGATTATGCCCGCTCCGGCAATCCGACCCGTACCAATCTGGCGGACGCGCTGGCGGCGCTGGAAGGGGGCGCTGGCGCCGTGGTCACCGGCACCGGCATGGGGGCCGTCCATCTGGTCACCACAGCACTGCTCAAGGCGGGGGATCTGCTGATCGCCCCCCACGACTGTTACGGCGGCACCTGGCGCCTGTTCGAGTATCTGGCGGCCAAGGGCCACTACCGGGTGCAGTTTGTCGATCAGGGGGATGAGGCCGCACTGGCCGCCGCGCTGGCGCAAAAGCCTGCGCTGGTATGGGTCGAGACTCCCTCCAACCCGTTGCTGAGGGTGGTGGATATCCGCGCCATTGCCAGCGCCGCCCACGAGGTGGGTGCGCAGGTAGTGGTGGACAACACCTTCCTCTCCCCCCTGCTGCAACAGCCGCTCGCACTTGGTGCCGACGTGGTGGTGCACTCCACCACCAAGTACATCAACGGTCACTCAGACGTGGTGGGCGGAGTGGCGATTGCCAAGGAGGCAGCACTGGCCGAGTCGCTGGTGTGGTGGGCCAACTGTCTGGGGCTCACCTCCGGGGCGTTCGACTCCTACCTCACCCTGCGCGGTCTGCGCACTCTGGCCCCCAGATTGCGCACCCATCAGGAGAACACCGATCGCATCCTCGCGTTCCTGCAACAGCAGCCACTGGTGAAACGCATCTATCACCCCAGCCTGCCGAGCCATCCGGGCCACGATATTGCGCGCCGTCAACAGTCCGGCTTCGGCGCCATGCTAAGTTTTGAACTCGATTGCAGCGAGGCGGGCATTCGCGCCTTCCTCGCGGCCCTCACCCTCTTCTCGGTGGCCGAGTCCCTCGGCGGGGTGGAGAGTCTGGTGGCCCATCCGGCCAGCATGACTCACAGGGCCATGACCCCGGCGGCGCAGCAGGCAGCAGGCATCAGCGCCCAGCTGCTGCGGTTGTCGGTCGGTATTGAACACGGTGAAGACCTGGTGGCCGATCTGGCTCAGGCTTTTGAACAGGCGCAGCAGGCAGAACAGGTAGCGAAGTAATGGAACAGCAGCAACAAGGAGAGATCGCGGTGGCAGCAGAAGCAGGATTGAAGCGACGTCACGTCCACAAATTTGGTGGCAGCAGTCTGGCGGATCCGGTCTGTTATCGCCGGGTCGCCAGTATCGTTGAACAACAGGTGGGCGGGGATGAACTGATCGTGGTCTCCGCCGCCGGCAAGACCACCAACCGGCTGATCCAGCTGGTGGAGCTGGCCGAAGCGGGGGACGAAGCCGCTGGTGAAGCCATCTCTGCCCTGCAGGCCTATCAGCAGAGCCTGATCGACGGCCTGCTGGAGGGTGAACTGCAGCTCGACCTGAGCAAGCAACTGGCCGACGACATGCAGCTGATCGCCAAAACGCTGGAAGGGCAGTTTGACCGCTTCGCCCGCAACGGCCTGCTTGCCTTTGGCGAGGTGTGGTCGGCGCGCCTGCTGGCTGCCCTGCTTACCAGTCGCGGCGACAAGGCTATCTGGCTCGATGCCCGCAGTTTCCTGCGCGCCGAGGATGGCGCTCTGGTCAAGGTAGATACTGCGCTCTCCAGCGAACTGCTCAAGGCGCGACTGGCGGAGCATGCCGGTCGCATCGTGGTAACCGGCTTTATCGCCGCCGACATGGAGGGGCGTTCCCTGCTGCTCGGTCGCAATGGATCCGACTACAGCGCCAGCCTGTTGGCCCTGCTGGCGGACGGCGAATCCACCACCATCTGGAGCGACGTGGCCGGTGTCTACAGCGCCGACCCGCGCCGGGTGAAGGAGGCTCGCCTGCTGGAGCGCCTGAGCCTCGCGGAAGCCAACGAGCTGGCCCGTCTTGGCTCTTCGGTATTGCACTCGCGCACCCTGCAACCAGTGGCCGACAGCCGCCAGCGCCTCACTTTGCGCTGCAGCTACAACCCGGATGAGGGCTGCACCCATATCCTGCGCCGCGCCCCCCGCTCCGGCGGTGCCCGCATCGTATCCTCGGTGGATCAGATCGCCCTCATCGAGCTGAAGGTGCTGCCGCAGACCAACTATGAGCAGACGGTGGCCACCATCGAGGCCCATCTGGCCCGTCACCGCCTCAACCCGCTCACACTGCAGCGCCAGCCGGATCGCCGGATCCTGCGCCTCGCCTACACCCTCGAGGTGGCACAAGGCGCCTTCGAGCTGCTGCGCGACTTCCAGCTGCAAGGGAGCTTCACCGGCCTCATCCAGAAAGAGGGGTTCAGTCTGGTAGCGCTGGTAGGGGCAGGTGTCACCGACAACGCGGAGCAGTGTCACCGCTTCTATCAGCTGCTGGCAGATCAACCGCTGGAGTTCGTACAGGTGGCCCGAGATGGCCTGAGTCTGGTGGCCGTGCTGCGTCAGGTAGTGCTTGAGCCGCTGCTCATCGCCCTGCACAGCGCCCTCTTCAGCCGCCCGACCCGGGTTGGACTGGTGGTGTTCGGCAAGGGCAATATCGGCGGCCACTGGCTGAGCCTCTATGCCCGCGAAAAGGCACGGCTGGAACATGAGCTCAATCTGGCGCTCACCCTCTACGGGGTGTTCAGCTCGGAAGGGGGCCTGCTGGATGAAGAGGGACTCAACCCCCTCAAGGTACAGGACAACTTCAATCCCAAACCGCTGATCTGGCCGGAGTTGCTCTCCCAGCTTGAACAGCACGGCTTCGATGCGCTGATTGCGCTGGACATGACCGCCAGCGAAACGGTGAGCCGCTACTACCCCGACTTCGCCCAGCTTGGCATTCACATCATCGCCGCCAACAAGTTTGCCGGTGCCGCCGACAGCGAGTTCTACCAGCGCATCAAGCAGACCTGCCGTGACCATCAGGTGCAGTGGCGCTACAACGCCACCGTGGGCGCCGGGCTGCCAATCCAGTCCAGCATCCAGATGCTGCGCCAGAGCGGCGACCGCATTCAGGGGGTCTCCGGCATCTTCTCCGGCACCCTCTCCTGGCTGTTCCAGCAGTATGATGGCACCCGCCCCTTCTCCGAGCTGGTGGACGAGGCGTGGCAGCACGGCCTGACCGAACCGGATCCCCGCGAGGATCTCTCTGGTCAGGATGTGCGTCGCAAGCTGCTTATTCTGGCGCGGGAAGCGGGCTTCGAGCTCGACTCCGCCGATATCGAGCTGGAGAATCTGGTACCCGTCACGCTGCGCAAGGTGACCACCGATCAGTTCATGGACAGACTGAAAGATCTGGATGGCCCGATCCAGACCGCCTTCGAAGGGGCCAAGCGCCTCGGCAAGGTACTGCGCTACGTGGCTCGCTTTGAGCATGACGGCAAGGCGCGGGTCGGACTGGAGGCGCTGGAGCCCCATCACCCGTTTGCCAACCTCTTGCCATGCGACAACATCTTCGCCATCGAGAGCGACAGCTACCGCACCAACCCGCTGGTGATCCAGGGGCCGGGGGCGGGTCGGGAAGTGACCGCCGCCGCCATCCAGTACGATCTGTGGCAGATCTGCGCCAGCCTCTAAGGCAGATTGCAAAGGGAGCAGCACCTCAGCTCCCGCGCACAATAAAAAAAGCCCGAGTCGATGACTCGGGCTTTTTGCTGAATGCCGCTTCGATTAGGAGAAGCAGGCCTGCAGCACGTAGAAGATCGCGATAGCCAGAATGGCACCGGCAGGCAGGGTGATGATCCAGGAGACCACGATGTTGCGCAGTACCCCCAGGTTCAGCGCCGCAATACCGCGCGCCAGACCGACACCCATCACAGCACCGACCAGGGTCTGGGTGGTGGAGATGGGCAGACCGGTACCGGAGGCAATCACCACGGTCGCGGCAGTCGCTAGTTGGGCTGCGAAGCCACGGCTCGGGGTCAGGTGAGTGATGCCGGTACCTACCGTCGCCATCACCTTCTCGCCCATGGTCGCCAGACCGATCACGATACCGATACCGCCCAGCGGCAGGATCCACCAGGCAATGGCAGCCTGACTGGAAATCTCGCCACCGGAAGCCACGATAGAAGCCACCGCAGAGAGCGGGCCGATGGCGTTGGCAACGTCGTTGGAGCCGTGGGCAAAGGCCATGGCACAGGCGGTGATCACCATCAGGATGCCGAACACCTTCTCCACGTTGGCGAAGTGCATCTTGCTGTCATCCTGCGGGTTGTACTTCTGGCCGCGAATGTAGATCCAGCCGGCAAACGCCACTGCGATGGAGATGGCGATGGAGAGCAGAATGCCCTCGCCATCGCTCAGGTGCAGCCCGACGTGGGTCAGCCCCTTCTTGATGGTCACCAGACAGATCACCAGCGCAGTCAGGAACATGTAGAACGGCACATAGCGCTTGGCGTTGTTCAGGGGATCATCAGTGTTGAAGATAAGCTTCTGCACGCTGATGAACATGAAGTAGGCGATGACACCTGAGATGGCCGGGGTGATGACCCAGGAGCCGACGATGCCGCCAAACTTGCTCCACTGCACCGCTTCCGGGCCAATGCTCACCACCGCAAAACCGACGATGGCGCCGATGATGGAGTGAGTGGTGGAAACAGGCCAGCCGAAGTAGGAGGCGAGGATCAACCAGGCGCCCGCCGCCAGCAGGGAGGCGATCATGCCGAGCACCAGCAGGTCCGGGCTATCGACAAACGCATTGCTGTCGATGATGCCGTTACGGATGGTGGCCGTCACTTCGCCACCGGCCAGATAGGCACCGGCAAATTCGAAGATCATGGCAATGATGATCGCCTGACGGATGGTCAGGGATTTGGTGCCGACCGATGTTCCCATGGCGTTGGCTACGTCATTCGCGCCAATGCCCCAAGCCATCAAAAAGCCGAACAAGGCCGCCACGAGCACCAGAGTGGTGCCGTAATTCGCGATAATGTCCATTAGTAGTGTTTACCCAGTCAGTCGATTACGAACGAGCCAGCATCAGTTCCAGACGGGCGCCTACGCGCTCGGCCTGATCTGCCAGGTCACCTACCCATTCGAGGATCTTGTAAAGGAACATCACATCGATCGGATTGTAATTGTGCTCAACCGCTTGCAGCTGTTGGCGCAGTCCGATCTGCATGGTGTCTGTATCGTCCTCGATCAGATCCAGCTGGTGGATCATCTCGGCAACCATTTCCACTTCCCGTCCTTTGAAGCCGGTCTCGAGCAGCTCGTCGAGCTCCCCGATCGCTTTCTCGGCCTGAGCGGTCGCATCAATACAACGTTTGAGGTAAGCCATGAAATCCGTCCGCATTTCGGCGGGGAACTCCATGCGACGACCAAGCATGCGGCCGGAGATATCCTTGGCACGGTTGGCAATCTTGTCTTGCTGGGTCAACAGCTCCAGCAGGTCGGTACGTGCAACCGGCAGGAACAGGCCGCGAGGCAGTTTCAGACGGATTTCACGCTTGAGGGTATCTGCCTCTTTTTCCAGTTGAGCGATCTGCTGCCGGATCTTCTCGGCATCTTCCCAACGGTCTTCGGCAACGGCGTCAAAGAAGGGAACCAACTGCTGGGAGCACTGGTGAACCTTGACGATATGCTTCTGCAGCGGCTTGATGGGGGACTTGGCAAAAAGCCCCAAAATAGTATTTACTGGCATGGCCAAACCTGTGTCGGTGAAAAAACACTCGATACGATTTTATGAGGCGCGCATGGTAACCGAACTGCGCCCTCAATTAAACCGCGAATTAATCTAGTCGTCTCGCGGGCATTATATCCCCGCGACCCGAATCCTGCCCCCCAAAGTTGCCTGCCAGCCCGGAATGACTATGCAAACTGAGATCGAGATAAAGTTTTTTGTCGCCCGCGACATTCAAGCCAAGTTATCCAACCTGCTGAATTCTCTTGAGATTAAAGAATCATCACAACAGCAGCTCGGCAACGTCTATTTCGATACGCCGACCTTGGCTCTGCGCCAGCTGGATATGGGGCTGCGCATTCGCCGCTGCGACGCCTTCGCCGAGCAGACCATCAAATGCCGCGGTCAGGTGGTGGGCGGCCTGCACGCCAGACCCGAGTACAACGCCCCTGTCAGCGGCGATCTGCCGACCCTCTCGGCCTTTCCCGATGAGATTTGGCCGACCCTGACCGAGCGTGACCACATTCAGCAGCAGCTGGTCGCCCAGTTTCGTACCGACTTCCTGCGCCGCCATTGGCTGATCGCCTTCGAGGGGGCCGAGATTGAGCTGGCCTGGGATCAGGGAGAGATAGTCGGCAGTCAGGGCAGCACCACCATCAACGAACTGGAACTGGAGCTCAAATCAGGCGCTACCGCGGCGCTGTTTGCACTGGCCCCACGCCTCGCCAGGATCGGCGGGCTGCGCCTTGGCGCCCAATCCAAGGCCCAGCGCGGCTATCGACTGGCCGGGCTCGGCAAACCGCTGGCTCTGCAGGCGCTGGTCGAACATGAAGGTATGGATGGCACAACGGGGGTAAGCGAGGGGCTGCGCCACTGGCAGCATCACGAGCAGCTCTGGCTGGAGCATCCTCAGGATAAAGGCATTCAACAGCAGGCACTCGCGGCCCTGTGCCAGGGGATCGATCTGGTCGCCCACAGTGCGGCCACGCTGCCACAACCAGCGCCCTGGCTACCCGCCCTGACCAGCCTGCACGCACATCTGCAAGCCCAGTCGGGCGAGCATGACGAGTGGCCTGCCGAGCTGGCCGATCTCTTCCTCTATCCGGCGTATGTCGAGTTGCAGCTGGCCATCGCCGCATGGCTGCATCACGCAGCCTGAGCGTGGCCATACCGGTACTAAAGGTCGGAAATAAAGACCGGAAACAAAAGCCGAAAACAAAACGGGTGAGCCTTGGCTCACCCGTTTTGCATTACAGCAGGTTGAGCTGCTGCATGGCGCTGCGAATGCGCTCGCGAGTCGCTTCCGACAGTGGCATCACCGGCAGGCGACACTCTTCGCTGCAGAAACCGAGCAGGGAAGCGGCATATTTGGCACCAGCCGGGCTCGGCTCGGCAAACATCGCCTGATGGAGCGGAATGAGCTTGTCTTGCAGCTCACGCGCTTCTTGCCACTTGCCCGCCAGCGTGAGGTTCTGCACCTCGGCCACCAGCTTGGGCGCCACGTTGGCGGTCACCGAGATACAGCCCTGACCGCCGCCGATGTTGTAAGCAACCGCAGTGGCATCTTCACCGGAGAGCCAGGCGAAGGGCTTTTTGATCAGCTGGCGCTCGGTCCAGGGGCGCGCCAAGTCGCCGGTGGCATCTTTCACCCCGGCAATGCGCGGCAGCTCGGCCAGACGGGCCAGGGTCGCCGGCTGCACGTCGACGATGGCACGCGGCGGAATGTTGTAGACGATGATCGGCTTGGCGGTGGCGTCGTGGACAGCCTTGAAGTGGTGGTAGAGCCCCTCCTGATTGGGACGGTTGTAGTAACCGGCCACATGCAGGGTGGCATCTGCACCGACCCGCTCTGCATGGAGGCTGTACTCGATGGCTTCGACCGGATTGTTGGAGCCCGCTCCGGCAATCACCGGAATGCGACCAGCGACCTGTTTGACCACCAGCTCCACCACCCGGCAGTGCTCGTCGTGGGTCAGGGTCGGACTTTCCCCCGTGGTCCCCACCGGCACAATGCCGTGAGTGCCCTGTTCGATATGCCACTCCACCAGACGCAGCAGCGCCTCTTCATCCAGTTTTCCCTGTCGAAACGGGGTGATCAACGCAACGATTGAACCTTGAAACATGGGATCTCCTTCTCCTAAATGACGCGCATATGGCAATAAAAAACCCCGGTACGATGTGCGCAACCGGGGTTTGAAGCTTCTCAGGGATGAGAGGTTACGCGCGAACGTCGGCAGGCCCGAATTTCAGGCTTTTTTTGTGCTTTCGTTTCAACCCGTTGAACCGCATTTCGTCATCTCTGGTCAAAAAATGGTGTCTGGGCATATTTCGGGAACACGGCATAAATGTCAAGGCGAAAGGGGCTATGTATAATGGCCGCCCAAAATTGCGTGGAGAGACCCGATGAGCAGCCCAATCAGTGCCGTCAGCCAGATGCTGGAACGAAACCAAGCCCTCTTTGTCGGCAAGCGGCTACTTGTCTGCGGCGCGCTGGAGGATGACTACCCCCGCCAGCTAGCGAGCCTGGCCCAGACCCTGACCGTCTTTACCACCGATTACTGCTACTACCGCAGCCAGCAGGCCGCCCTCGGCGAGGCTATCCTGTTCGACCACCAGCTAGGCGGCGCCCCCCGCTTCGATGCCCTGTTGCTGCTGATGCCCAAGGCCAAGGCCGAGGCACAATATCTGCTGGCCATGATGACCCCCTTGCTCGAAGCGGGTGCCGATCTGTTCCTCGCCGGTGAAAACCGCGGCGGTATCAATGGTGCCGACAAGCTACTGGCCCCCTATGGCGAAAAGCCGATCAAGCGTGATTCGGCCCGCCGCTGCTCGCTCTATCACGGTGAGCTCTGCAAACCGGTCGCCCCGTTCGATCTGGATAGCTGGTTTGGCCGCTATCAGTGCAAGGCCGGTGATACCGAACTGACCGTGCTGGCGCTGCCCGGCGTCTTCAGCGCCGCCGAGCTGGATCTCGGCACCCAGATGCTGCTGGCCGCCGTACCGCCGATGAAGGGCGAACTGCTCGATTTTGGCTGCGGCGCCGGGGTAATTGGGTCTGTGCTGGCCAAGCGCAATCCGGAACTGCAGGTCAACATGGTGGATATCAGCGCACTGGCGCTCGAATCGAGCCGGCGTACCCTTGCGATCAACGGTCTGCAGGGCAAGGTCACCGCTTCCGATGTCTATTCGGATCTCTCCACCCGTTTCCAGCACATCGTCTCCAACCCGCCATTCCATGCGGGTCTCAAAACCTTCTATGCGGCGACCGAACAGTTCCTGGCCAAGGCGCCTGAATTTTTGCTGCCAAATGGTTCGCTGACCATTGTTGCCAACGCCTTCTTGCGCTACCAGCCTATACTGGAGACACACTTCAAACGGACTGAAGTGATCAGCAGTGATGCCAAATTCAAGGTCTATCTGAGCAAAATGTAAATAAGTGTAAGCCGCACAATAAAACAGCTAGAGAGCGCCATCCGGCATCTGATAAGGTATTAAGCACACGATAAAAACCACCCCTTTAGGGGTGTTTTTATACCGAACATTGAAAACCTTTTCATGTTGTTAATTCAGGGAGAGAAATACGATGGCAGGCATATTGACCATGATCCTGGCTGGTGGCGAAGGTACTCGCCTGCAGCCTCTGACCACTACCCGCAGCAAGCCTTCCGTCCCCTTTGGTGGCAGCTACCGGCTGATCGACTTTGTCCTCAACAACTTCGTCAACGCCGACTTTCTGCGCATCTATGTACTGACCCAATTCAAATCACAGTCCCTCTACCTGCACATGAAGAAGGGGTGGAATATCGTCGGCATCACCGACCGCTTTATCGATCCCATCCCGGCCCAGATGCGGATGGGCAAACGCTGGTATGACGGCACCGCCGACGCCATTTACCAGAACCTCGGCTTTATCGAGCGGGCCGAACCAGATCACGTCTGCATCTTCGGTTCCGACCACATCTACAAGATGGATGTGAGCCAGATGGTCACCTTCCACAAGCAGAAGAACGCCGCCATGACGGTCGCGGCCCTGCGCATGCCCATCGAAGAGGCCAGCGCCTTCGGGGTGATCGAGGTGGATACCGAAGGGCGGATGATCGGCTTTCAGGAAAAGCCGAAGCAGCCCAAGCACATTCCCGGCGATCCGACCCAGGCGCTGGTCTCCATGGGCAACTACATCTTCGAGACCGATGCGCTCTGCCGCGAGTTGAAGCGGGATGCCGCCGAGGAGAACTCCAGCCACGACTTTGGCAAGGATGTGATCCCGAGCCTCTACCCGCGTGCCCCCGTCTATGTCTATGACTACAGCACCAACGTCATCCCCGGCGAGAAACCGCACGTCTACTGGCGGGATGTGGGCACCCTAGACTCTTATTGGCAAGCGCATATGGACTTGGTGGCCGACAATCCCCCCTTCTCCCTCTATAACCGAAAGTGGCCCCTGCACACCCACTATCCGGCGCTGCCGCCTGCTACCTTCATCGACAGCGATGAGTGCAAGGTGAAGATCGCCAACTCGCTGATCTCCGCCGGTTGCTTCATTCAGGGCAGCCAGATCCAGCGATCCATCCTTGGTTTCCGCTGCAATATCGGCGCGTGCAGCCATATCAGTGAATCCGTGCTGTTGGGGGATGTGAAGATTGGTGAAGGGTGCTCCATCCGGCGCGCCATCATTGATAAAAACGTTGAAATTGCGCCAGGCACCGTTATCGGTGAAAATCTGGACCACGATAGAGAGCGATTTACCGTATCCGAAGGCGGTATCGTGGTGGTACCTAAGGGAGCAAGAGTTGGCTATTAACCCACTGAAAATCCTGTTTGTTGCCTCGGAAGTTGAGGGGCTGGTCAAGACCGGGGGCCTGGCCGATGTCGCCAGAGCCCTGCCGATGTATCTGGCCCAGAAGGGACATGATGTCAGGATCATGTTGCCCTTCTACAAGACGATAAAGCGACGGGATGAGGCCAGACTGGTGGCGTCACGCTGGTTGCCAACCCACCCCGGGCTGCCGGATATCGGTTATCGCATCTACCAGATGGAGCTGGATGGCGTCTGCGTCTATCTGCTCGATTGCCCGCAATATTTCGATCGTCCCCAGCTCTACGCCGAGAACAATCAGGCCTATCCGGATAATGGCGAGCGCTTTGCCTTCTTCTCGGCCGCGGCCCTCCATGCCTGCGAGCAACTCGGCTTTGCGCCGGACATCGCCCACTGCAACGACTGGCACACCGGCCTGCTGCCGCTGCTGCTGAAAACCCGTCATGCCCACAACCCCTTCTTCCAGCAGACCCGCAGCGTGATCAGCATTCACAACGCGGCGTTTCAGGGGGTGTTTGGCCGCGAGCAGTTCTGGGCCATGCCCGAGATCGCCGACTACGAACGCCGCATCAACTACGACTACGGCCACGTCAATCTGCTCAAATGCGGGGTGCTCTACGCCGACAAGATCAATGCGGTCAGCCCCAACTATGCCCAGGAGCTGCTGACTCACCTCGGCGCCCACGGCATGGCGCATATCTTCCAGCAACGGGCCGCGGATCTCTGTGGCATCCTCAACGGCTGCGATTACAAGGACTGGGATCCGGAGTTCGACGAATTCCTGCCTGCGACCTACAGCATCGACAACATGGCTGGCAAACAGACCTGCAAACAGAGCCTGCAACAGGAGGCGGGGCTGGCCGTGGCGGACTTGCCCATCTACGGCATGGTTTGCCGCCTGACCGAGCAGAAGGGCGTTCCCCTGCTGCTCCCTGCGCTGGAGAAATTCCTCCACCATCAGGTACAAGTGGTGATCGTCGGCTCTGGCGATCCTGCGCTCGCCACGCAACTGCAAACCATGGCCCGGGATTATCCGGGCAAGCTCGCCTTCATCAACACCTATGACGATCGACTGGCTCATCTGGTCGAAGCCGGTGCCGACTTCTTCCTGATGCCCTCGCTGTTCGAGCCTTGCGGCCTCAACCAGATGTACAGTCTCGCCTATGGTACCCTGCCACTGGTGCGCGCCGTGGGTGGTCTGAAAGATACCGTGGTGGATTGGGATGCCGATCCCGAGCATGCCACCGGCTTCTGCTTCAACGATCCGACTGCCGCCATCCTGCTCGATACCATGCGCCGCAGCCTGCTCTATTTCCTGCAGGACAAGGAACGCTTTGCCAAGGTGCAGCGCAATGCCATGAGCACCCGCTTCAACTGGCCTGACTCGGTCACCCAGTATGAACGGATGTATCAGAGCGCATTGGGCCGTTACTGAATGCCAAACGTCAGCTAATTGCTGAAGTTTTGTACCCTTGGCTTCACTTTGAGCGTCAACAGCGAAAAAAGTCCCCTTTGGCTGTTGACGCTCCCCCAAAACTCTATAGAATCCCCCTCCGCAGTGATGCGAAGGTGGCGGAATTGGTAGACGCGCTAGCTTCAGGTGTTAGTGTCCCACGGATGTGAGGGTTCGAGTCCCTCTCTTCGCACCAATACTGCCATGCTGATTCAGCAGCATGTAAATCCAACTAGAAAACCCGAATGTGCGAAGGTGGCGGAATTGGTAGACGCGCTAGCTTCAGGTGTTAGTGCCCCCCGGGTGTGAGGGTTCGAGTCCCTCTCTTCGCACCATGCTTCTCCAGACAGCATGTAAATCAAAACTGGTAACACAATGTGCGAAGGTGGCGGAATTGGTAGACGCGCTAGCTTCAGGTGTTAGTGTCCCACGGATGTGAGGGTTCGAGTCCCTCTCT
This sequence comes from Aeromonas veronii bv. veronii, assembly GCF_000820225.1. Lineage (GTDB taxonomy): Bacteria > Pseudomonadota > Gammaproteobacteria > Enterobacterales > Aeromonadaceae > Aeromonas > Aeromonas veronii. The sequence goes on from NZ_CDDK01000025.1 coordinate 199,226, forward strand.
TCGCACCATGCTTTATCCAGACAGCATGTAAATCCAGGCTGGAAACCCGAATGTGCGAAGGTGGCGGAATTGGTAGACGCGCTAGCTTCAGGTGTTAGTGCCCCCCGGGTGTGAGGGTTCGAGTCCCTCTCTTCGCACCATGCTTCTGACATGTAAAAACAGAGCAATGCGCTCCAACCGCATTTAAAAACCAGCTGGAGAAAATCAGTGTGCGAAGGTGGCGGAATTGGTAGACGCGCTAGCTTCAGGTGTTAGTGTCCCACGGATGTGAGGGTTCGAGTCCCTCTCTTCGCACCATTCATTACGCAAAAGGCCCATCACGAAAGTGATGGGCCTTTTGTTTTTACTCCTTGTTATGGCTATGCTTTTGACGACTCCCCGCTCATCGTCATGCCAAGGAACGCATATGATACTGGATACCGACATTCACAACTTTTACGAACATCTGGTGCTCAAGGAGATTGAGAAACAGGGGCTGCAGCAAAAGCTCAACAGCGATCAGATGGCCGACCTTTGCTGCCTCACCCTCAACCAGCTCCCCGCCCACTATATTCGCCACAATGTCGACATGATCTACTTCCTGACCGACGCCAAGCGCACCGAAATGGAAAAGCTGGTGGTCGAATCGCTCAAGGTGGCACAGCAGAAGATCAAGCAGGCTCCCGTCAAAAGCTCATAACCAGGGCTGCTGCCAGAGCAGGGTGACGATACCGGTCAACCCGGCCACTGGCAGCAAGATCAAGGCGGGCCGCAATCCGGGCTCCAGCATCACCCAGGCAGCCAGCAGAAAACCTACACTCCAGGTGCCGTACTCTTTATCCTGACCCCATGCGAGTACGGCCACCGCCACCAGCAACATCATCCCCCGCAATATCCAGCGCATTATTTTCTCCCCAATCAACAATTAATAATAATTATCATCCTCATCTACTGGGGGTGCAAGTGGCGTCACAGGTAAGCTTCGTATGTGGCCTTTTGTGTCAACAGGCCGCTCAAAAACGGGTTATGAGATCAACTAATTTGTGATTTTTTCAATCAAATGTGCATTTTTGCCAATTTGATGGGGCTTTAACCCGCCGGGTTTGTGGTAGATTGCGGCCTCTTTTTGGGTTGCCTCCTCGGGATCGATGTATCCACAGGACGAGAGGGAGTGACCTTGGCGAGCAAGAGTTTAGGAAGTATCTATGCAAAACCAACAAAACCACATCCGACTACCGGGCATGGCACAGGTGTTTGCCTGTCTGGCCATTTTCCTGGCCCTGGCATTCTCGTTCACCAGTGTGCTCGATCTGCCGATCCAGCTGGCGTTGTTCATCGCCTGGTTCGTCATCATGGGGCTTGGCATCAAACTCGGCCACGATTACAAATCCCTGGAACAGGCTGCCGTTGACGGCGTTGCCAAGGGGATGGGGGCCATCCTTATTCTGGTCTCCGTCGGTGCTCTGGTCGGCACCTGGATTGCTGGCGGCATAGTCCCCAGCATCATCTACTTCGGCCTCAAGGTGATCCACCCGTCCATCTTCCTGCTGGCAACCCTGATCATCTGCTCCCTGACCTCGCTGGCCACCGGCACCTCCTGGGGCTCTGCCGCCACCGCAGGTATCGCAATGATGGGGATCGGCCACAGTCTCGGCGTGCCTGCGCCGCTGGTAGCCGGTGCCGTGCTCTCCGGCGTCTACTTCGGTGACAAGCTCTCTCCGCTCTCCGACTCAGTAGTGCTGGCTTCGACCATGTCCAACGTCGACGTGGTGGAACACATCAAGGGGATGCTGCCTATCAGCCTGCTCTCCTATGTCATCACCGCCGTACTGTTCACCGTGGTGGGCATGCAGTATTCGGGCAATGTCAGCCTGGAGCAGGTCAATCTGGTGATGGAGGCCCTCGACAACCAGTTCAACATCACCCCGCTGGCCATAGTACCGGTGGTGCTGGTACTGGGCCTGTTGGCCAATCGCAAGCCCGCCTTCCCGGTGATCAGCTTCGGCGCCCTGCTGGGCCTGATCTGGGCCATCGTCTTCCAGGGCATGGATCCGGTCAAGGCGATGCACTCGGCTTATAGTCCGTTTGCCATCACCTCCGGCATCGACTTTATCGACAACATTCTCGGTCGCGGCGGCATGGAGTCCATGCTGGGCTCGGTCGCGGTCATCATCTTCGGTCTCGGGTTTGGCGGCCTGCTGGAGAAGGTCGGTATTCTGGAAGTGATCGCCAGCGCCTTCGAGAAGCGCATCAACAGCGTCGGCAGCCTGACCAGCCACACCATCGGCACCGCGTTTCTGGCCAACGTGTTTGGCTCGGCCATGTATGTATCGCTGATCCTGACCCCCAAGATCATGGCCAAAAACTACGACCGACTGGGACTGGCGCGCAAGAACCTCTCTCGCAACGCCGAGTTTGGCGGCACCCTCACCTGCGGCATGGTGCCCTGGAGCGACAACGGCATCTTCATGGCCGGGGTTCTGGGGGTGGCAACCCTCGACTACCTGCCCTACATGTGGCTGAGCTTCACCTGCATCATTGTGACCATCACCCTCGCCTACATGGGCAAGGCAGTGAACCGGATCCCGCTGGTCGCGGCGGCAAGCTCCCGCTAAGCCATTCTGCAAACAACAAAGGCGCCATCGAGGCGCCTTTGTTGTTTCAGAGAAATGCTGTTTGATGGAGCTCACTGATCACCACAAACAAAAACAGCCCTCGTTGCCGAGAGCCGTTTCATCAGACCGATACGCCGATCAGATGGAGAAGCTGGAGCCACAGCCACAGGTCGTGGTGGCGTTGGGGTTGGTCACGGTGAAGCGTGAGCCTTCCAGACCCTCGGTGTAATCCACACTGCCGCCTACCAGATATTGCAGGCTCATGGGATCGATCACCATGGTGACGCCATTCTTCTCGACTACGGTGTCCCCGTCGTTGATCTTCTCATCAAAGGTAAAGCCATACTGGAAACCGGAGCAGCCCCCACCCGTGATGTATACCCGCAGCTTCAGCTCGGGATTCTCTTCCTCGGTGATCAGGTTCTTCACCTTGTTGGCCGCCGCATCCGTCATCTGGATGGGCAGCGGGGCTTCTGCTACTGCACTCATTACTGACCTCACAACCATTAGATCCACAAACATGGAAACCGCGAAATTATCCAATACCCGACCATTCAGTTCAAGTATTCACCACGTTTAACCGGCAGCGGGAACCGGAGCAGGCGGTGCGGCGACCAGCGGCTTGATCACCTCGCCCCACTCAACCAGCAGCTCTTGCGCCGGTTGCCTGCCATCCTTGTTGATGGTGACACGGATCCGATCCGGCACAAAGCCTTCCGGCAACTGCCAATTCCCTTCCAGCAGCTGGAAATAACGCAGGGCATAACGCCACTCGCTCACCTTCATTCCGAGATCGCGACCGGTTAGCGTCTTCGGCTTGTCGGCCAGACTCCCCTCGACCCGGATCTGCACCTGACCACGAAACAGCTCCCGCTTCTTGGCGGGCTGGGTCAGGGCGAGACGATAGTGGTAGCGACCGGGAATGCTGGTCTCCTGCAGAGTCAGGTTGTCGATCACCACCCCCACCTGTTCGCCGGTGGGGCGCATGATCCGCTCGAAAAAGGCCAGCTGACGCTTGAGCTCCTGCACCTGCGCCTCCTGACTCTTCAGGGTGGTCTGCAACTGCTCGAAGGCCGCTTTCTGGGTCGCCAACTGGGTATCTTTCACCCCCAATTCGGTCTTGAGCTGGCCGATGGCCTTGCCCTGACGATCCAGCGTCTCCTGCTGTACCACCAACAGACTGCTCTGGGCCAGCTCCTGACGGTTCCCGACAAAGTAACCTATGAGCCCGCCAACGGCTAACACGACCAATAACTTCAATAGGTTGGACATAGCCCCTCATCCCGTTATCACGCCATTCACGGCAGCGCCTCTCCCTTCACTATACCGCCCTGACCGGGGCCAAAGGCGATAAAGGGAAAAATTAACTGGCCGTAGCGCTGCCATCACCCCGCTTTTGACGCGCGGCAAGCCGTAAAGTTCGCTCAAGGATCTGGGAATAGATGGGACGACCGCCCAGCGCTTGCGCCACAAGGGTGGCTCCCACTGTGGTGATCATCATCGGCAGGATCAGCTGATAGTTGTCGGTCATCTCGGTGACCAGCACGATACCGGTGATGGGGGCGCGCACGGTGGCAGCAAACAGCGCCCCCATTCCTGCGATGGCAAAGGCGCCGGGCTCGATGCCAAGCTCCGGAAACGCCGCATGAAACAGATGGCCAAACACCACGCCAAACAGGGTGCCCAATGCCAGGGTTGGCGCAAACACCCCGCCCGGGGCACCGGAGCAGAAGCAGATGAGGGTCGCAACCAACCGCACCGAGAAGATAAGGAACAGGGTCGCCATCGCATACTCATCCCCCATCAGATGGGGAATAAGCTCGGTGCCGCCCCCCGTCACCGCGGGGGCAAACAGCGACAGCACACCAAACGTTCCGGCGACCAGCATGCCGATGGCCACGAAACGGTGGCGCTTGTTCTGGTGCAGCGCCAGATAGCCATCCTGACAGGCCAGCACCAGCTTGTTGAAGACAAAACCGAGCACCCCGAAGGTGGCCCCCATAAAGAGGAACAGCCAGAGCGCCTTGAGGGCTGGCGCATCGTAGTGGGGCAAGGTGATCACCGCCCCCTGACCTTTCATGTTCTGCAGCATCAGGGTCGCCATGATGGCGGAGATCCCCACCGCCTTGATGGCCAGAAAGGAGTAGCGGAATTGCGGCCGCATCTCCTCCATCACGAACAGGATGCCCGCCAGCGGCGCATTGAAGGCTGCCGCCAGACCACCCGCCGCACCGGCGGCCAACAGGGCATGGCCATGCTCCTTGGGCAACCGGAAGATATCCGCCACCATCTTGCCGAGGTTGCCGCCGATCTGTACCGAAGGCCCCTCCCGCCCTAGCACCATGCCGGAACTCAGGGTGCAGATGCCGCCGAAGAACTTGACCGGCAACACCCGCCACCACCGAACCGGGCGCAGATCGTCCATCGCCCCCTCGATCTCGGGAATGCCGGAACCACCCGCTTCCGGGGCAAAGGTGTGAGTGAGGAAGTAGCCCACAAATCCCAACAAGGCGCTGAAGCCAAAGCCGAGCAGACCGAGCTGCCACCAGGGACGGTCGGCCAGCAAGGCGATACGTTGTTCTGCCAGCCAGTGGACTCCCGATTCGAACAGGCCGCACACCAGTCCGGCCAAGGTACCGACCAGCGCCGCCAGCAACAGAACCAGCAAGGGCATCTTGTCTTGCCGGATAATGCGGGAAAGCGGCCCCCGCGAAGAGGTATCAGCTTCAGAGGAGAGAGCTTGTTGCGCCATCTTGTTACACCAACTTGGAAAAACCATATCGTCAGCTAGCTGAGATCAGGATCACCCGGCGCGTTGCTCGGCTGCCCAGGGCTGGGGCTTTCTGCTATAGTCGGCCCGTTAAATTTTTGTCACGGGAGCAGACCGAGAGTCCGGGTGGCGAGAGCGCAAAGCATACTCCTGATGCTCCGGCCTGCCGAGTCTCAATCGGCTGCAATCCCTTGTGTGACGACCAAAATCCCATTAAGGATGATCCATGTCAAAATCAGATCAGCTGTTTGAACAGGCCCGCCAGACCATTCCGGGTGGCGTCAACTCACCGGTCCGCGCCTTCAATGGAGTCGGCGGCACGCCCCGCTTCATCGATCACGCCGATGGCGCCTATCTCTATGATGTGGATGGTCAGGCCTACGTGGATTACATCGGCTCCTGGGGCCCCATGCTGCTGGGTCACAACCATCCGGCCATCAAAGCCGCCATCATCAAGGCCGTTGAGAAGGGGCTGAGCTACGGTGCGCCGACCGAGATCGAAGTGCTGATGGCCGAGAAAGTGCGCCAAATCGTCCCCTCCATGGAGCAGGTACGGATGGTCAACTCCGGCACCGAAGCCACCATGAGCGCCATCCGTCTGGCCCGTGGCTACACCGGCCGCGACAAGATCGTCAAATTCGAGGGTTGCTACCACGGCCACGCCGACTCCCTGCTGGTCAAGGCAGGTTCCGGCGCCCTGACCCTGGGTCAACCCAACAGCCCGGGCGTTCCGGCCGATTTCGCCAAGCACACCCTGACCTGCGTCTTCAACGATCTGGATTCGGTGCGTGAAGCCTTCACTCAGTACGGCAGCGAGATCGCCTGTATCATCGTCGAACCGGTCGCAGGCAACATGAACTGCATCCCACCGATCCCCGGCTTCCTGGAAGGGCTGCGCGCCATCTGTGACGAGTTCGGTGCCCTGCTGATCCTGGACGAGGTGATGACAGGCTTCCGCGTCTCCCTGCGCGGTGCTCAGGGTCACTACAACATCGACCCGGATCTCACCACCCTTGGCAAGATCATCGGTGCCGGCATGCCTGTTGGCGCCTTCGGCGGCAAGAAGAAGGTGATGCAGCACATAGCCCCGACCGGCCCTGTCTATCAGGCGGGTACTCTCTCCGGCAACCCGGTGGCCATGGCTGCCGGTCTGACCATGCTGGATCTGCTGCTGGAGCCGGGTCTCTATGAGCAGCTGAGCGCCAAGACAGCTCGTGTTGCAGAAGGGCTGAAAGCCGCCGCGGCCAAGCATGGCATTCCGCTCGCCATCAACTATGTGGGCGGCATGTTCGGCTTCTTCTTCACCGAAGAGAGCGAAATCACCCGCTACGAGCAGGTCACTCGCTGCGATATGGAACGCTTCAAGCGCTTCTATCATCTGATGCTGGAAGAGGGCGTCTATCTGGCGCCGAGCGCCTACGAGGCGGGCTTCCTGTCACTGGCTCACGGCGACAAGGAGATCGAACATACCCTGGCTGCCGCCGAGCGCAGCTTCGCCAAGCTGGCTGACTAAATCGCTACTGCTTGTCGCAAAGGGCCCGTCACGGGCCCTTTTCTATTACAGAGACTCCATCACCACACAGGGCGGCAATACGCCCATTTCTGGTGCATTACCCCCTCATCATCCACCGATTTGTCATCCTCTGGTGCAACTTGCCCCGCCATCCCTGTCATAAAGCAGGCCCACTATTTGCACATTCACCACAAGAGCCCACGTCACCGAGGTCCATATGGCAGAGATGAGCCCCATCGATGTGCTGCGGCGCTATCAGGAGTATCAGGAGGAGCTGACCCCGCTACTGCAGGGGCTGCTCAGCGCTCCCCTTGCCTCGCTCAAGGGGTATCCCTTTGTGGTCAGCATTGACCACTATCAGGGGCCGATGTGCATCCAGCCTGTGGCACCGGCCGCCCATAACCGGCTGCACCTTATCGTGCAGGGGCAAGGACGGGAGATCACCGTCTGTCTGAATCAGCTGATTGGCTGGTTGATGGGAGACAGGGAGCGCCGCCGCGCCATGCCCTGGTTCAAGGCGGTCTATGTGGTGCTCAGCATGGCGCTGTTTCTCATCGTCGCGACGCTCATCTGGCACGGGCTGGAGCAGCTCTACCAGCTATTGTGCGGCAAGCAGCAGAACCAGCTCGGCGCCTTTAGCGCCATCATCTTCCTGACGCTGGCACTGGCGGTGTTCGATCTGGGCAAGACCATTCTGGAAGAGGAGGTACTGCTGCATAAGGATATCTTCCGCCACAGCGCCATTCGCCGCACCATCACCCGCTTTATCGCCGCCATTCTGATCGCGGTCTCCATCGAGGGGCTGTTACTGCTGTTCAAGGGTTCGCTCGGCCAGAGCGAGCTGCTCTGGCCTGCGGTCGGAGTGATGGGGTGTGCGGTGGGTTTGCTGCTGGCGCTTGGCCTCTATGTTTTTCTTGGGGCCAAGGCCGAAGCGGCACTGGTACAGGCTAGCCTGCGCTCTCCACCGTCAGTTGCACAGGGGAGCGACGCACCGCCCGCCAGGAGGCGTACATGGTCCAGGAGGTATAGATGACGATAAAGGCAACCAGCCACTTCAGCATCTCCATATCCATGGATTTGACCAGCATGGCGGCCAGCACCACACCGATGGGGCCGAAGATGGCTACCGCCAGCACCGCCTTGGCATCGAACGCCCCTTTGCGGATAAAGGTGCCTGCGGAGAAAACGCTAAGCACAGCGGTGGAGCCCATCATGATCGGAAACGCCGCCAGCGGATTCATCCCCAGCAGATAAACCAGCGTCATGCAGGGAGCAAACAGGCCGATACCGACATTCATCAATACCCCGAAGATGAAGTTGCCAAGCAGGGCGATCGCCAACTTGTAGCCGCTGAGCCCCATCGCATCGCCGCCTACAGGAAAAAGCCCCAGCAGACCGGCAAAGATAAGCCCTGCAACGACCAGCAAGGAGATAGCCATCACCAACCGGATGGTCTGCCGATCAAACGAGGCCACATGGCGAGCCCCCCAGGCAGCGCCCGCTGCGGCGGCCATCATCATGCTGATCAGCGTCAGCGGCTCCACCGCGACTGCGCCGACGAAGATCAGCGACTGAGTCACGGTCGGCAGCACGCACTGCCCATTGAGGGTACCCGGCAGCACCCGATCATCGATCAGCTTGAACTGCTTGTAGCAGGCGGTCTTTACCGCAAAGCTGCCCACACCAAGGGTATCGAGGAAGTTGGCAACCCCGCCGATCAACGCCACCGGCCAGAAGGGGGTCGTCTCAAAGGATCCACTCTGCTTCTTCCGCCAGCAGGCTTGCACCAGCATAAAGATGAATACGAGGCCTCCGGCTATAAAAACCAGCCGTAAAATATCAACTAACATAGGGGTTTCTCCTGCAACGGGCGGCGATTCTAAGGCAAGCAGCAGAAAAAATCTTGACCGGAATTAAGCAATGCTCACGACACACCTCTGCGAGGCGAAATATTTATCAATAGACTCCGAACGGCTCTGCTAATACTTGTTACTGAGGCCAACAGGCCGGGTCCTGAGCACGTTGTTATGGTCCTTTCGCGACGACCACTTGTGCCAAAGGACATAATAAAAAAGAGGGCCGGTGATGATACCGACCCTCTTTCTGTATCTGGCCGGGGCGCTGGGCCCTCGACCATGACAACTGCTTATTGAATGCTCTTGCCGGCACGCACATCCTTGATAAACCCCTTCAGGCTGGCCAGATCACGGGGGGCACCGCGCAGGATCTGATCACCGATGATGAAGGCCGGGGTACCGGAGATACCGAGCGCTTCAGCCAGCGCACGGTTGGTACCGAGGTTCTGGTCAATGCTGCCATCCTTGATCTTGGCCTCCACCTTGCTCCAGTCTACACCGGCCGCCACAGCCAACTGCTTGACCTGTGCTTCATCAGCGAGCGGGCCCTGATGGCTATAGAGCTTCTCGTGGAACGCCTGGTACTTGTCAGGCTGACCCAGCTGGACCGCCAACGCAGCACGAGCTGCGAAGTAGGAGGACTCGCTCAGAATGGGGAACTGCTTGTAGATGTAACGGATATCTTTATCTTCCGCCATCAGCTGCTTGACCAGCGGATGGGCCCGTTTGCAGTAACCGCAGTTGTAATCGAAAAACTCCACAATGGTCAGCGACGCCTTCGGATTCCCCATCTCGGGATCCTGATTGGCATAAAGCTGCTTGGAGTGAGCCTTGATCAGCGCCTTGTCACTCTCGGCCTGCTGGCTCTCCTGCTTGGCACGCAGGGCATTGGACATCTCGACCAGGATCTCGGGATTCTTGACCAGATAGTCGCGAACGATTTGCTCGACATCGCTTTTGGTCAGCTCACTTGCATGTACCGGCGTCGCCAGCAGGGTCACGCCAGCCAGCGCGCAAAACAGGGCATTTTTAATAGTCATAACGTTATCTTGCAGAGGATATGATAGAGGCCACTATAGTGGTTGAGTCTGTTTTCAAGTCAAGTTATCTGGCCAAAAAAGCGCTTGATGCACCCTGATTGCCACTTTTTCATGTCGTTTCGTGCAATTAACCAGCAATCGAACCGGACGGGGATTTACAAGCCGGATCAGCATGGTAATATTCGCCGCACTGCTGCGGAGGGGTGGCAGAGCGGCTGAATGCACCGGTCTTGAAAACCGGCGATGGGCGACCATCCGTGGGTTCAAATCCCACCTCCTCCGCCATTTATACCAAGCCCATGCAACCATGTTGCGTGGGCTTTTTGTTTGCCTGCAATTTGCCACTCCTCATAGATCTCAACACATTAGTCTTCTTCAACTCCTTTCTTGATCTTCTCACCCGCGGTCTAAATAGCTGCCACAAGCCCTCCTATCAACATCGAACCTCTGCGTTCCTGCGAGCATCCCTTCCCATTTCCTTATTGCCCCAAACAACAAGGACCCAAAGCAGCAACCACTGCGCCTGCGTGTTAGCACAGCCAACACACTCTCTGGCATAACTTCAGTGGGCGACTAACAAAATCATGGACAAGCAGAGGGCTCAAAAAGAAAGACTTCAGCTAACACAGGACGCAGATGCCTAGGAAAGATCGCAAGCAAGAGAGCCTAGCGTACAGGCGAGCATAGGATTCATGGGTCATGACTACGCCAGAGCCACCGTACAAAGCGACAGCGGTTCAGCGAAGAAAGAGTACCAAGCGGAACATCAGGCTATTTGTGGAACCTGAAAACAGCGTCGAGTAACAATAAGAACAGAGGAGAAGAGATAAGATGGGTCAATTATCAGGTAGCGTGCTGATTTTCAGGCAATAAAAAACCCCGC
>NZ_CDDK01000026.1 GCF_000820225.1 Aeromonas veronii bv. veronii
CGGCCGCGGCCGTGCCGACAGCGAAGGGGATATCAACCTCGGTGAGGGGCGGGCGCGTTGGTGGGCGGGCCAGAGCGAAGATGTACGGGCCGGATTGGCGGAGGATAGCCGCTATTTCCTCCATCAGGCGCTCTCCACCCCCTGTCTCGATCTGCTTGAGGGGGCGCAGGGGAGCTGGTTGACCAGCGTATCGGGCAAACGCTATCTCGATTTTCACGGCAACAGCGTCCATCAGCTGGGCCACGGTCACCCCAAGGTGGTGGCCGCGGTGCAGCAGCAACTCGCCAATCTGCCGTTCGCGCCCCGCCGCTACACCCATCAGGTCGCCATCGACTGCGCCCGCACCCTGGCCGAGTTGGCCCCGGGCGATCTCAACCGGGTGCTGTTTGCCCCCGGCGGCAGCGAGGTGGTGGGGATTGCCCTGAAGCTCGCCCGTTTCATCACCGGCAACAGCAAGGTGGTGTCCCTCTGGGATGCCTTTCACGGCGCCTCCCTCGATGCCATCTCGGTCGGCGGTGAAGCCTGTTTTCGCGCTGGTATGGGCCCGCTGATGGCCGGAGTGGAGCGCATCCCGCCGCCCACCCGTTATCGCGGTGTCTGGTACCGCGGGGAGGGGGATGACCTGCACTACGCCGATTATCTGGAGTACGTCATCGAGAAGGAGGGAGGCATCGGCGCCTTTATCGCCGAGCCCATCCGCAACACCGATGTGCAGGTGCCCTCGAAGGCCTACTGGCAGCGGGTGCGGGAGATCTGCGATCGCCACAAGGTGTTGCTGATCGTCGACGAGATCCCCAATGCCCTGGGCCGCACCGGCCACTGGTTCAGCTTTGAAGAGTTCGGCATCGAACCCGACATCATCTGTCTGGGCAAGGGGTTGGGGGGCGGGGTGGTACCGTTTGCCGCGCTCATTACCCGCGACCGTTTCAATCAGGCCGCAGCCATCTCACTCGGTCACTACACCCACGAGAAGAGCCCTATCGGCTGCGCGGCGGCCCTCGCGACCATCGCGACCATCCGCGAAGAGGGGTTGCTGGCAAAAGCGCAGGAGGATGGCCGTTTTATGGCGGCCGAGCTCGGCAAGTTGGCCGAACGTCACCCGCTGATCGGGCAGGTGCGCGGTATCGGCCTCCTGTGGGCACTCGATCTGGTGGTCGATCACCGGAGTCGCACCCGCAACAGCCAGGCCGCCGAGCGGCTGCTCTACCGCTGTCTGGAGCTGGGGCTCAGCTTCAAGGTCTCCCAGGGCAACGTTATCCAGCTCTCGCCACCGCTCAATATCGCCCGCGCCGATCTGGTGCGCGCCATCACCATTCTCGATCGCGCCCTTGGCGAGATCGCACTTTCACTGAAACAGGAACACCACCATGACTGACTTGCAGATTGCTGTAGATCCGATCACCGACGTAGAGGCGCTGATCCTCGACTGGGCCGGCACCGTCGTCGATTTCGGCTCCTTCGCCCCCACCTCCATCTTCGTCGAGGCCTTCGCCCGCGCCTATGACTTTCCAGTGACCCTGGACGAAGCGCGCCAGCCCATGGGCCTTGGCAAGTGGGATCATATCGCCGCGCTGGGCCGTCTGCCCTCGGTGGATGCGCGCTGGCAGGCTCGCTTTGGCCACCCCATGAGCCACGCCGAGGTGGACCACATTTATCACACCTTTATGCCGCTGCAGATTGCCGCCGTGACCCGCTTTGCCACCCCCATCCCCGGTGTGCTGCCGGTGTTGGACGCTCTGCGGGTGCAGGGGATGAAAATCGGCTCCTGCTCCGGTTATCCCCGTCCGGTGATGGAGGCGCTGGTACCTGCTGCGGCCGATCACGGCTACCGCCCGGATCACTGGGTCGCCACCGACGATCTCAAAGCCGGTGGTCGCCCCGGCCCCTGGATGGCGCTGGCCAACGTAATTGAGCTCGGAGTGAGCGCGGTGCATCGCTGCATCAAGGTGGATGACGCCGTACCCGGCATCAGCGAAGGGCTTAACGCTGGCATGTGGACGGTGGGGCTGTCTGTTTCCGGCAACGAATTTGGTGCCACCTGGGACGAGTTTGCCGCCATGAGTGAGGCGGAGATCGCCGCCCGGCGCGCACCGGCCGAGGCCAAACTGCGGGCGGCGGGGGCACACTATGTGATTGATACCCTGGCCGACATCGCCCCGGTTATCGCCGATATCAACCGTCGTCTGGCCGCTGGCGAGCGGCCGTAGGCCATCGGTGGGGTCTAACAAAAGCGCTTGGCTGGCTTGAGATACAACACGCCCCCATCCGGGGGCGTGTTGCATTTACAGGGGGAAGCCGCGCGCGGTCAGCGGATATCGATCCGCATCAGGGGAGAGGGGGCGTTGTCGACAAAGTGGTGCCAGATATGGTCGTAGAGTGCCTTCTGGCCGGGGAAACTCACCAGCGCCTTGGCCTCGGCCAGGGAACACCAGCGATATTCGGTGTGCTCGTCGTTGAGGGTCACCGCCTGATTGGGCGGGCAATAGACCACAAAGACCGGTACCACCTCCACCGTATTCAAGCTCGCCTCGTAAAACTGCTCCAGATACTGGCCGTTGTAGAGTTCGGTGACCCTGATCCCCGTCTCTTCGCCAAACTCCCGAATAATGGTCTGCCAGCCGGTTTCACCCGCCTCTACTGTGCCTGCCACATGACACCAGAAGTCCCCCTTGACCCGTTTCATCACCAGCAATTTGGTTTCGCCATCGACAGTGGTAAGGGCAACGCCAGAGACGGCCTTGCAGCGAATGGGGATCATGATCTTCTCTCCGGGTTTGGGCTCTGTGATAGCCACGAACAGTGTGAAGGCGTGTTAATTGAAATACGCCTCGGCGGGTAGGCCCATGACCTCTATTTCATTCAGTCCATTTTTGGCCAGATAGTTGGTCACCAGATTGAACCCCACCCAGTAACCGGCATATTTGGGAAATGGCCGGTTATCACGGCAGTAGAAAAAGTCTAAATAGTTGAACTGCTTGCTGGATAGATGGGGCGTCATCTCTGCCAGGAGCGATTGCCAGTCATGGTGATGAGACTCCTTGAACAGCGAGGGGAGGGTGCCACCATTGAACCTCTGCTCAAAGTAGCAGGCCAGTCCTTCAAAAATCAGGTTTTCGGCCAGTGTTTCTGCTTCCACCTTATTCTTCTTTTGCACGATATGGTGGACTTCGTGGGCCAGCACGGCAGGCAATTCGGTGATGATCACCTCTTTGATATCAGGCCGTTCCAGATCAAGCTGGAGTTCTATCCGATACATGTTGATGGCCCAGCCACCGATACCCGAATCGGGAGCATCCCCCTCGGCAAAAGGGCTGAAGGTGACATCCAGTTGGGAGAGATCGAACAAGGAATTCAATTTGTGCGCCGTCTCGGCAAAAACGTGCGTAATGGTGTCATCGAGCTCATCGAATTTGCCTGAGTCGTTTAACAGGGTGAGTTGCATCCAGACATCCTTGTCTATTGAAAGAGAGTGCTGAGCCACTTGCGTGGTCGCGGCGCCATATCACCACGATTACCCTCTTTCAATCAAGGGGTTACCCGCCCATTATGCTTGCCGTCTGGATCGCCTCGATCAGTGCAGCCCGGTTGATGCGAGGGCGTTCGCCATCGAGCAGTTGCTGCCACAGGGCAATGGCCTGGCTGTAGCGGCCATGCAGGAAGTGATCGGAGGCCAGCAGCATCAGGGCGCTCACTTCCCCCGCGTCCTGCTTGAGGGCGCTCTCCAGCAGGCGGGTTGCCTCGGAAGTTAGCTGCTGGCCCGCCTGATAGTAGAGCACGGTGGCTTGGGCGGCTTGAGTCGCCGCGCTGGCGCCCCCCTCCAGCAGAGCGAGACGCTGGTAGGCGAGCAGGGCGTTGTCATATTCGCCCCGATAGAGATAGAGCTGGCCGAGCGCCGTCCAAGCGTCGAGATCGGCGGGGCTGCGCTGAAGCTTCTGATGCAGACTCCCCAGCTCCTTGTCCTGCAGATCCCGCGGGCTCAATCCCGCCAGCGGGTCGGGACGGGATGCATAATCCTGCCATGCCTGATAGCGGCCGGTGCTGAGATACACAGCGGCAACGGCCGCGATGGCCAGGAGGCCAAGCAGCAACAAGGCCTGCCCGTGCCGGTTATTGCGGCCGCGATTGTTATGCTGGCTGGCCAGTTGCGCGCGCAGGGCCAGCTCAGCCGCCGGGATGGTGTTGGCCAGGCGGGCGGCGCTTAGCTCCCTGTAGAGTGGCTGGTCGGGGGAGAGGCCTGCCTGCTCCCCGTGCATGATCAGCAAATTCAATTCGCTGCGCAGATCGGCGGCGGGTTGAGGGGGGGCCTCAACGATGGCCTTAACGGCAGGGATGGGTTGCGCCTTTGTGCGCGTCAGGCGGCGAAACAGGATCAACAGCGCCAGCCCCAACAGCAGCAGGGGGCCGCCCCACAGCAGCGCCGTGCTGCTCTTGAAGGGGGGATCGTAGCGGACGAAATCACCGAAGCGCTCCGTCATGCGGGCGATCACCTGTTCATCAGACTGCCCCTCGTCTACCCAGCGGTATACCTCGAGTCGCAGATCCCGCGCGATGGGGGAGTTGGACTCCACCAGATTCTGGTTCTGGCACTGGGGGCAGCGCAGGGCGCGGGCCAGCTCTTGCGCCCGATTTTGCAGCTCGGGGTGGCGAAACTGATAGGTGTCGACCCCGCTGGAATATGCAGTTGCACTCAGCAGCATGCCGAGGGCCAGCAGGGCGCAGGCAAGAGAACGGCACATCATGGCTGTGTCTCCCGAGCTGATGTTGCAATAGACGGCGCAATTGCGGGTGCCGTTGTGGCGGCCTTGAGCTGCGCATCCGTTCGCGCCTGGTCGAGCAGGGGAGCAAACTGACGTTGCCAGATCCCTTTGGTTAGCTCGCCGGTATGGCGGGCTAGCAGGGCACCATCGGCATCAAACAGATAGGTCTCAGGCGTGCCGTAGACGCCGAGCTCAAGGGCCAGTTTGCCGTCAGGGTCGGCCAGCACAGCGCGATAGGGGTTGCCCGCCTGGATAAGCCAGGCGCGGGCCGCATCCCCCTTGTCCCGGTAGTTGAGACCATAGAGGGGCACTGTGCCCGCGAGCTCGCTGAGCAACGGATGCTCGGCGCGGCAGTTGGCGCACCAGCTGGCCCAGACGTTAAGCACAAAGGGCTCCCCCTTGAGGCTGGGGGTCTGGATCGGACGCCCATCCAGCAGATTGTCGCTCTGCCACACAGGCAGGGTGCGCCCGAGCGTCGCCTCATCCTGGCTGTAGGGATTGTTGCCAAGGCCGAGCCAGAGCAGGGCGCCGAGGCCCAGGGTCAGCAGCAGTGGAACAAAGAGGCGCAGGCGGGATCTCATAACGCCTCCTGTTCGAGCTGGTGATGGGAGGTGCCAACCGCAACGGAACGAGAGGCTAGCAAAGGGCGACGGGCGAGCAGGCGCAGGGTGCCGCCCGCCATCATCAACAGGCCGCCGAGCCAGATCCAGCGCACCAGCGGCTTGTAGTGCAGCCGCATGGCATAGGCATCTGGCCCCATCTTCTCACCCAGCACCACGTAGAGATCGCCGAACATTCCCCACGCAATGCCCGGTTCGTTCATGTTCATGGTGCGAACGCTGTAGTGGCGCCGCTCCGGCGTCAGCCGCGCCACCTCTTTACCGTTCTTGTGCACGCTAAGTGTGATCCGCTCGGCGGTATAGTTGGGGCCGATCACCGGCTCGCGCCCCTCATAACGAAACTCGAACGCGCCGAGCTGGTAGGGCTGGTTGGCACTTAGCACTGTGCCTCCTTCCTGACTTTGGTGACTCACCTGCGCGATGCCAAGGGCGCACACCGCCACCCCGAGGTGGGCCAGCAAGCTGCCAAACCGATTGAGGGTGAACTCGCGCAGCAATGTCGGTTGCATGAGCGGGAGTAACAGACTGGCCATCAGCCAGAGGCTCATCATATTGGCGAGGATGCCAATCCAGCTACCGGAAAACGATCCCTGTTCCAGATAGGCAAGGCTAAGCAGCCCGCCGCCAAGCAGGCCAAACAGCGGCGGTAACAGAGCGTTTAGTCGGCAATGTGGCGCAAGCTGCTGCCAGCGCAGGCGCGGCAGCTGGGTCATCAGCGCCATCATGCAGAGGGCCAGCGGCACGAAGATGGAATTGAAATAGGGGGCGCCCACCGAGAGCGAGCCCAGATGAAGCGACTGGAACACCATGGGGTAGAAGGTGCCGAGCAGCACGCTGGCGCAGGCCACGCAGAGCAGCAGGATGGAGGCGCCGAGCAGCCCCTCCTTTGACAGCAAGCCAAAGCGGGCATAGGGGGCGCGAATGTCCGCCCGCAGGGCAAACAGGGTGAGGGCGCAGGTCAATAGCAAGCCGAGCAGTAACAAGAGGGTGAGGCCGCGGCTGGGGTCCACCGCAAAGGCGTGTACCGAGGTGAGCACCCCGGAGCGCACTACAAAGGTGCCGAGCAGGCTCAAGGCGAAGGTAAAGATGGAGAGCAACAGCACGGCGTGGCCGTAAGCGCCGCGCTTCTCGCAGACAATCAGGGCGTGCAGCAGGGCAGTGCCGAGCAGCCAGGGCAAGAGGGAGGCGTTTTCTACCGGATCCCAGAACCACCAGCCGCCCCAGCCGAGCTCGTAGTAGGCCCACCAGGAACCTAGCACTATGCCGGCGGTGAGAAACACCCAGGAGCCGAGCGCCCAGGGGCGGCTCCAGTGGGCCACGGCGCCATCCAGTCTGCCCGAATGGAGCGCCGCCATGGCGAAGGCGAAGTTGACCGCAAAGCCGACGTAACCGAGATAGAGCAGGGGCGGGTGGATGATAAGGCCGATATCCTGCAGCATGGGGTTGAGATCGCGCCCCTCCAGCGGCCCCGGGAACTGGCGGTCAAACGGGCTGGAGAAGATCAGGGTATAGAGGGCGAAGAGCCCGACGATCAGCCCCATGATGGCCAATACCCGAGTTGTAATCAGCGGATCGACCCGCCTGGAGCAAAGGGCCACCAGAGCGCCCCACAGCCCCAATGCAAAGACGAAAAAGAGCATGGAGCCTTCATGGCCGCCCCATACCGCCGCCAGCTTGAAGCCCAGCGGCAGGGCGCTGTTGGCGTGTTGAGCCACATAGCTGACGGTGAAATCATCCTGGCCAAAGCAGCTGGCGAGCAGCAGCAGGGCAGCCCCCAGCAGGATGGCATTGATCAGCGCCAGCGGCGTGGCGCAGCGCAGCAGAGTTGGGGAGGCGAGTCGCAATCCCAGCCAGGGCAGGGTGCCCTGCAGCAAGGAGAGTGCCGCCGCCAGTAGCAGTGAGAGATAGCCAAGCTCCGCCAGCACATAACCTCCGGTTCAATCTTTGATCTCATTCATGTCATGACACACACGCCGCGTTGTCTCCCTTTGGCGGAGAACATTGCCAAGCAACGGGTGTGGCATCACCAGAAATTCATTGGGCCAGCAACAAGCCAGCGCCAGTCACCCGAATGGCGGCTGGCGCTGGTGATCATACCGTTATACGACCGTCATTTGACCGGCATAAAGCACGAAGTAGCGCAGCAGCAGGATCCCCACCAGGGTCAGGCTGCAGACCAGCACCAGATGGCCGTTTCGCTCCCGCAGGGGCGCCGGGGTCAGCAGGGCTAGCAGCTGGGGCAGCAGCATGCCGATGCCCACAACGCCGAGCCAGAACACCTGAGCCCAGAAGCCGCTGCCGATGGCGGCCCACATCGCCACCTCTTTCTGGCCGCCACCGAAGTAGAGGCCGGTAAAGAAGCAGACCAGCAGCAATACCTCCACTGCCAGCACCGGCCGCTCGAAGCGATGCACAAAGCCCACCCCCTGGCTGTGGTGATTCTCCTTGAAGAGCGTCACCGCCAGCAAGATGGTGGAGGCGATGCCGGAGCTGATGCCCGAGACCAGAAACAGCACTGGCAACACCGGGTTGTTCAAGAGCGGATAGGTCTTGAGCGCCGAGAGCAGAAAGCCGGTGTAGGCCCCCAGCAGCACGGCGAGCAGCAGCAACAGCGGCGCCAGCAGCCGCTCGATGCGGGCGAGCCAGCCAATCAGGCCATCCACGAAGGCGAACTTCTCCTTGAACAGGTGCCCGCGCAGCCTCTCGATCTCGGTGCGAAATACCACCGCCAGCCAGGCGAACAGCACCGCCATATAGAGCTGGAACAGCATGACCCCCATCGACATCACGGAGTCGAACTGGTAGTGGAACATCAGCTTCCAGAAGGTCCAGGGGCGGGCCAGATGGAAGATAAGGATCAGCAGCCCCAATATCACGCTCGCTGGCGCCAGAATGGCGGTCGCCTTGATGATGCCGCTCTCGCTGCCTGCCCCCTTACGGCGCAGCAGCACCGAGAGGGTGGTGGCCCCGGCGGAGATGCCGAGCAGGAACAGATAGATGGCTATGGGCCAGTCCCAGACAAGGGAAGGGAAGTGAAATGCGTCATGCAACATGATCCATTCCTCCCTCTGTTACTGCGGTAGATGGCGATCGGACAAATCCCCAGACAAGGGAGGGAAAATAAAATGCCGCTTGCATGGTCATGACGTTATCTCCCCTTTGGGCACGCGGTACATCTTGGGCGAGGTGCCGAGCGCCTGCTTGTAGCGATAGGTGGTCTCCTTCACCAGCCGTTGGGAGATGGGGCTGTCCGGATCATCCAGATTACCGAACACCAGCGCCTTGGTGGGGCAGGATTCCACGCACGCCGGCTCCTTGCCCGCCGCCAGGTTGGTCTTGCGGCAAAAGTCGCATTTGTCCGCCACTCGGGTGACCGGGTTGATAAAGCGCACCTGATAGGGGCAGGCGGCGAGGCAATACATGCAACCGACGCAGAGATCCGCGTTGACATCGACGATGCCATCCTTCTTGCGGATATGGGAGGCGCCGGTGGGGCAGACATGCACACAGGGGGCGTTGTCGCAGTGCTGGCAGGACTTGCGAAAGAAGCGGTACTCGGCGTCGGGAAATTCACCGATGGGGCCTGAACGGATGATCTCGAGGCGCGAGACCCCTTCCGGTACTTTGTTCACTTCCCGGCAGGCATCCATGCAGGCGGTGCAACCGATGCAGGCCGTCTCATCGTGGATCATGCCATAGCGTATCCCGTCGATGGTCTGGCTGTGGGCAAGGGGAGTGGCAAGGGAGCGAGTCGGCCCCGTCATCATGATAAGGGCCCCCGCGCCCATGCCCGCCATAAAGTCACGGCGAGAGCAGCTCATGATGCCTCCTTGCCGGTAGCCGGTTTGGACTGCTCCTGCCGGGCCTTGCTGGCCTCATGCTGCTTGCTGTGGCAGTCGACGCAGAGCTTGATGCGGGATTTTTCCGGGATCCCCACCATGAGCTCCTTGGCCGGATGCAACTGGTGACAGCTGGTGCAGGTGAGCTTGGTGGCGTGCACGTCGTGGGCCCAGAGCGCCTCGCGCAGTGGTTTGGGCTCGTGGCAGCTCATGCAGACCCCGTTCTGCTCGCTGATGGGATAAAGCTTGATGCTCTCTTTATCCTTCAGGCTGTGGCTAAAACGCATCACATCCTTGACCCCTTCCCGGTGCTGGGGGGAGGGCTGGCCGTGGCAGTTGGTGCAGGTCACCGGCTTGAGGTTGTTGGGATTGGTCGCCTGACCATGCTTGCCGTGCATCCCCTCGCTCTGCTCCTTGTGACAGTCGGTACAGGCCTTGTCGGGATTGCGTAAAAATTCCACCTCATGTGTAGCTGGAACAGGGGCTGCTGCCGACTCGGCCGCCTGACCCTGCAGGCTGGTGAGCAGCATGGCTGCCATCAGCATCAGTCGTAAAAAATCCATCGTTAAATCACCCATAGGAAGCCTCCATCCGCTGCGGGCCTGGTCTGGCCGGGCCCGCAGGCGCCGTTACTGTGCCAGCCGTCCGGCCGCTTTGGCCTCGGCATCCCAGGCGGGGACCGTGGTCTTGAGGAACTGGGCCTTGTCGCTGTTGAACTGCTTCATATCCATGCCAAGGGCAGCTTGCGCTTTCTCCTTGGTGGAGATGTCGGGGATGGCGATCTCGTGGCTGATCCCCTTGCTGGCCAACAGGCGCGCCAGCTTGGTGCGGGCGTCAGCGGCTTTATCCAGCGCGCTGCCAAGTACCTTGAGGGCCACTTCGGGGGCGTGCATCTGCACCCCGTGGGAGGCGATGGCGTAGTCCCAGCGCCACTGGGCGTGACGGATGTCCTGCAGAATATCCTTCATCTCTGCCTCGGTGGCGCCGGCATCCCAGGCCGCCTTGGCTTCAAAGTGGGCGTGTACCAGCTGCTTCTCGACCTTCAGCTTGGTCTCGATCACCGCCTCTTTGCGCTGTTTGACAATCCCTTGCAGCATCTCCTTGCTCTGGGTGTGGCAGTTGCGGCAGGTCTGCTCGAAGCGATCGAAGGGGTTACCCACCTTGTGATCGGTGTAGACCTTGCCCTGCTCGTTCTGCACTTTGGGCATGTGGCAGTCGACACAGGCGACGTTGTTCTGGCCGTGAATGCCAGCGCGCCAGGTTTCGTACTCGGGGTGCTGGGCTTTGAGCATGGGGGTTTTGGAGAGGGCATGGGTCCAGTCGGCAAAGCCGATTTCATCGTAATAGGCCTCCATCTGCTCAACCGTGGTGCCCTTGTCCCAGGGGAATTTGACCGCCTTGGTGGGGCCGCTGAAGTAATACTCCACGTGGCACTGGCCGCACACCTGGGACTGCTGATCAAAGCGCCCCTGCTCCTTGAACGGCTTGCCGATGGCGGTCATGGCCCGATCGGCATAGGGACGGGAGAGGTGCAGGGCAGGTTTGCCCTCCTTGAACTCCTTCGAGGCGGTATCGTGGCAGTCGGCGCAGCCGATGGTGTTGACTACTTCCGGCCCGCCTTTTGCCCACATCCCCTTGAAGTAGCCATCCTCACCCTGCTCGTCGATGACGCGGGCCACATCCGGGCCTTTGCAGCTCCAGCAGGCCATGGGCAGGGGGCCATCTTCGGCTGTTTTCGGGGCGCCGGTACGCAGGGTTTCGCGCACATCGGTCAGCGCATAGAAGTGACCGCGCGGCTTGTTGTAATCCTTGGAAAAGGGGTAACCGCCCCACAGCACCACCATATTGGGATCTTCCGCCAGCGCGTCGGTGCGTTCCTTGCTTTCGCTGGTGGCTTGCCAGCTGGTGAACTGATCGGCGTGATCCTTGGCGAACAGCTCGCTGCGCGCCTCTATCTTGCCCTTGGTGGTTGCGTCATCAGCCAGTGCCCAGCCGCTGGCGCCAAGGCTGGTAGTCAGCAGCAGGGCGGCGAGGCCCAGTTTGATATGCCTGTGTTGTGAACCCACGTTTATCACTCCCAGATAAATGTTTTGGTCTCGTCTGACCCGTTCCATCTTGGTGTGGATTTTCTCCCCGTCGGGCGGGGTGGGCAGACATTCGCTTGCGGGTGAATAAAACCGCGCAATATGTGATTGCTCGAGGGTTACCCTAACAAATAGGTAAATTTAATGATGATTTATCGGAGGGAGAGTTGTGCCAGATCAATTGGTGCACAGGATTGATCGCTGAAATGAGATCTGGATTAAATTTTATGGAAACTCAACTTCTTGTTAATTGCCGAGCATTCGATGGCAGGCGTTTGATCGATACAGTTACGTACTGGCAATTTTGCCAGCTGAGCTGGATTGCTGCCGTATTGTTCACACATTCCGGCAATGACTTATGCTAATAATTGACTAAATATGCAAGTTATCGGTGTTGTGGTGTGAGCTTTTGACCTTCGGATTATGATTCATTTATTGAAGCTACAGTGGATTTATCGTCAAACGACAGAAATGGTTACATGCAGTCTGGTATGCCTATTAATAAAGGTGATGGGATTAGGTTCATACAAATCTCATTTTATTAAAAAGGGCCTGTTAGATGCACAATCTTGTAAGTTATGGCCATTTTATGGCAATCATTGTCGAAAATAGCGAAAAGACCCACTTAGTCTGGTGCGGTATGATTATTGAACAGACACGTACCCTGTAGGTACTGATGTTGGTGGTTAAGGTTTTGCTGGAGGTTGTATGGCAGAGTTGCAAATTGAAAAGTCCACGGTGATCTCCCAACTCGAGGGCTCCGTGTTTGTCATCAGTGCAGATGGATCTGTCATACGAGCAAAGGTGGGGATGGCATTGCAGCCGGGGGACCGCCTGCAAACTGCCCAAGGGGGCCATTTTCAACTAGCCGAGCCGGGCAGTGAGCCTGCTGGTGAGCAAGATATGGCCGCCAAACCTGAGCCCGCCACACCTGTTGCTGATGGGCAACCGACCGATCCGGAACTGGCCTCATTGCAAGAGGCGATCCGTCAGGGTATTGACCCGACCGAATTGTTTCAAGAGACCGCCGCCGGTAACGCAGCCGCTGCCGGTAATATCGGTGGTGTAGCCGGTTCCAGTTCGGGTGGTTTTGTGGTGGTCGATCGTACCAATGATGCCACCCTGGCCGAGGCCGGTTTTGATACCGACCATGCGGTGCAACCTGTCGGCGATGAGCTGCTGTTTTCCGAAGAGCGCGATTTCTTTGCCGCCATCACCATCACCGAGCCCCAAACCAGCGACAACATTATCAACGCCGATGAAGCGGCTGGCGTCATCATTCGTGGTGTGGTGGATGATGTGGAGGTTGGCCAGCCAGTCACTGTGACCCTTATCGATCAGGCGGGCAATTCACTGACGGTGACGACAGTGGTGCTGCCCGGCCTGGTGTGGGAAGCCAATTTTGGCGATGTGACCGGCAAGCTGGTGGATGGCCCGTTGCAGATTGTGGCCAATACCCAGGATCAGGCGGGCAACAACGCCAGCGATACCGGACAGACTCTGCTCGATACCATCACCACCATTACCCTCGATCTCGCCGATGAGAGCGACACCGGCGCCAGCCAGACCGATGATCTGACCCGCGACAATACCCCGCTGCTGCAAGGGAAGGGGGAGCCCGGTGCCACCGTAACCCTGAGCCTTGGCGGTAGCGTGCTCACCGTCCTGACGGTGGATGCCGCCGGTAACTGGCAATATCAGCTGCCGCAGACCCTGGCCGATGGCCAGTACCAGTTTCAGGTCAATTCCGTGGATATTGCCGGCAACCGTGCCAGCGATACCCTCGTTATCAATGTCGATACTCAGGCATCTATCGACATCGATGATCTCGATACCACTGCCCTGTTTGGCAACAGCAGCGCCACCCTGAGCGGCTCCACCAGCAATGTGGAAGCGGGTCAGAGTGTCATCATCACTTTGGTCGACAGCAATGGCCAGCCGCTGTTGACCACCTCGGCACTGGTGGGGGCCGATGGCCGCTGGCAGGTATCAGGTCTTGATCTCTCCGGTATCAATCAATCCTTTGAAGTGCGTGCCAGTGTCACCGATCTGGCGGGCAACAGCGCCAGCGATGGGGCACCGCTGATCGGTCAAAGCGAAACCCTGACGCTCTCCGAAGCCGGATTGGCCGAAGGCCCGATCACCGCGACCGGTAGTCTAAATACCGGTGCCGGCCAGGATGGCAATCTGCAAGTCCAGTTCGCCGCTGATCAGAGTGCCTTGGAAGGGCTGGGGCTCGTCAGTCATGGCGCGCCTCTTGGCTATACCATCAACGGTCAGACCCTGACCGCCAGTGCTGGTGGGGCGACGGTCTTCACCCTGACACTCAACAGTGATGGCAGTTACCGCATCGTCTGGAGTCAAAGCCTGGATCACGGTCAGGACGCGTTGCGCCTGCCGTTCAACCTCGAATATCGCGACAGCGACGGCGATCTGGTGAAGGCGCCGCTGGTGATCAATCTGGTGGACAGCAATCCGCCCAGCTTCGAGATCCCGGCCATTCCTCTGACCGAAGATGCTTTTACCAACGGCGCCGCCGTGGTGGGCGAGAGCAGCTTTGTAGTCAAACACACCGCCGATCCTCTGCTGGTGGATTCGTTGGTGTTCAGCAATCAGAGCAGCACCCTGACTACCCTCAACGGCTCGGGTCTTGCCAGCGATGGTCATCAGCTGACCTTTGAATTTGCCGATGATCGCACCCTGGTGGGTTACTACCTGGATGACAGTGGCCAACGGGTGGAGGTGCTGCGTGCCGAATTGAATGCGCAGCAGCAGGGCAGCGATCTGGCTGGGCGGGTGGTGGTCACCCTCACCGGCCCGCTCGATCATCAGGGCAGCGACACGCTTTCCCTCGGTTTGCAGGTAAGCGCCAGCGAGATCGATGGCGACAGCACCAGTGCCAACCTGACCCTGACTGTCAATGATGGCAGTGATCCCGCATTGGGCATCGATAAGGGGGTCGCCCTGCAAGAGGGGGGCAACCAGAGCATCGATGGCCAACTGCCGGTGACGGTGGGCAGCGATCGTCTGGTCTCCCTCAACTTTGAGGCCAGCCAGCCGGCGCTGGATGGGCTCACCAGCCAGGGCAAGGCGACTAGTTACGAGGTTCAAGACAACCAGCTGATCGTCAAGGATTGGCAGGGCAAGACGATCCTCACCGTTACCATCGGACTGGATGGCAAATACAGTGTCTCTCTGACCGGGGTGTTTGACGAGCCGGAAGCGACCAACAGCCTCAACCTTGGCCTGAAGGTACAGGGCTCAGATTTTGACGGCGACAAGAGCAATCTCGGCACCCTCAATATCACCATTACCGATGGTGCCTTGCCGCAGGTTAATCCTGTCTCCCTCATGCTCACCGAAGATAGCAACTGGCAGCAAGGCCAGACCCTTGACGGTGATCTGACTATCACGGCGGGCAGCGATCCGCTGGCCAGCATCACTTTCGATGCCAATCAGCCGGGGCTGCAAGGGTTCACCTCGGGCAAGCAGGCCGTGACCATCGCGGTGGCCGATCATCGTATCGAGGGACGTACCCCAGATGGCAAGCTGGTGTTTGAGCTGACCCTCGGTAACGATGGCAAATACAGCTTTACCCTCCATCAACCGCTGGATCAGGGCAGTGCCGACAGCCTGCTCAAGGCGGGCTTTACCCTGCTCGACAGCGATGGTGACAAGGTCTTCTCCACCATTACGGTTGAGGTGGGGGATGGTGCCAATCCGACCATCTCCGCCGTGACCGGCACCACCATCACCGAGATGGCGCAAGGGGAGACGGCTGCCGTCAGCACCATGAGTTTCTCGGTCACGGACGGCAGTGATGCCCTTGACCCTAACTCCCTCGGCTTTGATATCGCCGCTATTCAGAGCACCCTGACCGGACTCACCAGCCACGGTAACCCGGTCACTTTCGCTGTTGATCCCGCAACCGGCCAGCTGGTCGGAACCGCCGGTGGCCAGGTGGTGCTGCGCGCCGAGCTGAGCCTGGTCGATAACAATGGCAACTGGAGCGTCACCGCCAAGGTCACCCTGAGCGGCGAGCTGGATCACAAGGGGAGTGAATCACTCAACCTGCCGCTGGCGGTCACCCTCGCCGATAAGGATGGCGATCGCATCGGTACCACGCTGCCGCTCACCACCGTGGATGGTAAGGCACCGAGCTTTATTCCGGGCAAAGGCGTGTCCCTGGATGAGGGGGACCTCACCGGCAGCAACAGCCTGAGTCAAACCGGTCACTTCGATGTGCAAGCCGGGTCGGATCGGGTGGTCGAGGTGGCCTTTGCCGATGCCAGCGAACAACCTGCGCTGACCGCATTGGGTAAACCGGTGCAGTACGAGCTGGTTGATGGTGACCCGCTGATCCCGGGCAGCCAGCAGCTCAAGGGCTATGTGATGGTCGATGGCCTGCGGGTCGAGGTGTTCGAGGTCAAGCTGATTGGCAGCCTCGATCAGGCGGGCAAGAACGGGTTTGACTATCAGGTCACCCTCTATCAGGGGCTTCATCAGGGCGCCAACGCCGTGACCGAGCTGCCCATCAAGGTGATCGTCAACGACTACGACAAGGCGGGCGGCAACAACGACAGCACCAGCGGCACCCTCAATATCCAGATTGGGGAAGGGGAGAAACCGACCCTGACCCTGACCGATGTAACCCTCAATGAAGGGCGCTTCGATGGCGCCAATTCTGCCACTGATGACCAGCAGACGAGCGGAAAGATCACCATCAAGGCCGACTCGGATCCGGTGACCGATGTGCGGCTGACCCTCTCCGGTCAGGTCATGGATACCAGCGGCAAGCCCATCACCCATAACGGCGAAACCCTGACCTGGAAAGCGGTTGGCACCGATGGTCACACCTTCCAGGCGGTGACCAGTGGTGGTCTGGTAGTGATGACGGTCTCCATTCCCACTGTCCCCGCCACCATCGCCGCTCACACCAGCGCAGAGATCGGTTATCAGGTGACAGTGCATACCAACCTGGATCACGGGGCAGATAACAAGCTGGAACTGACCCTTCCGGTCGAAGTCATCGACAGCGATGGCAGCAAAAATCAGGGAACCGCTACCATCACGGTGACTGATGGCATCAACCCGATCATATCCGCCATTGAACCGGTTCGGGTCGAGGAGTCTGATCTCGATGCAGTCAACGGTCAGCATCCGGGGACCACACCTGCAGAGAGTGGAGAAACCGATAGTGGCAAGGTGACCATCACTGCCGGTTCGGATCGGGTTGCCTCCCTTGAGCTGGATGTGGCTGCATTCAATCAGGCCAATCACCTCACGTCGGGTGGCAAAGCGGTTACGCTGGCTGCACACAGCACCGGCTGGTATCTGGCTACTGCCGAGGGGGGCAAGCCCGTTTTCTGGGTCCACCTCGATGTTAACGGCAGTTACAGCGTCCATCTGGTAGGCCAGCTTGATCACGGTGCACAGGGCAAGGATGAGTTGACCATCGAAGTGCCGCTGTTTGTCACCGATCACGATGGCGATCGTAGCCCCAATGTCAGCGTGACCGTGACGGTACAAGATGACATGCCTATCGGCACTGTGCTGGCTCATACCCTGAGCGAGGGGAGCAGTACCGTGACCGGCGATCTGCTGCCTACCGCCAATGAAGGTGCGGATGGTGCCCGCGTCGAGTCGATTACCATCAATGGCCAGACGTACGCCATCAATGGCTCTTTGATACAAGATGTGATGAGCCCCGATGGCAAGCAGGTGATGGGAACCCTGACCATCTCTGCCGATGGGTCCTACTCCTTCAATCCTGCGGCCGGTTTCAATCACGACGCAAGTCAGCTCAGTCAGGTGGTGACAGCCCATCTGGTCGATGGCGATGGCGATCGTGCAAACAGCACACTGACCCTCAATCTGCAGGATGAAGCGGTGCGCTTTACCGTTAGCGCAGCCATTGGTAACGAAGATCAGGGGTCGCAAGACCCGAGGCTGGGTATCCCTATCAACATGCAGCTCGATATTGGCGATTTCGATCGCGGTGAGCATGTGGATCAGTTGCTTATCCAGGCGCCTGCCAATGCCCATGGCACCTTCTATTACAACGGCGTTGCCCTCACCACCACGGCTGATGGCAAGTGGTTTATCGTGCCGCCAGCGGCCATGGTGACCAGTGATAATGTTCACTACACCACTCAGGGGGTGACCTTTGTGCCTTCAAGCAACTGGTCGAGCTGGAGCAATGGCGGTCAGCCGCTGCACTTCCAGGTGCAACTGCAGGTCGGTGTCACCGAAGGGGCGGCTCCTGCGGCCGTAACGGGGGATCTGGCTGTGACGGTACGCGGTGTTGCCGACAAGCCGATGTGGGACACAGCCAACACCACTCGCCACTATGACACCAATGAAGACAGCACGGGTATCAAGCTGGACGTCAAGGCGAGCCTGACTGACACCGACAGCTCCGAGACGTTGACCTATCAGATCAAGCTGGAAGCGGGCAGGGGAACCCTGATGCTCAACGGTGTCGAGCTCCAGCCAAATAGCAGTGGCATCTACACCGTTTCGGCAGGCAACATCAACAAGGTAACTGTGGTTCCGGGCAAGGATTTCAGTGGTGACATCAAGCTGTCGGTGACGCCGATCAGCACCGAGAAGAACCCGATCGCTCAGGGTCAGGGTACGGCTCAGGGAGACAAAATTGATCTGGTGATCAACGTCAATCCGGTGGCAGATGACGCCAAGCTCACCGTGCGTGACATTCAGGGCAAGGAAGACACCCTGCTCGATCTGGGCAGCAAGATTGCCCTCGCTCATCTGGGTGACAAACTCGATGGCTCCGAGCAGATGTTTGTCCGCATCAGTGGCCTGCCTGACGGTGCAACCTTGTTGCTGGGTGGTTCCGCCGTTGCACAGAACATAGCCGGTTACTATGAGGTTCCTTTTGATCGGATTGGCGAACTCAAGCTGCAACCGCCGAAAAACAGCAACGTCGATTTCGACCTGATCATCAAGGGGGTGGTGAAAGACACGGCGACCTTGACCGATGCCAACGGCCAGCCCCATACCGTGGTGAACGAGAAGGAGACCGGCTCCCAGACCCTTCATGTGGATCTGGTGGGGGTGGTGGATCAGCCCCATTTCGAGCTTGGCAATACCGGCTGGGAGGCCGAAGGGACAGGCTATGCCACCACAGTGGGCGAGGATGGGCGGGCGCCGCTTAACTTTACCCTCACCTCGGGCGAGTGGGTCGATACCCCGCACGACACTTCCGAGAGCCTCAACGTGGTGCTGCAAGGGCTGCCGGAAGGTGCCCGGGTCTTTGATGCCAACGGCAAGGAGCTGACCCTCACCTTTGCCGGACTCGACGCCCATGGCAAGCCGACCTATCAGGTCGATGTCTCCGATTTTGGCAACCTGCTTATTCAGCCGCCCCATAACAGCACGGCGGATTTGAACCTGATCGCCAAGGTGGTGGTGACCGAGAACGATGGCGATCACAAGAGCTTCGATGTGCCGCTGCATATCAAGGTTGAACCCGAGATTGACGCCACCGACTACAGCAAGACCAGCCATGGCCTGGAAGATCAGTTCACCGTGCTGGACTGGCATCCGACCCTTACTGACGGCGCCGAGAAAGTCACGGCGCTGAGTCTCTCCGGGGTGGAGGATGGCTACCAGATCTGGCTGCGAGTCGGCGGTGTCGAGAGCCAGCTGACCGTGGTCAGTGGCAAGGTCACCCTGACTGCCGCCCAGCTCGACAGCCTGCTCAACGGGGGACAACTGCTGGTGAAGGCGCCGGAGGATAGCGATCGGGATACCAATATCCAGAGCCACGTCACTGTTACCCAGCATGATGTGGATTCGGGCGCGGTGGCCGAGAAGGTGATCGATGGCAATCTGCATGTCGATATCCAGGCCGTGGTGGAGCCCGATGGCGCGCTGACCCAGAGCGGTGGAGCTCTCGTGGGGCAGAGCGGTGCTGATATAGACCTGACTGGACGCTTCGTCTTTACCGACCTCGATCCCTCGAGCGTGGAGGAGATCGACTATCTGGTGATCAACCTGCCGGTGTTGAACGGTGGTGCAGGCGATCAGTTCGTGGTGGTTGGCGGTATCAACAACGGTAACGGCAGCTGGATCGTGCCGGCGGGCAATCTCGGTAGCTTCAAGCTGCATGCGCCGGACGGGTTTGTCGGCAAGGTCGAACCGATCCGCATCGATGCCATGGTTATCGACCGGGGCGACGATGGCGATGCCAGTTCCCATGTCAAAGTGAGCCTGGAAACCAGCGCCGAATTTGAGAACCAGCCAGTGACGCCCAAGACACCGGCGGCGACTGTCGATATCGACGACAACGCCGTGCTGGTGGGCAAGGAGGATATCCGGGTTGATTTTGGTCAGCAGCTCAAAGGCGTGATCCATATCGGCGCCGCCGACCAGGCCAGCGACGAGGTGACCATTGTCCTCAAGGGGTTGCCAGCAGGCGTCACCATCAGCGGGGCCGAGTACAACATCTCGACCGGTGAGTACGTCATCAAGGTGCCACCGTCACTGGCGGGCCTGGAAGGGTTGACCCTTGGTTTGCCACAGGACTTTGCCGGCTCGCTCAATATCGAGGTGAAGGTGGTGAATACCGATACCGCCAGTGGCGATATCAAGGTTGACAGCAGCACGGTACGGGTCGATGTGGCCCCCGTAGTCGATGTGAATAGTGGCCGTGGCGAGCATCCGGAACTGACTCTGACCGTGCAGGACACCAACCATGACGGACAGCCGGACAATCTGGAAGATAGCGAGATCCACCTCGATCTCTCGGTGAAACTGGCCGATGTCAGCCCCTCCATCGCGGGCGGCGGCCTCGAAACCGTGGAGCGGGTCACCATCACGGTGGATGCGAAATATGGCTACTTCCTCGATGGCAGTGGTAAGCCGGTTAACACCCTGGTGGTCAACGATGTGGTAGCCCTCAAGGATTTGGTGTTTGTGCCCAAAGAGCACTTCAGCGGTCATGTACCGCTCGATATCAAGGTCGATATCGTCGATACCGCGCTGGTCGGCGGCCAGCAGGTGACCGACAGCGGCAGCTGGAGCGGCCAGGTCGGCTTTGAGGTGAGACCGGTCAACGATCCGGCCCAGCTCTCGGTGCATAGCGTCACGGGGAGCGAGGATGGCACGGTCAACCTTGCCGGATTTGGCGCAACCCTAATCGATAACGATGGTTCGGAGCAGATCGTCGCGCTGCAGATCAAGGGGGTACCGGATGGCTTCACCCTGTCGGCTCCGGCGGTCAACAATGGTGGCGGCGTCTGGCAGATCCCGGTGGGGACCGATTTTTCCAAGCTGACCCTGATCCCGCCAGCTGACTTCAGCGGCACCGTGGAGCTGTCGCTGAGTGCCTTTACCCTGGACAAGGGGCTCACCATTCCGCTCGAAACCAGTGGCAGCTTTACTGTCACTGTGACGCCGGTAGGGGATGCCCTTATCGCCGATATTCAGGATCAGGCGAGTGGTACCGAAGGGGATATGATTACTCTGGATCTGGGGCTGGAGACCCGGGATAACCAGCCAACCGGCGGCAGTGCGGGTAATGTGCATGAGAACAAGCCCGAGCAGGTGCGGGTCACTATCGAAGGGGTGCCTGATGGTGCCGAGATCCGCTTGCCAAATGGCGTGGCTGGGACGGTTGTTGATCTGGGTGGCGGTCGCTGGCAGGTCACTACCGAGGGCGGCAAGCTGGGCGCGGTCGAGCTGGTGACCAATGATGCCAACGGTGCACTGGATCTCAAGATCACCGCCCAGAGCCTCGACAACGGCGCCCTTGGCCCCGAGGTCAATGGCACCATCCATGTGGAGGTGAGCCCGGTCAACGATGCGCCAATCAACGTATTGCCAACGACCCCTCAGGTCGCGCAGGAAGATCAGCCTTTTGTCATCCACGGTTTGCAGGTGAAAGATGTGGATGCAGGCAACAGCCCCATCAAGATCACCCTCTCGGTGGAGCATGGCACCCTGACGCTGCCTGCTGGCAGCGGCGTGACGGTAGTCGGCAACGGCACTGGTTCGCTGGTGCTGACCGGCACGCTGGCCGATCTCAATGCCTTGCTCTCTGGTGGGGTCACCTATCAGGGCAACAGTGATTTCTACGGCAATGACGCCCTGACCATGGTCACCAACGATCAGGGCAACACGGGTAGTGGCGGGGCACTCAGCGATACCGATGTGCTGCCTATCGAGGTGCAGCCGGTCAACGATGCCCCGGTCAATCAGCTGCCTGGCAGCATGACGGTGAAGGAAGATGGCTCCCTGTCGCTCTCCGGCGTCAGCGAGAAGGATGTGGATGCAGGCAGTGCGCCTGTCTCCATGGTGCTGCGGGTCGAGCATGGTGTGCTGACCTTGCTGGGTGCAACTGGTGCCGTGATGGTGCAGGGGGCGGGTACCCGCGAGATCACTCTGGTGGGGTCGCTGGCTGATCTCAACCAGTTGCTGGCAAGCAACCTGCACTATGAACCGGTCAAAGATTTCTGGGGAGAGGATACCCTTACCGTCACTACCTCCGATCAGGGCAACACTGGTGCGGGTGGCCCGCTGAGCGACACCGATCAGGTGACCATCACGGTCACTCCCGAGCCGGATATGCTGGGTCTGACGGTGGATCAGCATGCGTTCCATGCCTTGCAGGGGGCAGTTATCCCCCTTGGCATCAATGCCAGCGTGGTCAATCCGGCAACCGGTGAGCTCTCCATCCGCATCAGCGGTCTGGATGGGGCGCAGGTGCAGGACGAGCATGGTCAGATCGTTGGTCATGCCGATGGCAATGGCGACTGGCTGATCCCGGCCGATCACTCGGTTCCGCTCTACTTCAGCGGTTTTGGCGACGGTGACCATGTGCTGGGGATCAGTGCCGAGTCGAGTGTCGGCGGCTCAACCGTCAGCACGCCCCTTGAGACCATCACGGTGCACGGCCAGAGTGGTCATGAGCTGGTCGGTTCCGATCAGGGGGATTGGCTGTTTGGCTCCTCTGGCGATGACCGTCTATTGGGGGGGCATGGCAACGACATTCTCACCGGCGGGGCTGGCAGCGATCTCTTCGTTTGGCAGCACGGGGATGAGGGGAGTCAGGGGCAGCCCGCCATCGATACCATCACCGACTTCCATCCGGAACTGGGGGACAAGATCGATCTGGCTGACATGCTGCAAGGGGTCACTGGCAATGGTGTCGATGATCTGCTCAAGCATCTCTCTGCCTCGGTGACCACGGGGAGCAATGGCCTGAGCGATGTGAATCTCTCGGTTTCCCCCGCGGGTGATAGCCAGATAACTCAGCAGATCACCCTGAAGGATGTGGACCTGACCAGCTGGAATCTCACCAGCACCTCGTCCCACGATATCCTGCAGAGCATGCTGGAAGATCAACATAGCCTGATCATCCAGCACCCCTGATAGCGTGCGTGAAGCGTAAAAAAGAAGAGCCGGCAATTGCCGGCTCTTTGTTGATCTCTGCGTGGATTGTTTTTATGCGACCGCAAGGGCCGGGGGGATTCAGGCCAGCGCCTGGGCCAGCAGGTGGATCGGATGTTCACAGCGGAAGCTGGTGCTCATCTCGATCTGCCATTTGCAGGTCTCGCAATCGGTGATCACCAGATCGGGGGAGAGGCGGTTGATTTGATCAAACAGCCCCTCACCGATGGTCTGGCTGGTCTGATAGTTCTCCGACTTGAAGCCGTAGGTGCCGGCGATGCCGCAGCACTGGGACTCCAGCACCGTCACCTTGACTCCGGGAATGGCGCGCAGCAATTCGAGGGTGTAGATGACGCCCCCCATCTTCTCCATGTGGCAGGGGGTGTGGTAGGCGATGTGCAGATTGAGCGGCTTCATCGCCGGTTTGTTGCCCTTGTAGAACTCGTTCCACAGGAAGCGGGTCACCAGCGAGATGCGATCCCGCACCTTGTGGTTGTCCTGCTCCAGCAGGTGGGGGTATTCATCGCGCAGGGTAAAGCCACAGGTGGAGGAGGTAGCCAGCAGCGGCATCTCGTTCCCCAGCAGGGAATTCTCCATCTGCTTGATATTGAAGGCCGCCTGCTGCTTGGCCTTGTCCATGAAGCCGTTGGCAATCAGCGGCACACCGCAGCACTTCTCCCGCTCCAGCAGTTGCATGCCTATGTTCATGGCGTTGAGCACTTGCACCAGCTCCTTGCCAAGCTGCGGGTGGTTGTAGTTGACGTAGCAGCCGTGGAAATAGGCTATCTGGCGCTCATATTGGGCCTGGCTGGCTTTCTGCTTCTTGTACCAGCCGCGGAAGGTGCCTTGCGAATACTTGGGCAGGTCGCGGTGGGAGGAGACGCCCAGCGCCTTGTCCAGTACCAGCTTCATGGGCTTGAGCCCGGTGGTGAAGTTGACCACGGGCGCCATCAGGGTGGACATGCCGCCCATCAGATCGGTGTGGGAGAGCACGAATTCGCGGATCCCGGGTTTGAAGCCGCTGTATTTGTGTTTGGCCTTGGCGATGATGTCGCCGATGCGCACCCCGCTTGGGCAGGCCACTTCACAGCGCTTGCAGTTGGTGCAGTACTTGAGGGCGCTGTCGAACAGCTCAGGGCTCTTGATGCGCAGCCGCTCCCCATCCGGGCCCGCCTGTTTCGGGCCGGGGTAGGCGGGATTGGCCTTGGCCACCGGGCAGTAGGCGGTGCAGACGGTGCATTTGATGCACTGATCGAAAGTTTGGTTGGCGTGATCCAGTAGCATGTCAGTTCTCCTCCCGTAGGGTGTAAAGGCACGGGATATGGGACAAAATCATCATTGGGCTGAACTCAAAATGTGACCGGCAGCCTGCCAGCCGGTGGCAACGGCAACGCCGGAGCCGGAACCTTCACGAATTGGGTCGTAATGGGCCAAGACACTGCCCGCGCCATAGAGGTTGGTGAGCGGCTTGCCGCCACGCAGCACTCTGAGTTTGTCGTCGGTCTTGACCCCGAAGCCCATGAAGGGGTGATGGTCAAACAGGCGACGACCGGCCCAGGCGTCGCGCTCCTCCAGACTCAGCACATCGGCATCGAAGATGGGTTCGCGAATGCCGCGCAGACGGGATTCCAGCCCGCGACTAAAGAAGCTGCCGGAGGCAAGCACGAAGTTGTCCGCTTCAAACAGCTGATCATCGCCATTCTGGGTATGTACGCCGACTACCCGGTCACCTTCGTAACGGGCGCCCAGCACCCGCTCGCTGGTGAGGAAGGTGCCACCAAGGGCCATAAAGCGGCGCTTGAGCGCCTCCTGCATTCTCATTCCGATCAGAGACGGCGGCATGGTGGCCACCTCCTTGATGGTGCAGCCGGTGCGCTGTTCCAGCTCCGCCAGACGCGGGCCAACCAGCCCCAGCGACAGGCAGGCGGGCAGCACGATATGGCGGCAGCCGGGTACGCCGCTCTCCTGCACCATGCGGCTGATCTCGCGTGCCAGATCGGCCACCAGATGATGCTTGTCACAGAGGCGCGCGATGTCGGCTGAGCGAAACTCGTGGGGATTGCGGCTGAATTCCGCCAGCTGGGGCAGGCGGATTTCGCCGGTCAGAATGCGGCAGTGGGCAAAGCGCGGATGGGTCGCCAGATTGGCCGCCGCCAGTGCCGGATGAAAGTCGCGAAAGCCTTCGAGGGTAGCCAGCAGTAGCACGTCCGGGATCGGTGCATCGGTGACGCAGGCGCAAGTATCGGGGGAGAGCCAGGTGCGCTTGAGGGTACCGATGGGGGTCAGGCGCTGGTGGTTGGTGTCGTGGCGAACCAGCGGCAATCCCTGTTCGGCGCAGTGGCGCTGCAGATCGGCCAGACTCGCTTCGATATTTTGCATTCCTACTTTGCTGTAGGGGTGATCCGGATGGGCAGCCATAAAGGCGGGCAGGGCGGCGCGGGGATCTCCCTCGCTTTCGAGCAGATCGACCGAGCCGGAGGAGAAGTGCAGGGCACTCTGGCCGGAGGCCATCAGCAGGGTCTTCTGGCCTGCCTCCACCAGCCGCAGGGCAGCCGAGAGTCCCGCCATGCCACCGCCGATAACGATATTGTCAAACTTCATGACGGCTCTCCTTGTGAGTGGTCTCGCTGGTTGAGCCGCGTGGGGTATCGGCAACCAGTTGCGGCGCCGTCCATTCCCCCAGGCCAAACAGCCCTTCGTAGATCCAGTAGGTGAACTCGGCCTCGCGCAGGGCATCGCCCCACAGAACGGGGCGGGTTCCCTTGTAACGCTCCTCAAGGAACTGGCGCAGCATGACGCAGGCCTGACGGCCATCGGCCTTGCCGTACT
This sequence comes from Aeromonas veronii bv. veronii, assembly GCF_000820225.1. Classification (GTDB taxonomy): domain Bacteria; phylum Pseudomonadota; class Gammaproteobacteria; order Enterobacterales; family Aeromonadaceae; genus Aeromonas; species Aeromonas veronii. Next base: position 25,545 of record NZ_CDDK01000026.1, read on the forward strand.
CCTGCATCAGACCGGCGGCGCGGTAGGCGCACAGCTCGCCCTGACAGGGCCCCATCCCCAGACGGGTGCGGCGGCGCAGATCGATGAGGTTGTCCACATCCAGCTCGCGCAGGGCGTATTCGATTTCACCCGCGGTGACCATTTCGCACTCGCAGATCAGGGCGTTGGCCTTGGGATTGTCACGGAAGAAGGCGATGACCCGCTCGCCGTGGCGGTATTGGGCTGAGCCTTCGACCGGCACCGAGAGACCGGGGGCGGAGACCTTTTCCGGATCCCGCGAGCCGGGCAGGCTCAGTTCGGCGGTCTGGCAGGGTTTGCTGTTGCCGAGTTTCTTGGCCAGCAGATCGGTGGCCCACTCCGCCATCAGGCGGTAGGTCATCAGCTTGCCGCCGGTGATGGTGTTGAAGCCCTTGAGGCCGTCACGCTCGGCGTGATCGAGCAGCACGATGCCGCGACTGATGTTGCGGCCGGTGTCGTCACCGTCCACCGCCACCAGCGGGCGTACCCCGGCGTAGGCGCGCAGCAGACGGGTGCGGGCCATGATGGGGGCGAGCTTGATCCCCTCGCGCAGCAACACTTCGACCTCTTCCGGTTCGACGGTGAGCTGGTCAATCTTGTTGTAATCGATGCGACTGGAGGTGGTACCGATGAGGGAGATGGTGTCGCCCGGCACCAGAATGTCCGCATCCGCCGGTTTGCGGGCGCGGTTGAGCACCAGCTGGTTGATGCGGTAATCCATGATGAGCAGGGAGCCCTTGGCCGGGAACATGCGGATGCCGAGATCGGCATATTCGCAAATTTGCTGGCCCCAGATGCCGGCGGCGTTGATCACCTCCTGACACTCCACCTCGAACGCTTCGCCGGTGCGGGTATTGATAGCCTTGACCCCGTGCACCCGATCTTGCGTGCGGAGCAGCCCCAGCACCTTGCAGTGGGTGAAGATGCGAGCGCCATGCTCTTTCGCGTCCAGCACGTTGGCGGCGGCGAGGCGGAACGGATCGACCGTCCCATCCGGCACATGGATGGCGCCGATCATCGCCGGGTTGGCGTTGGGCTCCATGCGCAGGGCTTCACCGGGATCGAGCTGGCGGGTTTCGATACCGGCCAGGGCACAGGCATCCATAAAGGTGGTTTGGAAATTGATGTCATCTTCCGGCAGGGTGAGGAAGAGGCCGCCCGTGTCCTCGACACAGTGGCTGGCGATCCGCTTGAGGATGCGGTTTTCCTGGATGCATTCGCGGGCGGACTCCTGATCCGTCACCGCGTAGCGGGCACCGGAGTGGAGCAGGCCGTGGTTGCGGCCGGTGGTGCCGGCGGCGATATCATCGCGCTCGAGCAGGATGCAGTCGATGCCGCGCAGTGCGCAATCGCGCATGATGCCGGCCCCTGTGGCACCGCCGCCTATGATGACGACTTGTGTAGTTATTCTTTTCATTGTTGCCCGTCTCATCTCTTCCAGATGAGGCCAGTGTGGCCTACTTCTGAGTGAAAATGTTTGATATGGGCCAAATTTGCGCTCGCAAACGCTCATTTGCTCGCGCGTTAATGAGCATTATGTGACATTTGTCACGTTTGTTATCGCAGCGGTTAATGGGCTGGTGGCGAATGGCAGGCACAAAAAAGGGGCATCGGATGCCCCTTGTCACTGTTTGACGAGTCTGGTGGGTGTGTGATGCGTCAGCCGCAGCACTTCTTGTGCTTTTTGCCGCTGCCACAGGGGCAGGGATCGTTGCGGCCGGTTTTGAGGGGGGCCGGATCCTGCTCTCCCTCGGTGTAGACCCAGCGCCCCTGATAACGCACGAAGCGGGAACGCTCATGGAGGCAGTGACGCTCATCCCCCTCCAGAAACCAGGCTTTAAACTCCACCATCCCGGTTTCATCCTCCGGACCGCCCTGGCTGGCGATGATCTCGAGACCATCCCAGCGGGTGTCGATGCGTGAAAGCTCTTCGGCGGTGAGACCGCCAAGGTGGGCCGGGTGCCAGCTATGGACCAGATACTCCCCCAGACCGAGCACAAAAGCGCTGTAGCGAGAGCGCATCAGCTGTTCCGGGGTGTCAGCCACAGCGCCACTGTGACGTGAGCCACAGCACAATTCGAGAGAAAGGGTTGAGCCGCAAGGACAAAGATTCATGATTTTCACGTTCTGGCCGATTTGTTTAAGGGAATTGTAACGAAAGCTGGGCTCGCCCTGCCAGCACCTATACTGATGAGTAAGCAAGGAATTCCAATAAAAACAGCTGCAAGGATGTGAAAGATGACGCTAAAGCAGAAAATCCTGTTACTGGGTGCAGTACCCGTGCTGCTGATGGCCCTGGTGGTCAATCTCAGTAACTACATGGTCTCCAAGCGCGATCTGGAGTCTGATCTGGTGGTGGCGAGGGAAAATGCCATCAAGGAGCGTAAAGCGCTGCTCAGCAGTTACATCATGATGGCCAAAACCGCCGTCGATGCCGTGTATTCTCTGCCGGATTCTCCGGAAAATCGTCAAAAGGTCAAAGAGTTGCTCAGACCGCTGCGTTACAGCAGTGATGGCTACTTCTTTGTCTATGACTTCGAGGGCAACACCATACTGTTGCCGGTGCGTACTGAGCTGGAGGGGAAAAACCGCTGGAACGACAAGGATGCCAAGGGCAAATTGCTGATCCAGGAGATCCTTAAATCGGCCCGTCAGGGGGATGGTTTTACCGAATACTGGACGGCCAAGCCCTCCATCGGTCGCGATGCCCCCAAACTTGCCTTTACTCTGGTGCTGGACAAATACCAGTGGGCCATTGGCACCGGTTTTTATATCGATGATATCGACAACGAGCTGGCGGCCTTGCGGGCAGAGCGCGAGAGCAATATGCATGCCTCGTTGCAGAGCAGTGTGCTGGTGATCCTGTTGATCCTGGGTATCACCCTGGCGGCGACCGTCATTGTGGGCAACCGGGTTACCAAGCCGTTGGCGGATGCGGTGCTGGCATTGAACGATATTGCCAACGGTGACGGGGATCTGACCCAGCGGCTCAAGGTGCAGAGTCAGGACGAGATTGGCCAGCTGGCCAGCGCTTTCAACCGCTTTGTCGAGCGGATCCAGTCGGTGGTGAGTCAGGTGGGCGAGACCAGCAACCACCTCTTTAGCGCGGTCGACAAGTTGCACCATCTGAGCGAGCACTATGACCATCAGATGCAGGGTCACAGTCGCGAGACCGATCAGGTGGTCACCGCGGTGACAGAAATGAGCTCCACCGCGCAGGAGGTGGCGGCCAGTGCCTCCAATGCCGCGACGGCAACCAGCGATGCGGCCCGTGAATCGGACGCCGCCCGAGGTGTGGTGAGCGGGGCCATCAACAGTATCAACCGGCTGGTGGGGGAGGTGCATACCGCCTCCGGCGTTATCGAGCAATTGGCGCAAGAGACCGCCAAGATTGGCTCCGTGGTGGAGGTCATTCGCGGCATTGCCGAGCAGACCAACCTGCTGGCGCTGAACGCTGCCATTGAGGCGGCCCGTGCCGGTGAGCAGGGACGCGGCTTTGCGGTGGTGGCGGACGAAGTGCGTTCGCTGGCCGGTCGTACCCAACAGAGCACCAAGGAGATCAACGAGATGCTGCAACGTCTGCAGGGCGGGGTGAAGCAGGCGGTGGAGGTGATGCAGGCGAGCGAGGATCGCAGCCAGGAGACGGTGCAGGAGGCGAGCCATATCGCCAGCTCCCTCGATAGCATGGTGATGGCGGTCAGTACCATCAACGACATGAACATCCAGATCGCCACCGCCGCCGAGGAGCAGCACGCGGTCTCCGAGGAGATCAACAAGAACCTGGTGGCCATTCAGCAGATTGTCAGCGAGCTGACCAGTGCGGCGGTGGAATCCAACAGCACCACCCGCGATCTGGCCAGTACCGGTGACAAATTGCGCAAACTGGTCTCGCAATTCCGTTATTGATCTTGCAATGGTCCGTGACGGCCACCACAAGATGCGGCCTGACCCCCGGTTCAGGCCGCACTTTATTTGGGGATTGACCAATAATGTGTGAAAATTGCCAGCCTCTTTTTTTCAGCCTTTGCCCCATACCCTATGAATGAGATCGTGAAAGGTAGTATCGATTTGATCCGGCAGCTCAACTACGGCCTGGTCTATGCCAGCCTGGAAGAGCACAAGGAGCTGTCGCGCACCGATCTCTCCCGCCTGACCGGCCTCTCGCCTGCCAGTATCACCAAGATCACCAGGGAACTGCTCGATGGCGGTTTGGTGGTCACCTGTGGTGAAAGTTCAGTGGGGCGAGGCCGTCGTCAGACCTTGCTGCGCATCAACGAGCGCCGCTTCCAGTTTCTCTCCATGCGTCTTGGCCGTGGCTACGTGGATATGGCGCTGTTTGACTTTTCCGGCCGTTCGCTGGCCCGCCAGCGCCACCTCTTTACCGAGGAGGAGCGCGCCGATCTGCTGGGCAGTCTGGTGCATGCCATCAAGGTGTTTTTGCCGAGAAAGTCCCTCAGTCTGGCCTGCATCGCCCTCTGTCTGCCGGGTCAGGTAGAGCGCCACTCCGGCATGGTCAAGCACTTCCCCTTCTACGATCTGCGCAACTGGCCCCTTGGCCCGACACTGCAACAGGCGTTCTCGGTACCTGTGCTGGTAAGCGGTGACGTGCGCACCTGGATCCAGGCTGAGCGGGAGTGGGGGGCTGCCAAAAATTGCGCCGATGCGGTACTGGTGTTCGTGCACAACGACATCGGGGTCGGCATGGTGGTCAATGGCCAGCTTATCGAGAGCGAGAATGCGCTGCTCGGAGATCTCAGCCACCTGCAGCTCGAGCCCTATGGCCAGCGCTGCTACTGCGGCGGTTTTGGTTGTGCCTGCACCCTGGTGACCAATCAGGCGCTGGAGGCGCAATACCGGGATCTGCGCGAGCGGATGCAGGAGCACGACTTGCCCGAGAGCGTCACCATCCGCGAGCTGTGCGAGCTGGCGCTTGCAGGCAACAGCCTCTGTCAGGATATTCTCCATCAGGCGGCGGGTCGCCTCTCCAAGGTGCTCTCCAATCTCATCTGCCTGCTCAATCCGGGCAAGCTGCTGCTGGGGGGGGAAATCACCCGTGCCGATCGGCTGCTGTTCCCCATGCTGCACCAGTCGCTAGCCAGCCAGCTGCCCGCCGAATATCTGGTGCGGCTGCAGATTGAATCCACCCATTTCTACGAAGACCCCACCAAGCCCACCTCGGTGCAGGTGCACAAGGCGCTGCGCGATGGCAGCCTGTTGCTGGAGCTGCTGCGCAGCTGTCAGGAGTCGTAAGGCAAGAGGAGTGGGCACTGCATCTGGCGAAAGGGGCAGGGATTGCTGTTCCGCCAGCGCGTAACTGGGTACAATCTGCGCTTTTCCGGCAGTCCCCCTGTTATCGCGCCCCGTAGCGCCATGACATGTTGGCACCGCTGCCGTTCCTGTTTTGACTCCAGTTGTGAACCTAGATGAAGCCTGTTCCTGATCACGCCGTCAACCGCCTGCGGGCCTGGCGCAAGAGTATCTCTACCCGACCGTTTCTTGCCCGTGGCGGCACCCTGGCCCGCTGTCCTGCCTGTCAGCTGCGCGAGGATTGGTGTGCCTGCGAGTGGCGCCCCGAGCTCAAAGCGGAGGCCGGTTTCTGCCTGCTGATGTATGACAGCGAGCCGATGAAGCCCTCCAACACCGGTCGCCTTATCGCCGATGTGTTGCCGGATACCACCTGGGCGTTTCTCTGGTCGCGCACCCAGCCCCATCCCGAGCTGCTGGCCCTGCTGGCCGATCCCGCGTGGCAGCCCTATGTGGTCTTTCCCGCCTGTGAAAAGGAGCCGGCCCGTTTGACCGGCGAGGTGGCGCTGGCGCCCGGCAAGAGGCCGCTCTTTATCCTGCTCGACGGCACCTGGCCGGAGGCGCGCAAGATGTTCAACAAGAGCCCTTATCTGGACGGTTTTCCGGTGCTCGCCATCAAACCCGATACGCTCTCCACCTACGGTATGCGGGTCGCCAACTGCGATGAGCACCTCTGCACCGCCGAAGTGGCGGCCTGCGTGCTGGAAGTGGCGGGAGAGCTCAAGGCGGGGCAGGCACTGCAGCACTGGTTCAACTTGTTCAGCAGCCGCTACATGGCCGGTCGGGTCAGCCGTTTCCCCGGTGCCGATGAGGATCATCTCTGTGAGGCGCTGGCGGCCATCAAGGAAGCGAACGTTGCTTCAACGGCTTGCTAACTGGCCTTCTGAGGGGGGGCCAGGGGCATGGCCGCTCAAATCAATGAAAATCAGGAATCAATTGGCTGCCACTGTTTCGTTAGATTCATGGTCAGTGGCTCGCTAGGATAGCGGACAGCCTGTGCCCCCCCCGCACAACGTCGTTTTGGTTAGCTCCGGTTGCCCGGCCCCTTCGGGTAACCCACTCTCGTGAGGTCTATGGATGGAATTGGAACTGGTTACCCTGTTTGCCCTGTTCGGTGTAGCGCTTGTCGCCGGTTTTATTGATGCCATCGCTGGTGGCGGCGGCCTGTTGACTGTACCTGCACTGCTGGCCACCGGCATGCCCCCCGCGCTGGTGCTCGGCACCAACAAGCTGCAGAGCAGTTTTGGCTCCTTCTCCGCCACCTAGTTCTATGCCCGCAAGGGGCTGCTGGAGTGGGCCATGATTTGGCCTGCGGTGATCTGCACCTTTATCGGTGCGGCTATCGGCACGCTGGCAGTGCAGACCATAGACGCCGCCATTCTCGAGCGCCTGCTTCCTTTCCTGCTGATGGCCTTTGCCTGCTACTTCTACTTCTCGCCGCGGGTAAGCGATGCCGAGAGCTCTCGCCGTCTGACTCCCATGCTGTTTGCGCTGTTGGTGGGGGGCGGTGTCGGCTTTTATGACGGGTTTTTCGGGCCGGGCACAGGTTCGTTTTTTGCCATCGGTTTCGTGGCGCTGGCGGGCTTTGGCATGGCGCGCGCCACCGCCCATACCAAGCTGCTCAACTTCACCTCGAATATTGCCTCCCTGCTGTTCTTTGCGCTTGGTGGCAAGGTGGTGTGGAGTGTCGGTTTTTGCATGGCGCTGGGGCAGTTTATCGGCGCCCGCTTTGGCTCCAAGATGGTGCTGAAAAAAGGGGTGAAGCTGATCAAGCCGCTGTTGGTGACCGTCTCCTTGCTGATGTCTGCCAAGCTGGTCTGGAGCCAGTATCCGGAGCTGTTTGCCTGGATCTGAGCTGCGGCGAGTGTGCGATAAATCGGATGTTTACGGGGCCCTTGGGCCCCGTTGTCATATCTGGTGTTTTACAGCGCTAGCGCGGTGTGTCGCTGCAGTGGCGAAAGTGTTGGTGCAGGGCGCTCACCAGCCTGGCAATGCGCTCGCGCTTTAGGCTGTTTGGCCGGTAGACCAGATGCAGGGGGCGGCCCAGTCCGGGCAGTGGGCGGGCCATCTCCCCCTGTTCTCCCACCAGCCCCAACAGGCCAGCGGGGAGCAGCACAGGGCCAATGCCTGCCTTGGCGAGTTCGATGAGCGCCAGATAGGAGTCGAGCTCCATGGCGGGCTCCAATCCCATATCTGCCAGCGGTTCGCGCAGGTAGCGGTTGGAGGGGTTCTCCAGATCCATGGTAAGGATCTTGCGCCTGCTTTCTGCGCTGGCTGGTGGCAGGCTCTGCTGCGTTTCGCCCACCAGATAAAAGGGCTCCTCAAGCAGCAGATCGGCGTCGAGGCCATGGCCGGGTGGGAGCCGACCGGCGCAGATGCCGAGCAGGGCATCACCGCTGCGCACCCGCGCCAGAATGACCGGGGTGTGGTGGGTAGAGAGGGCAAGGTGGGGATCGCGCTCCAGATAGTCACGCATAAAGTGGGCGAGATAACCCGCCAGCAGGGTTTCGGAGCAGGCGATGGGGAGGGGGCTCTGATCCGCCAGATCCTGACTATCGGCCAGCACCCCCTTCATTTCGGCCAGACTCGGGGCCACTCGTTCCAGCAGCTCCTTGGCCTGCGGGGTGAGGCGGATCTGGCGCCCCTCCGGCTCGATCAGCTTCTTGCCGAGGCGCTGCTCCAGCTGGGCAATGCGCTTGCTCACCGCCGACTGGCTGATATAGAGGCGACTGGCCACCTTGGCCATGGTCCCTTCACTCGCCAGCAGGCTCAGCGTCTCCAGCCCTTCCAGTAACATCTCGCCCCCTTGTTTATCGCCATCAGGATCGTCACAGATGGATCAGCGCTACCTTAGGGGCTGACTGGCTCAGGAGCAAGTGTCGTTTGCTGCCTTGGCCGGTCGAATGCGCCATTCGCTGAGGGGCGGCGCGAAGATCACCAGATTGCCGATGAGGCTGATCACCACTCCGGCCACCGAGACCGGCTGCCAGACAAAGCCTTCATAGAAGGTGGAGAGGGTAAGCGCCACCAACGGAAAGAGCACGGTGGCGTAGGAGGCCTTGCTGGCACCGATGCGCCCCACCAGCGTCAGGTAGGCGGTAAAAGCGATCACCGAGCCAAACAGGGCGAGGTAGACCATGGCCGCCAGATAGTGGCCATCGGTCGGCACCACCAGTTGCTGCCCGAGCAATGTGACCCAGCCCAGCAACAGCACCACGCCGTAAACCATGCCCCAGGGCACCAGTTGCAGTACGTGATAGCCGTGGCGCTGGCCCCGGGCCGAGACCAGATTGCCCAGCGAAAAGCAGAGGGTGCCGCCGCAGGCGAGCAGCAACCCCTTCCAGCCGTTTGCACCCAGTTGCGCATCCGCCAGCACCGGCCAGAACAGCAGCAGGGTGCCAAAGAGCCCCAGCAAGGAGCCTTGCAACCAGCGCAGGGTGGGGCGCTTGCGCTCGAACAGCCAGAGGTTGAGGCCGTTGAAGATGCTGGCACTGGCGAAGATCACTGCCGACATGCCGCTCGGGATATAACGGGTGGCGTGGTAGAAGCAGAGAAAGTTGGTGGAAAAGAGCAGGGCACCGAGCAGTGCTGCGTAACGCTGGCCGTGCCAGGGGAGGCGTGGAAAGCGGCCGCTGGCGGCGAGCAGTGCAAACAGCGCAACTGCTGCCAGCAGGAAGCGGTAGAGCACCGACACCTCGATGGGGATGGGGCCAAGTTGCCAGGCGATGGCAATCCAGGTGCTGCCCCAGATAAGCACGGTGGCAAGATAGAGCATCAGATTCATCACAGTTCCGGTGAGTCAGGGAGAGATGACCCACTATGGGGCGAGCCCTGATGGCTGGATTGCACCATCTTGCGGTTTTTCATCGCACTGCGCTGTCATCTGCGGGCGCGGTCGGTAAGATGGATGGCAGCGGGATAACCCGTACACATAACCGGAACAGGTGGCAGGGGCGAATGAAAACAGCAGGGGTATTTGATGCACTGGTCAGCACCGGCGCCCGGCTGGAGGACGCCTGCTGGCTGGAACCCGGGCTTGGCGTCGCCAGTTGGCGCAACTGCTATGACCAGACCCGCTATCACAAGCCGGGCCACCACACCCTGAGCGTCTATCTGCAGGGGGGCGAGCAGACCGAGCGACTCGATGGGCCGGGTGGCCACGGCGGCACCGGCAAGGTGTGCATCATGCCGGATCACCACAGATCCGAGTGGTTGGTGCGCGAAGAGTTTCGCTTCTTTCATCTCTACTTCACCCCGGCTCACCTCACCCGTATCGCCGAGGAGGTGTGTGACAAGGAGGGGCGCCACCTGCAACTGGTGGACAAGACCTTTATCGACGATCCGCAGGCGGCTTCGCTGGTGCAGCGCCAGTTGATGCAACTGCAGTGGCAGCACGGGGTCGATCGGCTGGCGCTTTCCCACGGCGCCTGGATGTTGATCCTCCACGCCTACCGCCACCACACCGAGGAGGCTCCCGGTCTGCCGCCTCTACGCGGCGGGCTGGCGCCCGTGGTGATCAAGCGGGTGCAGGAGTATCTGCAGGCCCATCTGGCCGATTCGGTCACGCTGGCAGAGCTGGCCCAGCAGGCGGGGCTGAGCGAGTATCACTTTGCCCGCATGTTCGGCCAGAGTCTCGGCTGCCCGCCCCACCGCTATCTGCTTGGGCTGCGGCTCAAACGGGCCAAGCAGCTGTTGGCTGGCCCCGAGCCGCTGGCCAGTATCGCCAGTCAGTGTGGCTTCTCTTCCCAGGCCCATTTCGGCAATCGTTTTCGCGAGGCGTTTGGTTTGACGCCGGGGCAGTGGCGGGCGCAATTGTCATCTTCTCGTCACAGATAACCCTGAGACTTTAGGCAAAAGAGGTGTACTCTCTACCACTTATCCATTGAAAGGAATGCCCATTGAATTATCGCAAACGTCAAATCCGTACCCGTCATCTCTGGTTCAGCCACTGGAATGCCCCGCAAGATCGCACCGCTGTTGTTACCCCTCCCGAACCTGCAGTGCCTCACAGTTCACGTTGAAAAAGCCCCGCCTGCGATAGGATTTTTCCGGTAACTTTGCCACTATTGCCCCATCACAATGATGTGGACACGGCTGGATGTTTCTGGAACGTATTGAAGTCAAAGGTTTTCGCGGTATAAATCGCCTGTCGCTCGGGCTGGATCAGACAACAGTGCTGATCGGCGAGAATACCTGGGGTAAATCGAGCCTGCTGCGCGCCCTCTGGTGTCTGCTGGGGCAGGATGCCGAGCCCTATCAGTTCACCGCCGAGGATTTTCACCAACCGGAAGATCCCGAATTGGCCCCGGCGCGCCACCTGCAACTGGTGCTCACCTTCAGTGAGCACAGACCCCAGATGTGTCAGCACTCCCGTCGGTTGGCCCGTCTTTGCCCCTCCTGGGTGCTGCACAAGGACAAATTCCACCGCATTCATTATCGCGCCAGCGCCGAGCTGCAGGCGGATGGCTCTGTGCTCACCATTCACGACTTTCTCGACGGGGTAGGCAAGAGCCTGCCCATCGCCAACACCCACGAGCTGGTCTGCCTGCTCATCACCATGAACCCGGTGTTCCGGCTGCGGGACGCCCGTACCGCTCGCAACGGGGTGGAGACATTGCAGTGGGGAGATCTCTCCGAGCATCGCCTGAGCGAGCTGGCGGACAAGCTGATCGATGAACCCCAGCGCATCGGCGAGCCGGAGCTCAAAGAGGCGTTGCAGGCGGTGCGCCAGCTGATGGATCACTACTTCAACGCCCTGGCCCCCATCAAGAACAAACCGCGCAGCCAGCGTGACATCATCAATCGTCCCATGACGCTGCGTAATCCTGGCAACCTGCACACCCTGCTGCGCCATGCCGATAACCGCACCCTGCAACTGGCGATGGCCGGGATGGCGGCGACCCTGCTGCAAGCGCGGGGCAACCGGGAGCTGGAGGAGGGAGCCCGCCCCATCATGATCCTGGAGGACCCGGAGAGCCGGCTGCACCCAACCATGCTGGCGCTGGCGTGGGGGCTGCTGGAACAACTGCCGGGCCAGAAGCTGCTCACCACCAACTCGGGGGACTTGCTCTCCTCCCTGCCGCTCAATCAGGTGCGGCGGCTGGTGCGCCGTCAGCAGGATATCCTCTGTCACCAGCTGGGGGGCGAGCGTTACAGCAGCGACGATCTGCGCAAGATCGCCTTCCACGTGCGGATCAACCGCCCCATGTCGCTGTTTGCCCGTTGCTGGCTGCTGGTGGAGGGGGAGACCGAGATCTGGCTGCTCTCCGAGCTGGCGCAGATCTGCGGTTACAGTTTGCGGGCCGAGGGGGTGCGGATCATCGAGTTTGCCCAGTGCGGCCAGTCGCCGCTGATCAAGGTGGCGCGGGATTTTGGCATCGAGTGGCACCTGTTGACCGATGGCGACGAGGCGGGGCTCAAGTATGCCACCTCGGCCCGTGGCCAGCTCAAGGGCGAGCGGGAGCGGGACCGACTGACCCAGCTCCCTGCCGCCGACATCGAGCACTACCTCTATCACAACGGTTTTGAAGCTGTGTTTCGCCGCGAGGCCGGGGTGGGCGGGCGCGCCATGTGGAGCGCCAGTCACATCATCAACAAGGCGATCCATCACCGCAGCAAGCCGGGAATGGCGCTGGCGGTGGTGGAAGAGGCGGAGCGGCTCGGCGCCGAGCATATTCCGCCGGTGATCCGCCAGATGTTTGCCCGGGTGGTGGCGCTGGCCCGCGGTCAGGGCTAACGCCACCACCGCATCCCGTCACTATGGATATGGCTGCCAGCAGGGCGCCCTTCAAGGTGGGCCTTGCTGGCGGCAGATTGCCCCTGATTGTTTGCCCACGATTGTTTGTCGCGATTGGGGATAGCCCTCGGTTTGGGTATACTCGCCCCTCTCTGGCGCCCCGGTGGCGCACCTCGAATCTTTACTGCTGGAGGCGTCGTGTTCGTCCAACTCCCTTTTTGGCTCTTTCCCCTCACCGGCTTGATGGCGCTTGGCGCCCTGATCGCCCTCGGTATCGTGCTGTGGCTCGGTGATATCTGCCCTGGCCAGCGTTCGCGCATCAGTCAGCAGCTCTTCTCCATCTGGGTCATTACCGCGCTCTCTCTGATGCTGGCGGTCGAGGCCAAGGCGGCCAGCTGGCTCATCTGGAGTGGTGGGGCCGCACTGGTGCTCGGGGTTGGCTTGTCGCTGGCCCAGTCACGGCTGGAGGGCAAGCGCTCAGTCCCCTCGACACTGCTCTGGCTACCGGCGTTGCCGCTCGCTCTCTATGGCATCGGGCTGCTGCAACTGCAGGGCTGGGTGAGCGGTCTGCTGCAGATGGCGATGCTGGGGGCGGCCTTTGCCCACCTGATGCTGCTGCGGGCCCGTCATCGTCTCAAGGCATTCAACACCCTGTTGCCGCTGGCCGGTCTGGTGGGGGCGATGGCCAGCCTTGTCTGGCTGGCAGTGCTGGTGGGCTGGCAAGGGGATGAGGCCAATCTCGATGCCCTGATCCCGGCGGTGGTAACCCAGGCAGCGCTGCTGGTGGCCTCTCTGCTGCTCTGGTTCAGCCCACTCTACTTGCAGCGTGACACAGCGCCAGTGGTAGTCTCTACCTCCCTGTGTGGCCTGCTGATCGCCCAGATTGCCGCTACCAGTGTGTTGCACCAGCTGATCTGACACTGGCGCTGAAAAGAGAAAGCCCCGAGCCAACACTCGGGGCTTTTGCCTATCTGGCTTGCAGGTATCGCTGCTATCAATTCACAGCAATCGATCAATAGAAATCGTCGGCCCCGCAGATAAAGAGGCAACTGCTGCGTGGCTGGGCCAGATATTCGCGGGTCAATCCCTCCAGCGGCATGCCGAAGGTGCAGATATCCTGCGGCGAGGGGAGGGCGGTATCGAGGATCCGCCGCCAGTAGCCGCCGACCCCCTTGGGGGGGCTCGGCAGGTTGAAGGTGAGGGGCTCCCAGTAGGCGTTGAACAGCACATAGAGCGCCAGCTTGGTTTCGCTCGACAGCGCCGACATGGCGATGGCGTGGGAGTGGGGGCTGAAATCCGGTTGCCCGGCGTTGACCCCGTGCCAGCAGATCTCGCTGTGGCGCAGGATCTCGGTGAGTGACAGCGGCATGCTCTCCTGCTCCGGGCGCTGGAACAGGTGTTTGCGGTATTGGATCAGCTCCTTCATAAAGCGGAACATCTCCTGACTGCGGGCATTGGGCAGCCAGTTCATCCAGCAGGTGGCATTGTCCTGGCAGTAGCCGTTGTTGTTGCCCCGCTGGGTGCGCAGCAGCTCGTCTCCCATCAGCAGCATGGGGGAGCCCACCGAGAGCAGGGTCGCTACCATCATGTTTTTGGCCTGGCGCATCCGCAGGGCGTTGATCTGGGGATCTTCCGTCACCCCTTCGTGGCCGTGGTTCCAGCTGAAGTTATGATCGCAGCCGTCACGGTTCTCCTCCCCGTTGGCTTCGTTGTGCTTGCTGTTGTAACTGGCCCAGTCCCACAGGGTAAATCCGTCGTGGCAGGTAACGAAGTTGATACTCTTCTCGGGATCGGCGTGGTGATAGTGGTAGATGTCGGGGCTGCCGCACAGCCGCTCGACAAAGGCGGTGACGCTGTTGTCATCCCCGCGCAGAAAGCGGCGCACATCATCCCGGAACTGGCCGTTCCACTCACGCCAGCGGGCGCCGGCCAGTGACCCCACCTGATAGAGTCCCCCAGCATCCCAGGCTTCGGCAATCAGCTTGATGTCGGCGATGTTGGGGTCGGTATCTATGGTGCGCAAGGTAGGCGCATTGGCCTGCGGCTGACCCGATTCATCCCGCGACAGAATGGCAGCCAGATCAAACCGAAAGCCATCGACGTGCATCTCCTGACGCCAGAAGTGGAGGCTGTCCATGATCATCCGCAGCACCACTGGATGGGCGCCGTTGAAGGTGTTGCCGCAGCCCGAATAGTTGGTGTCCTTCTGGTTGTTGTCGAGGATGTAGTAGGCCTCGTTGTCGATGCCGCGACACGAGAAGGTGGGGCCATCATCACCCCCTTCGGCGGTGTGGTTGTAAACCACATCCAGGATCACCTCGATATTGGCCTTGTGCAGCGCCTTGACCATGTCGCGAAACTCGGTCAGCGGATCATCGCCGCAGGCGTATTGGGCGTGGGGGGCGAAAAAGGACATGGGGCTGTAACCCCAGTAGTTGGAGAGTCCTTTGGGCGCATCCTGAGGATCGAACTGGAACACCGGCAGCAGCTCGACGGCGGTGACACCGAGAGATTGCAGATAGGGGATCTTCTCAATCAGCCCTAGATAGGTGCCACGCAGCGCCGGATCGACCCCGGAGCTCGGGGACTTGGTAAAGCCCCCCAGATGCAGCTCGTAGATCACCGAGCGGGAGAGGGAGTGAGCGGGCAGTTTGTCTCCTTCCCAGTCGTAGTGGCGAGTATCGACCACCTTGTTCTTGGCGCAACAAGCCAGATTGCTACCTGGACGGGCCGCCGCCCATCGATCGTAATTGGCGCCAAGCTCGATGCTGCGGCCGTAAGGGTCGAGCAACACCTTCTCGGCATCGAAGCGGGTGCCGCCATATGGGCGCCACGGGCCCTGAATGCGATAGGCGTAACGTTGCCCGACCGAAATCCCCTCCACATGGATATGCCAGTAGTAGGCGGTGCGGTTGAGGCGCGGGGAGAGGGGGATCACCTCGGGGGTCGCATCGTCTGCGCTTGCGAAGAGCAGCAGTTCGACCCGGCTGGCGAGGCGTGCCCAGATCGCGAAGTTGACGCCGTTACTGTCGGGTGTGGCCCCCAACTGACGGCAGTGACCGGCGGAGATGCGCATATTCTACCTACCCAAAATGAGGAGTGTTCACCTTATTGAGTGTAGTGCCGGATGCCTGGCAAGGACTCGATTGCCTGAAAAAACAGCATGATGCTGCTAATGACCGCACTATTTGTCCGATTAATCTACGAATAAACTTTTTTTGAGATATTTACTTGCAATCTGTGCGCTGGCGCCTATTATTGGCGACCTCAGACGCGGGGTGGAGCAGCCCGGTAGCTCGTCGGGCTCATAACCCGAAGGTCGTCAGTTCAAATCTGGCCCCCGCAACCATCTGAGATCCTGACCAGTCAAACCGGTGTAACCGGTTGGTGGAAAAGGAGAAATCGAACTGGCTACTGCTCGGCCACTTCGAGAAAAATTCGGACGCGGGGTGGAGCAGCTCGGTAGCTCGTCGGGCTCATAACCCGAAGGTCGTCGGTTCAAATCCGGCCCCCGCAACCAACTCTTTCGTCAGCTTGCGATTGTGTAAACAGTCGAAAGCAGACAAACGCCACCAAGCTACTGCTCGGCTTGAGGGTGACAATTCGGACGCGG
>NZ_CDDK01000027.1 GCF_000820225.1 Aeromonas veronii bv. veronii
GAACACTTCTTGGGTGTTGTATGGTTAAGCCTCACGGGTAATTAGTATGGGTTAGCTCAACACGTCGCCGCGCTTACACACCCCACCTATCAACGTTGTGGTCTCCAACGGCCCTTTAGGACCCTCAAGGGGTCAGGGATGACTCATCTCAGGGCTCGCTTCCCGCTTAGATGCTTTCAGCGGTTATCGATTCCGAACTTAGCTACCGGGCAGTGCCACTGGCGTGACAACCCGAACACCAGAGGTTCGTTCACTCCGGTCCTCTCGTACTAGGAGCAACTCCCTTCAATCATCCAACGCCCACGGCAGATAGGGACCGAACTGTCTCACGACGTTCTGAACCCAGCTCGCGTACCACTTTAAATGGCGAACAGCCATACCCTTGGGACCGACTTCAGCCCCAGGATGTGATGAGCCGACATCGAGGTGCCAAACACCGCCGTCGATATGAACTCTTGGGCGGTATCAGCCTGTTATCCCCGGAGTACCTTTTATCCGTTGAGCGATGGCCCTTCCATTCAGAACCACCGGATCACTATGACCTACTTTCGTACCTGCTCGACCTGTCCGTCTCGCAGTTAAGCTGGCTTATGCCATTGCACTAACCTCCTGATGTCCGACCAGGATTAGCCAACCTTCGTGCTCCTCCGTTACTCTTTGGGAGGAGACCGCCCCAGTCAAACTACCCACCAGGCACTGTCCGCGAGCCCGATTCAGGGCCCTGCGTTAGAACATCAAACATACAAGGGTGGTATTTCAAGGACGGCTCCAGCGCAACTGGCGTCACGCCTTCAAAGCCTCCCACCTATCCTACACATGTAGGTTCAATGTTCAGTGCCAAGCTGTAGTAAAGGTTCACGGGGTCTTTCCGTCTAGCCGCGGGTACACCGCATCTTCACGGCGAATTCGATTTCACTGAGTCTCGGGTGGAGACAGCATGGCCATGGTTACACCATTCGTGCAGGTCGGAACTTACCCGACAAGGAATTTCGCTACCTTAGGACCGTTATAGTTACGGCCGCCGTTTACCGGGGCTTCGATCAAGAGCTTCGCTTGCGCTAACCCCATCAATTAACCTTCCGGCACCGGGCAGGTGTCACACCCTATACGTCCACTTTCGTGTTTGCAGAGTGCTGTGTTTTTGATAAACAGTCCCAGCCATCTGGTCACTGCGACTCCCAACTGCTCCATCCGCAAGGGACTTCACTGTCAGGAGCGAACCTTCTCCCGAAGTTACGGTTCTATTTTGCCTAGTTCCTTCACCCGAGTTCTCTCAAGCGCCTTGGTATTCTCTACCCGACCACCTGTGTCGGTTTGGGGTACGATGACTTGTAATCTGAAGCTTAGAGGCTTTTCCTGGAAGCAGGGCATCAATGGCTTCCACACCGTAGTGTGTTCGTCTCGTGTCTCAGTGTTGTGTCTCCGGATTTGCCTAGAAACACCACCTACGCACTTTCACCAGGACAACCGTCGCCTGGCCCACCTAGCCTTCTCCGTCCCCCCATCGCAATTACAAGTCGTGCAGGAATATTAACCTGCTTCCCATCGACTACGCCTTTCGGCCTCGCCTTAGGGGTCGACTCACCCTGCCCCGATTAACGTTGGACAGGAACCCTTGGTCTTCCGGCGAGGAGGCTTTTCACCCCCTTTATCGTTACTTACGTCAGCATTCGCACTTCTGATATCTCCAGCATACCTCTCGATACACCTTCGCAGACTTACAGAACGCTCCCCTACCACTCATACATAAGTATGAATCCGCGGCTTCGGTGCCTGGTTTGAGCCCCGTTACATCTTCCGCGCAGGCCGACTCGACTAGTGAGCTATTACGCTTTCTTTAAATGATGGCTGCTTCTAAGCCAACATCCTAGCTGTCTGAGCCTTCCCACATCGTTTCCCACTTAACCAGAACTTTGGGACCTTAGCCGGCGGTCTGGGTTGTTTCCCTCTTCACGACGGACGTTAGCACCCGCCGTGTGTCTCCCGGATATTACTTACTGGTATTCGGAGTTTGCATGGGGTTGGTAAGTCGGGATGACCCCCTAGCCCAAACAGTGCTCTACCCCCAGTAGTATTCGTCCGAGGCGCTACCTAAATAGCTTTCGGGGAGAACCAGCTATCTCCGAGTTTGATTGGCCTTTCACCCCCAGCCACAGGTCATCCCCTAACTTTGCAACGTTAGTGGGTTCGGTCCTCCAGTTGATGTTACTCAACCTTCAACCTGCCCATGGCTAGATCACCCGGTTTCGGGTCTACACCTTGCAACTAGACGCCCAGTTAAGACTCGGTTTCCCTACGGCTCCCCTATACGGTTAACCTCGCTACAAAATGTAAGTCGCTGACCCATTATACAAAAGGTACGCAGTCACCCCGAAGGGCTCCCACTGCTTGTACGTACACGGTTTCAGGTTCTATTTCACTCCCCTCACAGGGGTTCTTTTCGCCTTTCCCTCACGGTACTGGTTCACTATCGGTCAGTCAGGAGTATTTAGCCTTGGAGGATGGTCCCCCCATATTCAGACAGGATGTCACGTGTCCCGCCCTACTCGATTTCACATCAAGGTTGTTTTCGTGTACGGGGCTATCACCCTGTATCGCCGGCCTTTCCAGGACCGTTCCACTAACTTCCAAGATGCTTAAGGGCTAATCCCCGTTCGCTCGCCGCTACTGAGGGAATCTCGGTTGATTTCTTTTCCTCGGGGTACTTAGATGTTTCAGTTCTCCCGGTTCGCCTCTGTTACCTATGTATTCAGTAACAGATACCCGAGTTATCTCGGGTGGGTTTCCCCATTCGGAAATCTGTGAGTAATAGCGTCTCTTACCGACTTCTCACAGCTTATCGCAGGTTAGTACGTCCTTCATCGCCTCTGACTGCCAAGGCATCCACCATGTACGCTTAGTCACTTAACCATACAACCCCAAGAAGTGTCGGTGAAACAACGCTTGCTTGTTGTCGTACAACAAGGACCAAATAAAATTTGGTTTTCGCCAAGAAGTTTCCAAAGCACTTGTAACAAATGTTTGAGAACTACTTTTTAAATCAGCTTTCCAGATTGTTAAAGAGCA
>NZ_CDDK01000028.1 GCF_000820225.1 Aeromonas veronii bv. veronii
ACGCAACAGTGTGTTGCTGCGGGAGTGGAATTCTACTCAACCGCCTTCTCGAGTCAAGCCTTATTTTCAAAGGCTTTTCGAGGTTACCGACTTGGCTTTCTGCGTTGCCGCTTGCCCTGTCGATGGAGGCGCATTATAGGGAACAGATTCTTTCTGGCAACCCCTCTCCTGCAATAAAATTGCAAAAAGGGCACTTTTTTAGTTATTCATATCCAACCACAGCTTTTATACAAACTTATCCACAGAAACCGGTTCCAGATTGCTAGAATGGCCGAAAACAAGGAGGCCAAGATGGACTTGCGACTGAGATCCTATAAGGGAACACGCCCGCAACTGGGCAAACGGGTGTATGTAGGGCGATATCAAGCTGGCTGACGATGCTCACGCCAAGTGAGCCAACTATTCACCGTTCAGCAGGGCTTGGGAACAGCGCTTACTTCTATAGAAGAATAAGAGGTGAATGATGAGTTGAGGCAGTTGAGGCAGTATCAGAATGGATTAAAAGAAAAGCCGGGACAAGCCCGGCTTTTTCTTTATCACTCAGCAGCTGCTTCAGCAGCGGCCGGGCGGTCTACCAGCTCAATATAAGCCATAGGGGCGTTGTCGCCTGCACGGAAACCGCATTTCAGAATGCGAGTATAACCGCCGGCGCGCTCCAGGTAGCGCGGGCCCAGTTCATTGAACAGCTTAGCCACGATCGCGTTATCGCGAGTACGGGCAAATGCCAGGCGACGATTAGCAACGCTATCAGTCTTGGCAAGGGTGATCAGCGGTTCAACTACACGACGCAGCTCTTTTGCCTTAGGCAGAGTCGTCTTGATGATCTCATGACGAACCAGGGAGCTGGCCATGTTGCGGAACATTGCCTGACGATGGCTGCTGTTCCGGTTCAGTTGACGACCACTCAAACGATGGCGCATGACCTTATCCTTCTAACTAAATCTGTGAAACCCGTAATCTGGATTACTCGTCAGCGATGCTGGCGGGCGGCCAGTTCTCAAGGCGCATGCCAAGAGACAGACCACGGGAGGCCAACACGTCCTTGATCTCAGTCAGGGACTTCTTACCGAGGTTAGGAGTCTTAAGCAACTCAACTTCGGTACGCTGTACCAGATCACCAATATAGTGGATAGCTTCTGCCTTCAGACAGTTCGCAGAACGAACTGTCAGCTCCAAATCATCGACAGGACGTAGCAGAATCGGATCAAACTCGGGTTTCTCTTCTTTCTTCTCGGGCACGCTGACATCGCGCAGATCCACGAAGGCTTCCAGTTGCTCAGCCAGAATAGTGGCAGAACGACGGATGGCTTCTTCAGGATCCAGGGTACCATTGGTCTCCATGTCGATGACCAGCTTGTCCAAGTCGGTACGCTGTTCCACACGTGCTGCCTCAACATTGTAGGCAATACGAACGATGGGGCTGAACGCAGAGTCCAGCAGCAGGCGACCAATCGGGCGCTCTTCGTCATCGTTGTGAACACGAGCAGAAGCAGGCACATAACCACGACCGCGCTGAACTTTCAGGCGCATGCTGATTTCAGCATTGGCACCTGTCAGGTGGCAGATTACGTGCTCCGGGTTTACGATCTCGACTTCATCACCGTAAGTGATATCACCAGCGGTAACGGGGCCTGTTCCAGACTTGGTCAGGGACAGAGTTACCTCGTCCTTGCCTTCCAGCTTCACAGCGATACCTTTCAGGTTGAGCAGGATTTCAAGAATGTCTTCCTGTACACCTTCTTTGCTGCTGTACTCATGCAGTACCCCGTCAATTTCGACTTCAGTAACTGCACAACCGGGCATAGATGACAGCAAAATACGACGCAGGGCGTTGCCCAGCGTGTGACCAAAGCCACGCTCGAGTGGCTCAAGAGTCACTTTCGCATGAGTCGGGCTAACTTGCTCGATGTCAACTAGCCGCGGTTTAAGAAAATCTGTTACAGAACCCAGCATTGTGTCCTCTCTTTAGAAGCTAGCTTTACTTGGAGTAAAGCTCGACGATCAGCTGTTCGTTAATGTCGGCAGACAGGTCGGAACGCTCTGGCAGACGCTTGAAAGCACCTTCCATTTTAGCGGCGTCAACCTCTACCCAAGTCGGCTTCTCACGCTGACCAGCAACTTCCAGGGAAGCTTTGATACGCGCTTGCTTCTTAGCCTTCTCACGAACGCAGATCACGTCCTCAGGGGAAACCTGGAAAGAAGGAATGTTCACAACGCGACCGTTTACCATGATGGCCTTGTGGCTCACCAGCTGACGAGATTCAGCACGGGTAGCGCCGAAGCCCATACGGTAAACAACGTTGTCCAAACGACCTTCCAGCAGCTGCAACAGGTTTTCACCGGTGTTACCCTTTTGACGGGCAGCGTCGCGGTAGTAGTTGCGGAACTGTTTTTCCAATACGCCGTAGATACGACGAACTTTTTGTTTCTCGCGCAGCTGAACACCGTAGTCGGACAGACGCGCTTTACGCGCACCGTGCTGACCAGGGGCGGTGTCAATCTTGCACTTAGAATCAATCGCACGAACACCTGACTTCAGGAAGAGGTCGGTGCCCTCACGACGGCTAAGCTTAAGCTTAGGACCGATATATCTTGCCATCTTCTTTCTCCAACAATCCTAGACCAAGTAGCTACAGCGTTATACGCGGCGCTTCTTGGGAGGACGACAACCGTTGTGCGGGATCGGAGTCACATCAGTAATGTTAGTGATGCGGAAACCAGCCGCGTTCAGGGCGCGGATGGAAGACTCACGACCGGGACCCGGACCTTTGACCATGACTTCCAGGTTCTTGACGCCATATTCTTTGGCCATCTCACCAGCGCGCTCGGCAGCTACCTGAGCAGCGAACGGGGTGGACTTACGAGAACCACGGAAACCGGAACCACCAGAAGTAGCCCAAGACAGAGCATTGCCCTGACGGTCAGTAATGGTCACGATTGTGTTGTTGAAAGATGCATGAACGTGCGCAATACCGTCGCTCACTTGCTTTTTAACGCGCTTGCGAGCACGAGTCGGAGTTTTAGCCATTTTCTACCTTCCCGTTACTTCTTGATAGCCTTGCGCGGACCCTTACGGGTACGAGCGTTGGTCTTGGTACGTTGACCACGAACAGGCAGGCTACGACGGTGACGCAAACCACGGTAGCAACCCAGATCCATCAATCGCTTGATGTTCATGGAAATCTGACGACGCAGGTCACCTTCAACGGTGAATTTACCTACTTGTTCACGCAGACTCTCGATCTGAGCTTCGTCCAGGTCTTTAATTTTCACATTCTCAGCGATACCGGCTGCGGCACAGATGGCCTTGGAGCGGGTACGACCGACGCCATAAATCGCAGTCAAAGCGATGACTGCATGCTTATGGTCAGGAATGTTAATGCCAGCGATACGGGCCACTATTCACTCCTACATATAGTAGATTACGACCACCACAAAGCCCGTGAGCGGATACGTGGCGGTCAACCAATACACAACAAAAGTTGGCTGGCTATATTAGCCAGCACAACTATTTGTTGCAAGTACTAACCGTAAAAAATTAGCCTTGGCGCTGTTTATGCTTTGGCTCGCTGCAAATCACACGCACCACACCGTGACGCTTGATGATTTTGCAGTTACGGCAGATTGCCTTAACGGAAGCACGAACTTTCATTGCTTAACTCCGTAACTACGCCGACCTTTAGCGGCCGTAGCCCTTCAGGTTGGCCTTCCTCAGGACGTCGCCATATTGATGAGACATCATATGGGTTTGTACCTGAGCCATGAAGTCCATGATAACTACCACGATAATCAGCAGCGAAGTGCCACCGAAGTAGAACTGTACGTTCCAGGCAGTCATCAAGAACTGGGGTACCAGACAGATAAAGGTTATATAGAGCGCACCTGCCAATGTCAGGCGAGTCATAACCTTATCGATGTAACGTGCTGTCTGCTCGCCCGGGCGAATCCCCGGGATAAAGGCTCCACTCTTCTTCAGATTATCTGCTGTCTCGCGGGGGTTGAACACCAGCGCGGTATAGAAGAAGCAGAAGAAGATAATGGCTGCTGCATACAGCATCTCGTAAAGCGGTTGACCCGGCTGCAGGACCATAGAGACCTGTTGCAGGATATCAGCTACTTTACCCTCACCCTGACCAAACCAAGAGGTAATGGTCCCCGGGAAGAGGATGATACTGGATGCGAAAATCGCAGGAATCACACCAGCCATATTCACTTTCAACGGCAGGTGTGTGCTTTGCGCGGCAAATACCTGGCGGCCTTGTTGACGCTTGGCATAGTTAACGACGATACGACGCTGACCACGCTCCACGAACACCACAAAGTAAGTCACTGCGAAAACAATCAAGCCCAGCAACAACAACAGCAGGATGTGCAATTCCCCTTGACGTGCCTGTTCGGCCGTAGCGCCAATGGCATGCGGCAGACCAGCAACGATACCTGTGAAAATAATCAACGAGATACCATTACCAATCCCACGCTCGGTAATCTGTTCACCCAACCACATCAAAAACATGGTACCGGTGACCAAACTCACAACCGCTGTGAAATAGAATCCTAGACCCGGATTAGTCACGAGTCCATGCATCATATTCGGCAGACCGGTTGCAATACCAATGGCCTGGAAAGTTCCCAAAACCAGCGTGCCCCAACGGGTATATTGGCTAATCTTGCGACGGCCGGATTCACCTTCTTTCTTGAGTTCAGCAAGAGCGGGGTGAACCACTGTCAGCAGCTGGATAATGATCGATGCCGAAATGTACGGCATGATCCCCAACGCAAGAATAGAAGCACGCGAGAGTGCACCACCACTGAACATGTTGAACATCTCAATGATGGTGCCCTTCTGTTGCTGGAACAACTCGGCCAGTACGGCGGCGTCAATACCAGGAATCGGCACATAAGAGCCTGCACGGAAAACGATAATCGCCCCGAGAACGAAGAGCAGACGGCTCTTCAGTTCACTCAGACCACCCTGTGCTTTAACATCCAATCCTGGTTTCTTAGCCATTGTACTGATTATTCCTCGATTTTACCGCCAGCGGCCTCGATGGCTGCGCGTGCACCTTTGGTGACGGACAGACCACGAACGGTCACAGCACGGTCAATGTTGCCTGACAGAACAACTTTAGCGAACACGATGTTCTTAGTAACAACACCGGCTTGCTTCAGAGTGCTCAGGTCGACCACATCACCTTCTACCAGGGCGATTTCGTTCAGACGCACTTCGGCAGAAACCAAAGATTTGCGAGAGAAGAAACCGAACTTCGGCAGACGGATTTTCAAAGGCATCTGGCCACCTTCGAAACCGTTGCGAACTTTGCCGCCACCGGAACGAGAGGTTTGGCCTTTAACACCACGACCACCAGTCTTGCCCAAGCCGGAGCCGATACCACGACCACGACGTTGTTTTTCAGGCTTGGAACCAGCGGCCGGAGACAGAGTGTTCAGACGCATGCTTAGCCCTCCACCTTAACCATGTAATAAACCTGGTTGATCATGCCGCGTACGCAAGGAGTATCTTCCAGCTCAACGGTGTGACCAATGCGACGCAGACCCAGACCACGCAGAGTCGCCTTGTGCTTTGGCAGACGGCCGATAGAGCTGCGAGTTTGAGTTACTTTTACAGTGTTAGCCATGTCGCATTACCCCAGAATTTCTTCAACGCGCAGACCACGCTTGGCAGCGATCTGTTCCGGTGATTGACCGTGAACCAGAGCGTCTACAGTAGCGCGAACAACGTTGATTGGGTTGGTGGAACCGTAGGTCTTGGCCAGCACGTTGTGGATACCGGCAACTTCCAGAACAGCACGCATAGCGCCGCCTGCAATGATACCAGTACCTTGGGAGGCCGGCTTCATGAACACGGTGGAGCCAGAGTGAACACCACGCACCGGGTGGTGCAGAGTGCCGTTGTTCAGCTCAACCTTGTTCAGGTTACGCTTAGCCTGTTCCATTGCTTTTTGAATAGCAGCCGGAACTTCACGGGCTTTACCGTAACCGTAACCTACACGGCCGTTACCATCACCCACCACGGTCAACGCGGTGAAGGACATGATACGACCACCTTTAACAGTTTTCGAAACACGGTTTACTGCAATGAGCTTTTCTTGCAGTTCGCCGGCTTGAGATTCGACTTTAGCCATCTTCGACTCCTAGCTTAGAACTGAAGACCAGCGTCACGTGCGGCAGCTGCCAGGGCAGCGATGCGACCGTGATACTTGAAACCGGAACGATCGAAAGATACGTTCTGAACGCCTTTGGCAATAGCACGCTCAGCGATAGCCTTACCTACAGCGGTAGCAGCATCTGCGTTACCGGTGTATTTCAGAGCTTCACTGATGGCTTTCTCTACTGTGGAAGCAGAGGCCAGAACTTCGGAACCGTTGGCTGCAATAACCTGCGCATAGATATGACGCGGGGTACGGTGAACAACCAGACGGGTAGCTCCCAGTTCCTGCATCTTTTTCCGAGCACGAGTAGCACGACGGAGACGAGCTGCTTTCTTGTCCATAGTGTTACCTTACTTCTTCTTAGCTTCTTTAGTACGCACTTGCTCGTTGGCATAGCGTACACCCTTGCCCTTGTAGGGCTCCGGAGCGCGGTAAGCACGGATATCGGCGGCGACTTGGCCAACCAGCTGCTTGTCGACGCCACGCAGAACGATTTCTGTAGCAGTCGGGCACTCAGCGGTCACACCAGCCGGCAGCGCATGCTCTACCGGGTGAGAGAAGCCCAGAGCCAGCGCAACAGCATTGCCCTTGATGGAGGCTTTATAACCTACACCAACCAGCTGCAGCTTGCGCTCGAAGCCTTGGGTAACACCGATTACCATGTTGTTGACCAATGCACGGGCAGTACCGGCCTGAGCGTCAGCACCAGCGATGCTGCCGCGCGGGGCGAACTTCAGTACATTGTCTTCTTTGGTCACTTCTACACCGGCGTGAATAGAGCGAACCAGAGAACCTTTACCACCTTTGATGGTCAGTTCCTGGCCGTTCAGAGTCACCTCTACGCCAGCAGGAATAGTGACGGGTGCCTTAGCAACACGAGACATTTCCTACCTCCTATTAAGCGACGTAGCAGATGATCTCACCGCCCATGCTTGCTTTGCGAGCAGCACGGTCAGTCATCACACCTTTAGACGTGGACACGATAGCAACACCGAGACCGCCCATAACTTTCGGCAGATCAGTAGTGCGCTTGTAAATACGCAGGCCTGGACGGCTTACGCGTTGGATCAGTTCTACAACTGGCTTGCCCTGGAAATATTTCAGTTCAATTTCCAGTTCCGGCTTCACGTCACCAGCTACGGAGTAGCCAGCGATGTAACCTTCTTCTTTCAGCACTTTGGCGATAGCCACTTTCAGCTTGGAAGAAGGCATGGAAACCGCAACTTTGCTCGCCGCCTGACCGTTACGGATGCGGGTCAGCATATCCGCGATCGGATCTTGCATGCTCATAAGTCTAACTCCCGAGATTCGTTACCAAGAAGCCTTCTTCAGGCCCGGAATTTCGCCCTTCATGGCATGCTCACGCACCTTGATGCGAGACAGGCCAAACTTGCGCAGGAAACCGTGCGGACGACCAGTAATATTGCAACGGTTACGCTGGCGGGACGGACTGGAATCACGGGGCAGCTGTTGCAGTTGCAGTACAGCATCCCAACGCGCTTCTTCAGAAGCGTTCATGTCAACGATGATAGCTTTCAGCTCGGCACGCTTGGTCGCGTACTTGGCTACCAGCTTGGCACGCTTTGCTTCGCGCGCTTTCATGGATGTTTTAGCCATAACCCTAACCTTACTTGCGGAATGGGAAGTTAAAGGCAGCCAGCAGAGCACGGCCTTCTTCATCGGTATTCGCGGAAGTGGTGATGGTGATATCCAGACCACGGACGCGATCGACTTTGTCATAGTCGATTTCCGGGAAGATGATCTGCTCACGCACGCCCATGGAGTAGTTACCACGACCGTCGAACGCTTTAGCGTTCAGGCCACGGAAGTCACGGATACGCGGTACGGAGATGCAGATCAGCCGTTCCAGGAACTCCCACATACGCTCGCCACGCAGGGTTACTTTACAACCTATCGGGTAGCCTTCACGAATCTTGAAGCCCGCAACAGATTTGCGAGCTTTGGTGATCAGCGGCTTCTGACCGGAAATGGCAGCCATATCGGCAGCAGCATTTTCCAGCAATTTCTTGTCAGAGATCGCTTCACCAACACCCATGTTCAGGGTGATTTTCTCGATCCGAGGGACTTGCATGATAGTCTTGTAACCGAACTGCTTGGACAGTTCATTTACTACATCGGATTTGTAGTAATCATGCAGTTTCGCCATCGTTAAACTCCAATTACTTCACAAGTTCGCCGGTGGATTTGAAGAAACGGACTTTTTTGCCGTCTTCAATCCGGAAACCAACGCGGTCAGCTTTGCCAGTGGCAGAGTTGAACAGCGCTACGTTTGATACATCGATGGGGGCTTCTTTGGTGACGATACCGCCAGCCTGACCCAGTGCGGGTACCGGCTTCTGGTGTTTCTTCACCTGGTTGATGCCTTCCACGATTACCTTACCTTTTGCAATCAGGACTTGAGTGACTTTGCCACGCTTGCCCTTGTCTTTGCCGGTAAGAACAATCACTTCGTCTTCGCGACGGATTTTAGCTGCCATCGTTCGACTCCTTACAGTACTTCGGGTGCCAGGGACACAATCTTCATGAACTTCTCATTACGCAGTTCACGGGTCACCGGGCCAAAAATACGAGTACCGATTGGCTGTTGGTTGTTGTTAAGCAACACAGCCGCATTGTTGTCGAAACGGATGACAGAGCCGTCCGGACGACGAACGCCTTTACGGGTGCGTACGACCACCGCGTTATACACATCACCTTTCTTCACTTTACCGCGAGGAATGGCTTCCTTGATGGAAACCTTGATGATGTCGCCGATGCCGGCGTAACGGCGGTGCGAGCCACCCAGAACCTTAATACACATTACACTGCGAGCGCCGGAGTTGTCGGCAACACCCAGCATACTTTGCATCTGGATCATCTTAGTGCTCCGCTTTGTTTACTTCTTATCCCTAATGGGATCTGGCTGCCTTCAAAAGGCGCGAAACTATAACACAGGATTTTCAGAAAAGGTAGCCTAAAAAACAAACGGCCCCTGAAAGGGGCCGCTTGGACTACAAAGTACCGATTAGGCCTTTTCTACAACGGCAACCAGGGTCCAGGACTTGGTCTTGGACAGCGGGCGGCATTCGCGGATTTCCACGAGGTCGCCAGCTTTGCACTCGTTGTTTTCGTCATGTACGTGCAGCTTGGTAGTGCGCTTGATGATCTTACCGTAGATCGGGTGCTTTACCTTGCGCTCGATAGCAACAGTGATGGACTTGTCCATCTTGTCGCTGATTACACGACCTTGCAGAGTACGGATCTTGTCAGTCATTACGCACCTGCCTTCTCAGTCAGTACAGTCTTGATACGTGCGACGTCACGACGCACTTGTTTCAGAGTGTGAGTCTGAGCCAGCTGGCCGGTGGACGCTTGCATGCGCATGTTGAATTGCTCACGCAGCAGGCCCAGCAGCTCCTGGTTCAGTTCTTCGACGCTCTTTTGACGCAGATCTTGGGCTTTCATCACATCACCGTCTTAATTACGAAAGTGGTCTGAACAGACAGCTTAGCTGCGGCCAGGGCAAACGCTTCACGCGCCAGAGCCTCAGGTACACCGTCCATCTCGTACAGAACCTTGCCAGGCTGGATCGGGCAAACCCAGTATTCCACGTTACCCTTACCTTTACCCATACGAACTTCGAGGGGCTTTTCGGTGATGGGCTTGTCCGGGAACACACGGATCCAGATCTTACCTTGACGCTTAACGTGACGGGTCATGGCACGACGGGCTGCTTCGATTTGACGAGCAGTCAGTTGACCACGGGATGTCGCCTTCAGGCCAAAGGTACCGAAGGATACTTCGTTACCAGAGGTGGCCAGACCGCGGTTACGACCCTTGTGGGTCTTGCGGAATTTAGTACGCTTAGGTTGCAACATTTACCGAATCTCCTTACTTAGCAGCGCGGCGCTTGTTGTCACGCTTGGGCTTTGCAGGAGCTTGCTCTTGAGCAGCGGCAGCGTTAACAGCAGCCAGACCGCCCAGAACTTCGCCCTTGAAGATCCAAACTTTAACGCCGATCACACCGTAAGTGGTGTGGGCTTCAGAAGTTGCGTAGTCGATGTCGGCACGCAGGGTGTGCAACGGCACACGACCTTCACGGTACCATTCGGTACGCGCGATTTCAGCGCCGCCCAGACGACCGGAAACTTCCACTTTGATGCCCTTGGCACCCAGGCGCATTGCGTTCTGTACGGCGCGCTTCATAGCACGACGGAACATTACACGACGCTCCAGCTGGGAAGTGATGCTGTCGGCAACGAGTTTGCCATCCAGCTCCGGCTTGCGGACTTCGGAAATGTTGATCTGAGCAGGCACGCCAGCAATAGTGGCTACAGCTTTGCGCAGCTTCTCAACGTCTTCGCCTTTCTTACCGATGACAACACCCGGACGAGCAGTGTGAATGGTCACACGGATGCTCTTGGCCGGACGCTCAATGGTGATCTTGGACAAGGACGCGTTTTTCAGTTCCTTGGTCAGGAACTGGCGTACTTGAAAATCGCTGTACAGGTTGTCAGCGAAGTCTTTGGTGTTCGCGAACCAGGTAGAATTCCAAGGCTTGGTAATACCCAGGCGAATGCCATTAGGATGTACTTTCTGACCCATTGCTTATCTCCCAGCCTTAGCGTCGGATACCACTACAGTGATGTGAGCGGTACGCTTGAGGATACGATCCGCACGACCTTTGGCACGCGGACGGATGCGCTTCATGGAGGGACCTTCGTCGACCATGATAGTAGCAACACGCAGCGCGTCGATATCGGCGCCTTCGTTGTGCTCAGCGTTTGCAATGGCAGATTCCAGCACTTTCTTAACCAGCACTGCAGCCTTTTTCGGGCTGAAGGTCAGGATATTCAGAGCCTTGTCTACGGACAGACCACGTACTTGATCGGCTACCAGACGAGCTTTCTGGGCAGAAGTACGGGCATAACGGTGTTTAGCGATAGCTTCCATCATTTATCCCTTAGCGCTTCTTAGCCTTCTTATCAGCAGCATGGCCGCGATAAGTACGAGTCGGTGCGAATTCACCCAGTTTGTGACCGATCATTTCTTCGGTAACGAAAACCGGAACGTGCTGACGACCATTATGGACAGCGATGGTCAAACCGATCATGTTCGGGATGATCATTGAACGACGGGACCAGGTTTTAACCGGCTTTTTATCCCCGCTTTCCACCGCTTTCTCTACCTTCTTCAGCAAGTGCAGGTCAATAAATGGACCCTTCTTGAGAGAACGTGGCATGGTGATTCCTCTATGTTAACAATTACTTGTTACGACGACGTACGATGTACTTGTCGGTACGCTTGTTCTTACGGGTCTTGAAGCCTTTAGCCTTCTGGCCCCATGGGGACACAGGCTGCATGCCCTTGTTACGACCCTCACCACCACCGTGCGGGTGGTCAACCGGGTTCATCGCCATACCGCGAACGGTCGGACGAATACCACGCCAGCGGTTTGCACCGGCTTTACCCAGTTGACGCAACATGTGCTCGGAGTTACCGACTTCACCGATGGTAGCGCGGCACTCGGCCAGAACTTTACGTACTTCGCCGGAACGCAGACGCAGAGTTACATAGTTACCTTCACGAGCCAGGATCTGGATGAAAGTACCAGCGGAACGAGCCAGCTGGGCACCTTTACCAGGCTTCATCTCTACAGCGTGAACGGTAGAACCAACCGGGATGTTGCGCATCGGCAGGGCGTTACCTACCTTGATGGCTGCATCAGCACCAGAAGCGATCGCGTCACCAGCTTTCAGGCCTTTCGGAGCCAGGATGTAACGACGCTCACCGTCTGCATACAGCACCAAGGCGATGTTTGCGGTACGGTTCGGATCGTATTCCAGGCGCTCTACTTTAGCCGGGATACCGTCTTTGTCGCGCTTGAAGTCGACGATACGGTAGTGCTGCTTGTGACCACCACCGATATGACGGGTAGTGATACGGCCGTTGTTGTTACGACCACCGGACTTGCTTTTGCTGTCCAGCAGAGCGGCGAAGGGCTTGCCCTTGTACAGCTCTTGATTGACGATCTTGACGACGTGGCGGCGGCCCGGAGAAGTAGGCTTGCACTTAACGATTGCCATTTTTGAGAACTCCTCTTACTCGGCTGCGCCCATGAAGTCGATGTCCTGACCAGCTTTCAGGGTCACATAAGCCTTTTTCCAATCGGAACGACGGCCTACGCGTGCACCTGCGCGCTTGGTCTTACCCTTCATGTTCAGGGTACGGACGGTCTCAACTTCGACCTCGAACAGTTTCGCAACTGCAGCTTTGACTTCCGCCTTGGTAGCATCAACAGCAACTTTGAACACGATAGTGTTCTGCTTTTCTGCAACCATGGTGCTCTTTTCAGAGATGTGCGGAGCCTTCAGAACTTTCAGCAGACGCTCTTCACGGATCATGCCAGCATCTCCTCGATTTGCTTAACTGCGTCAGCAGTCATCAGAACCTTGTCGAAAGCGATCAGGCTGACCGGGTCGATACCGGCAACGTCACGCACGTCAACTTTGTACAGGTTGCGAGCAGCCAGGAACAGGTTCTCATCGACTTCAGCAGTCACGATCAGAACATCAGTCAGTTCCATTTCTTTCAGCTTGGCGATCAGTTCTTTGGTCTTCGGAGCTTCGATGCCGAACTTCTCAACAACGATCAGGCGCTCTTGACGTACCAGCTCGGACAGAATGCTACGGATAGCGCCGCGGTACATCTTCTTGTTTACTTTCTGGCTGTGATCTTGCGGCTTAGCAGCAAAAGTCACACCACCGGAACGCCAGATGGGCGAACGGATGGAGCCAGCACGGGCACGACCAGTACCCTTCTGACGCCACGGCTTTTTGCCGCCACCAGACACTTCAGAGCGAGTCAGCTGCGCACGAGTACCCTGACGGGCACCAGCGGCATATGCAACGACGACCTGGTGAACCAGAGCTTCGTTGAATTCGCGCCCGAAGGTAGTCTCGGAAACTTCAAGAGCGCTCTTGGCGTCTTTCATTACCAATTCCATTACTATCTCCTCAGACGTTACGCTTTGACGGCAGGTTTGACGATCACGTTGCCGTTGGTTGCACCCGGTACTGCACCTTTGATGAGCAGCAGGTTGCGTTCAGCGTCAACACGAACCAGTTCCAAGTTCTGAGTCGTTACACGCTCAGCACCCATGTGACCAGCCATCTTTTTGCCCTTGAATACACGACCCGGAGTCTGGTTCTGACCGATAGAACCCGGAACGCGGTGAGACAAGGAGTTACCGTGGGTCATATCCTGGGTGCGGAAGTTGTGGCGCTTAACAGTACCAGCAAAGCCCTTACCTTTGGATGTGCCGGTAACGTCTACCAGCTTAACGTCAGCGAGAAGATCTACTTTCAGCTCGCTACCAACAGTGAAAGTTTCACCGTTGTTCAGGCGGAATTCCCACAGACCGCGACCGGCTTCTACACCAGCTTTGGCGAAGTGGCCAGCTTCCGGCTTGGTCACACGGCTGGCTTTCTTGGCGCCAGTGGTAACCTGAATAGCGTTGTAGCCGTCGGTTTCTACAGATTTGACCTGAGTTACACGGTTAGCTTCAACTTCGATAACAGTCACCGGGATAGAAACGCCATCTTCAGTGAAGATGCGAGTCATACCCACTTTGCGACCTACAAGACCGATTGTCATTGTTATCAACCTCTTTCCGTAATTAACCCAGGCTGATCTGGACGTCTACACCAGCTGCCAGATCCAGACGCATCAGGGCGTCTACGGTCTTGTCAGTCGGCTCAACGATGTCTACCAGACGCTTGTGAGTGCGGATCTCGTACTGATCACGCGCATCTTTGTTGACGTGCGGGGAGATCAGGACGGTGAAGCGCTCTTTGCGAGTCGGCAGCGGAATAGGACCGCGAACCTGCGCGCCAGTGCGCTTAGCAGTTTCAACGATTTCCGCAGTGGATTGATCAATCAGGCGATGATCAAAAGCCTTCAGGCGGATACGGATTCTTTGGTTCTGCATTGACAGAGCTCCAATAGATAAAAGAACATAAATCAACACCGCCCGACCGAGATTACTCCCGCCAGAGGTGTGATTTTTCACGTTTCCCCCCATATCGGGAGGACTGTATGGCTGGCTCCTGTAAACAGGAAACTCAGCAGCAGACATATCGTCTGGCTTACCTCATGGGTAAGCGGAGGGAATTATACGGATTTTTCAAATTTGCGCAAGGGAGAGCGAACAGATTATGCGCAGTTTTATGTGACAGATGGATCTCGCCTGCGGCAACACACTCTGCTACCGACACCAAGGTAACGACAATGTTACAAGCAGACTGGTAGACTGTGCGCTTGCCTCTGTCAGTGGAACGACATCCCATGCTCAAAGATCAAAAAAAAGCCTATCAGTATGGCCTTTGCGCCGTTGCCCTCTGGTCGACGGTCGCCACCGCCTTCAAGATCTCCCTAGCCTATTTCGAACCCGTGCAACTGTTGCTTGTGGCCGCCTTCACCTCGACTCTCACGCTGACAGCCGTCGTCGCCAAACAGGGCAAACTGCCGCTGCTGGGAAGCTACATCAAGGCCCGCCCTTTCTACTACCTGACTCTGGGCGTGCTGAATCCCTTTCTCTATTACCTGTTGCTGTTCAAAGCCTATGATCTGCTGCCTGCCCAGCAGGCACAGACCCTCAACTACACCTGGGCCATTACCCTCAGTCTGCTGGCCGTCCCCTTCCTCGGCCAGAAGCTGCGTCGGCGCGATGGCGTCGCCATCGTGCTGGGGTATTTTGGCGCACTGGTGATCGCCACCAGAGGGGATGTATTCGGCCTCCAGTTCGACAGCCCCCTCGGCGTGACGCTGGCGCTGGTCTCGACCCTCATCTGGGCCAGCTACTGGATCCTCAACACCCGCAATCAGGGCGATCCCATTGTCAGCCTGTTGCTCGGCTTTATGATCAGCCTGCCTTTTATCGTCGTGGCGACCTGGTTGCTCTCCGATTTTGCCATGACCGCCTGGCAGGGATGGGCTGGTGCCATCTATGTGGGACTGTTCGAAATGGGCTTCGGTTTCGTGCTCTGGCTGATGGCGCTGCGCCATGCCACCAACACGGCCCCCATCAGCAACCTCATTTTCATCTCGCCGTTTGCCTCGCTGGTGCTGCTCAATCTGCTGATCGGCGAAGCCATCCATCCGGCCACCCCCATCGGGTTGGCGCTCATCGTTGCCGCCCTGCTGATCCAGCAGCTCAAGTACGGCAAACGCTATCGAGCATCAGTCGAAACCAAGAGCTGACCATGCAGAAGGGCGTATCCACGGATACGCCCTTCTCTCAATCCATCCACTCCTGTGGCTGATGTTTCGGCAGCCGCATCTCGACCAGCAGGCCGCCGAGATCCGAGCTTCCCAGCCGGATAGTGCCATGGTGCTGGGCGACTATCTTGGCCACGATGGCCAACCCCAGCCCACTGCCGCCAACGGTCCGCGCCACATTACCCTGAGTAAACGGCTTGAGCACCCGGGAATAGTCCTGCTCCGGAATGCCGGGGCCATCATCGGATAGGCGCAGGCGCACCCAGTGCCCATCGTCCTTGAGCTCGGCATGCAAACGGCTCGCCCCATAACGCTGCGAGTTGCTTGAGAGGTTGTTCAACACCCGCCGGATACTGACCGGATTGCAGGCCACCCGCACCGCCTCTTGCGGCAGCGCCAGATCAACTTCCAGTCCCTGCTCCGAGTAGATCAGCAAGGTATCGTGCACCAGCTGAGTCAGGTCGATCGGCTCCAGATCCAGGCCCTCGTCCGGGCGGATGTAGTCGATGAACTGATCGATGATGGCATTGGACTCATCGATATCGGCGTTGATGCTCTCCTTGAGGTACTCGTCACCAGAGGACATCATCTCGGTGGCAAGCCGTATGCGGGTCAGCGGAGTACGCAGATCGTGGGAAACCCCCGCCATCATCAGGTTACGCTCTTCGATCAGGCTCTTGATGGAGTGCGACATATGGTTGAAGGTGCGGGTCAGTCGCCGCACTTCCCGTGATCCCAGCTCCCCCAGCGCCTCGGGGAAATGGCCTCTGGCCACCGCAACTGCACCAGCTTCGAGATCCTCGAGCGGGCGCACCAGCTGCCGGGCAAAGCGCCAGGCCGCAAACAGGGTGATCACCAGCAGCACGCTCAGATAGATGATGAGGGGTTCGATATCGTCATCTTCAATCTCGGTCAGCGGGATCCGCACCCAGATTTTGCTGGCCTGCGGCGGCTGGATCCAGATGATGTAGTGATCCTGGATCTCGACCCGCACCTTGGCCGGGCCACCCAGCTCGCGACTGATGTTCTCCTCCAGATAGGGGTATGGCTTGGCATCGTTGAAGCCATGTTGCACCGCCTCGCTCTGGGTGTAGATGTCGGTACCGGTTGTCACATAGACCAGCGCCTCGGCATCTTCACTCAGCGCCAGTTGTTCAGTGTTGACCGGAAAGATCAGCTTGACCTGATTGGCCAGCAAGTGACTGATCTGCTTGACGGTTGGCGCCAGCAGATAGTTGTAGAAGGTGACGTAGGAGACCGCTTGATAGACCACCAGAACGGCAGCCAGAAACCAGAGCATGCGCGAGAACATGCTGCCGACCTTTTTCATGCACCGTCACCATCTGGCACGAACACATACCCCAGACCCCAGACGGTCTGCAGATAGCGGGGCTGGGCCGGATCCTGTTCCAGCAGGCGGCGCAGGCGGGAAACCTGCACGTCGATGCTGCGCTCGGTGGCGGTGTATTCGCGGCCACGGGCCAGATTCATCAGCTTGTCGCGGGAGAGCGGCTCGCGCGGATGGCTGACCAGTACCTTGAGCACCGCAAATTCACCGCTGGTGAGCGCCATCGGCTCACCATCCCGGCTCAGCTCGCGGGTCGCCAGATTGAGTTGAAAGGCGCCGAAGTTGACCACCTTCTCTGCAGCAGAAGGGGCCCCCGGCAGCTCGACGGTATGGCGGCGCAGCACGGCACGGATCCGCGCCAGCAATTCGCGGGGGTTAAACGGCTTGGGCAGATAGTCATCAGCCCCCATCTCGAGCCCGACGATGCGATCCACTTCATCCCCCTTGGCGGTGAGCATCAGCACCGGGATCTGGTTGCCCGCTTCCCGCAGACGGCGGCAGATGGAGAGCCCATCCTCCCCCGGCAACATCAGGTCGAGCACCATCAGGCTGAAGTTTTCACGAGTCAGCAAGCGATCGGCCTGCTCGCCATTGGCCACGCCGCGCACTACGAATCCCTGCTCGGTGAGATAGCGTTCCAACAGGGAACGTAATTTCAGGTCATCGTCCACGACCAGGACCTTGTATTGCTGCTGACTCATTGCTTTGCCTCTTCATTCTTTAGCTGCCCCCAATACTAGGGGGGGATATAGCGGGAGCAAAGCACAAATATGTTACCGGTTATTACCCGTCCCGAGAGCGTGACGGCCATCAAGTCACTGCGCTGGCCAGCAACTCCCTGAATGGCGCCAGCCGAGCCATCACGATTTCCCTCGACAGCAAGAGGACAAAAGCTAATATTCCCGAGCAGTTAGCGATGAATACCCCTCTTTGACCAGGTCCGCATTACCATGAAGACAAAGCTGATCACCCGCGAAGGCTACAACAAGCTGAAAGAAGAGCTCGATTTCCTCTGGCGCCAGGAGCGCCCCGAGGTCACCAGGAAGGTGGCATGGGCCGCCAGTCTGGGGGATCGCAGCGAAAATGCCGACTACCAGTACAACAAGAAGCGGCTGCGGGAGATCGACCGGCGGGTGCGTTACCTGCGCAAGTGCCTCGAAGAGCTGGGGATCGTCGACTATGCCCCCGCGCAGGAGGGCAAGGTCTTCTTCGGCGCCTGGGTCGAGGTGGAAAACGAAGAGGGCGAGACCAAGCGCTTTCGCATCGTCGGCTATGACGAGATCTTCGAGCGCAAGGATTACATCTCCATCGACTCCCCCATGGCCCGCGCCCTGCTCAAGAAAGAGGTCGGTGATGAAGCCATCGTCCGTACGCCAGTTGGTGACGTCTGCTGGTATATCAACGAGATCAGCTACCCCAAATAGCCGGACTACTGGTGAGCTGCTTGCCACAGGCACATCCTGAGTCACAGGTGAAATGGCAAGATATGCGCTATCCCCTGCGACTTATCAGTCTGACTGGTGCAGACCCCAGCGCAGGGTGGCATCCCGCAACACGACCCCATATAGTGCTCACACTTGGCGCCTGATGGCGCGGACTCGACCACAGAGGCCCTCAACAACATCATGATGCAAACCATAGAGAGACAGATTGCCGGTGAGCTCCATGCTCGCCCGGAGCAGGTGCAGGCCGCAGTGCGCCTGCTGGATGAAGGCTCGACCGTGCCCTTTATCGCCCGTTACCGTAAAGAGGTGACCGGCGGTCTGGACGACAGCCAGCTACGTACTCTGGAGAGCCGCCTCGGCTATCTGCGTGAACTGGAAGATCGCCGTCAGGTGATCATTCGCTCCATCGAAGAGCAGGGCAAACTGACCCCCGAGCTGATGCGCGAATTGAATGGCGCCGACAGCAAGACCCGACTGGAAGACCTCTACCTCCCCTACAAGCCCAAGCGCCGCACCAAGGGGCAGATGGCGATCGAAGCCGGGTTGGAGCCGCTGGCCAACCTGCTGCTCAGCGACCCGATGCAGGATCCCGAGCAAGCGGCGGCCGCCTTCCTCAATCCCGAACAGGGCATTGCCGACAACAAGGCAGCCCTCGACGGCGCCCGCTATATCCTGATGGAGCGCTTCGCCGAGCAGGCCGACCTGCTGGAGAAGCTGCGCGACTACCTGTGGCAGAATGCCACCCTGCGCGCCCGCGTGGTGGCAGGCAAGGAGCAGGAAGGGGCCAAGTTCAAGGACTATTTCGAACACGACGAACCCCTGCACAAGGCCCCCTCCCACCGGGTGCTGGCCATGCTGCGCGGCCGCAATGAGGGGATCCTCAATCTGGCTCTGGTAACCGGTGACGACGAGAGTGCCAGCCCCTGCGAAGGGATCATTGCCCACCACCTCAAGCTCAATCTGCAGAACCGCCCGGCTGACAAATGGCTGCAAGGGGTGGTGAGCTGGACCTGGAAGATCAAGTTGTCGCTTCAGATGGAGACCGAGCTGATCGGCCGTATCCGCGAATCGGCAGAGGAGGAGGCGATCAAGGTGTTCGCCATGAACCTCAAGGATCTGCTGATGGCGGCCCCGGCGGGCATGCGCTGCACCATGGGGCTGGATCCGGGCATCCGTACCGGGGTCAAGGTTGCCGTGGTGGATGCCACCGGCAAACTGGTCGATCACGCCACCATCTATCCGTTCGAACCAAAACGCCAGATTGATCAAAGCCTCAAGACCCTGAGCGAGCTGTGCCAGAAACACAAGGTCGAGCTCATCAGCATCGGCAACGGCACCGCCTCGCGGGAGACCGACCGGCTGGTGAGCGACCTGTTCGAGCGCTACCCCGCCGCCAAGGCGCAGAAGATAGTGGTGAGCGAAGCAGGAGCCTCGGTCTACTCCGCCTCCGAACTCGCCTCCCAGGAGTTCCCGGATCTCGACGTCTCGATCCGTGGCGCCGTCTCCATCGCCCGCCGCCTGCAAGACCCGTTGGCCGAGTTGGTCAAGATCGACCCCAAGAGTATCGGGGTGGGCCAGTATCAGCACGACGTCGGCCAGAGCCAGCTGGCCCGCCGGCTGGATGCGGTGGTTGAGGATTGCGTGAACGCGGTCGGGGTCGATGTGAACACCGCCTCGGTCGCCCTGCTCAACCGGGTTTCCGGCCTCTCCCAGACGCTGGCCCAGAACATCGTCGCCTATCGGGATGAGCACGGCGCTTTCAAGAGCCGTCAGCAGTTGCTGAAAGTAAGCCGACTCGGCCCCAAAGCCTTCGAACAGTGTGCCGGCTTCCTACGCATTCGCGGCGGCAACAATCCCCTCGACAGCTCAGCGGTACACCCGGAGTCCTATCCGGTCGTGGAGCGGATCCTCGCCAAGCTGGAGCAGACCGTGGAGAGCCTGCTCGGCAACAGCAGCCTGCTGCGCAGCCTGAAACCGGCCGACTATACCGATGAGCAATTCGGCGTACCTACCGTCACCGACATCATCGGCGAGCTGGACAAGCCGGGCCGCGACCCGCGCCCCGAGTTCAAAACCGCGACCTTCAAGGAAGGGGTGGAGCAGATCAGCGACCTGGTGCCCGAGATGGTGCTGGAAGGGGTGGTCACCAACGTCACCAACTTCGGTGCCTTCGTCGATATCGGTGTTCATCAGGACGGGCTGGT
Source organism: Aeromonas veronii bv. veronii (assembly GCF_000820225.1). Classification (GTDB taxonomy): domain Bacteria; phylum Pseudomonadota; class Gammaproteobacteria; order Enterobacterales; family Aeromonadaceae; genus Aeromonas; species Aeromonas veronii. Next base: position 20,447 of record NZ_CDDK01000028.1, read on the forward strand.
GCATATCTCCTCCCTGACCGACCGTTTCGTCAAGGATCCCCGTGAGGTGGTCAAGGCGGGCGACATTGTACGGGTCAAGGTGCTGGAAGTGGACGCCCCGCGCAAGCGGATTAGCCTGACCATGCGCCTCGACGAAAAGGCAGGGCAACCCGCTCGCAAGCCGGCTGAAGCGCGCAACAGTAGTGCCGGCAACACCAAGCCAAGAAATGAGCCGCGCCAAAGCCCCCCTATGGGTGGTGCCATGGGCAACGCCTTCGCGGCAGCGCTCTCCAAAGCGAAAAAGTAACGATACCTTCAGACGTCTTCTAAATGCAAAAAGCCCCACAAGGGGCTTTTTTACACGCGAAGCTCAGGATTACTGCGTCAGGGCAGCAAGAATGCTCTCGGGCTCTCCATGCTGGGCCAGCACCTCCCGCAGTCGGTTGAATGCCTTGCAGGCCTCTTGCGGATACTTGCCGTAAGAGACGACGCCGGTGTGGCTCCAGCCAGCCGCCAGCATCACTTTCTTCTTGAAACTGGTTCCTTCAGTTCCCCCTCCTCCAAGCTGCATCAGAAACTGCTCCATCTGCAGGTGGGGGGGCGGTACACGGGAGAAGGTGGTGAAATCTTCCGCTTTGACTTCATCGAAATGCATGACAGCTCCTGTGAAATTGGAATGGGCCTGATCTTCAGGTTAGTTGCAAAACAGGCAAAGCAGCTGAAAGTTTGACGAGGGTGACTCAGATATGCAGACTGAGGGACTGGGTCGAGGCCGGGCTGACAGCCTGTCGATAGTGGCCCGCGATGACGCTGTTGCGCTTGTCCATATAGGCACTCAGCACACCGCCCGATTTCGCGCTCTGCTCGGCCATCAGCTCTTTGCGCGCCTTGGCTTCACTCGCGGCGGCGCTGCGCGCGACGGCCAGATCCTGCGCGGAAGGCTCGGCAGGCGCCAGCGCTGCAGCGCGGATCTGCTGCATCTTGGCGATGGTAGCCGCAGGGTCACCGGGTACGACACTGGTATCGATCTGGACTTCGCCACCCGTAGCATAACGCTTGCCATCCGGCCCTTGCGTAAACTGATAGGTGGGCGAGCTGGCGTACTCTCCACCCGCAGACTGGTGCGCCTGCTCGTGAGTGCGCACCTCCTTGTCACGCTCGACAAGATCCTGAACCTGCTGCTCTTGCCGCTGTTGCTGCTCCTGCTGTTTGGGATCTTGCTGCTTGCGCTGCCCATCCTCACCGGTGGCCTCGACAAAGCGATTATCTGGCAGTGTCGTCGGGGCTAATTGCCCGGTTTCACGGCTGTTCTGGGAGGTCTGATTGCTGGAGGCCTGACCGACTTTGGATTTCTCTTTCTGGGAGCCGACTTCGGATTCGGCAACGGAGGCTTGGCCCGCTCGGGCCTGCGGGATCAGTTCTGCCCGGCGATTATCCGTCCTCGCCGCTTCCACCTGGGGTTGCAGCTGTGTCGGGATAAGGGGAGGCAGACTGACATTGATGTTCATCTCACACCCGGATGTCGATCAGGGTTCCCATCATATCGCTGGCAGTCTGCACTACCTTGGCGGAAGCGCCAGCCTGTTGCTCGGCCACCTTGAGATTGACAAGCTCATCGGTCACTTGCACCTGATCCCCGCTGAGGGTGTTGAGGCGGGCGATCTGATTGGATGCCTTGTCGGCAATCTGCTCGGCTCGCTGAAATCCCTGTACCCCGCTGTTGAAAGCAGAATCAATACGCATGGTGTTACTCCTCTGGTCACAGCTTAATTATCCGCCAGACCAGAGGATTAATGAAGCTTGCAGGCTGTTTTTTAGCCAACAAAATCTCGAACGATTTCAATGAATTCGTCAGGGTGGGAGATAAAAGGTGCGTGTGAGGCCTTATTGAGAGTCACGCTGCGGCTGGCAGGGTAGAGATCATCCAGCAGGGGAATGGCCGCCTTGGGCACCAATGAATCCAGTCGGCCATAGATCCGCAACCAGGGCAGATCCAGCTCCCGCAGCGGCTCGCGCAGGTCAATGTCGGCCAACAGCGTCAGCCCGGCCTCAAGCGCGGCAAACTGGGGCGCCGGGCGCTCGGCCAGCCAGTGGCGCAACTGACGGATATCATCTCGGGCATGTTCGCTGCCCATCGCCTGGATCGCCAGAAAGCGCTCTATGGTCTGGCGAAAATCCCCCGCCAACATCTGGTTGAAGCCGGTCAGTACCTTGGGGGCAATTCCGGGCCACTCGTCCCGCGCCATAAAGCAGGGAGAGCTGGCTACCGTGATCAGGGAGTGCAACCGATCGGGATGCGTCAGCGCCAACTGGCTTGCCACCAGACCGCCGAGCGACCAGCCAAGCAGATGACACTTCTGCGGCAAGATGGCGACCACCTGCTCGGCAAGCCAGGGCAGGCTGTAATCCACCTCGTCTGCCAGCAGGCTGTTGCCAAAACCAGGCAAATCTACCAGATGAACCCGATAGTGGGGCGCCAACTGTTGGGCAATACCATGCCAGACCGCACCGTTCATCCCCCAACCGTGCAACAACGCCAGATCGGGCCCCTGGCCAAACTGCTCTACCGATATGCTCATCTAGACTCAAGATCCCTGTTCATGCTCTTGGGGTCAGCATGTTAAAGCGACTGCTCGCTAAAGCAAGCCCGCTGCTCGGCAACCACGGCGACTGGCAAGGGAGTTGCCTGCTCTGTCATCAGCCTTGCGACAACGAGCCCCTGCTCTGCAGCTGGTGTCGGCAGGCGCTGCACCAGTCACAGCCGAGATGCCACCTCTGCGCCGCACCGCTGGCTGACTATATAGAAGAGAGCATACCGGTCTGTGGTCGCTGCCAGCGCAGACCTCCCCCCTGGGAGCGGTTGCAGGTGATTGGCGACTACCAAACCCCCTACCCCATGCTGATCCCCCGGCTTAAATATTCCGGCCAGATCCTGCTGGCGCCGCTACTGGCACGCCTCTTGGCCGATCATCTGGATAGCCGCGAGCCGCCGGAGGCGATCATTCCGGTTCCCCTGCACTGGTGGCGGCAGTGGCGGCGCGGGTTCAATCAGGCGGAGGAGATCGCACAAGCCCTTGGCGAGTTCACCGGTATTCCCTGCGACAACACTCTGTTGCAACGCATCAAGGCGACCCCGCAACAAACAACCTTGAGCGCCGGGCAGCGGCGGCGCAATCTGCGCGAGGCATTCCGGATCCGCTCCCACCAATACCGTCATGTCGCCCTGCTCGATGACGTTGTGACCACAGGCGCCACCGCCGGTCAGCTCAGCCGTCTGCTCCATGAGAGCGGCATCACAAAGGTAGAAGTGTGGGCGATCTGTCGTACCCTGCGGCACAGCAAGTAGCCATCGGCATGCTACCCAAGCATTAATAACCGCGTTATCATGAATACCCTAGTCGTACACTCAGGTTTATGAGGATAGTGATGATCAGCATTTCCGACGCCGCCCAGGCCCATTTCCGTAAACTGCTGGAAAAACAGCCTGATGGCACCAATATCCGGGTGTTTGTGGTCAATCCGGGAACCCAGAATGCCGAGTGTGGCGTATCGTATTGCCCGCCCGATGCCGTGGACCCGGAAGATCAACACCTGCCCTTCAGCGGCTTCGACTGCATGGTCGATCCCCTGAGCGCCCCCTTCCTGGTGGATGCAACCATCGACTTCGTGACCGATCAGATGGGCTCCCAGCTCACCCTGAAAGCACCGAACGCCAAGATGCGTAAAGTGGCCGACGACGCGCCGCTAATCGAGCGCATCGAGTACGTGTTGATGTCCGAAGTGAACCCCATGCTGGCCGGTCACGGTGGCAAGGTCACCTTGGTCGAGCTGACTGAAGACAAACTGGCCATCCTGCAGTTTGGCGGTGGTTGCAACGGTTGCTCCATGGTCGATTACACCCTGAAAGAGGGTATCGAGAAGCAGCTGCTGGAGAAGTTCCCGGGTGAGCTCAACGGTGTGAAAGACGCCACCGAGCACCAGCGCGGCGACCACTCTTACTACTGATCTGCAGCCCTTGCAGCAAAGAAAAGGCCCCGCCATCTGGCGGGGCCTTTTGCATGGGCAATCGGCAGGTTACTCGTCCTTCTTGTCTCGCGACAGCAGGGCGATGGCCGCCTCTTTCGGGTTCTTACCCTCGTAGAGCACCTTGAAGATCTGCTCGCAGATGGGCATCTCGACGCCGCAGCGGGCCGCCAGCAGATGCACCTCTTTGGTGTTGCGATACCCCTCCACCACCTGACCTATCTCAGTCATGGCGGTGTTCACATCCTTGCCAGCCCCGAGGGCCAGCCCGAAGCGACGGTTGCGCGACTGGTTGTCGGTACAGGTGAGCACCAGATCCCCGAGCCCCGCCATCCCCATAAAGGTTTTGGCATCGGCACCCAGCGCCGCACCCAGACGCTGCATCTCCACCAGACCCCGGGTGATGAGCGCGGTTCTGGCATTGGCGCCAAACCCGAGCCCGTCGGAGAGACCGGCACCGATGGCGATGACGTTCTTCACCGCCCCACCCAGCTGCAGACCGACGAAGTCCGGATTGGTATAGACCCGGAACGAGCGGCCACAGTGCAGCAGGTGGGAGAGATCGTCGGCGAACTCGTCGTGGGTCGAAGCGACCGAGATGGCGGTCGGCAGACCGGCAGCCAGCTCCTTGGCGAAGGTGGGGCCGGAGATGACCGCCAGCGGTATCTCGTCACCCAGCACTTCACGGGCCACATCCTGCAGCAGACGGCCACTGTCCGGCTCCAGACCCTTGGTGGCCCAGGCGATACGGGTATCGGGGCGCAGGAAGGGCTTGATCCGGGTCAGCACATCGCCAAATACATGGCTCGGCACGACCAGCAGCAGCACGGGGGCAGCCTGTACCGCACGTTGCAGATCCGCAGTTAGCTGCAGATCGGCAGGAAAAGGGACATCAGGCAGAAAAGCCTTGTTGCAGCGGTCTTGTTCCAGCTCGGCGACATGAACGGGGTCGTGACCCCACAGCAGGGTCGGATGACCGTTGCGCGCCAGAGAAATGGCAAGGGCGGAGCCATAAGACCCCGCCCCCAAGACCGAGATAGCGATCTGGTCAGCCATTATCAGGCTTCCGCAGTCGCCTGCTGGGCCTGTGCTTGCGCCATGTGCTGGGCAAACAGGGCATCGAAGTTGACCGGTGCCAGGTTCAGCTGCGGGAAGGAACCCTTGCTCACCATGTTGGCCACGGCTTCGCGGGCATACGGGAACAGGATGTTCGGGCAGAAGGCAGCCAGGCAGTGAGCCAGTTGCGGCTCCGGCAGGTTACCGATGGTGAAGATACCAGCTTGCTGTACTTCGCACAGGAAGGCGGTTTCGGTTTCCAGTTTGCAAGTTACGGTCAGGGTCAGGACAACCTCGTACACGTTCTCAGCCAGGATGTTGGTCTTGGTATCCATATCCAGCTTGACGTCCGGCTGCCACTCTTTCTGGAAGATGTGCGGGGTGTTCGGCGCTTCGAAAGAGACATCCTTGGTGTAAACACGCTGGATGTGGAATTCCGGTTGTACTTCCTGGTTGTTGATCTCGTCAGCCATTTCGTTTGATTCCTTGTTATATGGATAAGTGGGCTCAGGCCCTGCTTAAATCAGCGTTTCTTGGTTACCGGCAGATTTTCTGCACGCCATTGGGCCATGCCACCGCCGAGCACATAAACCTGCTTGAAGCCAGCTTTGCTCAGCTGACGGCCCGCGCCGCCCGCAGTCATTCCCGACTCGCACACCACTATGATGGGGTCATCTTTATGCTTTTCAACCGGGCCCAGATTATTGCTCTGGATCTGGGTCAGCGGCAGGTGCTGGGCACCGGCCAGATGGCCCTTGGCGTACTCTTCCTGACTGCGAATATCCACCACGGTGGCATTCTCGCGGTTGATCAGCAGGGTCGCGGTGTGATTGTTGACGGTTTTTACCGGTGACAAACGGGCACGCACAGTGGTGTAAACCAGGGTGCCAGCCAGACCCAACCAGGCTGCGGTCAGCAGCGGGTTACGGGCCGCAAAATCCAAATACTCTTGCATCTTCTACTATCCAGGGACCAAGACAAGGGCCCGAGTATACATGGGGGTATTGATAAGATCAGCCATCTTGGCGGCAAAGCGCGAGCAGGCTCCCATCATCATTGGGCAGCGAGCATGGCAGGAAAGGCGTGGCTTGCGGGGCCGCGGGAGCGCCCCTTGGCTATCAGGTGACTATTTCGGCAGATGTAGTAATATTACGCTAGTTTCATTTCCCGCATTTTTTCCAATCCGAGAGGACATAGTCTTATGTCAACAGCTAAGAAACCTTTGGTTCTGGTCATCATGGACGGTTGGGGCTACAGCACCAAGCAAGAGCACAACGCCGTCGCTGCCGCCAAGACTCCCAACCTCGATCGTCTGGCCCGTGACTACACCAGCACCCTGATCTCCGGCTCCGGTCTGGACGTCGGTCTGCCGGATGGCCAGATGGGCAACTCCGAAGTGGGCCACGTCAACATCGGTGCCGGTCGCATCGTCTATCAGGAGCTGACCCGCATCTCCAAAGACATCCAGGACGGTGAATTCTTCCAGAACGTCGAGCTGGCCAAGGCTGTTGACGCTGCCGTGACCAACGGCAAAGCCGTTCACATCATGGGCCTGATGTCCCCGGGTGGCGTACACAGCCACGAAGAGCACATCATGGGCATGATCGAAATGGCAGCCAAGCGTGGCGCCGAGAAGATCTATCTGCATGCCTTCCTGGATGGCCGCGACGTTCCGCCGCGCTCCGCCCAGTCCTCCATCGAGCTGTTCGATGCCCTGTTCGCCAAGCTGGGCAAGGGTCGTTTCGCTTCCATGATCGGCCGTTACTTCGCCATGGACCGTGACAACCGCTGGGATCGCGTGCAGCAAGCCTATGACCTGATGACCCAGGGCAAGGGCGAGTTCACCGCCGAGAGCGCCACCGAAGCGCTGTCTGCCGCCTATGCCCGCGACGAGAACGACGAGTTCGTCAAAGCAACCCGCATCGGCGAAGCTGCCCCGATGGAAGATGGCGATGCGCTGATTTTCATGAACTTCCGTGCCGACCGTGCCCGTGAAATCACCCGCGCCTTCGTTGACACCGACTTCACCGGCTTCGCCCGTGCAGTCGAGCCGAAGCTGAACTTCGTGATGCTGACCGAATACGCGGCCGACATCAAAACTGCCTGTGCCTACCCGCCGACCGCTCTGGTCAACACCCTGGGTGAGTGGCTGGCCAAGCAGGGCAAGACCCAGCTGCGCATCTCCGAAACCGAGAAGTACGCTCACGTCACCTTCTTCTTCAACGGTGGCGAAGAGTCCTGCTTCACCGGCGAAGATCGCGAGATCGTGGCCAGCCCGAAAGTGGCGACCTATGACCTGCAGCCGGAGATGAGCTCCGAAGAGCTGACCGACAAGCTGGTTGCGGCCATCAAGAGCGGCAAGTACGACGTCATCATCTGTAACTACCCCAATGGCGACATGGTTGGTCACACCGGTGTGTTCGATGCCGCCGTCAAAGCTTGTGAAGCCGTTGATCACTGCATCGGTCGCGTGACCGACGCCTTGGCCGAAGTGGGTGGCGAGTGCCTGATCACTGCCGACCACGGTAACGCCGAGAAGATGCTGGACGAAGAGACTGGTCAGGCCCACACCGCCCACACCAATCTGCCGGTCCCGCTCATCTATTTCGGTCGCAAAGCCGAGGTAGTTGAAGGTGGCAAACTGTCCGATCTGGCACCCACCATGCTGACCCTGATGGGTCTGCCGGTACCGCCGGAAATGACTGGCAAGCCCCTGATGATTCTGAAATAATCCTTCCCCATGCGGGGATGCGAAGTTATTTCACAGAAAACCAGTCGCGTCGGCCTGCTGGCCGGCGCGCTGTTTTTTTGCCTGTCGTTTGGCGCCAGCAAACCGGCTTTGGCCGCCAATCAGCAGCTGGGGACCATGCAGTCCCAGATCAAGGAACAACAGCAGACCATCAAGCTCAGCAAGCAGGAGCTTGCCAAGCTCAATACCCAGCTCAAGGCTGACGAGCAGGCCATCTCGGCCGCCGCCGCCAAACTCAACCAGACCAAGAAGCAGTTGAAGCAGAACCAGCAGACGCTGGCGACCCTGCAAAAAGACAAGCTGGGGCTGGAAGTTCAAGCCAAACATCAAAAGCAGTTGCTGGCCAAGCAGGCGGAGAGCGCCTTTCAGGCGGGCAACCACGACTACCTCAAACTGCTGCTCAATCAGCAGGATCCGGCCAAACTGAGCCGCTCACTCGACTACTACGACTACCTCAACAAGGCCCGCATCGAGGCCATCGACACCCTGCGCGCCACCCGCGACAAGCTGGCGAAAAACCAGCAGGCAACCAAAGAGACCGAGACCAGACTGCAAACCCTGCTTGCCGAACAGCAGGAGCATCACCAGACCCTGCTGGCCAGCCAGCAGAGCCGGGCCAAGGTGCGCAACCAGTTGCAGCAGTCGGTACAGGATGACGAGCAGAAGCTCACCAAGCTGGTCAAGGCGGAGAAAGCGCTGAAAGCCCGGCTGGAAGAGCTGCGTCGCAAGCGGGAAGAGCAGGAGCGCCGCGAACGGGCTGAACGGGAGCGGCTGGCCAAGCTGAAAGCGGAGCAGGAGCGTCAGCGCAAGCTGGCCGAACAGCGCCGCGCCGAGCAACAACGACTCGCCGCTCAGCAGAACAAAACCGTCAAACCGGCAGAACCGGCCGAAGAGGTAGCCAGCAGCAAACCGGAGCGTGGCTCGGGCATCAGCAGTGCCGGTCACTACAGTGGTCTCAAGACCAATGGCAGCCTGCGCTGGCCGGTACAGGGACCGATCCTCATCTCCTACGGTTCGCCGCGCACTGCCCAGCTCAAGTGGAAAGGCACCCTGATCGGCGCCAGCGAAGGGACCCAGGTCAAGGCGGTTGCACCGGGACAAGTGGTCTACGCCGACTGGCTCGACGGTTTCGGCATGCTGCTGGTGATCGACCACGGCAAAGGCTATATGAGCCTCTACGGTCACAATCAATCGCTGCTGCGTCAGGTTGGCCAGAATGTGGAACAGGGTGAACCTGTGGCACTGGTCGGTGACAGTGGCGGTCAGGACAGACCGGGCCTCTACTTCGAAATTCGCTATCAGGGCGAGGCCATCAACCCAACCAAATGGCTGGCCAAGGGTTGAGTCAAGCCGGCCGACAAACGCATCACACGCTCACTAACAAAAGCCTGCATCACGCAGGCTTTTGTCGTTTCAGGAGTACAGCAACCCGCTGTCACTCCTATTTGATGAAAAATTACCTAATTTTTCGCTCGGCTCAGGGGAAGACAACCAGACCGATCTGCTCCAGCAAGGTCTGCTGCTGATCCTCGTTGATCTGCACCCCTTGCAGATCGACCCGGCGCAGATCCAGCCCCGGCAGATCGCACTGGCGCAGATCGCAGCCCTGCAGCTTGAAGCTGGTCCAGTCAATCTGGCCAAACTCGGAGCCGCTGAGATCGGAACCCACCAGCGAGGCACCAAACAGGTTGGCCCCCTGCCAACGGTTGCCGGTCAGCTCGCACTTCTCCAGCAGGCTGCCCTCGAAGCTGGCGTAGCTGAAGTTGTTGCCGGTCAGATGGGCCTCGCAGAAGTAGCTTTTCGCGGTGATCTGGTTGGCGAAGCTGGCATGGCTGAAGTTGATGCCGACCGCCTGACAGTCGCGCATCTCCAACCCCAGACACTGGCTGCGGCTGCAATCGGCCATGGTGAGATCGCAGCGCAGGAAGCTGGCCTCGCGCAGATCGCAACCCTGCAACAGGCAGCCCCGTTCACTCTCCCGATCGTAGAAGCTGCAGTCGATGAAGCGGCTATCGCTCAAATCCAGCCAGGAGAAATTACAGCCGATAAAGCGGCACTCCGAGAACTGCTCCCCCTCCACATCCTGTTGCTCGAACCGGACATCCACGAACTGCTTGCCTCTGCTCATCGGAAAACTCCTGCAAAAACGGCTTCATATGCTGACTTTATCCGCCAAAAACGGTAATGTTACATGTAACATCCACGCTGGACACCCCTATGAGCCCCACCCGCAAGCGCCGCCCCACCCTGCAAGATATCGCCGACCAGACCGGCGTGACCAAGATGACTGTCAGCCGCTATCTGCGCGACCCGCAGACCGTGGCGGAGGGGACCCGCGAGCGGATCGCGGCTGTGGTGGAAGAGCTGGGTTATATCCCCAACCGGGCACCGGATATTCTCTCCAACGCGACCAGCAAGGCGATCGGCATCCTGATCCCCTCCCTCTCCAACCAGGTTTTCTCGGCGGTGATCCACGGCATCGAGTCGGTGACCCGACCGGCCGGTTACCAGACCCTGCTGGCCCACTACGGCTACAGTCCGGAGAGAGAGGAGGAACAGGTCGCGTCCCTGCTCTCCTATCACGTGGATGGGCTGATCCTCTCCGACAGCCAGCACACCGAACGCACCCGCAAGATGATCGCCACCGCCGGCATTCCGGTGGTGGAGACCATGGATCTGCCACAAACCCCCATCGACATGGTGGTCGGCATGGATCATAGAGCCGCGGCCCGGGCCATGGTAACAGAGATGCTGCACCGGGGCCGACGCAAGGTGGTCTATCTGGGAGCGCGGCTCGACGTGCGTACCCAGCTGCGGATGGAGGGTTACTATCAGGCGATGACCGACTTCGGCCTCACCGGCCAGCATCTGCTGACCGAACAATCCTCCAGCTTCACTCTGGGGGGCGAGCTGCTGGATCAGGCGCTGGTACGCTATCCCGACCTCGACGGCCTGTTCTGCACCAACGATGACCTGGCGGTGGGCGCCCTGCTGCAGTGTCAGGCCAAGTGGATCCCGGTGCCCCAGCAGATCGCCATCGCCGGTTGCAACGCTCTCGACATCGGCCACGCCATGACCCCCAAGCTAGCCAGTATCGCCACCCCGCGGGAAGCGATCGGTCGGGAGGCGGCCACCATGCTGCTGGCTCGTCTCAACGGCCAATCCCAACCCGACACCCGCAAGGATATCGGCTTCTCCCTCTATGTCGGGGAGAGTCTGGGGTAATCCCTTCCCTCACCCACTGAAGTCACGCCGATAACAGACAGGCCACCCGAGGGTGGCCTGTTTGGTTTTCTGCACAACTGATGCTTAGCGTTTTACCAGCTCAACCGCTTCGCGGGAGAGGCGGGTCACCTCTTCCCAGTTGCCGCTCTTGACCGCATCGGCCGGCAGCATCCAGGAGCCGCCGACGGTGGCGACGCACTTGAGCGCCAGATAGTCGGCCACGTTTTTCGGGCCGATACCGCCGGTCGGGCAGAACTTCACCTGGGGCAGCGGCGCGGCAATGGCGGAGAGCGCCTTGGTGCCGCCGTTCGCTTCGGCCGGGAAGAACTTCAGATGGTCATAACCCGCTTCCAGCGCCTGCATCACTTCAGACGGAGTTGCCACGCCCGGGATCAGCGGCGCGGTGCTCTTGGCCGCGTGGGCCAGCAGGGCCGGGGTCATCCCCGGGGAGATGACGAAGCGGGCACCGGCAGCAACGGCTGCGTCAAACTGCTCGCAGTTGAGCACGGTACCGGCACCGACCATGGCATCCGGCATCGCCTTGGCAATGAGGGCGATAGCATCGAGCGCCACCGGGGTGCGCAGGGTGATTTCGAAGACAGAGATGCCGCCGTCGAGCAGCGCCTTGGCCATCGGCAGGGCCTGATCCAGCTCGTTGATAACCATCACGGGTACCAGCGGGGAGGCGGCAAACACCTCGGCCGGGGTCACTTTCCAGTTCTGCATAGCTCTTCCTTAGTCAAAGATGGTAGCGCCACACTCGGCGCTCGATACCGCGCGACGCATCACGCTGAACAGTTCACGGCCCCACCCCTCTTGTTCCAGAGTGAGGTCAATCTCGGCCTGGGTACGGCCACTCAAATCGGTCAGGCAGTCGAGGCTGCCGTTTACCGCGTCAACCCGCAGCAGGTCGCCGTCAGCCAGCAAGCCGATGGCCCCGCCGTGCAGCGCTTCCGGAGTGACGTGGATGGCGGCCGGGATCTTACCGGAGGCGCCGGAGAGGCGGCCATCGGTGACCAGCGCCACCTTGTAACCCGCCTTCTGCAAGTTGCCGAGCACCGGCATCAACTTGTGCAGCTCCGGCATGCCGTTGGCGGCCGGGCCATTGTGGCGTACCACGATAACGGCATCCTGATTGAGCTCGCCCGCCTTGTAGGCCGCTTCCACCGCATGCTGGGAGGAGAAGACCCGCGCTGGCGCTTCGATAACCCGATACTCGGGAGCCACGGCGGAGACCTTGACCACGGCGCGACCCAGATTGCCCGCCAGCAGCTTGGTGCCGCCGGTGGCCTGGAATACGCTGCCGGAAGGTGACAATACGCTCGCATCGCCGCTCTCGCCCACCGGCTGCCATACCAGCTGGCCATCGACCAGTGCCGGACGGCTGAGGTAATCCTGCATCTCGCCAAAGACCGGAGTGGCATCCATGTGGATCAGCCCCTCTTGCGCCAGACGGCGCATCAGGCCGGGCACGCCGCCCGCCTGTTCGAAGGCGTTGACGTCAGCCGGGCCGTTCGGGTACATGCGAACCAGCAGCGGCACCACGTCGGATAGATCGCTGATGTCATCCCAGGTCAGCACCAGACCGGCGGCGCGGGCCAGCGCCACCATGTGGATGCTGTGGTTGGTGCTGCCGCCGGAGGCGAGCAGGGCCACCAGACCGTTGACCAGCGAGCGCTCATCCAGCACTTCGCTCAGGGGGCGATAGGCCGGGGAACCCGGGATCATGGCGCTGATACGACGGGCCGCTTCGGCGGTCAGGGCGCGGCGCAGCTCGCTATGGGGATGCACAAAAGCAGAGCCCGGCAGCATCAGGCCCATGGCCTCGAATACCAGCTGGTTGGTGTTGGCGGTGCCGTAGAAGGTACAGGTGCCTGCCGCGTGGTAGGCGCCGCACTCCATCTCCAGCAGGGCATCGCGACCCACTTCACCGGCAGCGTACTTCTGACGCACCTTCACCTTCTCGTCGTTGCTGATGCCGCTCGCCATCGGGCCAGCAGGCACAAATGCAGTCGGCAGGTGAGCGTGGGAGAGGGCCCCCATGATCTGACCCGGAGCGATCTTGTCGCAGATACCGAGAAGCAGGGTGGCATCGAAAGTGTTGTGAGAGAGCGACAGTGCGGTCGCCTGGGCGATCAGGTCGCGGGAGAAGAGGGACATGTCCATCCCCGGCTGACCCTGAGTCACGCCGTCGCACATGGCGGGCACGCCGCCGGCGACCTGGGCGCTGTGGCCCAGCTCGGCCAGCACCGCCTTGATCTGATCCGGATAGCCCTGATAGGGCTGATGGGCGCTCAGCATATCGTTGTAGGCGGTGACGATGCCGACGTTGGCGCGGGTCATATCGAGAATGCGACCCTTCTCGTCACTGCTGCAGGCAGCCACGGCGTGAGCCAGGTTGCCACAGGCCAGAGCGGCGCGGGTCTTGCCCTGCTCTGCCTGACGCTGGATGCGGGCCAGAAATGCCTGACGACGGGCGACACTGCGCTCGCGGATGCGGGCGGTGACGTCGGAAATTACCTGATGAATCATTGGGCTTGCTCCAATGCTGTGACGGCGCGGTCAACCACCTGTTCGAAGGTGCCGTCTATATCAATGTGGAATACACCGGCTTCGCCATCCGGGCGCTCCAGGGTATCGAACTGACTTTGTACCATGCTTTCACGCATGAAGTGGCCCTTGCGGGCACGCATCCGCTCGAGGATCAGCGGCTGGCTGCCATCGAGGAAGATGAAGCTGACCGACTCGTTGCCTTCGCGGATCTGGTCGCGGTACTTCTTTTTGAGGGCGGAACAGACAATGATGCCGGTCTCGTTCTTCTGCTCGAGACTGTAGGCGGCGTCGCGGATCCGCTCCAGCCAGGGGGCACGATCCTCATCGTTGAGGGGGTTGCCGCCAGCCATCTTCTGGATGTTGGCCTTGGGGTGCAGGTCATCACCATCGATGAACTTGGCGCCCAGCGCTTCGGCCACTTTCAGACCCACGCTGGATTTGCCGCTACCACACACACCCATCACGATAATGCACTTACCCGCCATAATTTGACCTCTGTCCCACTTTTCAAAAAACCAGCTGTTGATGGGTTCTAATCTAACACGTTACCGGTAACATGTTACCGGTAACGATTGAAAATGTGAAGTCTGCCACAGACTGAGCAAACCCATAGTCACCTGGGCATATGATGTTGAGCCCTTGCCATAAATCTAAATAAATCATAAAGATATGGTTTGCCGACGGATCGGCAAGGTGTCACGACTGAACTTGGAAAAAGGAACGCATAACAATGTCTGACCTCTCCCTGATCATGACAGCCGCCGGCTCCATTGTGCTGCTGCTCTTCCTGGTGATGAAGGCCCGGCTCCACGCCGTGGTAGCCCTGATCCTGGTCTCCATGGTGGCGGGTCTCGCCGCTGGCATGAACCCGGCCGATATCGCCAACACCATCCAGAAAGGGATGGGTGGCACCCTCGGTTTCGTCGCCGTGGTGGTGGCGCTGGGCGCCATGTTCGGCAAGGTGATGGAAGTGACCGGTGCCCTCGACCGGGTGGCTCACACCCTGCTCGGCAAGTTCGGCGTCAAGCGCGCCAACTGGGCCATGGCCCTGACCGGCTTTGTCTGCGCCCTGCCGCTCTTCTTTGATGTGGCCGTGGTGCTGCTGATCGGCGTCGCCTTCGCCATCGTCCGTCGTGGCGGCGGCAGCGTGGTGAAGATTGGTATCGCCCTGCTGGCCGGTATCGCCACCTGCCAGGCCTTCCTTATTCCGGCGCCGGGCCCGATCCTGGTCGCTTCCCAGCTGGGTGCCGACTTCGGCTACATGATCCTGTTCGGCCTGATCGCCGCCGTACCGGCGCTGATCCTGGCTGGCCCGCTGTTCGGTGACTTCATCAGCAAGATCGTCGATGTGCCGCTGCCTGCCGATGCCCAGAACAGCGTCCACGATGACAGCAAATCCCTGCCCTCTTTCGGGCTGGCCATGGGTCTGATCGGTCTGCCGCTGCTGCTGATCGGCCTCAAGACCATCGTCGGTCGCTTCGTCGAGGCGGGTTCCACCCTGCATAACTGGCTGGAGTTCATCGGCCACCCCTTCACCGCCATCATGGTCGCCTGTCTGGCCGCCTTCTATCTGCTGGGTATTCGCCGCGGCATGTCCCGTGACGAGGTGATGAGCGTCTGCAACAGCGCCATCCAGCCCGCCGGTGTCATCATCCTGGTGACCGGTGCCGGTGGCGTCTTCAAGCAGGTACTGGTTGATTCCGGTGTGGGTGCCGCTCTGGGCAACATGCTGGCCGACTCCGGTCTGCCCATCGTCGCGCTGGCCTTCATTCTGGCCGCTGCGGTACGGGTGATTCAGGGCTCTGCCACCGTCGCCATGCTGACCGCCTGCGGTCTGGTGCTGCCGATGCTGGAGCCGCTCGGCCTGAACGGTGCCCAGCTGGCTGCCGTCACCATCGCCATCGGCGGCGGTGCCATCGTGCTCTCCCACGTCAACGACTCCGGTTTCTGGCTGGCCAACCGCTACCTCGGCCTGACCGAGAAGCAGACCCTGCAGACCTGGACCGTGATGGAAACCATCATCGGCACCACCGGCGGCGTGATGGCGATGATCATCTACAGCTTCCTCTGACAAGGAGGAAATGCTGACAAAAAGGCCTCACTCGTGAGGCCTTTTTCATCTTTCTGATGATTCTTTCTTTGGCTGAGAGGGCGAGATTGCTAGAATCGCCTATTCATCGCTCCGAGTGGAACGCTTAACCCCGTGATTTCAGGTTTATCTATGCATTCATCGGCCCATTATCGACAACTGCTGGCGCGCCTGCCCCAGATCGCCGTCGCAGCGGATCAGTTTGAAGTGCTCTATAGCGCCCAGGATTTCAAACGCCGCATTCTTGCGCTTATCGCCAGTGCCACCCGGCGCATCTATCTGGTCGCGCTCTATCTGCAGGATGACGAAGCAGGCCGGGAGATCCTCTCCGCCCTCTACGCCGCCAAGCAGCTCAATCCGGCCCTCGACATCAAGCTGTTCGTCGACTTCCACCGTGCCCAGCGCGGCCTGATCGGCAAGGGCAAGCAGGGCGGCAACCACCTGATGTATCAGGCCATGGCTGCCGAACACGAGCACCAGATCGAAATCTACGGCGTGCCGGTAAAAGGGCGCGAGCTGCTCGGCGTGCTCCACCTCAAGGGCTTCATCTTCGATGATGTGGTGCTCTACTCCGGCGCCAGCCTCAACGACATCTACCTGCATCAGCAGGATCGCTACCGCTTCGATCGCTATCACCAGATTACCAGCCCGGAGCTGGCCCGCAGCATGGTCAACTATGTGGATGACCTGTTCGTGAAGAGCGACGCGGTGCAGCGACTGGATCACAACGATATCCCCAGCGCCAAACAGCTGAAGGGGCCGATCCGTCGCTTCAAGCAGAACCTGCGCCAGAGCCAGTACCGCTTCAGCACCATGCCGGTCAACACCCAGGAGGTGGCTGTAACCCCCATGGTGGGTCTGGGCAAACGCAACAATCAGCTCAACCTGATGATCCGCAATCTGGTGCGCGCCACCGAGCGGGAGATCTTCATCTGCACTCCTTACTTCAACCCGCCCAAGGAGTTGAGCAAGGATATCGAGGATCTGCTGCAGCGCGGTTGCAAAGTCACCATCGTAGTGGGCGACAAGACCGCCAACGATTTCTTCATTCCGCCGGAAGAGAAGTTCTCCACCATCGGTGGCCTGCCCTATCTCTACGAGACCAACCTGCGCAAGTTTGCCGAGCGCAACCAGCGCCACATCGACGACGGTCGCCTCAACCTGATGCTCTGGTGTTGCGAGCGCAACTCCTACCATCTCAAGGGGATATTCGTGGATGACGAGTGGGCCCTGCTCACCGGCAACAACCTCAACCCCCGCGCCTGGGCACTGGATCTGGAGAACGGCCTGCTGGTACACGATCGTCGCCACCTGCTGCGTCCCCAGTTCAACGCGGAGCGGGAGAACATCCTGACCAACACCAAGCGGATCAGTCACTTCGATCAGGTGGAACAGATTCAGGACTACCCGGAACAGGTGCGCAAGCTGCTGGGACGGATCCATCGGGTCAAGGCCCATTTGCTGCTCAAACGCATCATCTGACCTTGGGCGCCATGCGCCCGCACCTTGCCTGTAGGCAACCGCACAGAGGCCTCCCGTTTTCGGCAGGCCTTTGTTATATCCGCCGTTTCCCCTACGTTGGCGGCCCTGCCAGCAGCAACTCGGCTTGCATCGGCCCCTCAACAACCCCTATCATCTGGACATATTTACAGTGTTTTCGGGCATCTAATTGATGAAATTGGATAAAATTCCTCTCGATAGCCTCAAGGGTGTCGGCAGCAAGATGCAGGAGAAGCTCGAGCGGCTGGGGCTGGCCACGGTACAGGACCTGCTGTTCCACCTCCCCCTGCGCTACGAGGACCGCACCCAAGTGTGGCCCATCGGCGATCTGCCGCCCGGCCTGCACGGCGCCGTCGAGGGCGAAATCCAGGACACTCAGCTGGTGATGGGGCGCCGCCGCATGATGGTCTGTCGCATCAGCGACGGTACCGGCACCCTCACCTTGCGCTTTTTCAACTTCACCGCCGCCCAGAAAAACAGTCTGGCGGCGGGCCGCCTGATCCGCTGCTTTGGCGAGGTGCGCCCCGGCAAATACGGGCTGGAGATGGCCCACCCCGAGTACAAGCTGCTCGGCGAGGAGCAAGCCGGCCAGACCGAAGAGGCGCTCACCCCCGTCTACCCGACTACCGAAGGGCTGCGCCAGCTCACCCTGCGCAACCTCACCGATCAGGCGCTGGCCCAGCTCGACCTCTATGGCGTGGAGGAGCTGCTGCCCGCCGGCCTCTATCCCCACCAGATTGAGCTGGCCGCCGCCCTGAAGCTGCTGCACCGCCCGCCCCCCTCGGTGGCGCTGCCGCTGCTGGAAAGCGGCCAGCATCCGGCCCAGCAGCGACTGGTACTGGAGGAGCTGCTGGCTCACAACCTCTCGGTACTTAAGGTGCGCGCTCAGGCGCAAACCCAGCTGGCTCGCGCGCTCAAACCGGCGCCCGAGCTGGTTGAACAGCTGCTCGGCGCCCTGCCGTTCAAGCCCACCGGCGCCCAGAGCCGGGTAGTGACCGAGATAAGTAAGGATCTGCAACAGAGCCACCCCATGATGCGGCTGGTGCAGGGGGATGTGGGCTCTGGCAAGACCCTGGTCGCGGCGCTGGCCGCCCTGCAGGCTATCGGCAACGGCTGTCAGGTGGGGCTGATGGCGCCGACCGAGCTGCTGGCAGAACAGCACGCCATCAACTTCGCCAAGTGGCTGGAGCCGCTCGGCATCGGAGTCGGCTGGCTGGCGGGCAAACAGAAAGGCAAGGCGCGGGAAGAGTCGCTGGCCGCGATCAAAGATGGCAGCGTCAAGATGGTGGTGGGCACCCACGCCATCTTTCAGGAGCAGGTGGTGTTCCAGCGTCTGGCGCTGGTCATCATCGATGAACAGCACAGATTCGGGGTGCATCAGCGCCTCGCCCTGCGCGAGAAAGGGGAACGTGAGGGGGTGCATCCCCATCAACTCATCATGACCGCCACCCCGATCCCCCGCACCCTGGCGATGACCGCCTATGCCGACCTCGATACCTCGGTCATCGACGAACTGCCGCCGGGCCGAACCCCCATCACCACAGTCGCGCTGCCCGACAGCCGTCGCGGCGACGTGATCGAGCGGGTCAAGCTCGCCTGCACCGAGGGCAAGCAGGCCTACTGGGTCTGCACCCTGATCGAGGAGTCGGAGGTGCTGGAGTGCCAGGCTGCCGAGGATACCGCTGCCGAGCTGCAGAACCTGTTGCCCGGTCTGCATATCGGGCTGGTGCACGGCCGGATGCGGCCGGTGGAGAAACAGCGGGTGATGGAGGAGTTCAAGGCAGGCATACTGCAACTGCTGGTCGCCACCACCGTCATCGAGGTGGGGGTGGATGTGCCCAACGCCAGCCTGATGATCATCGAGAACCCGGAACGGCTTGGGCTGGCGCAGTTGCACCAGTTGCGTGGGCGGGTTGGCCGGGGGGCGGTAGCCTCTCACTGCGTGCTGCTCTATCATGCCCCCTTGTCCAAGACGGCCCAGAGCCGACTCGGGGTGCTGCGGGAGACCAACGACGGCTTCCTCATCGCCCAGCGCGATCTGGAACTGCGCGGCCCGGGGGAACTGCTCGGCACTCGCCAGACCGGTCTGGCCGACCTCAAGATCGCCGATCTGGTGCGGGATCAGCCGCTTATTCCGCAGGTGCAAAAAATGGCGCGCTTCCTCATGGATAGGCACCCAAGCCATGTCGAACCCTTGATTCGCCGTTGGCTCGGCTTACGGGATCACTATTCCAATGCCTGATCGAGGTAGATGCAGAAGATGGGCACATCTCCTTATGGATAGGCACCCAAGTCATGTCGAACCCTTGATTCGCCGTTGGCTCGGTCTGCGAGACCACTACTCAAACGCCTGACAACACATCCCAAAACAGGAGGAAAGCAACCATGAATTCCTGGCTACGCGGCCTGCTCTACACCTTCGCCTTCCTGCTGCTCTTTGTCTGGGTTGCCCTCGGCCTGTTCGACGCCGAACGCGCCAAAGGCCCCATCGCCAGCTGGATCAGCCAGCAGACCGGTGTACCGGTCACCATAGGGCGGCTGGTATTCAACCCGCTCCACCCCTACACCCTGCTGGCAGAGCAGGTGCGCTACGGCGATGCGGTCTCCCTCGACAAGATCTATCTGGAGATCGAAAGCATCGACTGGCTGAGCCGCGACGTGCGGATCGCCCACCTAGATCTGATCCGTCCCGCCATCAAGCTGCCGCTGCCCAACCAGCTGCCGAGCCTGCCGGTGCACTCCCTCACCATCAGCGACAGCACCATAGACAGGCTCAGTCTGGAAAGCCCCGAGCTGACCCTGCGCGGCCTCAATGCCACCCTGAGCGACTGGGAGCTGATCGATCCGAAACGGCAGCCACAGGCCAACCTGAGCCTCAATATCGGCCAGCTGGAGACTCCGCAGTTCACCTTCGCCCGTCTCAACCTGCAAGGACAGCTGGAAGGAGAAGTGCTGCGCACCGACAAGCTGGTGACCAACCTGTTCGACGGTCTGCTGGAGACCGGCATGGTGCTGGACTGGCCCGCTCGTACCCTGCAACTGCACGATCTCAAGGCGCGCGGCATGCGGGTGGAGCTGGGGGATCTGACACAGCAAGGCTTCCCGCAGCGCTTCCCGTTGCAAAGCGTGTCGCTGGATCGCGGTCAGTTGGACGGCGTCAGCCTCAACGACATCAATCAGGAGCTCTCCTTCAACAACTTCAGCGGCCAGCTCACCGCCTTCAACTGGCAGGCGGGCAACCAGCCCACCGGCTATCTGAGCGGCACCCTGGGGGACATGGGCCGTGGTCTGTTCCAGCTGGAGGAGATCAAGGGCAAGCTCGCCTTCTCGCCCCAGCAGATCGACGGCGAACTGCAGGGCAAGGCCTATGAAGGGGAGTTCAATGTCGAGCTCTCCCTCGATACCCAGCAGCAGAAGCTGACCCTGAAAGACGTGGCGCTAAGCGGCATGGATATCAGCCTGCCGCAAGGGTGGTGGCAGGATTGGCAGAGCTGGCGCCCGCAGCAGGTCGATATCCGCAAGCTGGCGTTCGACAAGCTCAAGGTGCTCTCCTTCGACGATACCCTGCCCCTGTCGCTGACCGGCTGGCAGCTCTATCTGAGCGATCTCGCCCTGCGCGATAACCAACCCGGCCCGCTGCTCGGCCGTGCCCGTATCGAGAGCAAGTGGTTCGAGCTGGTGTGGGATGGCCTCAGCGCCCGCAACGGTGAACTGGATGGGGAGCTGACCCCCAGCTCGTGGCAGTTGGGCAAACTCACCAGCTCGCTGCCGGATGAGGGCACCCTCAGCCTGAGTGGTCAGTGGGGCCGCGAACCGGGCCAGGGCAGCCGCCTGCAGTTGCAGGCAACCAAGCTCGATCTGCAGCAGTGGGGCAAGATATTCCACTCCCCTGTCTCGTTCGCTGGCAAGGCGGACGTGAGCGCCGATCTGCAAGCCGAACATGGCAAAACGGCAGGCGAGTGGCGCCAAACCCTGCAGGGCAGCTTTGCCCTCGATGCCGACGAGCCGTTCTGGGACAAGGTGAAGATAGATCCGCTGCTGGATGAGTGGTTCAAGGGAGCGACCCCGCCCACCCTGACGCCGGAACAGCTGTGGCAGGCGATGCAGGAGGGTGACACCCCCTTCTACCGCATCAAGCTGCAGGGCAAGATCGACAAGGGGCAACTACAAGTCGAGCAGGCTGGCGCCTCCACCATCACCCATCTGCTGGCGCTGCAAGGTGGGATCGATCTGGTCAACGAGCAGTGGCAGCTCGATCTGGGAGTGCTCAATGGCAACCGCTGCGCCGAGCTGCTCGGCCAGTGGCGCGGGCCGTTGACGGAACCCACGCTGGCCTGGAGCTTCCCGCAGAAGCAGGACGCCTGCGGCTGGGAAGTGGGAGTACGCTATCCGCCGCAAGGCAACAGCGCCCCGCTCTGGCGACCGGCTCCCGCACCGAAAGCCCAAAACCAGGCCCAAGTGCAGACCCAAGCCGGGCAGACAAGCGAAAGCCAGCAAGGGTAAAAACAGACAAGGCCTCATGATGAGGCCTTGTTGTTTGATGGGGAAACGACGCGGTTACTGGCCCGGACGGCGGGGCGGCTGCACCACGTAGTGGCCGCAGAACTCAGCCGCCAGCTTGCTGCCGCTGAACAGCTGGATCTTGAGGCTGAAGGTGGCAGGCTCCCCCCGTTTGAGCGGCTGCAGCACGGCGGGCATCCCCTCGCGGGCCACTCGCGCCTCGGGCTCCTCATCGACCGGACCATGATATTTGATGGTGCTCTCGGCCAGCACCGGCTCGCCCACCAGCCCCTCCTCTTTAAGCTGCAGCCAGATCAGCCCCCAGCCCGCCAGCACGCACTGGCTGTAGACACTGCCGGCGAACATGCTGCCATGCACGTTGAAGTTGGCCGCCAGATTGGCCTTGAGATGGAAGGTCTGGCCGTCGTAGTGGCTGATGTGCATCCCCATCTTCTCGCTGATGGGCACCCCGCGTGACCAGCGGGTGGTGAGATCCTGACACCACTCCGGCCGGTACTGGATAGTCTGCAACGGGCTCAGGGATTTGATCATCTGGCGATGGGGAATGCGACCAAATGAGACAGGGCCACCCCCCACTTCGAGAAAACCGCACTTGCGATAGAACTCCACCGCCTCCTGACGGGCGTTCATCACCAGCCGTTTCACCTTCTCGCTGCGGGCCAACTGCTCGAGATCTTCCACCATTTGGGCACCCAGCCCCTGGCCGCGATATTCGGGCCGCAGCGCCATAAAGCGGATCTGTGCCTCGTCGCCGCCGATAAAGAGGCGGCCCACCGCGATGGGGGTACCATCGGGTGCCAGCATCAGCCGGTGAATGGCGACCGAGTCGTATTCGTCCCGCTCGGAACCGACGGGCAGATTGAAGGGCTTACGCAGAAGTTCCCAGCGCAACTGGTAGTAGGCATCCAGCTCGGCTGCCGTTTGAGGGGTGACTACCCGGTACATAGTTTCATCCTTGAGTTACACTGGTCGGAAACCATCTTGCCGTGCAAATTCATGGACTTCAATCTGCAAGCGTACCAAGCCGATCACTTGTTGCACCTCAGCGTCAAACCCCAGCGCCGCCTCACGGTACAGGAAAATGACCAGCACCGCTGGCTGGAGATAGACGGCGTGGTGCAATCCGCCATGTCGCTCGCCAACCCCGCCACCCTCTGTCTGCCCCATCAGCGGGTCATCGCCTGCCTGCTGCCGGAGCGGGCTGAGCAGATCCTCGAACTGGGGCTGGGTGGCGGCGATCTCACTCGCCATCTCTGCCAACGCTGGCCCGATGCCCGCCACGAGTGCGTCGACCTCGACGAAGAGGTGCTGACCGTTTATCAGCAGTTTTTCCAGCATCAGGAGAGCGATGAACGCGCTGCTCCGGCACTCCATCAGGCCGATGCCCTCGCCTTTTTGGAGCAGAGCGAACAGCAGTACGATCTCATCCTGCTCGATCTCTTCAGTCAGGATGGCAACCCGCTGCTGCTGTTTCAGGAGCGGCTCTACCGGGCGCTGGCTCCCCGCCTCTGCGGCACTCTGGTCATCAACCTGCTGCCGCGCACAGAACTGGAGCTAACCCACGCCCTGACACTGATCGAACAGTGGATTGGCCCGGCCACCCCCTATCCGGTTGCGGGGCTTATCAACGTGATCGTCCACGTCACACCGCGGGACGAGACATCCTCAGACCTGTAGCCAGAAGGTCGTCGGCCCCTCGTTGACCAGCGCCACCTTCATGTCGGCGGCAAAACGGCCGGTTTCGGTCGGGATGCCGCTGGCGGAAGCCTTGGCCACGAAGTAGTCATAGAGCCGCTCGGCCTCGCTCGGGTGAGCACCGCAGGAGAAGCTGGGACGCATCCCTCGCTTGGTATCCGCCGCCAGCGTGAATTGGGAGACAACCAGCAGACTGCCGCCGATCTGGCTGACATTCAGGTTCATCTTGCCCTCCTGATCCGGAAAGATGCGATAACCACTGACCCGATGCAGCAACTTGTCGGCCTTGGCCTCATCATCCCCCTGCTCCACCCCGAGCAGCACCAGCAATCCCTGACCGATGGCGCCGGTCACCTCCCCCTCGACAGTCACGCTGGCCTCGCTGACCCGCTGAATCAATGCAATCACATCCCTCTCCTTTGAAAACAGAACGACCGCCCCCTCGCAGGGGCGGTCGTCGATGCTACCAATAAACTGGTGGGCAAGGCGATGGCTTAGCCAAGCTCCTCACTCGCCGGTTTCTCATATTCACCGAGGCAGGCCGTGGTTTCAGCCCCCAGTAGCACCACCAGCCAGCTGAGATAGACCCAGACAAACAGGATCGGGATGGTAGCCAGCGCGCCGTAGATGGCCTGATAGGAGGGGAAGTTGGTGATGTAGATGGCAAAGCCGCGCTTGGCCAGCTCGAACAGGGTCGCCGCTACCAGCGCACCGATAAAGGCGTGGATCAGCCGCACCTTGCAGTTCGGCACCACGGTATAGACCAGCAGGAAGGTGAGCACCGAGAAGAGGAACGGCAAACCCCGCAACAGCAGATAGCCGATGCCGAACAGGCTCTCGGCGCCAAACAGCCGCAGCGAGAAGATATAGGAGGAGATGGCGATACTGGCCCCGATAAGCACGGGCCCCAGGGTGAGGATCATCCAGTACATGGCAAAGGCCTGCGCCAGCGGGCGGCCCTGGGTCGAACGCCAGATGTAGTTGAGGTTCTTGTCGATGGCGGAGATCAGCATCAACGCCACCACCACCAGCGCCCCAATCCCCACTGCCGTGGTGTTGGTGGCATTGGCGACGAAGCCGTCGATGTACTCCTTGAGCATATCTCCCGCAGTCGGCACAAAGTTGTGGTAGACGAACTGCTCCATCGCCTGCTTGAGGCTCTGGAACACCGGGAAGGCGGACATCATGCCAAAGACCACTGCGATCATCGGCACCAGTGAAAGCAGGGTGACATAGGCCAGATAACCGGCGGTAACCGTCAATCTGTCCTGCTGGAAACGGCCCCAGACAAACTGGGCAAAGTGGCGACCATCATGGCGCAAGAAGGAGAGGACGTGGGCCAAACGGCCGCTGACAGGCTGCTGCATCTTGATTCTCGTTAGCGTCATAGTGGCAATATTGTGTCAGAGGAGAGCGCTGTTTGACCACCTTTGTACCCGATTTGCCTCCATCTACCCCAACCTGTCGCCCGGCTGGCGTCTCTGGCTGTCGTCAGAAGCAGAAATCAAAACGGCCCCGCTATGGGGCCGTTTGCAACGCCGGATTACAGCATGTAGTCCGCGGGCAGCTCGATGCGGGCAATGCCGGAGGCCACCGCCGCCAGCGCCACGGCGCGGGCTACGCGCGGCAGCAGACGGGCATCCATCGGCTTGGGAATGACGTAATCCTTGCCGAAGGCGAGCTCGCTCACCCCGGCGGCGATCAGCACCTCGACCGGCACCGGCTCCTTGGCCAGCGCACGGATCGCCTCGACCGCGGCAATCTTCATGGCATCGTTGATGCGGCTGGCACGGGCGTCGAGGGCACCGCGGAAGATGAAGGGGAAGCAGAGCACGTTGTTGATCTGGTTCGGGTAGTCGGAGCGGCCGGTGCCCATGATGAGGTCGCTGCGCACCGCGTGGGCCAGCGCCGGCTTGATCTCCGGGTCCGGGTTGGAGCAGGCAAAGATCACCGGGTTGGGCGCCATCAGGGCGACCGCTTCGGCGGGCAACACGTCGGGGCCTGAAACACCGACAAACACATCCGCCCCTTCGATGACATCCATCAGGGTGCGCAACGGGGTCTCGTTGGCGAAGCGCTGCTTGTACTTGTTGAGATCGCTGCGGCCGGTGTGGATAACACCCTGACGATCCAGCATGAAGATGTTGTGCGCTCTGGCGCCACACTTGATCAGCAGATCCATGCAGGCGGTGGCGGCAGCCCCCGCCCCCATGCAGACGATGCGGCTGTCACTGATCTGCTTGCCCTGCACTTCCAGCGCGTTGAGCAGACCGGCGGCGGTGACGATGGCGGTACCATGCTGATCATCGTGGAACACCGGTATGTCGCAGCGCGCGATCAGCGCCTCTTCAATCTCGAAACACTCCGGCGCCTTGATATCTTCCAGATTGATGCCACCGAAGGTATCGGCGATAGCCGCTACCGTGTCGATGAACTGCTGGCTGGTCTCGTGCTTCACCTCGATGTCGATGGCGTCGATACCGGCGAAGCGCTTGAACAACAGGGCCTTGCCTTCCATCACCGGCTTGGAGGCCAGCGGCCCCAGATTGCCCAGACCCAGAATGGCGGTGCCGTTGGAGATGACGGCCACCAGATTGCCCTTGCCGGTATAGCGATAGGCATCGGCCGGGTTGGCGGCGATCTCGCGCACCGGCTCGGCAACACCCGGGCTGTAGGCCAGCGCCAGATCGCGGGCGGTTTCGGCAGGCTTGGTCAGGGCGATGGCAATTTTGCCCGGTACAGGCAGGGCGTGGTAATCGAGTGCTTCTTGACGCAGATCGGACATGGGGGACCCCGATGTGGTTGGTGCAAATGAGGTGCCGACAGGGGGCACACAGAAGGGCGGGGATCATAAAAGAAAGCAGGGGGCATTCCCAGCAGATCATGCTACCGCCAGCCAGATCAGACCAGTTATTTCAGCACCTTACCCCACTCACGCCTACCACTTTAGTTATAGATCCTGCTGCGTGGGGTAAAAATGGCGCAAAAAGGGCGGCAAGTTGGCCTTGCCGCCCTTTCTGTCAGAGCTGTAGACCTGACTCAGTTGCCCAGATAGACCGGCAACAGATTTGCCATCGACAGGAAGTGGAACAGCGCGGTCGCCAATCCGAACAGGATCAGCAGCCAGGCCATCAGCTTGCCGCCGGGGGTGACGAAATGGGGGGTCACTTCGCCCCGCTCGGCCCGCGCCCGAGTGCGCAGCACCAGCAATGCCGGGATGATGCAGGTCCAGATGGTGGCGGCGGCACCGGCATAGCCGATGGCCAGCAGGAAACCGAACGGGAAGAGCAGGGAGAGCACCAGCGGCGGTAGGAAGGTGACCGCCCAGGTCTTGCAGCGACCGGCGCGGCTGTTGTCGAACTTGAACAGATCAGCCAGATAGTCGAACACCCCGAGCCCCACTCCGATAAAGGAGGAGAGGATGGCCGCCATGGAGAAACCGTTGATGGCGCTGGCAACCTTCTCCGATTCGATCACCCCTGAAAGCGCGGAGAGCAGCACACTCACGTCACCCCCCTTGGCAATCACCGGAGCAAAATCCTGACGGGGCAGGTTGCCGAAGATCCCCAACAGCCAGAGCACGTAGAGCGCCAGCGCGATCAGGGTTCCCCCCAGAATGGCCCATCTGGCCTGCTGCTCGTTCTGGTAATAGGCACGCAGGGAGGCCACCGAGTGGTGATAGCCGAACGAGGTGAGCGCCACCGGCAGCATCGCCATGGCATAGGGGGCGTAGCGACTCTCGCTGCCCGCCAGATCGAGCAGGGTCGGCAGCTTGATACTGCCGAGCAGCCCGGCCACACCGAGGGCGAAACTGAGGATCATGAAGGCGATCAGTACCACCGAAATACGGTCAACGGCGCGAGTCGAGTGCCACACCACCGCAGAGAAGAGCGCCACGAACAGCACGGATGCAAGCTTGCTGTCGATCCCCAGTATCCCCTGCAGAATGGCACCGGAGGAGGTGATATAGGCGTAGAGCAGAATGCCGCCAACAAAGTAGACCGAGAGGTTGTTGAGGAGATTGAGCTTCTCCCCCAGCAGCTCGCGAGTCACGGTATTGAAGGAGACCCGCATATCGTGGTGCTGGAAGGATTCCAGCAGCATCCAGCCGGAGAGGGTCATCATCACCATGGTGACGGTCAGCGCCAGCACCGACCAGAGGGTCCAGGCCCCTGCCCCCGAACTCGGCAGACCGAGCATGCCGGCTCCCACGCAGACGCTGGCAATGATGCAGGCGCCCCCCAAAATTGACGGTTTTTTCTTCATAATCCCTTCTTTTTCTGACTGATTATCTATCCGCGGTAAACAAGACCGCGGCATGATGCCAGCCTTTGCCATGAGACGCCTACCACTATCTGCCATAACCGGGCATGGCCGCCGCATAAAAAGTGCCCCGAACGGGGCACTCTATCAGCGGAAATGATGTGAAGAGGGGTTAATCCATCACCGGGATACCCGCTCTCGCTTCGGCCTGACGGGCGATGGCTTCGGTCATGCCCTGAAAGATGAAGAGGTGAAACGGCAGCATGGCGAGCCAGTAGGCCAGCCCCCAGGCGCCCTGCGGGTGCCAGTGAGCGGTGACCCGGATACGGGTCAACCCGGACTCCTCCGGCAGGATGTTGAACTCCAGCCGCCCGACGCCCGGGGCCTTCATGTTGAACAAGAGATCGAGCCTGCGCCCCTCATCCACACCGAGGATCTGCCAGGAGTCGAGCATGTCCCCCTTCACGAAGCGATCGGGATTGGTGCGGCCACGGGTGCGGGCAGGGCCGCCGATCAGGTGATCCATCCATTCGCGCACCACCCACAGCTCATTCATGTAGAAATAGCGCTGCTCACCCCCCAGCTGCTGCAACACCTGCCACACCACCTCGGGAGAGGCGAGACAGATGGCATCGCCGCTGGCAGTACGGTCATAGAAGCCATATTCGGGATGGCGCCAACGCAGGCCGAGCGGCGTCTCCTGCCCCTGCTGCTCGGCACCCAGTTTCTGCTCCAGCGCCAGACTCTCCGCCAGCGCCTCGTCGAAGCTGAGCAGGGTCTGCGGCAGCAAGGCACGCAGTGGGCCGTCGTCGGCCGGGATATCGTGCTTGAGACCGCCCACCAGCGCCTTGGCCACCGGTTGCGGCACCGAGGTAACAAACTGCAGCCACCAGGCGGAGAGGCGCGGACTCAGAAACGGGATGGGAATGATGGGGCAGCGCTTGCCGATATGGGCGGCGAACTTCTGCAACTGCTGTTGATAGCTGAGCAGCTCGGGGCCGACCGCGTTGAAGATGAGCCCATCCACCTCGTCTGCCTCTACCAGCCCGCCCAGATAGTGCAACAGGTTGGACAGCGCAATCGGCGGCGTGCGCGAGCGCACCCATTTGGGCGTCACCATCATCGGCAGGTTGAACACCAGATCCCGCATCACCTCGAACGCCGCCGAACCGGGCCCGATGATGATGCCGGCGCGCAGCTCCACCGTCGGTACGCCGGAGTCACGAAACAGCTCGCCACAGTGGCGGCGGGAGTTGAGATGACGGCTGTTGCACTGCTCCGGCTGGATCGCCCCAAGATAGATGATGCGGCGCACCCCGGCGGCGCGGGCAGCGGCAGCGAAGTTCTTCACCCCCTGCTGCTCCAACCGGTGAAAATCGGCCCCCGCCCCCATGGCATGCACCAGATAGAAGACGGTATCGATGCCCGCCAGCGCAGGCAGCAAGGTGATCGGCTTGAGGCTGTCGGCGAGGCGAAACTCGACTCCCTCAGGCAAGCGGCAGGGACGGCGCGCCCCGGCAATCACCCTGTAGCCCAGCGTTTGCAGGTGGGGCACCAGATAGGAACCGATATAGCCTGCCGCCCCCATCACCAGACAATTTCTCATGTAATTCTCCCTATCCTCACCGATGCCGCTTGTCAGCCAGAGTGCGCAGCGCTACCTGAAAATGTTCAACTAGAGCGCCACTATCCAGTCTCTTGCCATCCTGCCACGCCACCACCTTGCAACCTAGTACTAACCACCTCCCTGATTAGTCCGATTTGGTGTTAAGCCCTGCTCATTCGCTGGTCGATAACTGACCAGATGTATAGCGCCGAGGGCGAACGTATGCGCATCGATCACTACGACCTCCAGGGGGAGGTGCAATACCGGCAACAACAGACCCAGAGCCGCAAGGTGCGCAATCTTGCGCCAGTGCCACCCGTCGTCAATCCACCGGAGGACAACAACGCGGCTGCGGCCGGCGAACGCAGCAGCACCCTGACTCTCACCAGCGCCCTGACGCTGCAAACCACGAGGCAATCGGCCGCCAGCCAGCAAGCGGCAACACCTCCCGCCCCGCCAGCAGCGGACGTCGGCAAAGAGCAGGATGGTATTCCCGACGATGGACTGGATAACCGCCAGCGGCTGATCAAGCTGATGATCGAGGCGATGCTGGGCCACGAAATCGAGCTGCCCAAGCCGATCAACCCCTCCGAAGAGGGAGGTGATGGAGTGACCCAAGGAGATGCCGCGGCTCAAGCCGCCGAGCCGGATCAACTGGTGGAGGTGACTGACACCCTGCTGCAACAGGAGCAACTCAACGTGGTGGCATCGGCCAGCGTAGCGACTCGGGATGGTCAGACTATTCAGCTCGATCTCGGCTTTGTGCTCGACTGGCGCCAGCTGGAGGTGAGCCAGCGGCGCACCACCCTCAATGCCCTCAAGGATCCGCTGGTACTCAGTCTGGATGGCAAGATCGCCGACCTGACCGAGGCTCGGGTCACTTTCGATATCGATCAGGATGGCAAAGAGGATAGCCTGCCGGGCTTGAGTGAAGGGAGCGGCTTTGTGGCGCTGGATCGCAATGGCAACGGCACCATAGACGATGGCGGCGAGTTGTTCGGGGCCCGCTCCGGCAATGGCTTCGGCGAGTTGGCCACCCTGGATGAGGATGGCAACGGGGTGTTGGATGAGGGGGATAGCCAGTTTTCAGCCCTGCAGTTCTGGCATCCGGAGCACGCACCTATCGCACTGGTCGAACTGGGGATCGGCGCCATCCTGCTGCGCCCCCTCGACACCCCCTTCAACCATCTGGGGGAGAGCGGCAGTCAGGGGGTGCTGCGCCAATCCGGCCTCTATCTCACCGAACAGGGTAAAGGAGGCTGGGTGCAGCAGATCGATCTGCGGGTCTGAGCCTTGAAATGAAATCACCCATCGGTCGCTGACGATAACTGCCAGCGACCGGCGCCGGTGCCATCAACTCAGCTCGGTGGGGTCGATATCCAGACTCCAGCGCACCCTTTTGGTCTCGGGCCAGCCTTCCAGCTCCTTAACCGCCCAATCCAACAGTTGGGCCAGCGGTGCCCGATTCGGCCCCTGCACCAGCAACTGCATGCGAAACTTGCCCGCCTTGCGCTCCATAAAGCCGCTGATGGGCCCCAGCACCTGAACGTGGGGATAGCGGGCTCTGCGCAGGGTATCGGCGAGGCGGGCGAGGAACAGCTGCACCTCGTCACGACCGTTGGCCTCGGCGCGGAACAGCCCCTGATAGCTGAACGGCGGTAGCCCCAGCAGACGGCGTTCTTTCAACGCCGTATCGGCGAAATGGCCGTAACCGTTCTGGGTCAGATCCTGCAGCAGGGCGTGCTCCGGATGGTGGCTCTGCAGCACCACCAGCCCGGGTTTGCTGGCGCGACCGGCACGGCCCGCCACCTGGGTGTAGAGCTGGGCCAGCTTCTCGGCGGCGCGAAAATCGGCGCTGAACAGGGCACCATCCACATCCAGCAGACCCACTAGCGTCACGTCCGGAAAGTGGTGGCCCTTGGCCAGCATCTGGGTGCCGATCAGGATCTTGTACTTGCCCGCCTTGATGTCGCCGAGATGGGTCTCCAGCTCCCCCTTGCGGCGGGTATTGTCCCGATCGATGCGCACTACCGGATATTGCGGGAACACCGTGGTAAGCAGCTGTTCCAGCTGTTCGGTGCCCACTCCCGATCCGATCAGCTCGTTGCTGCCACACTCGGGGCAGTGGTGTGGCAACGGGCGCACGCTGTCACAGTGGTGACAGTGCAGCCGTCGTCCGGCCTGATGCCAGGTGTACCAGGCATCGCAACGCTCGCAGGCGGCGCTCCAGCCGCACTGGTGGCAGATCAGAGCCGGGGCATAGCCACGGCGGTTGAGAAACAGCATCACCTGATTGCCCGCCGCCAGATGCTCTGCCATCAGCTGCTCCAGTTGGGGGGAGAGCCCGGCCTGCAGCCGCACGTTCTTGATATCCAGGATCACCTGACGGGCGGTCTGGGCGTTACCGGCACGGCGAGTCAGGGTGAGATGGTGATACTTGCCGGTGCGGGCGTTGTGCAATGTCTCCAGCGACGGGGTGGCCGAGCCAAGCAGGATGGGGATACCGGCACGATGAGCCCGCATCACCGCCAGATCCCGCGCGTGGTAGCGAAAACCGTCCTGCTGCTTGAAAGAGCCGTCGTGCTCTTCGTCGATGATAATGATGCCGAGGTTGTGAAACGGGGTGAACACCGCAGAGCGGGTGCCGATCAGGATGGCGGCACCGCCGTCGCGACAGGCGAGCCAGGCATCGAGCCGCTCCCTGTCGTTCATGGCGGAGTTCATCGCCACCACCGGCACGTTGAAGCGGCGGCGAAAGCGGTTGATGGTCTGCGGGGTAAGGCCGATCTCCGGCACCATCACCAGTGCCTGCTTGCCCGCCTTGAGCAACGGCTCGAGGATGCTCAGGTAGACCTCGGTCTTGCCGGAACCTGTGATGCCATCCAGCAGGAAGGCGCCGAACTTGTCGCTCTGGCTGGTAACGGCAGAGACAGCCAACGCCTGTTCGCCATTGAGGCGCAGCCCCTCCCCCGGCTCGAAGCGGGCAGCCCAATCGCCATCGTGGCTCGGCTCCAGCGAACGCTTCTCCAGCAGCCCCTTCTTCTCCAGCGCGGTGAGAGCTGCGCCCTGGATCTCCTCCTGCTTGAGGGCGGAGGGGGTCTGCGGCCCCTTGCGCAGCAAGGCGAGCGCTTGCTGCTGCTTGGCCGCCCGCTTGAGCTCGTTAAGGTCGATGGCCATGCCAGCCTCGGTGGCAAACCAGAACTCCAGTTCACGATAAGCGGCAGGCTCCCCCTTGCGCACCAGCACCGGCAGGGCGTGGGGCAGCACCTCCCCCAGCGGATGCTGGTAGTAGCTGGCGCTCCAGTTCATCAGCGCCAAAATATCCGGCCCCAGCACCGGAGCCGTGTCCAATACCCGTTTGATGGGCTTGAGCTTGTTGCGGGGCACCTGGCTGTCAGCCGGATGATCCACCACCAGCCCGACCAGGGTCTGGGGACCGAAAGGGATCTCGACCCGGCAACCGGGGGCAGGTAACGGCAGGGGAGAGAGATAGTCGAAGTGACGGCGTAACGGTACCGGGACAGCGACACGAACCAGATCCAGCGTTTGGGAAGAATTCACCAGGGGTTGCCTATTTTTTCTGCGAAGCCACTTGCCTGATCTCAGGCATTTCCTATATTATTCGCAGCCTTTGAAACTGTGTTCAACAATCGTGTGGTGTCCGACAAGAGATCGGATGGCGACACGGCCTATTAATTGAGGTTGTCCATGAAAGCTGGTATCCATCCTGACTACGTAGCCATCACCGCCAAGTGCTCTTGCGGTAACGTCATCAACACTTTCTCTACCATCGGTAAAGATCTGAACCTGGACGTGTGCTCCGAGTGCCACCCGTTCTACACCGGCAAGCAGAAAGAAGTTTCTAGCGGCGGCCGCGTAGACAAGTTCAACAAGCGTTTCGGTGCGATGACCACCAAGAAGTAATTTTACTTCTGAAGAATTCTGAAAAAGGCGCCCATCGGGCGCCTTTTTTACGATCCCTGTTTTTCATCCTTCATGTTCCCGCAGCCAGACGCACTCTCCCCTACTGGCCAAATCCTTTGGAACGACGCAAATAGACATACCCCTCACCAGGGCTGCCCCAGCGCGGGCTCCCTGCGTTGTCATAGGCGCGATCCAGCAGTCTGACACTGTCGGGGCCAATCCAGATATGCTGCACCAGCGTCGTGGCACCGCCAAAATCGGTGGAGCAATGGCCCACCCGGGTGTGACCGGCATATTCGCCGGAGGGAGTGCGTGTCAGCCAGATCTCGCAACCGTGGCGCAAGGAGAGCTGCTGCGGGGTCAGACTGTCGAGCAGGGCGGGATCATGCCAGGCACCGGCAAAATCGGTGGCACGGGGCATGGTCAGCTCTGCCATCAGGATCCGCCCGTCAGGGGCGGGGGAGAAGCGATAGATGCGCTGGCGGAAGGGACGGACGGAGCGCAGACTCAGGTACTGCTCGGCATAGACCCAGCGATAGCCCTGATAGCCGGGCCAGATCTCCATCAGGCGCAGCTCGGCACTGGTAAAGCGGCTGTCGTAACTGGCCTGCTCCCGGCTCGTAAAGGCCCCGTTGAACCAGCTGAGTAGCGGCTCCATACCGGGCTTGAGTGGGGTAGCCTGAGGCGCCGGCCCTGCCAACACCAGACAGGAACAGAGCAGCCCGAATGCGGCCACCAGCAACTTTGCCATCGAATCCTTCCGAATCATCATAGTGGCGGCGATTATATGAGCGAATTTCCCCAATAACAGCCATTACGATCAAATCATTGCCACTCTGGTGTAAAAACCTCACAAGGATGCCAGTCCGCTCACTAAACCCGATATTTTGCCACCGCCTTGTTGAGCAGCTGGGCCTGCTCGTTGAGGCCCTCGCTGGATCTCGCATTTTCCTCCGCCATGATGCTCGACTCCTGGGCGATGTCACGGATGTTGTTGACGTTGCGGTTCACCTCGTTGGCCACCAGACTCTGCTGTTCGATGGCTGCCGCAATCTGGGTGCTCATATCCATGATGTTGGTAACATCCTGAGTGATCTGCCCCAGCAACTCCCCTGCAGTACTGGCCTGATCCGAGCTGCGGTTGCCCTGCTCGCGGCAGGTTGCCATCACCTCGACGATGCTGCCGGTCTGTTTCTGCAGCGAGCTGATGATGCCGGCAATCTCCTGGGTCGATTTCTGGGTACGGATGGCCAGATTACGCACCTCATCGGCCACCACCGCAAAGCCGCGCCCCTGATCCCCTGCCCTGGCTGCTTCTATAGCCGCGTTGAGGGCCAGCAGGTTGGTCTGCTCGGCAATGCCACGGATCACGTCAAGCACGGAGCCGATGGTCTCGCTCTCTTTTTGCAGCTGGCTCACCTCGCGAGATGAGCTCTCCAGATTGCCCGCCAGCGAGCGGATCTGCTCGACAGTATTCTCGACCGCAGCCCGCCCCTCCATCGCCTTGTTGTTGGTCGCCTGCGCATTGTTGGCCGCCTGCTCGGTGTTGCGGGCGATCTCTTCGATGGTGGAGCCCATCTCGGTGGACGCGGTCGCCACCATGTCGGTCTCCTGTAGCTGGCGCGCCGCCCCTTCACTGGTGCGTTTGACGTTGGCCGAGAGGTGAT
This sequence comes from Aeromonas veronii bv. veronii, assembly GCF_000820225.1. Taxonomy (GTDB): domain Bacteria; phylum Pseudomonadota; class Gammaproteobacteria; order Enterobacterales; family Aeromonadaceae; genus Aeromonas; species Aeromonas veronii. Next base: position 55,297 of record NZ_CDDK01000028.1, read on the forward strand.
CCGCCGCTTCGGTCAGGGTGTGCACGCTCTGCTTCACATCGCCAATCAGGTTGCGAAACCCGCCCAGCATCACGTCGAGATTGCCTGCCAGCTGGGCCATTTCATCGGCCCCGCGCAGCTCTATCTTCAGGCGCAGGTCATTATCCTGACGAATGCGGTTGACGGTATCATTCACCTGAGTAATGGGACGGTCGATGCTGCGCCCCAGCAGCACGCTCATGATGCCGATCAGCACCACAATCACCCCGCCACAGACCAGCATCAGGCTGTTGAGGCGAGCGCTCTGCCGCTCCAGCTCAGCGACAATGTGCTGATCGACGGCGGCAAACCCCTGTTCGGTCTGATGCACCAGATCCCGCATCTGGTTGCGCAGCCCCTCATCCTCTTTCAGCCCCAGTACCTGCATCCCCTGCACCAGCGCCACAAAGTCCTGCCGGTACTGCTTGCTGGCCTGCTCCAACTTGCCGCGATCCGCCTCCGGCAAAGTGGCAAGACTATCCTGAAAACTCTTGTGCAAGGTCTCAAAACGCTCCAGATACTGGATATCGGAGCGCAGCATGAAGTCTTTCTCCGCCCGCCTCAGCTGCAACATGGTGATGAGCAACCCCTGCTGATCCAGCTGCTTGAGCCCATTCTCCACCTCATGCACCGCCGCCCGCAGCTTGCCATAGAGCCCCTCCTCCGGCCCCAGACCAATCTTCTGCTGCTGGGCCACCAGATCGTTGAAGGCTTTGCCATAGCCGCTGATCTGCTGATCCAGTCTGGTCAGCTCCCCCTCGACGGCCGCCAGATTGTCATCGGTCACCAGCTCCCGGTTGTGCAGGTGAAAGTCAGACAGCCCCTGATTGAAGCGCTCGACGAAGGTCATATCCTTACGGATCAGAAAATCCTTCTCGGCCCGGCGCAGGTTGAGCATGGCGATCTCCAGCTGGTCGATATTGCGCTGGGCTTCGGTCAGGTGACGGTGCACCTGGCTGGAGTAGATAAACAGGCCGCTCAGTACCAGCATGGCAACGGCAACCAGCACGGTATTCAGGATCAACTTATGACGGATAAGCACGATAGACCTCTCGCAAACTGGCAGTGAACTGCATTGAGCTTATGCAGAAAAGCGGCGACAGGTGATCTGTGCAAGGAATATTCATTGAAATGCCACACCCACTCCTTATACTGGTTGCACCTGTTTCCAGCCGTGGATTTGACACTATGGAATACAATACTTCTGAACTGTGCGACATCTATCAGGACATGGTGGATGTGCTTGAACCCATGCTCTGCTCCTTCGGCGGCCGCGCCTCTTTCGGCGGCGTCATCACCACCGTCAAATGCTTCGAATCGAATGGCCTGATCCGTGAACTCGTCAAAGAGAACGGACTGGGACGCGTCTTGCTGATCGATGGCGGTGGCTCCATGCGCCGAGCTCTGATCGACAGCGACATCGCCACCACGGCGGCAGAGAACGATTGGGAAGGGATTGTCTGCTACGGCTGCGTCCGCGAAGTCGATATTCTGGAAGATCTGGACATCGGCATTCAGGCACTGGCAGCCATTCCGGTCGGTGCCGACAGCAAGGATGTAGGGGAGACCGATCTGCCGGTCAACTTCGGTGGCGTGACCTTCCTGCCTGACGACCATCTCTACGCCGATACCACAGGGGTGATCCTCTCCCCCGAGGCACTCGATATCGAGTAAGCCACAAACAGCGTGACGACGGGAGCCTTGGCTCCCGTTTTTTATGCCTGCAACTTGCTGAAAAATGACAAAAAAAGAGGGCCAGATAAACTGGCCCTTAACTGGAAGCAATGTGAGCAATGTCGTGCCTTCACAAGAAGTCCATCACGTTGGAACGAATGAAGTCTTTCCCGGAAAACAAGTTAACAATAATCATTCTCATTTAACTAGGCAAGCGCTATTTGCAGAAAGTGCAAAAAAATTGACCACCGCGAAGGGTGGTCAATCTCGTCAGGCTTGCCGGGTGGCCGTTTGCAGGCTGGATAATCCGGCCTCGCCCACCAGCTTGCGGCTGAGGTAGCGCAACAAGACACCGTAGAGTGGCACGAATAAACCAAGGCTTATCAGCAACTTGAATACGTAATCGACGGTTGCGATCTCGACCCAGTGCTCTGCCATGAAAGGATCTGTGGTGCGCCAGAAGGCCACACTGAAGAAAGCGATGGTATCGACCAGATTACCGAACAGGGTGGAGGCCGCTGGCGCAATCCACCACTGCTTGAGCAGACGCAGGCGGTTGAACACCACCACATCCATGAACTGCCCTACCAGATAGGCCATAAAGCTGGCCAGCGCGATACGCGCCACGAACAGATTGAATTCGGCCAGATGACCAACGCCCTGGAAGCTCCCTTCGAAGAAGAGCACGGAGAGCGCATAGGAGACTGCCAGCGCAGGCAGCATCACGGTCTGGATAATCTTGCGTGCCAGACCGGCACCGAAGATCCGCACCGTCAGGTCGGTCGCCAGGAAGATAAATGGGAAGCTGAACGCCCCCCAGGTGGTATGGAAGCCAAACACGGTGATCGGCAGCTGCACCAGATAGTTGCTGCTGGCAATGATCAGGATGTGGAACAACGACAGGCGAACGAGCGCCGTTTGGTACTGCGCAGGGGTCAGATTCATCTTGTGACCTTTTTGGTTAATGGGGTTAGGGAACCCATATCGCCACCATTGGCGATAATCGAGGGGCAAGATTATACGCCCCCAAACCGATAGTTCAATCTTTATGCGATTACGCTTGTCCAGGTTGGCCAGCGGCAGAGCAGGCCTTGTGGGCGATAGTCACGCCTTGTGCTGTCTGGCGAGCCAGAGCAGCGCCTCCCGATCCGCCGGGCGCACCGCCTCCAGCCAGCAGCCGCTGTAGTGTTCGTACTCCAGCCGAAACTGGCTCCCTTCAAACACCAGCAACCAGCTATGGCGGTCGGCCCCCGCATCCTGCTCGAGCGGCTGCAGCTCCCACTCTCGCAGCAAGGCCTGCGCCAACAGCGGGAACGTGTCCCAGTCGAGTGCCGGACAATCCAGCGTCACCACGCCAGCTTCGCTATCTACCTGTTTGATTTGCCAACTCATTCCCTGTCTCTCAGCTACTGCAGGAGAGCTCACCACCGCAATACCATGCCGGAGTCGGGGTGGCGAGATCCTCATATTCGGGTTGTTCATCATAGGGGCGCTGCAAGGCGGCGAACAGCCGCCCGAACGGCTGCATATCCCCTGCGTCGGCGGCCTCTATCACCTGCTGGGCCAGCGCATTACGCAGCACATACTTGGGATTGATGGCATCCATCTGCGCCTTGCGCACGACATCCTCGCTGCCTTCGCGCATTAGCCGCGCCCGATAGCGCTCCAGCCACGCCTGCCAACCCAGTGGTTCAGGCAACAGGACCAGCAGAGATGCAGGCCACGCCCCCTCTTGCGTCACCTCACCGAGACGGCGAAGGAACAGGTGGTAATCCACCTTGTGGGCCGCCAGCAACCGGAACAACTCACGGAACAACGCCGGGTCATCCTCCTCCCACACCGCCAGTCCGAGTTTGGCCCGCATCAGTTCGGAGTAGTGCAGCATCAGCTGCTGCTCGTACTGGGCCAACGCTGCAGCCAGCGCATCACCGTCTACATGGCCAGCCAGCGCCTGCGCCAGTTTTTGCAGATTCCAGTAACCGACCGCAGGCTGCTGATCCAGCGCGTAGCGGCCCGCCGGATCCGAGTGGTTGCAGACAAAGTCCGGCACGTAGGCATCGATAAAGCCGTAGGGGCCGTAATCCAGCGTCAGGCCGAGCAGCGACATGTTGTCGGTATTCATCACCCCGTGACAGAAGCCCGCCGCCTGCCATTTGGCAATCAACCGAGCGGTGCGGCGCACCACTTCGGCAAACAGTTCGGCGCCACTCTCCAGCTCGGGGAAGTGGTAGCGCAGCAGATAGTCGATGAGTGGCGGGATCTTCTCCCCCTGCCCGCTCCAGGCGAAATACTCGATATGGCCGAAGCGCAGATGGCTGGGGGTGGTGCGCAGCACGGTCGCCCCGGTCTCAACCCGCTCGCGATAAACGGGCTCCTGACTCCCCACCAATACCAGCGCCCGCGTGGTCGGGATGCCGAGGGCATGGAGCGCCTCGGAGGCGAGATATTCGCGAATGCTCGAGCGCAGCACGGCGCGGCCGTCACCAAAACGGGAGAACGGAGTTTTACCCGCCCCCTTCAGGTGGAGATCCCAGCGCTGGCCATCCGGCGCCAGCTGCTCACCCAGCAGCAGCGCGCGACCATCTCCAAGCCGGGGGCTATAACCCCCGAACTGATGGCCGGCATAGACCTGCGCTACCGGCTGCATACCGGGCAGCACCTTTCCCTCGCCACAACAGGCGATCCAGTCAGCCTCGCTGACGCCTCCCAGCCCCAACTCATCCAGCAAAGCCCGGTTGAGATGAAGCAACCGGGGCTGCTGCAACGGCTGGGGGGCCACGGGTTCACAGGCCCAGGGCAACTCGGTCGCAAAAGTGTTGATCAACTTCATGGTTGTGCCATTCGTCCCTGCGTATGCTCGTGTCACTCTTTATACTGCCGTCAGCCATGCTTGCGCTAACTGGCGACCATCATTTTTCAATTCAAGGAGAAGAAGATGCAAAAATGGGTATATGCCCTACCATTGCTGGCACTGGCGTGGGGTCATCAGGCCAAGGCTGCAGATATCGAGGCAGGCAAGGCCAAGGCGGCGGTCTGTGCCGCCTGTCACGGGGTGGAAGGCAAGGCGATGATCCCCAACTATCCCCATCTGGCGGGTCAGAATGCCGCCTATCTGGTGAAACAGTTGAAAGCTTTCAAGGATGGCACTCGCAAAGAGCCCTTGATGGACCCCTTCATGGCGCCGCTGACCGATGCGGATATCGACAATCTGGCGGCCTTCTACGCCAGCCTGAAATAACCTCGCGTCTGACCCCAGGTTCTTCCGAGCCGCGCTTACCGTGGTCGATTAGGCTGCCTAATCGACCCTAGCGACGGCAGTAGTCGATGATCAGATCCATAAAGGCTTCGCCAAAGCGCTCCAGCTTGCGGTGCCCGACACCGTTGATAGCCAGCATCTCGTCTTCGGTCATCGGCATCAGCTGAGCCATCTCCACCAGGGTCGCATCGTTGAACACCACGTAGGGCGGCACCTCTTCATCCTCGGCAATCTGCTTGCGCAGGCCGCGCAACTCCTTGAACAACCGCTTGTCATAGTTGGCATTGTCGAGCAGGCCGTTGCGCTTCTCCTTGCGGCTGGAGATGGGCTGCAGGCGGGGTACCGCCAGTTCCAGCTTCACATCGCCACGCAGTACCGGACGGGCCGCTTCGGTCAACTGCAGCACCAGATTGCGAGTGATGTTCTGGGTCAGCAGCCCCTTGTGGATCAGCTGGCGGATCACGCTCATCCAGTATTCGTGGCTCTGATCCTTGCCGATGCCGTAGGTCGACAGCTTGTCGTGGCCGTGATCCTTGATGCGCTGGTTCAGCGACCCGCGCAGCACTTCCACTACATAACCCACCCCGAAATTCTGCCCCACCCGCCAGACGCAGGAGAGCGCCTTCTGGGCATCTTCAGTGCCGTCATAGCTCTTGGGCGGATCGAGGCAGATATCGCAGTTGCCGCACGGCTTGTCGTTGTACTCGCCAAAGTAGTTGAGCAGCACCTGACGGCGGCAGGTCTGCGCCTCGGCGAAGGCGGCCATCACGTTGAGCTTGTACTGCTCAACCTGCAACTGCTGGGGATTCTCGATGTTGTCGAGCAGACGGCGCACCCGGCCGATATCGGCAGGATCGTAGAGCAGCAGCGCCTCGGCGGGGGTGCCATCGCGCCCAGCGCGGCCGGTCTCCTGATAGTAGGATTCGATGTTCTTCGGGATGTCGTAGTGCACCACGAAGCGCACATTGGGTTTGTCGATGCCCATACCGAACGCCACCGTCGCCACCACTATCTCGATGTCGTCCTTGAGGAAGGCATCCTGGGTCTGCTGGCGCTGCTCGAGCGGCAGCCCCGCATGATAGGGCGCGGCCTTGCAGCCGTGGCGGGATAGCCGCTCGGCCACCTCCTCCACCCGGTTGCGGCTGGAGCAGTAGACGATGCCGCAGTTGCCCTTCTGGCTCTGCACGTAGCGCAGCAGCTGCTCGGCCGCCTTGAACTTCTCCACCAGGCTGTAGCGGATATTGGGACGATCGAAGCTGGCGGTGTGAATAAAGGGATCGTTGAGTTCCAACCGGTGCAGCATGTCGCTGCGGGTCGCCTCGTCGGCGGTGGCGGTCAGCGCCACCACAGGCACCTGCGGGAACCACTGTTTGAGCCGCCCCAGCGCCGCATACTCAGGCCGGAAATCGTGGCCCCACTGGGAGACACAGTGCGCCTCGTCGATGGCGAACAGCCCGAGCGGCAGCTCGGCCAGCCGGTCCATAAACTCGTGCTGCAACAGTCGCTCGGGGGAGACATAGACCAGCTTGATCTCGCCGCGACGCATGGCGGCGAAGTTCTGAATCATCTCCTCCCGACTGAGGGCCGAGTTGATGTAGACCGCCGCTACGCCGTTGGCGCGCAGGCTGTCGACCTGATCCTTCATCAGCGAAATTAGGGGAGAGACCACCACACCGAGCCCGGGCCGCAGCAGTGCCGGGATCTGGTAGCAGAGCGACTTGCCGCCACCGGTGGGCTTGAGGACTAGCGCATCGCGCCCCGCGACGATCTGCTCGATGATCTCGAGCTGACCCGGCCGAAACTGCTGATAGCCGAAGACCGCCTGCAGCAGGGCAAGCGGACTCTCTGGCTGAGGATCTGGCAGGGTTTCGGCAATCGCGGTCATGGGCTCTCCTTTGGGGTCGCCATTCTAAAGCAGCCGCCGCCCACAATAAACCTGCCATTGCGACTGTTAAGGAACTGTTGCAGACTGGCTGGAGTTTTTACTCGGCTTTGATGACAAGGATTGGGATCAGAGAATGAAACAGATGCTCAAGAAGATGGCGCTCAGTGGCATTGCCAACCTGTTTGCCGAGAAGATGCCGTTCAACAAGCTGATCGGCATGCAGGTGACCCACTACGACTTCGACAAGGTGGAACTGCGCATCAAGATGGACGAGAAGCTAATCGGCAACCCCTTCCACAACATCCTGCACGGCGGTGTCACCGCCACGCTGCTGGATGTGGCGGGCGGCATGATCGTCGCCGCCTCCTGCATCGACGAGCTGGAGGAGTTCTCCCCCAGCTATCTCAAGGAGCGCTTCGCTCGCCTCGGCACCATAGATCTGCGGGTGGATTACCTGCGCCCGGGACGCGGCAACGAGTTTATCGCCACCGCCCACATAATCCGGGCTGGCAGCAAGGTGGCCGTCGCCCGGATGGAGCTGCACAACGAAGAGGGCACCCACATCGCCTTCGGCACTGGTACCTATCTGGTGGGTTGAACCAAGTTAGTGCATAAAAACCACGCGGCTAATCTACTTTTAATCATTAGATTCCTTACCCCCTCTGGCCGAACAAGGTCCATACTGATAGTCGGGATTGTGTGCAGAGGGAGGATTGCAGGCGATGAGTGCGAAGCTGGCCATCAAACCATCCAGAGCCTTGTTGACACAGCTCGAGTCCATGCTCGACGAGGTGCAGACACCCGAGTGTCGCCACTGGTTGGAACAGGAGCTTGAGGGGTATTCTCTCTCCTCACCCCTGCCTTGGTATCGCATCGTCCCCTGTCGGCAACGCGGTCACTTTCTGGACCTGAAGACGGGAAAATATTTGACCTGTCACATCAACAGTCAAACGCTAAGCCAACGCGATCTGGCCCAAATTCAGTTCATTTATGCCCGTGAACCCGCCGCCCACTATTTGCTGCAACGCAATTCCGGTATTGAACCCTGGCCAGAACAGCTGCTGGAAGATTATCAGGAGCAGTTGATCCCCGGCCATTTATGCCTGCAAGCTTGGCATGAGCCCGTGATTTCATTACGTGCACAACTGATGGAGGGAATAGAACATTTCATTAGTGAGTACCCCAAGCACGCGGCCTTGCTGCCTCAACACAGTTTCAAGGCTTTGCGGCATCAGCACTGGCATATCTGAGTAAGCGCCTGGCGCGCAAGGAGGGCACCATAGACAAGACCCATAGCGAGATTGCCACAATCTAGAGTGCCGGAGTCAGGATCAGACTCCACCGATGGGCCACCGAGCGGTGGCCCTTTTAATGTCTGTGGGCTTGCTTCGACCCTGCATACATCAAGTCAGATCACTTGGCCAGGTAACAGGTCAGCAGCTAATGAAAAACCTAGTAACTGGAAGGAAAATGCAAAAAGGCCGCTCTATTGAGCGGCCTTTTCAAATTTGGTCGGTGTGAGAGGATTCGAACCTCCGACCCCTTCGTCCCGAACGAAGTGCGCTACCAAGCTGCGCTACACACCGATGTCTGCGGGACGGGAATTTACCGAAAGCCCCGACCTGACACAAGCCTTTTTTGCATTTTGCAGGAAAAAAAGTGCTGCTCGCTCAACTATTCAGCACTCTTTTCATCCGTTTACCGAGCAGCAGCCAGCTGGTGACATTCCGGCAACCGGCCGTCAGGCCAGGCGCAGGGATGCTGGTCCCAGCAGACGGCGCTGCCAGTCAGCCACAGTGCCATGCTCCAGCCAGTCGGCTGCATGCTGGCGCCAGTTGGGGGAAAGGGCCGGATTCTCCAGCAACATCAGCAGATCCGCTTCATTGCGCACCTGATTGAACAGGATATCCGCCGTGCGCTTCACCGTCAGTTCGGGATAGGGTCTGTCTACCGGCTCCATGGCCGACTCCGGCGACACAATCCCCTCCTCCAGCACCCGCAGCAGCCAGCCACAACGGCCATTCAGTTGCATCACCTGCGACATCTGGCCATAGCCAAAGCGCTGGTTGAGCTTGAAACAGGGGGATCTCGGCTGGCTGATCTGGATCAGCGCCTCGCCGAGTCGATAGACATCGCCAATGCAGGCTTGCACCTCGGTCAGCCCGATACCGGAGAGGTTCTCGCCAAAGGCGGCAGGTTGCCAGGATGTACGTGGCGCTGGCAAGCCCAGCGCGGTTTGCCAGGTCTGCCACCAGAGATAGTGATCGGCAGGATAGTAGTGGAGCGCCCGATCCGGGCCACCGTGGTGGTGCAGGTCACACTGCTCATCCCCTTCCAGACCGGCAAAGGTACAGCGAACTGGTGCAGAGATCGGTTGCTTGTGAATGGCACTGGTGAGGCCCGGCACCAGCTCGGTGCCACGACCGCTAAAAAGGGAGATCCGCATACTCATCCTCCAGGTTGACGAGAGTAGGCGGATCTTATCATGCCGTCAGACCACGGCCTGCATCTGGGTGGTCATGGCGATCTCGGCACGACGGCGCTTCTCCGCCCTGGCCATCAGATACCAGCTGCCGAAGGTAAAGAGCGATACCGACAGCAGGATCAGGCTGGCCACCGCGTTGATCTCGGGTTTCACCCCGAGCCGCACCGCCGAGAAGACCTCCATCGGCAAGGTGGTCGAGCCCGGGCCGGAGACGAAGCTCGCCAGCACCAGATCATCCAGCGACAGGGCGAACGACATCATGCCGCCTGCCGCCAGCGAGGGGGCGATCATCGGGATAGTGATCAGGAAGAACACCTTCCACGGCTTGGCGCCAAGATCCATCGCCGCCTCCTCGATGGAGAGATCCAGCTCCCGCAACCGCGCCGACACCACGATCGCCACGTAGGCGGTACAGAAGGTGGTGTGGGCGATCCAGATGGTCAGCATGCCCCGCTCGGCGGGCCAGCCCACCAGCTGGGCCATGGCCACGAACAGCAGCAACAGCGACAGACCGGTGATCACCTCGGGCATCACCAGCGGCGCCGTCACCATGCCGCCGAACAGGGTGCGACCACGGAAGTGGGGAATACGGGTCAGCACGAAGGCCGCCACCGTCCCCAGCGCCACCGCGGCGATCGCGGTGTAAAAAGCGATCTCCAGCGAGCGGAACACAGATCCGATCAGCTGCTTGTTGTCGAGCAGGCCGAAATACCACTTGAGCGACCAGCCACCCCACACCGTCACCAGCTTGGAGGCGTTGAAGGAGTAGATCACCATGATGATCATGGGCAGGTAGATAAACAGCAGCCCCAGCCAGAGCATCAGTTTGGCAAAACCGAAACGCTTCATCATGCCTTGCCCTCCAGCTCTTTGGCCTGGTTACGGTTGAAGAGGATGATCGGAATGATCAGCACCGCCAGCATCACTACCGCCAGCGCAGAGGCAACCGGCCAGTCGCGGTTGTTGAAGAACTCCTGCCACAGCACCTTGCCGATCATCAGGGTCTCCGGGCCGCCCAGCATTTCCGGAATAACGAACTCCCCCACCACCGGAATGAACACCAGCATGCAGCCGGCGATAATGCCGTTCTTGGAGAGCGGTACCGTGATCTGCCAGAACCGGGTCAGGTTGCGGGCCCCCAGATCGGAAGCAGCCTCCAGCAGGCTCTGATCGTGTTTGACCAGATTGGCGTAGAGCGGCAGCACCATGAAGGGCAAGTAGGAGTAAACGATGCCGATATAGACCGCCAGGTTGGTGTTGAGGATCTGCAGCGGCTCGTCGATCACCCCGATCCCCAGCAAAACGCTGTTGAGCAGTCCGTTGTTGCTGAGGATCCCCATCCACGCATAGACCCGAATCAAAATCGCGGTCCAGGTCGGCATCATGATCAGCAGCAGCAGAACGGTCTGGGTCTCCTTGTTAGCCCGAGCGATGGAGTAGGCCATCGGATAGCCAATCAGCAGGCAGAGCAAAGTGCTGACGAAGGCCATCTTGAGGGAGCCCAGATAGGCCGCGATATAGAGCTCATCCTCCTGCAGCAGCAGGTAGTTGCCCATGTTGAGCAGGATGGTGAGCTGATTGTCGGCCCAGCTCACCACGTCGGTGTAGGGCGGGATCGCCACATCCGCTTCCGCAAAACTGATCTTCACCACGATGACGAAGGGCAGCAGGAAGAAGAGGAACAGCCAGAAGAAGGGGATGCCAATCACCAGTCGGCGCCCCCCGACCCGCTTCAGTCGTTGCAAGAACTTCATGATTGCAGCACCACGCCGCTGTCATCTTCCCAGTAGAGGAACACCTGGTCATCCCAGGTTGGCCGCTTGCCGTGGCGTTCGGCATTGGCGATGAAAGCCTGAACGATTTTGCCCGAGGGCAGCTGGATGTGATAAACCGAGTGACCGCCCAGATAAGCGATGTCATAGACCTCACCCTTGGTCCAGTTGAAGTCCGGGTGCTCGATCTCCTCCGGCTTTTGCAGACTCATCAGCAGTTTTTCCGGCCGCAGGGCGTAGGTCACCTTCTTGTTTTCGGCGCGGGAGCTGATGCCGTGGCCCACATAGATGGGTTGCTCCAGATCGGCGCAGGCGATGGTGGCGTGGTCCTGCTCATCCTCCACCAGCAGGCCGTCAAACAGGTTGACGTTGCCGATGAACTCGCACACCAGCCGACTGGCCGGAGTCTCGTAGATATCCATCGGGCTGCCGATCTGCTCGATGCAGCCGAGGTGCATGATGGCGATCCGCTCCGCCATAGTCATGGCCTCTTCCTGATCGTGGGTCACCATGACGCAGGTAACCCCGACCCGCTCGATGATCTCAACCAGCTCCAGCTGCATCTTGGAACGCAGCTTCTTGTCGAGCGCCCCCATGGGTTCATCCAGCAGCAACAGTTTGGGACGCTTGGCCAGGGAACGAGCCAACGCCACCCGCTGGCGCTGGCCACCGGAGAGCTGATGCGGTTTGCGACGGGCATACTGGGTCATCTGCACCAGCTTGAGCATCTCCTCCACCCGGGCATCGATCTCGGCCTTGGGCAGGCCATCCTGCTTGAGGCCAAAGGCGATGTTCTGGGCCACCGTCATATGGGGGAACAGGGCGTAGGACTGGAACATCATGTTGATGGGGCGTTCATAGGGGGGCATGTCGGTGATGTCGACCCCGTCGAGGAACAGCCGCCCCTCGGTCGGGCGCTCGAAACCGGCCAGCATCCGCAGCAGGGTCGATTTGCCGGAACCGGACCCGCCGAGCAGGGCGAAAATCTCCCCCTTGTGAATATTGAGAGATACGTTATCGACCGCCAGCGTTTCGTCGAACTGCTTGCTTACCCGATCAATTTTCACCAGCACTTCTTTGCGCTGCTGACTGCCCTCGAGGGCTTTCTTGTAGGCACTGGAGGCTATCGCCATTACCAAACTCCCCAACGTGATACCAGCCTTGCGGCCGATCCATAAAAGCGATTTGGCGCCCCCGAACGGGCACCAAGGTTAGGTACCGGACTTGATCTTGGTCCAACTCCGGGTGATTAGACGCTGTACCGAGCGGGGATGTGCTTCCTGCACATAGAGTCGCTCCAGCACGGCCTGAGGGGGATAAACCTCCTCATTGTTGCGCACCGCCTCATCCATAAACTCGCCCGCCCTTGAGTTGGGATTCGCGTAGCCCACATAGTCGCTGACCTTGGCGATCACTTCGGGCTGCAGGACGTAGTTGATGAGGGCGTGCGCCTCTTTGACATTGGTGGCATCGGACGGGATCGCCATCATGTCGAACCAGAGATTGCCCCCCTCTTTCGGAATGCTGTAGGCAATTTTCACCCCCTTGCCAGCTTCATCGGCGCGGGCAGCGGCTTGCAGGATGTCGCCGGAAAAACCGGCAGCCACGCAGATGTCGCCATTGGCGAGATCGCCGATGTATTTGGAGGAGTGGAAGTAGGCCACATAGGGCCGCACCTTGAGCAGCAACGCCTCGGCCTGCTTGATATCCCCCGTCGCATGACTGTTGGGATCGAGCCCGAGGTAGTTGAGGGCAGCAGGGATCATCTCGTCGGCAGAGTCGAGGAAGGCGACGCCGCAGCGAGAGAGTTTCGCCATGTTTTCCGGTTCGAAGATGGTGGCCCAGGAGTCAATCTTGTCGACCCCCAGCACCGCCTTGATTTTGTCGACGTTGTAGCCGATGCCGTTGGTCCCCCACAGATAGGGCACCGCGTACTGATGACCCGGATCCACCTTGTCGAGCTGCTTGAGCAATACGGGATCCAGGTTGGCCAGATTGGGCAGCAGGGATTTATCCAGTTTCTGGAAGGCTCCCGCCTTGATCTGCTTGGCCAGGAAATTATTGGAGGGCACCACCAAATCGTAACCGGTCCGCCCCGTCAGCAACTTGCCTTCCAGGGTCTCGTTGGAGTCAAACACGTCATAGACGGTCTTGATCCCGGTCGCCTGCTGGAAATCGCTGAGGGTGGTCTCGCCGATATAGTCAGACCAGTTGTAGAAGTGCAGCACAGGGGCAGCCTGGGCCACATTCGCCAATCCCATGGTCAGCGCTATGGTTAGCAATCTGGTTGTATTCACGGTGTCAGTTCTCCTGTTTCAGTGGTTGACCGTCTGCGCATCCATTCGCGCGGCCCATCCGGATGGATGGCATCACTACCCTCCCGGCCGAACTGCGGACCGGGAGGGGCACTCGTTACTTACTTGCCGGACTTGATCTTGGTCCAGCTGCGGGTCATCAGACGCTGCACCTTGGCCGGCAGATCCGGGAAGGTGTAGATCTTCTGCAGGGTCGCCGCATCAGGGTAGATACCCGGATCGGTGCGGATCGCCTCATCCACCAGCGGGGTCGCCGCCTTGTTGCCGTTCGGGAACTGCACCACGTTGGTGATGTTGGCGATCACCTCAGGCTTCATCAGGTAGTTGATGAAGGTGTGGGCTGCCTCGACGTTCTTGGCATCCGCCGGAATGGCGATCATGTCAAAGAAGCTGCCTGCCCCCTCTTTCGGAATGGTGTAGGTGAGCGCGACGCCATTCTTGGCCTCGGCTGCCCGCGCCTTGGACTGCTGCAAGTCACCGGAGTAACCGACCGCTACGCAGAGGTTGCCGTTGGCCAGATCCGAGATGTACTTGGAGGAGTGGAAATAGGCGGTATAGGGACGGATGGAGAGGAACAGCTCCTCAGCCTTCTTCAGCTCGGCCGGTTTCTGGCTATCCGGTTTGAAGCCCAGATATTGCAGGGCAGCCGGCAGCATTTCGGTCGGTGAATCGAGGAAGGAGACGCCACACTCTTTCAACTTGGCCATGTTCTCCGGCTTGAACACCAGATCCCAGGAGTTGACCGGGGCATCGGCCCCCAGCACGGCTTTCACCTTCTCGGCGTTGTAGGCATAGCCGATGGTGCCCCACAGATAGGGGATGGAGTACTGGTTGCCCGGATCGCTCGGCTCGAGCGCCTTGAGCAGGTCGACATCCATGTTTTGCCAGTTGGAGAGCTTGGACTTGTCCAGTTTCTGGAACACGCCCGCCTTGATCTGCTTGGCCAGGAAGGGGTTGGATGGCACCACGATGTCGTAGCCCGAACTACCCGCCAGCAACTTGGCTTCCAGTACCTCGTTACTGTCAAACACGTCATAGACCACCTTGATCCCCGTCTCCTTCTGGAAGTTATCCAGGGTATCCGGCGCTATGTAGTCGCTCCAGTTGTAGACGTGCAGCACCTTCTCTTCAGCCATTGCTCCGGCACTTGCCATGACCAGAGCCACAGAGGCAGCGATCACTCCTGTTTTGAAAGACATCATCCTTGTCTCCTAAGCAAATTGTATGCGCATACCAACCTGCCCGACCCACCTCAACCTTTCAGCTTTGCGGCTGTCAGATCCAGACTGCGCCTGGCCAGATCGACCAATTCATCAACCTGTTCCTCGGTGATCACCAAGGGGGGCGATATGATCATGGTATCGCCTACCGCCCTCATCACCAAGCCATTGTTAAAGCAGAACTCCCGGCAAGTCATCCCCGCATTTGCCTGAGCCGGGAAACGCCGGTTGGTCTGCTTGTCCTCAACGATTTCCAGCGCGGCGACCAATCCTTTGCCACGGGTTTCTCCCACCAGCGGATGATCGGCCAGCTCCGCCCAGCGGCGCTGCAAATAGGGGCCGATAGTATCATGCACTCGCTTAACTATGCTCTCTTTCTGCATAAGCTGGATATTGGCCACCGCCACGGCGCAAGAGACCGGATGGCCCGAGTAGGTGAAGCCGTGGTTGAACTCGCCCCCCTCCTCCACCAGCCCCTTGGCAACCCGGTCACTGACCATCACTGCGCCGAGCGGCAGATAACCGGAGGTGATCCCCTTGGCCAGACACATCAGGTCCGGCTTGATGCCAAACCCTTCGCTGGCAAACCAGTGGCCGGTGCGGCCAAAGCCGCAGATCACCTCGTCGGCGATGAGCAGGATGCCGTAGTGATCGCAGATACGCTGGATCTCCGGCCAGTAGCTGTCGGGCGGAATGATGACGCCACCCGCCCCCTGGATCGGCTCGCCGATAAAGGCAGCCACCTTGTCCACCCCCAGCTCCAGAATCTTCTGCTCCAGCTGACGGGCCCGCTCCAGCCCGAACTCGTGGGCACTCATCCCCTGCCCCTCACCGAAGTGGTAGGGCTGATCGATGTGCACTATGCCGGGAATGGGCAGGCCGCCCTGGGCATGCATCCCCTTCATGCCACCCAGACTCGCCCCCGCCACGGTGGAGCCGTGATAGGCGTTATGGCGACTGATGATCACCTGTTTATCAGGCAGCCCCTTGCTGGCCCAGTAGTGGCGCACCATCCGCAGCACGGTGTCGTTGCACTCGGAGCCGGAGCCAGTAAAGAAGACGTGGTTGAGATGGGCTGGCGTCACCTCGGCCAGCAGGGTCGCCAGCTCGATCACCGGCGGGTGAGCAGTCTGGAAGAAGAGGTTGTAGTAGGGCAACTGCTGCATTTGACGGGTAGCGGCATCCACCAGCTCCTGGCGGCCATAGCCCATATTGACGCACCACAGGCCCGCCATGCCGTCGAGAATGCGTTTTCCCTCGGAGTCTTCCAGATAGACGCCGCTGGCTTTGGTAATGATGCGCGAGCCCTTCTTGTTCAGGGCCTGAAAGTCGGTAAAGGGGTGCAGGTGGTGGCTGGCATCCAGCTGTTGCCACTCACGGGTTGTCTGCTGCATTTGTTGCTCCTCGGTTCCTTCGATTTAGCAATATTCAGTCGTCAAATAGTCAGGTGAGTCGGCACGTTCGCAGCCACAGTCACTCACGTCCTGTCTGCTGCATTCGTTACTCCCCTGCGCCTTCGATTTGGCAAGATTCAATCGTTAATCAATCCAGGTCGCAGCGCTCTTTCGGCCACAACCACTCACAGGTGGCTGACGCCACCTGACTCGCGTTCCGGTCTCTTCGATACAGGGACCGGGGAGGCCGACTCCGGCCTCCCCGTTACAGGGGGGATCAGACGTTCAGCAGCAGGAACTCCCGCTCCCAGCGACTGATCACCCCGAAGTAGGTCTCGTACTCTTTGCGTTTGACCGCGACGAAGGCGCGGGTGAAGCGCTCACCCAGCATCTCCTTGATGGGCTCGCACTGTTCGAGATGGCTGAGTGCCTCCTCCAGCGAGCGGGGCAGGCTGTAGGGCAGGTCATAGGCGCTCGACTTCATCTCCGGCAGCGGCTCCAGCTTCTCCATCATGCCGAGATAGCCACAAGCCAGAGTGGCGGCCAGTGCCAGATAGGGGTTGGCATCGGCACCGGCGAAGCGGTTTTCCACCCGCCGTGCGCTCGGGTCGGAGAAGGGCACCCGCAGGCCGCAGGTGCGGTTCTCGACACCCCACTGGACGTTGCGCGGCGCGCTCTCGCCAAAGGTGAGGCGGCGGTAGGAGTTGACGTTGGGGGCCAGCAGGGCGGTCACCGCCGGGGTGTATTTCTGCAAACCGGCAATGAAGTGCATGAACTGTTCGCTGTTGCCGCCATTCGGAGTACCGAACAGGTTGTGGCCGTTCACATCTTCCAGACTCTGGTGGATGTGCATGGCCGACCCCGGTTCGTCGCTCATCGGCTTGGCCATGAAGGTGGCATAGATGCCGTGGCGGTGAGCGGCTTCACGCATGGTGCGCTTGAACAGGAACACCTGATCCGCCAGATCGATGGCATCACCATGCAGGAAGTTGATCTCCATCTGGGCGGCGCCCGACTCGTGGATCAGGGTGTCCACCTCCAGCTCCTGCGCCTCGCAGTAGTCATACATGTCTTCAAAGATGGGGTCGAACTCGTTGACCGCATCGATACTGAACGACTGGCGGGCGGTCTCAGGGCGGCCGTTGCGACCCACCGGCGGCACCAGCGGATAGTCGGGGTCCTCGTTGCGGGTGACCAGATAGAATTCCAGCTCGGGCGCCACCACCGGCTTCCAGCCCTGCTTCTCGTAAAATGACAGAACCCGACGCAGCACGGAGCGCGGCGCGATGTCGATCAGCTTGCCGTTGACGTCGAAACAGTCGTGGATCACCTGGGCAGTGGGCTCCAGCGCCCAGGGGACAAAACGGATGGTGTTGGGGTCGGGATAGAGCTGCATGTCCCGCTCCAGCGGGTCGATCATGCTGTCGTCATCCGGATATTCGCCGGTCACCGTCTGGGTGAAAATCACCTCGGGCAGACGCATGCCCCCTTCACGCAAAAACTTGTTGGCTGGGATGATCTTGCCCCGGGCGTTGCCGGTGAAATCCGGGAACAGGCACTCCACTTCCGTGATGCGATTGCTCTCCATCCAGCCTTTGATACTGTCCATGTTAAACCCCGACTTTACGGTTGCCATTGGCAAGGGTGTCTAATATATGGAACACCCTTGTTATAAAATTGTAATCAACATCACCATAAAAGCCCGCCATCAAGGGCAATGTCAAGCAGGCGTGTTTAAAAAACTATAAATAACGGCGCATATAATGACCAAGGCGGCACCAAATACTAAACACTCAAATTCGTACGAAGCCCACCGTTCTCATCGTTGCAAAGGCGATGCCAACAGAGGGTGAAGCGGACGCCAGATCCCGACCAATCCCCCGCAGGAACGGACCATTTTTTTGCAAGGGCGCACAATCCTTATCCTATTTGCTTTGCTTGGCTGCATTTTTTTGGTACAAGGCCCGCCCTGATTTGCACTCTCTTGCATGAAACAGGTGCAAATCGGGATACAAGGGCTTGGTCTGTAGGCAGACAGCCCCCATAAACAGGGATAATTGGGTTAGTAAACTGACTGGTAGTTAATCGTATGTGTGATTTCATGACTGAAGACCAACTGGCCTTTTACAAGGGGCAGATCGAGCGACAGATCGTCGAGCTCGAAGAGCGCCTGAACTCCCAGGCCAGCCAGGCCATCGCCACCGACACCAACGAGATGGCTGATGAAATTGACCGTGCCAGTATCGAGGAAGCCCGCCGTCTGGAGCTGAACCGCATCGAGCACGACAAGCTGCACCTGCGCAAGCTGCGGGGCGCATTGAAGCGCATCAGCGAAGGGGATTTTGGTTACTGCGAATCTTGCGGTGACGAGATCTCCCTCAAGCGGCTGCATGCCCGTCCGGAATCCCGTTTCTGCGTCGAATGCCAGAGCACCAAGGAATTTAACGATACCCACGTGTTCCGTCGCGTCGCCTGATTCTTCGAAGAACCGTCACCATTCTGGTGCAACAGACGCCAGCAAGGCAGGGCACCGCGCTCAAACCTTGCACAACGCCTCGCAGCAAGATGGTGACAAGTTCTGTTAGACTCCGGACACCTTCCGGAATCTACAGGAGAACAGAGAGTGAAATGGCTCAT
The DNA here is from genome assembly GCF_000820225.1 of Aeromonas veronii bv. veronii. Classification (GTDB taxonomy): domain Bacteria; phylum Pseudomonadota; class Gammaproteobacteria; order Enterobacterales; family Aeromonadaceae; genus Aeromonas; species Aeromonas veronii. The sequence continues at coordinate 73,953 of NZ_CDDK01000028.1, forward strand.
CAAGCTGTGCTTGTGCCTGCCACTGCTGGCACAAGCACAGGTTCTGACGGTCAAGGTCCCCAGCCGTCCCGTCAACAATCTTGACCAGGAGTACCAGTACAAGCTGCTGGAACTGGCCCTGACCCGCTCCGGGCAACCCTTTCGCATCCAGCCTGTCGAACTCGACCTCAACCAGTTCACCCTCCAGCAGCAGCTGAGCAAGGGCAAGACCATCAACGTCTTCTGGATGGGCACCTCCAGCGCACTCGAATCTTCCCTGATTGCCGTCCCCATTCCGCTGTTTCGCGGGCTGGAAGGATTGCGACTGTCATTCATCCACGCGGATGCCCAAGAGAAGTTCAACCAGATCAATACCCTGGCCGACCTCAAACAGCTGAAGGCGGCGCAAGGGGTCGGTTGGGCCGATAACAAGATTCTGGAAAATGCGGGCATCCCGACCTTATCCGGCCGATACAGCAGTCTGTTTCGCCTTATCAACGACGGCGACAAGATCGACTTCTTCCCGCGCGCCCTGGTGGAGATCTTCGCCGAGCGCAGCGAGCTGGTGGCGCAGTATTCCAACCTCGCTATCGAGCAGCATCTGCTGATCCGCTACCCCTTCGCCCAGTTCTTCTTCGTCAGCCCCGAATACCCCAAGCTGGCCAAGGCGATTCAGACCGGGCTGGAGCGGGCCTATGCCGATGGCAGCTTTATGAAGTTCTTCAATGACAACCCCAAGATCCGCGAAGCGCTCGCCAGCGCCAACCTCGACCAGCGGGTCACCATCGCCCTGCCCAATCCGGATATGACCCCGTTGCTAAAATCCATTCCGGCCCAATATTGGGAGTATCCACCGCAGGGATAAGCATCCCGAGCGCCTGACCATGAGGGTCGGGCAGCGAGAACACAGTGCGCCAGGGAGGTGTCATGAAGGGAATCCAGGAGTGGTTTGAGGAGTACGGCCAGAGTCATTGCCATCCGGTCAACGTCGCCATCCACAAGCTGGCAGTGCCGGGCATCTATCTCTGCTCGCTGGCGCTGCTCTGGTGTCTGCCACACGGGCCCTTGCCAGAGCCCCTCAACTGGGCGGCAGTGGCAGCCATTCCGGTGCTGCTGTTCTATCTTCAGCTGTCGTTTTCGCTGTTCGCGGGGATGGCCGGGCTGACCGCGCTCGGGCTGGCCTTCTGCCACCAATGGCAGGGGCCGCTGTTGTGGCCCGCCGTGGCAGCGTTCGTGCTGCTCTGGATAGCCCAGTTTGTCGGCCACAAGATCGAGGGCAAGCGCCCCTCCTTCCTCGCCGACCTGCAATTTCTGCTGATAGGCACCGCTTGGGTGCTTGCCAGCCTCTATCGTCGCCTGGGCATTCCCTATTGAGGAGTGCCGGGCCAACAGGAGAGACCATGACACATAACCACACGCGACATAATGCCCTGCGCCGCGCCCTGCCCCTGCTGCTGGGGGCCCTGTTTGCCGGCCCGGCGCTGGCTGACAAGGCCGACCCAGTCGGTGAAGTGAGCACAGCCTTCAAGCTGTTTGGCCCGAACCACAAGATCCTGGTGGAGGCGTTCGACGACCCGCGCATCGACGGCGTCGCCTGCTATCTGGCGCGCCCCAAGACCGGTGGTGTAAAAGGCGGGCTGGGACTGGCGGAAGATCCCTCCCACGCCTCCCTGTCGTGCCACCAGATCGGCCCCATCACCCTGCCCGAAAAGCTGAAGGCGGGAGAAGAGGTGTTCGATGTCAGCACTTCACTGGTGTTCAAGGAGCAGAAAGTGGTGCGTTTTTACGACAAGAAACGCAATGCACTGGTTTACCTGACCTACAGCACCAAACTGGTGGATGGTTCGTACAAGAGTGCAGTCAGCGCCGTTCCCATTATGCCGTGGGGACAATAACCAGCCGGTTTGTCCGGTGATAGCTGACCCATTTTGTTGTAATTTGACGACACACACGCTGCGGAGCACATACCATGAAAGTCGCCGTATTCAGTACCAAGAGCTATGACAAAGAGCATTTCAACCAGGCCAACAGCCAATACGGCTTCGACCTGGAGTTTTTCGATGTGCGGCTGGAGGCCAAAACGGCCCGACTGGCTCACGGCTTCCCGGTGGTGTGTCTGTTCGTCAATGACGATGCCGACCGCGAGGTATTGACCGAACTGGCTGCCAACGGCACCCAGGTGATTGCCCTGCGCTGCGCCGGTTACAACAACGTGGATCTGGCCGCTGCCAAAGAGCTGGGGCTGAAAGTGGTGCGAGTGCCCGCCTACTCCCCCGAGGCGACCGCAGAACACGCCGTCGGCATGATGATGTGCCTCAACCGCCGCATCCATAAGGCTTATCAGCGCACCCGCGACGCCAACTTCTCGCTGGAAGGGCTGGTCGGCTTCAACATGCATGGCAAGACCGTTGGCGTCATCGGCACCGGCAAGATCGGTCTGGCCGCCCTGCGCATCCTCAAGGGCTTCGGGGTTCGCCTGCTGGTCAACGATCCTTACCAGAATCCGGCAGCCATCGAGCTGGGAGCCGAGTACGTGGATCTCGATACCCTGTTCCGCCAATCCGACATCATCAGCCTGCACTGCCCGCTGTTCAAAGAGAACTACCACCTGTTGAACAAGGAGGCATTCGCCAAGATGAAGGACGGAGTGATGATCATCAACACCAGCCGTGGCGGCCTGCTCGACTCCAACGCCGCCATCGAGGCGCTCAAGACTTCCCGCATTGGCGCGCTGGGGCTGGACGTCTACGAGGAGGAAGAGGATCTCTTCTTCTCCGACAAGTCCAACGAGGTGATCACCGATGACGTGTTCCGCCGCCTGTCTGCCTGCCACAACGTGCTGTTCACCGGCCATCAGGCGTTCCTGACCCGCGAGGCGCTGCACGCCATCGCCGATACCACTCTTGGCAATATCCGCGCCATCGAGAGCCAGGGCCGCTGCGACAACGAAGTGGAATAGGGGCTCGCCCTCTCTTCGTCACGCGCCGGGTTGTGAGACCCGGCGCCTTCGGGTAGGCTAGCCCCCCTTTTTTATTCAGGAGTCTGGCGCCCATGTTTATCGGATTTGATTACGGCACCTCCAACTGTGCCGTGGCCGTGATGGAACAAGGTAGCCCCAGGCTGCTGAATCTTGGCGCATCCCGCTATCTCCCCTCCACCCTGCATGCCCCCCACCGGGATGCTATCGTCGGTCTGCTGGCCGAAGGGCTGGCCCCCGCCCAGCAGGCGGAGTACCTCAAGCTGCGTGGCCCCGTGGTCACCCGCGCCCAGATGGTTCGCCGCCAGATGCGCGAAGAGGGGCTGATCGACGAGCTGAGCTTTGGCGGTGCCGCGCTGGAGCGCTATCTGGAAGAGCCGGACGACGGCTACTACATCAAATCGCCGAAATCCTTCCTCGGGGCTTATGGTCTCAAGGCCCCCCAGATCGCCCTGTTTGAAGACATCGTCTGCGCCATGATGCTCCATGTCCGCCAGCAGGCGGAACAGCAGCTCGGAGCCCCGATCCGCCAAGCGGTGATCGGCCGACCGGTCAACTTCCAGGGTCTGGCAGGGGAAGAGAGCAACCAGCAAGCTATCGCCATCCTGACCGAGGCGGCCCGTCTGGCCGGTTTCGAGCAGGTGGAGTTCCTCTACGAGCCGGTGGCCGCCGGGTTTGAATTCGAGGCGCGCCTCACCGAAGACGCCGTGGTACTGGTGGTGGATATCGGCGGCGGTACCACCGACTGCTCCATGCTGCGGATGGGTCCCAGCTACCGCGATCAGCTGGATCGCAGCGGCGATCTGCTCGGCCACAGCGGCCAGCGGATCGGCGGCAACGACTTCGATATCCGCCTGACGGTGGAGGGGATGATGCCGCTGCTCGGCATGCACGAGACCCTCAAGACCGGCAAGCCGCTGCCCCACCCGCTGTTCTGGGATGCGGCCGCCATCAACGACGTCAGCGCCCAGAGCCGCTTCTACAGCCTCGACACCGCCCGCCAGCTGCAGGATCTGCAGCTCGACAGCCAGCCCGGCAGCAAGTTGGGGCGTCTGGCCAGCCTGCGGGCCCACAAGCTGAGCCACCAGCTGGTGTGGCGTGCCGAGCAGGGCAAGATCGCCCTCTCGGAGCAGGAACTCAATCGCCAGTCGCTGGCCGAGCTGGAAAAAGGGCTGGAAGCGGAACTGACCCGCGAACAGCTGGCCAACGCCTCGGCACTGCTGCTGGAGAAGATTGGCGAGCTGATGGACGAAGCGATTGCCGCCGCCGGTGTGCAGCCGGATCGCATCTTCGTCACCGGCGGTAGCGCCCGCTCGCCGCTGATCGCCAGCTTTATCCGCCAGAAGCTCCCCTCCATCCCGCTTGAGGGTGGCGATGACTTCGGCTCGGTGGCCGCGGGTCTCGCCCGTTATGCCGAGCGGCTGTTCGCCAACTGAGCCCTGAGATAGCGTAAATCGATGGCAACATTACCCGTGTGTTGCCATTAAGCGACAGTCGTGCGGGACAAGGGGCGACAGAAGCGGTCGGTCGTCCCCTCTCCCGCCCTGCTCCCGACTGCCCAAAAAGGGTATTCTTGACGCTCCCCCAACCGGAGCCCCCTCATGCCCAGATTGCCCTTTTTGTTGCTGATCCCCCTGTTACTGCTCGCTGGCTGCAGCTCGACCGCCTTTGTTCAGCAAGATCTGCAACACCACCACTGGGTACTGAGCAAACTGGATGGCGAACCGATCAAGGCCCCCCGCGACAATCCCCCCGATTTCGAGATCGGCGAGCACTTCACCGTCAACGGCATCGCCGGTTGCAACCGCTACTTCGGTCAGGGCCATCTGGAAGATGACAAACTGTGGGTCACCAGTCTGGGCAGTACCGAAATGGCCTGCATGCCACCGCTCGACACCATAGAACAGGCCGTACTGAACACCCTGATCGAGGGGGCAACCCTGAGCGGCACCAGTCAGAACCTGATCCTGCAGGGCAAACAGCACCGTTTGGAATACACCTTGCGCGACTGGGTGTTCTAGCGCTCACAAAGCCGCATCACAAACAGGAACATGTTGTCCGGCTGTGGCACAATATGAGGCAGAGTTCGCAACGGAGGCTGCCTCAGCCATGTCGATGGATCGCCTGTTTGACAAGATCAAACAACTCCCCACTATTCCCAAGCTGCTGCACGAGTTGATGCAGAGCTTCAACGACGAGAATGCCCGCATCGACGAGATTGCGGCCAAGATCGCCATGGATCAGGTGATCAGCGTCAAGGTGCTGCGGATGGCCAACTCGGCCGCCCTGCGCCGGGGCAACGAAGTGACCTCCATCGAACAGGCGGTGATCCGGCTCGGCTTCAACCGGCTGCGCTCCGTGGTGGTCGCCTCCGGCATCATCGGCACCTTCAAGGCCCCGCCCAGCTTCGACAAGAACAAGTTCTGGACCGAGACCTTCCAGGTCGCCACCATCGCCAAGACCCTGGCCCAGGAGGCCAAGGTGATGGATCCCGAGACCGCCTTCACCTGCGCCCTGATCCACAACATCGGCGAACTGCTTATCCAGAGCACCTTGCCGGAAGAGGCCGAGCTCATCAACATGGCGATCCAGAACGGCAGTAGCCGGGTCGAGGCCCAGCGGGAGATGCTGGGCTACGACTATGCCCAGCTTGGTGCCGAGCTGGCGCGGCGCTGGAACCTCTCCGAGGCCTTCGTCGATGCTATCTCCCAACAGCTTGACCCGCTCTCCCACGATCCGGTCAGCAAGGAGGCGGTGCTAATCCGCCTCGCCGTGTTTATCTCCTTCGCCTGGAACGCGGGCGTGCCTGCCCAGGCCATCATCGCCCGCTTCCCCAAACCGCTCGCCGACCAGTTGGGACTGGATCCCAAGTCGCTGGCAGGCCAGCTCGAAACATTGCATGAACAGGGTAATGCCCTCGCCGATCTTCTGACTCAATAAGCATCATGACCCATCCGTTTCTGTTTCATCCCCAGGTGGCGCCCTGGTTCAAAGAGAGCGCCGACGCACTGCAATTGACTCTTTTTAGCGAGCTGGATGCACCGATCCGCGAGGTGTGGCTGCGCCACGAGCCGGATAACGAGGAGTACCTGATCCCGATGACAGCGGTCTCCACCCGCGATCGGCTGCAGGTATGGCAGGCGACCCTGCCGCTCATCAAAGGACAGGATATCCACCTCTACAGCTTCAAGTGCCTCACCGACGAGGAGCAGTGGTGGCTGCACGGGGCGGGCGTCAGCGCGTCCATGCCGCCACGGGAGCAGCATTTTCGCTTCAACAGCCTGCACCAGCCACCGGCTTGGGTGCAGGATCAGGTGTTCTACCAGATCTTCCCCGACCGCTTCTGCAACGGCGATCCGTCGCTGAGCGTCAAGCATCACGAGTACGAGTACCGTGGCAAAGCGGTGATCAGCAAGGCGTGGGGCGAGCCGGTCAGTCGCCACGAAGAGGGCCACGGCGCCTGCGAATTTTACGGCGGCGATCTGGCAGGCATCGATGCCAAGCTCCACTACCTGCAATCTCTCGGGGTGACGGCGCTCTACCTCAACCCCATCTTCGATTCGCCGAGCAACCACAAGTACGACACCCAGGACTACTTCAAGGTGGACGCCCACCTCGGCAGCAACGAGCAGTTCGCCGAGCTGACCCGCAACCTGCACCAGCGCGGCATGAAGATCATCCTCGATGCGGTGGTCAACCACACCTCTACCGAGCACCCCTGGTTCTGCCCGCCACTGGGAGCCCAGAGCAACCCGGACTCCCCGTGGCGCAGCTTCTACACCTTTGACAAAGAAGGGGATTACGTCAGCTGGAAGGGCATTCGCAGCCTGCCCAAGCTCGACTTCTCCTGCGAGAAGGTACAAGACGCCGTCTATCGGGCCGACGACGCCATCCTCCGTTACTGGATGCGCGCCCCCTACCAGATCGATGGCTGGCGCTTTGACGTCATCCACATGCTGGGTGAGCGCGGCACCGCCGAGGGTAACCGCAGCCATGTACGCGCCATTCGCGGGGCAGTGAAGCAGGAGAACCCGGATGCCTATGTGCTCGGCGAACACTTCTTCGAGGCGAGCCAGTGGCTGCAGGGGGATCAGGAGGACGGCGCCATGAACTACTACGGCTTCGCCCACCCGATCCGCGCCTTCCTGGCTGGCAAGGACATCGCCTACCACCCCATCAAGATCAGCGCCGAAGAGCTGGATCGCTGGCTCAAGCTGGCGCGGGCCCACATCCCGTTCAAGAACCAGCTTGCACAGTTCAACCTGCTGGACAGCCACGACACAGCCCGTTTCCTCCATCTGCTGGGTGAAGACAAGCAGCGGATGCAGCTGGCCGCCACCCTGCTGCTCACCTATATCGGTGTACCCTCCATCTACTACGGCGATGAAGTGGGGCTATCCGGCGGCAACGACCCGGACTGCCGCCGCTGCTTCCCGTGGGATACCACAGACTGGGATCACGTGCTGCACGACCACTATCGCCGGCTGATCCAGATCCGCCGCCAGCGCCCCTCCCTGCGCCGTGGCGATATCCAGACCCTCTACGCCGGGCCCCACAGCTATGTGTTCGCCCGTACCCTGCAAAGTGATCAGGTGGTAGTAGCCTGCAACCGCCACCCGAGCGAGCCGCGCACCATCAGCCTGCCCCTGTGGCAGACCGCCAGCCCCGCCAGCCGCTTCACCGACGCCTTCAACGGTGAGAAGTTTGAAGTGGTGCAGGGCGAGGTGCAGCTCACCATCCCCGCCAACTCGGCCCGGGTGCTGATCTCCAGCTGAGCGGGCAACTTACGCGCTGAAAAGCAAAACCGGAGCCCAAGGCTCCGGTTTTTTTATTCCGTTCAATCCACCATGACGTCTGGCCCCTAACCAGCCGCCATCAGTAGTTGATGCTGACGTAGGGCACTTCCAGCACCTGCCAGCGCTGCTTGAGGTAGACGGTGAGCACGAAGAAGAAGTTGGCCAGCAGGTTGGCGAAGCGATAGAGAATGGGATCGAAGGCCACCCCGCTCTCTTCCAGCCTGACCAGCAGCCGCACCACCTTCTTGCTGCCACAGCGGCACAGATGGAGGGTGGGAATGGGCTGCGGCCCCTGCGGCAACACGAAACCGGTGACGCTGCCGCGACTCGCCTCGTTGTAGTGGTCGTAACGGGCCTTGAGCCACTCAAGGTCTGCATCGAAGATCCCCAGCTTGCCGCGTACCGAGCCGTTGAGGTTGTAGATAAGTCGCTGCAACGCCGCGAGATCCGCCAGCATGGGCTCGGTATCGGCATCCGGCGCAAGGTGTGACAGCACGGCCCCGACCTGACAGCAGAGCTCGTCGGTGGCGATTTCAAAATCACATTTGAACGAGGTTTCGAAGATAAAGGGGTAGCAGAGCTCGCGCTTGTCTCTTGGCTTCTTGGGGTTCATGGGGCAACCGGATTGGAGAAAAGGCCAGTTTGCCAGCCCTGGGAAGGGCTGGCAAACGGCAGGTCATTACTTGCGTAACGCGCTGTGGCTCAGGCGTTCTTACTGGCGGGCTCGGTGGAGGGCTGGAACTGGTTGATCATCCGCAGCGCCTCCAGCATCCGCTGGTTGAAGCTGGTGAAGCGATCGACCTGCGCCGGTTCCTCTTCTCCTCTCGCCGCCAGCACGGCCGGGGTCAGCGCCTGTTGCTGGGATGGTGGCAGCAGGCTATCCGCCTGTTTCTGCACCTGATCCAGCTTCGGCAGGTAGTCGGCAAATGGCTTGATCAGATCCTGCAGGGAGTGCGCCCCCTGATAGGTCTGGCTCAGCTTGACGCTCTGCTTGAGCTTGAGGGAGTAGGAGGCCAACTGGCTGTCATCCAGTTTCAGCTCGCCCGCCTTGTCCAGCAGATCCTCGAAGTTGCCGGGGAAGAAGCTCCCCGCCAGCTCGTCGATCCCCTTGACCAGCTTGCCGATGGACTCCATCTCGTCGCTGCTGAGGTCCCCCTCCAGCGAGAAGCTGAAGCTCTGGCTCGACTTGAGGCTGAACTGGCTGCCGCTCTCGCTGGTCTGGGACTTGGTCTGCCAGCTATCGTTGAAGCGCAGCACCACCTTGTCGCCATCCTTGGTCTGGATCTCCAGATAACCCTGCTGGCGACTGGCCATCTCGGCCTGTCCCATGTCGGTCGGAGAGACCTTGCCGAAGAACTCCTTCTCGAACTCCTCGAGCCCTTTCTGGATCAGCTTGTAGCTCTGATCGATACCGGTTTTGATATCGTCGTTGTCAGTCGCCCACTTGCCGAGCTGCTTCTTCGCCTCGTCAAAGCCCTTGTCGACCCCCTTGCGGGCCTGCTCCATCATCCCGGTCAGGTCGTCGTCAGATTTGCCATCGGCCCGTGCGGCACCAAGCCGCCCGGTCACGAACTGCAGCACGTTGTCCGCCACCGACTGGAAGTCAAACAGGGTTTCCGGGGTGATCTCTTCGGGCTCTTTCACCTTCGGCGCCTGATAACCCTGGCCGTTGATCTCCAGCGAGAACTGCAATGCCTGCTGGATCAGCACCTGCGCCCACTTGGGCGGCTTGTGCAAGGAGACCGCCTCCTCGCTCTTGACCTGTTTCTGCTCCGCCGGTTGCGGCGATTTGGGAGAAACACCCACTCCCTTGGGTTGGGCTGCGCCCACGCCTTCGATCTGCATAATGTGTCCTCCCACCATGCCTGTAGATCAGCTATCGGCCTGACTGAACACTTCTTGACCACAAAATGCTGGACAATCTGCGGCTGGCTTTTAAAATCGGGCCCCTTTGGGTGGCCTGTTGCCTTCCCCCGATTTCGACCCGGCCCGGCCGGTGTGCATGTGAGGTATTTATGACCCAATCCCAACAGCCTTCCGCGAACGCTCCGGCGCCTAGAACCGCGGCCGACTATCAGGCCCAACTCGACGAAAAGCGCGCTCGCCTCACCGAGCTGTTTGCCGGCTTCACCCTCCCGGCGCTGGAAGTGCACAGCTCACCGGCGGAGTACTACCGGATGCGCGCCGAATTTCGCATCTGGCACGAAGGGGATGACCTCTTCCACTGCATGTATGCCCCGGCGACCAAAGAGATCATCAAGATAGACCACTTCCCTACCGCCAGCCGCCTCATCAACCAGTTGATGCCGCTGCTGCTGGAGGGGCTGCGCCCACACCCGGTGCTGCGCCGCAAACTGTTCCAGATTGACTACCTCTCCACCCAGTCCGGCCAGATCATTGTCAGCCTGCTCTATCACCGCAAGCTGGAGGCCGAATGGCAACAGGCCGCCGAAGCACTGCAGGCCGATCTGCGCGCCAAGGGGTTCGAGCTGCAGCTGATTGGCCGCGCCCACAAGCAGAAGATCTGTCTGGGGGATGACTTCGTCATCGAACAGCTCAACGTGGCGGGTCGCCAGCTCATCTACAAGCAGGTGGAGAACAGCTTCACCCAGCCCAACGCCACCATCAACGAGCAGATGCTGGCCTGGGCGCTGGATGTGACCAAGGGGAGCGAAGGGGACCTGCTGGAGCTCTATTGCGGCAACGGCAACTTCTCCATCGCGCTGGCGCAGAACTTCCGCAAGGTGCTGGCCACCGAAATCGCCAAGCCGAGCGTCGACTCCGCCCAGTTCAACATCGCCGCCAACGGCGTCGACAACCTGATCATCCTGCGCATGTCGGCAGAGGAGTTCACCATGGCGATGCGTGGCGAGCGGGAGTTCAACCGCCTCAAGGGGGTCGATCTCAAGAGCTACCAGTGCAACACCATCTTCGTTGACCCGCCCCGCGCCGGTCTCGACGATGCCACCGTCAAGCTGGTGCAGGAGTACGACAACATCCTCTACATCTCCTGCAACCCCGAGACTCTGCAGGCCAACATGGCGGTACTGGGCGAAACCCACGAGATCGCCCGTTTCGCCCTGTTCGACCAGTTCCCCTGGACCCATCACATGGAAGCCGGGGTCTATCTGCGCCGCAAAGCCGGTTGATTCAGGCAGGCAGGAAAACAACAACAGGGCCGGATGGCCCTGTTTTGTTATTCGCTGAACACCGGCCTCACTCCAGCCGGAAGTGACCCACGATCTCCCGCAGCCGGTCGTAGGTCTGCTGCATCGCCGCAGAGCTGGCGACCGTCGCTTCGCCATTGTGGGTCAGCTGGCGGATCACCTCGGCGATGGCGCTCATGTTGCGATTGATCTCTTCGGCCACCGCACTCTGCTGCTCCGCCGCCGTGGCGATATGACTGATGAGATCGTTGATCTCCACCACTTCTCCCGCCATCAGATCCAGCGACTCGTTGACCCTGGTGGTGTTCTCGGCCGCCCCCTGACAGCTCTGCTTGGTGTTGCCCATGGCCTCCACCACAGTTCGGGTGCCCCGCTGCAGGCTGGCCAGCATGGTCTGGATCTCGGCTGTGCTCTGCTGGGTACGGGCTGCGAGGGAACGCACCTCGTCTGCCACCACCGCAAAGCCACGACCCTGTTCACCAGCGCGGGCCGCCTCGATGGCGGCATTGAGGGCCAGCAGGTTGGTCTGTTCGGCAATGCTGCCGATCACCCCGAGCACTGAGCCAATCTGCTGCACATCCTGCTGCATCGCCTCGATGGAGCGGGCAGTGGCTTCCACTTCGTCCACCAGCGCCATCACGCTGGCCATCGCCTGATCCACCACCTGACGGGACTGGCTCGCCAGCTGCTGGCTCTGACCGGTAAGTTGGGCGGTGCTGGCTGCACTCTCGGAGACGGAGACCGCGGTGCGGCTCATCTCGTTGATGGCGGTCACCACCTGCTCGGTCTCGCGTACATGGTCCGCCAGCAGGGACTGGGCGGCGCCAGTCTGGCTGGCCAACCCCTCGATGCCGCTGTTGAGCTGGCCGCTCGCCTGTCGCACCTCCCCCATCATCTCCTGCAACCGCTCGATAAAGCGGTTGATACCGGCCGAGATCTGGCCGAGGTCATCCTTGCTGGTCACCGCCAGTCGGCGGGTGAGATCGCCGCTGCCGCGAGAGAGCTCCAGCACAAGATCCCGCAACGAGAGAATGGGGCGATAGGCCACGTTGAGCGCCAGCATCGCCAGCACCATCACCACGATCGCCACACCGCACAGCGCCATGATGATCTGGCCGTTGAGGGCCCGGGTCATGGCCCGGATGTAGTCAAGATCGATGTAGCCAGTCAGCGTCCAGCTGCTGCCGCGAATATCCAGCTGGTTGGGGCGCGCTTCACTCTCCCCCTGCGGCTTGCTGTCATAGAGGCTGTTGCCCTGACTGTCGGCCAGCGAGAAGTAGCGGCCATCGCCACTCATCTTCTCCAGCAGGCTTTTGAACTCGCTCATATCGAGGTAGTAGAGATAGGCGGAATCGGCACCGCGCGGCACCAGAATGGTGATGATCGGCTTGCCATCCACCTGTTGCAGCGGGCTGACGGTGATCTGGTTGTTGGCGGCGGGGATCAGCTTGCGCAGGGCATCGACCTTGGCCGTATCGTTGATGACACCGCTCACGTCGAAGGCCATGTCGCCGATCACCTTGACGATGTTGTGAAAGCCGGTCTCTTGCAGGGTCTTCTTGACGTTGGTCACCCCGAAGTTGAGGTTGGCGGCCAACAGGATCTTCTGATTGATGTCGCTGGCCAGCTTCTCTTTGACCAGAGTGATCTGCTCGTTGATGTTGTGGGTGGCCTGAGTGCGAATGTAACCACTGATGAAGTGATTCACGCTGAGCCCGGCGGTGCCGATGGTGACCAGAATGGCCAGGAGCAGCAAGAGGTAAATCTTGACCTTGAATGGCATGGGTTCCCTCCAGAAGAGAGGGCTGGCAACGCCAACCCTCCCTGCCAATCGTTATTTCTTCTTGGCGTACTTCATGGAGTCCAGGGCCACCGCCAGAATGATGATGCCGCCCTTGATGATGAACTGCCAGTAAGGGCTGACCCCGATATAGGTCAAGCCATAGTTGATCAGGGTGAAGATAAGTACGCCGGTAATCACACCAGCGACCGTTCCCACCCCGCCGGCAAACGACACCCCGCCCACCACGCACGCCGCGATGGCATCCAGCTCGTACATGAAGCCGAGGTTGTTGGTGGCACTACCGATCCGGCCCGCTTCCAGCATGCCGCCGAAGGCGTAGAAGACCCCCGCCAGCGCATAGATCATCACCAGATTGACCGCCACGTTGACGCCGGAGACCTTGGCTGCCTCGGGGTTGCCACCGATGGCGAAGATGTTCTTGCCAAAGCGGGTCTTGTTCCACAGCACCCAGACAAAGACGCTGGCGATGGCCGCATAGAAGGTGAGATAGGAGAGCTTGAATCCTCCTATCCGGATAAACCCTTGGGCGAAGCTGGAGAAGCGGGGGTCAAACCCGGCCACCGGCGAAGCCCCTACCGAGTCAAAGTAGAGGGAGTTGATACCGTAGACGATGATCATGGTGCCCAGGGTGGTAATGAACGGGGTAACGTTCAGGTAGGCCACAATGAGACCGTTGACCAGACCAATCAGCGCCCCCACCACGCACACCAGCAGGATCACCGCAGGAATGGGCACCTCCCCCAGCGTCGGGAACACCTTGTTGACGTTGGTCAGCGCCTGCAACATGGTTGCCGCGATGAGTGCCGCCAGACCGACCTGACGACCGGCCGAGAGATCCGTCCCCTGGGTGATGATGATGCCCGCCACCCCCAGCGCTATGATGACCCGCACCGAGGACTGGGTCAGGATGTTGCTGAAGTTGGTGAGGCTCAGGAAGGAGGGCTCCTGGATCACGATGACCATGAGCAGCACCAGCAGCACCAGATAGATGGCGTTTTCCTTGAGCGCCTGCATCAGATTGAAATTTTTAGCCGACTCCATAAATGTCTTCCTGTCTCTAGAGGTACAGAGATGCCAGGCGCAGTATCTCGCTCTGGTCAGTTTCTTTGGTATTGACGATCCCGGCGACCCGACCATTGCTCATCACCATGATGCGGTCGGTGATCCCCAGCAATTCCGGCATCTCTGACGAGATGATGATGATCCCCTTGTCCTTCTTCGCCAGCTCCAGAATGAGCTGGTAGATCTCGAACTTGGCCCCGACGTCGATGCCGCGGGTGGGCTCGTCGAGCATCAGGATCTCCGGCTGGGTCAGCAGCCAGCGGCCGATGATCACCTTCTGCTGGTTGCCCCCGGAGAGGGAACCTATCTGGGTCTGCTGGGTCGGCGTCTTGACCCGCATGGAGTCGATCACCCACTGGGTATCGCTCTTCATCTTGTTGTCGCTGAGCAGCCCCATGGAGCCCTTGTAGCTGTCCATGTTGGCGATCAGGGAGTTGAAGGCGATATCGAGCCGGGAGTAGATACCGGTGGAGCGGCGCTCTTCCGTCACCAGCGCAAAGCCGTTGCGGATCGCTTCGTGGGCGTTGTGGTTGGCTACCTCTTTGCCGTGCAGCTTGATGCTGCCCTGACTGCGATCACGAATACCGAACAGGGTCTCGACGATGTCGGTGCGCTTGGCCCCCACCAGTCCGGCGATGCCGAGGATCTCCCCCTTGTGCAGGTTGAAGCTCACATCCTGAATGGAGGGCTGGTTTTTCGCCGTCAGGTGTTCGATCTCGAGGATCACCTCTTTCGGCTGGTTGGTCTTTTCCGGGAAACGCTGGGTCAGTTCACGGCCGACCATCATGCCGATGATCTGATCCATGGTCATGCCCTTGAGCGGCTGGGTTGCCACCCACTGGCCATCCCGCAATATGGTGATCTCGTCACAGAGCTGGAAGATCTCCTCCATCTTGTGAGAGATGTAGACGATGCCGCACCCCTTCTCCTTCAACTTGTTGATGATCTTGAAGAGGTGGTTCACCTCTTTCTCGGTCAGGGAGGAGGTGGGTTCGTCCATGATGACGATCTTGGCATCGTAGGAGAACGCCTTGGCGATCTCGATCATCTGCATCTGGGAGACCGACAGGGTCGCGACCTTGACCTTGGGGTCGATGTCGATATCCAGCTCATCGAAGATACGCTTGGTGTCGTCATACATCTTGCCGTGGTCGATAAACCACCCCTTGGTGGGGTAGCGGCCGAGCCACATGTTGTCCATCACGGTACGCTGCAGCACCAGATTGAGCTCCTGATGCACCATGGAGACGCCATTTTCCAGCGCCTCTTTCGAGGAGGTGAAGTTGATCTCCTGCCCCTTGAAGAAGATCTTGCCCTGATCCTTCTCGTAAATGCCGAACAGGCACTTGAGCAGTGTGGATTTTCCCGCTCCGTTCTCGCCCATCAACGCATGCACAGAATGAGGACGGACCCGTAAATTGACATTATCGAGTGCCTTGACGCCGGGAAAGCTCTTACTGACGTCAATCATCTCCAACAGCCATTCTGATTGTTGCTGTGTTGTCATATCAGCCATCACATCTGGTTGAAAAAAGGGCAAGGGGATCTCCCTTGCCCTGGAGGAGGGAATTACTCGAATTGGGACAGGTTGTCTTTATCCACACCGACGTAGGCAACACGTACTACCTTGTCGACGATATTCCACTTGGTGCCTTCACCGGCCGGTTTGCCTTCAGCCAGGTTCTTGGTCAGCTCGAAGGTGGCTTTGGCCTGGTTGGCCGCATCGTTCAGCACGGTACCCGCCATGGCACCGCTCTTGACCATGGCCAGCGCTTCCGGCAGCGCATCGACGCCGAATACCGGAATGGCAGTCTTGCCCTGGGCTTTCAGTGACTCGACTGCACCCATTGCCATGCCGTCGTTGTTGGCGATGACTACTTCGATCTTGTTGGCGTTGGGGCCGGAGATCCAGGCATCCATCTTGTCTTTCGCCATGGCGGTATCCCACATACCGGTATCCATGTGCAGTTGTTCAGTCTTGACGCCACCATCGTTCAGGGTCTTGACCACGTAGGAGGTGCGCGCTTCGGCATCCGGGTGGCCCGGCTCGCCCTTGAGCAGCACGAACTGGATCACGCCATCCTTGTTCAGATCCCACTCCGGATGGGCTTTCCAGTGTTTGGCAATCAGCTGACCCTGGATGATCCCTGACTCCTTGGAGTCAGTGCCCACGTAGTAGGCCTTGTCGTAGCTGGCCAGATCGGTAGCGCTCGGCTCCTTGTTGTAGAAGACCACCGGGATATCTTCGCCACGGGCTTTCTCAATCACCACCGGTGCCGCAGCCGGGTCAACCAGGTTGATGGCCAGCGCCTTCACCCCTTTGGCCAGCAGCACGTCGATCTGGTCGTTCTGCTTGGACTGGTCGTTCTGGGAGTCGTTCATCAGCAGTTCCACCCCCGGAGTGGCTGCCGCCTCCTTCTCGATGGCCTTGCGCACGACCGCCATGAAGTTGTCGTCGTACTTGTAGACGGTTACCCCGATACGGGTGTCAGCCTGGGCATTGGCTCCAGCCATCATGCCCATCAGCAGGGCGGCAACTGTGGTCAGTTTTTTCATTATGTGTGCTCCGATGTGTCTATCTGTGTTGTAGGGTGGCGAGCAATTGAGCAAGCGCCAATCAATGTAATCAGTTTGTTGTCATTTCTTCTGTGATCATGACGACAAAATGAAAACGTTTACACTCTGTTACATTGAAACTTTATATTTATTTTTCAAATACATATAAATAAAAATCAGATTTGAGACTCAATCTTTCCCACAGCATTGAGGCTAGTCGTTACTGGTCTGTTGTCAAAATGGCGCACTGGCTCGACAGTCGCTTCAATAGCTGGATTAGCGGAGAGTGCAGCCCCAACGGTAACGACGCTCGAGCAGTTGATACTCGGGACGCACGCTCTGACTCCAGGAGTCATCCCCGCCCACCCCCATGTGGGCGCCATCGAGACAGACCCACAGCCCCTCTTCGGCCACCAGATCGCTCTGGTGACGGGCGGCGGCCAGCTGCTGCTGACTGAAGCGGCTGGCACTGAAATGGAAGCTGCCGCTCACCGTCGTGCTGCCCAGCTGCAACTGGCGGGTATCACAGCGCAAGCCGTTGTCACTCGGGAAAATGTAAGGGGTATGCATCGCCTCCAGCGGCAGACTCCAGCGCCCCAGATCGGCGCCCAGCAGGCGATCCGGATAGTTCTCGTGCGGCCCACGCCCCAGCCATTCGGCTCGCGCTGGCACCTTGGCCAGATGAAGCAGCAGGCCGATCCGCGGCAGCGACGGCAGCACCTGTGCCAGCTCGGTCTCTATCTCGAGGCTCATGGCGCCATCGTCGGTAAAGTGATGATGCCAGTGACTCACCAGCAGCAGCTCATCACGGTGGAAGTAGCCATGACTGACCCGGATATCCCCTCCGGCGACCGCGATCCCCAGACAGCGGTGCTGCCACTGACCGAGGCCACAGCCCTGCCAGCGAGCAATCCAGGAGTTGGGGTCGGCGTGATCCGCTTCGCTGGTGCCGATGTCGTTGTCGAGCGGCGCGCGGTAGAAGTGATCCATGATCGGCGCCAGCAGCTGCTCCTGCCCCGATTTTTGCCAACTGGTGATGCGGCCGCTCTGCTTGTCGAGCCGCCACTGGCTGTTTGCGGCGGTGATCCGCCAGCCATCCGGCTGCTCGCTCAGGGTGGCGGCAGCGACCGGCGCTGGCAGGGCAAGGGGAGTCGGCAGGGTGAACTGCTGACGGGCGACCTTGTGATCTGCCTGCGACCAAGGGGTGGCCTGCGGCTGAACGATGGCCAGATCGAGCCAGGCCAGTGAACCTGCCGCAAAGGGGGGCAACGCCTCGCTCAGGGTCAACTCGACCACCCCCTGTGGCGCCAGCTCAAGGGAGAACTCCCCCTGCTGCTGCACATGGCCGTTCTCACACAGCTGCCAGCAAAGCCGCTCGTTGTCGGTTTCCCGAAACAGGTATTCGCTCTCGATCCGCACCCGCAGCGGGGTGTGCTCAAGCAGGCTGAAGCGGAACGGCTGCTGGGCACGTTTTGCCTCGAACAGGGTGGGATGGGGGGTGCGATCCGGGAACAGCAGGCCGTTGCAGCAGAACTGGCGATCGTTTTGCACATCACCGAAGTCGCCGCCATAGCCCCAGTAGTGGCGACCATCGGCGGTGTATTTGTCGAGCCCCTGATCGACCCAATCCCAGACAAATCCGCCTTGCAGACGTGGATGATCGCGAAACGCCTGCCAATAGTGGGCGTAGCCCCCCAGACTGTTGCCCATGGCGTGGGCATATTCGCAGAGGATCAGCGGTCGGTGCTCGCCGGGCAGGCCGATCCACTTGGCCAGCGCCCACTTTGGCACCGCCGGGAAGGGTTGATCCTGATGGGTTCTGGCATACATGGGGCAGATGATGTCAGTGGCCGGGGTATCGGCCCCGCCCCCCTCGTACTGCACCGGACGGCTCGGGTCGCTGCGCTTGATCCAGCCATACATGGCATCGTGGGCCGGGCCGTAACCCGACTCGTTGCCGAGCGACCAGATGATGATGGAGGGGTGGTTGAAATCCCGAGCCACCATGCGGGTAGCCCGCTCCAGAAAGGCGTTGCTCCAGGCGGGATCCCGCGCCAGCCGCCCCATGGGGGTCATGCCGTGGGTCTCCAGATTCGCCTCATCCACCACATAGAGACCGAGCCGATCGCAGAGGCGATAGAAGTCGGGGTGGTTGGGATAGTGGGAACAGCGCACCGCATTGAAGTTGTGCCGCTTCATCAGCAGCAGATCCCGCTCCATGGTGGCGCGATCAATGGCATAACCCTTGGCAGGGTGATGCTCGTGACGGTTGGCACCGCGAACAAGCAGCGGCTGCCCGTTGACCCGCAGCAGGCCGCCACGGATCTCCACCACCCGAAAGCCCACATCGCACGCCTCGCTCTCGATGGCCAGGCCCTGCTCGTCCAGCAGGGTCAGGGTGAAGCGATAGAGATGGGGCGTCTCGGCGCTCCACTTGCGCGGCGCAGCCACATCGAGCCAGAATTCGGCGCGATCGTCATACGCCCCTTTCTCATCAATGGCTTGGGTGCCGATCGGCTGGAGCAGGGTCGCAACCCGCTCGCTGCCATCATAGAGATTGGCCTCTACCGACAGACCAGCCCCATTGGCGACTTGCAGGGCAATCTTGAGACGGCCATCCCGATAGCAGGCATCCAGCTCGGGGGTCACCCGCATATCCATCAGATGGCGGGCCGGTTTGTGCAGCAGGCTGACGGAGCGGAAGATCCCCGACAGCCACCACATATCCTGATCTTCCAGATAGGAGCCGTCGGACCAGCGCAGCACCAGCACCGCCAGCCGGTTGCGACCGCTCTGCAGATATGGGGTCAGATCGAATTCGGCGGGCAGCCGGCTGTCCTGGGAGTAACCGACCCAGCGGCCGTTGCAGAACAGGTGGAAGGCACTGCTCACCCCGTCGAAGATGATCCGGCTCTGTCCGCTTGCCAGCCAGTCGGCGGGCAGTTCGAACTCGCGGGAGTAGCAGCCAGTAGGATTCTCTGCTGGCACTCGCGGTGGATCACAGGGAAAGGGGTACTTGATATTGGTGTAGATGGGGCCATCGGTGAGCGGCCGCGCAGCCGGATAGGCAGCATCCAGCTGCCAGTTACCCGGCACTGTAATGGGGCAAGCATCCACCAGATCCCGCGCCAGCCAACTCTCGGGCACCCGCTCGGGGGCGGCAAAGAAGGAGAAGCGCCACTCGCCATCGAGCAAGAGACGGGAGGTAGAGGCCAGATCACCTCTGGCATCCGCTTCGCTGCGCCAGCTGAACATGGGGGTATGGGCAGCCAGCCGGTTTACCGACGTAATAGCCTGAGTCTGCCAATCCTGACGCGCCACTATCTCCCTGAGCATTCACTCTCTCCCTGCTGATTGGAAAACGTATTCAGTCTAGAGAAGTATGACGCAGGGAACGGCGATCTCGCTCACACAGATGTAAACGATTACACTAATTTTGTTAAGTAAAGCGGAGTAAAAATGATTAAAAATAGGTAAAACAATAACTGTGCAAGAAACGGCCCCGAACAGGGCCGCAAAAGGGGGCTATCCGGCCCGAACCGGTGCCACCGAGTGGCGATTGATCAGGGTGGGGGTATAGATCCTGCTCTGGGTCGCGTCACTCTCCCCCGCCGCCAGCTGAATGGCCAGCTTGGCCGCCTGGGCCGCCATCAGCTCGATGGGATAGCGCATGGTGGAGAGCTTGGGGCGCAAATATCTGGCATAGATGATGTCATCGAAGCCCACTACCGAGACCTCCTCCGGCACTCGCAGGCCGTTGTCCGCCAGCACAGAGATGGCGCCAGCCGCCATGGCATCGTTA
The DNA here is from genome assembly GCF_000820225.1 of Aeromonas veronii bv. veronii. GTDB lineage: Bacteria > Pseudomonadota > Gammaproteobacteria > Enterobacterales > Aeromonadaceae > Aeromonas > Aeromonas veronii. The sequence goes on from NZ_CDDK01000028.1 coordinate 94,096, forward strand.
TAGGCCACCACGGCGGTCACCTTGAGCCCCTTGGCCAGCAGGTTGAGCATGGCACGCTCCCCCCCCTCTTCGTTCGGCGTACCGCTCTCGATAAGCTCGGGATCGGCTGCCAGACCCGCTTCCATCAGCCCATCCTGATACCCCTGCAGACGCAAGGTGGCATCCTCGATGGCGTGATCCGAGCTGATAAAGGCGATATGGCGGTGGCCCAGTTCGATCAGGTGGCGAGTCGCCGTAGCCGCCCCCAGCCGGTTGTTGAGGGCGATGCAGCGCCCCTTAAGGGCAGGAATATCACGGTTGATCAGCACCATACCGGGCACCCGCATGGCGTAATCGTAAAGTTCCTCGTCGCTCAGCGCCTTGCTGTGCACCACCAACGCCTCGCAGCGCTTGCCGATCAGCAGCTCGATCGCTTCACGCTCCTGACGCGCCTTGTGAAAACCGTTACCCATCAGCAGGTGAAGGTTCTGCTCGACGGCGATGCCGGAGACCCCCTTCACCAGTGCACCGAAGAAGGGATCTGCCACGTCACCGACCACCACCCCCATGGTATCGCAAGTCTGGCTCACCAGTGCCCGCGCGTTGGCGTTGGGGGTATAGCCCAGTTCAGCCATGGCCTTCTGCACCACTTCGCGAGACGCGGCGCTGGCCTTGGGGGAGTTGTTCATCACCCGTGAAACCGTTGCCACCGACACATTGGCCAAACGGGCGACATCCTTGATGGTGCTCATGCTGTTTTCACTTCTTTCACTGTGCAATAGAGCGCCATTATACCCAGCAAACCCATTGAAAACAGAGGTGAAACGCATATCTGCCGTCAGGATGACCACAGAAACAGTGTAATCGTTTACACCGTTTTGCAAGCAAGCTCACAGTTTGGTCGCCACACCCTCGGCTAGACTCCTTCCAGACACTTTTCAGTGGAGAGCAAGATGAAGGTTCTGGTCACCGGCGGTTGCGGATATATCGGCAGCCACACCTCTCTGGCCCTGCAAGCGGCAGGCATGAATCCCGTGGTGGTCGACAACCTCGGCAACAGCAAACGCAGCGTGCTGGCCCGAGTCGCTGCCATCAGCGGCCAGCAACCCCTGTTCTATCAAGGGGATATTCGCGATGCGGCCCTGCTGGACCGGATCTTCGCCGAGCAGAATATCGATGCAGTGATCCACTTTGCCGCCCTCAAGGCGGTCGGCGAGTCGACCCGCATTCCACTGGATTACTACGAGAACAACCTCGGCGGCACCCTCACCCTGCTGCAGGCGATGAAGCGGGCCAATGTGCACAATCTGGTGTTCAGCTCCTCGGCCACCGTCTATGGCGATCCGGCCAGCCTGCCAATCCGCGAAGATTTCCCCCGCAGCGCCACCAACCCCTACGGACGATCCAAGCTGATCATCGAGGAGATCCTCGAAGATCTGCAATTGGCCGAGCCCCACTGGAGCATGACCCTGCTGCGCTATTTCAATCCGGTCGGCGCCCACGAATCGGGCACCATGGGTGAAGACCCGCAAGGGATCCCCAACAACCTGATGCCCTATATCACCCAGGTCGCCATCGGCCGTCGCGACTGCTTGTCTGTCTTTGGAAACGATTACCCCACCCCGGACGGCACCGGCGTGCGCGACTACATCCACGTGATGGATCTCGCCGAGGGGCACGTCAAGGCACTGCAACACTGCGCCAGCAAGGGTGGCGTGCACACCTACAACCTGGGCACCGGCCAGGGTCAGAGCGTGTTGCAGCTGGTCGCCGCTTTCTCTGCCGCCTGTGGCAAGCCGCTGCCATTTCGCATCGAACCGCGCCGCCCGGGCGACATCGCCGCCTGCTGGGCCGATCCGGCCAAGGCCGAGCGCGAGCTGGGCTGGCGGGCGACCCGCAACATCGACGCAATGTGCGCCGACAGCTGGCGCTGGCAATCCGCCAATCCAAACGGTTACGAAGAGTAGGCCTGCCTGCTCCCTGTTAATAGACGACCCTATTTTTCAATACCTTATTCAGGAGAGATGATGTTCAACCCCGTCGATCATCCCCATCGCCGCTTCAACCCGCTGACCGGCCAGTATGTGCTGGTCTCCCCCCATCGGGCCAAACGCCCCTGGCAGGGACAGGTGGAGAAGGTGAGTCAGGCCCCCAAACAGGCCCACGATCCCGACTGTTTCCTCTGCGCGGGCAACACCCGGGTCACCGGCGACATCAACCCCGACTACAAGGGCACCTTCGTTTTTACCAACGACTTCGCCGCCCTGATGCAGGATACCCCGGCCGCCAATAGCGCCAGCGATCCCCTGCTGAAGCTGGAAGCCGCCCGCGGCACCAGCCGGGTCATCTGCTTCTCGCCGGATCACGGCAAGACCCTGCCCGAGCTGCCGTTGCTCGCCATCGAAGGGGTGATCACCACCTGGAGGGATCAGGTCGCCGAGTTGTCGGCCCAGTGGGAGTGGGTGCAGGTATTTGAAAACAAAGGGGCCGTCATGGGCTGCTCCAACCCGCACCCCCACGGCCAGATCTGGGGCAGCGATTTCCTGCCCAACGAGATCGCCCGCGAAGAGCAGCACCAGCGTGACTGGCTGGCCGAGCATGGCCGCCCCATGCTGCTGGAGTATGTGGAGCGGGAGCTGGCGGATCGCTCGCGCATCGTGGTAGAGACCGAACACTGGCTTGCCGTGGTCCCCTTCTGGGCCGCCTGGCCGTTCGAAACCCTGCTGCTGCCCAAGGCGCACGTCCCCTCCATGCTCAATATGACCCAGGCCCAGCAACAGGATCTGGCGGTAGCGCTCAAGGAGCTCACCAGCCGCTACGACAACCTGTTCGAGTGCAGCTTCCCCTACTCCATGGGCTGGCACTTTGCACCGCCCAAATCGGAGTGCCCCGAGGCGTGGCAGTTGCATGCCCACTTCTATCCGCCGCTGCTGCGCTCCGCCACCGTGCGCAAATTCATGGTGGGCTTCGAGATGCTGGCCGAAACCCAGCGCGACCTTACCCCCGAGCAGGCCGCCGAGCGACTGCGCGCCCTGAGCCCCGTTCACTACAACCAGACCAGCCACACCAATGAGGAGGCCCTATGACCCCCAGCCAACGCGTCAGCACCGTTTTTGCCGAGCAATTTGCCAAAGCGCCCGATCTGCTGGTGCGCGCCCCCGGTCGCGTCAACCTCATCGGTGAACATACCGACTACAACGACGGCTTCGTGCTGCCCTGCGCCATCGACTACGAAACCTGCGTTGCAATCGGCCTGCGCGATGACCGGCAAGTGCAGGTGATCGCCGCCGACTACGACAACCAGCGCGACCAGTTCGACCTCGACCAGCCCATCGAGCACCACCCCAACCAACGCTGGAGCGACTACATCCGCGGCGTGGTGAAGTATCTGCAGGAGCGCGGTTATGCCCTGCGCGGCCTCGATCTGGTGGTTTCCGGCAACGTGCCGCAGGGGGCGGGTCTCTCCTCCTCCGCCTCGCTGGAAGTAGCCATCGGTCAGGCCTTCAAAGAGGCGCTGGGGCTCGACATCAGCCAGGCCGAGATCGCCCTCAATGGCCAGCAGGCGGAGAACAAGTTCGTCGGCTGCAACTGCGGCATCATGGATCAGATGATCTCCGCCAGCGGCAAAACAGACCACGCCCTGCTGCTCGACTGTCGCTCGCTGGAGACCCGCCTCATCACCATGCCGGCGGATCTGGCGGTGCTGATCGTCAACTCCAATGTGCGCCGCGGTCTGGTGGACAGCGAATACAACACTCGTCGCCAGCAGTGTGAAGCGGCCGCCCGTCACTACGGGGTCAAGGCGCTGCGCGATCTCGATCTGGCCGGACTGGAAGCGGGCAAAGCCGGGCTGGATGAGGCCTGCTACCGCCGTGCCCGCCACATCGTAGGGGAAAACGCCCGCACCCTGGCGGCCGCCGATGCGCTGGCCAGCCACGACCTGACCAGCCTCGGTGAGCTGATGGCCGAGTCGCACGCCGCCATGCGCGATGACTTCGAGATCACAGTGCCCGCCATCGACGGTCTGGTGGAGATCATCAAGGCCAGGATCGGCACAGATGGCGGCGTGCGGATGACCGGCGGCGGCTTCGGCGGCTGCGTGGTCGCCCTGCTGCGTCCCGAGAAAGTGGCCGAGGTGATTGCCGCTGTCGAGGCGGAGTATCCGGCCATCTCGGGCCTCAAGGCCGACTGCTACGTCTGCTCTGCCAGCGCCGGTGCAGGCAAGCTATGAGCAGCGCCATGACCCCGTTCGAGCTGGAAAATGAAGAGGGGCTGCGCCTGCGCGGCCTCGACTTCGGCGCCACCCTCACCTCCCTCACCCTGCCGGTAGCGGGCAAACGGCGCGAAGTGCTGCTGGGCTGTGCCGACGACGCCTATCCCACCCAACAGGTGTGGCTGGGTGCGGTGGCCGGGCGTTTTGCCAACCGCATCGGCGGTGCCGAGCTGGTGCGTGATGGACAGCGCTGGCCGCTGAATGCCAATCAGGCACCCAACTGTCTGCACGGCGGGCAGGCAGGCTTTCATCGCCAGCGTTGGCAGATCAAGGAACTGGAAGCAGATCGGGTCAAGCTGGCGTTGCTCTCCCGAGCGGGGGATCAGGGCTTTCCCGGCAATCTGCGGGTCACCCTGGAGTACCGGCTTGAGCAGAGCGATCTGGTGGTCGATTTTGTGGCCAGCACAGATGCCACAACTCCGGTCAGCCTCACCAGCCACGCTTACTTCAATCTCGATGGGCAAACCGATGGCGGCGACGTCCGTGACCACCTCATCAGCATCAATGCCGACCACTTCCTGCCGACCGACCCGAACGGTTTGCCGATCACCATCACCCCGGTGGAGGGGCCATTCGATCTGCGCCGCGAGCGCCTGATTGGCCAGGATTGGCTGAACCATCCCCAGCAACAACAGGCCAAGGGGTACGATCACGCCTTTGTGCTCAACGGCCCGACATCAGAATGGGCCGCTCGCGTGGTATCGGGTGACAGACAGCTGGCGATGGAGGTCTACACCAACCAGCCCTCGCTGCAGTTCTATACCGGCAACTGGTTGGCCAATACCCCGAACCGCAGCGGCCTGTCACACCGGGATCACGACGGCTTCTGTCTTGAGGCGCAACAGCTGCCGGACAGCCCCAATCGCCCCGAGCTGGGCAACCCCTGGCTGCTGCCGGGCGGGCGTTATCACCACCAGACCCGCTACCGCTTTATCCGCGACTGACTTAAAGGTTTCATGATTTTTACATAGCCTCAGCAGTCACTATCGAGCAAGATAAGCCGCCCCGAGACCTTCCCGGGGCGTTTTTACATCAACGAAGTTAAGGATTGTTTGTTCGATGACTGACACTTATAGCCTGCTGGTCGCCTTTATTCTGGGCGTCGTCGAGGGGCTGACTGAGTTCCTCCCCGTCTCCTCCACCGGCCACATGATTATCGTCGGCCATCTGCTGGGCTTTGAAGGGCCCAAGGCCGCCACCTTCGAAGTGGTGATCCAGCTGGGCTCCATCCTCGCCGTGGTCGCCGTCTTCTGGCGCCGCCTGTTTGGCCTGATTGGCATTCACTTCGGCCAGAAGCCGTCCCGGGATCACGCGACCCTGTCGCTGGTGCATGTCATCCTCGGCATGATGCCCGCCATCGTGGTCGGTCTGGCCATCCACAGCTGGATCAAGGCCAACCTGTTTGGCCCACAGACCGTCATGTACGCGCTGGTCGCGGGGGGCATCCTGCTGATCATCGCCGAGAAATTCCGCCCGGCCGTCACAGCTGAAACCCTGGATGACATCAGCTACAAGCAGGCGTTCGGCATCGGTCTGTTCCAGTGTCTGGCCCTGTGGCCCGGCTTCTCCCGCTCCGGCGCCACCATCAGTGGTGGCATGCTGATGGGGATCAGCCGTCACGCTGCCGCCGAGTTCTCCTTCATCATGGCAGTGCCCATGATGGTGGCCGCCAGCGGGCTGGATCTCTACAAGAGCCGCGATTTCCTCTCGATGGCCGACTTCCCGATGTTTGCAGTGGGCTTTATCACCGCCTTCGTGGTAGCGATGTTTGCGATCAAGACCTTCCTGACATTGATCCGCCGCATCGACTTCATCCCGTTCGCCATCTACCGCTTTATCGTGGCATTCGCCGTCTATCTGGTGTTTGTCGCCTGACCGGCAACCAGCAATCAAATGAAAAAAGGGACCAATCTGGTCCCTTTTTCTATGGCGTCATAGTGCTCAGTAGAGATGCTGGCTGATGCCATTCAGCAGCCGCGACAACCCCTTGGTGAACTGCACCGGCGCATCCTGCACCGTGTAGCAGAGGCAACCGTCCGGCGTATGCGGGCTGTGGGAGTGGCTGGCATCGCGCCAGATGAAATCTCCCGCCTTGTAAAGGGTATCGCCATCCTGAATATTGCCAGCCAGCAACAAGGTCAGCTCATAGCCCTGATGGGTGTGCTCGGGGATGCGACCGCCCGCTTCGATATGGAGCAGGCTGGCGCGCGCGCCCATCTCGTCCAGCGGCAGACTCTGCTGACGAATGACCCCGATATGGCGCCACTTGGGCGAGCGGTAGCGGGCCAGCACCCGTGGCAAACGGTAGGCGTGACCGGCCACCTCCAGCTCGCCGTGCTGCGTTCGGGGCTGGTCATGTGTTGGCTCGGAGAGGGGCTCTGCCAGCGGCTGCGCCAGAATATCCGCCAGCATGGCGTCGAATCCGGCGTCCAGTCCCACTTCATCGCGGGAGGCCAGCTCGGGCTCCGCTGGCGAGGCAAGATATTGTTGCGCCAGCTCCTCTTCGAATGTCTTTAGTCGGGCAGCACAATCGGGGCAGAGTTCGCAGTGGGCGGAGAGCCCTACCGCCAGCGGCAGAGGGAGCTCATCGGCGGCAAAAGCACGCAGCATAGGGTCGGTCGGATGGGCTTTAATCATGGCCTTGCTCCACTTGCTCTTTCAGTTTCTGTAACGCCAGCCGGAGGCGGGACTTGATGGTACCGAGCGGCACGCCGAGTCGCTCCGCCAGCTCCTGCTGGGAGAACTCCTGCAGATAGATGCCGCGCACCACCTGCTGTTGCGGCTCCGGCAGGGTGCCCAGATAGTGGGCCATCTGACGGGTCAGCACCGCATCCTCACCGCCGCTCAGGTGCTCCTCTTCGGCCTGAAACTCCAGCACCGGCCACAGCTCCTCGGCACAGAGATCCTCCTTGCTGGCGCGACGACGGCGCAGCATGTCGAAGCACTGGTTGCGCATCACGGTATAGATCCAGGTGGTCGGCGCCCCCTTCTCGGGGTGGTAGAGACGCGCCTTCTGCCACACCAGCAGCATGGTCTCCTGCACCAGCTCCATAGCGTTGGCTTCGCTGCCGAGGTGGCGCAGGCCGTAGCTGCGAATACGCGGCGCAAAGTGTTGGAACAGGCGGGCAAAAGCAGCCTTGTCGGCCTGCTCTGCCACCCTGATCAGCAGAGATTTGAGATCGCCATCCGGGTTATCCATCACGGGCGAAGTCCTGCGTATGGTCGAGTGTGGTTGGCCAGTATATGCCATTGCGCCATCCCTTTGGTGTGCTGTCGAACATGCTGTGGTGATGACTTGTACGGCGCTGCGGCAGTGGCGGATCAGCGGGTCAGAAAAAATCAGTGGCTGGCCACCAGCACCCCCTTGAGCAGGGCGATGGCGGGCTGATTGTCGGCGGCAGCTAGCAGCAACTGCTTCTGCTCGGGGGGGATCGGCAGCACCTCCAGCCAGCGCTGGGCCACCCAGTTGCCATCGTCCCAGCGGGGGGCGGGATAGAGGGCGGCATAGTCGGGATAGTCGGCAAACACCTCCCGCAGCGCATCAACCAGCGGTTGCTGATCGGGATGGAGCCGGCGGGGCGGCCAGGCCGTCAGCGGCGTCACCTCGCCGATACGCAGGCCATCCTGCTCCTGCCACAGATCCTCTATCTGCACCCGCTCCATCCCCTGCACCGTGATCCCCAGCATGCCGTCCGGCAGCCGGTCGAAATCGATGATGGTGACCCGGGTGGCGATGGGCAGCATGTTGCGCAGGGCGTCGGGCTGGCGAGGGTCCACCATGCAGAGGGCAAAGCCGGACTCCCCCGCCTCGGCAATCATCCGCTGGTATCTCGGTTCGAAGATCCGCAGCGGCATGACGCCGCCGGGCAGCAGGTGGGCAGATAGGGGAAACAGCGCCAGTCGCATCGCAAACTCCTCGGTTGGGAACCTCTGTTGATACGCCGGGCCAGTGGGAGGAGATCATTCCCGTCAGCGGAAAGGAAAAACCCTTAACAATCAGGGGAAAATAGCCTAGACAAGCCGCTTCGATATGCAGTAGAAATGGATAAGCACCGTAATTTCCGCCCAATATTCTGGAATATGGCGCCAAACGCAGTGAAATATCCGCCCGACAGCGAGCGGCGGGTCATCCCTATAGTTTTCTCGGGCCGATGCGGGTAAAATTCACGCCCTTATATATCAGTCATTTTTCGACGCGCAACCTTGGTGGTCAGTTATGAAAGAGCATATTCATCATCTACTTGAACAAACGGTAGCCAATCTCAAGTCAGCAGGCGTCCTGCCGGCGGACCTGGAAGCCCGCGTGCAAGTAGACCGATGCAAGGAAAAAGCTCACGGCGACCTGGCTACCAACCTGGCCATGCTGCTGGCCAAACCGGCCCGCAAGAATCCCCGTGAGCTGGCGGCGGCCATCATCGAGCACCTGCCCGCCTCCGACCTGATCGCCAAGGTCGAGATCGCCGGTCCCGGCTTCATCAACTTCTTCTTCGACCAGCGCTGGCTGGCCGGTCAGGTCGAGGCCATGGTGACCTCTGCCAATGCCAACGTACGGTTGCCCGCTCCACAAACCGTGGTGGTGGACTACTCCGCCCCCAACGTGGCCAAAGAGATGGCGGTGCACCACATCCGCTCCACCGTACTCGGTGACGTAGCTGCGCGCGCGCTGGAATTCCTCGGCCACAAAGTGATCCGTGCCAACCACATCGGCGACTGGGGCACCCAGTTCGGCATGCTGATCGCCTATCTGGAGAAGATGTCCAACGAACACGCCAGTGACATGGCGCTCAAGGATCTGGAAGCCTTCTACACCCAGGCCAAGCGTTGCTACGACGAAGACGAAGCCTTCGCCGAGCGCGCCCGTAATTACGTGGTCAAGCTGCAGGGCGGCGATGAGTACTGCCGTACCATGTGGAAGAAGCTGGTCGACATGACCATGGAACAGAACCAGATCAACTACGACCGCCTGAATGTCTCCCTGACCAACAAGGACATCATGGGCGAGTCCATGTACAACGACATGCTGCCGGAGATCGTTGCAGACCTGAAAGCCAAGGGGCTGGCGGTCGAGAGCGAAGGCGCCACCGTTGTCTTCCTGGACGAGTTCAAGAACAAGGATGGCGAGGCCATGGGCGTCATCATCCAGAAGAGCGATGGCGGTTTCCTCTACACCACCACCGACATCGCCTGTGCCAAATACCGTTATGAAACCCTGGGCGCCGACCGTGTCATGTACTTCATCGACTCCCGTCAGCACCAGCACCTGATGCAGGCCTGGACCATCACCCGCAAGGCGGGCTATGTGCCGGAATCCGTACCGCTCGAGCACCACGCCTTCGGCATGATGCTGGGCAAGGATGGTCGTCCCTACAAGACCCGCTCCGGTGGTACCGTCAAGCTGGTTGACCTGCTGAACGAGGCCGAAGAGCGCGCCGCCGCCCTGCTGGAGAGCCGCAACAGCGACCTCTCTGCCGAAGAGAAGGCCAACGTGGTCAACGCCATCGCCATGGGCGCGGTCAAGTATGCGGATCTCTCCAAGAACCGTACTACCGACTACATCTTCGACTGGGATCTGATGCTCTCCTTTGAAGGCAACACTGCCCCTTACCTGCAGTACGCCTACACCCGTATCCAGTCCATCTTCCGCAAGGCCAACATCGATGCCGAAACGCTGACCGGCAACGTGACCCTGAACGAAGAGGCCGAAGAGGTGCTGGCCCAGAAGCTGATCCAGTTCTCCGACGCGGTCAACGGCGTGGCCGACAAAGGCATGCCGCACCTGCTCTGTACCTACCTGTACGAGTTGTCCGGCAACTTCATGACCTTCTATGAAGCCTGCCCGATCAACAAGGATGGCGTGGACGAGGCAACCCGTCAGAGCCGTCTGCTGCTGTGCGCCGCCACCGCCAAGGTACTGAAACTGGGCCTCGGCGTACTGGGCATCCATACCCTGGAGCGCATGTAATAGATGGCAACCCGGGATTATGTCGGCAGCCGCCCGCGACGTCGGGCGGGTGGCCGCAATACCAAGAAAGCGGCCCCTCGCCGCTTTCCTGTTATTCCAGTGCTGCTGGTCGTGGCACTGCTGGCAGGCTTTGGTGGCTTCCTCTACATGATCAATGGCAAGGGCAACGATGCCCCCACTATTGAGGAGCAGGTAAAGGCCAACAAGCCAAAAGCGCAGAATAACGGGCTGCCTCAGGAGAAGTGGAGCTACATCGAACGGCTTGAGAACAAGCAGGTCGATATCATAGAGCCGCCGACCCAGCCGGGTGTGCTGCCGCCACCACCGGCAGATACCATGACCCTGCAACCGGAAAAACTGCCACAGCCGGTGCCGACCGACATTCCCCAACCGGGAACGCCCATCGGCCAGCCCAAGCCCTATCAGCCCAATCCGGCGACCACCCCTTCCACCTCGGGTGCACCGGTTGCCAGCGCGCAAGAGCAGGTGATCGACCGCAAGGCCGAACGGGAACGGATGGAGCGGGAGATCCGTGCCGAGCTGGAACGGGAGCGCGCCGAAGCGGCCAAGGCCAAAGCGGCCACCCCGCCAGCCCAGACCGCAGCCGCCGACAGCGGTCGCTACATGATGCAGTGCGCCGCCCTGCGCTCGCAGGATTCCGCAGAGTCGCTCAAGGCGCGTATCGCCTTCACCGCCGGCCTCTCTTCCAGCCTGCAGGTGATCAATGGCGCCAACGGCACCGTCTACAAGGTGATGGTGGGCCCCTTCAACGGCAAGGCGGCCGCCGACGCGGCCAACAGCAAGCTGCAGAGCTCCGGCATCAGCGGCTGCATTCCCAAGAAAGGGTAATCCGCTTACCGATGACGCAGGGCCGGGTGGCAACACCCGGCCCTGTTCTTTTGGTGTCACTCGCACCCACGCTCTTTACTACCCCGTTTATCCCGACCAAAGGCAGGGTTGAAAAGCCCGTTTGCCATCCCCATCTTTCTTGCCATGCACAGTCAGGCCGTCATTCGGCTCAAGCGAGGTAAGTAAAGTGACTACCATAGTTTCAGTTCGCCGCAACGGTCAGGTCGTCATCGGTGGCGATGGCCAGGTCTCTCTTGGCAACACCGTCATGAAGGGCAACGCCCGCAAGGTTCATCGTCTCTATAACGGCAAAGTGCTGGCCGGTTTCGCTGGCGGTACCGCCGACGCCTTCACCCTGCTCGAACGTTTCGAAGCAAAACTGCAGGCCCATCAGGGTAATCTGGAGCGCGCCGCCGTGGCGCTGGCCAAAGATTGGCGCACCGATCGCGCCCTGCGCCGCCTCGAAGCGCTGCTGGCCGTGGCCGACGAACACAAATCCTTCATCATCACCGGCAACGGTGACGTGGTACAGCCGGAGCACGATCTCATCGCCATCGGCAGCGGCGGCAACTTCGCCCAGTCTGCCGCCATCGCGCTGCTGGAAAACACCGAGCTGGATGCCAGGACCATTGTCGAGAAGTCTCTCAAGATTGCGGGCGACATCTGTGTCTTCACCAATGGCAACCACACCATTGAAGTGCTGGATTATTTAGCTAAATAAGTCGGCGAAATAAGGCCACCAGCCAAACCCAATTTCCCAAGGGGTGGGCACTGCCCGCCCCGGATACAGGAACACCATCATGTCCGAGATGACCCCGAGAGAAATCGTCCACGAGCTGGACAGACACATCATTGGTCAGGCCGATGCCAAGCGCGCCGTTGCCGTTGCCCTGCGCAACCGCTGGCGCCGGATGCAACTCAACGAAGAGATGCGCCATGAAGTGACCCCGAAAAACATCCTGATGATCGGCCCGACCGGTGTCGGCAAGACCGAGATCGCCCGTCGTCTGGCCAAGCTGGCCAACGCCCCCTTCATCAAGGTGGAAGCGACCAAGTTCACCGAAGTGGGCTATGTCGGCAAGGAAGTGGATAGCATCATCCGCGATCTGACCGATGCCGCCATCAAGTTGGTGCGCGAAACCGAGATGGAGAAGATGAAATATCGCGCCGAGGAAGCCGCCGAAGAGCGCATCCTCGACGCCCTGCTGCCCAACCCGCGCAACACCTGGGGTGAGGAAGAGAAAGCCGACAACTCCAACACCCGCCAGATCTTCCGCAAGAAACTGCGGGAAGGTCAGCTGGATGACAAGGAGATCGAGCTGGAACTCTCCGCCTCCCCGATGGGCGTCGAAATCATGACCCCGCCGGGCATGGAAGAGATGGCCAACCAGCTGCAGGGGCTGTTCCAGAATCTGGGCCAGAACCAGAAGAAGAAGCGCAAGATCAAGGTCAAAGAGGCCATGAAGGCGCTGATCGAAGAGGAAGCGGCCCGTCTGGTCAATCCGGAAGAGCTGAAGCAGAAAGCGATCGCAGCGGTCGAGAACAACGGCATCGTCTTCCTCGACGAGATCGACAAAATCTGCAAGCGCGGCGAAAGCTCGGGCCCGGACGTTTCCCGTGAAGGGGTACAGCGCGACCTGCTGCCACTGGTTGAAGGTTGCACCGTCAACACCAAGCACGGCATGGTCAAGACCGACCACATCCTGTTTGTCGCCTCCGGCGCCTTCCAGATCGCCAAGCCGTCAGATCTGATCCCCGAGCTGCAGGGCCGTCTGCCGATCCGGGTCGAGCTGACCGCCCTGACCACAGATGACTTCGAGCGCATCCTGACCGAACCAAACGCCTCCCTGACCGATCAGTACAAGGCGCTGATGGCCACCGAAGGGGTCAACATCGAGTTCACCAAGGATGGCATCCGCCGTCTGGCCGAAGCGGCGTGGCAGGTTAACGAGCGTACAGAGAACATCGGTGCCCGTCGTCTGCACACCGTGATGGAGCGCCTGATGGAAGATATCTCCTATGACGCCTCCGAGAAGTCCGGCGAGACCTTTGTCATCGACACCGACTACGTCAACGCCCATCTCGGTGCGCTTGTCGAGGATGAGGATCTGAGCCGCTTTATTCTGTAAGCACGCCCAGCCATCACGATCAAAAACGCCTCCCTTGTGGAGGCGTTTTTATTTCCCTGCCACCCATTTCATCCCGCCCCTTGCGAAAGTCCGCCGTTTTTCATCCCTGCTGAAATCTGCTCAAAAAAAGATCTATCAACTTCTGTGCGATTAATTTATACATACGTATAAATCAGATCGAAATCTGCGCAACAGGAACCAGACAGATGAATCCCACCCGGCAAAAACTGCTCGATACCGGCCTCGCCATCGCCACCGAGAAGGGGCTGCGCGGCCTCACGGTACGCGAGCTGGCGGCGGCGGCCGAGGTGAACCTTGGCTCTTTCGTCTACCACTTCGGCAACCGCGACGCCTTTATCGACGAGCTGGTAGAGCTCTGGTACGCCCCCCTCTATGACGAGCTCAAATCGGTGGCAGCCAAAGGTTCCTACCCCTCTGCCATCGCCATGTTCGAGGCCACCATGGAGGCGCTGATCGGGCTGGTGGCGCGCCAGCGCGGCTTTATCAACCACCTGTTTGGCGATGCGCTGGCAGGCGAAGGGGCGGCCCAGCGTTTTCTGCTCAGCCTGCCGCGCCGCCATCCCCTGCTGCTGATCGAACAGGTACGGATGGCACAGGCGGAAGGGTCGCTGGTCGCGGGTCACCCGCTCCAGCTGATGATCTTCATCATGGGGTCGGTCGGCCTACCGCTGGTTATCGCCGGCAGCGGTCGTCAGCTCGGCTGGCTGCCTGAACAGGCCGCCCCCTTTATCAGCCAGATAGACAACCCCGAGGCCGCCAGACAGCGGCTGGTATGGGCCCTGCGCGGCCTGCGCCCCACCGACATGAAGGAAGGAGAAGCGGCATGAAACAACGCATTGCAATCGTAGCCCTGCTGCTAACCGTTATCGGCGGCTACCTCTGGTGGCAGGGGCGCCCGGCCGACGGCTCCATCCTCTACGGCAACGTCGATATTCGCGACGTCAATCTGGCCTTTCGGGTCGGCGGACGCGTCGATCAGGTGCTGGTCGATGAGGGGGATAGGGTAAAAGCCGGTCAACTGCTGGCCCGCCTCGATCCAGCTCCCCTCACCCACAGCCGCGACAGCGCCCGCGCCAATCTGGCCGCGCTCACTGCCGCCAACGCCTTGATCCACAAAGGCTATCGCAGTGAAGAGACCGACCGCGCCCGGGCCGCACTGGCCGCCGCCGAAGCCGCTGCGCTGGAAGCCGACCAGCAGTGGCGCCGCCAGAGCGCACTGGCAGCCACCGGCGCCATCTCCCGCGGTCAGCTCGATACCGCCCGCTCCCAGCGAGATCAGACCCGGGCGCAGGTACGCTCCGCCCGCGAGCAGCTCGCCCAGCTCGAAACCGGCTACCGCCCGGAAGAGATAGCCCAGTCCGATGCCCAGCTGGAAGGAGCCAAAGCGGCGCTCGCCAGTGCCGAACTGGCGCTGGCGGATGCCAGCCTGACCGCCCCCAGCGACGGCATCATCATCAGCCGCGCCATCGAGAACGGCAGCATGGTGCAGAGCGGAGCGACCGCCTTCAACCTCTCCCTGACCGCGCCAGTCTGGGTGCGCGCCTATGTGGAGGAGCCTTGGCTCGGCCACTTCCCGAGCGGCGCCAGGGTGACCCTCACCACCGACTCGCGGCCGGATCAGCCCTATCACGGGGTGGTGGGCTTTGTCTCGCCCACCGCCGAGTTCACCCCGAAATCGGTGGAGACACCGGACCTGCGCACTCACCTCGTCTACCGGCTGCGCATCGTGGTGCAGGACCCCGACCCAGCCCTGCGCCAAGGGATGCCGGTCACCGTCAGGCTGGCGCCATGAACAGCGCTATCTCCCTTGAGGGGCTCACCAAACGCTTTGGCGAGCGGGTCGCCCTCAACGCCATCTCGGCCACCATTCCGACTGGCGGCATCACCGGACTGGTGGGCCCCGACGGTGCAGGCAAGAGCACTTTGCTGCGCCTGCTGGCCGGTCTGTTGATCCCCGAAGCGGGCACCATCCGGGTGCTGGGGCTGGATCCGGTGAGCGAGGGGGATCTGCTGCGCCAGCGCCTCGGCTACATGCCCCAGCAGTTCGGCCTCTACGAGGATCTCAGCGTGCAGGAGAACCTCACCCTCTACGCTGACTTGCACGGCGTACTGGAGCCCGAACGCACGCCCACCTTCGCGCGGCTGCTCGCCTTCACCGATCTCGCCCGCTTCACAGCACGACCGGCAGGCAAGCTCTCTGGCGGGATGAAGCAGAAGCTCGGGCTGGCCTGCGCCCTGCTCGGCACCCCGGATGTGCTGCTGCTCGACGAACCGGGGGTCGGGGTCGATCCCATCTCCCGCCGCGCCCTCTGGCAGATGGTGCGCGAGCTGGCCAAGGGGGGGATGACGGTGCTCTGGAGCACCGCCTATCTCGACGAGGCGGAGCTGTGCGACCACGTGCTGCTGATGGCGGATGGCGAGGTGCGCACCAGCGGCACGCCGGCCGATCTGATGGGGGCCATGGCCAGCCGCTGCTGGCTGCTGGAGGCGGGGCAACTGGATGGCCGCGAGCGGCGCGCACTGCTGCGCCGGGCACTGGCTCACCCGGCGGTGATGGATGGCGCGGTGGCGGGGGAGCGAGTTCGCCTGCTGCTGCACCCTGGCATGACGCCCCCGCCGCTCCCGGAGCTGCAACTGGCCAACGGCGCCTTTCAACCGGCCCAGCCCCGGCTGGAGGATGCCTTTATCGACCTGCTCGGCGGCGGCCCCGGCGGGGAGTCGAGTCTGGCAGCCGGGATGCGCGAAGCGGAACTGCCGCAGGGGGTCTCCCCCGAGGCGGTGATCGAGGCGCGCCACCTCACCAAGCGGTTCGGCGATTTCGCCGCCACCGATGATGTCAGCTTTGCGGTGCGCCGCGGCGAGATCTTCGGCCTGCTCGGCCCCAACGGGGCGGGCAAGTCCACCACCTTCAAGATGGAGTGCGGCCTGCTGCGCCCGAGCGAGGGGCAGGCGCTGGTGACCGGTATCGATCTGGCCCACAGCCCCTCGGCGGCGCGCCAGCGCCTCGGCTACATGGCGCAGAAGTTCTCCCTCTACAAGCAGCTCACCGTAGCGCAGAACCTCTCCTTCTTCGCCGGTATCTACGGTTTGTTCGGCCGCCACCAGCAGACGCGGATCGACGCCATGGTGACCGCTTTTGCCCTCACCCCCTGGCTCGATCAGAAGGCGGAATCCCTGCCGCTCGGTCTGCGCCAGCGCTTATCGCTGGCCTGCGCCCTGCTGCACGAACCGCCGCTGCTGTTCCTCGACGAGCCCACCTCCGGGGTCGATCCGGTGACCCGGCGCGAGTTCTGGTCGCACATCAACGCGCTGGCCGACCACGGCGTCACCGTGCTGGTCACCACCCACTTTATGGATGAGGCGGAGTATTGCGACCGCATTGCCCTCATCTATCGCGGCAAGCTGCTGGCGCTCGGCACTCCGGACGATCTCAAGGGGCTGGCCGCCAAAGAGGCGGCGACCTCTTTGCCAACCGGCTCCTTGCCGACCATGGAAGAGGCCTTTATCACGCTGGTCGAGCGGGCCAGCGAGGAGGACGCATGAGCATCAACCGTCGGCGACTGCTGGCCCTCTGCCGCAAGGAGACGCTGCAAATCGTCCGTGACCCGAGCAGCATCCTCATCGCCTTCATCATGCCGGTGGTACTGCTGGTGGTGATGGGTTACGCCATCAATCTGGATGTGGACCATCTGCGCCTCGGCATCTGGCGTACCGACAGCGGCGCCCCGGCGGTGCGGCTGGAGCAGGCCCTGCGCGGCTCTACCGCGCTGGAGATCCACAGCGGCCCGAGCAAGGAGTCCCTGCTCACCAGTCTGGCCCGTGGCGAGATCCGCGGCCTGCTGGTGATCGATGACGGCTTCTCCCGCGCGCTGGCCGGTCAGGGCAATGGCACGCCGCAGGCGCTGCTGCTGACCGACGGCTCCGAGCCCAACACCGCCAACTTTGTCACCAACTATGTGCAGGGGATCTGGCAGGGGTGGCTCGCTGGCGAGGGGATCGCCATGCCGGTGTCGATAGAGAGCCGCGCCTGGTTCAACCCGGCGCTGGTGAGCCGCAACTTTCTGGTGCCAGGCTCCATTGCGGTGGTGATGACCATCATCGGTGCCCTGCTCACCTCGCTGGTGGTGGCGCGGGAGTGGGAGCGCGGCACCATGGAGGCGCTGCTCGCCACCCCGGTCACCAAGGGGGAGCTGCTGCTCTCCAAGCTGTTGCCCTACTACGGCCTTGGCATCATCGCCATGCTGCTCTGCCTGCTCTTCTCGGTGGCGGTGATGGGCGTGCCGTGGCGCGGCTCCCTGCTGCTGCTCTTTCTGGTCACCAGCGTCTTTCTCGGCAGCGCCCTCGGACTCGGGCTGTTTCTCTCCACCGTGATGCGCAGCCAGTTCAACGCCGCACAGGCAGCGCTGATCGCCGCCTTTCTGCCCGCCGTAATGCTGTCGGGCTTCGTGTTCGAGATCGCCAGCATGCCACCGCTGCTGCGGGCCATCACTCACCTCATTCCGGCCCGCTACTTCGCGAGCTCCTTGCAGACCCTCTATCAGGCGGGCAGCGTCTTTTCGATCCTGCTGGTCAACGGTTTCTGTCTGCTGCTGCTGGCCGGTTTCTGGCTGGCCCTGACCGCCCGCAAGACGCGGCGCACTCTGGAGTAACCCATGCTGATCCGACTCTGGTGGCTGATCCGAAAAGAGCTGCAGGCCCTGATGGGCAATACTCAGGGGCGCTTTCTGCTCATCATGCCGGTGCTGCTGCAAACCGCCCTCTTCCCGTTCGCCGCCACCCTGGAGGTGACCGGCAACACGCTGGCCATCTACAACCAGGATGGCGGTGCCCAGAGCCGCGAGCTGCTGGAGCGCCTCACCCATATGCCCGCCTTCACCACCATCATCCCGGTGCAAGGCGAGGCGGGCATGACCGAGGCCATCACCGGGCAGCAGGCACTGCTCGGGCTGATTATTCCGGGGGATTTCTCGCGTCGGCTGGCGCGCGGCGAACCGGCCAAGGTGCAGCTGATCATCGACGGCCGCCGCTCCAACGGTGGTCAGGTGGCGGCGGGCTACATCAGTCAGGTAATCGCCCGCTGGCAAAGTGAGGGCAAGGGGCAACCCGAGCTGGCGGTACGCAACCTTTACAACCCCAACGTCGAATTCCACTGGCATATCCTGCCGGCGCTGGTGGCCATCATCACCACCACCGGCTGTCTGATTGTCACCGCCCTCTCGGTCGCGCGGGAGCGGGAAGAGGGCACCTTCGATCAGCTGCTGGTCTCCCCCCTCACCGCAGGCTGGATCATGGCGGGCAAGGCGGTGCCCGGCATCATGGTGGCGGTGGGGCAAGGGTGCATAGTCGCGCTGGCCGCCCGTTTTGTCTTTCACCTCCCCTTTGCCGGCAGCCTCAGCCTGCTGATGGCGGGCATGGTCTGCTACGGGCTGGCACTGGCCGGGATCGGGCTCTTCATCTCGTCGTTCTGCTCGACCCAGCAGCAGGCGTTTCTCGGAGTCTTCTCCTTCACCGTACCGGCGGTGATCCTCTCGGGCTACATCTCGCCGGTGGAGAACATGCCGCAGGTGTTCCAGTGGCTGGCGGCCATCGACCCCCTCACCCACTTCATCGTGCTGCTCAAGGGGGTCTTCCTCAAGGGGTTTGACTGGTCGGCCGCCTGGCCCCTGCTCTGGCCGCTGCTCGCCATCGCCGGCGTCACTCTGTCGCTGGCGCTCGCCATGTTCCGCCGCCATATCGCCTGACGCGCCACCTTGTTCAGCTGATGCCGGTCTCGCCCAGCGCGAGGCCGGCCATTTTCCGCCAGAAGTTTTCACTCCCCGGCCGTGGGTAAACCGGGCTTTCCCTCCACCACCCCTCACCCCGAGCCACCCCAGAAATCATCAACTGGTATACCTAATTTTGTATATCTTTGAATTTTATCGAATTACCCCTGACGAGATATATAAATAGACACTTGATTTGCATCAATTGCCCGCTCCGACTGACTGGGTAGCCTAGCCCCAGAATGATGTTTTATTACTCCAAACTAGAGGCAATCATGAGCAAAGTCAGACTGGTCGTTGTGGGCAACGGCATGGTGGGGCACCGCTTCATCGAAGAGTTGATCGAGCGGGCCGACCCGGGCCGCTACGAGATCACCGTCTTCGGTGCAGAACCCCGTCCCGCCTACGATCGCGTCCATCTCTCCTCCTACTTCTCCCATCACACCAGCGAAGATCTCTCCCTCGTCAAACCCGGTTTCTACGACAAGCACGGCATCCGCCTGCTGCTCGGCGAAGCGGTGAAAAAAATCGACAGGGCCAACCGCGAAGTGCACTCCAACAAGGGGACTGTGGTCGGGTACGACAAGCTGGTGCTGGCCACCGGCTCCTACCCCTGGGTGCCGCCCATTGCGGGCAGTCAGCACCACGAGTGCTTCGTCTATCGCACCATCGAGGATCTGAAAGCCATTCGCAGCGCCGCCAGGAGTGGCAAGAGCGGGGTGGTGATCGGGGGCGGCCTGCTTGGCCTTGAAGCGGCAGGTGCCCTCAAGGCACTGGGTCTCGAGACCCACGTGGTGGAGTTTGCTCCGGTGCTGATGGCCGAGCAGCTCGACGGTCAGGGCGGCCAGCTACTGCGCCGCAAGATTGAATCCATGGGCGTGCAAGTGCACACCAGCAAGAGCACCAGCGAGATCCTGATGCATGGCGGCGAACAGGCGAAACACCGCCTCGCCTTCGCCGACGGCAGCCAGCTTGAAGTGGATGTGGTGGTCTTCTCCACCGGCATTCGTCCGCAAGATACGTTGGGCCGCTACGGTGATCTCGCCATCGCCGAGCGCGGCGGCATCGTCATCGACGATCACTGCCTCACCTCCGACCCCGACATCTACGCCATCGGCGAGTGCGCCGCCTGGCAGGGCCGCTTCTTCGGGCTGGTGGCGCCGGGCTACAAGATGGCCCAGATCACCGTCGACCATCTGCAGGGCGGCGACAGCCGTTTCGAAGGGGCGGACATGAGCGCCAAGCTCAAGCTGCTCGGCGTCTCCGTCGGCTCCATCGGTGATGCCCACGGCCGCACCCCGGGCAGCCACAGCTATGTGTTTCAGGACGATCAGGCCGGCGTCTACAAGAAGATCGTGGTGAGCGAAGACAACAGCCGATTGCTCGGCGCCGTGCTGGTGGGTGACGTGGAAGATTACGGCAACCTGCTGCAGATGATGCTCAACGCCCTGCCGCTGCCGAGCCACCCGGATACCCTGATCCTGCCCGCCTACGCCGGTGCCAAACCGACGCTGGGGGTGGATGCCCTGCCGGAAAGCGCCCAGATCTGCTCCTGCTTCGACGTCTCCAAGGGCGACATCGCCAAGGCGGTGGCCGAGGGTCACACCACCCTTGCCGCCATCAAGCAGCACACCAAGGCCGGTACCGGCTGCGGCGGCTGCGTGCCGCTCATCAGCCAGGTGCTCAACGCCGAACTGGTGAAGCAGGGCATCGAGGTCAACAACCACCTCTGCGCCCACTTCCCCCACTCCCGTCAGGAGCTGTTCCATCTGGTCAAGGTGGAGGGGATCAAGAGCTTCGACGAGCTGCTGGCCAAACACGGTCAGGGCTATGGCTGCGAGGTGTGCAAACCGACCGTCGGCTCCATCCTCGCCTCCTGCTGGAACGAGCATGTGCTGAGCCCGCGCAACATCCCGTTGCAGGACACCAACGACATCTTCCTCGGCAACATGCAGAAGGATGGCAGCTACTCCGTCATCCCGCGCATGGCCGGTGGCGAAGTGACCCCGGAAGGGCTGCTGGCGGTGGCCGAAGTGGCCCGCGACTACAAGCTCTACACCAAGATCACCGGCGCCCAGCGCATCGGCCTGTTCGGGGCCCAGAAGGATGACCTGCCCGCCATCTGGCGCAAGCTGCTGGCGGCCGGATTCGAGACCGGTCAGGCCTACGCCAAGGCGCTGCGCATGGCCAAGACCTGCGTCGGCAGCACCTGGTGCCGCTTCGGCGTACAGGACAGCGTCGGCCTCGGGGTCTTCCTCGAGAACCGCTACAAGGGCATTCGCACCCCGCACAAGATGAAGTTCGGCGTCTCCGGCTGTACCCGCGAATGTGCGGAAGCGCAGGGCAAGGACGTCGGCATCATCGCCACCGACGCGGGCTGGAACCTCTATGTGGGCGGCAACGGCGGCATGAAACCGCGCCACGCCGACCTGCTGGCGTCTGACCTCGACCGCGAGACGCTGATCAAGCTGATCGACCGCTTTATGATGTTCTACGTCACCAGCGCCGACAAACTGCAGCGCACCTCGGTCTGGCTCGGCAATCTGGAAGGGGGCGTCGACTACCTACGCGAGGTGATCGTCGACGACAAGCTGGGGCTGGCCGAGACGCTGGAGCGCGATATCCAGACCCTTATCGACAGCTACGAGTGCGAATGGTCGCGCACCCTCAGTGAAGAGGAGGCGCTCAAGCGCTTCAGCCACTTCATCAACAGCGACAAGCGCGACCCAGACGTTCAGTTCGTCAGCGAGCGCGACCAGCACAGACCCGCCACTCCGGCCGAGCGCATCCCCGTCTACCAGATCGAGGTGGAGACCAAATGATGAAATTAGCCTGCCAACTCAACGATATCCTGCCGGGCACCGGTGTCTGCGCACTCATTGAAGGTCGCCAGATCGCTCTGTTCCGCCCGAGCGCGGCCGCCGAGGTGTTCGCCATCGACAACCGGGATCCCTTCTTCGCCGCCAACGTGCTGTCGCGTGGCCTGATCTGCGAACACGACGGCGAGCTCTGGGTCGCCAGCCCGCTCAAGAAGCAGCGCTTTCGTCTGAGCGATGGCCACTGCTTCGACAACCCTGCGATGTCGGTGCAGAGCTATCCCGTTGAAGTGCGCGATCAGCAGGTCTGGGTCGCCGTCTGATGTCGACAACCCCCAGATCTATGTCGGTACAGGGATACCCCGTTGAAGTGCGCGACCAGCAGGTCTGGGTCGCCGTCTAAGCCGATTTCACTCTCTTTCGGGCTGCCTGTGGGCAGCCCTTTCAAGGACTCACAAGATGTACACGGAAACCATCAACAAGTGCGCCGCCAACGCGGCCCGCATCAACCGCTTCGAGCGCAGCGACAAGCTCGGCTTCTGGCTCAGCTCCGCCATGGCGGGGGCCTATGTGGGCCTCGGCATCATCCTCATCTTCACCCTCGGCAATCTGGTGGATCCCGCCATCCGGCCGCTGGTGATGGGGGCCACCTTCGGCATCGCCCTGACGCTGGTGATCATCGCCGGCTCCGAGCTGTTTACCGGCCACACCATGTTCCTCACCTTCGGGGTGAAGACGGGCAAGATCACCATGGCCGACCTGCTGCGTATCCTGCCGCAGACCTGGGCCGGCAACCTGATTGGCTCCATCGTGGTGGCGCTCATCTACTCCTACGGCGGCAGCCTGCTGCCGGACGCGGGCAGTCTGGCCCACAAGGTGGCGCTGGCCAAGACCCAGGCCCCGACGCTGACCCTGTTTATGAAGGGGATCCTCTGCAACTGGCTGGTCTGCCTTGCCATCTGGATGGCGCTGCGCACCGAAGGGGCCGCCCGCTTCATCGCCATCTGGTGGTGCCTGCTGGCCTTTATCGCCTCCGGCTACGAGCACTCCATCGCCAACATGACCCTGTTTGCCCTCTCCTGGTTTGGTGCCCACTCAGATGCCTACACCCTGGGCGGCATCGGCCACAACCTGCTGTGGGTGACCCTGGGCAACACAGTCTCCGGCGTCCTCTTTATGGGCCTCGGCTACTGGTATGCCACCCCGAAAGCTGAGCGCCCAGTTGCAGTGAGCGAGACCACCAGCACCGCCAACCAGACACAAACCGCCTGATCCGGAGGCCCCATGGACTACTTGCCCATCTTTTGCCGACTCGACAACAAACCCGTGCTGCTGGTCGGCGGCGGCGAGGTAGCGGAGCGCAAGGCGCGCCTGCTGCTGGATGCCGGTGCCCAGCTCACCGTGGTCGCGCCCGAGCTCGACCCCGAGCTGGCGGAACTGGCTGCCAACGGGAGCATCGAGTGGCTGGCGGGTGAATTTGCACCGCAGCAACTGGCGGGCAAGTGGCTGGTGGTGGCAGCCACCGATCGGCGCGAGGTGAATGCGCTGGTTTACCAGAGCGCCAATCAGGCGCGGATCTTTGCCAACGTGGTGGATGACCCGAAACGCTCCAGCTTCATCATGCCGTCGATCATCGACCGCTCGCCACTGATGGTGGCCATCTCCTCCGGCGGCAAGGCGCCGGTGCTGGCCCGGCTGCTGCGGGAAAAACTGGAAGCCCTGCTGCCGCAACATCTGGGGGCCGTGGCGACCTTCGCCGGCAGCCTGCGGGAGCGGGTCAAGGCGCGATTCGCCACCATGGGAGAGCGGCGCCGCTTCTGGGAGCGGCTGCTCGGGGCGGATCGGCTCGGGCAGGCGCTGGCGCGGGGCGATAGCGCCTCTGCCCACCAGCTGGCCGACAACCTGTTTGCCGACGGGAGCCAGACCGGAGGCGAGGTGGTACTGGTGGGAGCCGGCCCCGGCGATCCGGGTCTGCTCACCCTGCACGCCCTGCGCCAGATGCAGCAGGCGGACGTGGTGGTCTATGACCGACTGGTCTCTGACGAAGTGATGGCGCTGGTGCGCCGCGACGCCAAGCGCATCTTCGTCGGCAAGCAGGCGGGCAACCACTGCGTGCCGCAGGAGGGGATCAACCAGCTGTTGCTGGAGGAGGCGAAGAAGGGGCAGCGGGTGGTACGGCTAAAGGGGGGCGACCCCTTTATCTTCGGCCGTGGCGGCGAGGAGCTGGAGACGCTGGTCGGCACTGGCATCGGCTTTCAGGTGGTGCCGGGGATCACCGCGGCCAGCGGCTGCGCCGCCTACGCCGGCATTCCATTGACCCACCGCGACCATGCCCAGAGCGTCCGTTTCGTCACCGCCCACGGCAAGGGGGGCGCCCGGGATCTCGACTGGCCGCTGCTCGCCAAGGACAAACAGACTCTGGTGTTCTACATGGGGCTCTCCTCCTGCGCCACCATCCGTGAACAGCTGCTGGCCCACGGCAAGGCAGGCGACACCCCGGTGGCGCTGATCGAGCGCGGCACCCAGCCCTGCCAGCGGGTCATTCGCGGCACTCTCGATGAGCTACCCGCGCTGGCGGTGGGGGTCGAAAGCCCGGCGCTGATCATGGTGGGCTCGGTAGTGACCCTGGCCGACCGGCTCGCCTGGTTTGGCGAGGCCCCGCAGCGCCAGCGAGCCCTCGCCTGAGGGATCCTCGGCAACTCACCATGAGGCCACCAGCAGGTGGCCTCACTTTTACCCCCCTCTTCTCCCATCACGGTCATAACCTGTTGTTTTAAGTCTGGTATCCTATGGGCATTGAGCCCTTGGCTACCATCTCAGGAATTCATCCCATGTCTCTTCCCATCAAGAACAGCGCCCGGCAGCGCGCGGATGACAGATCCCGCATTCTCACCCTGCTGCTGCGCGATGATGCCCTCACCGACAGCCTGCTCGATCCGCAGGTGGTGCAGGATGCCGAGCAGCGCGATCAGACCAGCGAACTCACCACGCTGGTCAACGGGTTGCCCGCCGCCGACGTCGCCGATGCGCTGGAGTCGCTGCCGCCCGATGAGCGTCATGCCCTGTGGGCGCTGGTGGAGGAGGAGAAGCGCGGCCAGATCCTGGTCGAGGCGTCGGAGACGGTGTGGGACAGCCTCATCAGCGGGATGAGCGACAAGGAGCTGCTGCACGCCCTGCGCACCCTGGATATCGACGACCAGATCTATCTGGGCCAGTACCTGCCACGCAACCTGATGGGGCGGCTGCTCACCTATATGGCCCCCGCCGAGCGGGATCGGGTGCGGGAGGTGATCCGCTACGGCAAGCACACCGTCGGCGCCATGATGGATTTCGAGATCATCACCATCCGCCCCGAGGTGACGCTCGCCACCGTCCAGCGCTATCTGCGCCTGCGCGGCAAGATCCCCGCCAACACCGACAAGCTGTTCGTCATCGACCGGCGCAACCACCTGCTGGGGGAGCTGGCCCTCACCACAGTACTGCTGCACAAGCCCGCCACCCTGGTGAGCGACGTGATGGAGCGGGATCCGGTCACCTTCGATCCGGAGGATAACGACGAAGCGGCCGCCCGCACCTTTGAACGGGATGACCTGCTCTCCGCCGCCGTGGTGGATGGCAAAGGCAAGCTGATGGGCCGCCTCACCGTCGAAGAGGTGGTGGATCTGGTCTATGAGGAGAGTGACACCGACCTGCGCCGGATGGGGGGTATCAGCGAGGATGAAGACGTATTCGCGCCCGTCTCCAAGGCGGTCAAGACCCGCTGGGCCTGGCTTGCCATCAACCTCTGCACCGCCTTTGTCGCCTCGCGGGTGATCGGCCTGTTCGAGCACACCATCTCGCAGCTGGTAGCACTGGCGGCGCTGATGCCCATCGTCGCTGGGATCGGCGGCAACACCGGCAACCAGACCATCACCATGATAGTGCGGGCGCTAGCACTGCAGCACATTCAGGCGGGCAACCTCTCCTTCCTGTTGCTGCGGGAACTCGGCGTCGCCTTTATCAACGGGCTGGTGTGGGGCGGCACCATGGGCATTGCCACCTATCTGCTCTATCAGGATGCGGCGCTCGGCGCCGTGATGACGCTCGCCATGATGCTCAACCTGCTGGTGGCGGCGCTGATGGGGGTCATTATCCCCATGACCATGACCCGCCTCGGCCGCGACCCGGCGGTGGGAGCCAGCGTGATGATCACCGCCATCACCGACACCGGCGGCTTCTTTATCTTCCTCGGGCTGGCGACCCTGTTCCTGCTGTAAACCATGCGTTGAAAACAACAAGGGAGCCACTGGCTCCCTTGTTGTTTCAGGCGCGTTTGCCCACCCCTGCCGTTAGCTGCTTATCGCTTGTCAGCGGTGATCAGCAAGCCATTGGTGTCGGGGAAGCCGATGACCAGCGCCTCTTTTTTGGCATCCGTGGTATAGGTGGTGACATAGGCGACGCGGTTATCCATCGCCCGGGCCAGAGCAGCATTCCAGAGGTTTTCGATCGGCGTGGCGGCAGCGGATTGCTTGAAGTTGCACTTGCCAAACCCGGTCATGGTCAGCTTGCTCAACCCGGCCGTCGCACTCCCCTCGCCCACCAGCGTACAACCTGCCGCCGGAAACTCGATCGCCACCGTCAGCTTGCCGCCGTTGTTGGTGGTATCCACCTTGCCCACCATGTCGCTGCTGAAGCCATCGCTGCCCGTGGCACTCCAGCTGGCCGTGGTCACCGCTTTGGTGGTCAGGGCCGTCACCGCCACATGACCACTGAAACCGGAATAGATGGGGGAGTTGTCGGAGAACTTGGTGCCAGTTCGGGTGAAATCAAAAACCCAGCGCTTGCTCTCCTTGCCCTGCAGATCAATGACCGGCTGATCCTGGAAGGTGATGAGGTTGTGGTCGTTGGTCACCGAGCTGAGCGCCGTGCTGGTGCCGAGCCGTTCGCTGTTGCGGATCAACTGCACCGGGTAGATCCCGTCTTTGTCGGCTTTCTGGTCAGCCTGACCCAGCCACTGGCTGTTGGTCTCGACCTTGCCCACCTGATGATCCACCCAGACACCCCAGTGCTGCACGGTTTCACCCTTCGGGTAGACCAGCGCCAGACCATCCAGCTCCTTGATCATGCGCGGCGTCGCCTTGTCGCCGTCGCGGCTCATCAGATTCGCTTGGTAAAGACCCGCCTCCGGCAGGGCCAGTGGCACCCGCTTGGCAATGCTGTTGGCAGCTTTTTCGCTGTCACAGGCAGACAGGGCCGCAGCGCAGGCGATGGCCAGCAGCGCTTTGTTGTGCATTTTCATGAGGTTTTATTCCTTGCTGTCGCTTTGTAATTTTTAGATGCAATCAATCGCCGCTGAATTTAAGGGAAAGGTCATCTATCAGTCGAATGGAGATCTGTAACCAACCATTACAGCCTCGCAGGAGCGGCAAGCCGCGCAGCTTGCTCCGACCGCACAACGGTGACTACAGGGTGACTCACGGCGGAAAAGCAGCGAAAGTAGCGGCCCTGAAGAAAGACAAAAAACAGATGAAAATCAGAGCCATAACTCTATTAACAAGAGAGTAATTAGCCCGAATTGCCAGCCTGCTCACAATCGGATTCTTTTGCTGTCGATAGAATGCACCACGCTGGCATACCCATAACAAGAGAATCCAACAATGAAAACCACCCTCAAACTGAGCGCGGTGGCAGTTATCTTTTTGCTGTCCGGCTGTGATGACAACAACTCTCAGGCCCCCGGTGATCTCACCCTGCGGCTGATCGAAACCTCTGATATCCACTCCAACCTGCTGAGTTACGACTACTACCAGAACAAGCCGGATGCCTCGCTGGGCTTCGCCCGCACCGCTGTGCTGATCCGCAAAGCCCGCGAAGAGAACGCCAACAACTTGCTGATCGACAACGGCGACCTGATCCAGGGCACCCCGCTGGCCGACTATATCCACGACCAGCAGGTCAAACAGCAGTGGCTGAGCAAGCAGACCCACCCCGCCATCAAGGCGCTCAACACCATGAGCTATGATGTCGGCAACCTGGGCAACCACGAATTCAACTTCGGTCTCGACTTCCTCTCCGAGACCCTGAAAGGGGCCAACTACCCCTACATCAACGCCAACGTCTTCCAGGCCGATGCCTTCAGCCGTGATGGCAAGGGCACCATCGACTGGAGCAAGCAGAAGTTCAAACCCTATGTGGTGCTGGATCGTCAGGTGAAGGATGCCAACGGCAATACCCAGACCATCAAGGTCGGTGTGCTGGGCCTGACTCCGCCCCAGATCACCCAGTGGGACAAGCGCAATCTGGAAGGCAAGGTGGTGGTGGCCGATATGGTCGAGACCGCCGAGCACTATGTACCCGAAATCCGCGCCAAGGGCGCTGACATCGTCGTGGTCGTGGCTCACACCGGCATCATAGGTGACCCGCGCGAACCCATGATGGAGAACGCCGCCCTGCCGCTGGCCAAGGTAAAGGGGGTCGATGCCCTGCTGCTGGGTCACGCCCACCGCACCTTCCCGGGCGACTACCCCAACATGACCGACGTGGACAACGAGAAAGGCACCCTGGCGGGGGTACCGACCGTGATGCCGGGCGTCTGGGGCAACCACCTCGGCATCATCGACCTGCACATGACCTGGAAAGAGGGTCGCTGGGAAGTGGCCTCCAGCCAGTCCCAGCTGCGCAAAATCGACAGCAGCGCCACCGGCACCGAAGATCAGGCGGTAGTCGATCAGGTCATTGCCGAGCACGAGCAGGCCAACCAGTGGCTGGACGAGCCCCTCAGCAAGATCACCAAGCCGATCCACAGCTTCTTCGCGCTGGTGCAGGATGATCCCTCCATCCAGATCGTCAGCGACGCCCAGCTGTGGCATGCCAAGAAGCTGCAACAGGATGGTCAGCTCAAGGAGAAATGGCCCATCCTCTCCGCCGCCGCGCCATTCCGTGGCGGTCGCAACGGCCCGACCGACTTCACCTATGTACCGGCTGGCGATATCTCCCTGCGCAACGTGGCCGACCTCTATGTCTACCCCAACACCCTGCAGGTGGTCGCCATCAATGGCGCGACCGTACAGGAGTGGCTGGAGAAGAGTGCCGTCCAGTTCAACAAGATCGATGCCGCCAGCACCGCTACCCAGTGGCTGGTGAACGAGAAGTACCGCACCTACAACTTCGACGTGATCGACGGGGTGAACTATCAGGTCGATGTGACCAAACCCACCCGTTACGATGTGGATGGCAACAAGGTGAGCGACAGCTATCGCATCACCAACCTCACCTATCAGGGCAAGGCGATCGACCCGGCCCAGATGTTCTACGTGGTGACCAACAACTACCGCGCCAGCGGTGGTGGCAACTTCCCGGGCATCAACGCCAAGGTGATCGTCCATGAAGATCAGTTCGAAACCCGCGAAGTGCTCTCCGAATACCTCAAGGATCTGGCAGAGAAGAATCCGGCCGGTTTCGAGCCCCCGGCAGACAACAACTGGCAGCTGGCCCCCCTGCCCGCCAATCTGGATCTGCGCATCTACAGCTCGCCACGCAGCGAGGCGCAAGCCCTGACCGGTGGCAAGCTGAACTATGTGGAGACCCTGCCACCCACCGATGCCAAACACCCCGGCTTTGGCGTCTACAAGCTGGTGCTGGCACCCTGAACCTCAGGGTTAATCCGGCAATAACCTCTGCAACCCCCTCCTGATACGAGGGGGTTTTTAATGGTACTGGCAGCGGGATATGCACCTGTAAGCCAGCCGCTCCCCGCAGCAACTCACGCAGCCCCTTTATCCCTTCACGCCATCGCCTCCCTCTATCACACCATCCAGATCCCGACTGATCTGTCCCATCCCGCCCATAAAAAAACAGGCCCACCGAAGTGGGCCTGCTGTTATCTGTGTAGTCGGGAGTATCGCGATAGAGGGCGCTACTCCCGTTCCTTCACATAGGGGGTGCCGAGCGCCTTCGGCGCCACCGCACGGCCGATAAAGCCGGCCAGCAGGAACACGGTCAGGATGTAGGGCAGTGCCTCGATGGCCTGCACCGGAATGGCGAAGCCGCCGATGCTGACCCCTTGCAGCCGGATGGCGACCGCATCGAGGAAGCCGAACAACAGACAGGCTGCCATGGCATTCCAGGGGCGCCACTTGCCGAACACCAGCGCCGCCAGCGCCATAAAGCCCTTGCCCGCACTCATGTTGGGGATGAACTGGGCCGTCTGGGCCACCGCCAGATAGGTGCCACCGATACCGGCCAGCAGGCCGCCGATAAGGAGCGCGATGTAGCGCATCCGCACCACAGAGATACCGGCGGTATCGACCGCTGCGGGCGCCTCACCCACCGCCCGCAGACGCAAACCGAAGCGGGTACGGAACATCACCCACCAGGCCAGCGGCACGCAGGCAAACGCCACGTACTCCAGCAGGGAGTGGCCGCTCAGCAGCTCGCTGTAGAGCTGGCCGATCACCGGCACATCCCACAGCTCCTTGGCATAGGGCAGATCGATGGGGGCGAAACGGGCATCACCGGAGAGCGCCGGCGTCTGGCCACCCTGATCGAACCAGTAACGGCCCAGCGTCACGGTCAGACCGGCCGCCAGAATGTTGATGGCCATACCGCTCACCACCTGATCACCGCGGTGGGTGATGGTGGCAAAGCCGTGCATCAGGGCAAACAGGATGGAGACACCCACCCCGGCACCCAGACCTACCCAGGCAGAACCGGAGACCGCCGCCGCCGCACCACTGGCGAACGCCGCCGCCAGCAGTTTGCCTTCCAGCGCGATGTTGACCACCCCGGAGCGCTCGCAGAACATGCCCGCCATGGCGGCCAAAATGAGCGGCGGCGCAGTACGGATGGTCGCATCCAGCATCAGGATCAGAATTTCAAACATGATCAGACTCCTTTAGCTTGCGCGGCTGAGCGGTTGGCAAACGCCAGATAGAGCTGCTCGATGCGCGGACGCATCATGTGCTCAAGGGCGCCACAGAACAGGATCACCAGACCCTGCAACACCACTACGATGTTGCGGTCGACACCGAACTCGAAGCTGAGCTCGGCGCCCCCCTGATAGAGGAAACCGAACAGCAGGCTGGCGATGATGACACCGACCGGGTGGTTGCGCCCCATCAGCGCCACCGCGATACCGGTGAAGCCGAACCCTTCCACGAAGTTGAGCTTGATCTGGTGCAACTCACCCTGCAGTACGTTGAGGGCAAAGAAGCCCGACAGAATGCCGGAGATGACCATGGCCAGGATCACTACCTTGGGATAGGAGATACCGGCGTAGGCGGAGGCACTTTGGCTGGCGCCGACCGAACGGATCTCGTAACCCCAGCGGGTGTGCCAGATAAAGACCCACACCAGCGCCGCACAGATCAGCGCCCAGAAGAAGCTGATATTGAGCGGACTGTTGGGGATCTCCATCCCGAACAGGTTGGCCAGCCCGCTCATCTTGGGCAGCCAGCTTGCTTCGGCAAACACCTTGCTCTCGGTCGCCATCGAGCCGGGCGGCTTGAACACCTCCACCAGCAGATAGGCCATCAGCGAGGCGGCGATGAAGTTGAACATGATGGTGGTGATCACGATGTGACTACCGCGCTTGGCTTGCAGCCAAGCCGGAATAAAGGCCCAGGCCGCACCGAACAGACCACCGGCAATGATGGAGAGCGGCAACAGCAGGGCAAACGGCAGCACATCGCCGAGCATCAGACAGACCAGACCCACACCGAGACCGCCGATATAGGCCTGACCTTCACCACCGATGTTGAACAGACCGGCGTGGAAGGCGACCGCCACCGACAGACCGGTAAAGATAAAGCCGGTTGCGTAGTAGAGGGTGAAGCCGACCCCTTCACCTGTGCCGAACGCGCCGTACCACATGATCTTGGCGGCATCGACCGGGTTGATGTCGAGGTAGTAGAACAGAATGGCCGACACCAGGAAGGCCAGCAGGATGTTGACCGCAGACAAGACGCCTACGGAGACCCAGGCAGGAATACGTACTTGGCTCATCAGTGGGCCTCCTTGGCAACGTCATCGGGAACGATATTCGCCATCATCAGACCAATGGTGCGCTCATCCGCCTTGGCACCATCCAGCTCGCCGACGATGCGACCATCGGCAATCACCAGAATCCGGTCTGCAAGGCTCATGATCTCGTCCAGCTCCACCGAGACCAGCAAGACGGCCTTGCCCTTGTCACGCATGGCGATGATCTGCTGGTGGATATACTCGATGGCGCCGATGTCGACCCCGCGGGTCGGCTGGCCGATCAACAGCACATCCGGGTCCTGCTCCACTTCACGGGCGATCACCAGCTTCTGCTGGTTGCCACCGGAGAAGTTGGCGGTCTTGTGATCGGGATGGGGCGGGCGCACATCCCACTTCTCCATCTTGGCCTGACAATCCTGCTGGATCGCCTCCTTGTTCTGCAGCCAACCCTTGTTGTATTGCGGGCGGCGGTGATAACCGAGAATGAAGGCCTCTTTCGCCTCGAAGCGGTTGATCAACCCCATCTTGTGGCGATCTTCCGGCACATGGCCGAGGCCGTAGTTGCGCACCAGTTCGGGATCGGCCGGGTGCTCAGCGCTCACTTTGTGCACGCCGCTGCGGCTGCTGATGGTGAAGCTGCCCTTGCTCGGCTTGAGAATGCCGCCAAGCAGACTGAGCAGTTCGGACTGGCCGTTGCCGGAGACCCCGGCGATGCCGACCACTTCACCGGCCCGCACCTCGAAGCTGACCGATTTGACCCGCTCCACCTTGCTGGCGTCGAAGTAGCTGAGCCCTTCGATCTTCAACTTGGCTTCACCGGGCTGGGTTGGCCCCTTGTCGACCTTGAGGCGTACCTTGCGGCCCACCATCAGCTCGGCCAGCTGCTCCTTGTCGGTATCCTTGGTGGCGACGTGTGCCACCATCTCGCCACGGCGCATGATGGAGACCTGATCGGTAATGGCCAGGATCTCCCGCAGCTTGTGGGTGATAAGGATGATGGTCGCCCCCTGATCCCGCAGCTTTTTCAGCACCTCGAACAGGTGATCCGCCTCTTGCGGGGTCAGTACCCCGGTCGGCTCGTCGAGGATCAGGATGCGGGCGCCGCGATAGAGCGCCTTGAGAATTTCGACCCGCTGTTGCAAGCCAACCGGCAGATCTTCAACCTTCTCGTGCAGCGGCACGTCGAGGCCATAATCCCGCGCCAGTTCGCCAAGCAACTTTTCGGCTGACGCCACGCTCTGCTGAAGGTGCCAGCCGTTCTCAGCGCCGAGGATGACGTTTTCCAATACGGTGAAGTTGTTGACCAGCATGAAGTGCTG
Source organism: Aeromonas veronii bv. veronii (assembly GCF_000820225.1). Taxonomy (GTDB): domain Bacteria; phylum Pseudomonadota; class Gammaproteobacteria; order Enterobacterales; family Aeromonadaceae; genus Aeromonas; species Aeromonas veronii. The sequence goes on from NZ_CDDK01000028.1 coordinate 127,166, forward strand.
GTGAACCATGCCCACCCCTGCGGCAATCGCATCTTGTGAGCCATGGGGTTTGAAAGGATTCCCGTCGATCAGCATCTCGCCTTTGTCGGCATGGTAGAAACCATAAATGATGCTCATCAGGGTGGACTTACCGGCGCCATTTTCGCCGACAATGCCGTGGATACTGCCTTTGCGAACCTTAAGGTCGATCAGCTTGTTGGCGTACACTTCGCCGAACCGCTTATCGATACCTCTTAATTCGATGGCATAGCGATCTGTCTGGTCCATGATGCAGCCCTGCGTTTCATGAAATAAGACTAAAAACCGGCCCGTGCGGGCCGGTGGTGCGTTGAGAGTCGTAGCAGCTATCTAATTAGTATTTGCAGGTGTTATCGCTCATATAGTCATGAACCTTGACCTTGCCAGCGATGATTTCAGCCTTGATGGCATCCACCTTGGCTTTCATTTCCGGGGTGATCAGCTTCTCGTTGTCCTTGTCGAGTGCCCAATCCACACCGCCTTCGGCCAGACCCAGGTTCTTGATACCCGGCTTCCACTCGCCTTTGGCAGCGTCATCCCAAGTCTGGTAAGCGGCCAGACCCACAGACTTGACCATGGAGGTCAGCATGGTGCCCGGTTGCAGGTGGTTCTGGTTGGAATCCACACCGATGGCGAACTTGCCGCTGTCCTTGGCTGCCTGATAGACACCGATACCGGTACCGCCAGCTGCGGCGTAAACCACGTCAGCGCCTTTGGCGAACTGGGACTTGGCCAGCTCGGCACCTTTGGCCGGGTCAGCAAACGCGGCCGGGGTAGAGCCCGCCATGTTCTGGAACACTTCGATCTTCGGATTGACGAACTTGGCACCCTGCTCGTAACCGCACTGGAATTTGCGGATCAGCGGGATATCCATGCCGCCCACGAAGCCGACCTTGCCGCTCTTGGAAGCGATGGCAGCCAGCGCGCCCACCAGGAAGGAACCTTCATGCTCCTTGAAGATGACGGACTGGACGTTCGGCTTGTCGACCACCATGTCGATGATGGTGAACTGGGTTTTCGGGAACTCGGTCGCAACCTTCTCTACCGCAGAACCCATGTTGAAACCGACCGCCACGATCGGGCCGTTGCCACGGCTGGCCAGACGACGCAGACCCTGCTCGCGCTGGGCTTCGTTCTGGGGTTCAAACTCTTTGACCTTGACGCCCTTGTCCTTGTTGTAGAGCTCGACGCCGTTACGGAACACGGCTTCGTTGAATGATTTGTCATACTTGCCCGCTGTGTCATAAATGACGGCTGGCTCGGAAGCAGCCTGAGCAGAGAGAGCAGCGAGAGTGAGGGAGGCCACGGTGGCCAGCTTGAGCACTTTAGTCACGATCGTATCCTTGATTGTTATTAAGTGAGGGAACTTGCTTGCCTGTCAGAGCAGGCTATCTAGCACGCAGGCTTACTCTAAGTCAGCCCCGATGCGGGTCAAGCAAATGATAAGGGAAAAACGTTTGCGTTAACGGTTTGAATTCTAAGCAAATAACCTTATAAGCAGTTGTTTTTTAGCTACTTTTCAGTTTTTTATGCTAACAACCAAAAGACCCAAACGACATTTCTCTTATTGTTCAGCAAGTTACTGTAAACCGTTTTCCCCTGTTATTCATCCAGCCCCCCGGCAAGCCCGTGATCCGGCTCGCAAAATCCCCACAAACCGCGCGAGCAAGAGTTGGCTACAGCTGGGAACCTCAGCCCCCTCTTCTTTCTGTGCTAGCCAAAATTGGCCGCATCGGCGCCCCCGCAAGCGCCCATCTCGCCCCTCCCCCCCGAGTTTGGATTTGGTCTGGCAGGGGGATGGCCGTATAATCCCCGCCTGTATAAATAAACAGGAGTGGTGATGGACGTTTCAACCCTGCTCGACGGGCTCAACGACAAGCAAAGAGATGCCGTTGCGGCGCCCCGCAGCAACCTGCTGGTGCTGGCCGGTGCCGGTTCGGGCAAGACCCGGGTGCTGGTGCACCGTATCGCCTGGCTGATGCAGGTGGAACGCTGTTCACCCTTCTCCATCATCGCGGTCACCTTTACCAACAAGGCGGCGGCCGAGATGCGCGGCCGGGTCGAGAAGGTGATCGGCGACGGCGTGCGCGGCATGTGGATCGGCACCTTCCACGGCATCGCCCACCGTTTGCTGCGGGCCCACCATCTGGATGCGGGGCTGCCGCAGGATTTCCAGATCCTCGACTCCGATGACCAGTACCGGCTGATCCGCCGGGTGCTCAAGGCGCTCAACCTCGACGAGAAGCACTGGGCCCCGCGCGCCGTGATGGGCTACATCAACGGCAAGAAAGATGAGGGCTTGCGCCCCGGCGACATCGACCTCTACGGCGACCCCGTCACCCGCACCTATCAGCAGATCTACGAGACCTATCAGGAGACCTGCGATCGCTCCGGTCTGGTGGACTTTGCCGAGCTGCTGCTGCGCGCCCACGAGCTGTGGCTCAACAAGCCGCACATCCTCGAGCACTACCGCGACCGCTTCCAGAACATCCTGGTGGACGAGTTTCAGGATACCAACGGCATCCAGTACGCCTGGCTGCGAATGCTGGCGGGCAACAGCGGCAAGGTGATGATCGTCGGCGACGATGACCAGTCCATCTACGGCTGGCGCGGCGCCAAGATCGAGAACATCCAGCGCTTCCTGACCGACTATCAGGGCGCCGAGACCATCCGCCTCGAACAGAACTACCGCTCCACCGCCAATATCCTCAAAGCCGCCAACAGCGTCATCGCCAACAACGCCGAGCGCCTTGGCAAGGAGCTGTGGACCGAAGGGGCCGAGGGCGAGCCGATTTCGCTCTACGCCGCCTTCAACGAGGTGGACGAAGCGCGCTTCGTGGTCGGCCGTCTCAAGGATTGGAAGGAAAAGGGCGGCCTCCTGGCCGACTGCGCCATCCTCTATCGCTCCAACGCCCAGTCGCGGGTGCTGGAAGAGGCGCTGATGCAGGACGCCATGCCGTATCGCATCTACGGCGGCCTGCGCTTCTTCGAGCGCCAGGAAATCAAAGACGCCATGGCCTACCTGCGCCTTATCAACAATCGCGGCGACGACGCCAGCTTCGAGCGGGTGGTCAACACCCCGACCCGCGGCATCGGCGATCGCACCCTCGAGATCCTGCGCGGCAACGCCCGCGATCAGGGGCTCAACCTGTGGCAATCGGCCAAGGCGCTGCTCAACGACAAGGTGCTGACCGGTCGCGCCGGCAACGCGGTGCGCGGCTTTGTGGATCTCATCGACGCGCTGGAGGAACAGGTCTCCCTGCTGCCGCTGCACCAGCAGGCGGATATCGCCATCCAGAACTCCGGCCTCAAGGCGATGTATCTGGCGGAAAAGGGCGAGAAATCCCAGGCACGGGTAGAGAACCTGGACGAACTGGTCACCGCCTGCCGCCAGTACCAGCGCCCGGACGAGCTGGAAGATATGAGCGATCTCTCCGCCTTCCTCGCCCACGCGGCGCTGGAGTCCGGCGAGAATCAGGCGGACGAATATGCCGATGCGGTGCAGCTGATGACATTGCACAGCGCCAAGGGGCTGGAGTTCCCGCTGGTGCTGCTGGTCGGCGTCGAAGAAGGGATGTTCCCCAGCCAGCAATCGACCGAGGAGTCGGGCCGGCTGGAGGAGGAGCGCCGCCTCTGTTACGTCGGCATGACCCGCGCCATGGAGAAGCTCTACATCTGTTATGCCGAGAGCCGCCGCATCTACGGCCGCGAGATGTTCCACAAGCCGAGCCGCTTTATCCGCGAGATGCCCGCCGAGTGTCTGGAAGAGATCCGGCTGCGCACCCAGGTGAGCCGCCCCACCCAGTACGGCCGCTTTAGCCAGAACGAGGTGCAGCAGAGCTTCGACGCCAGCGGCATCAAGCTCGGCCAGCGGGTGCTCCATCCGAAATTCGGGGAAGGGGTGGTACTCAACTTCGAAGGGGTCGGCCAGCAGAGCCGGGTGCAGATCCAGTTCGACGACGTCGGCGCCAAGTGGCTGGTGACGGCGTATGCCAGACTGGAAGCGCTTTGATTTTTCCTGCCTTTTGATGCAACCAACCCGGCTTAGGCCGGGTTGGTTTTTATATCCGTTATCGCGACATATTAATCACGCGATCGTCCGAATACGCTTCGCTATTCGAACCTACGGGCAACCGGCAAGGAATACTAATCCCATTGACCATCATTATCCAGATCACGATCTGTACCACCTCGGTTGTAATCCCATTGACCATCGTTATCGAGGTCACGATCAGTGCCACCTGAAGATTGATCCCACTGACCATCATTATCTAGGTCTCGATCTGAGCCACCTGAAGATTGATCCCACTGACCATCATTATCTAGGTCTCGATCTGTACCACCCGCTAATTGATCCCATTGCCCATCGTTGTCTAAATCTCGATCCGTGCCGCCACGGTTATAATCCCATTGGCCGTCATTATCTAAGTCCCTATCATTTGCATAAGAAAAGCTAGTGCAAAATGAAAGCAATAATATAGTAACCATAAATATCTTCATTAGGATGATCCTCAAGTGTATTAGGATAGCCGTGGATTCAGCACCGAAGTACAACGCCAGTTCAATCATCAGGCCGCATTCAGTAACTCCTCAAAAACGACCTGCGGCCGTCTAAATCTTAGAAGGAAATCTGGAGAAATCTGGGACACCCACCTTCCTGAGCAAGTCATTGCTCGGCACACATAACACCTATGACAGGAACTCGTTCTAAAACCGAGGTGACAAAGAGGCTAAGTAGCGCGCTGACTCGAAAAAACCTTTGCTCAGGAAACAACCAGCGCGATCCTGGAGGTGAGCCTGTTGCACCTTGGCAACACTGCGGCGCAGCAGGTCGATCTGCTCCACCAGCAACCGGTTGTTGCGCCGCTCCAGCAGGTTGACGGTGAAGAACCAGGTTCCTCCGGGCCACCATGCCCGCCGCCAATTGGCCATCCCTTTCCCCTCATCGAGACCGAAAAGCCAAGCATAGCCTTGCCTCACATCGATCGGCTTGCGGACCGTGATGGTGCGGATGTTCCATTGCGCGATCGTCCGATTACGCTTCGCTAATCGAACCTACAAGGCGACTCAAAGCGGCTTGCAGCGATTCGTTAGACGAGTGGGCAAAACAGGTAGGAGGAAATCAGAAACCCGGCCGCCAGATGGGCTCGGCGGTCGGGTGAATTGTAAAGAGTAGGGTGACAGGGAAAGGGATCAGCCTAGTCTAATCAACTCGATGGGGGCGTAGCGCTCACCGGAGTTTGCCAGCAGCACACACTTCTCATGCTCCGCCTGATAGGGGGTCATATTGTCGGTGTGGGCCTCTTTCAGAAAGTCGACTGCGCCGGTGGCGGCAATCATCACGCGCTGACCCAGGTTCAGCACATTGCGGTTACGGTCATAGATCTTCATCTCATTCTCCTTTTCTTGTGTCCTGGCGAATGCGCAGGCGTCTGTCCAGGACAACGGCATTCAGCCTACGCCCCTGAAAAAAGGTGATTTATGTCACAGATCAAAAAAGGGGCGATAAGGGACTCGCAGGCTCAAAAAGCGAGCAGAACCCCTTGGCCAGCGGTTGTCGCGCGAAGTAGCGCCGCCCTGCCCTTTTTGTCTCCACGGGCTCGAACCCGGCAGCGGTTGGGGTATATTGGTGGTCGATTAGCCAGTCTCATTCACCGTGGCCGCGCACGCGGGACGCTGTTTCAACAAGATGGAGAGTGCTCATGAATCGCGATATCACCGTCCAGTTCATCAAGATGCTGACCAACCTCGACCACTGTCTGGCCAAGGCCGAAGCCCACGCCGCGGCGAAGCAGTTCAACGTGGAGAACTTCTTCGGCGAGCGGCTGATCGTCGATATGCTGCCGCTGTCCAAGCAGGTGCTGATCTGCTGCGATTCGGCCCGCGCCGTGGTCGCCACCGCCAGCCACAGCGAGCTGCCGGTGCTGGGGGATGACCCCAAAACCATGGCGGACCTGCGCGCCCATCTCGGCAAGACCATCAGCTATCTGCAAGGCAAGCTGGACGCAGACTACAGCCAGTATGCCAGCGGCCGTTACGTGCCCCACTGGGCGGGCGGCAAGGGGATGGATGGCCATACCTGCGTCCATGAGTACGGCATTCCCAACTTTTACTTCCACCTCACCATGGCCTACGCCCTGCTGCGCCGCGCCGGGGTCGATCTCGGCAAGCGCGACTATCTGGGCGGGCTCAATATGCAATAAGCGCCGCTCGCCACAGGCGACAAACAGATAGCAAAAGCCTGCCACGCGGCAGGCTTTTTTATATCGGGTGGTGCAGGGCTGGTGCGCAGAAAGGCTGCGCCCTAGAAGGGGCCGTTGCTCTCGCGCAGCTTGTCGGGCAGGCCGTCGTGATCCCCCAGCTCACGCTCGGGTACGTCATCCCAGCGCAGCTTGCCGAGGGTTATATTGCGCTCAGGATGCACGGCGTAGTGGATGCGGTTGTCCTCCCGATCCGTGTTACCGATGCAGAGCAGCCGGACAGTCTCTTCGGTGTTGTTGATAAAGGCGTGGGCCAGCCCGTCACCGGCCTTGAAACCGACCGAGTCCCCCGGTTGCAGCCGATAGAGCACGCCATCGAGCCAGACATCCGGCGTCCCTTCCAGCACGTGAACAAACTCATCTTCGGTCTTTTCGGCATGGGGCCAGCTGGTGCGATGGCCGGGTTCGACTATCTCGTGGTGAATGCCGATGCGGCTAAAGCCGAAGTGCTTGCCGAGGGCGCAGCCGCGAGAAAGGGGCTCCTGACTGCCGGAGTAGTAGCGCGGCGTCTGCTCTTGCAGCTCGCGCCAGTGTTTGATGCAGGGGTGGCGATTCATAGCGGTTCCTTTTCCATGAGGATGCAGTCACGGGAAGGGTCATCCTAACTGCCAAAATGTGGGGGAGAAAAGCAGAAATCGGTCGGCCCACTTCGCAGCAGATGGTGAAAAGGCGGACTCGGCCACGGGTCGATTCCCCATTCGGCAAGGGCTGCACGGCCATGCCAGCGGCAGCGGTGCGGACAAAAATAGGGAGCCGCTGGCTCCCTCACTCGATCTGTCTGCACCGGTTTTCTGAGGCTGATTTTCCGCTCTTATTTCCCCAGATTGTCCGCCAGCTGTTTGGCGCGGCTGGCCGCCCACTGGTCGATCATCTTCTCCATCTCCCCGGCGGTGATGGGCGAATCCTTGTGGGTGGTATCCGGAGTCTCGCGGGCATCCATCACCCGCACCAGCAGCTTGCCGCTCCGGGAGTCGAGCAGCTGGGCCATGCTGCCCACCTTGAGCAGATAAGGCTCCTTGCCGATCACTTCGCGGGTGACGTTGATGGCGATCTTGGCCGGCAGCAGGTCACGCAGCTTGGGGTCGGGGCGGGTCAGGTCGAAGTTGGTGACAGCGGCCTGGATCCGCATCACTTTCGGGCCGGGGGCGGTGGCGATCTTTACGCCCTGCTTGATCAGCTCGCTCTGGAACTTGTCGTGGTAGTAGCGGCCAATCTGGTTCTGTTCATTGGCGGTCAGCAGATACCACTGACCGTTCTCCTGACGAATAAACTGCAGCGGATCGAGCAGCACCTCATTGTATTGGCGCAGATCAACACCCGGCTCCTTGTAGACGCGCTGATTGGGGTTGCTCTCGCTCTGCTGGAAGGCTGTCAGCGGGATCGCCTGCAAGCTGTGGGATACCTGATTCTTGACGGCGCAGCCACCCAGCAGGGCCGCAGCCACGGCAACCATCACGACCTTTTTCATATTTGCTCCTGCATTTTACTGTTTGTTTTTGCGGTGGATTTCGCACCACATGGCTGGATAACCCGTGCCGGATGCCGCCAATGTCACAGAGAAATAACCTATTCATCACCTTCCCACAAGGGACAGCTCAGGATTGTTCAGCTCACATCCAAGTTGTCACAATTGAGGCACTTTTGTACAGGGTCAGCCAGGGTATGAACGGCAATCTGGCGAGGGTTCGGTTGTTTAATCCGGCTAAATGGGATTGCGGAAAGCGCGCAGTTTTTTCAAACGATGGGGGCCAACGAGCGGCGTGAGTTGAACGGGGAAATGCCCTGGAACGGGCGATGACCGATCATCAGCCATCTTGCGCAAACTTGCCTGCCGCCGGAGAAGCGGCAGGCTCATTCATCAGTTATCGAGATCCCAGGGGCACTGCTTGACCAGCCCCTCTTTGCCGCTGGCGACGATCGCCTGCTGCACCATCCGTTTGTAGCGATTCTTGATATGGGCGGGCAACGCGGGCACCAGCAGTCGCTCGTCAAACTCCGGCAGCGGGCGATCCGGCAGCACCGCCTGCTCCTGCGGGCTGAGGGGTGGCCGGGAGGCAATATTGCTGGCCGAAATGGTGGGCGTGCCCACCAGCATCTGGCGTTGCAGCGGCGCGCTCAGCAGAAAATCCACCAGCAGGTAGGCGGCCTTGAGCCGTGCAGGATCATCCCCGACATGGCGAGCGATGGAGATCGCATCGAGGGCATAGATGGCCCCCTCCTGCACCATGGCGATCCGCCACTGCTGATCGTTCTGCTTGTTGCACTCCACCAGCTCCAGCCCCCAGGTGGTGGCAAAGGTCTGCTGGCGCAGATCCTCGCAGCGGTTGGCCTGATTGAACCAGAAGCCGCGACTGGCTCGCAGCCGCTGCGAGAGCTGCTGCTCCACCTCTTGCTGCAAGGTCTTGTCGGCCAGCATCTCGCCGCTGGCAAACAGGGCGGGCGACTTGCCAAGGGAGAGCAGCACCGAAAAGAGCAGCGGCTCGAACTGGTCGCAGAACTCGGCAAACTGGCCCGACGGCGAGCTGTTGGCGAGCACCTGCCAACTGGTGGGCGCTTGCGGCACCTGCTTGCTGTCATAAGCGAGGCTGAACATGGCGTAGGAGAAGGGCACCGAGTAGTTGCGCTCCCCCTGCTTGTCATACTCGGTGTTCTTGAGGGCGGGCTTCACCTCGGGGTAGTGCTGCAGGCGGCTGAAATCGATGGGGAGCAGCAGCTTGAACAGCGGCTGGTGATGGGCCTTGTAGAAGTAGCTGGTCGGCAGCACCACATCGGCGCTGCGGGTGCGCAGGGCGCGGTAGACGCTGTCGAAATCGGTCAGCAGCGGCTCTATCCGGCTGACCGTCGCCTCCACCCCATGGGCTTTGGCGTAGTCGGAAAACTGTTGTTCATAACCCGCAGGCAGATAGCCCCACTCCAGCAATTTGAGCTGAACCGGGGCCGCCAGCGCCGGGGTCATCCCCAACAACCAGCAAAGAGGCAGTAGACGCATGGCCGGGTACTCCTGACAGGTAAACCTTGTTGGAGTATAGGCCCATGCGCCCACTCGTCAGGCCACCAGCTCGGCCCCCATGCTCACCAGAATGGAGAGGCTGACCACCGCAAACAGCACGCCGGTCACCAGATTGAGTGGCCGCTGCACCCGCAGCAGCAGGCGCTGGGCACGATCGGTGGAGAGGCTCCACGCCAGCAGCCCGAACCAGCAGAGGGAGATGATGAAGAGCTCGCCCACCAGCAGGCTGCGGGTCATCCCATCCACCTCTGGCGTCACCATGGCGGCCAACAGACCGATAAAGAACACCAGCGCCTTGGGGTTGAGCAGATTGGTGGCAAGGCCAGTGCGCACGCCCCTGCCCCAGCCGCGCAGCTCGTTGGCGGCACTGGCCATCACGGGACTGCTCTGCTGCCGAGCCGCCATCAGGGCCCCCCACCCCAACCAGCCCAGATAGAGGGCGCCGCAGCACTTGATCACCATAAACAGCAGCGGATGGCTCGCAATCAGCATGCTGATCCCGGTCAGGCTCAGGGTGGCGTGCACCATGATCGCCAGCGAGATGCCCAGCGCCGCGCCAAGGGCAGTCGGCCGGTGCAGGCTGGTGCGCAGGATCAGGGCGAAATCGGGGCCGGGGCTGGCCAGTGCAATCAGGTGCATCAGGCCGAGGGTAACGAACAGACTGGTCAGCATAACAACTCTCGCTTTAACGACGGAGAGCCAGCATGGCGGATCAGCGGGGGGCGTGGCTTGTAAAAGATTGCATCTGGGCACGAAATTCGGCGGGCGTCAGACCGAATGCCTGGCGAAAGCCGTGGTGGAAGTGACTCTGATCGAAGAAGCCGACCGCCAACGCCACCTCGCTCACCGCCATGCCGCTCGCCAGCAGCCGCTTGCCCTGCTCCAGCCGCAGCCGTTTCAGCCAGGCGTAGGGGGTCATGCCGCTGCGCTTCTTGAACTGGCGCAGGAAGGCGAAACGGTCGAGCCCGAGCAGCCCCGCCAGCTCTTCCAGCGAGTGGGGCTCGTCGAGGGCGGCCATCAGGTAGTCGCGCAGGAATCGCAACTGGGGATCCGCCAACTGGTGTACCTCGGGGGCCAGATGCAGCAGCTCCCCCAGCAGGGCGAGCAGCTGGCTCTCGATCAGCAGGCCATCAGCCTTGGGGTTGTCGAGATAGCCGTGTAGCTGGGCAAAGCCCTGATAGAGGTCGGGGCGGCTCTGCAATCCCTTGTCGAAGAAGGGTTCCGGCTGCTCCGGCAGCCAGAGCGCCAGCTGCTGCGGATCGATGGCGAAGACCCGTACCTCGTACCCTTCCGGCAACAGGCTGAGGCCGTCGTGCACCTCATCCGGGTTGACGGTAGAGAGCACCCCGCGCACCAGATGGTGGCTGTTCCCCTTGTGGATAAACTTCTGGCCACCCCGCTGCACCAGCCCGATATGGTAGTCGAGATGGACATGGCGGCCGTAGCTGAACGCCCTGTGGTGGGAGTGTGACAGCTCGACCCCCGGCAGGTGCGGGGATTGCCAGTAGCGGATGAGGGAATCGGTGGTATTCATGGGTTATAGATACACCAGAAACGGGCCTTGGGCTTGTAGATTATTGCACGCAAGCCCCTCTCAACGCCCCCACAGCCGCGGGGTTGGCTCCACCAGAGAGGCGAGCGGCACCCGTTCCACCATCTGACGCATATGTTGCACCAGCTCGGAATTGCCATCCCCCAACGACTTGTTCAGCACGATATGCACCTGCAGCGGGGTGACCGGCAGATAGATGAGGCGGGTCGCCGCAGGAAGTTTGGCGCGAAAATGGTTGGCGGAAATATCGTTGGAGAAGAGCGCGGCATCAATCCGTCCGCGCAGCAACTTCTGCATGTTGCCATGCTCCCAGCTGAGCTGGGAGAGGGTGTCGATATGGATCTGCGGATGCTGCAACAGCGGCGGCACGATCGCCTGACTCGACCAGCCGATGGTGGTGCCGAAGAGATCTTCTTGCCGTTCGACCGAGTGAAGCCGCGATGGCACCAGTACCACCAACACCGGCCGCAGCAGCAACAGGTGGGGGTCTATATAGCGGAAGTGACGAGCACGCTCGGGACTGTAACTCAGCAGCGGGGTCAGATCGCACTCGCCGCTCTCGAGGTTGCTGAGCAGCCGCGCCACATTGAGCCCCTGCCACTCGATGGTGCGCCCGATCGCGGGTTCGATATGACGGCGAAAGTAGTCGATCACCGGCCCGGAGACCTCGCCCTGCTGATCGATGGTGACCAGCGGCGCCAGCTGGAAGACGCATCCTAGCAGTGGCGCGTTGATCGCCACGGCCTGGCTGATGGTCATAAGAGGGAGAAGAAGTGCCGATAGCAGTAATAACAAACGCATAGCCGAACGAGAGATGCCCATAGGTGCCGACCCGATGCCCTGATAGCCATCAGCATGGCACAAGGCAAATGAGCGGGCTATCCGCTCATGCCGCGCTTCGACCTCTTGTGCCACCTACACCCATGACCAATGGGCCCCCGTTTTATTGCGGTGAAAATCAATAATTCCGCTGCTTTGATGGATTTGGGTCTCTTGAGATATAGTGCGGCCCCATTCATCAAACCGGCGGGTGAGCGCCCCGCCGGACAGGTAAATTCATGAGACTGTTTTTGCTGTTGTTGTCGTTGTTTGCTGCGACTGTAAGTTCTGATGAAAAGCCGCGCCTGCCCTATTACGACTGGGGTCGCTGCCCGTTTGAAGGTTGTACCTATAAGACATGGACCACCAAGCAAGAGGTGATCGTCAGAGCCGAGCCATCCCTGACGGCCAAAGCGCTGTTCCGGCTACCCCGCGGCCAGCAGGTGGAAGGGCTGACCGGGGTCGTCATTACCGAACAACCGGGGATCGTCGAAATACTCAGATCGGTCAAGCTGGGCTACAGCAAGGAGGGAAAAGGGCCGCTGTTGAATATGAAGGCAGGGGAAACGCTTTATATCCTCGGCGGACTGGGCGAAGGCAACAGCCTGTTCTGGTACAAGGGCAAAACCTACATTCTCGATTATGACTATGCGCGCAAAGAGCTCAGATACGGCCGGTCACCGCAGAACCAGTGGTGGGTAAAAATTCGGGACAAGCAGGGGCGTGAGGGTTGGGTTGCCGAAGCCAAAAACTTCGCCCATATGGACCGTTTCGAATAGTGACAGCCAGCCCACCGAGATCGGGGAGCTGGCCGTGGATGACTCACTGCTTGGGTTGCAGCTTCATCTCTTGCAAATACTCCAGCACCTGGGTTTTGTAGTCCGCCTGATAGGAGAACTTGGTGCTGTCGCACGCCGCGATCAGGTTCACAGCGGTACAGAACAGGGTGGCCGCCAGCAGCCCCTTGCCAACCCACAGCGGATAACGACGGCTCCAACGCACCAGCAACAGTAGGATCGGGAACAGGGCGTAGGGGAAGATCAGCATCAGGTGCCAATAGTTGAAGATGATGGGCGAGAGCGCCGCACTCACCAGCACCGCCAGCACCGCCGCCAGCGCATAGAGACCGAGCCAGCTTTCACCATCCACTGGCGCGCGGTCGCTACGCAACAGACGCGGCTTGAGCTCACGCCACAGCTGCCAGTTGGCCTTGGCCGCCAGCAGCACAGTCGCCGAGCCTACCCCGTAAATCACCACCCGCCACAGCCAGACTGCCGCCATCTGCAGATATTCGTGCCCCGCCAGCCAGATGAACTGGGTATCGTTGACCAGCTTGCTGGCAAACAGCCAGGAGCCGTAACGCAGCCAGTAGAGCACTGATTTCAGCACCGGATAGACGTGCACCAGCCCCCAGCCGATATAGCGCTGGCGCGCCTCGGGATCGACGTTCTGGGTAATATGACTGTTGCTCATCACTTCCATCGCGTAGGGGATCAGGGAAGCACCGATCAGCAGGGTAGCCACCACCACCCCGCTCCAGCTCACCTTGAGAATACGGCGCCAGAACAGATAGGTGGACATTACCGCCAGCAGCGGCCAGGAGTAGTGCAGTTGCATCGCCATGCCGATGGCCAGCAGGTGAACGATCATGTGCCAGAAGGAGGCCCGCTCGCGCATATGCCAGGCCGACCAGCAGTGCATGGCCGAGAAGAGGAACAGATAGGAGGGGTTGTAGAGCAGACTCTCGTACTGGAACCAGGGGTTGAGCCAGCAGAGCACCAGAAACAGCAGACGCACCCTGTCATCAAACACCTGACGGATCACCGCATCAAACAGCAGGAATCCGACCAACCGCATCGCCAGCAGCAACACCATGGGGGCATAGGGAGAATCCCACAGCAGCAGCGGCCCGCCAATCAGCCAGGCCGACAAACTCCCCGGCACATTGCCCACCGCGCTCGCCGCATTGCCATAACTGAGCCAGACCCCCTCATAGGCCCCCAAGTAACCCTTGTAGAGCATCTGGGTCTGATCGCCGGTGAGGAGTTGGTGGCATAAGAACAATGCGCTACAAAATAGACCTAATAATACCCCCCCCCCCCATAAAACTCCGTGACTTGATTTTGAATTATAATTATTTCTTAACACGGACATCTCCAACACGCTTATTAAAACCACTTAAAATGGATATATAACCCACCAAGTTTTCCATGTCTATAATACTAACACAGCTATCTTGCCATGCCATTTACCAACCTAGTTACCACATTAACATACGTTCCTCTGGTGATGCCTCATAGAATTCCCCAGCTTTGCCGAGCAGATCATAAAAAAAAGTACTCTCCAGCGGCCCCTGAACCTGACACAACGTATCAGTTCTTTTAAAATAAACTTGAACTTAATGACTGATGCGCTAAGCCAAGAATAATTCTTGCTTAAAAAATAAAATAACGATATGTAAAATTCTTTTTCTATATTAATATTTCTTGTCGTACTTCCACCACCAAGATGCACTATTTTAGAAGATGGTACATAACTCACCTTCATATTCTCACGCTGCAACCTCAAACAAATATCCTCTTCTTCACAATATAAGAAATAGTTGCTATCGAAGCCGCCAACTTTAAAGTAATCACTTTTTCTAAAACACATTGCAGCCCCAGAACCCATCTCAACATAAATAGGCTCACAGTACTCTTTCTTACGATCAGGAAATCTACGCCCTTTAATAGCACAATATACTTTATCACCAAAAATAGAATTTATTATTCCTGGTAGATAAGCAAATGATGCCGTTCGTCTACCATCAACTTCATAAATAGACGGAATCGAAAGAGACACTTGATTATTTTTTTCCATGTAGGAAACCAACTCTTTCAGAGCGTTTTTTTCTACTGTTGTATCATTATTTAAAAATAAAATATAGTCACCAACAGCATTATTTGCGCCAATAACATTCCCCATAGCGAAACCATGATTTATTTTATTCTTTATGAGCCGAATATGATTGCAATTTATTTTATTTAAGCCTGCTGCTAACAGTTCAACGTCTGCAGATAATGAACTATTATCAACAACAATAATTTCAAAATCTTGATAATCACTTTGCAACAGGCTCTCAATACATTTAATAGTGTATATTGATGAGTTGTAGTTCAATAAAACTATTGAAATCATATCTCCCCCAAGTAAAAGACTTTCCAGCTTGTTACACTTCTTCTTTATTTGTTTCATTTAGTGAAGTAATTAATAATGAAAAACACACAAAGAAAAATACAATCCCAGAATTATGGCTAATAAATGCTTGGGAAAGACTGTAATCTATGAGTGTTAGCGATGCCACAGCCATTAAAATATACTTCATCGATAAACTTTTTTTATACTTATAAAAAACTGATATCGGATAAAAATATACTAAACAAAGTGCAAACAATCCAATTATGCCACGTTTCGCCATCTCATCCAAAAACTGATTGTGAGCATGATAGTTGAAGTTATATATAAACTCAGAAATTTTACCCTGCTCTAACTGTTGCTTGTGTATCTGCCGAATACCATTATTACCCCAGCCAAATATTGGCTTTTTTTGAAAAGCATCCCAAGCACTTGACCACAATTGAAATCTAATACCTAAAGATGTATCCGGATTCTCACCATCAATGAACTGAACTATATCACTTTTTGCTGTTTTAATTCTGTCTAACACTCCGGTCTGAGGAGTTGAAATAATACCAAAACCACCAATAACAATGCATGTAAACACCCATAAAAAATAACGACGACCTGATCTTTGATAATGCATAACTATTGTGGTGATAATGACCGGAAGCAGCACCCATCCTCCTCTAGTGCCAGATAGAAAACTCCCCAACATCCCCATCAGACATGCCGCAAGCATAATTTTAGAAAAAACGTACTCATTATTTTCTCTATGCCAAAAATATGCACACAGACAAAACAGACCGAGTGTCATACTTATATTTCCTGATTGAATAGGCATTCCATCACCAAATGCACGCTCCATGCCAATATATATCTTGTCATATATTGCAATGAAACCGGATATGACAGCACCCAAAGCGAATCCGGACATGATGGAAACGAGGTGCACTCGATGTTTGGATAATAACGGTAAAATTATGGCCGCCATTAAGGCTCTACTGGGTCGGTCTAGCTCTTTGAGTGCACCATTATCCAAGGAAATCGATATGGCCTGAACCATAAAATAAAAAATAAATATCCAGAAAAGGATCTTCGCCTCTCGTGACATGGCTAACCAATAATCAGCTCGCCAAAAAACAAACAGGCTCATTATTGATAATAAAACTGGACCATATGAATAACCACTAGGAATAGCCAAGCAAAGAGCACCAAAAAAAAATGCTGATGTTTGTACTAAGTTATGAGTCAGATGGCTGCGAAAAGGCATGATCAGTGGTGAGCAGATGGCCATTCATTACTTCCTGAATACATAATTCCCGCGAATCTTGCGCCACAATCCGAACACATCGGTACGGGGGAAGATGGCAATCCGGCGGATCTGGAAAGGGTCCTGGTGCATTGCTTTGGGGCCGCTATTGGTAGCAACGGCAAAACGATACCCGGCGGTGATAGCCTGTTCCTTGGCACTCTCGTTCATATCTCCGTAAGGATAGGCGAACGAGAGCAGCGGATGGCCAAGCAGGGCCTCCAGTTGGCGTTTATTCTCCTGAATTTCATGGGCTTGCTGTTCGGGTGTGAGCTTGCTCAAGCGGGGGTGAGTCAGGGTATGACCCCCAATCTCCACATGACCGCTAGCGGCCAGCGCCTTGACCTGCTCACCACTCATCAATGAAACCTTGGTGTCCGGATTGGTCGGATGCTCCACATCCCAACGGTTATAGCCTTCACCGGTGACCACGTACACCACGGCTTTATAACCATATTTTTCCAGCAGCGGCAGCATGCGGGTCAGGTTGTCCTGATAGCCATCATCGGCGGTGATCATCAGGTACTTCTTGCCGTATTGCAGACGGTGGATAAAGCCTTTGTCCGCCAAATCGCGGAAAGTCAGGGTTTCGTAGCCGAGCCACTTCATCAGTCGCAGATGCTTCTCGAACATGGTGATCGGCATCCAGGTGCCATGCACCCCTTTCTCGCTATCCTGTTCGATAAAGCGGTGGTACATGATGACGGGCATCTCGCGGCGCAGGGTTTCGACTACGGCATCCTGATAGATGGTTTCGAGGCCGGATACTACCCCCTGCAAGCCATACTCATCCTGAATGCGTTGGCGAATGACTTCCGGCACCGTCTTGCTGGCCAGGGCGGGCTCGATTTCTCCCTCCAGAGCAGCAAAATCGATAGCTAGATCCTTGGGACCGATATCGCCAAAATTACTCGCCAGAGCATCATCCAGATTCTGTTCGGTCACCAGACCAATGGCCCTGGCTTCACCAATGGCAAAGGCGGGCCGACCGCAGAGCAGTGCTTCCATCGCTACCCGACCGGCGCCGATCACCAGATCGCAACTCGCCAGCAGAGCGGGCACATCATCGACATAACCAACAAACTCGGCACGGCCTTCGAAACGGGCAAAGCGCTCCGGTACCTTGGTACCGCTGACAATCCGCACCTTGCAGGCATCCAGATCGAGTACCTCGTCGAGCAGACGGTAACAGAGCTCCCCTTTGGGGCCGCTCAAACGGCCAATGATGGCGATCACCGGCTTTGGATTATCCGGCGCAGGTACAGGCTGGAATTTGTCGGTTTCGATACCGTTGCGCAGCACCTGCACGATCGCGGGATCGACCCCCAGATTGTCGACAATCTGATGGGCAATATCCTCACAAACGGCAACCGCCCTAAGCCCAAGGGCATGGAACGCTTTGCGCGAAGCGTGCACCGGCTGGCGACCATGCACCGTGGTGATCATCGGGGTGCCAGTCAACTTGCAGGCCACATAACTGCTCCAGCCGGAGGCGCGGGAGTGAGCATGCACCAACTGAATATGATGCTTCTTGATGAGATAGATGAGGTAAAAGACGTGCCAGAAGCGGCGCAGAATGCTGCGCTTGTTGAATCTCAGCTTGAAGACGGGGCCAAGGGTCGGCTTGGTCAGGGTATCTGACACATAAAAGACGTGGTGACCACGCCGGGTCAGTTCGTTACCGACCGTGGTGGCATAGACCTCAGCTCCCGTTACCTCGAGCTGGGAGAGTGCCATCAATATATTCATCGCGCGGTTACCCGGTAGAGAAGAGAGGAACGGCAAGCAGCTACAGAGACCAGAAACCGGAAGCAGGCGAGGGCCCACTTCCGGTTTTGCGCTCAAACTGCCGCGTTGTGCTCACCCGTTAGCGGTTGAGCCAGGCCATGTAATCCGCTACCCCTTCGGCAACGGTTTTAAACTCGGCGTCATAACCCACGCTGCGCAGCTTGGTCATGTCAGCCTGGGTGAAGCTCTGGTAACGACCCTTGAGGTGATCCGGGAAAGGGATGTACTCGATAGCTCCCTTCTGATGATGCTTGATCACCGCTTCGGCCACGTTCTGGAACGGCTCGGCACGGCCGGTACCACAGTTGAAGATGCCGGAGTGCTGCGGGTTCTGCCAGAACCAGAGGTTTACCTTGCAGACGTCGTCGATATAGATGAAGTCACGCATCTGACCACCGTTCGGGAAGCCATCGCAACCTTCGAACAGCTTGGGATTCTCGCCCTTCTTCACCTGGGTATTGAGGTGGAAGGCGACGGAAGCCATGGAGCCTTTGTGCTGCTCGCGCGGGCCGTAGACGTTGAAGTACTTCAGACCGACAACCTGAGAGTTGATCTCCGGCATCCAGCGGCGCACGTACTGGTCAAACAGCTGCTTGGAGTAGCCGTAGACGTTGAGCGGCTGTTCGAACTTGGGATCTTCGATGAAGTTGTCGTTGCGGCCACCGTAGGTCGCGGCAGAAGAGGCGTAAATGAACGGGATTTCACGCTCGATGCAGTAGTGGAACAGATCCTTGGAGTACTCGTAGTTGACCTCCATGATGAACTTGCCGTTCCATTCGGTGGTGGCAGAGCAGGCGCCTTCGTGGAAGATCACCTCAATGCCGTTATCCCACTCTTCAAACTCGTCACCGGAGACGATGCGCGCCTGAAACTCGTCTTTGTCCATGTAGTCAGCGATGGTCAGATCGACCAGGTTGACGAACTTGGTGCCGTCGGTCAGGTCATCAATGACCACGATATCGGTCCGTCCTTGAGCGTTCAGCTGCTTGACCAGATTGCTGCCGATAAAGCCAGCACCGCCAGTTACTACGATCATGGAGTTTGCCTCTCGTACGTTGATGGCTACATGTGACTGCTTGTTAAAGCTGTGTATAGTGAGCCAATTTGAAATTGCCGAAAAGTTTATCACGGGCCGTCCGGGGATTCGACCTTGTTCAAAACTGCCCCGAGCGGAACCTGTTGGAGGAATGAGTGATGAAAACCAGAGACAGGATCATTCACAGCGCGACCGAGCTGTTCAACGATCAGGGTGAACGCAACATCACCACCAACCATATTGCGGCGCACATGGGCATCAGCCCGGGCAACCTCTACTACCACTTCCGCAATAAAGAAGACATCATCCACTCCATCTTCGACCAGTATGCCCGTCACCTGAGCGAGAGCTTCGTCCCGACCCGCAACCGTGAGATCACCCTGCAGGATCTGATGGGCTATCTCGATGCCATCTTCTATCTGATGTGGCAGTTCCGCTTCTTCTACGCCAATCTGCCGGACATCCTGAGCCGTGACGAGCCGCTGCAACAGAAGTACCTCAAGGCCCAGGAGCAGATGCGCTCCTCCGTGGTCGCGCTGCTCCGGAGCCTGCGCGAAGGGGGCATCATAGATGTCAGCGATGAAGACCTGCCGGATCTGGGCCAGACCATCAAGATGGTGGTGACCTGCTGGATCCCATTCCAGATTGCCCAGGCCCCCAACACCCGCATCACCAAACCTCTGCTCTATCAGGGCGTGTTGAAGGTGTTGTTCCTGCTGCGCCCCTATGTGCAACCCCAAGTGGCCGGACAAATCCAGCAGCTGGAACAGCACTACCGCCAGCTGGCCCAACCAGCTGGGTGAGATCTGTTTCACATTTGTTGAATATCAGCACAATCATTTGAATTTACCGCAACAGATTGCAGTAAAATGTCGCCCTCTGTTGATACGCAGCTGAAATAGCCACTAAGGATCGAGGATGTCTAACGGATTCTATCGTCACCTGACCGAGCAACTGAACCAGGTGCAAGCTGAAGGGTTGTACAAGCAGGAGCGCATCATCACCTCCGCCCAACAGGCCAGCATCGCCGTCGGCGGTGAGCAGGTACTGAACTTCTGTGCCAACAACTATCTGGGATTGGCCAACCACCCTGATCTGATCGCCGCCGCCCATCAGGGACTCGACAGCCACGGCTTCGGCATGGCCTCGGTACGCTTCATCTGCGGCACCCAGGATCAGCACAAAGCGCTGGAGCAGAAGATGTCTGCCTTCCTCGGCACCGAAGATACCATCCTCTACTCCTCCTGTTTCGACGCCAATGGCGGCCTGTTCGAGACCCTTTTCGGTGCCGAAGATGCCATCATCTCCGATGCCCTCAACCACGCCTCCATCATCGACGGCGTGCGGCTGTGCAAGGCCAAGCGCTATCGCTACGCCAACAACGACATGGCCGAGCTGGAAGCCCAGCTCAAGCAGGCTGACGCCGACGGCGCCCGCTTCAAGCTGATCGCTACCGACGGCGTCTTCTCCATGGATGGCGTCATCGCCGACCTCAAATCCATCTGCGATCTGGCAGACAAATACGATGCGCTGGTGATGGTGGATGACTCCCACGCCGTCGGCTTTATCGGCGAGAATGGTCGTGGCACCCACGAATATTGCGGCGTGATGGATCGGGTCGACATCATCACCGGCACTCTGGGCAAGGCGCTCGGCGGCGCATCCGGCGGCTATACCTCCGGCAAGAAAGAGGTGATCGACTGGCTGCGTCAGCGCTCCCGCCCGTACCTCTTCTCCAACTCGCTGGCCCCCTCCATCGTTGCCGCCACCATCAAGGTGATCGACATGCTGGCGGAAGGTCACGACCTGCGCGCACGTCTGAAAGAGAACAGCCGTTACTTCCGCGAGCGGATGAGTGCCGCTGGCTTCACTCTGGCTGGCGCCGACCACGCCATCATTCCGGTGATGCTGGGGGATGCCAAGCTAGCCTCCGAAATGGCGAGCCGCATGCTGGCAGCCGGCATCTATGTGGTGGGCTTCTCCTTCCCGGTCGTGCCCAAGGGCCAGGCGCGCATTCGCACCCAGATGTCTGCCGCTCACACCCGCGAGCAGCTGGACAAGGCGATCGACGCCTTCATCCGCATCGGCCGTGAACTCGGCGTTATCTGATTTGAATCAAGGGGCAGCAGCCCCTTTTTTCTGCATTCATATTGAAGGAACAGCCATGAAAGCACTCTCCAAACTGCACAAAGAGGTCG
Organism: Aeromonas veronii bv. veronii; assembly: GCF_000820225.1. GTDB lineage: Bacteria > Pseudomonadota > Gammaproteobacteria > Enterobacterales > Aeromonadaceae > Aeromonas > Aeromonas veronii. The sequence goes on from NZ_CDDK01000028.1 coordinate 148,315, forward strand.
GCATCTGGATGACGGATGTGCCGGCCCCCGAGCTCGGCCACAACGACCTGCTGATCAAGATCCGCAAAACCGCCATCTGCGGCACCGATATCCATATCTACAACTGGGACGAGTGGTCCCAGAAGACCATTCCGGTACCCATGGTGGTCGGCCACGAATATGTCGGCGAAGTGGTCGCCATCGGTCAGGAAGTGCGCGGCTTCGCCATCGGCGATCGGGTCTCCGGCGAAGGCCATATCACCTGCGGCCACTGCCGCAACTGCCGTGCCGGGCGCACTCACCTCTGCCGCAACACCATTGGCGTTGGCGTCAACCGCCCGGGCGCCTTTGCCGAATATCTGGTGATCCCCGCATTCAACGCCTTCAAGCTGCCGGACAACATCCCGGACGAGCTGGCCGCTATCTTCGACCCGTTCGGCAATGCGGTGCACACCGCCCTCTCCTTCGATCTGGTGGGTGAAGATGTACTCATCACCGGGGCAGGCCCCATCGGCATCATGGCCGCCGCCGTCTGCCGCCATGTGGGTGCGCGCCACGTGGTGATCACCGACGTCAACGAATATCGACTGGAGCTGGCCCGCAAGATGGGCGCCACCCGCGCGGTCAACGTGGCCAAGGAGAAGCTGGCCGACGTGATGAGCGAGCTGGGCATGACCGAAGGGTTCGATGTGGGGCTGGAGATGTCAGGCGTCCCGAGCGCCTTCCAGGAGATGCTCGACAAGATGAACCACGGCGGCAAGATCGCCATGCTCGGCATTCCCCCCTCCACCATGGCCATCGACTGGAACAAGGTGATCTTCAAGGGGCTGTTTATCAAAGGGATCTATGGCCGCGAGATGTTCGAGACCTGGTACAAGATGGCCAGCCTGATCCAGTCCGGGCTGGATCTCTCCCCCATCATCACCCACAGATTCCACATCGACGAATTCCAGCAGGGGTTCGATGCGATGCGCTCCGGCCACTCCGGCAAGGTGATACTGAGCTGGGATAAATAGGCCGTTTCACCCCTTGGTTACTCGAAACCCGGCGAATGCCGGGTTTCTTTTTATCTCCACCACCCGAATTGCCGTGATATCGGCCAAAACTTTGCACGCAGAGTGTTTAACACTTCACACACAAGCGTTTAAATGGCTGTAACTATTCGGTTATAATCCCGTCGTTTACATGGATAATAAAAGACTGCTGGGAGTATATGAGCGTGTTGAAAAAACTGAGCTATTTGCTGGCTGTCGGGATGACGGCCGCCAGCTTGTCTGGGGCAGTGCTTGCTGCCGATGAGATATCACCGGAGGCCATTGCCGAGCGGATCAAACCAATCGGTCAGGTCTATACCGCCAAGGATCTGGAAGGTATTGCCGGCGCGAGTGCTGCACCGACTGCGGCCGCCTCTTCCGGTCCCCGCGATGGCGAAACGGTATACAAGGGCGCCTGCTTTGCCTGCCACGACACCGGCGCCGCTGGTGCCCCCAAACGGGGTGACAAGGCCGCCTGGGATCCTCGCATCGCCCAGGGCATTGATACTCTCAAGAAACATGCCATCGAAGGCTTTACCGGCAAGTCCGGCATGATGCCTCCGCGCGGCACCTGTGCGAACTGTAGTGATGAAGAGATTGAAAACGCCATCCACTACATGATCGACAAGCTGTAAGTATTTGAAAGGGCCGCAATTGCGGCCCTTTCAATCTATCGGCTTCCGACTACTCTTGTAAGGTAGACATATCGGGAGTTGCACATGTCGGCCCAATCCATCGAACCCCACTACTCAACTCCTCTGTTGGCGTTGGTCTCTGCCATTATGGACTTCCCGGCGCCACAAACCGCCACATCTGACGATTACGATGCCCTGATCCAGCAGATTGACCAACTCTGCCCGCTGCAACATTTCGGCATGCTGGGCCTCTCCGATACCGGTCTGAACTGGCTTTACGCCTACAAGGTCAGCGACATCTTCAAGCAACAGCTGGGCCGTGAGCAGTCCCGCATCACCGATCAGCTCACCCAGCTGGATGAAGCCGAAGGGTGGTGCGTCTTCCCCATTGAGCATGGCCAGATACAGTGGTTGCTGGCTCGCGGCACCCCTGCCGACCTGCCGACCCTGCGTCTGCTGCTGGAGTGTCTGGCCAAACGGCTGACCGAAACCCAGGCGGGCTCCCATCTCACCGAGCTTCCTTCGCCGCTGATCCGCAAAGACCCGAACTGGAAAAAGAAAATCGAGAGCATCAGCCGCATCATGCGGCTCGCCAATACCCTGCCGGCTCAGGCGCTCTTCTCCCAGCTGGAAGCGGTACTGCGCCAGATGCTCACCATCGAGGACATGCTGCTGGTCAGGTTAACCAGTCAAAAGCTGGAAAAAATCTACCCCGCCCATCCCCATCAGGGAGACGAGTTCATCAGCGGCTTGTGCCACAGCACCAGCAATATCGAGGTGAGCAGGGAGTCACGCTACTGGCACAGCATGCCGCTGCGGCTGCAACAACAGTACTTCGCCCACTTCATCATCAGCACGGCTCAACCGCTGGAGACCGACGACAAGCTGTTTCTCGACTTCCTGCGTGGTCAGCTCACCCTGCTGCTGGAGCTGAGACGGATCCGCCAGCAGCTCAACGACATCAATACCGAAGACTCCATCAACCAGCGGCTGCAACAGCTGCGTCAGACCAACCTCAGGCTGCAAAAGCAGCTCAAGCAGCATCAGGAGCTGGAACGGCGGCTGCAATTCGATGCGCTTCACGACCCGCTGACCCAACTGCCCAACCGCGCGCTGTTGATGAACCACCTCAACCACGCCATGACCCACTACAACCGCTACAAGTCACCGGGATTCGCGGTAATTTTTATCGATGTGGATCACTTCAAGCAGATCAATGACACCCTGGGCCACAGCGCTGGCGATCAGCTGCTCAAGGAGGTGAGCCGCCGCCTGCAGACCTGCATCCGGCAAAACGATCTGGTGGCCAGACTGGGGGGCGACGAGTTCGTCATCTATCTGGACAGCAGCAAGAGCGACGATGACATCAGCCCGGTGCTCAACCGCATTATCAGCCGTCTCTCCTACCCGTTCCGGCTACTCGGCAACGAGCTGAGCATTACCGTCAGCCTTGGGGTATCGAGCGTCTCCGAGCAAACCTCAGATATCAGCCAGCTGCTCCATCAGGCCGATTTGGCCATGTATCAGGCCAAGCGCAATGGTCGCAGTCGCATCGTCAGCTACTCGGATGATTGTATCAACCAGAACTGGAATTCGCCGGAAGAGATGCTGGCCAGAGCCCTGCGGGAGGGGCGTATCGTCCCCTACTTCCAGCCGGTGATCCGGCTGCAGGATAGCCGCCTGACCGGACTGGAGGTGATGGCGCGCTGGCTGACCGAGGAGGGGATTCTGAAGGATGCGTTCGACTTTATTCCGCTGGCAGAGCAGTGCGGTCTGATACTGGAGCTGGATTACCAGATCCTGCGCCACACCTGCCAACAGCTGAAGAACTGGCTGCCAATCTCCGGGCAGGGCAAGTTCAAGGTCGCCATCAATCTGTCGGGCAAACATCTGGTCAACCATGACCACATCATGCGGCTGATGGGAATTATCGAAGAGGAAGGGGTCGCCCCCGGCTATCTGATTTTTGAATTCAACGAGCGGGAGCTGTCGCGACAAGATTCCGATGCACTGGCATCCCTGCATGACCTGAGGGCCAAGGGTATCCAGATCAGCCTCGATGATTTCGGCACCGGCTTCTCCTCCCTCAACGCCTTGTTCCACTTCCCGGTGGATTACATCAAGGTGGATGACAGCTTTACCCAGAGGATGCTGCAATCGCCCAAAGATTTGGCGCTAATCCGCGCCATGCGGGATATCTGTCAGGATCTCGATTACACCCTGGTCGTCGAGGGGATCGAGAACCAGCAGCAGTTGCAGAAGCTGATTGATATCGGCTGCCGGATGGGGCAAGGGCGCTATATCTCACCGCCCATGCCGGGAGCAGATATAGTGCCGCTACTGACCCCGGCCAATCCTTAGAGTTAACCCTTCTTGAACAACGCCCGCAGGTTGGCAACACCGACCTGCCCCTTCTGCTGGCGCTCCTCGGCAGTCACCTTCTTCTGGTTTTCCCATTCAAGATCATCCTGCGGCAGCTCCAGCAGGAAGCGGCTCGGCTCTGGCCGTACCGACTCGCCAAACTGACGCCGCTCCTTGCAGAGGGTAAAGGTCAGCTCGGTCTGGGCCCGGGTGATGCCCACGTAGGCGAGACGCCGCTCCTCCTCCACGTTGTCTTCATCTATGCTGGTCTGGTGGGGCAGCAAGCCCTCCTCCATCCCCACCATGTAGACATAGGGGAACTCCAACCCCTTGGAGGCATGCAGCGTCATCAACTGCACCTGATCCGCATCATCCTCCCCTTCGTTGCGCTCCATCATGTCGCGCAGGGTGAGGCGAGTGACCACCTGGGCCAGCGTCATCGACTCCTCCAGCTCATCCCCTTCCAGCATCTCGGTGATCCAGCGATAGAGGGTGGAGACGTTCTGCATCCGCATTTCGGCCGCTTTCGGGCTGGGGGAGGTCTCGTAGAGCCACTCTTCGTAGTGGATCTCCTTAATCATGTCCCGCACCGCCTCCACCGGATTGCCGCGCAGCGCTTGATCGCCAAGGCGCACCAGCCAGTTGGTGAATGCCTGCAGGGCCACGAGGCCGCGGCCGGAAAGATGCTGCTCCAGCCCCAGCTCGAAGCTGGCGGCAAACAGACTCTTGCCACGTTGGTTGGCGTATTGGCCAAGCTTTTCGAGGGTGGTGGGGCCAATCTCGCGGCGCGGCAGGTTGACCACCCGCAGAAAGGCGGTGTCCTCATCCGGATTCACCAGCAGCTTGAGGTAGGCCATGATGTCCTTGATCTCGGTGCGGGAGAAAAACGAGGTACCGCCCGAGATACGGTAAGGAATCCGGTTGGTCATCAACGCCTTCTCGAAGATGCGCGACTGATGGTTGCCCCGATAGAGGATGGCGTAATCCTTGAACCGGGTGCGGTTCATAAACTTGTGGCCCATCATCTCGGCAGCGATCCGCTCCGCTTCGTGCTCCTCGTTCTTGGCAAACAGCACCTTGAGCTTTACCCCTTCATCCAACTCGGAGAAGAGCGCCTTGTCATAGACGTGCGGGTTGTTGGCGATCAGGATGTTCGCGCACTTGAGGATCCGCCGCTTGGAGCGATAGTTCTGCTCCAGCTTGATCAGCTTGAGGCTGGGGAAATCTTCGCTTAGCAGCACCAGATTCTGCGGCTTGGCACCGCGCCAGGAGTAGATGGACTGGTCATCATCCCCTACCACGGTAAAACGTGCCCGCTCGCCGACGATCTGCTTCACCAGCTCGTATTGGCTGGTGTTGGTGTCTTGGTACTCATCGACCAGCAGATAGCGGATCTTGTTCTGCCAGCGCTCGCGAACCTCCTGATTGCTCTTGAGCAACAGGGTCGGCATCACGATGAGGTCGTCAAAATCCAGCGCGTTATAGGCCACCATCTGGCGGTGATAGCGCTCATAGAGCTGGGCCATTAGCACCTCTTCCGGCCCGCGAGCGATGCGCATGGCGCGGGCTGGCAGGATAAGGTCGTTCTTCCAGTTGGAGATTTGGCTGATCAGGGCCGAGAGCTTGTCCTTGTCGTTGTCGAGCTCGTCTTCAGTCAGCTCTTTCAGCAGTGCCAGCTGATCGGTGTCGTCGAACAGGGAGAAGTTCGCCTTGAGATTCAGGCTCTTGTGCTCACGACGAATGATATCGAGCCCCAGGGTATGGAAGGTGGAGACCATCAGCCCCCGCGCCTCCTTGCGACCCAAAGTCTGGCCAACCCGCTCCTTCATCTCCCGCGCAGCCTTGTTGGTAAAGGTGACCGCCGCTATGTTGCGCGCACTGTAGCCGCACTGCTGCACCAGATAAGCAATCTTGTTGGTGATGACGCGGGTCTTGCCCGATCCGGCACCCGCCAGCACCAGGCAAGGGCCGGAAACATACTTGACCGCTTCGTTCTGATTGGGGTTGAGCTTCATGGGCCGGATCTCTTGGCTTATGATGAGGGGCGGCATTGTACCAGAAATCACCCGATGAGCCGTACCTGCTGCACGGCAGGCAACCGCCCATCGGGCTTATCGCGCCTTGTGTTCGGGCGCTATTTTCAGGATCATGACCGACCTTTCGAGATGATGACTTTTTCCAGATGATGAGGGGAGCATGAATCAGCAACAGCACGACCAACTGCGCAGCCAGTTTCCGGCCTTGGCGCAGGAGGTAAACGGCCACCCTCTGGTCTATCTGGACAACGCCGCCACAACCCAGAAGCCGCGCGCGGTACTGGATGCCATCGCTCACTACTATGGGGCCGACAACGCCAACGTGCACCGCGCCGCCCACGCCCTGAGTGGCCGTGCCACCCGCGCCTTCGAAGCGGCCCGCGAGACGGTCGCCCGCTTTATCAATGCGCCCCACAGCCACGAGGTGATCTGGACCCGCGGCACCACGGAGGCGATCAATCTGGTGGCCCAGAGCTGGGGGATGAGCGAGCTCAAGGCAGGGGACGAAATTATCCTCAGCACGCTGGAGCACCACGCCAATATCGTCGCGTGGCAACTGGTCGCCCAACGCACAGGAGCGGTGATCCGGGTCATCCCCCTCAATGAGCGGGGCGATCTCGATCTGGCCGCCTATCACGCCATGCTGGGGCCACGCACCCGGCTGGTGAGCGTGGCCCACGTATCCAATGCCCTTGGCACCGTCAATCCGGTCACCTGGATAGTAGAGGCCGCCAAAGCGGTTGGCGCCGTGACGCTGATCGACGGCGCCCAGGCGGTGGCTCATCTCGAGGTGGATGTGCAAGCCATCGGTTGCGACTTCTACGCCTTCTCCGGCCACAAGCTCTATGGCCCGACCGGCATCGGTGTGTTGTGGGGCTGCACCGAGCTATTGGAGCGGATGCCGCCCTGGCAAGCCGGTGGCGAGATGATCGATCGGGTCAGTTTCAGCGGCACCACCTTCAATACCCTGCCCTTCAAATTCGAGGCGGGCACCCCCCATATCGCTGGTGCTATCGGCCTCGCCGCAGCCATCGACTTTGTGATGGGGCAAGATCGGCAATGGCTCGCCAACCATGAGCAGGCGCTGACCGACTATCTAGTCGCAGGCCTGCAACAGGTGCCGGGGCTGCGCCTGATCGGCGAGCCCGACCAGCGCGCCGGTGCGGTCTCTTTCTTACTGGAGGATATCCACCCGCAAGATGCCGCTACCCTGCTCGACATGCAGGGGATCGCCCTGCGAGTCGGCCATCACTGCGCCATGCCACTGATGGAATCGCTCGGGATCGGCGGCACCATACGTGCCTCGCTGGCCTGCTACAACAATCGGGACGATGTCGACGCCCTGCTGGCCGCCCTGCACAAACTCAGTGACTTCTTTTAAGGCAGACAATCCAATGAACAGCCTCGCAACCTATACCCGGATAGGCGTTGAGCCCGACACAAATAGCATCCGTCAGCAATTTGCGGCAGTAAACGGCTGGGAGAACCAGTACCGGCTCATTATCCAGCTCGGCAAGCAGCTGCCTGCACTGCCCAGCGAATGGCAGCAGGAGGCATTTCGCCTCAAGGGATGTGAAAGCCAGGCTTGGCTGAAGGGAGAACAAAGCGAGGATGGCTGCTGGCACTTTGCCTGTGATTCCGATGCTCGCATCGTGCGTGGCCTCATCGTCATCGTGTTGGCGGCACTCAACCACCAATCGTCTGCGGCGATCCAGGCATTTGATATGGAAGGGTATCTCACCGAACTGGGACTTGAGAAACACTTGAGCCCGTCACGAGGTAACGGGCTCAGAGCGATCGTACTGGCGATCCGGGAACAGGCTGTCTAACCCGCTCTGTTCAGTGGTCGATTAAGCTTCGCCAATCGATCCAGCTTCTTCATTCCCGCTCTCTTTCTCGGCTCGGGCGCCCCGCTCGGCAATCTTCTTCAATACCCGGGACGCGGCAACCAGCCCGAAGGTTGCCGTCACCGGCGTCACGGCGCCAAAACCGGAGGCGCAATCCATCTTCATGGTGCCATCGCTGGCGGCCTTGGCCTGACAGGTGCCACCATTACCATCCGGATAACTCAGCTGCTCGGTTGAGAAGACACACTCCACCCCGAATTTGCGCGCCGGATTCTTGCTGAAATTGTGCAACCGGCGCAGGTCGGAGCGCACCTTTGCCGCCAACGGGTCTTGAATAGTCTTGGCCAGATCGGCCACGGTTATCTGGGTCGGATCCATCTGCCCGCCAGCACCACCCGCCACAATTACCGGTATCTTGTTGCGCTTGCAGAAGGCAATCAGCGCCACCTTGGCCTTGACCGAGTCGATGGCGTCCACCACATAGTCAAACTCCCGCTTGATATGCTCGGCCAGATTATCGGCAGTGACGAAATCATCCACCTCGATCACTTCGCAATCCGGATTGATGGCGCGAATACGCTCGGCCATCACCTCGGTCTTGAGGCGACCGACCGTCCCCTGCATAGCGTGGATCTGGCGATTGGTGTTGGTGATGCAGATATCGTCCATGTCGATCAGGGTGATCTGGCTGATACCGGCGCGGGCCAGCGCCTCGGCCGCCCAGGAGCCTACGCCGCCGATCCCCACCACACAGACCTTGGCCTGGCTAAAGGAACGCAGGGCATTCTGACCATAAAGACGGGCAATGCCCCCGAATCGCTGTAGATATTCTGCTTTCATACCACCACCTTGCTTGAGGGCGGCCATTATAACGGCAACCACCGCCAGCCGCGATGGCAGAACCGGAGAAAATCGGGGAGGAAAAATGGAGAAAACGGCAGGGAAGAGGGAATAAAAGGTCAGTTATTAGACGATTTTATGAATTGCAGGCAATAAAAAACCCCGCTCGATGAGCGGGGTTCTTAAATTGGGTGCCTGGCAGTGTCCTACTCTCGCATGGCGAATGCCACACTACCATCGGCGCTACCGCGTTTCACTTCTGAGTTCGGCATGGGATCAGGTGGTTCCACGGCGCTATGGCCGCCAGGCAAA
>NZ_CDDK01000029.1 GCF_000820225.1 Aeromonas veronii bv. veronii
CTGGTAGGGGCGCATTATAGAGAGCCGCGCCGTGAAGACAAGAGGAAAACTGCAAAAATTGGCACTTTTTACAGTTTTCCGGTTCAACCGTTGTTTTATTAAACAAAAGCCCCGCATCGGCGGGGATGTTTCGGGCAAGAAACCCTGATTTCACATCACGCTGCTACCTTTTCGACCAGAATTCGCGTGCAAAGCTGCGCACCTTTTCCCAATCGGTAAACTCAATGTCCTTACTAGTGTCAGTACTGCCACCGGTAATCTTCATGATCAGCTGGATGATGCGAGTCTGCCACCAGTTATAGCGGGAGTACTGCAGCGCGCCGGCAAACACCCCCAGAGTTTTCGGCTTCCAGGGGGAGAGGCGCAGGAACTTCTTCATATAGGCATTGGTTTGCGGCGTCTGCTTCTCTGGCTTGCGGGCCGTCAGGTTGACACAGAAGAAGGCCGCATTGGCCACCTCCAGCTGCTCCTGATGAGCGTGAATAAAGCTGAACAGGCTGGGGTGGAAGTTGCCATAACGAATGGAGGCGCCGATCAAGACCTTGGCATACTTGCTGAGGTTGCACATCGGCAAGGTGTGCAGGTCGTGCATCACCACTTCGCATCCCGGCATCTGCTCCAGCATGACATCGACTATTTTGCGGGTTTGGCCATCCCGAGAGGAATAAAGCACCAGAATCTTGTCCATAACAACCTCAACTACGCCAGAATGCAGGAGTAAACAGTACCAGAAGCGTGAAAATTTCCAATCGACCAAACAACATGGCCAACACCAGTACCCACTGGGCCGCTGGCGAGATATTGCCGAAGTTGGCTGATACCTCTCCCAAACCCGGGCCTACGTTGGTGAAAGCCGCAGCCACAGCGGTGAATGCGGTCACTTCGTTCAGCCCCGTCATCAGCAACAGCAGCATGAACATAAAGAAGAGAATAATATAGGTGGCAAAGTAGCCCCACACTGCCTCGACGATGCGCTCGGGCACCGCCCGATTCCCCAGCTTCAAGGTATAGATGGCTCTGGGGTGAACCAACCGCTTCAACTCGCGCATCCCCTGCATGAACAGGATCATAAAACGCATCACCTTGATGCCACCGCCGGTACTGCCCGCACAACAGCCGATAAAGGCGGAGAACATCAGCAGCATGGGCAAGAACGAGGGCCAATCTGCATAGGTCGTGGTGCTGTAGCCGGTGGTGGTACCCAGAGAGACTGCCTGGAAAAGGCCGTGGTTGAGCGCCTCTTGCCAGGTGGCGTAGTGCCCGTGGGTCAGCAAAGCGACAAAGCAGATCATCACCAGGGTCGCCTGAATGGCCAGGAACACCTTGAGTTCAGAATCATAGAGGTAGCGCCCGAGCCGAACCGGGCGGTGAGAGAAAACGGTAAAGTGGAGCGCAAAGTTCACGCTGGCCAGCAGCAGGAACACCACGGTAATCAGGTTGATGACCGGACTGTTGAAGAAACCGATGCTGGCATCGTGAGTGGAGAAGCCACCGACCGACAGCGTCGAGAACGAATGGCAGACCGCATCGAACAGCGTCATTCCGGCGAGCCAGTAGGCCAGCGCACAGAGCGCGGTCAGCAGCAGATAGATGAACCAGAGCGCCTTGGCCGTTTCGGCGATGCGCGGCGTCACCTTGGTATCCTTCACCGGCCCCGGGATCTCGGCGCGATAGAGCTGCATGCCCCCGATACCCAGCAGTGGCAGAATGGCCACCGCCAGTACGATGATCCCCATGCCCCCCAGCCACTGCAGCAGCTGGCGATAGAACAGAAACGCCTTGGGCAGATTATCGAGCCCGGTCAGTACCGTTGCCCCTGTGGTGGTCAGGCCGGAAAAAGATTCGAAGAAAGCCTCCGAGACCGACATATCCGGCACATCGCTCATGATAAAGGGCACCGCCCCCACACTGCCCAGCACGGTCCAGAACAGCACCACAATCAGAAAGCCCTCTTTCGAGCGCATCTCCTTCTTGTGATAGCGATTGGGAAACCAGAGCACCACGCCGAGCAGCAGGGCGATCAGAAAAGAGCTGACGAACTCGGCACCACCACCATCCCGATAACCAAAGGCCACCAGTGCAGGCAACAGCATGGTCGAGCTGAACAGCGCAACCAGCAGGCCAACAATGCGAATAATGCTCAGAATGTGCATTACAGCTCCCTTTCCCCAATTAAAGAGCGATGGATTCTAGCCATCTAAGGGGCTGAGGGATACCCGCCCATGAGTCCGGTCGGTCAATTCACGGTCCACCTGAGCCCAAACTGAGGACTCCCACGCAACCTGCAAGGTGACCTGCTGACCGTAATCCGCCGCCAGCAATTCGCCATTATGGCTGCTGATCAGCGACTCGACCGTCCCCATGTCACCGTAATCGCAGTGAATGAGAGAGGGAGTGCGTGGCACCTTGAGCAGGGTGGGCAGTTGCTTGAGGGCGGCACCAACGCCGCCTCCATAGGCTTTGACCAGCCCACCGGTACCAAGCTGGATGCCGCCGTAGTAACGCACTACCACGGCGCAGATTTCACCGATCCCCGACCCCATCAGTTGGGCCAGGATCGGCTTGCCCGCGGTACCGGACGGTTCGCCATCATCGCTGAAGCCATAGACTTGGCTATCTTGCGGCGCACCCGCCACAAACGCCCAGCAGTGGTGGCGAGCGGTCGGATGTTGGCGCTTGATCTCGTTGACCCACCCCTTGGCCGCCTCGACGGTCGGGGTGTGGGCGATCAGGGTAATGAAGCGACTCTTCTTTATCTCTTCGGTCAACTCCAGCGGGGCAGCCGGAATGGAGTACGCTGCCGCCATCAGAGTCCTGCTTGTCTGGTCATGTTCTCCACCCCGTTGGCGTGCAGCACCACGTTGTCTTCGATGCGGATGCCGCCGAACGGACGCAGTGCCTCCACCTTGTTCCAGTTGACCCTCTTGCCCTGTTCGCCCTGACGCAGCGGCTCCAGCAAACTGTCGATGAAGTAGAGACCCGGCTCGATGGTGAACACCTGATCAACCTCCATCACCCGGGTGCAGCGCAGATAGGGGAACAGCTCGGGCGCCGCCAGATGAGTGCCGCGCTCATCCTGCATGAAACCGCCCGCATCGTGTACCTGCAAACCGAGGAAGTGGCCGAGGCCGTGAGGGAAGAAGACGTTGGTCACCCCGGTGTGGATCATCTCGTCTACCGACATATCCACCAGTTCGGTGGTTTGCAGCAGGCGCGCCAGCTTGTGGTGCATCTGCAGATGCAGCTCGCTGTAACGGCGACCCGGTTTGATCTCCTTGATAATCTCCTGCTGCTGCTCGTCGAGGGCAGCAATCAGATCGGCAAACTCGCCGCGCCGCCACGCCCAGCTACGGGTGATGTCGGAGGCATAACCGTGAAAATCGACACCGGCATCGATCAGGAAGGAGTAGCGCTCCGCATCGGGCACCCGCACGGCGGACAAGTGGGTGTAGTGAAGGATAGCTGCGTTGCGGTTGATGGCGACGATATTGCCGTAGGGCGCCTCATTGGCTCCCTGTCCGACCGCTTTCATATAGGCCAGATTGATCTCGAACTCGCTCGCCCCCGCCATAAAGGAGTCCTTGGCGGCGATATGGCCGCGTACCCCAATCCGGTTCGCCTCGCGCAGGCACTCCAGCTCGTAGGGGGTCTTGTAGGCGCGGTGATAGTGCAGGTAGTTGAGTACCGCCTCGGGATTGGGCTGGGTCAGCCCCAGCAGTTCAGCCACTTCCAGATGGCCGCCCAGATAGGCCCACTCCTGTTTGTTGCCAGGCAGGTGATCAGCCACCTGTTCCGGCCTTGTCAGGAAACGGATATCGAAGAACTCGACCCAGAAGGCATTGGGCAGATCCGCCACCTTGTGCCAGAAATCCACTGGACGATAGAACAGCAGGATTGGTTTGTTCACCCCGCCCACCAGCAGCCAGCAGTGGGGATTGTCCAGCACCGGCAACCAGGCTTTGAAATGCGGGTTTACCTTGAACGGGTAATCCTGATCATCGAGGAAGATGCGGTGAGTCTGGCCGGAGTGGATGGCCAGTCCGCTGAGCCCCTGTTGTTGCAGAATGTCGCGGGTGCGCTGCTGCAAGGTATCGAGGTGCTGGGCAAAAAGTTGGCTGTAGCTGCTCATGGCGTCCTGCTCCGAGGTGAATGTGATTGCAGCATAACATCAAGCGCTTGGCGGCTCGACCCGTCAAGCTGCCGCTTCGTGAGGTAACGCATACGTTACAAACGTGTTTGTTATCAACAGAAAACCGATCATTAACAAATCAAAAACAATTCAATACACTGCCGGTAGATACATGAAGTCAGGGATTACTCATGGACAACCTCTGCCTGTGGCAACCGGATCCGCTCGGGATGCAGCAATCCAACCTCTACCGTTTTATGGCGGAGGTGAACCGTTTCCACGGCTTGCAATTGCAGAACTACCCGCAGCTTTATCAATGGTCGGTGGAGAAGACCACCCGTTTCTGGCCGCTGGTATGGCAGCACTGCGGCGTCAAGGGCGAGCTCGGCAACATAGTGGCGGAGAACCGTCAGGATATGCAGCGCACCCGCTGGTTCCCCGACAGCCGCCTCAACTTCGCCGAAAACCTGCTGCGCCGTCAGGACGAGAGCCCGGCCATCATCTCCCGTATCGAAGGTAGCCCAAGTCGCACTCTGAGCTGGGGTGAGTTGGGGGAACAGGTTGCCCGGCTGGCTCAGTGGCTGCGTCATCAGGGGATTGGTCGTGGCGATGTGGTCGCCGCCTATCTGCCCAATATTCCGGAAACCGTGGTTGCCATGCTGGCAACCACCAGCCTCGGGGCGATCTGGACCTCCACCAGCCCCGACTTCGGTGAAGCCAGCGTGGTGGAGCGCTTCGGCCAGACCCGGCCGCGGGTGCTGTTTGCGGTGGATGGCTATCGCTACAACGGCAAAGCTATCGACATTCAGGACAAAGTGGCAGGGGTCGTCAGCCAGATCGGCAGCATAGAGCAGACGGTGATGATCCCTCTGCTCGGCAACCCGCTGCTACTTGGTCACGACTGGCAGCAAGTGCTGGCGAGCCAGCCGGACGCCGGCCTCCAGTTCGAGCCAATGGCTTTCAACGATCCGCTCTATATCCTTTACTCCTCCGGCACCACCGGCAAACCCAAGTGCATCGTGCACGGGATTGGCGGCACCCTGCTGCAACATCTGAAAGAGCACCAACTGCACTGCGACATCAAGCCGGGGGAGCGGATCTTCTACTTCACCACCTGTGGCTGGATGATGTGGAACTGGCTGGTGAGCGCCCTCGCCTCCGGTGCCACCCTGGTGCTCTATGACGGCTCGCCGTTTTATCCGGACGGCAACGTGCTGTGGGATCTCGCCCGTGACGAGCAGGTCAGCTTGTTCGGTACTTCGGCCAAGTATCTCGATGCGCTGCACAAGCAGGGTTATGCCCCCATCAAGAGCCACGATTTGCCGCACTTGCGGCTGATCTGCAGCACCGGCTCCGTGCTGTCGCCGGAGGGATTTGACTACGTCTACCAGCAGATCAAGCAGGATGTGCAGCTCAGCTCCATCTCAGGCGGTACCGATATCTGCTCCTGCTTCGTCATCGGCAATCCGCTCAGCCCTGTCCATCGCGGCGAGAGTCAGGGGCGCGGCCTCGGTCTCGCGGTGCAGGTATTCAACGAGGCGGGCCAGCCGGTGCAGGGGGAGAAGGGCGAACTGGTCTGTACCAAGCCGTTCCCGGCCCAACCCATTTACTTCTGGGGTGACGAGAATGGCGACAAGTACCATGCCGCCTACTTCGAGCGGTTCGACAACATCTGGTGCCACGGCGACTGGATCGAGCTGACCCCGACCGGCGGCATTCTGTTCTACGGCCGCTCCGACGCCACCCTCAACCCGGGCGGCGTGCGCATCGGCACCAGCGAGATCTATCGCTACGTCGAACAGCTCGACGAAGTGGAAGAGAGCATCGTCATCGGCCAGCAGTGGCAGCAGGACGAGCGGGTGGTGCTGTTCGTCAAGCTCAAGGCGGGTTGCAAGCTGGATGAGCCGCTGCGCGAGCGGATCCGCCAGCAAATAAAGCAACATTGCACCGCCCGCCACGTGCCCGCCCGCATCCTGCAGGTGGATGCTATCCCCCGCACCAAGTCCGGCAAGATCGTCGAACTTGCAGTGCGGGAAGTGGTGCACAACCGGCCCGTCAACAATACCCACGCCCTCGCCGACCCCGAGGTGCTGAACCAGTATCGCAACCGGCCGGAACTGGCCAGTTGATAACAAACTCACAGTCATCCGAGGCGCCGCAAGGCGCCTCTCTTTTGCCCGTTTTGTGATGAGGAGCTTTTACTCGAGAACTGTTAAACAAATGTTTTAAATAGGTGTTGAAAATGTCTCCTTTTGGATCAATAGTGAGCCTCGCCCCCTGCTGGGGATTAAGGAGCACCACTCCCCACTGAGTGGGAACAAGGAGACACTCTCATGATCTACCAAGGCGAAACCCTGTCGGTCAGCTACCTCGAAAACGGCATTGCCGAACTGAGGTTTGATGCCCCGGGTTCAGTCAACAAGCTGGATCGCGCTACCCTGCTCTCCCTGAGCGAAGCGATCGCCGCATTACAACAAGAACGTGAACTAAAAGGTCTGATCCTCACCTCCGGCAAAGACGCCTTTATCGTCGGTGCCGACATTACCGAATTCCTGGAACTGTTCGATCTGCCGCAAGAAGATCTGCTCGGCTGGCTGAAAAAGGCCAACGACATCTTCAATGCCATCGAAGATCTGCCGGTTCCGACCCTCTCCGCCATCAAGGGCCACGCCCTGGGCGGCGGCTGCGAGACCATTCTCTCCACCGACTTCCGTCTGGCTGACACCAGCGCCAAGATTGGCCTGCCCGAGACCAAACTCGGCATCATGCCGGGCTTTGGCGG
This sequence comes from Aeromonas veronii bv. veronii, assembly GCF_000820225.1. GTDB lineage: Bacteria > Pseudomonadota > Gammaproteobacteria > Enterobacterales > Aeromonadaceae > Aeromonas > Aeromonas veronii. Next base: position 6,912 of record NZ_CDDK01000029.1, read on the forward strand.
CACAGTCCGTCTGCCGCGGGTGATCGGCGCCGACAACGCGCTTGAGTGGATCACCACCGGCAAGGATTACCGTGCCGATGACGCCCTCAAGGTGGGTGCCATAGATGCCGTGGTCGCCCCCGACGCGCTGCAGAGCGCTGCGCTGCAGATGATCAAGGACGCCATCGCGGGCAAGCTGGACTGGCAGAGCCGTCGCGCCGCCAAAAAAGCGCCGCTGCGCCTCTCCAAACTGGAAGCTATGATGAGCTTCACCACCGCCGCCGGCATGGTTGCCGCCGTGGCGGGCAAACACTATCCGGCACCGATGACTGCGGTGAAAACCGTCGAGGCCGCCGCAGGTATGGGCCGTGACGAAGCGCTGGTCGTTGAAGCACAGGGCTTTATCAAGCTGGCCAAGACCGACGTGGCCAAGGCGCTGGTCGGTATCTTCCTGAACGATCAACACATCAAGGCGCTGGCCAAGAAGGCTGCCAAACAGGCAAGCAAAGCCACTGGCCACGCCGCCGTACTGGGTGCCGGCATCATGGGCGGCGGCATCGCCTACCAGTCTGCCAGCAAGGGCATTCCGGCGGTGATGAAGGACATCAACGAGAAGGCGCTGGCACTTGGCATGGGCGAAGCCACCAAGCTGCTCAACGGCCAGCTCGAAAAGGGCCGCATCGATGGCATCAAGATGGGCCAGGTGCTCTCTGCCATCACTCCCACCCTCAGCTATGACAACGTCAAGCATGTGGACGTCGTGGTCGAAGCCGTGGTCGAGAATCCCAAGGTGAAAGCCGCCGTACTGGGCGAAGTGGAAGGGATCATTGGCGAAGACGCCGTGCTCGCCAGCAACACCTCCACTATCCCAATCTCCCTGCTGGCCAAGGGGCTGAAGCGCCCGCAGAACTTCTGCGGTATGCACTTCTTCAACCCGGTGCACCGCATGCCACTGGTGGAGATCATCCGCGGCGAGCAAACCTCCGATGAAACCATCAACCGCGTGGTGGCCTACGCCGCCGCCATGGGCAAGTCCCCGGTCGTAGTCAACGACTGCCCTGGCTTCTTCGTCAACCGGGTGCTGTTCCCCTACTTCTTCGGCTTCAACAAACTGGTTGCCGATGGCGCCGACTTTGCCGCCGTCGACAAGGTGATGGAGAAGGAGTTTGGCTGGCCGATGGGCCCCGCCTACCTGCTGGATGTGGTCGGCATCGACACCGGTCACCATGCCGGTGACGTGATGGCGCAAGGCTTCCCGGCGCGGATGAGCAAGGAAGGCCGCACCGCCATCGACGTGATGTACGAAGTGAACCGCTTCGGTCAGAAGAACGGCAAGGGCTTCTACGCCTACGAGCAGGACAAGAAGGGCAAGCCGAAGAAGGTGGCTGACGCAGCTGCTTACGAGCTGCTGGCCCCCATTGCCAAGCCGAAACAGGATTTCGACAAGGACGCCATCATCGCTCGCATGATGATCCCGATGATCAACGAAGTGGTGCTCTGTCTGGAAGAGGGCATAGTCGCCACGCCAGCCGAAGCCGACATCGCACTGGTCTACGGTCTGGGCTTCCCTCCCTTCCGCGGCGGCGTGTTCCGCTATCTGGACACCATTGGTCTGGATCGCTACGTGGCCATGGCCGACCAGTATGCCGACTTGGGTCCGCTCTACCGCGTCAGCGACAAGCTGCGCGAGATGGCGGCCCAGGGCAAAACCTTCTACTGATTGCGGAAAGGAGATCCATTCATGAAAGACGTAGTCATTGTCGACTGTATCCGGACCCCGATGGGCCGGTCCAAGGGCGGCGCCTTCCGCAACGTGCGTGCAGAAGATCTGTCCGCGCACCTGATGAAATCCATCCTGCTGCGCAACCCCAACCTCGACCCGAACGAGATCGAGGATATCTACTGGGGCTGCGTGCAGCAGACCCTGGAGCAGGGCTTCAACATCGCCCGCAACGCCGCCTTGCTGGCCGGCATTCCGAAGCAGGTGGGTGCGGTCACCGTCAACCGTCTGTGCGGCTCCAGTATGCAGGCGCTGCATGACGCCTCTCGCGCCATTCAGGTAGGTGATGGGGATATCTTCATCATTGGCGGCGTTGAGCACATGGGTCACGTGCCGATGAGCCACGGCGTCGACTTCCACCCCGGCATGGCCAAGTCGGTGGCGAAAGCCTCCGGCATGATGGGATTGACCGCCGAGATGCTCGGCAAGCTGCACGGCATCAGCCGTCAGCAGCAGGACGAGTTTGCCGCCCGCTCCCACCGCCGCGCTCACGCCGCCACCGTGGAAGGCCGTTTCGCCAAGGAGATCGTCGGGCTGGAAGGCCATGACGCCAGCGGCGCCCGCTTCTTCTACGACTATGACGAGGTGATACGCCCGGAGACCACGGTCGAAACCCTGAGCCAGCTGCGCCCGGTGTTTGACCCGGTCAACGGCACCGTCACCGCCGGCAGCTCCTCGGCGCTGTCCGATGGCGCCGCCGCCATGCTGGTGATGAGCGCGGATCGCGCCAAGGCCCTCGGCCTCACGCCGCGCGCCAAGGTACGTGCCATGGCCATCGCCGGCTGTGACGCCGCCATCATGGGTTACGGCCCGGTGCCGGCGACCCAGAAGGCGCTCAAACGTGCCGGTCTGACTGTCGGTGATATCGACCTGTTCGAGCTGAACGAGGCGTTTGCCGCCCAGTCTCTGCCCTGCGTGAAGGATCTGGGTCTGCAGGATCAGGTGGACGAGAAGGTGAACCTGAACGGCGGCGCCATTGCGCTGGGCCACCCGCTCGGCTGCTCCGGCGCCCGCATCTCCACCACCCTCATCAATCTGATGGAGGAGAAGGATGCCACCCTGGGGGTTGCCACCATGTGTATCGGTCTGGGTCAGGGCATCGCCACCGTGTTTGAACGGGTGTGATAACCAACCGGATCGACGGGATGCACTACTGAGAGTTGTCCCTTTTCGGGGCCAGTCTGACTGGCCCCTTTTCAAGTCTGTGACGATCGCCACACGGGGTGCTCGTCAGTGGTCAGAAGCTGTCTGTTGGCCGTCCCGTTTGGGTCGGCCTTTTTTCGTTTTAATCTTATCAATAGGCTGTTATTGCCTTAAACCTCACATTAGATAGGGGGCTTGCTTGCTTTTTACTCCCCCGACAGGTTCAATCTGCACAAAAAAATGGGTGGATGCACATACATATGTCAATGAGCAAACAACTGCTGATCGTCGATGACGACCAAGAGATCCGCGAGCTGCTCAATGAGTACCTGACCCGGGCGGGCTTTCAGGTATTGACGGCGGCGGAGGGCAACGAAATGCGCCAGCAACTAGCCCAGCACAGCCCGGACCTGATTATTCTGGACATCATGATGCCCGGCGAGGACGGTTTTACCCTCTGCCAGCAGATCCGTCGTGACTCCCAGGTGCCCATCATCATGCTGACCGCCGCCTCCGACGAAGCGGATCGGGTGATCGGCCTGGAACTCGGCGCCGACGACTATATCGCCAAGCCGTTCAGCCCCCGCGAACTGCAGGCCCGCATCAAGGCGCTGCTGCGCCGCGCCGAATTCCGCCAGCCGGAAAAAGAGAAAGAGCCGAGCCGCCGCCTGCGTTTTGCCGAGTGGACCCTCGACACCCTGAGCCACCAGCTGACCCATGACGATGGCAGCCTGCTGGATCTCTCCGGCAGCGATGCCATGCTGCTCGGCATGTTCCTGCAACAGCCCGGCGTGGTGCTGGATCGGGACACCATCTCGGATGCCACCCGCGGCCGCGAAAGCCTGCCGATGGAGCGCGGTATCGACGTACAGATCAGCCGTCTGCGCCAGAAGCTGGGCGACAACGGCAAGAGCCCGCGCATCATCAAGACCATTCGCGGCAGTGGCTACATGCTGATCGCCGAGGTGCACGAGCTGCCATGAGCAACAAGTGGTCCTGGGGGGCGCTGGTGCCCCGCTCCCTGTTGTCACGGATGATCCTGCTGCTGTTGCTGGCCATCCTGCTCTCCCAGACCATTCTGACCGGCATCTGGATGCAGCAGATCCAGAAGCGGGAGCTGGAGGGGATGCTCAGCACCACCCGCAACCTCGCCATGTCTGCCGCCTCCACCGTCAACTTCTTCAAATCCCTGCCGCTGCAATATCGCCACATCGCGCTGGACCAACTGCGCAACATGGGGGGCAGCCGCTTCTTCGTCTCGCTCAACGAGGAAGAGATACACATCAACGCCATCCCCGACAGCGAACGCAAGACGCAGGTGCTGGAGGAGGTTCAGGGAGTGCTGACCCGCAAGCTCTCCGACGCCATGGCGATCAAGGTGGACTTCTCCCGACCCGATGACCTCCATGTCTTCAATAACGACACCCTGCTGGCGGATCTCCCCTCCTCCTGGGCCCGTTACACCCTGTCGCTGGAGCCGCTCAATCCACCGGTACTGGTGACCCAGATCGAGATTGAAAAAGGGGAGTGGCTCTATCTGGCGGCCCTGCTGCCCGCCCCCTACATGACCCTCGACGATACCGTGATGCCGAGCAACCAGGTGCGTTTCATCGCCCTGATGACGGTGTTCCTCTGCTTCTTCACCTTTATGCTGGTGCGCTGGCAGACCCGCCCGCTGCGCCGTCTCGCCAAGGCGGCGGTGAATCTCGGCAAGGATATCGATCAGCCTTCACTCAAGGAGGAAGGAGCATCGGAAATCGTGGCGGCCACCCGCGCCTTCAACATCATGCAGCACCGCATTCGCCGCTATATCGACGATAGAGAGCGGCTGTTCAGCTCCATCTCCCACGACCTCAAGACCCCCATCACCCGGCTGCGGCTGCGGGTCGAACTGCTCGACGACGAGGTGCAGATCGGCAAGTTCAACAAGGATCTCGACGAACTGGAGCTGATGGTGAAAGGGGCGCTGCAGACGGTCAAAGAGACCGACATTCACGAGAATATCGAGGAGATCGACATCAACGCCCTGCTTGAGCAGATGGCGGAGTCGATGAACCTGCACGACGAGCGGCTGACCATCGAAGGGCACTGCAAGTGGCCCTATCGCGGCAAGCTGCTGGCGCTCAAGCGCTGCATCGGCAATCTGGTGGACAACGGCATCAAATATGGCCAGCGGGTGCGCATCATCATCATGGATGACGAGGAGATGCTGATCCTCTTTATCATGGATGAGGGCCCCGGCCTGCCGGACGATCAGTTCGAGCGCATCTTCGAACCCTATTACCGGCTCAGCACGGATCAGGCCGGCACCGGCCTCGGCCTTGGCATCGCCCGCAACATTGCCCACGCCCACGGTGGCGATCTGGTGCTGGAAAATCGTCCGCAAGGTGGCCTGCAGGCCACGCTCTCCCTACCAAGGCAGTAACCTTATGAAGTGGTTGTCTTTTTCTGTCATCGCCCTGCTCTCTGCTCCAGTTGCCGCTTCCCAGGTGGAGGTACTGCACTGGTGGACATCCGGCGGCGAAGCGAAAGCGGTCGAAGTGCTCAAATCCGAGTGGACCAAACAGGGCAACCAGTGGAACGACTTCGCGGTACAGGGCGGCGGCGGCAAGAGCGCCATGACGGTATTGAAGAGCCGGGCATTGGCCGCCAACCCGCCAGAAGCGGCCCACCTCAAGGGCTATGAGCTCAAGGAGTGGGCCGGACTCGGCTTTTTGCGCGATCTCAGCCCGATGGCCGAACACCTCGGCTGGTACAGTCAGATGCCGCCCATGGTGCGGGCTACCCTCAGCCAGAATGGCGCCTTGATGGCGGTGCCCACCGGCATCCACCGGGTCAACTGGCTGTGGCTCAACCGCAAGGTGTTCGAGCGCAACAAGCTGACTCCGCCCACCAGCTGGGCCCAGTTTGTCACCGTCGCCGACCAGCTTAAAAAACGGGGCATCACCCCGCTCGCCATCGGCAACGAGCCCTGGCAGCTGGCGGTACTGTTTGAAACAGTGGCACTCGGTGAGGGCGGAAAAGAATTCTATCGCAAGGCGTTCCTCGAGCAGGACAGCGCCACCCTGACCGGCCCCGACATGGTGCGGGTGCTGACCCGCTTCCAGCAGCTGCGCGCCTATGTGCCGCAAAAATACGCCGGTCTGAAGTGGCATCAGGCCACCAATCTGCTGGAGAGCGGTGGCGCCGCCATGCAGGTGATGGGGGACTGGGTGAAGGGTGAACTGAGCGCGGGCAACTACCGGCCGGGTGAGGATATCGCCTGCCTGCCGAGCCCGGGCAGCGCCGGACTGTTCAGCTACAACCTCGACTCCATCGCCATGTTCAAACAGCGGGATCCGGCCCAGCTGCAGGCGCAGGGGGATCTGGCCCAACTGCTGATGACGCCGCAATTTCAGGAGGAGTTCAATCGGGTGAAGGGGTCGATCCCGGCGCTGACCAATCCCGACATGAGCAAGTTCGACCGCTGCGCCGTCCGCTCCTATCAGGATTTCCTGCTGGCGGAAAAGCAGGACAACCTGCTGCCCAGCATGGCGGAAGGGATGGCGACGCCGACCAATATGCGACAGGCGATCCTCGATGTGCTGAGCAACTTCTTCAACGACCCCAAGGCCAACCCGGAGCAGACGGCGCTGCATCTGGAGCGGGCGATGCGCTCGACCCGCTGATCCGGGCACATTGCCAAACGGCAGAAATGACAAAGGCGGAGTTACTCCGCCTTTGTTGTTGAATCGTCATCCGATTCAGGATTGATCGTTCTCGTCCTCATCCTCGTCATAGTAATCGCTGAGCTCGATCCAGAGCCCCAACCCGACCATCACCATGGAGCCGAACCAGGTACCGGTATTCCCGATCGGGCTGCCCATCACTATCATGGCGAAGGACAAGAACCCCATGCCTGCATAGGCTTGTAATCTGCCGTAGGAGACCTGCATATTCACCTCCTTGTTGAATATGGTTCAATTTTTATATTACTCGTCCGGCGCAAGCTGGATAGGGCCGAATAACATTTCGGTTACATATGCTGGTTAATGGGTCGTTTGTTTGATTATTTTTTAGCCCTGAGTATCATTGGTAGCCGAATAGGTTGAAGGTTGATAATAGATGAGTGATTTATTCTGCGACGCGACTCACGAGTTGGACGCAATCGGGCTTCGTTGCCCGGAACCCGTTATGATGGTTCGCAAGAAAGTGCGGCTGATGGCGGATGGCGAGACCCTGCTGGTCAGTGCCGACGATCCTTCAACCACCCGCGACATCCCCAGTTTCTGCCGCTTTATGGATCACACCCTGGTCGCCAGCGAGACAGAGCAGGCCCCCTACCGCTATCTGATCCGCAAGGGTCAATAAGCCCCTGTACCGGAGCACTCCATGACAACCATTACCCGAATCGGCACCACCCAGCGTTGGTCAGACGTGGTCATCCACAATGGCACCCTCTACGTGGTGGAAGTGCCCGTCAGCGAAGAGGCCGACATCCACCAGCAGACCCGTGAAGTGCTGGCAAGCCTGCAGCGCCTGCTGGAAGCCAACGGCTCCGGCGTCGACAAGATCCTGATGGCCAATATCTATCTCAAAGACATTCAGGACATCGCTGCCTTCAACGAGCAGTGGGATGCCTGGATCCCGGCTGGCACCGCGCCGGTTCGCGCCTGCGTACAGGCCCGTCTGGCCCACGAAGGCTACAAGGTCGAAGTACAGCTGACAGCGGCTGTCTAAGAGGCGCTTATCCCCGCCCCCTCTCCCACAAGGGAAAAGGGAGCAAACAACAGGGCGCTATTGCCAGCAACGGCTCCAATAGAAAGGCCCCGCCATTACTGGCGGGGCCTTTTCGTTACCGAAACCTGAGCGACTTAGGCGGTCGGGGTCAGGGTAATGGTCACGCGGCGGTTCTGGGCTTTGCCAGCGGCGGTGCTGTTGGTAGCAACCGGCTGATCCGGGCCCACGCCGGTGGTGGAGATGCGGCTGCCTGCTACGCCCTGACCAATCAGCTGGGCGGCAACGGCATCGGCACGATCGCGGGAGAGCTTCATGTTCAGGTCGCGGGAACCGGTACTGTCGGTGTGACCGACCACGTTCAGGCGGGTCTTGTCGAACTCGGCAACCACCATGGCCACACCGGAGAGGGTGTTGGCACCGGCCGCTTTCAGCTGGGAGCTGGAGCTGTCGAAGGTCACGTTGTTCGGCATGTTGAGGATCAGCTCATTGCCATTGCGGGTCACGCTGACGCCGGTGCCCTGCAGCTTCTCGCGCAGCTTGGCTTCCTGCACGTCCATGTAGTAGCCGATACCGCCACCCAGCGCCGCGCCGGCAGCAACGCCGGTCAGGATGCCCTTCTTGCGGTCACCCTTGCTGGAGGAGAGCGCACCTACGGCCGCACCGGCAGCGGCGCCAGCCAGCGCGCCCCAGGCACCTTTGGAGGTCTGGGATTCACCTGTGTAGGGGTTGGTGGTACAGCCGCTCAGGGCAACGGTCAGTGCCAGAGCTGGCACCAGGATCTTGGCTCGCATGAAAAAACCTCTGTGAAAACAATCCGGCACCATGCCGGGGGCCGGATTGTAACGCGCTGGCACGCCATTGTCTGACGCAAGCCTGAACAGATGGCGAGAGTGGTGTTTTTTTGGCCAATCGGCGGGCTGTCAGCGCGATAACTGGCACTCGGCGTGGCAAGGACAGCTGACCAGATGATCGTTCACCATCCCCACTGCCTGCATAAAGGCGTAACAGATGGTGCTGCCAACGAAGTTGAAGCCGAGCTTCTTGAGCGCTTTCGACATGGCATCTGACTCCGGCGAGGTCGCCGGAATGTCGCCGTTGCCCTGCCGCTGGTTGACGATGGGGGCACCGCCAACAAAGCCCCACAGGTAGTCGGCGAAGTCGATCCCCTGCTCCTGTAACGCCAGATAAGCGCGGGCATTTCTGATGATCGACTGCACCTTGAGCCGGTTGCGGATAATGCCGCTGTCCTGCATCAGCCGCTCCACATCCTGCTCGTCGAAGCGGGCAATCTGCACCGGATCAAAGTCGACATAGGCGCGGTAGTAGCTCTCGGTGCGCTTGAGGATGGTGATCCACGACAGCCCCGCCTGCTGGCCGTCGAGGCAGAGCTTGGCAAACAGCTCGCGGGGGTCATAGACCGGCCTGCCCCACTGTTTGTCATGGTATTCAATGTATTCCGGGTCCTTGGTCACCCAGGCGCAGCGCAGTTCCATTTCCTCTCCCTCGTTATTTCAGCGGTGTGCCCGACCCTGCCCACTGTGCAGGCGGCACTGCTCACATCATATACCGGACATCCCGCCCGACCAGCCAGAGCGCAGCACCATCCCGCGAATCCGCTGCAATTTCGCCTATTATCCGACCATGCCAGACGGTATACTCCCTCGGTTCACATTCAGCAAATCTTGCTCTGATTTTCACTTCGCGCGAAAAAAATTATGCAAAAATTCGATGTCAAAACCTTTCAGGGCCTGATCCTGCAGCTGCAGGACTATTGGTCCCGCCAGGGCTGTACCATCATTCAGCCGCTGGATATGGAAGTGGGTGCCGGTACCTCCCACCCCATGACCTGTCTGCGTGCCCTGGGCCCGGAGCCCATCGCCTGCGCCTACGTGCAACCGTCCCGCCGTCCGACTGACGGCCGCTACGGTGAAAACCCGAACCGCCTGCAGCACTACTACCAGTTCCAGGTGATCATCAAGCCTTCCCCCGACAACATTCAGGAACTCTATCTGGGCTCCCTGAAAGAGCTGGGCATGGATCCTGAAATCCATGACATCCGCTTCGTGGAAGACAACTGGGAAAACCCGACTCTGGGTGCCTGGGGTCTGGGTTGGGAAGTGTGGCTGAACGGCATGGAAGTGACCCAGTTCACCTACTTCCAGCAGGTCGGCGGCCTCGAGTGCAAGCCGGTCACCGGCGAGATCACCTACGGTCTCGAGCGTCTGGCCATGTACATTCAGGGCGTGGACAGCGTCTACGATCTGGTCTGGTCTGACGGCCCGCTGGGCAAGACCACCTACGGCGACGTGTTCCACCAGAACGAAGTGGAGCAATCCACCTACAACTTCGAACACGCCGATGTGGAGTTCCTGTTCCACTGCTTCGAGCAGTACGAGAAGGAAGCCCAGAATCTGCTGGCACTGGAAAAACCGCTGCCGCTGCCTGCCTACGAGCGCATCCTCAAAGCCGCTCACTCCTTCAACCTGCTGGATGCCCGCAAGGCCATCTCGGTCACCGAGCGTCAGCGCTACATCCTGCGCATTCGCACCCTGACCAAGGCCGTGGCAGAGGCATACTACGCCTCCCGCGAAGCGCTGGGCTTCCCTATGTGTCAGCGCAGTGAGAACAAGCAAGGTTAAGGAACGGACATGGCACAACATACATTTCTGGTAGAGATCGGTACTGCTGAGCTGCCGCCCAAAGCCCTGCGCTCCCTGGCCGAAGCCTTTGCCGACAACTTCAAAGCCGAACTGACCAAGGCCGATCTGGCCTTCGGCGACGTCGAGTGGTTTGCCTCCCCGCGCCGTCTGGCGCTGAAGGTAAGCGAGCTGGCCGGCGAACAGCCGAGCAAGAGCGTCGAGAAGCGCGGCCCGGCCGTGGCGCAGGCGTTCGATGCCGAAGGCAAGCCGACCAAGGCTGCCGAAGGCTGGGCCCGTGGCAACGGCATCACCGTTGAGCAGGCCGAGCGTCTGGTCACCGACAAGGGTGAGTGGCTGGTTCACACCGCCAAGGTCGAAGGCCGTCCGGCCAAAGATCTGCTGGGCGAGCTGGTTAGCCAAGCACTGGCCAAGCTGCCGATCCCGAAAATGATGCGCTGGGGCGACAAGACCATCCAGTTCGTGCGTCCGGTGTTCACCGTGACCCTGCTGCTGGATGGGGATCTGGTGCCCGCCCACATTCTGGGTATCGACTCTGCCCGCACCATCCGCGGTCACCGCTTTATGGGCGAGAGCGAATTCACCATCGACAACGCCAGCCAGTACCCGCAGATCCTGCAGGAGCGCGGCATGGTGATTGCCGACTTTATGGCGCGCAAGGCCAAGATCAAGGCTGACGTCGAAGCGGCCGCTGCCGCCTTCGGTGGCGTTGCCGACCTGGACGACGCCCTGCTGGAAGAAGTGACCGCACTGGTCGAGTGGCCGGTGGTGCTGACCGCCAACTTCGAAGAGAAGTTCCTGGCCGTTCCGGCTGAAGCGCTGGTGCACACCATGAAGGGTGACCAGAAGTACTTCCCGGTCTACGACAAGAGCGGCAAGCTGCTGCCGAAGTTCATCTTCGTCACCAACATCGAGTCCAAAGACCCGAGCCAGATCATCAGCGGCAACGAGAAGGTGGTTCGCCCCCGTCTCTCTGACGCCGAGTTCTTCTTCAAGACCGACCTCAAGCAAACTCTGGCCTCCCGCCTGCCGCGCCTTGAAACCGTGCTGTTCCAGCAACAGCTGGGCACCGTCAAGGCCAAGGTCGAGCGTATCGAGACCGTTGCCGGCTTTATCGCCGAGCGTATCGGCGCCGACGTAGCTCAGGCCAAGCGTGCCGGTCTGCTCTCCAAGTGTGACCTGATGACCAACATGGTCGGCGAGTTCACCGACACCCAGGGTGTCATGGGGATGCACTACGCCCGTCACGATGGCGAAGACGAAGCGGTGGCCGTGGCCCTCAACGAGCAGTACATGCCGCGCTTTGCCGGTGATGCCCTGCCGTCCGGTCTGGTTGCCTGCGCCGTCGCGCTGGCCGACAAGTTCGACACCCTGGCCGGTATCTTCGGCATCGGCATGCTGCCGAAGGGTGACAAGGACCCGTTCGCCCTGCGTCGCGCCGCCATCGGTGCCCTGCGCATCATGACCGAGAAGCAGCTGGATCTGGATCTGGTTGAACTGGTTGAAGAAGCGGTACGCGTCTACGGCGACAAGCTGACCAACAAAACCGTCGTCACCGACGTGGTCGACTTCATGCTGGGCCGCTTCCGCGCCGCCTATCAGGACGAAGGCATCGGTGCCGACGTGGTGCTGGCCGTACTGGCCCGCCGCCCGACCCGTCCGCTCGACTTCGATCGTCGCGTCAAGGCCGTCAGCCACTTCCGCACGCTGGATGCCGCCCTGGCACTGGCTGCCGCCAACAAGCGCGTGAGCAACATTCTGGCCAAGGTCGAAGGCGAATTGCCGACTGCCGTCAAACCGGAACTGCTGGTCGATGCCGCCGAGAAGGCGCTGGCCACCCAGGTTGCCGAACTGCAAGCCGAACTGGCCCCGCTGTTCGCTGCCGGTGACTATCAGGCTGCCCTCACCCGTCTGGCCGCCCTGCGCGAACCGGTCGACACCTTCTTCAACGAGGTAATGGTGATGGCCGACGATGAAGCCCTCAAGGCCAACCGTCTGGCACTGCTGAACAACCTGCGCAACCTGTTCCTGCAAGTCGCGGATATCTCCCTGCTGCAGTAACACTGTCTGTATCAAAAAAGGCACCTTAGGGTGCCTTTTTTATTTTCTACCACCGCATTCTCGGTATTCCTAGCTCACGACCTTGATAACCAAAATATGATATATATGGATGTGTCACACCTATTTCCTAAGTTTTCCAGAATAGTTAATAAGGAAGGTGATAAATTATATGTAAAACTATATTATCGGATCAGGTATATCTTCCATCTAATCACTGTTAGCCCTAAAAAATGAAACAATTAGCCAGTGCAGAAGTCACCAATAAAAAAGCTATCGATATCGATCAGAGGTTTGGGATCATGAATAAGTGGACTTTTCTCATGATGCAGGCCTTTGAAGCTAGGAGCTTTCTGGATCTCGCCGAGAGTACCCACAGAATAAGCCCTAAATCATCAATGAAAGAGCTACTAACTCAACTGGCATTATTCAAAGCCTTTCTATTGTCGTATGGCAAGTGTTTCTTATCAGCAGGGAAAGGCCGCAGTAAATTAGAAGAAAAACACGTTTTTGTGGATAGAGGTGATTTGCTCATCATTCATCATCGCATCATGGCACTTCGGAACACATTTGCGGCCCATAACGATATGTCAGGCCTCGATGATGCGATTCTCGATATTAAAGAAACGGAAGATGAGTTTATCCTGTCACATAGGTATGCCTTTGCCATTCCGCTGAATGAATATGAGGAATACAAAAAATGTACACAGGTGCTTGAAGAATATTTGTTCGATAAAACAAACAAGGCTGTGGACTCACTTCAAAAACAGCTAGGCAAGGCAATAAAGATGAAACAAGGCTAAACAGACACGTAGGTTCGATTAGCCGGAAGGCGTAATCGGACGTTCGCGTATATCACGTCAACGGTGCAGGCCGGTTTTAAACACTGGTGGGAGACAGACGCAATCTCATCCCCGATCCCGACCCGATCACCGGAATTGCCCCTCTCAGGAAAGATGAGCTGTTATCATTTGAGACAGTGCCCAGCGCCGCCACGCCCCGAGAGGAGAGTCATGGATATACCTGCCGCCCCGTCCCCCGCCATCTGCCAGCTGTGTCAGGAGAAAGCAGATCTCGATTTCGACTTCACCATGGCCTTTCAGCCCATCGTCGATTGCAGCCAGCGCACCATATTCGGTTACGAGGCGCTGGTGCGGGGGATCAACAACGAACCGGCGCAGAGCGTGATTGCCCGGGTCAACGACGACAACCGCTACCGCTTCGACCAGCTGTGCCGGATCAAGGCCATCGCGCTGGCCGCCCGGCTCGATATGCGGGGCATGCTGAGCATCAACTTTCTGCCCAATGCGGTCTACCGCCCGGAGCGCTGCATCCGCACCACCCTGCAGGCGGCCCGCGAGCACCACTTCCCCATCGAGCAGATCATGTTCGAGCTGACCGAGGTGGAGCAGGTGCAAGACAGCCAGCATCTTCGCGGTATCGTCGATCACTATCAGGCGCTCGGTTTCAAAACGGCGATCGATGACTTTGGCGCCGGTTACTCGGGCCTCAACCTGCTGGCCGATTTTCACCCCAACATCGTCAAACTCGATATGCACCTGCTGCGCGGCATCGACCATGACCCGACCCGACAAGCCATAGTGCGCCACTGTCTGGCCCTGTTTGCCGAGCTGCAGATCACCCCGCTGGCGGAGGGGATCGAGACCCGCGAAGAGATGGCCTGCCTGCGGGAGATGGGCATCAGCCTGATGCAGGGCTATCTGTTTGCCCGCCCCGGCTTTGAAACCCTGCCCGAGGTGGATTTCGCCAGCTTGTAAGCCATATCAACCGCGGCTGCGCAAACATCCGGCTCCATAGCGCTGGATGACAAGCGGTTTAGCCAGCACCACTGCTATGATGCTGGCACCTGTTCATCAACGACCGAGATATCATGAGACGCAAAACCATGGCCCTGCTGCTGGGCACCCATCTGCTGGTCGCGGCGGCAGGCTTTGCCGCCGGTGTCTATACCCTGCCGATCCTGATAGCGCCACCCGCACCTGATACCGAGCAGGTCGCGGCCAGCCAGCAGCAGGCGAGATTCCACGGCACCTTTCGCCGGGATCTGAAAGACAGCGATCGGCTGCACTGGGGGGAAGGCAAGGTGAGCATAGGGTCGGATGCCGTCAGTCTGATGGGCAAGCTGGCCCCCGGGCCGGACTACCAGCTCTACCTCTCCCCCGAGTTTGTCGAGACCGAAGCCGATTTTGCCCGCCTCAAGGATCAGATGGTGCGAGTGGGGCCGGTGAAGACCTTCGACAACTTTATCGTGCCGCTGCCCGCCACGATCGATCCGGCCCGCTTCAGCAGCGTGATCGTCTGGTGTGAAACCTTCGGCCAGTTCATCACCGCCGCCCGTTATCAGGATCTGCGTCCGGAGCAGTAACCTCGCCCCAGACCCGCACCATGCAAAAGGGCTGACATCGCTGTCAGCCCTTTGGCTATCCGGCCCGCTCGTCATTAACGCTCCGGCTTGGTCATCTCCCGCAGCAGCTGATCGATGCAGCCCACTACCTGCTCAGAGTTCTGCTCGATCTCGCGATAGAGCGCCTCCGCCTCTTCATGCTTGTGCTGATTTTTCAGCTCGATAACCTGCTGGATCACCTGATGCAATCTGGCGTGGGGGGCGGCCATCGCCCTGAAGGCGGGTTGATCGCCGCAGCATGCCTGCCCTTCGCTGAAGTACCAGTGGCCAAGACGGCACTCCTTGTCGCTAACCGCCTCGCTGCGCGACAGCCCCTCCTGCCCATCCAGATAGGCACGCACCCGAGTCTTCCAGCCCATATGAGCGGCGCGGGCGCGACTCAGCACCATCCGCACGTTGGAGCCATCCTGGAACTGTCCGGCCAGATCCCCCAGCTTGTCCACCAGGGTCGCCACATGGCTGGCGATATGGGCGGTATCCCGCGCCACCAGCGTGGTGGCCTGGGAGATCTCATGGACGCTGACGATATTGCGGGTGATCTCGTCGCTCACCGAGGACTGCTCCTCCGAAGCGGTGGCGATCTGGGTGTTCATGTCGCGAATGCTGTTGACCGCCCCCTTGATCCGACCGAGGGCTTCTCCCGCCTGATTGGCCCGCTCCACCGACTCCCCGGCCCGCGAGACGCTGTGTTCGATCATGGTCACCGTGGTACCCACCGCCCGTTGCAACTGCTCGATGGTGCCGCGGATCTCGGCGGTGGAGTGCTGGGTGCGCCCGGCCAGCGAGCGCACCTCGTCGGCCACCACCGCAAAACCGCGCCCCTGTTCACCGGCCCGGGCCGCCTCTATGGCGGCGTTGAGGGCCAGCAGGTTGGTCTGCTCGGCGATGGACTGGATCACCGCCAGCACCGAGCCAATCTGCTCGCTGGCCTTGGCGACCTCTTTCACCGTGTTTCCCGCGCTGGCGATCTCCTCCGCCAGTTGTTCGATCATGTTGACGCTCTGCTGCACCACCTCATCGCCGGTGACCGCCTGATTGTCCGCTTCGTTGGCCGCTTCGGCCGCCTGTGCCGTGTTGTTGGCCACCTCGTGTACCGTGCTGGTCATCTCGGTCATGGCGGTGGCGAGCTGGGTGGTCTGCTCCTGCTGGCGCGTCATGCTGCCAAGGTTGCCCGCCGCACTGCGCGAAAGCCGCTCACTCTCGCCAGCCAGTTCGCCCAGAGTGGCGGTGAGCTGGCTGATGGTGTCGCGGATCTTGGCAACAAAGCCATTGAACGCCGACCCGAGGCGACGGATCTCCTCCGGCCCTGCCACCGGCAGCTTGCTGCCGAGATCGCCGGAGCCATTGGCCAGCGCCTCCAGCGCCTTGACGCTGTCGAGCAGTGGTCGATTGATGCGATTGAGTGCAAACGCCATCACCATGGCAATCACCAGAGCCCCTACCAGAGAGATGATCGCCATCTGCCAGCCCTGACGCGCCAGATCGGCCGCGACCAGACTGTGATCCCGGGTCAACTCGATGATACCGACCGCCTTGCCGGAGTAATCGCGCAGGGGGGCCGCCATCACCAGCAAATCACTCCCCTGTTGCGTCATATTGACGAAGCGTTCCTCACCGGCCAGTACCGGCTGATACCACTCCATCACCTCACCAAGCCGGGATGTGCCAACCAGCGTCACCAGCTTGCCCTGCTCAAACAGATAGATGGCGAGCTGCACCTGCTTGTCCAGCAGTTGGCCAAACAGCTTTTCATCCAGAGCACGACCGAACTCCACCGAACCGACCGGCTGCCCGTTGAAGGTGACCGGCACGACCCCGCGCAAACCGGTACCAGCCACGCCAATCTCCAGTCCGCCAACGGCATGATGCTCGCGATTCACCTCAACCACAGTGGGGCGAATGGCAGAGAGGTCATCACCGTGCTTTTCAGGCTTGTGTACCCGATAGAGGGAGGTGGCAGGCGGCAGGTGGAACTGGAACTGCTCGATCCCCTGCGCCTTGAGGGCGGGCCAGAGCGGATCAAACAGATTGGCGAGGGTCTGCCAATCCTTGTCGGCCACCGCCTTTGCTGCATCCGGCCGCTGGGCGATCAGGGTCGCCGCCAGCACGGTTTCATGGCTGGTGTTTTTGATCACCGCTTCCACGTTCTGGAGCTGGCTCCGCAGTGCAGCCTGCTCGGCCGCGAGCGCCCGCTGGCGATTTTCAAACAGATTAAAGGTAAGCAGCACCACGGCGAGCAATACGATGCCGCCAATTGCCAGCAGCGTGATCTGGTGACCCAGCTTGCGAGGGGGGAACATAAGACACCATCCTTGACAGTCATACCCAACCTACAGGATGGAACGGTTAAGTCGGGAGTCCATCAGAACTTAACCCTTTGTTGATATTGATCAAACGATTAACAGGCAAAATGCGAGATGGGTCAAACAGGGGGAATATCCACCAGATAGAGGGCCATTCCCTGCTTCGTGAGAGGCCCTGCATCCAGCCAATAACCAACCCGCAGGCTGGCGAGCGGATTAACGAAAACGGTGCAGGTGGTAGTCGACATGGTAGTCGTTACCATTGCGGAACATGATGGAGTAGTTGAGGAACTCTCCGCTCTCGCTGTATGAGAGCGAGGTGAGCCGCAGGATAGGGGCCCCCTGCTCGATATGGAGCAGCTCGGCAGTAACCCGATCCGCCAGCACGGCACTGAAGCACTCATAGTTACCCGCAATCGCGATGCCGCACTCCCGTTCGATGTAGTCGAATTTGGACCCTTCCAGATGGGCGACCGACAGATTGCGAAACAGTCTGACCGGCATATAGCTCTCTTCCAGCAGCAGAGCCCGACCATCCACCGAGCGGATCCGGCTGGAGTAATAGACGGGTTCATTCACCTTCACCCTCAGCTGACTGGCGATGGCCGGTGGCGCAGGCATGGTGCGAAATTCCAACACCTGGCTGGCCAACGTGCGCCCCTGCTCGCGCATCAGTTCGGTAAACCCGCTCAGCCCTTTGGTCTCATGCTGGACATCCTTTTTCGTCACATAGGTGCCGCTGCCGTGGCGCCGCTCGACCAATCCCCACTCGATCAACATGTCTACCGCTTTGCGAATGGTCATGCGGGAGACACCATACTGTTCTGCCAGCGCTTTTTCGCCCAGCAACACATCTCCCACCCGGCACTCGGCACCGTTTACCCTGATCCTGAGTCGATCAGCCACCGATTTATAGATCACTGCTAGACATCTCCTGTGGTCACAACGCCAACCATCTTATTCTCAATCAAGTGGCTAAATTGCTTAAAAACAATAACTTAACTTTCAACTAAAGCTGCAAGAACATCACAAAACCAAGAGGTACAACAATATCGCAAAAGTTAGACATCTTTGTCTAAATAACTACATGCGTCAGATCACATTATTCCAAGATATTTCATGAGGTCTCTTTTTATCGTTGCTAATTTGCATCTGGCAACACCGGCAAGGATTCGATTAGCTATTTCAACCAAGGGACAATATATGCTCAGTCAAATTCAACGTTTTGGCGGAGCAATGTTCACTCCTGTACTGCTTTTTCCTTTTGCAGGTATGGTAGTAGGCATTGCAATTATGCTGAAAAACCCGATGTTTGTCGGTGAATCACTGGCAAACCAACAAGGATTATTCTTCCAGATCATCCATATTATTGAAGAGGGTGGCTGGACAGTATTCAGGAATATGCCGCTTATATTTGCGATTGGCCTGCCAATCGGTCTGGCAAATAAGGCACAAGCCAGAGCCTGTCTGGCTGTATTGGTCAGTTTCATGACCTGGAACTATTTTATCAACGCTATGGGCATGACCTGGGGCAGTTATTTCGGGGTCGACTTCAGTCAGGATGTGGGGGGGGAAAGTGGCCTCGCCATGGTGGCGGGGATCAAGACCCTGGATACCAGCATCATAGGGGCCATCGTCATCTCCGGCATCGTGACGGCACTGCACAACCGCCTGTTTGATCGCCAACTGCCGGTCTTTCTCGGCATCTTTCAGGGCAGCTCCTTTGTCACCATTGTCGCCTTCTTCGTGATGATCCCCTGCGCCTGGCTGACCCTGCTTGGCTGGCCAAAAGTACAGATGGGCATCGCCTCCCTGCAGAATTTCATGCTGGTCTCGGGTCCGGTCGGGGTGTGGGTATACACCTTCCTCGAGCGGATTTTGATCCCGACCGGCCTGCATCACTTTATCTACGGCCCCTTCATCTTCGGCCCAGCGGCAGTAGAGGGGGGCATTCAGCTCTACTGGGCGCAGCACATGCTGGAGTTCAGCCAGAGCACTCGCCCGCTGATTGAGCAGTTCCCTCAGGGTGGTTTTGCCCTGCATGGCAACTCGAAGATTTTCGGTGCCATGGGGATTGCCCTGGCCATCTATGCCACGGCAGCCAAAGAGAACAAGGCCAAGGTGGCAGGCCTGCTGATCCCGGCCACCCTGACCGCCATTCTGGTCGGCATCACCGAGCCGCTGGAGTTCACCTTCCTCTTCATCTCGCCGCTGCTGTTTGCCATCCACGCTCTGCTGGCAGCCACCATGTCGACTGTGATGTACCTGTTTGGTGTGGTCGGCAACATGGGTGGAGGTCTGCTCGACCAGTTCCTGCCGCAGAACTGGATACCCATGTTCCACAACCATGCGGGAATGATGTTCACCCAGATCGCCATCGGGTTGGTCTTTACCGGAATCTGGTTCCTGATATTCCGCGCGCTGATTATCAGGCTCAATCTTAAAACACCGGGCCGGGAAGACAGTGAAATAAAGCTTTATTCCAAGTCAGATTATCAGGCAGCCAAAAATCAGCGTGGCAGTGATAGTGCAACACAAATTATCGAAGCGCTTGGTGGAGTTAAAAATATACGCAGTCTGAATAATTGTGCCACGCGCTTAAGAATATCGCTGGTTAACAGCAAGCTAGCCGCTGCAGATGAGGCGTTTATTAAATTAGGGGCCCATGGTGTCGTCCGCCATGGCGATAGTATCCAGGTAATTATCGGTCTGCATGTACCTCAGGTACGTGAAAATATGGAATCGATTATGAACAACAGTCATCAACAATCGTCTTTAGTAATGGAGTCATGATCATGAAAAAATTCTCTGTAGTCATTGCCGGTGGTGGCAGCACTTTTACTCCTGGTATCGTTCTGATGTTGCTGGAAAATCAACATCGCTTCCCGCTCAAGGAGATCAAATTCTACGACAACGATGGTGACCGTCAGGAGATCATCGCCGAAGCCTGCAAAATCCTGCTGAAAGAGAAGGCTCCCGAGATCGCCTTCAGCTATGGCACCGACCCCAAAGCAGCGTTTAGCGATGTAGATTTCGTCATGGCCCATATCCGGGTTGGCAAATATCCGATGCGCGAGCTGGACGAGAAGATCCCGCTGCGTCATGGCGTGGTCGGTCAGGAGACCTGCGGCCCGGGCGGTATCGCCTACGGCATGCGCTCCATCGGCGGGGTGCTGGAGCTGGTCGACTATATGGAGCAGTACTCACCCAATGCCTGGATGCTCAACTACTCCAACCCGGCCGCCATCGTCGCCGAAGCGACCCGTCGCCTGCGTCCCAACGCCAAAATCCTCAACATCTGCGACATGCCGATCGGGATCGAGGGGCGCATGGCCCAGATTGCCGGTCTCAAATCCCGCAAAGAGATGCGGGTACGCTATTACGGCCTCAACCACTTTGGCTGGTGGACCCGCATCGAAGATCTGGAAGGCAACGACCTGATGCCGAAGATCAAGGAGCACGTCGCCCGCCACGGCTATGTGCCCAATAGCGCCAGCCATGCCGAAGCAAGCTGGAACGATACCTTCGCCAAGGCAAAGGATGTGTGGGCGCTCGACCCGGATACCCTGCCTAACACCTATCTGAAGTACTACCTCTACCCGGACTATGTGGTGGCCCACTCCAACCCGGAACACACCCGTGCCAACGAGGTGATGGAGCACCGCGAGAAGCAGGTCTTCACCGCCTGTAGCGACATCGTCAAGGCAGGTAATTCAACAGCGGGCGAGCTGGAGATCGATGAACACGCCTCCTATATCGTGGACTTGGCAACCGCCATCGCCTTCAACACCCAGGAGCGGATGCTGCTGATCGTTCCCAATCGCGGCGCTATCCCCAACTTTGACCCGGAAGCCATGGTCGAGATCCCCTGCCTGGTCGGCAGCAGCGGGCCAGAGCCGTTGCAAGTGGGCAGCATCCCGCTGTTCCAGCAAGGCATGATGGGCCAGCAGGTCGCGGTCGAGAAACTGGTGGTCGAAGCCTGGGTCGAGCACTCTTACCAGAAGCTGTGGCAAGCGATCACCCTATCCAAGACAGTGCCCAGTGCATCGGTGGCCAAGTCCATTCTCGATGACTTGATAGAGGCCAACAAAGCCTACTGGCCGGAACTGAAATAAACCGCCCATAAACAAAAACCCCCTCGTGACAGAGGGGGTTTTTCGTCTTGGCAACGGGTGCGGATTAACGCAGCGGTTTGACCGAGCGGCGGACGATCAGCTCGGGCTGTACCGTCATCGACTCCACTTCCAGCTCCTTGTTGCGGATCCGGCTGACCAGATGCTTCACCGCCAGCTGGCCCAGTTCGGCCTTCGGGTGGCGGATGGTGGTCAGCGGCGGGCTGGAGAAGCGCGCCATCTCCACATCGTCGTAGCCGATGATGGAGATATCGTCCGGCACCTTGACTCCGGCTTCCCAGGCAGCGCAAATCGCGCCGATCGCCATGGGATCGTCGAAGGCAAAGACCGCGGTCGGACGAGGCTGCAGGGCCAGGATGCGCTGCATGGCATCGAAGCCGCTCTGGCTCTCGTAATCCCCTTCAAAGACCTGCTCATCTTTGAGGGTCAGACCGTGCTCGCCCAGCGCATCACGTACCCCGTCCAGTCGCTGCTGGGTGGTCGGCTTGGAGAGCTGGCCAGTGATGCAGACGATGTCGCGGTGCCCCAGCTCCAGCAGATGGCGAACGGCCATGCGGGCGCCGATGCGGGCGTTGTCGTTGATGACGTTGGCGAAATCGCACTCCGTGCCCCAATCCAGTACCACCTGCGGCACGTTCTTGTGGATGCGCAGCATGTCACGCAACGGGGTGTCGATATCGGTACCCAATACCAGCAGTCCATCCACCCGTTTTTCCATCAGCATTCTCAGGTAATGCTGTTGGCGAGGCGGCTGGTTTTCGGTGTTGCAGAGGATCAGGCTGTAGCCCTGTTCGAAGCAGTACGCTTCAACCCCTTGCACCACTTCTGCGAAGAAGGGGTTTACGCTGGTGGTAACCAGCATGCCAATGGTCTTGGTCGAATTTATTTTAAGACTGCGCGCTACCGAGTTGGGCGCGTAGTTGAGTTCTGCCACCGCCTCAATCACTTTCTGGGTCGCGTCTTCGCTGACCCGCCGAGTGTGGTTGAGCACATGTGAGACGGTGGAGATGGATACGCCTGCGCGCGAGGCGACATCCTTGATAGTGGCCATCTCTGTCTCCTGACTGTCAAAGGCGGAACATTAGCAGATTTCCCGAATAAAGGCTTGGTTTTAACGAGCTCTGCCACGGAATTGTCAATGCCGGCTAATTTAGGCGCTCATTTTTGTTTGCGCAAATGGATTGTGGTCAAAATGGGAGCGCTGTCAGAGTAAAATATCGCCAGATTAATCCTCTGGCGTTTGTCAGAATCGCCTCTCGTTACCAAGATGTTAAGTCAACAAATCAAAATTAAGCTCTGATTAGCGGAAAATAACAGGTCATTTATTTCAAAATCCGCCCATCCAACCCCCTCTGGTTAGTATCTTTAACAGCTTGTTATTGCCCCGTGAGGAATGATAGAACCATACCTATAGCCGGATGCACGGGATGTAGATCCGGAATGGCACACGGAAATGAAACAATCCACTGATTAAGGGACGAATCAATGCATAAGTTGAGCAAAATCACAGTTGGCGCAGCGGTTTCTTTGGCTCTGTTTGGATCGATCTCCATCGCCCACGCGGCAGACACCATCAAGATCGGTATCGCAGGCCCGGTCACCGGCCCGGTCGCCCAGTACGGGGACATGCAGTTCACCGGCGGCAAGATGGCGGTAGAGCAGATCAACAAGGCTGGCGGCATTAATGGCAAGCAGATCGAAGCGGTCGTCTATGACGATGCCTGCGATCCCAAACAGGCGGTGGCCGTTGCCAACAAGGTGGTGAACGACGGCGTCAAGTTCGTGGTCGGTCACCTCTGCTCCGACAACACCCTGCCCGCCTCCGACATCTATGAAGACGAGGGGATCCTGATGGTCACCCCTGCCTCCACCAACCCCAAGATCACCGAGCGCGGTTACCAGCTGACCCTGCGCACCATCGGCCTGGATAGCGATCAGGGCCCGACTGCCGCCAAGTACATCATCGAGCAGGTCAAACCCCAGCGCGTGGCCGTTATCCACGACAAGAAGCAGTACGGTGAAGGAATCGCCTCCAGCGTCAAAGCGGCGCTCGACAAGGCTGGCGTGAAAGTGGTGGCCTTTGAAGGGATCACCGCCGGTGACAAGGACTTCTCCGCCCTGATCGCCAAACTGCAGAAAGAGAACGTCGATTTCGTCTACTACGGCGGCTATCACCCTGAGCTGGGTCTGATCCTGCGTCAGGCTGGCGAGAAGGGGCTGAAAGCAAAGTTCATGGGCCCGGAAGGGGTGGGTAACAAGGATATCTCCGCCATCGGCGGCCCGGCTTCCGAAGGCCTGCTGGTGACCCTGCCGAACAAGTATGATCTGGTGCCTGCCAACGCCCCGCTGGTGGCGGCGTTCAAGGCCAAGGGTCAGGACTCCTCCGGCCCGTTCGTCTGGACTACCTATGCCGCGGTGCAAACCCTGGCAGCCGGTATCGCCAAGGCGGGTGAAGATGACCCGGCTGCCGTTGCCGCCGCCATCAAGGCTGCGCCGATCGATACCGTGATGGGCCCCCTGACCTGGGCACCGAACGGTGACCTGAAAGGCTTCGAATTCGGTGTGTTCCAGTGGCACGCTGACGGTACTTCCAGCCAAGTCAAATAATCTGCCGATCGGGGTGAGTACGCTCACCCCCTCCTCTCTTTGCGGGCAAGTACAGGGAACGCAGTATGTCCGAACACCTCCTTTATCTCGTTCAGCAACTGCTGAACGGATTAACCATAGGCAGCACCTATGCGTTGATCGCCATTGGCTACACCATGGTCTATGGCATCATCGGCATGATCAACTTCGCCCACGGCGAGGTGTACATGATCGGCTCCTATGTCGCTTTTATGGTGATGGCGGGGCTCATGATGATGGGCATCGACAGCACCTTTCTACTGCTGGGAGGCGCCTTCCTGGTCAGTATCATCATCACCGGCACCTATGGCTGGAGCATCGAGCGGGTCGCCTACCGGCCACTGCGCGGTGGCAACCGGCTGATCCCCCTCATCTCCGCCATCGGTATGTCGATCTTCCTGCAGAACATGATGCGGATGGCACAGGGCTCGCGGGATATCGCCATGCCCAGCCTGATCTCCGGCGGCTGGACCCTGGGGGGTGAGGATGGCTTTCAGGCCAGCCTCTCCTATATGCAGCTGATCATCTTCGTGGTGACTTTCATCACCATGCTGGCGCTGACCCAGTTCATCGGCCGCTCCCGCATGGGCCGCGCCTGCCGCGCCTGTTCGGAAGATATCAAGATGGCCAACCTGCTGGGCATCGACACCCACGTGGTCATCTCCATCACCTTCGTGCTGGGGGCCGCGCTGGCCGCCGTCGCCGGGGTGCTACTCGGCATGTATTACGGCGTCATCAACCCCTACCTCGGCTTTATGGCCGGTCTGAAGGCCTTCACTGCCGCAGTGCTGGGCGGTATCGGCAGCATTCCGGGCGCCGTACTGGGCGGCCTGCTGCTCGGCGTGGTTGAAGCGCTCACCGCCGGTTATCTCAGCACCGAATACAAGGATGTGATGGCGTTTGCCCTGCTCATTTTTGTGCTGCTCTTTATGCCTACTGGCATCCTGGGTCGTCCGGAAGTGGAGAAAGTGTGATGAAACATCAATTTATCCACGCCTGTATCGCCAGCCTGGTGCTGCTGGTGCTCTCTTTCTGGCTGCTCGGCTTCAAGCTGGAGACCGATGGCTCCAGCCTGCAGGTAGTGAGCCGCCTCGATGTGTCGCTGGCCTGGCTACTGGGCGGCGCCACCCTCGTTTTCTGGTTCCAGATGCTGCGCGGCCAGATCGCCAAGCTGTTTCAGGCCTCCATCAGCGGCTTCTCGGTCGGCTTCACCAAGCTGGTGCTGCCGAGCCCGGAAGAGGCGCCCAAGCTCTATAACCTCACCGCCGTGCTGGTGCTGCTGTTCGCGGTGAGCTGGCCCTTTATGGCCTCTCGCGGCGCCATCGATCTCGCCACCCTCACCCTGATTTACATCATGCTGGGGCTGGGGCTGAACGTGGTGGTCGGCCTCGCCGGTCTGCTCGATCTCGGCTATGTCGGCTTCTACGCGGTCGGTGCCTACAGCTATGCCCTGCTCAACACCTACTTCGGACTGAGCTTCTGGGAGTGCCTGCCCATCGCCGGGCTGATGGCTGCGACCTTCGGCTTCCTGCTCGGTTTCCCGGTGCTGCGGCTGCGGGGGGACTATCTGGCCATCGTCACCCTGGGTTTTGGCGAGATCATCCGCATCCTGCTCAACAACATGACTACCCTGACCGGCGGCCCGAACGGCATATCCGGCATCCCCAAGCCGACGCTGGGGGGTCTGGAGTTCAACCGCACCGTCAAGGATGGGGGCTTTGATACCTTCCACAACTTCTTCGGCATTACCTACAACGCCAACCACAAGGTGATCTTCCTCTACCTGATGGCGCTGGTGCTGGTGGTGGTGACCCTGTTCGTCATCAACCGCCTGCTGCGCATGCCCCTTGGCCGCGCCTGGGAAGCGCTGCGGGAAGACGAGATCGCCTGCAAATCGCTGGGGCTCAACCCCACCATCATCAAGCTGACCGCCTTCACCATAGGCGCCACCTTCGCGGGCTTTGCCGGCAGCTTCTTTGCCTCACGGCAAGGCTTTATCAGCCCGGAATCCTTCGTCTTTATCGAGTCGGCCATCGTGCTCGCCATTGTGGTGCTGGGTGGCATGGGCTCCCAGATCGGGGTGGTGCTGGCTGCCATCGTGATGACGGTGCTGCCGGAGCTGGCCCGCGAATTCAACGAGTACCGCATGCTGATGTTCGGCCTCTTGATGGTGTTCATGATGATCTGGCGGCCACAGGGATTGCTGCCGATGACCCGTCCGCATCTGGAGTTGAAGAAATGAGTACTCATCAGAAGTTCATAGATGTCTCTGATCTGTCGATGCGCTATGTGGCTGAATGGCTGGTAGTGACTCGCTCCACCTTGAAACGGGAGCTGAGAAAATGAGTACTAATCAAAAGTTATTGGAAGTCTCTGATTTGTCGATGCGCTTCGGGGGCCTGCTGGCCGTCAACGGGGTCAAACTGGATATCGACAAGGGCGAGGTGATCTCCATCATCGGCCCCAACGGCGCGGGCAAGACCACCATCTTCAACTGCCTGACCGGCTTCTACAGCCCGAGCGGCGGCACCATCCGCTACAAGGGTGAGGAGATCCAGGGGCTGCCCGGCCACCTCATCGCCCGCAAGGGGATTGTGCGTACCTTCCAGCACGTGCGGCTGTTCAAGGAGATGACAGCGGTGGAGAACCTGCTGGTTGCCCAGCACCAGCACCTCAACACCAGCTTTATCGCCGGTCTGTTCAAGACCCCGGCCTTTCGCCGTGCCGAGCAGGAGGGGCTGGAGCGGGCCGCCTTCTGGCTGGATAAAGTGGGGCTCAAAGATCTCGCCAACCGCGCTGCCGGCAACCTGGCCTACGGTCAGCAGCGCCGGCTCGAGATCGCCCGCTGCATGGCGACCCGTCCCGAGCTGCTGATGCTGGATGAACCGGCCGCCGGCCTCAACCCGAAGGAGACCGACGAGCTGGATGAGCTGATCATGAGCCTGCGGGACGAATTCGGGGTCTCGGTGCTGCTGATCGAACACGATATGAAGCTGGTGATGGGCATCTCCAACCGCATCTTCGTGGTCAGCCAGGGCACCCCGCTGGCCCACGGCAAGCCGGATGAAATCCGCAACAATCCGGCAGTGATCAAGGCCTATCTGGGCGAGTCGTAAGGAAAACAAGATGTTAGAACTTCGCAACGTATCGACCCACTACGGCAAAATTCAGGCACTGCACGATGTCAGCGTCGAGGTGAAAGAGGGGGAAATCGTCACCCTGATCGGTGCCAACGGCGCTGGCAAAACCACCCTGCTGATGACCCTCTGCGGTGAGCCCAAGCCCAGCAGCGGCTCAATCTGGTTTGAGGGGGAACAGATCAGCTCCCTCACCACCGCCCGCATCATGCGCAAGGATATCGCCGTGGTGCCGGAGGGGCGTCGCATCTTCGCCCGCCTGACGGTGGAGGAGAACCTGCTGATGGGCGCCTTCTTCGTCGACAAGGCAGAGCAGCATGGCCTGCTGGATCAGGTGTTCACCCTGTTCCCGCGGTTGCACGAACGACTGGAACAGCGGGCGGGCACCATGTCCGGCGGCGAGCAACAGATGCTGGCCATCGGCCGCGCCCTGATGAGCAAACCGCGTTTGCTGCTGCTGGATGAACCCTCGCTGGGGCTGGCCCCCATCGTCATCCAGCAGATCTTCGACACCATAGAGCAGTTGCGGCAGAAGGGGATGACCATCTTTCTGGTGGAGCAGAACGCCAACCAGGCGCTCAAGCTGGCCGACCGCGGTTATGTGCTGGAGAACGGCCACGTGGTGCTGCAAGACACAGGAGCCGCCCTGCTGGCCAACCCGGCCGTGCGGCAGGCCTATCTGGGCGGTTAACCCACTGACCCGCATGCCATATCAACAAGGGAGCCGCTGGCTCCCTTATCTTTTGTGGGGTTAGTTTGCGCCCAAGCTTGCGGTACACTGGCCCGTAATCAACCTATTCGCAGGACATCCCGATGGACCAGTTTGCCCATATCAATGCCCATGATGCCCACCAGAAACTGAGCGCGGGTGAAGCCCGTCTGGTGGATATTCGCGACCCGCAATCCTTTGAAGCGGCCCACGCGGTCGGCGCCTTCCACCTCACCAATGGCACGCTGGTACGCTTTATGAATGAAGTGGATTTCGATACCCCGGTCATCGTGATGTGCTATCACGGCAACAGCAGTCAGGGGGCGGCCCAATACCTGCTGCAACAGGGTTATGACGAGGTCTACAGTCTGGATGGCGGCTTCGAAGCGTGGCGCCGGGAGTTTCCCATCGAGGCAGGCGAGGCATGATCCAGCTGCTGGTGCTCGACAACGCCCGCATGGCGCAGGCGCTGGTGGACTATCTGGCGACCTTGGGCATCTCCTGCGAGCTGACCCAGTCCGAGCTGGGGGTCACGATCTGGCTGGCGGACGAGCAACGCCTCGCTCAGGCCCAGCTGGAGGTGAAGCGCTTTCTGGCCGAGCCGGGCCACCCGCGCTACATGGAGGCCTCCTGGCAATCCGGCCGCGCCGATGCCCGCATCGACTACAGCAAGGGGATGACGGACCCCATCACCGATTTTCTCCATCAGGCGGGGCCACTGACGCTGGTGGTCATCATCGCCTGTCTGGCCATCTACGGGATCGAGACCATCGGCCTGCCCATCTACGATGAACTGGCATTCCACCCGACGCTGGCCCAGTTCACCGACTGGCAGGCGTGGCGCTATTTCACCCCCGCCCTGATCCACTTCTCGGTGCTCCATCTGGTATTCAACTTGCTCTGGTGGTGGTATCTCGGCGGCCAGATCGAGCAGCGCCTCGGCAGCGGCAAGCTGCTGATCCTGCTGCTGGTGGGCGCCGCCCTGCCCAATATCGCCGAGTTCTTTGCCAGCGGCCCGCTGTTTGGCGGCCTCTCCGGCGTGGTCTATGCCCTGCTCGGCTACTGCTGGCTGCGCAGCAAGCTGCAACCGGCCTGTGGCCTGACTCTGCCACCAGCATTGATGGGTTTTATGCTGTTCTGGATGGTGCTCGGCTTCTTCGACATGCTCGGCACCAGCACCGCCAACATCGCCCACCTGACCGGTCTGCTGGTCGGCCTGCTGCAAGGCTGGCTGGATCGCAACCACCAGCCGACCTGATTTTTCAGCAGCCGCAGAAACGAGAACGCCGCCCCGAAGGGCGGCGTTTTTTTACGCAATGGGCAGTTACTGCTTGATCAGGGTGTCGTCAGTCACCTTGACCGCCGCACCGCCACTCATAAAGAAGCTGGCGAACTGGGTCTGGATCTCGGTGGTGACCGCGCCAGCCTGATCGAAGTTCTCGTCAGGAGCCAGCAGCGAGCTGTGACCCCCTTTCAGGAAGCGCGCAGCATGGTGACCCGCCGGGAGCACGCCGGAACCCTTCAGCTCTTGCAAACCCAGCACCCGGAACAGCGGCTCGGTGCCACCCAGCGGCGCAGAGGCGATGCTGTTGGGGATCACCTGATCCGGCAGATTGAGCGCACCATCGCCAACAATTTCGGTCGCGAACAGCGGGAAGCTCTTGGCGATGCCACTGCCCAGATTGATCGGGTCGGCAGAGTCCAGCACTGACTGGGCGGCAAAGGTATAGCTCTGCAAGGTGCTCGCCGCACCCGCCTGCGTGGCGGCATCCAGACTGGGCAGGAACTCGTTGACGAAGCAAGTGGCGGCAGCCGTTTTGCAATTCGGTGCATAGGCGGTAAAGCCCGCTTTCAGCGCCGGACTGCCCGAGGTGAGCACGCTCATCTTGATGGTCGGCCCGAAGCTCGGCGAGTTGAGCAACAACGGCGCGATGCCGCCACCCGGCATCGCCAGACCACCGGTATCGAACTTGAACAGGGCATCAGCCTGAGCACTGCCGGTGGTCTGGTTGGCGACAGCCAGCAGATTGGCCCCGGTAATGGCACCGAGTGAGTGACCGAGGAAGTGAACTTTCAGACCGGCACCACCCAATTGGCCACCCAGCCCCTTGGCATTGGCCAGGCCGACAGCCAGTCGCAGCCCCAGCAGATCCGCCACGCTCTGCTTCAGGTTGTCCCGCGCCACCGTCAGATAGCCCAGATTCAGGTAGGGAGTCGGGTTCTCGGAGGTGGTGACGGTATCCATGCTGCCGCTCAAGGCGTAGCCACGTTCGCCGTGCAGTGGGTGATCGATCACTACCACAGCGACGCTCTTGCTGGCTGTGGCACCGGCGCCGATTTGGCCCAGCGCCAGCGCATAGGCGTTCTCCTTGATGGAGGTAACCCCGTGCTGATAGATGATCACATCGGTGATGGTATTGAGCGGTGCGGCGGCGAAGATCCGCAGCGGTACCGATTGTACTTCGGTCAGGGTCGGCAACGGGTTGAAACGGCCGATATTGCGCTCGGCATCCAGCGGCTTGCCATCGGAGGTGAGGGTCACCCCGATCAGCTTGCTCGCCTCGGTCAGCAGTTCACTCTGACGGCTCGGGTCGGCGATCAGCTCACCCAGCAATGCCGGGTCCACGCCCGCCCCAACCAGCCCACCGATCACCTCGGTATCGCCCGCTTTCAGCGCGTTGGCGATGGCATAGAGGCTGGGAATGGCGCCGTGCCAGGATTGGGTCTTGGCCTTGTCCCATGAGCCAGCTATCGCGGGTGTAGAGAGGAAGTAAGGGAGTTTGACGGTGCCGGTATAAACCTTGGTCGCCGCTGCGACTCCGTTGAGGGTGCCATTAGCCGCCACAGCGGCAGCAATCGCATCACGATCTTTCTGCGGCAAGAATGGCTCATTCGCCAGCTGGGTCAGAAAATCCACCCCGCCATTAAGACCATTGATGGTATAGGTTGCTGGCAGGCTGGTGTTGCCCTTGGCATCCTGTTTCCACAGCGCCGCGGCGTCCAGGCTCGGGCTCTTCAGCACGGAAGCGGCGGCACTCTTCACCGCCAGCAGCACATCGGCACCAGATTGGGTGGCAAACCAGTCGGAGAAGATCACCCGGTCGCTGGTGATCCCGGTGGCCGCCTTGAACAGACCTTCCTGCAGCGAGATCAGGCCGTTGATGGTCTGCTCCTGAGTAGTTGCGCCAGCTGTCGATTTGAAGCTGCTGTAATCGCCTCCCGCCTTGAGCGGTGTGCCGCGACTGTCCTTGAGGGCATCGGTCGCCACGATCATGTAGTAAGAAGAGGGATTGAGCGGCTTGAGCGGAACCAGATTGAGCTTGCCGTCCCCGCCAGTGACCACAAAGTCGGTCCCATAAACCAGTGGCTTGCCGCCCTTGACTCCGTTGGGTTGCAGAGTGACCGGATCCAGCGTGAGCTCGAGCAGGTAGAGGGGCGCAACGGCAGAGGCATACTCGCTGGCCGCCGGTGCCGGCACAGAGACACCGGTCACGGTCGCCGGTACCAGCTGGACCGGTTGGGTGGTTGACCAGCCATCCAGGGTGGAGAGGGCAGATACCGGGTTCGACAGATCAGCAGTTTCTGTCGAAAACTTCAGGGTACCGTCGCTGGCACGGGGGGCCAGCACGCTCGGGCGCACCCCGTTGGCGCCACTCAGGACGTAGTCGAGGGAGCTGGTGGTGTCTCCCTTGTTGTCATCTCCACCACATCCGGCCAGCAGGGCGCTGACAACAGCTGCATAAATTAGCTTCTTCTTCATTTTTTATTCTCTTTTTATAAGGTTGTTATCCATCACAAGCCAACGGGGTCATCACGACCTCGACTGCAAAACGTTAACATAAAACCAACACCAAATAAGACTCATGCCGGACAGTTCTGGCTCAGCTTTGTGGTGCATGTCATGGTTTCAGGTTAACAAAGGGGCGCAAGGGTAGCAGTTGTGGCCCCATCACCAGACCCGACCAGCCAGCGGGCACCATCACGACTAAAAAGCCGCCGCGATCTCGGCAAAGTGGGGGAATTGTCGGTAGAATGTCCGCCAACGCTTAAGGAGGACATCATGATCGACCCGAAGAAACTGGAAGAGATCGCCAAGCAGGTGCACAACTCCCTGCCGCCCGGCATTCGCAGCATGGGTGAAGAGGCCGAGAAGAAGATGCGTCAGGTACTGCAAGCCCAGCTGGGCAAGCTGGATCTGGTCAGCCGCGAAGAGTTCGACGTGCAGACCAAGGTGCTGCTGCGTACCCGTGAAAAACTGGCCGCCCTCGAAAGCAAGCTGGCTCAGCTCGAGCAGCAGCTCGGCGCCAAAGGCGAATAACGAAAACCCCAGCTCGGCTGGGGTTTTTGCTTTGTATTGAACCTGTAAAAACCATCACACCTGAAGCAGATACCAGGCTCGCTTGCCGCGCGCCTTGGCCTCATACATGGCCCTGTCGGCCACCTCCAATGCCTGCCGGAAGCTCAATGGCTCCTCCTCCCAAAGGGCAATGCCGATACTCAGCCCCACCCGTTGCGGGCAACCGGGTTTGGGCACATAGCCATGCATCCGGCTGATCAGGGCGTCAGCCAGTTGCGCCAGGCCATGGCTCGACACATCCCGGTGCAGATGCACCACAAACTCGTCGCCGCCGTAACGGCCACATAGCGCCGAGCCAGGCATAATAAGGCGCAGCCAATCCGCCATCTGCTGCAACACCAGATCGCCGCAGGCGTGCCCCAGCTGGTCATTGATCCCTTTGAAATCATCCAGATCGATAAAGAGCAGCGCCCCCGCACCTTGCGGCTGCAGCTGGGCAAACGCCTTGCCAAACCCCTGCCGGTTGAGCAAGCCGGTCAGTGCGTCGCTGTTGGCTCGCTCAGCCAGTCGCTGCTCATAGGCCTTGCGCTGGGTGATATCGATATGGGAGCCCATGATCCGCAGCGGCTTTCCATCTCCATCCCGATCGACGACCCGTCCCCTATCCCACAGCCAGGTGACCTCGCCTTGCGGATTGATGGTGCGGTATTCGGCTTCATAGAAGGGAGTTTTGCCCTCAAGGTGGGCAAAGTAGCTGCCCATGGCATGGGCGCGATCGTCGGGATGGAGCTTGGCGCTCCACTGATCGAAATGAGGGGCCATGTCACCGGCCTGAAAGTTCTGCAGATTGAAGACCCGCAGCTCGCCGGTGGGAATGGTGCCCTGCCAGAGACAGATGCCGGTGCCATCGAGGGCGGCGTTGAGCTTCTCCTGCAACAGGCCGTTTTCATGCTGCAAAGCGGCGATCTCTGCCTGCAAACGAGCCATTTCACCGCCATGAGGGGACGGGATCAGCGTTGCGACCCGCTCGACAGAGCCGGTCTCTCCCCTGTCATCCTCCGCAGATGCCCTGCCCTCTTCACTCAACACTGCGCCTCCTTGTGCTTGCTCTATGGATGCTCTTGTCAATCCCCCACAAAGATGCCATCAGCTAGGCTCGATTAGTAGCCACTCATAGCCAAAATATTGAAAAATAATGGGATAACGCCGCGATAATCCAACCATTCGGTACGATCAGGTACTGCGGCGGCCACAAAAACAAAAGCCCCCGGCAAAACCGGGGGCTGCGTCATCCAAGCGGGGATCCCGTCAGATAAATTCGTAGGCGTCACCAAAGATGCGCTCCGGCTCGGCGCCAAGGATCTTGAACTCCTCCCGCGCGGCCCCCGCCATCTCGAAACGGCCGGCGACATAGATGTCGTAGTCGTGGAGGCTGACGAAGTCATCCATGATCGCCTTGTGCACCAGCCCGCACTTGCCGGTCCAGTCAGCCTCCGGCTCCTGCACCACCGGGATAAAGGTGAGCGGCGCATAGTCACGCTCCCACTGCTGCATCTGCTCCAGCTCATAGAGCCAGTGAGCCTGACGCACACCCCAGTAGAAGAACACCGGACGCTTGCTGCCCGTGTCGATCAGGTACTCCAGAATGGAGCGGGCGTAAGAGAAGCCGGTGCCGCCCGCCATCAGGATCAGCGGACGGGGAGACTCATCGCGCAGGAACGCCTTGCCAGCCGGCAATTCGACCTCGATCTCGCCCTGCTCGCGCATGCGGGCCAGCACCTGACCGGCGTAGGCGTTTTCGGGAGTGGCACCAATTTGCAGCTCCAGCACGCCCGGGCGGGTCGGCGAGTTGGCGATGGAGAAGGGGCGCTTGTCCGAATCGCTCATCACCACCAGCAGATACTGGCCCGGCTTGAAGCTGATCGCTTGCTGCGGCGTCAGGGCCACATGCCAGATGGTGTCGACATATTCGCGCAGTTCCTCTACGCGGCATTTGATACGTTGCATTCTTGTCCTTGTGGCGGGCTCGCTCGGCCCGCTTCGCTCATTGTTTCACTATGGAGTGACGACCAGCAGCCCTGGCCCCGTCAGTCGAGAATACTCAAATCAGTGCGGATCGCATCACTTTTTGCAGCAAAGCTGTCATGTTTGCCTCATCCGAGGATATTGAGCTCATCCCAGATGGCATCAACCTTCTGCTTCACCGCCTCATCCTGAACTATGGGCTGACCCCACTCCCGATTGGTCTCGCCCGGCCACTTGTTGGTGGCATCCAGCCCCATTTTGGAGCCGAGGCCGGAGACCGGCGAGGCGAAGTCCAGATAGTCGATCGGGGTGTGCTCGATCAAGGTGGTGTCCCGTGCCGGGTCCATCCGGGTGGTGATGGCCCAGATCACATCCTTCCAGTCGCGGGCGTTGACGTCATCGTCACACACCACCACGAACTTGGTGTACATGAACTGGCGCAGGAATGACCAGACCCCCAGCATCACCCGCTTGGCGTGGCCCGGGTAACGCTTCTTGATGGTCACCACCGCCATCCGGTAGGAGCACCCCTCCGGCGGAAGATAGAAGTCCACAATCTCGGGGAACTGCTTCTGCAGCAGCGGCACAAACACCTCGTTCAGCGCCAGACCCAGCACCGCCGGTTCATCGGGCGGACGGCCGGTGTAGGTGCTGTGATAGATGGCATCGCGCCGCTTGGTGATGTGGGTGATGGTGAAGACCGGGAACTCGTCCACCTCGTTGTAGTAGCCGGTGTGGTCGCCATAAGGGCCTTCCGGCGCCATCTCACCCGGCTCAAGATAGCCTTCCAGCACGATCTCGGCGCTGGCGGGCACCTCCAAATCGCAGCTGATGGCCTTGATCACTTCGGTACGGCTGCCGCGCAGCAGACCGGCAAAGGCATATTCGGAGAGGGTATCCGGCACCGGCGTCACCGCGCCGAGAATGGTCGCCGGATCGGCGCCGAGCGCCACCACCACCGGGAATCGCTCACCGGGATGGGCCTCCTGCCACTCGCGAAAATCGATGGCACCGCCACGATGATCCAGCCAGCGCATGATCAGCTTGTTTTTGGCGATCTTCTGCTGGCGATAGATGCCGAGGTTCTGGCGCTTCTTGTAGGGGCCGCGGGTGATGGTGAGGCCCCAGGTGACCAGCGGCGCCACATCGCCGGGCCAGCAGTGCTGGATCGGGATCTGGTCGAGATCGACCGCATCTCCCTCCTGCACCACCTGCTGGCAGGGGGCGGAAGAGAGGCGCTTGGTCGGCATGTTGAGCACCTGCTTGAAGATCGGCAGCTTCTCCATCAGCTCCTTGAATCCCTTGGGCGGCTCGGGCTCCTTGAGATAGGAGAGCCAGACCCCGACCTGACGCAGGGCGCCCACATCGGGCTGGCCCATGCCCATGGCAACCCGATCCGGGGTACCGAACAGGTTGGTCAGCACCGGCATGGTGTAGCCTTTGGGATTTTCGAACAGCAGAGCCGGGCCACCCGCACGCAGGGTGCGATCGCTGATCTCGGTCATCTCCAGATAGGGATCTATCTCGCGGGTGATGCGCTTGAGTTGTCCGTTTTGTTCCAGCTGCGCGATGAAATCACGCAAATCCTTGTATTTCATGCAAGTTCCCAACCGGGTTCAGGAGGTCACGCATTATAACCCTGGCTGCCCATCGGGTGTACCCGAATCGGGCAGCAGACTCGGTGCAATGGGTGGCATGTCACGCTGGCCAAGGCGTCTGGCCAGTGCAGAGAGCAGCTGGGGCTCGTCCACCTCCATCAACAGACCGGCCACCAGCGCCCCGTATTGGCGGTTGGAGAGTTCCGCCAGCAGGTATTTCTGGGCCTGCGGCGGCAAGGGGGAGAGCGCGCTCAGCTGGCGCAGGGCGGCCCCCTTCAACCCCTCGTTGCCACTGGCGGCAATCAGCAGATCGCTGGCAGCACTGCCGTGATGGAAGCGGTTGATGGTAGAGAGTGCACGCAGCGCATCCTGATCTGCCGGCCGCCGCCACAGCATGCCATACAGCGCCGGTTCCCCGGTGCGCTGCAACAGATGGAACAACAGGTGATTATCGGGCAGATAGATATTCTGACTGGCCAGCGCTTGCGCCTCCCGCATCCAGATCGGCTGCGGCAAGGTGTCGAGGGCCAGCAACAGGGCTTGCTGCTGCATGGCGAGATCGGGGTTACTGCTGTAGTAGATGGACTTTAGCTGGAAGCTACCCTGGGCAAGCTGCTGCCGATAGCGCTGCATCAGTGATTGCAGCTGCCACTCCCCCAGCAACTGACGGGCCTGCGCGGCAAAATCATAGACAGGTTGCTGCACCAGAAAACCGTCGACCTGCTGCTCCATGAGCCACTCGGGGGCCTTGTCGGCCTGAGCCTCGACCCATTGTTGCAACGCAGGGGATGCAGGGGTGGTAGCTGGAATATCCCGCAGCAGCTGCAACAGCAGGAACTCCCGCCGCTCGCGACTCAGGGTCGCCAACAGGGAGTCGATGGCTGCAAATTGCCCCTCCTGCAGACGGCCCGCCAGATAGCGCTGGTGCGTCTGCAACGTCTCGGCTGTCACCGCGACCGGAGCACTCTGCGCACAGACTGGCATTGCACTCAGCAACCCCAGCAATAACCAGAAAACAGGCTTCATGACGTCTCCATCCATGTGACATCGGGATCTCATACTACTAGGGCGACCGGAAAACAGATAAACAAAAACCGCGACCATGGCCGCGGTTTCGTCATTTTCTGACCGGACTTACTTCTGCTGGCGCCGCATGGCGTCGAAGAACTCGTCGTTGGTCTTGGTCATCGCCAGCTTGTCGATGAGGAACTCGATACCGTCGATCTCGCCCATCGGGTGGACAATCTTGCGCAGGATCCACATCTTCTGCAGCTCGTCACCTGAGGTGAGCAGCTCTTCTTTACGAGTACCTGAGCGGGTGATGTCGATAGCCGGGTAGACGCGCTTCTCGGCAATCTTGCGCGAGAGGTGCAGTTCCATGTTGCCGGTACCCTTGAACTCTTCGTAGATAACCTCGTCCATTTTGGAACCGGTATCGATCAGTGCGGTGGCGATGATGGTCAGGCTGCCGCCCTCTTCAACATTACGCGCGGCGCCGAAGAAGCGCTTGGGACGGTGCAGGGCGTTGGCGTCCACACCACCGGTCAGTACCTTGCCGGATGACGGGATAACGGTGTTGTAGGCACGGGCCAGACGGGTGATGGAGTCCAGCAGGATCACCACATCTTTCTTGTGCTCGACCAGACGCTTGGCCTTCTCGATCACCATTTCGGCAACCTGAACGTGACGGGAAGCAGGCTCGTCAAAGGTGGAAGCGATCACTTCACCTTTTACCATGCGCTGCATCTCGGTCACTTCTTCCGGACGCTCGTCGATCAGCAGAACGATCAGTTCACAGTCCGGGTGGTTGTAGGCGATGCTCTGGGCGATGTTCTGCAGCAGCATGGTCTTACCGGCCTTGGGCGGCGCCACGATCAGGCCACGCTGGCCCTTACCGATGGGG
This sequence comes from Aeromonas veronii bv. veronii, assembly GCF_000820225.1. Lineage (GTDB taxonomy): Bacteria > Pseudomonadota > Gammaproteobacteria > Enterobacterales > Aeromonadaceae > Aeromonas > Aeromonas veronii. Next base: position 44,403 of record NZ_CDDK01000029.1, read on the forward strand.
GAAGCCAGGTCCAGTACACGGGCGGTGATATCTTCAGTAGAGCCGTTACCCCGTTCCATACGCAGACGTTCGTTGGCATGCAGGGGGGTAAGGTTTTCAAACAGGATCTTGTTGCGGGAGTTTTCCGGACGGTCGTAGTTGACCTCATTGACCTTGAGCAGTGCGAAGTAGCGTTCGCCCTCTTTCGGTGGCCGGATCTTGCCGGAGATGGTATCGCCGGTACGCAGGTTGAAGCGGCGGATCTGGCTCGGGGAGACGTAGATATCGTCAGGGCCTGCCAGATAGGAGCCGTCTGCACTGCGCAGGAAGCCGAAACCATCGGTCAGGATTTCCAGCACACCGTCGCCAAAGATATCTTCACCACCCTTGGCGTGCGCCTTGAGGATTGCAAAAATAATATCTTTCTTGTGCGCCCGAGCCAGATTTTCCAACCCCATGGATTCGCCAAGCTTGACCAGCTCGGACACAGGAGTGTTCTTTAATTCAGTCAGATTCATAGTGGTGAAAGTCTGTAAGCAAGGATTGAAATGAGGAGACAGTCTGCTGGATTGATGCTGATCGGATTTGATTGCCAGGCTGTGGTTAGCAAAGAGTCAGGCAAAAAGGTTAGCAAACGAGCGATAAACTAGCACCAATCGGGATGAGCGTCTAGGTGATAAAACACAAGGAGCGCATTATTGCAATGCGCTCCTCTTTAATTATTACAGGTTGCCGTCCAGGAACTCTTTCAGCTGAGTCTTGGACAGTGCACCGACCTTGGTCGCTGCCACTTCGCCATTCTTGAACAGCAAGAGGGTCGGGATACCACGAATGCCGTACTTGGGCGGAGTATCAGAGTTATGGTCGATGTTCAGTTTGGCTACGGTCACGCGACCTTCGTACTCTTGGGCAACTTCTTCCAGGATCGGGGCAATCATCTTGCACGGACCACACCACTCGGCCCAGAAGTCGACCAGAACGGCGCCATCGGCTTTGATTACATCTGCCTCGAAGCTGGCATCGCTCAGCTGAACAATCTTGTCACTCATCTCCAACTCCAGTCAGTAATTAAGGCTTTATTGACATATCAACAAAGGCAATAGTTGCCCTATTTGAAATGATCCTGTTTATTATTGCAAGCCTAACCTGATAACCTACCGCCATGAGCAAAACACACTTAACGACCGACAAATTCGCCCAAATGGGCCTCGAACCCGAAGTTCTGGCTGGTCTGGAATCAAAGGGATTTCACTATTGCACGCCCATCCAGGCACTGTCTCTGCCACTGCTGGTAGAAGGTCATGACCTCGCCGGTCAGGCCCAGACAGGAACCGGCAAGACCATTGCCTTCCTGGCCGCGACATTCAACTATTTGCTGACTCACCCGCTGACCAAGCCCCGTCTGGTTAACCAACCCAGAGCCATCATCATGGCACCCACCCGGGAACTGGCAGTACAGATCTATAACGATGCCGACAGCATCGCCGCCTCTACCGGCCTGAAACTCGGCCTCGCCTACGGCGGCGAAGGTTACGACAAGCAGCTGGCCGTGCTGGAGCAGGGCGTCGACATCCTGATCGGCACCACTGGCCGCATCATCGATTACTTCAAGTCCAAGGTGATCGATCTGAGCAACATTCAGGTCGTGGTACTGGACGAAGCGGATCGCATGTTCGATCTGGGCTTCATCAAGGACATCCGCTTCCTGTTCCGCCGCATGCCGCCCGCCACCGAGCGTCTGAGCATGCTGTTCTCCGCCACCCTCTCCCTGCGTGTGCAGGAGCTGGCCTACGAACACATGAACCATCCGGAACATGTGCAGGTAGAGCCGGAGCAGATGACCGGCGTGCGGATCAAGGAGGAGCTGTTCTACCCCTCCAATGAAGACAAGATGTTGCTGCTGCTCTCCCTGATGGAAGAGGAGTGGCCGGAAAAAGCCATCGTCTTCGCCAACACCAAGCATGTCTGTGAAGACGTCCATGCCTGGCTGGAAAACGACGGCCACCGCGTCGGTCTGCTGACCGGTGACGTGCCGCAGAAGAAGCGGATGAAGATCCTCGAGGATTTCACCAAGGGTGCGCTCGATATTCTGGTCGCCACCGACGTGGCCGCCCGTGGTCTGCACATCCCTGACGTGACCCACGTCTTCAACTATGACCTGCCCGACGACGCCGAAGACTATGTACACCGTATCGGCCGTACCGGTCGTGCCGGCAAGAGCGGTCACTCCATCAGCCTGGCCTGTGAAGACTATGCCTTCAACCTGCCGGCCATCGAGGAGTACATCCACCACGCCATTCCGGTCAGCAAGTACGACCGTGAAGCGCTGCTGGATGACGTGACCCCGCCGAAACGGGTGTTCCGCAACCGTCAGCCGGTGAACCGCAACATGCGGGATCGCCAGGGCGGTGGCAACAGCAACAACCGTCGTCGTCCGCCGCGCAAGAGCTAAGGACAGGCCCGTTGCACAACTCGCCTCTCTATGCCGCTATCGACCTCGGCTCCAACAGCTTTCATATGCTGGTGGTGCGCGAGGTCGCCGGTGCCCTGCGCACCGTCGCCAAGGTCAAGCGCAAGGTTCGCCTCGCCGCCGGGCTCGATCCGGAATTTCGTCTCAGCCGTGCCGCCATGGAGCGGGGCTGGGACTGTTTGCGTCTCTTCTCCGAACAGTTGCAGGACATTCCGGCAGACAACATCCGGGTGGTGGGTACCGCCACCCTGCGGTTGGCTACCAACGTCGATGAGTTCCTCAGCGAAGCGGAACGGGTACTCAACCACAGCATCGAGATCATCTCGGGCGAGGAAGAGGCCAAGACCATCTATGAAGGGGTCTCCTGGACCTCTGCCGGGGAAGGCAACCGGCTGGTGATCGACATCGGCGGTGCCAGCACCGAACTGGTGATCGGCGAACATAGCGAAGCAAAACTGCTCAACAGCCTGCACATGGGCTGCGTCACCTGGCTCAACAATCACTTTGGTGATGGCGAGCTCTCTGAAGCCCGTTTCGAGCAGGCGATTGCTGCCGCCAAGGCGGTGCTGGAGAAGGTGGCGGAAGATTACCGCGCCCTCGGCTGGCGCACCTGCGTTGGCGCCTCCGGCACGGTACAGGCGCTGCAAGAGATCATGCTGGCGCAAGGGAAGAGCGAGCGGGTCACCCTGCCGAAACTGCAGGAGCTGATGGGTCAGGCCATCGCCTGCGGCAAGCTCGACCGGCTGCAACTGGAAGGGCTGGCGGCCGAGCGGCTGACCGTGTTCCCCTCCGGCCTCGCCATCCTGATTGCCATCTTCGAAACCCTCGATATCGAGAGCATGACCCTCGCGGGTGGCGCCCTGCGTGAAGGACTGATCTACGGTCTGCTTGGCAACAATCACGACTGTGATGCCCGGGATCGCACCGCCGACAGCCTGATCAGCCGCTATCAGCTGGATAAAGAGCACGCCGAACGGGTGCGCGATACCGCCGTCGAGGCGTTCAACCAGCTGCAACCGGCCTGGCGACTCTCCAAACGCTACGGTCGTCCGATCTTGCGTTATGCCGCCCTGCTGCACGAGATCGGCCTCTGTATCGAGTACAAGAAGGCGCCGCAACACGCCGCCTACATCATCGACAACATCGACATGCCGGGCTTTACCCCTGCGCAAAAGAAGCTGTTGTCGGCCCTGCTGTTCAACCAGCGGGACGAATTCAAGCTGGAACCGCTGGAAAAGCAGGGTGCAGTCACCGGTCGTCAGGCGATCCGGCTGGCCCGTATCCTGCGCATCGCGCTGATCCTCTGTATGCGCCGCACCCAGGGCACAGTGCCCAGCTTCACCCTGCAGGCAGAAGAGGAGTCACTGACCCTGACCCTGCCCAAGGGCTGGATGGATGAACACTACCTGCGCGCCAGCGAGCTGCGCTTTGAAGTGGAACGCCAGCAGAAGATGGGCTGGCCGACCCGCGTACAGGAAGCCTGACTCAGCAACCTGCCTGTTTTGGAGCCGATCATGCCGGATTATCAACCCATCAGCTGCGATCTCTACGACTGGCTCGAAATTGCTGCCAGCTGGCAACTGCCGGTGACCCTCACCGGCCGCGATGATCGCCAATGGGATGACAAGATCCGCACCATCGAAGCCAGCGAAGGGGTCGAGTATCTGTTGCTGCACAGTGGCGAGCGGCTCAGCCTGGCAGAACTGGCGACCCTGCGCCTGAACTGGCAAGGGGAAGAGAAGCTGATCCGCTTCGCGCCAACCAACTGAATCCAATACGAAAAAGGAGGGCCAACATGACGTTGGCCCTCCTTTTTTGCATCCGCAACTCGCACCGACCGTTAACTCGCCGCAAGCGCCGCCATCACATAGACATCGAAGCGGTTGCTCTTGGTTTCGATGGCCATGCTGGGCTTCTGTTCATTGAGCCAGCCGGCGTAGTCGGGGCGTTTCACCACCACCCGCTTGTTCGCCATCTTGAGCGCGGCAGGCAGCAGGGCATCCGCATCAAGATCCGGCCCCACCAGCGACTGGAACACCCGCATCTCTTTTTTTACCAGCGCCGACTTCTGCTTGTGCGGGAACATGGGGTCGAGGTAGATCACCTCGGGCCGCTCCGGCAGCGCCAGCAAGTTGTCCACCGCCGGGCCTTGCAGCAGGTGCATCCGCTCGCTGACCCAGGGGCCAATCTCGGGATCCTGCGCCGCCCGCGCCAGCCCGTCCTGCAACAGAGCGGCCACCACGGGGCTGCGTTCGATCAGGGTCACCTTGCAACCGAGAGAGGCGAGCACGAAGGCATCGCGCCCCAGCCCGGCAGTGGCATCCACCACGGTCGGAGTGGCTCCGGCCTTCAGCCCCACCGCCTTGGCGATGGACTGACCGCGACCACCACCAAACTTGCGGCGATGGGCCACCGCCCCTTCCACGAAGTCCACATAGACGGCTCCCAGCTTGGGCTCATCCAGCTTGCGCAGTTCCAACCTTTCCGGGGTAAACACCAGGGCAAACTGGGGAAGGTCGAGCTGGGCAAGCTGGCTGGCCAGCGCGTCTGCCTGCGCGGCCTTGGCGGGGTCTTCGAGGAGGATTTGCATGGTCTTTGGATGCGTTCTAAGTTCAGTGAACCGAGTGTACCACAGCCCCTTCAAGTCGCTGTAGGGAGGAAATCCCATGAACCTGTTCATTACCCTGCTCCTCGCCGCCCAGAGCGGCACAAACCTGAAGGTCTGCGGCGTAGACTGGCCTCCCTTTTCCTATGCCGAACAGGGCAACCTGAAAGAGGGCATTTCGGTGGAGATCCATCAAGAGGTGGCGCGCCGCCTTGGCATGAACCTCACCCTGCTTGAACTGCCTTGGGGGCGCTGCGAGCAGTATGTCAGCACCCAGCTAGCGGATGGCATTCTCGACAATGCCCCTCTCCCCGGTTGCTATCACTCTGACCTTGCCACCGCCTTCTATCCTCTGGCCGCCTATGTGCGTACCGACAGTCCGTTACAGAACTTCTCGTGGGAGATGGCCAAGGGGCTGAAAGTAGGAATTGTCAGGGGGTATGACTACACGGCCAAGATCAGGAACTTCACTGGCTGGGAGACCATCAAGGTTCACTCCGACAAACAGCTGCTACTGATGCTGGAAAAGAGCCGGGTCGATATGATCATCCTGGACTACTTCTCTGCCCCCATTCTGTCGAGGGAGCAGGACGTCAGGATCCGCGCCCTCACACCCTTTATCGATTCGACGCCGCTCTACCTCTGTTTTGGCAAACAGAAGGCTGACCTGCTGCCTGCCTACAACAAGGCGCTGCAACAGTTGCAGGATGAGGGAGTACTGGATCGCATCTATCTGCGCTATCTCGGCGAGGATTACCGGACATTGAAAACCAAACAGGAACAGATGACATCGAAGGAGTAAGCGCCACTAGCTGATCTGCAGAAACATCCCTTTGTCATTGAGCTGCAGATATTCGGTGAGATCGTCATAGGCCAGCGGGCGGCTAAGCAGATAACCCTGAGTGAAGGCGCACCCTTTCTGGCAGAGGAAGTTGAGCTGCTCGCGGGTCTCTACCCCCTCGATCACCACCTGCATGCCGAGGTTGTGCACTATGTTGATGATGCCATCGAGCAGCATCCGATCCTGCTCGTTGAAGGGGATATGGCGCACGAAGGAGCGGTCGATCTTGACCAGATCTACCGGGAAGGTGCGCAGATAGTTGAGGGCCGAGTAGCCGGTACCGAAATCGTCGATGGCCAGCTTGCAGCCCGCCTCGCGCAGGGCATCGATCCGCACCCTGTGCTGATCGCTGCTCTCCATCAGCAGAGATTCGGTGATTTCGATGACGATGTCGGCAGGATCGAGCCCGAAGTGCTGGATCACCTTGAGCCACTCACTCGCCTCGGGGTCGATGGTCTGGAACTCCATGGTGGAACGGTTGATCGACATCTGCAGATCAGGGAAGCCGGATTGCTGCAACCGCGCCAGATCCCGGCACGATTGCCATAATACCAGCGCACCCAGCCCCTGAATCAATCCCGCCTCTTCCGCCAGCGGAATAAACTCGGCAGGAGATACCTGCCCCCAGTGGGGGTGATACCAGCGCACCAGCGCCTCCAGCTTGGCGACCCGTCCGCTGCGATTGTCCCAGATCGGCTGGTAGGCCATGGTCAGCTGCTCCAGCTTGATCGCTTCGGCCAAATCCTGCTGCATCTGGTGGCGCTGGCGCACCTCTTCCCGCATGGATGAGCAGTAGGCTCCGAGCAACCTTCCCTGCCGCTTGGCCGCAAACAGCGCCTGTTCGGCATTGCGCAGCAGCTCGTCGCTCTCGCTGCCATCGACCGGACAGAGAGTCATGCCGATGGTCGCGGTCACATAGAGGTGCTGGTTGGCCAGCATAAAGGGGCGGGCGAAACTGCCGATCACCTGCTTGGCAAACACCTCGGCCTGACGGCGGGTGACGATGCCGGGCACCAGGAACGCGAACTCATCGCCACCGATGCGGGCCACCAGATCTTCGGTGCGCACCCGGCTCACCAGTCGATCCGAGACCTCCCGCAGCAGGGCATCGCCAGCATGGTGATCCATGCTGTTATTGACCGCCTTGAAGTTGTTGAGATCGAGCACCATGAGCGCGAAGCGCTCGCCCCGCTCGCAGAAGCGGGTGAGGCAGCGGCCAAACAGCCAGCGGTTGGGCAGGCTGGTAAGGTTGTCGTAGTTGGCCTGGGTCGCGATCTTCTGCTCGGCCACCTTGGTCTGGGAAAGATCGCTGAAAATGGCGATATATTGCTGAATTTTGCCAGCTTCGCGCAGAGTGCTGATCATCAGCTGCTGCGGATAGAGCTTGCCGTTCTTGCGCTTGTTCCACACCTCGCCACGCCACACCCCCACCCGCTCCAGCGCATGGTACATGTCGGCATAGAAGGTCTGATCGTGCAGCCCGGACTTGAGCATGCTGGGACGTTGGCCCCGCACCTCATCGCTGCTGTAGCCGGTGATCTGCTCGAAGGCCGGATTGACCGAGATGATGCGGCTGTCGGCGTCGCACACCAGAATCGCCTCGGAGAGGTTGTCGTAGACCCGGTGGGAGAGCTTGAGCTGCTCCGCATGACGCTTGAGGGGATCGATATTCTCCAGCAGTACCATCAGGTAGTCCGGCTGCTGCTGCTCGTCGCGGATCAGGGTGACAGTTACCCGCCCCCACAGGATCTCGCCCCCCTTGCAGAAGTAGCGCTTCTCCTGGGTGAAACTGCTGCGCTCGCCGCGCCGGATCTCTTCGTAGCACTCAAGGCTGCGCTGCCAATCCTCCGGGTGATTGATGTCGGAGATGGAGCGATGAAGCAGCTCGTCGAGGGGATAACCCAGCATCTTCTCGATGGCCGGATTGGCCCAGAGAATGCGGCCGGTGAGATCGAGCTTGCCGATCCCCACCGGGGCCTGAAACAGCATGCTCTGCAGCACATGGGGGGTATCAGGCAAGAGTTGCGGCAGCTGGCGTTGCAGCATCAGCGCCAGTTCGCGACCGGCCAGCGGCCCCAGCAACCGGAGCAGCCCCATCACCTTGGTCATATTGGCCTGCGGCTGACGATAGAGCAGGCAGCAGATGCCTATGGTCTCGCCATCCGCATCCTTGAGGGCGATCCCGGCGTAGGCCTGGGCCTGCCACGCATCGGCAAGCGGCATCGCGGGGAACAGCTGCAACAGACGATCGCTGAACCAGGCTTCCCCCTCCTGCCAGGTAATGGCATCGGGAGAGTCAGTCAGTGGCAGCGTCAGGGTATCGGGGTCAAGAGAGGAGGGATGGGCAGCCTGAACCGTCAGGTGGGTAGCATTTGATTCCCTGCTGGCGATCAGGACGACATCAGCCATCACAGCAGCGGCGATTTCACTCACAAAGGTATCGAAATATCCCTGGCCGCTCGAATGAGCCAGACTGGAGATGATTTGATAGACGGAATCGAGTGCTCGCCTCATGGCAAGTGGCTTTCTCTCCTTGAAGGTTAGAACACGACTCTACTGAAGAGCCGTGGGCAGTGCAAATATGCAATCAGCAAGATATTAAAAAGCCTTGAAAAAAGGGACCAAAAGGTCCCTTTTTGTCGCAGAAATCACGACTCGATCCCACTATGCCGCAAAACAGTGTACCTGCTTGAAGCTCACACAGGCGGCGGGCCAGGAATCTCAGGCAGCGATCCCGCTGTGTCGCAGCAGTGCATCCACCTTGGGCTCACGGCCACGGAAGGCTCGGAACAGCTCCATCGGCTCCTTCGAGCCCCCCTTCTCCAGAATATTCTTCAGGAAGGATTGGCCGGTCGCCGGGTTGAAGATCCCCTCCTCCTCGAAGCGGGAGAAGGCATCGGCAGAGAGCACCTCGGCCCACTTGTAGCTGTAGTAGCCCGCCGCATAGCCGCCCGCGAAGATGTGGGAGAAGCTGTGCTGGAAGCGGTTGAACGCTGGCGGCGTCATCACTGCTACCTGACTGCGCACCTCATCCAGCAGCGCCGGGAGCTGTGCCGGATTGGCCGGATCAAACTCCTGATGGAGACGGAAGTCGAACAGGGCGAACTCCAGCTGGCGCAGCATCTGCATCGCCGCCTGGAAGTTGCGGGCGGTCAGCATCTTCTCCAGCAGATCGGCAGGCAACGGCTCGCCGGTCTCGTAGTGGCCGGAGATAAAGGCCAGCGCCTCAGACTCCCAGCACCAGTTCTCGAGGAACTGGCTCGGCAGCTCCACCGCATCCCAGGCCACGCCGTTGATACCGGCCACGCCGGCCACATCGATGCGGGTCAGCATGTGGTGGATGCCGTGGCCAAACTCATGGAACAGGGTGACCACTTCGTTGTGGGTGAACAGCGCAGGCTTGCCATCCACCGGGCCGTTGAAGTTGCAGGTCAGGTAGGCCACCGGTTTTTGCAGCGAGCCATCCTGACGGTAGCGACGACCCAGACAGACATCCATCCAGGCCCCGCCCTGCTTGTGCTCGCGGGCGTAGAGGTCGAGATAGAAGCTGCCGCGCAGCTCATCCTCGCTATCGAAGATGTCGTAGAAGCGCACGTCAGGATGCCAGGTGTCGATGCCGAGGCGCTCACGCACCTTCATGCCGAACACCCGCTTCACCACTTCGAACAGCCCTTTCACCACCTTGCTGGCGGGGAAGTAGGGGCGCAGCTGCTCATCGGAGATGGAGAACTTGTGCTGCTTGAGCTTCTCGGCGTAGTAGGCGAGATCCCAGGCGGCCAGCTCGCTCTGACCATGCTGCTCGGCGGCGAAGGCGCGAATCTCCTCCAGCTCGGCCTTGCCTTGCGGCAGGGATTTGGCCGCCAGATCGGTGAGGAAGCTCACCACCTGTTCGGTCTTGTCCGCCATCTTGGTGGCCAGGGAGAGCTCGGCATAGTTGGCAAAGCCCAGCAGCTGGGCCAGTTCGCGGCGCAGGGTGAGCAGCTCGCTCATGATGGCGGAGTTGTCCCACTTGCCCGCATTGGGGCCCTGATCGGAGGCGCGAGTGGTGAAGGCTTCGTACATCTCGGCGCGCAGCTCGCGGTTGTCGGCATACATCATCACCGGCAGGTAGGAAGGGATATCCAGCGTGAACAGCCAGCCCTCTTTGCCTTTAAGTTCAGCCATCTGACGGGCAGCGGCACGCACGCTGTCGGGCAGACCGGCCAGTTCGGCTTCATCGGCCACCAGCTTGTGCCAGCCCTGAGTTGCATCCAGCACGTTGTTGCTGAAACGGGAGGCCAGCTCGGAGAGGCGGGCCTGAATCTCGCCATAGCGCAGCTGCGCCTCGGCAGGCAGACCGATACCGGAGAGGCGGAAGTCACGCAGGGTATTCTGGATCTCCTTACGCTGGGCGCCGCTCAGCAGCGGGAAATCATCGCTCTGGGAGAGGGCCAGATAGGCCTGATAGAGCCCTTCATGCTGACCGACATAGGTCTGGAATTCGGAGAGCAGCGGCAGGCAGGCATCATGGGCCTCGCGCAGCGCTTCGCTGTTGAGTACGGAGTTGAGGTGGCTGACCGGTGACCAGATCCGTGACAGGCGGTCATTTACCTCTTCCAGCGGGGCAATCAGGCTATCCCAGGTATGGGGATCACGCTGGGCCAGCACATCGCTGATCTTCTGCTTGCAATCAGCAATCGCCTGAATCACGGCAGGCTGCACCTGCTCCGGCTTGATCTGGCTGAAAGGGGGCAGCGAATCCATTGTCAGCAAAGGGTTATTCATCCCGGTTACCTCTTGTTTGGTCTTGAACAGACCGCTTTAGCAGCTCTGTATGGCTTTCTAACATGTGGCCAAGCCACGCAATAATCAAGCGGGAATCCGCCGCAACCCTGTACTTTTCCAGCCATTGCGACCCGGATCTCTGCCGTTGCTGCAGTTTTGCTATCAACAGCCAGTAACAGAATGAATCTGTGGGCCTTTTTTGGCTCTTACCGCTACTTTCAAGGGGCAAAAAGTCGCCATTTACCGGCGCCACAGCAGCCAGCCAAGTACCGTCATGCCCAATCATGGAAACGGACAAAATGTGGTGAATGTAACAAATTATCAATATTTTTCAGTCAATTAGAATCAAAACCAACTATTGATTAATTTATTTTCAAGCATCTATCATAGGCAACCTGCCATGCAGGTCACTTGATTCTCTGTGCTGCACAGAAATCGGGTGAAAAAGGCAAAGTGACCCGAAAGGGCGCGACGCAAAGCCACCGGTCTAAGGGAAAACACCTATGACAGCGGGGCTGCCCCCGGGGACGTCCGATCACAACCGACGCCCCATTTGCACTGTACGGAGAGACGATGAACAAACTCAAATTATCCCTGCTTGGCTGCCTGCTCGGCATGGGCGCCCCCATGGCATATGCCGCCAGTGCCGGTCAGGCGATGGTCAACCCCCAGTCCGGCGTAGTGGTCGGCTATTGGCACAACTGGTGTGACGGCTCGGGCTACAAGGGCGGTATCGCCCCCTGCGTCAAGCTCGATCAGGTCAACCCGCAATACAACGTGGTCGATGTCTCCTTCATGAAGGTCTATGGCAGCGATCCCATCCCCACTTTCAAACTCGACCCGGCCATCGGCATGAGCGAAAGCCAGTTTATCGAGCAGATTGCCGAGCTGAACCGTCAGGGCCGTGCCGTGCTGCTGGCGCTGGGCGGTGCCGATGCGCACATCGAGCTGCGCAAGGGTCAGGAGCAGGCCTTTGCCGACGAGATCATCCGTCTGGTGGAGACCTATGGCTTCGACGGGCTGGATATCGATCTGGAACAGGCCGCCATCACTGCCGCCGACAACCAGACCGTGATCCCGGCGGCCCTGCGTCTGGTCAAGGATCACTACCGCGCCCAGGGGAAAAACTTCCTCATCACCATGGCACCGGAGTTCCCCTATCTGACCCAGACTGGCGCCTACATCCCCTATATCCGCAATCTGGAAGGCTACTACGACTGGATCAACCCCCAGTTCTACAACCAGGGTGGCGACGGTATCTATATCGATGACATCGGCTGGATTGCCCAGAACAACGATGCCCTGAAAGAAGAGTTCATCTACTACATGGCGGATTCGCTGAGCAACGGAACCCGCGGCTTCTACAAGATCCCCCATGACAAGCTGGTGTTCGGCATTCCGACCAACATCGACGCCGCCGCCACCGGCTATGTGCAGGATCCGCAGAAGCTCTACAACGCCTTCAACCGCCTGAAGAGCGAGGGGCAACCGCTGCGTGGCGTGATGACCTGGTCCATCAACTGGGACATGGGCCGCAACGCCGCCGGTCACTCCTACAACGAATCCTTCATCAAGAGCTACGGCCCCTTCATCCACGATCAGGAGATCACGCCCCCGGTCGACAACGGCAAGCCGGTGTTCAGCGGCCTGAGCGATACCCGCATCAAGCAGGGCACCGCCTTTGATCCGCTGGCCGGTGTCAGTGCCAACGACAAGGAAGATGGCGACCTGACTGGCCAGATCCAGGTGGAAGGTTCGGTAGACAGCCAGCGCATCGGCCTATACCCCCTCACCTACAAGGTGAGCGATCGCGACAACAACGTCACCGAGCAGGTACGTACCATCGAGGTCTACAGCATGAAGCCGGTATTCAGTGGGGTCACCGACACCACGCTGGAACTGGGTACCGCTTTCGATCCGATGGCTGGCGTCAGCGCCCATGATGAAGAAGATGGCGACCTGACCACCCAAATCAAGGTCAGCGGCAACGTCGACAGCAGCAAGGTCGGCCGCTACACCCTCACCTATCAGGTGAGCGACAGCGCCGGTCAGCAGGTAACCCAGCAGCGCAACGTGACCGTCAGGGAGCAGGGCGCCGTCTGTGAAAACAGCTGGGATGCCAAGAAGGTCTACGTGGGCGGCGACATCGTCAGCCACAACGGCAAGAACTGGCTGGCAGGCTGGTGGACCCAGAACGAAGAGCCGGGCACCACGGGTGACTGGGGCGTCTGGCGCGTACAGGGCGACAGCGACTGCGGCGGCACAACGCCACCCGCCGAAGGCAGCAGCGACTTCACCGTCAGCGCCATGGCGAGCGAGTACACCATAGTCAACGGTCAGGTCAGCATCCGCTTCAACCTGACCACCGCCAACCCGGTACAGATCACCGCGACTCTGGAGCAGAGCGGCCACAGCCACGGTACCACCAGCAGCCAGGTGAACGGCACCAGCACCCAGGTACTGCAGGGCAGCAATGTCACCGATGGCAGCTACGAAGTAGTCATCACCGGCTTGGCAGATGGCCAGCAGCCGGTGGTGCAGCGCTTCCAAGTTGCGCTGACCGAAGAGAGCAGCGGGGGTGGCGAGGGTGACTACCCGGCCTACGCCCCCAACACCGGCTATCAGGCCGGTGATCGGGTCAGCAATGCCGGTGGCAACTACGAGTGCAAACCCTGGCCCTACAGCGGCTGGTGTGGCGGCTCGACCAGCCACTATGCGCCGGGTACAGGCTCTGCCTGGAGCGATGCCTGGATCAAGCTCTGACCTTGCCCCAACCACTAACGGGGGCCGACAGGCCCCCGCCCATATCCTGCCCGTTGGCCACGCTGCCGATGGGCAGGATGCGCTGACCCGGACGGGTTAGCCCCTCTCTTTTACATGCTTGCCAAGCACCAAAAAACGTCCAACAACCACCAAGATAAGGAAATCACCATGCCAAGAACCACCAAGCTTGCCACCCTGCTCGGTCTGCTGCTGTCGGCCCATGTCGTGGCCGATGAGCGCGAACAAGCCTATTTCAAACAAACCTATCAGGAGCACTACGAGCAGATGACGGCGCGCCTCGCCGCGCTGCACCAGAGTGCGGCTGACGAGCAGAACGTGATCATCAAGGATGGCAAGCGACACCTTGCCATCAACGGCCTGCTCTACCCGCTGACAGCGGATAACCACATCCTGTTCGATCTGCCCAAACCCCACTTTTTCGACGAAACAGCCATTCGTAACGTCTTTGATTTCTTCGATGAGGAGTGGGAGCTGACCTGGTACGACGGTGGGGTCGTTGCGGTCAACAAACGCTTTGGCAACTATGACTACGGCAACGGCTGTCTGCTGGAGTACTTCCCCCACGGCCAGATCCAGAATGGCGAACGCACCCGGGTGGTGATGGAGACCAGCTCCTGCAGCGTCAACTCGTTTGCCACCTCGCTGCAATATCTGGACAAAGGCGAGGAGCTGACGGCCGACCAGCTGGGGCTGGACGCCAGCCTGATCACGGCGGTCGAGCGCTATCAGGATCGGCTATATGTCAGCCAGAACGGCAATCCGGGCCATGTGGCCATTATCGATATCCCGAGCCGCCAGCAGATTGGCGAGATCCGCGGCACCGAAACCGGCAATGCCACGGCCTACAACCAGATCAGCGAACTGTTTGTCCGCAACAACCTGCTCTACGTGGTCTCGCGCTACTCGCACCGGGTCGATATCTTCGATCTGGCCGACGAGCATCGCCATGTCACCACCCTGGGAACCGGTCGGGATTCCGGCAGCAACAGCCTGCACCGCGCCCAGGCCGTCTTTGCCAATCAGGATTACGTGCTAGTGGCCGATGCGCTGAGCGAGATCAAGGTCTACCGCCAGCAGGATGTGACGCCGGAGAACAGCCTCAAGACCCCCATCGCCGGTCGGCTCGCCTTTGAAGGAAAATACAGCCACCGTCTGGTGCAACTCCATCAGGTGGGTGACTATCTCCTGGCCCATACCGCCGGCAAAAACTACTACATCTATGACTTGCGCAAACTGGCTGATGCCATCGCCAGCAACACACCGCTGGCGCCTGAGCAGGTGATCGCTGACAGCAATCTGCAAAAAATCGACATGGATGGCGATCGGCTGGTGGTGAACTTCAAGGACCGCATCGAGTGGCATGATGTCGATACCCTGATCGCCAACGACTTTCAGTTCAAGAACCCGACCTTTACTGTCCGGGAGATCAACCGGCAGCCCGTGGCGGCACTGAAAGATCTCCAGCTGGCGGGCTCGGCGCTTGTCACCGCCAACGAACGCGGCCTGGGTTTCAACCAGCTGCTGAGCAAGGAGATCAGCTTCACGGCCGACGAGCAGTTGCCGGCTCGCCCGCTGATCTTCGATCAGCTGATGCCGGCCGCAGTCAGCTACATACTGCGCAATGATGAACCCTACGAGGTGTTGATCGATCGCGCCCAGCGTTCGGTCAACATCAATTCGCTGGTCAAGACCGAGCTGCTTGATAACGACACGGTGCGCATCACCAACTATGCCGCCAGAGAGCTGCATGACATCAATATCGAGTCACGCCTGAACGGTATCAACAAGTGGCTGATCCTGGGCCAGCTCGATCGCCTGCCCGCCTATGCCCAAATCACCCTGCCACTGACCGCCTTTGGCGAGCAGGGACGCTTCAACAGCGCCAGCCGCGATGGTGTGTTTGATCTCAACAACCTGCTCGACAACAGCATCAATCTGCCTGCCCAGTTCGAGCACAGGTTCAGCTCCAACTCGGATCCGTTTGCCCAGAAGCTGGCACGCCTCAAGCCAAGCTGGAACGTGCGCTTCGCCACCAACACCAGCGGCTCCTGGCGCCCCATCAATGCCCTCTACGCCCGCGAGTGGCTGATCATCGCCACCAACCTGGCCTACATGGTCTCGACCGAGGAGTTCAAGCACGTCTGGTACAACTTCAAGGCGGTGAACGGCTACGAGATGTTTGGCAATGGCGGCAACAGCTATGTGCCGAACGGGATCTTTACGGCAGCCGATTATGACTACTACTACCACAGCCTGATGAAGCGCCCCTACCTCAACCTGGGGATCACCGCCATGGGGGGCGGGCTGGGGAGTGGTGGCATCACCGGGGTCGATACCTTTAACTTTGTCAGCCACTACTACGGCAGCTGGGGCATCATTGCCCACGAATTTGGCCATGGCTTCGATGGGAAGTCCTACAGCCATGAGAGCGCGTTTGCCCGTGGCAGCCACGGCTGGCATCCCCTGATGACGGGCATGGCCAACTACCATATCCGCAATGGCGACCTGCCCTATCTGGACGATGATCTCAACGGTTTCCACAAGCCGGAAAACGACATCTATCGCTACAACTCGGTCAGCCAGGGGGCTCGCAAGCACCGCGCTGACAGCCACATGTACTATACCGACCACTACTTCATGCAATTCTCCACCATGCCGCAAGGATGGGTAGCAAATGGCACTGAATTCACGGCGCAGCAACTGAGCGGTCTCAATAATCAAGAGCGGTTGTTAATGAAGCAACAGCCAAAGCTACAAGAAAAGCGCAGTGTGTGTCGCTTCACCCAGCCAGATGGTGAGTTCTATTATGGCTATGTCGAGCCGGCGGGGGCAGGCTATCGCTGCGAGGCCGGTGAGTTTGTGCAATACCATCAGCCGGATGGCAGCTTTATCCCGCTGAACTCGGCGGTGGATCAGTTTGACTGGCTGTCACTGCATCAACCTGGGCGCTTAAATCAGCCGGTTTTGCATCAAAACGGGCGGCCCTTGTGTTATGTCAATCAGAATGCGGCGTATGGGATTGGCTATATCAATGAGGCCAATCAGTGCACCCAGCTAGTCAACGTCTATCACACGAATGGCCGTCACTGGACGTTCAGTAGTAACTGGACTCAGATTAACTACCTCAGTGGCGACTTTATTCTCCCAACTACCGGTAGCAGCAGTGACTTCACCGTCACCGACCTGGCGTCTGAATATTCCATCGTTAACGGTGCTCTCAATCTGGGCCTGACGCTGACCACCGCCAACCCGGTGACCGTCACCGCGACCCTGTTGCAGGATGGCAATCCGGTCGCTACCGGCAGCGCTCTGATCGATGGTCAGGGTTCCCTGCAGCTGACGCAGTCGGGCCTAGCGGCCGGCAGTTACGAGCTGCTGCTGGCGGGCATGGCGGAGGGGAGCAAGCAGGGCTTCGAGCGCCGCTTCACCCTGACGTTGGTGGAACAGGCTCCAGGTGGTGACAGTGACGGTGGTAACGGCAGCTACCCGGCCTATGTTGCGGGCACCGCTTATCAGAGTGGTGAACGGGTCAGCAATGCCGGTGGCGACTACGAGTGCAAACCCTGGCCGTACAGCGGCTGGTGTGGCGGCTCGACCAGCCACTATGCCCCGGGTACCGGCAGCCACTGGAGCGATGCCTGGACCAAGCTGTAATCAGCCGCTCGTGACCAAAAGAGAGCCATAACGACAGAGGGGGAGCCATCGGCTCCCCCTCTCGTTTCTCTCTTCAACCCGGCTTAACGGGCATCTTCCTTCAGCCACTGCGCCACGCGCTTGGCGAAGTAGGTGAGGATGCCGTCGGCCCCGGCCCGCTTGAAGCAGAGCAGGGACTCCATGATGCACTCCTTCTCTTTCAGCCAGCCGTTCTGGATCGCCGCCATGTGCATGGCGTACTCACCACTCACCTGATAGGCAAAGGTCGGCACGCCGAACTGATCCTTCACCTGACGGATCACGTCCAGATAGGGCATACCCGGCTTGACCATCACGCTGTCGGCCCCTTCCTGAATATCCAGCGCCACTTCGTGCAGGGCCTCGTTGCTGTTGGCCGGATCCATTTGATAGGTGGCCTTATTGCTCTTGCCGAGGTTGCCGGCAGAGCCGACCGCATCGCGGAACGGGCCGTAGTAGCAGGAGGCGTACTTGGCGGAGTAGGCCATGATCTGGGTGTTGATGAAGCCGTTCTCTTCCAGCGCGGCACGGATGGCACCGATGCGGCCATCCATCATGTCGGACGGCGCCACGATATCGACCCCGGCCTCGGCATGGGAGAGCGCCTGCTTGATCAGGATCTCGGTGGTGATGTCGTTCAGCACATAGCCTTCGTCATCGATGATGCCGTCCTGACCGTGGGTGGTGAACGGATCGAGCGCCACATCGGTGATGACCCCCAGCTCCGGGAAGCGGGCCTTGAGGGCACGCACGGTGCGCTGGGCCAGCCCGTTCGGGTTGTAGGCCTCTTCCGCCATCAGGCTCTTGCTCTCCAGCGGGGTCACCGGGAACAGGGCGATGGCAGGCACGCCCAGCTCCACCAGCTCGGCAGCCTCGATCAGCAGCAGATCGATGGAGAGACGCTCCACCCCCGGCATGGAGGGAACGGCTTCCCGACGGTTCTCCCCCTCCAGCACGAACACCGGATAGATGAGATCGTTGACGGTCAGTACGTTCTCGCGCACCAGACGACGGCTGAAATCATGTTTGCGCAGACGGCGCAGGCGGCGGCCCGGAAAGGCGCCCGGAAGAGTTGTAGCCATGAATCACTCCTGGAGAGGAAGTTGGAAGAACGCGGCGGAGGTGGCCCGGGTGTGGGCCAGCAAGGCCTCGGGCGCTTCACCACGACAGGCCGCCACCACCTGGGCGATGTGCGGCAAAAAAGCAGGTTCGTTGCGTTTCGGGCGCGGTTTCAGATCTCGCGGCACCAGATAGGGGGCATCGGTCTCGATCATCAGCCGACCGGCCGGAATACGCGCTACCTGTTCGCGCAGCAGCTGACCACGGCGCTCATCGCAGAGCCAGCCGGTCACCCCGATATGCAGCCCCAGCGCCAGACACTCGTCCAGCTCCTCGTCGGAACCGGTGAAGCAGTGCAGCACGGCTCCCGGTAGTTTCGGCAACCAGGGACGGAGGATCTCGATAAAACGGGCGTGGGCATCGCGACAGTGGAGAAACACCGGCATCCCGAGCTCGGCAGCCAGTGCCAGCTGGGCGTCGAATACCGCATCCTGCACCGGACGGGGGGAGAAATCGCGGTTGTAGTCGAGGCCGCACTCGCCGATAGCCACCACCTGCGGCAAGGCTGCCAGCTCGCGCAAGGCGGGCAGGGTCGCCGCATCGACACTCTTGGCGTCGTGAGGGTGTACCCCGGCGGTGGAGAAGCAGTAGCCCGGCCAGCGGGCGGCCAACTCGGCGCTCTCGCGGCTACCAGCCAGATCGGTACCGGTCAGGATCAGCGCTTCCACTCCGACGGCGCGGGCACGGGCCACCAGCTCAGGCTGTTCACCGGCGAACTGGCTGCTGGTCAGGTTTAAACCGATATCGATCATGGGATGAGACGTTCCAGACAAAAGGAATACATATCAGGTATTTGAAAACCATCTACCGAATGGGGTCTTACCATACGCCTCGAACGGGAGCATGAAAAGAGGAAGGGAGCCTAAGCTCCCCTCGTTCTGCTATTCCTGCGGACTTAGTCATCCTCTCACCGTCTGGCAAACAGGTGACGAACAGAGCCTCAGCTCTCCACATCCGGTTGTTCCTGTTGCTCTTCATCCTCTTTCTTCACGTAGAAGCGGGCGAAGAACAGACCAATCTCCCACAGCGCCCACATCGGAATGGCGAGCAGGGTCTGGGAGAAGACATCAGGCGGCGTCAGCAGCATGCCGACCACAAACACCCCGACGACAACGTAAGGACGTTTCTCCTTCAGGTTTTGCGGTGTGGTCACGCCAGTCCAGCAGAGCAGTATGGTCGCCACCGGAATTTCGAACGCCACCCCGAACGCGAAGAACAGGGTCAGTACGAAGTCCAGATAGCTGGCGATGTCGGTCGCCACCGTCACCCCGGCAGGGGCGGTACTGGTGAAGAAACCGAACACCAGCGGGAACACCACGTAGTAGGCGAACGCCATCCCCGCATAGAACAACAGGGCACTGGAGACCACCAACGGCATGATCAGGCGCCGCTCATGCTGGTACAGACCGGGGGCGATAAAGGCCCAGGCCTGATAGAGCAGATAGGGGATCGCCACGAAGAAGGAGACCACCAGGGTCAGCTTGATCGGCGTCAGGAAGGGGGTCGCCACATCCGTCGCGATCATGCTGGTCCCTTCCGGCAACTGGCTGAGCAGCGGCTGGGCCACGAAGTCGTAGATGTTGTTGGAGAAGTAGATCAGCGCCAGAAACACCACCAGAATGGCGGTAATGGAGCGCAGCAAGCGGGTTCTCAGCTCAACCAGATGGCTGATCAGGGGTTGTTCGGCCTGACTCATGGCTTCACCTCCCCTTTTACTGCAGAGTCGCTGACCGGCACCGGCTCGCTCTCCCGCTGGCTGTTAACCGGCGGCACGTCGTGGCTCAGTTGCACCGCAGGCTCCACCGGCGTGGCAGGCTCAGCCTGGGCGACCGGCTCGGGGCGCGGCGGACGGATCTCGTTCTCCACCTGATAGGGGCGATTGACCGACTGGGCCGCCGCCTTGAGCTGTTCGATGGACTCCTGCAGCTCGGGGCTCAGGTTGCTCATCTGCAACTGTTCGGCCTTCTTGAGGTCGTTATGCAGCTCTTGCAACTTGAGCTCCTGCTCCAGCTCGGACTTGACCGAGTTCGCGGTCGAACGAATGAGGCGGATCCAGTGGGTAGCCGTGCGGATGGCAACCGGCAGCCGCTCGGGCCCCAGTACCACCAGTGCTACCACACCGATAACGACCAGCTCCCAAAAACCGATATCGAACATGGCTTAGGCCTGGTCTTTGTCTTTCTGCTTGGCGGTCTCACTGCTCTGAGTGGCCGCTTCGTTCAGCTGTTTCGGGGGAAACTCGGCATCTTTCTGCTCGGCCTTGGCATCAGCCGGCTCGTCGGAGAGGGCTTTCTTGAACCCTTTGACCGCCGCGCCCAGATCACCGCCAATGCCGCGCAGTTTCTTGGTACCGAACAGCAGCACGACGATGACTGCAATGATCAACAATTGCCAAATACTGATACCACCCATGATTTTCTCTCCAGAACAGGCGCCTGACGGCGCAGTTGTTGATTAATGGGAACGGGTTCGCAACCAGCCGACCAGCCAGCAGAGGGCTGCACCGGCGAGACTGGCTTGTCCCCACTCAATGTGTTGTTTTTGGGTCAGCAAGAATACACCCGCCAATAGCAGGCTGGCTCCAACCCCTAAGAGGTAGCGGGCCTGCCCCTGCCGACGGCTGTGACGGCGGAACTCGGCAAACATCTGGTCGAAATGACGCTGCTGATGACGGGTCTGACGCAGAGTCTCATAGACCAGCTCCGGCAGCTCCGGCAGCTTCTCCGCCCAGAATGGCGCCTTCTCCTTGATGGCGTTCAATACCGACTTGGGCCCTACCTGTTCGTGCATCCAGTTTTCGAGGAACGGCTTGGCGGTCTGCCACAAATCGAGCTGCGGGTAGAGCTGACGCCCCAACCCTTCCACATAGAGCAGGGTCTTTTGCAGCAGCACCAGCTGCGGCTGCACCGTCATATGGAAGCGACGCGCGGTGTTGAACAGGTTGAGCAGCACGTGACCGAACGAAATTTCGGAGAGCGGCTTCTCGAAGATAGGCTCCAGCACGGTGCGGATGGCGAACTCGAACTCGTCCACCTTGGTGTCTGCCGGTACCCAGCCCGACTCCACGTGCAGCTCTGCCACCCGACGATAGTCGCGGTTGAAGAAGGCGAGGAAGTTCTCCGCCAGATAGCGTTTGTCTTCCCGATTGAGGGTACCGACGATGCCGCAGTCGATGCCGATCCAGAGCGGGTTTTCCGGATGTTCGTAAGAGACAAAGATGTTGCCTGGGTGCATATCGGCATGGAAGAAGCTGTCGCGGAACACCTGGGTGAAGAAAACCTCTACCCCGCGCTCGGCCAGCAGCTTCATGTTGGTACCGTTGGCCTCCAGCGCTGGTATATCGGAGACCGGAATACCGTAGATCCGCTCCATCACCAGCACCTGCTCACGGCAGAGATCGGTGATGATTTCAGGCACATAGAGCGCCTCGGAGCCGGTGAAATTGCGGCGTAGCTGGATGGCATTGGCCGCTTCACGCATCAGATTGAGCTCGTCGAGGATGGTCTTGCGATACTCCTCCACCACCTCGATGGGGCGCAATCGCGCGCTCTGGGGCACGAAGCGGGCCACCAGACGGGCCAGCGCCTGCATCAGTCGCAGGTCGGCCTCGATGACTGGCTCGATATCGGGGCGGATCACCTTGATGACGATCTCGCGGCCACTCTCCTTCAGCCGGGCAGTATGCACCTGCGCGATGGAGGCCGACGCCAGCGGCGTCTCGTCGAAGTCGTCAAACAGGGTTTCGATGGGACAACCCAGGCTCAGCTCGATCTGCTGGCGCGCCGCCTGACCACAGAAGGGGGGCACCCTGTCCTGCAGCAGGGCCAGCTCCTCGGCAATGTCCGGCGGCAACAGGTCGCGGCGGGTCGAGAGCATCTGGCCAAACTTGATGAAGATGGGGCCAAGAGCCTCGAAGGCGAGGCGAATGCGAGCACCGCGGCTGAGATCCGGTTGCTTGTTCTTGAGCCAGAACAGGGAGCGACGGGCCAGACGACCCGGCCAGGGTTGATAGCGGGCGGGTACCAGTTCGTCGATGCCCTGCTCCAGCAGGATGGTGATGATGCGATAGAGGCGTTTGAACTCCTTCGGGGTCATCAGGTCACCTGCTGTTCGAAGCGGGCCAGCCGCAGTTCGACGGCCTTGAGCTGCTGGGCCAGCACCTCGACGTCATCGTTGAAACTCGCCACTTCCAGCGGGCCGGGGGCGAGGCGGGCCTCTTCGGTCAGATATTCCGCCAGCTGGCTGCGGGTGCGGCACAGCTCGCGACCGACCAGGCGACGCGCCTGACGGGCACCGCTGAACAGGGTGTGGGCCAGCACGTCGCCGGTATAGCGCGACAGCTCCTCCTCCCAGTCGATATCCAGCTCACCCAGCAGCACGCTGAATGCCTGCACCAGCTGGGGATCACCGCTCAGATCCAGCTTCTCCTCGCGGATATAGCGGGTCAGAGCGGAC
Source organism: Aeromonas veronii bv. veronii (assembly GCF_000820225.1). Classification (GTDB taxonomy): domain Bacteria; phylum Pseudomonadota; class Gammaproteobacteria; order Enterobacterales; family Aeromonadaceae; genus Aeromonas; species Aeromonas veronii. The sequence continues at coordinate 67,092 of NZ_CDDK01000029.1, forward strand.
GGGTCTTTCAGCAGACCGAGGGCGGTCAGGGAGAGACTGAGCACCGCATCGGCCTCCCCTTCATGCTGGGCCAGCACATCCAGCCGACGCTCGGAGAAGACGAACCAGAGCGGCTTGAGTTCACGCAGCTCCAGCTTGAGCACCTTGCCCACCAGTTTGCGCAGCCGCTCCGGGCTCTGTTTGTCCAGCGCCAGCAACTGGTTGAGGCTGGTTTCGATCACCGCGGTGACCATGGCATCCATCGGCATAGGCAACCTTAAAACTTGTAACCGCGGTGCAGGGCGACCACACCCTGAGTCAGATTGAAGTACTCCACCTGTTCGAACCCGACATTTTCCATCATGCCAGCCAGGGTCTGCTGATCCGGGTGCATGCGGATGGACTCTGCCAGATATTTGTAGCTTTCACTGTCGTTCGCGACGATTTCGCCCATTTTCGGCAGCAGTTTGAAGGAGTAGAGATCATAGAGCTTGGCGATCACTTCGCTGACCGGCTTGGAGAACTCCAGCACCAGCAGACGGCCACCCGGCTTGAGCACCCGGAACATGGAGGCGAGCGCCTTGTCCTTGTCGGTGACGTTGCGCAGGCCGAAGCCGATGGTGATGACGTCGAAGTGGTTATCCGGGAAGGGGAGAGCCTCGGCATTGGCCTGCACGTAGGAGACGTTGTTGGCGACCCCCAGATTGCGCAGCTTGTCGCGGCCCACTTTCAGCATGGAATCGTTGATATCCGCCAGCACCACCTGACCGGTCTCGCCGACGATGCGGGAAAACTTGGCGGTCAAGTCACCGGTACCACCGGCCAGATCCAGCACCTTCTGGCCCTTGCGCACACCGGAACAGTCGATGGTGAAGCGCTTCCACAGGCGGTGGATGCCGAACGACATCAGATCGTTCATCAGATCATACTTGGCTGCCACCGAATGGAAGACACCTGCTACCAGAGTTTCCTTCTCGGTCGCGGCCACGGTTTTAAAGCCAAAATGCGTTGTCGTTGCTTGTTCTGACATCCCTTAAACACCCATAGAGCAAAGAATGGCCGCCAGTTTACCAGAGCCACTGGCGTCCGGACACCTTAAACCCGGCTCGCAACCAACTGCATGCCCAGCACCACCATGGCAAGACAGAGGAAGAGATTGAGACCGATATTGAGCAGCGCTTTCAGATAGGCTCCATGTTGAGCCAGCACTACCGTATCGAGGGCAAAGGAAGAGAAAGTAGTCAGGGCACCGAGGATCCCCACCATCAGCAGCGGCTTCATCGGGTGTTCTACCACATGACCATGACTGATGAGGGCAAATGCCACCCCCATGATGAAAGAGCCCACCACGTTGACCACCAGAGTCCCGTAAGGAAAGTGGCGCCCCAGCAGCAAGGCCATCAGTTCGGCAATCCCAAAACGAAGGCAGGCGCCGATGGCGCCCCCTGCAGCAACATAGAACCAGGTTTGCATGGTGTCACTCCCTCAGGGTCAGGCCGCCATTATGTCGCAATGGCGGCCCTTGTGCCCAGAGGCGGAACTAATCGACATCCAGCCTGATTGAAATCTCAGCGGCGAAAATCGATGGGCTCTGGCTGACCCAGCACGATTTCGGTCTGGGCCGGACGGGTCTGGGCAATCACCTTGCCGTGGCGGATCGAGTAACGCACCGGCACCTGACGGCGCACCGCATCGAAGCCGTTGTCGGCAGGCAGGATCAACAGGTTGGCCGGTTTGCCCACCTCTATGCCATAACGATCCTGCACGTTCAGGGTGCGGGCGCTGTGGCTGCTGATCAGCTTCAGACCGTCGTTGATCTGCTCGTAGCCCATGATCTGGCAGACATGCAGCCCCATGTGCAGCACCTGCAACATGTTGGCGGTGCCCATGGGGTACCAGGGATCGAACACGTCGTCGTGACCGAAGCAGACGTTGATGTTCGCCTCCAGCATCTCCTTCACCCGGGTAATGCCGCGGCGTTTGGGATAGGTATCGAACCGCCCCTGCAGGTGAATGTTCACCAGCGGATTGGCCACGAAGTTGATGTCCGCCATCTTCAGCAGCCGGAACAGGCGGGAAGCATAAGCGCCGTTGTAGGAGTGCATGGCGGTGGTGTGGCTGGCGGTGACTCTATGACCGATACCCCGCTCGTAGGCCAGGGTTGCCAGCGTCTCGATGAAACGGGACTGCTCGTCATCGATCTCGTCGCAGTGCACATCGACCAGAACCTGATACTTCTCCGCAAGATCGAAGATGTAGTGCAGACTTTCGACCCCATATTCCCGGGTAAACTCGAAGTGGGGGATCGCGCCAATCACGTCAGCCCCCAGCTTGAGCGCCTCCTCCAGCAGTGCCTTGCCGTTGGGGTAGGAGAGGATCCCCTCCTGCGGGAAGGCGACGATCTGCAGCTCGACCCACTCCTTCATCTCCTCCCGCACCTCCAGCATCGCCTTGAGCGCCACCAGATTGGGATCGGAGACATCGACGTGAGTACGGACAAACTGGATGCCGTTGGCAATCTGCCACTTCAGCGTCTGGATGGCGCGCTGTTTCACATCCTCATGGGTCAGCAGCGCCTTGCGCTCGGCCCAGCGCTCGATCCCCTCGAACAGGGTGCCGGAGAGGTTCCAGCTCGGCTCGCCCGCCGTCTGGGTGGTATCGAGGTGAATGTGGGGTTCGATAAAGGGAGCGATCGCCAGACCGCCCTCCCCGTCCAGCACCCGACCGGCGACGGCATGTTCGTCATGGGGTTCGATGGCGGTGATGACCCCATCCTGACAGCGGATCTGCCACAACCCTTCCCGATCGGCCAAACGAATATGTTGAATCAGCATTTGTTAGCTTCCTGTACCAGAACCGGCCGCTGGGTGAGGCGAACCAGAATGAAATAGGTGAAGGCGGCGCCCAATACCGCGTTGAGTGGCACTATGCCCGGCAGCCACTTGCCGACAGCCACCCCGACTGCCGTGGCGACCAGCGCCTGCCAGCGCACCGTCTCGAACTGCTGATCGGCAAACTGACGGTAACGCTCACGATTGAGCAGGAAATCCATGATGATAATGCCACCGATCGGCGGAATTGCCGTACTCAAAAAGGCCAGCCAGCCGACAAAGTTGTTGTAAAGCCAGAGGGCACAAGCCGTACCGATGAGGCCGTTGATCACGCTGAGTGGCTTGCTCTTGAGACCGGTAATGTTGGCAAAACCGAGGCCGGAGGCGTAGAGAGCGTTGTCGTTGGTAGTCCAGATATTGAGGCCCAGCACCAGAATGGCGGGGATCAACAGCCCCTGCATCAGCATCACTTCCGAGATATCGGCCTGACCGGTCACGGCCGCACCGGCAGCACCGAAGACGAACATTAGCGTGTTGCCCAAAAAAAACGCCACCATGGTAATCATGACGGCGCCCCAGGGTTTGCGACCAAAGCGAACAAAGTCGGCGGTCAGGGTTCCTGCACTGATAAAGGAACCGACCACCATGGTCAACGCCGTGGTGAACTCGATGGGATTGCTTGGTTGTACCTGCTGCAGTGCAGCCATGCCACCGGTCGAGGTCACCGCCAGCCAGACCGAGTAGCCGCCAAGCAGTGCAATGGCCGGTACGGCCACAAAGCTCAGCACCATCAGGGCGGAGATGCCGAAGTAGACGGTCACCGTCATCAACATGCCCGAAATGGCGATCAGCCAGTTCACATCTATGCCGGTCGCCTTCTGCACCGGTAGGGCAAACATCGCCACACCAACGCCAAACCAGCCGACCTGAGTACCGCCGAGCAGCAGGGATGGCAGCCAGGAACCTTTCACCCCAAAGGAGTAACGAGCCAGCAGATGGGTAGAGAGGCCGGTTGAGGCACCGATATAACCGAGACAAGCGGTGTAGATACCCAGCAACAAGTTGCCGATAAGTACCGCCTTGATGAAGTCATCGAATACCAGCCCGGTACCAAGCGCACCACCGGTCCACATGCTGGCAGAGAAGAAGGTCAGGCCGAGCATCACCAGCATCAGCGACAGCACACCTTTGCGCCCTTTGGCGGGTACCGCCCCCAAACAGTATTCGTTATCCTGCGCCATGCTCTCTCTCCACGTAATAGGCAAAACGCGCCGGATTTTACATGTAAAACGTTTTACGTCAATCAATCATGGTTAAATCTCTGGATAAAACCATCAATAGCAGTCAAATGAGTAACACATTAGGACTCAAACCAGCAGATAAACAGTGTCGGCTGCAAGTAGAGGGGGTTGCGGGAATAGGGAATGTAAGGGGATATCACAAAAATGACAGATGCAAAAAAGCCTCCCTTTTCAGGGAGGCTTTCTATTTAATGGTGCTGATACCCAGAA
>NZ_CDDK01000030.1:0-663 GCF_000820225.1 Aeromonas veronii bv. veronii
AGCCGCGCCTTTGGCCACATCCGCCTTCATGCCGTACTTCTGCTTGAGCCAGAGGGCGTTGCGGGTGCCATTGGCGATGGTGGCGTTGCCAAAAACGGTGGTAATGGCGAGCAGCTCGATGGCGGGGTGAGCCTCGGCAAACAGGATGGCCATGGCATCGTCGATACCCGGGTCGGTATCCAGAATGATTTTATGGTTCATGAGAAATTCCTACGGTGACAAACCCTTCGGCAAAAGGGAGAGTCTACCCGGCTGACGGCCCCATATCCCGGCATGGGATCACAGACCGGGCCTTTGCTCCCGGCAGCGGGGGCGCTGCTGGCGACAATCTGCACAAAAAACGGCGCGGCCCTGTTGCCAGCGCCACGCCCTTTATCGTTGTTCGTTATCTGCTATCTGGCAGTGATCTGCCTGACCGGATCCTCAGTGCTTGCGGTGCCAACGCGGTGAGGTCGCCTTCTCCCCCCAGGGGGTGACGCAGGGGAGCAGCGCCCCTTCAATTACCATCTCGCTGCCTGCCAGCGCCTCGGCGATCTTCTGGTGCAGCACCCGCAGTACCTTGCCCTCGTGCTCGGCCAGAGAGTGGCCCGCGGCAAAGAATTCCGGCTGATATTGCAATGCCAGCTTCTGGGCGAATTCGTAGGTGTTGAAGCAATCCGGCAT
>NZ_CDDK01000030.1:835-1155 GCF_000820225.1 Aeromonas veronii bv. veronii
GTGTTGAAGCAATCCGGCATCCGCTCAACCACATCTTCAAGCCGGGCCAACAAGCTGTTCAGTTCCCTGGTCATAGTGCTCTCTCCGTGTAGGTTAATAGCCAAAAACTACCCCTTATTAGATAAGTCACCAACGAGCAAACCACAAAAGTGTGGGGAGACACACAGTTCTCTCTTGCGTCCAGCTCGTGGTGAACGGCAGACAGCTTGCCAGCTTTACATTCCGGTAACAAACAGCTAGATTTAGACCGACTAATCAGTCGGTCATTTTTCATGCGGAGAACAACATGGGTGCGGCGCAGCTTCAACACACTCCTGAGG
>NZ_CDDK01000030.1:1412-1973 GCF_000820225.1 Aeromonas veronii bv. veronii
GCTTCAACACACTCCTGAGGATATCCTCGCCATCAAATTGTCCCTGCCGGATCAGTTGGCACGGCTCAAGCGGGCGAGTCTGGCTCACCCCATGCCTACCCTGGCCGAGCGCCGGGCGCAGCTGACCAAACTCAAACAGGCATTGCTCGCCCACAAGGGGCAGCTGTGCAAGGCGCTGGCAGCAGATTATGGCCAGCGCAGCCACTACGACAGCCTGATCGCCGATGTGCTGCCCTGCATCATGCAGATCAACTACACCCAGAAGCGGCTCAAACGCTGGATGCAGCCCCACCGCCGTCACACCGGCCTGCTGCTGGCCCCCGCCAAAGTAGAGGTGCACTTCCAGCCACTCGGGGTGGTCGGCATTATCGTGCCGTGGAACTTTCCGGTGATGCTGAGCCTTGGCCCCCTCATCACCGCCATCGCGGCAGGCAACCGGGCGATGCTGAAACTCTCCGAGTTCACTCCCCATACCAATGCCGTGCTGCGCACCATGCTCACCAGCGTATTTGACGAAAACGAGATCGCCATCATCGAGGGAGATGCCCAGATGGCGGCGGC
>NZ_CDDK01000030.1:2188-32143 GCF_000820225.1 Aeromonas veronii bv. veronii
CTGGTGATGGCCGCCGCCGCGCCCCAGCTCACCCCCCTCACCCTTGAGCTGGGTGGCAAGAGCCCCTGTCTCATCGCCCCCGACATGCCGGTCGCCACCGCGGTCGAGCGGATGATCTTCGGCAAGAGCCTCAACGCCGGGCAGATCTGCGTCGCCCCCGACTATGTGCTGCTGCCCCGCAGCGAGGTGGATAACTTTATCGCCGCCTATCGCCGCCACTTCAGCAAGCTCTACCCGCAGGGGCTCAATAGTGCCGACTACGGCGCCATCATCAACGACCGCCAGTATCAACGTCTCGTCAGCTGGCTGGATGAAGCCGAGCAGGCGGGTGCCCAGCTCCACCCCTGTGGCAACCCGGCCCGCGACGACCAGCGTCGCCTGCTGGTACCCCACCTGCTGACCGGGGTGCCGGGTCAGTGTCAGGTGATGCAGCAGGAGATCTTCGGCCCGCTGCTGCCGCTTATCCCCTACGACACCCTGGAGGAGGCGCTCGCCTATGTGGCTGAGCGGCCCCGCCCGCTAGCCCTCTATCTGATGAGCTTCGACCCCGAGCTGCAGGCGCGAGTGACCCGGGAGACCCACTCCGGCGGCATGGCCATCAACGAGAGCCTGTTTCAGGTGGCGGCCGACGATGTGCCGTTCGGCGGCATCGGCGCCTCCGGCATGGGCCACTACCACGGCCACGAGGGGTTCCTCACCTTCTCCAAGGCGAAAACCGTGCTGACCCGCGGCAAGTTCACCACCGGCTCCCTGATCCATCCCCCCTACAACAGCTGGATCCAGAAGCTGATGATGGCCTTCTTCCTGCGCTGATGGAGATGACCATGAACCAGGCTATCCCGCAGCCACAAAACATGACCGACAAGCGCCGCCAGATCCTGGATGCCGCCCTCGCCCTCTGCGCCGAAGATGGCTTGCAGGGGGCTGCCACCGCCCGTATCGCCAAGGCGGCCGGGGTAGCCAACGGTACTCTGTTCCACCACTTTCCGAGCAAGGAGGCGCTGATCCTCGCCCTCTATCAGGATGTAAAGACCCGGATGGGGAGCGCCATCCATGAAGCAGATCCCACCCTGCCGCTGTACGACCAGACCCGCCACTACTGGCAGCTGGCGATGGAGTGGATGCAGGCTAACCCCAATGAGCTCAAATTTGTGCTGGGTTTCTTTCACTCTCCGCTGCTGGCCAGACCGGCCCGCAGCCAGATCCTGAACGATGCCCTGCGCTTTCTGCCTGCTCTGCTGGCAAAGGGGCAGGCCAGCGGCGAGCTGATGCAGGCCCCAGCGCCACTGTTGCTGGAGGTGTGTCAGGGCCAGTTCCTCGCCTGCGCATCACTGTTTGTCGATCAACCGGAGCTGGGAGAGGACGACTACTGGCAAGCCAGTGCCTTTGCCCTCTTCTGGTCAGCCATCTCAGGAGCCAACCCCTATGACAACTCCGACTGTTGAATCTCTGGCCGCACTGGGCCGCCGCCTCTGGATCACCACTCTGCTCTGGGTGGTGGGCCGCACCCTCTGCCGCGCCGCCCGCACCGATGAGGCGGTACGCCGCGAATTGGCGCCGTTGCCGGACGGGCTGGCTATTCGCCTCGAAGTGGGCGGCATCGGCTATGCCATGAACATGCACAAGCAGGGGGGGCGCTGGTATCCCGGTGCGCCAGCCGCCCCCCATGCCACCATCCATCCGCTGCGGGTGCGCTTCAAGCACCCCAATATCGCCTTTCGCGCCCTGAGCTTTCGGCTCGGGGTCAATCAGGCATTTGGCGAAAACCGGCTGCTGGTGGAGGGGGACCTGACCGTTGCCATGCATCTGGTGCGGGGGCTTGAGCAGTTGCAGTCCCTGATCCTGCCCGCTTTTATCGCGCGGCCGCTGCTGCGCCATTATCCCGCCCCGACCAACAAGATCAGCCGGGCCTGCAACATCTATCTGGGTCTGGTGACCGGCTAACGCGCAAGGAGCCTTGAAATGAGCCGCTATTACGATTTTTTCTGCCCGGTCAAACTGCTGGCCGGTGAACAGGCGCTGGAGCAACTGGCCAGCGAGCTGGCCAGCCTCGGGGCCCGTAGCCCGCTGCTGCTGACCGACAAGGGTGTCAATGCCACCGGCCTTGCCACCCTGCTGGCCAATGTGCTGGCCGAGGGGGAGCTGCCGGTCGCCGCCATCTGGGACGAGATCCCGGCCGACTCTTCCACCGCCGTGGTGGAGCGGATCGCCAAACGCTATCGCGAGCTCGACTGTGACAGTCTGGTGGCGCTGGGGGGCGGCTCGGTCATCGACACCGCCAAGGCAGTCAACATTCTCACTTCCATGGGGGGGGATCATCTGCTCGACTACTCGGGCGCCGGTTGCCTGACCCGTCCCCTCAAGCCGCTGGCGGTGGTGCCCACCACGGCGGGCACAGGATCAGAAGTGACATTGGTTGCAGTGATCAAGGATGAGGCAAGCGGGCGCAAGGTGCCCTTCACCTCCCCCTTCCTGCTGCCCCAGCTGGCGGTGCTCGACCCGCGCCTGACCCAGGGGCTGCCCCTCAATATCACCGCCGCTACCGCCATGGACGCCATGACCCACGCCATCGAGTCCTTTATCGGTACCGCCAAGAACCCGGTGAGCGATGCGCTGGCCCTGATGGCAGTGGAGAAGATCGCCAGCGCCCTGCCGCAAATCATCCACGACCCGCAAAACAAACAGCTGCGGCTGCAACTGGCGGAAGGCTCCACGCTGGCTGGCATGGCTTTTTCCAACTCCATGGTGGGGCTGGTGCACGCCCTCGGCCACAGTCTGGGAGCCCGCTGCCATCTGCCCCATGGGCTGTGCATGAACCTCTTTTTGCCGACCGTGCTCGATTACAACCGCCCCGAGGTGGATAGCGAGTTGGCCCGGCTGCTGTTGCCGCTGGTGGGGGCGGAGCGCTTTGCCGCCACCCCGGCCCACCAGCGGGCGGAGGCGACCATCACAGCCATTCGCACCCTGCGCGACACCTTGTGGCAAGCGGTTAAGCTGCCGCGCACCATGAGCGAGGCAGGGGTAAGCGATCGCTCGCTACTGACCGAGATCCGCGATCTGGCGGTCAACGACGGTGCCCTGCTGTTCAATCGCAAGGACGCCGACCGTGAGCAGTTACTCACCCTGCTGGAACGAGCCTGGGCCTGATCCCTCCCCTTTGTCAATAATCTTGTGCTGACACTAACGCGGTGCCCGACTCACCATCGGGCACCTTGATCTACATCGCGATATCGATGCGCCCTCTGTCAAAGGGGGATGATATTGACCACGGGCTCTCATTATCTGTTCTATACCTTGGCTAACAGTTATGTTGTGCCGAGAGACCCAACTTTATGCCAGAGGTGCCCACCATGAGCGACATCATCCATCAGGCCAACCAGCAGCAGTTCATCTGTATGGTGGAGGGGAAAGAGTCGAGACTGCGCTACCGGCGGCTCGATGCCAAGACCATCGACGCCTACAGCACCTTCGTCCCCCCCGAGCTGCGGGTGCAGGGGATTGCCGATCAGCTGGCGCGCGCCTTCTTCAACTGGACTCAGGCGGAGGGGCTCACTATAGTGCCGAGCTGCCGCTACATTGATGTCTGGTTACGCCGCAATGCCAACAACTGAACCTCTGAACTCCGCCCTCGAACAGCAATTCCAAGCCAAAACAGAAGCCCTGCTGCGGGCCGATCCGCAGCGGATGGCCTGCCTGCAAGCCGCGGCCGAGCTCAATCTGCCCGACTGGGCACTGGGGGCCGGTTTTATCCGCAACCTCATCTGGGATCACCTTCACCACAAGGCGGTGCCCACCCCGCTCAACGATATCGACCTTATCTATCTCGATAAAAGCGACCCGCAAGGGCTGGCTGAAGCGGCGCATGAAGCCTGGCTGGCAAAGCGGCTGCCGGATCAGCAGTGGGAGGTGCGCAATCAGGCCCGCATGCACACTCGTCAGCTGGTAACGCCGTTTGCCAACAGCCTTGAGGCGCTCAGCCACTGGGTCGAAGTGCCCACCTGCATCGGCGTACGCCTCACCCGAGATGGCGAGTTCGAGTGGCTCGCCCCCTACGGCTTTACCATCAACTGGTCGCTGCAAGTGAGTGCCAACCCCAGATGTCGTCAGGACAAACAGATTTTTACCCAGCGCATCAAGGAGAAACGCTGGCAGGCTATCTGGCCTGACCTTCAGGTAAACTGGCCATAACCTGATTGCAATCTTTCGATAACCTTGGGCACACTAGGGGAAAAGCTGGTTGTAACTCAATGGGTTAAATAATGCGCGACTTCTTCTCTCTCGAACGCTGGCTACCGGGCCTCGCCGCCCTGCTGCATTACCAGCGCGCCTGGTTGATGCCAGATCTTCGCGCCGGACTCTCGGTGGCGGCCGTGGCGCTGCCCGTCGCCATCGCCTATGCCGAGCTTGCCGGGGTGGGTGCCATCGTCGGTCTCTACTCCTGCATCCTGCCCATGCTGATCTACGCCCTGTTTGGCACCTCCCGCCAGCTGATTGTCGGCCCCGATGCCGCCACCTGCGCGGTCATTGCCGCCGTGGTGACGCCGCTGGCCGCAGGCGACCCCACCCGTCACTGGCAACTGGTGATGACCATGACCGCCATGACCGGCTTCTGGTGCCTGATTGCCAGCCGCTTCAAGCTGGGAGTGCTGGCGGACTTTCTCTCCCGACCCATCCTGATGGGGCTGCTCAATGGTGTGGCCATCACCATCATGGTGGGCCAGCTCTCCAAGATCTTCGGCTTCACTTTCAGCGAACGTTACCTCATCGAGCGGATCGCCAGCGGGGCTACCTATATCACCCAGACCCATCTGCCGACCCTGGCCATGAGTCTGGTGGCCCTGCTCACCCTGCTGCTGGCCAAGCGCTACAAACCGGCATGGCCCTCCTCCATGGTGGCCATGGTGGTGACCGCTGCGCTGGTGTGGGGCTTTAATCTCGGCCAGTTTGATATTGCCACCCTGGGGACGGTGGGCTCCGGCCTGCCCGCGTTCCAGATGCCGGAATTTCCCCCTGGTCTGATGCGGGAGCTGGTACTGCCTGCTCTTAACCTGGCTATGGTGAGCTTCGTCTCCATGATGCTGACCGCCCGCAGCTTTGCTGCCAAAAACGGTTACGAAATCGACGCGGACAAGGAGTTTCGGGCCCTCGGTATGGCGAACCTCGCCTCCGCAGTCTCACAGGGTTTCGCCATCAGCGGGGCGGATTCGCGTACCGCGGTCAACGACGCCAACGGCGGCAAGAGCCAGCTGGTCTCCATCATCGCTGCGGCGGTGATCGCCCTCATCACCTTCTATCTGACGGCGCCGCTCAAATACATCCCGACCGCCGCCCTCGGGGTGGTGCTGGTGATGGCCTCTCTGTCGCTCACCGATTTTCGCGGACTGTGGGCGCTGCGCCACTCCGACCGCGCCGCCTTCTGGTTGGCGCTGGTCACCTTTATCAGCGTGCTCACCATGGGAGTGATCCCCGGGATCACCCTTGCCGTGTTGCTGGGGCTGTTCCAGTTCCTGCGCAATGTGATGCGCCCCACCGACCAGCTGCTTGGCATGGATGACGAGGGGGTGGTGCGCACCCTGGGGGACAACGAACAGGCCAAGGCGATCCCGGGTATTCTGGTCTATCGCTTCAACTCGCCGCTCACCTACTTCAATGCCCCCTATTTCAAGCGGCGGGTGCTGGCCCTGCTGGTGCAGGATCCCCGAGCCCCCAAGTGTCTGGTGATCGATGCGGTCGCCTGCTTCACCCATCAGGACATCAGCGTGATGAGCATGGTGGGAGAGCTGCACAAGGAGCTGAAACGGCGTGGCATCCATATGGTGATGGCGGGTCGCCACGGCCAGATGACCCACTGGCTAAAGCAGGCAGGCGTGCGGGTGGGCGATGAGGGGATCATCCTCTGCCCCGATATGTATCAGGCGCTACGCCTGACCCGCTGCTACCGCGAGCCGGTGTTCAAGGATGATGCGGTGGTGGAGAGCACCACAGATGCCATCCGCTCGAATTGGCCGCAGGATGATGCCCTGCCCGACTCGGCTCGCCTCACCCTGCCAAGCGAACAGGAGGCGGGCGCCACGCCTGCCTGACCCCTTGGCCTGCGCCCCTGGCCGGTGCAATCCTGCACAAGGATTGCACCGGCCTTGGCCTTGGTGTTAAATGCGCCCCCAGAGGGCACTCCCCCGTGCCCTCCCAGCTGTTGGACATGCCATGCAATCTCAATCCCACGCAGGCCCGGGCACCCTCTTTGCGCTGACCTGGCCGCTCTTTATCGATCTCGCCCTGCACTTTCTGACCGGTGCCCTCAATACCTTCATGGTGGGTCACGTCTCCTATCAGGGAGTGGCCGCGCTGGCGGTCGGCAATCAGGTGTTCGATCTCGCCATCACATTGTTCAGCTTCGTCAGTATCGGTACCAGCGTGGTGATCACCCAGTATCTGGGGGCCGGCGATCGGGAGAAGAGTCGGGTGGTGATCCACACCGCCATCGGCTTCAACCTGCTGATCGGTCTGGTAGCGGCCATTGGCGTGATGGCGGGGGCCAGCACCATGCTGGCGCTGATGAACCTGCCTGCCAACCTGATGAGCGACGGGACGCTTTACTTGCAGATCATCGGTCTCTGCCTGTTGCCGGAAGCGGCAGCCCTCTGTCTGGCGGCGACCCTGCGCGCCCATGGCCACACCCGTCAGGCGATGTATGTGACCCTGATCGTCAACCTCATCACCTTCGTCGGCAACCTGCTGCTGCTCTACGGCTGGTTCGGCCTGCCCCAGCTTGGTGTCGCCGGTGTCGCCATCAGCACGGTCGCGGGCCGACTGGTCGGCGTGGTGCTGCTGGTGTGGCTGGTAGCACGCAAGACCGGCATTCGACTGGTGGTGCGCGAGATCGTCCACCCCAGCCGGGAGATGCTGGGCAAGGTGCTCCATATCGGCCTGCCTGCTGCAGGGGAGAATCTCTCCTGGATGCTGCAGTTTATGGTGGTGACAGCCTTTGTCGGACTGCTGGGTGACAAGGCGCTGGCGACCCAGTCCTACTTCTTCCAGATCTGCCTGTTTATCCTGCTGTTTGGCCTCTCCATCGGCCTTGGCAACGAGATCATCATCGGTCATCTGGCGGGGGCCAGACAGTTCGATCGCGCCTATCAGCAGCTGCTCAAGAGCCTCAAGCTGGGGCTGGCAGTCACCTGCGTCATCGCCGTGGCGGCGGCCCTCAATGGCCGCACCATCATCAGCCTCTTTACCGATGATGCCGACATCATCACTCAGGTGGCGCAACTGTTTCTTATCAGCCTTATCCTCGAACCCGGCCGCACCTTCAATCTGGTGGTGATCAACGCCCTGCGGGCCACCGGGGATGCCCGTTTCCCCCTCTACATGGCGTTGCTCTCCATGTGGGGAATTGCCGTGCCACTCTCCTATTTCCTCGGTATCATGCAGGGTTATGGACTGGTCGGTATCTGGCTGGCGCTGGCCTGCGACGAGTGGGTGCGCGGTCTGGCCATGTTCTGGCGCTGGCGCAGTCGTCGCTGGCAAAACAAAATTCTTGTTGAAACAAAAGCGGAATCACAATGAAGAAGATAGGACTCTTGCTGGCTGCCATCCTGCTCAGCCCCCTGGCCATGGCGCAAACTGCCCCTGCCGCTCCCAAGGCTCAAGCCACCCAGACCTGGTATGTGGCCCCCATCGCCATCGATGAAACCAGCGACGCCCAGAAGGCGCTGACCAAGGACTTCATGGCCCAGATGATCAAGACCATCAAGATCAACGAGTACCAAACCGGCAAGGCGGTGGGCAACACCAAAAAGCCCAAGTGGCTGATCCGCACCAAGCTGATCCCCGCCAGCAACGAGCCGCTGGTCGGCAAGAAGCACCCGCAGGGTCTCACCTACGGCAAGGGCAATCCGACCCAGGAGATCGTCGGCGAGCTGTTGATGAACGGCACCCTGGTGGCCCACATCGGCCAGGGCTGGCGCGAGCCTATCGTCCCAGGCACGCCGGTGGCTGACAAACTCTCCATCGCCAACTATCGCTACGCCATCGGGGATCAGGCCAAGTCGGCGGATCTGGAGGAGCTGGCCGCCCAGATTGGCTTTGAAGCGGGTAAGGTGATACACCGCGATGGCAAGCCGCTACCCGAGAAGAAAAAGAAAAAAGAGCAGGCGGACGAAGAGAAAGAGTAACGTTGCCTGCATCCATAAAAAAGGGCCAATCGGCCCCTTTTTTGATCCTGCGCCCTCACGCCAACACTGCCCCTGTTGTGACTTGTCGCACAGTTTGGCTCACCATTCAGATTGATAAATCACTTATCTTGTTTTGATTCAACAAGTTATAAATATCCCACCGAATACTCCAAATCATTGCCCCCAAATCCGATCAGGATCACATTTATCCCCGGCACTAAGGGGTAGCTTTGGTCTTACAGGCACAATCAAACGAAACCAAGGAGGCTCCATTACATGTTCCCAGAGTACAGAGAACTCATCTCGAAACTGAAGAGCAGTGATGTCCATTTCCAGAAGAAGTTTGACTTGCACAACGACCTGGATGCGGAGATTAGAAAGTTGGAAAAGCATCACGCCAGCGACTATAGCGCCGAGGTGAGAGATCTGAAAAAACAGAAACTCAAACTGAAAGAGGAGATATACGACATCCTCAAACAACATCCACAATAGATGCCTCGAAGAATATGCGGATAAGCAATTTATCCCCCAGCCCGGCCCACGCGCCGGGCTTTTTGTTGTTTCAGTCAATTAGTTGACACCCGAGCCTACCGATCTTGCCGGTAGTTTGTTACATTTTTCCCTTGTAATTCAGGGAATAACGGTGATGATAACATGAGCAGAAAACGATATTTTTATCATCTCTTGCTGCTTTGCCTGTTCGCATTGAGCCACCCCCTGCAGGCTCAGGAGCCTGAACTGGAGCTGTGGCACTCCCAGCAGGCTGGTTACGTGATCGACGACGTGATCGCCCGCTTCAATCAGGAGGGGAACCACAGAGTACGGGTCACCCAGATTGAGCCGGGCAAGATCAAGGCGGATCTCCTGCTGGCGGCTCAGGCCAGGGGGCTGCCTGATCTGATGCTGATCCCCTCCGATTTTATCGGCCTCTATCGCCAGATGACCCTCGCCCCGCTCCCGGCCGAGTGGTTTTCCCCCTCATTGATGGCCAGCGCCTTGCGTTATGTCACCCTGGATCGGCAACGCTGGGGCATGCCCATGATGCAGGGCAACCATCTGATGCTGTTTTACAACAAGGCGCTGGTCTCGACTCCGGTGACCCAATGGCAGCAACTGACAGCTATCACCCCGGCCTTCAAGGCCAAGGGGGTCTACCCCGTCAGCTGGCCCTATCACGACATGTACTACTTCGCCGCCTTTTTACACACCTTTGGCGGCTCGCCGGTGACCGAAGGGCGCATCACCCTCGACAGCCCGGCCATGGTGCAGGCACTGGAGGCCTACCGCACCGTCGCCAGCGAACAGTGGGTCGATCCCGAGTGCGACTATGACACCGCCCTCGCCCGCTTCAATGAGGGCAAGAGCGCCTACCTCATCAATGGGGACTGGGCGTTCAATGATCTGGTGAAGAATATGGGGGATAAGCTGGGCGTCGCCCTGCTGCCCCGCTGGCAAAGCCATCCCATGCACTCCATGAGCGGCGCCTACGTGATGGGAGCCTCCCGCTGGGCGATGGACGATGAGGATCGCCAGCCCGTCATCAAGGCGCTGATGGCCTTTATCCAGCGTCAGGATATTCAGCAGTTCATCTATCATCAGGGGGCGCTGCTGCCGGTCAATCAGCAGGCTTTTACCGCCATCAGCCGCCGTCCCACGCCTCAGGGAAAAGTGCTGCTGGAGCAGTTCACCCTCAGTACCCCCATGCCCTCCGACAGCGCCATGTCCATCGCCTGGCAAGCGATGGAGAAAGGGTTCGAGCGCTTTAAAGAGGGGATCAGTGCCGCCGACACCGCCCGCTATATGCAGCAGTTGGCCGATCAGCAGTACCAGCAGGTCAAAGCACCATGAAACATCGCACCTTTCGGCTCGGCCCGACCCTCATCATCATCCTGTTCACCGTCGCCTTGCTGCCGGCACTGCTGGCCAGCACTGTGCTGCTGATCCGCCAGCACCAAATCATCGCCCAGAGCGAGCAATCGCAGCTGGAGCGGGCCCTCACCAGCATGACCCGCGAGGCCCGCTTTCGCAGCGAGCTGATCGGCACCCAGCTCAATCAGCTCAGCCAGGATCGGGTGCTCCATCAGGCCCTCGACAACTTTCTCTTCTCCAGCCATGCCCGGCTGGCGCTGGCCACCTTTGTCAAATCCAACAGCCTGCTGACCTCGGCCTACCTCATCGATGACAAGGGGTTGGTGGTGGAGTACATCAATGGCCAGGCCTCCCACCTCGAGTCGAGCAACCTGATGCCGCAGCTGATGGCCTGGGGCAAGACCCGCGAGGCGAAACAGGGCAAGCATCTGCTGCTCCCCGTCAATGATCCCGTACTGGTCGACGACATGGAGCAAAACCGCAGTGGCGGGCTGGCGCTGGTGGCCCCCATCTATCGCAACCACCAGCGAGCAGGGGTGATGCAGACCCCTTCCGGCTTCGTGATGGCCATTCTCCCCTGGCGGCAGATGGCCCAGTTGCTGGAACCCTATCTCAAGGGGAGCGAATATCTGGTGATCTCCCAGGGCGAGAACCGTCTTTATGAAGGGGCTCACCAGAGCGCCAACGCCATGGATGACAGGGAGCCAAGCAAGATGGCGCAGCCCCTGGCCATTGGCTGGCCCCAGCTGGAGCAGGAGATCACCCCCACCATCACCCTCTACAGCTACAGCAATGACAGGGTCAGCGAGCTCAATAAATCCCAGCAGTTGCTGACCGTCAGCATCGCTGTCATGTTGCTGCTGGTGGCCATCGGCTGCGTCTGGCTCACCCGCTGGCTCACCCGACCGCTGCGCTCGCTGGCCACGCTGGTGCGCAGCTATGGCAAGGGCAACTACCAGCAACGGCAGGCGCCGCTGCGCTTTGTGGAGTACGACGAGGTGCGCCAGTTGCTACAGGAGATGGCCAGCACCATCTCGGATCAGGTGCGGGCGCTCTATCAGCAAAATGAACAGCTGCAGCAGGCCAATAGCGAGAAAGAGGCCTTCAACCAGCGGCTGCTCGGCTTCAACGACGAACTGGAACAAGAGGTTGCCTCGCAAACGACCGCCCTGCGCTCGGCCCTGAGCCGGGAGGAGCGCAGCCGCCATATCCTGCAATCCTGGTTGCAATTCGGTCTGCACCAGCAGCTGGATATCGATATTGCCGAGCTGGCCAGCTCCGCCCTGCTGCAACTCTCGCAGCTCTATCCTGGCCACCGCTGGGGACTGGTGATCCGCCGCGATGGCCAGCCCCACTACTCCCTGACCCAGGGGGTCGATGCCCCCTTACGGGATGCCCTGCAGGAGAAACTGGCTCAACTGATGGATGAGGAGGTCAAACACTCCGAATGCCAGTGGGATAACGCACTCTGGAAGATCATGACCCTGCCCGGTAGCCAAAGTGGCGTGCTGTTTGGCTATCTGATGGTGAGCGCAGAAGGGCTGGAGTCCGAAGACAGGGCCATCTTGCGGCTGTTTGCCAAGCAATTGGCGGTGGGCATCGAGGGGCGCCTCTTCACCGACGAACTGGCGCGGGTCGCCCGTACCGACAACCTCACCGGGCTGCCCAACCGACAGGCGTTCGAAGAGGCCTTCCATCACTATCAAGCGGTGCTGGCACGCCATCCGGAGCTTCACCTCGCCCTCTTCATGCTCGACCTCAACGGCCTCAAGCGCACCAACGACCAGTATGGGCACGAGGCGGGCGACGCCCTGCTAATCCAGATGGCTCGCCAGCTGCGCACCCTCTGCCGTCAGGATGAGAAGATTTTCCGCATCGGCGGCGACGAGTTCGTACTGCTGGCGGAGGCGGATCACCTCGCCAGCCAGCTGCTGGCAGGCAGGTTGGAGGCAAGCCAGCAGCACGCCATCGTGCAACATGGGGAGCACAGCTTCCCGCTGCGTTTTGCCATCGGCTGGAGCAGCAGCGACCAGACCCCGCTGGCGGAGCTAAGCCGGGTGGCGGACGACGCTATGTATGCCAATAAGGCGCGCTTCTATCAGGGGCAGCGATAAAAAGCGGAGGTCTGTGGCGTTGGCGAGCCTTTCGCCAACCCCCTGATCAGCTCGCAAAAATGGCGCGCAACGCTAGACGCGGCACGGACCATGACTAAGATAGGGGCTCTTGATGTCTCGATTTGGAAGGGAGTAGGAAATGGAGTTAGTACTTGGCCCGCTGGAAGCCCGCGTCATCGGCTGTCTGATTGAAAAAGAGATCTGCACCCCGGATCAATATCCCCTCTCCCTTAATGCACTGGTCAACGCTTGCAACCAGAAGAGCAACCGCGAGCCGGTGCTGGAGCTCTCCGAGCTCGATATCCGCGCCGTGGTAGACGAGCTGATCCGCAAGCGGCTGGTGGTCAACACCGCCGGCTTCAACGCCCGGGTGCCCCGCTATCAGCACAGATTCTGCAACACCGAATTTGGCGAGCTGAAATTCAGTGCCCAGGAGCTTGGCATCGTCTGCGAACTGCTGCTGCGCGGTCCGCAAACCCCGGGGGAGCTGCGCTCGCGCACCAACCGCCTCTGCAGCTTCGATGATGTCACCGAGGTGGATGCGGTACTGACCCAACTCATCGAGCGTGGCCCCTACGTGGTCAAGTTGCCGCGCGAGCCGGGCAAGCGCGAATCCCGCTATGCCCACCTGTTTAGCGGCGAAGTGGATATTCAGGCGATGATGGATGCCGCCGCGGCCTATGCCTCCCCTGCTGCCGACCGTCTGAGCGAGCTGGAGCAGGAGGTAAACGAGCTCAAGAGCCGTCTCGCCGCCATGGAAGCGCGGCTGGCTGCGCTGGATGGTCAGGGCTGATCGCCTTTACCATCGCCAATCTCTATCAGGGAGCCGGGGCTGATGTCCCCGGATCCCTGCGTTTTTTCATCGTGAGGAAGTGCCCGTGATCACCCTGATTAAAGAGTCTGACCACCAGAAGATGCCCTGGAAAAACCAGCAGGGCACTACCAGCCAGATCCTCATCTCCCCCAAGGGGAGCAGCCTTGCCAAACTCGACTTTGACTATCGACTGAGCTCGGCCCCCATCAAGAGCGCGGGCCCCTTCTCCCCCTTTCCCGGCTATCAGCGCATTTTGCTGCCGGTGAGCGGGGCAGGCTTTGTGCTCAACGGCCACCCCTACGCCACCTTCGAGGCGGCGCACTTTAGCGGCGATGAGGAGACCCACTGCGAGTTGCTGAAAAAAGAGGTGACCGATCTGGGGCTTATCTACCATCCGGATCGCATCAGCGCCAACGTGCGGGTACTGAACCTCCCCTTCCCGCTGACCCTTACCCTCGAGCCAGAGAAAACCTACCTCTGTCACCTGCTGAGTGGCCAGCTGACCGTGCAGGACAAAGAGGTGGCCATCAACGAGACGCTGGTGGTGACCGGGGAAGAGAGCATTCACTTCGAATGCCAGAAGAAGACCGCCATCGCCTTCTTTACCCTGCAGGCCAAATAGCGAAAAAGTCGGCGGTGTGCAGTCATGCCACGCCACACACAAAC
Source organism: Aeromonas veronii bv. veronii (assembly GCF_000820225.1). GTDB lineage: Bacteria > Pseudomonadota > Gammaproteobacteria > Enterobacterales > Aeromonadaceae > Aeromonas > Aeromonas veronii. The sequence continues at coordinate 15,826 of NZ_CDDK01000030.1, forward strand.
AGCAGAGATGAAAAAGCCGGGAAATCCCGGCTTTTCTATTGAGGCAACCGGCTCGATGCCGGTCAGCGCCTTAGTTGACCTTGAAGGAGCCCTTCATCATGGCGAAGTGGCCGGGGAAGGAGCAGAAGAAGGTGAGATCCTTGCCCGCCAGACCGTCGGTCTTGAAGGTGACGCTGCTGCTCTCGCCGCCGCCGATCAGCTTGGTGTGAGCCAGTACACGGGGATCATCCTTGGGCAGATAGCCGTTCTCGGCCCCGGCGCTCATCCCGGCAGTCGCCACGGTCTGATAGTCGGCGGTGCTGGCCAGCACCCAGTTGTGACCCATGGCGGTCACCGGCAGCTTGCCGGTGTGGTTCAGGGTGACCGTCACCTCCTTGCAGGTGGCCGGCACGCTCATCTCTTTGAGGTTGTACTGCATGGCATCATTGCCTTCGATAACCAGTGCACACTCATCCGCCAGCACGGGGGCAGCCAGGGTACTCAGAAACAGCAGGGTAATCGCCTTTTTCATCATCTTCTCCTTTGATTGGCAATGGATGGCAACGACTTGGCGGATGCGGTGAACGCTTCGCAAAGATGCCGTCTAAATCGACCTTCATTTTACTCAGTTGTCTTCAATCGGCTATGGCTTTTGGCCAAAGCTGCGGGCCAGGTCACCAGACGGTGCTCTACTCGCCACTATCTCCCTCACGGATGGACGATACGGCGCTCGGCTGTCACAGGTTCAAAACTGTTTAATTTTTTCTGCCCTTTTCCCTCCGATTGGCCCTATCAGGGCTCGCCCGGCGGGCGCCCCTTGGCTAAGCTAGCGCCCCGATATGAACCTTCTCCAGATGAGAGCGCCGGATGATTGCGATAACCCCCGTGGCGGCCATGCGCGGCCTGCTGCTGACCCTGCTGCTGGCGCTGGCCGGCTGCCAGCCCACCCCGCCTGCCCAGACCCGTATTCAGGGCAAGACCATGGGCACCTACTATGTGGTGACCCTGAGCGATAGCTACCCCGGTGGGGAGCCCGCCCTCAAAAGTGACGTAGAAAGTTTGCTAGCCCGGATGAACAAAGAGATCTCCACCTACGATCCGGGTTCGCTCATCTCCCGTTTCAATCAAGGGCCCGCCAACACCCCGTTTGCCATCCCGCCCGCCATGGCCATCATAGTCCAGCAAGGCATTGATGCCGGAAAGCTGACCAACGGCAAGCTGGATGTGACCGTGGGGCCTCTGGTCAATCTGTGGGGCTTTGGCCCGGACAAACGGCCGGTCAAGCGACCCGATGAGGCGGCCATCGTCGCCGCCCGCCACAAGGTGGGCATCGACAAGCTAACCCTGACCTCGCAGGGTGATCACTTCCTGCTCGAAAAAACGATCCCGGATCTCTATCTCGACCTATCCACTCTCGGCGAAGGGGCGGCATCGGATGAAATCGCCGCCCTGCTCGAGGGCAAGGGGGTACACAACTACCTGATCGAAGTGGCCGGTGCGGTGCGCAGCAAGGGCAACAACAGCAAGGGCTCGCCATGGAAAGTGGCCATCGTCGAACCCTCCGATCAGCCGGGGGCGTTTTCCGATATCGTCATCCCCAACGGCATGGCGCTCAGCACCGCAGGCAGCTATCGCAACTACTACGAGCTGGATGGCCAGCGTTACTCCCATATCATCGACCCCGCCACCGGCCAGCCGGTCACCCACAAGCTGGTCTCCGCCAGCGTCATCACCCCGACCACGCTGGAGGCCGATGCCCTCGATACCGCGCTGATGGTGATGGGGCCTGAAGCGGGGATGGCATTTGCCAAACAGCACCAGCTGGCGGTCTATCTCATCATCAAGACCGAACAGGGGTTCAAGGCTGAGTACACGCCGCAATTTGCTCCCTATCTGGCAGAGAAAAAACGGTGAGTTCAAGGCCCTGGCAACAGGGCCTTTTTCTTTCACTCATCGCGGGCAAAAGGCGGACAAACGGAGATGGTTCGCAATCGACAACTTGGCCAATTGCCTCTTCGGGCGCTTTGGTGGCACACTTTCTCCCATCAGCCCGCAGCGCCTCGACCCAGACAGATGCAGACACCTGAACAAGAGCCAGAAAAAAAGAGCCCAGCCAAGCCACAACGCATTCTGATGGTCAATGAGCAGCGCTCGTTTCAGGTGATGATGAAGGCGATGCTGCTCAATCTGGGTATCAGCAACATCACCTACTCCAATACCGCCGAGGATGCGCGGCGCCGCTGCCAGAAGGGCAGCTTCGACATCTATCTCATCGATTACGATTTGGGGGTTGGTGAAAATGGTCGTCAGTTGCTCGAAAGCCTGCGCGACAAAGATCTGATCCCGCCCCAGAGCGTGGTGATCATGGTGAGTGGCGACAGCTCCCGCGCCATGGTACTGAGCGCACTGGAAGCCGAGCCCGACGAATACCTGATGAAGCCCTTCTCTCAGGAGCAGTTCTCGTTTCGCTTGAAGCGAGCCCTCGCCCGGCGCAACGCCCTGGCCAGCGTCTTTACCGCGCTGGCTGATGACAATCTGGCAGCGCTCATTACCGCCTGTGCCGAGCGGGCCGATGCGGTGCCCCGTTTTGCCAACTACTGCCGCTGCCTGCAGGCTGATACCCACCTCAAACTGGGTCAGGCGCAAGAGGCACGCGCCCTGATGCGCCAGCTGCTGGCCGGGCAAGAGAACAGCTGGGCCCGCCTGACGCTGGGCAAGGCCTGCAACACCCTGGGGCTCCACGAAGAGGCGGTCAGCCATCTGCAGGCGACCCTCAAAAATACCCCGCTGATGGTGGAGGCTCACCTCTGGCTGGCGGAATCCCTGCTGGCCCTTGGCAATGACGAGCAGGCGCAGCAGGAGCTCAGACGGGCGGTGGATATCTCCCCCCAGTCTGTGCAACTCTCCCGTCGGCTGGCGGAGGTGTGCCTGCAGCGTCACGACTACGCCCAGGCCAAGGATGTGCTGATGTCGCTGATCGACCTGTCGCGCAACTCGATCCATCGCACGCCCCATTATCTGGGGGCCTATATCCAGACCCTGACCCTCTACGCCCTCAACAGCAACGACAGCTACCACATCGCCAACCTGCAAAAGCAGGTCAATTCTGCCCTGTCGCGCATCCGCGATTCACTGATGATGTCGGAGTTCAACTACCCGGTGTTCGAGCAGATCTGTCAGGCCCGGGTGCAGATTGCGCTGGGCGAGCTGCTCAAGGGCAAGAAGATGCTCTATCGCGCCAATCAGAACTGGCTCGATGAACCGGCCACCATGCCCCCCGCCCTGCTTGGCGAGACCATCCTTGCCCTCTACCAGCTCGGCGAGTTTGAATATGCCGAAAGCCTGCAAGGGCTGCTGGCGGAGGACGAAGATCGGCTGCTCACCACCTGCATTCAGGCAACCCGGGATGACAAGACGGTGCTGGAGCGGCGTCAGCGCTACCAGCAGCTCAACGATCTGGGGATCAAGGCCTATCAGAGTGGCGAGCTGGAACAGGCCCTCGGCCATTTTCGCGAGGCCCTGCGCCGCGCCCCCGCCAATACCGGTGCGGCTCTCAACAAGATCCAGGTGCTACTGCAACTAATGCAGAAAAACCGCAAGAGCCCGGAGTTTGGTGCCGAGTGCAAAGACACCCTGGACGTGCTCGACGGCATCCCCCTCAACCCGGCCCAGCAGGAGCGTTTTCGCAAGCTGCGTCAGGAGTTCAACCAGTTCAGCTAAGACGCCGCCGCGCCCCCTTTTCCCCGCCTATGCTGAAACCAGTTCGGCAATGCGAGGGAAACGAAGATGGCGATGTGCCGTTATCTGGTGGCCGATGGCCGCCACTGCAGTGAAGAGGCTGGCGAGCACGATCTCTGCCACTGGCATGATCCCCACCATACCCATCAGGAAGCCCACACCGCCGAGGCGCTTGAACAGTACGTTCGCGCTGGCGGACTCTGCCACGGCCTGCAGCTGTCACGGGCCAATCTGGCGGGCCTCAATCTGGTCAACAAGGAGTCCGATCAGGGATTTTTGCTGGAGCAGTGCAACCTCTATCGCGCCAACCTGCGCGGTGGTCACCTCTACGGCCTGCGCATGAAGGGCGGCAGCCTGATGAAAGCCGATCTCAGTGATGCCAACCTCCAGTGCGCCACCCTCGATGACGTCAACCTGCTCGGCATCCGCTGGCACAACACCCGGCTCGACAACATGCAGACCGGCAAACGGGTGATGCAAGATCGCAAGGGGCGCCGCGAACGGGATCCCAAACAGGCGCGCATCTGGTTCAAGGAGGCGGAAGAGACCTACCGGGATCTGCGCAAAGCCTCCGAGGCGCAGGGGATCTTCACCATGTCCGGCAACTATATCCAGCAGGAGCTCACCATGCGCCGCCTGCAACTGCCGTTCTGGTCGACCCAGCGTTTTACCTCCTGGGTGGTCGATCTCTTCTGCGGCTATGGCGAGGCCCCGATGCGGGTGGTGCTCTTCTCGTTGCTGCTCATCTTTATCTGCAGCATTTTTTACTTCTTCTGCGGACTGCATTTTCAGGGCGAGCACCTCATCTACCAGCCCGGTGCCCCGCTCGAGCAAAATGCCATCTTCCTGCTCGAATGCCTCTACTACAGCGTGGTCACCTTCACCACATTGGGGTACGGCGACTTCACTCCGGTCGGGCTCTCCAGGATCTTTGCCGCCTTTGAAGCCTTTACCGGCAGCTTCACGCTGGCGCTGTTTGTGGTGGTATTCGTCAAGAAGATGACCCGCTGATCCCACCTCGTGCTCATCGGGCCTGCCACTGGTACAGGCCCGCAGCCAAACTTGCATCCACCGCCGATTCCTAGTCCAATAGCCACTTATAAAAATGACATGAGCATCCCGGACATGAAGATCATCTCTTTCAATATCAACGGCCTGCGCGCCCGTCTGCACCAGCTGCAAGCCATCATCGACAAGCACCAACCCGATGTGATCGGCCTGCAGGAGATCAAGGTGCACGATGAAGCCTTCCCGCTGGCCGATGTGGAGGCCATGGGCTATCACGTGGAGTTTCACGGCCAGAAGGCCCACTACGGGGTGGCCATCATGAGCAAGCAGAAGCCGGTCAAGGTGGAGAAAGGCTTCCCCACCGATGATGAAGAGGCCCAGCGCCGGATGATCATGGCCACCTTCGAACGTGAAGACGGCTCTCTCATCAAGGTGATGAACGGCTACTTCCCGCAGGGTGAAAGTCAGGATCACGAGACCAAGTTCCCGGCCAAGCAGAAGTTCTACGAGGATCTGCAGCACTACCTCGAGACCAACCACACCCCGGACGACCAGCTGGTGCTGATCGGGGATATGAATATCTCCCCCACCGATCTCGACATCGGCATCGGCGAGGCAAACCGCAAACGCTGGCTGCGGGATGGCAAATGCTCCTTCCTGCCCATCGAGCGCGAATGGATGGAGCGACTGAAAGGGTTTGGCCTGACCGACACCTTCCGCGCCGCCAACCCCACCGAGTGCGAGCGTTTCTCCTGGTTTGACTACCGCTCCAAGGGCTTTGACGAGAACCGCGGCCTGCGCATCGATCTCATCATGGCCTCCGACGCCCTCAAGGACAGCGTGACCGAGACCGGTATCGACTACGAGCTGCGCGGCATCGAGAAACCCTCCGACCACGCCCCCATCTGGGCCTGCTTTGCCTGATGTGGCGCCGGATACCGCAATGATATCGCCAATCTGTGAAGCGGCTCGCGGTTGCCCGCGATAAAAGGGCGTAAAAAAACCATCCAGACAAGGTGCCTTATGGCACCTTATTTTTTCAGCAAGGAGTGGCTGACGTGATACGGTTGCGAAGAGCCCTGGCCCGGGATGAACATCCCCGAAGCCCCCCGCCCAAATCGGAAAAGTCAGACTTTTTTCGTCAATCGGCAACCCTAATTGCCACGTTGAGAAGGTTGTGTTCAAGGTTGCCGTCCTATCATCTCCCATTCCAATCATAAAGAAGTTGTTTTTTTAATCATGAAGTTAATGATGTGTATGGAGAAACATGCTGAACGCAGCAGCCGAAATCGATCCAACAGGAGTGTGATGATGAAGGTGCCCAATGCCGGAAGAGAGGTTTACAAACGCAGCTTGCTGACCCTGGCGCTGATCAGTGGTCTGAGTGCCTGTGGCGGCGAGACGACCCAGACGGCACAGACCATGCCCGCCGTCCCTGTGGTGGTCGCCGAGGTCAAGCTGACCGATGTGCCGCTCACCACCGAGATGGTGGGAGAGACCGCCGGTTTTCGCGAGATCGATGTACGCTCCCGGGTCAGTGGCATCCTGCTCAAGCGCACTTATGTGGAAGGCCAGCCGGTTACCGCCGGTCAGGAGCTGTTTCTGATTGACCCGGAGCCCTACAAGGTGGCGCTGGAGCAAGCCAAAGGGACCTTGGCTCAGGAGCAGGCCCGTCTCAACAAGGCCCGTGCCGATCGGGATCGCATCATTCCCCTCTTCAAGCGTCAGGTGGTGAGCCGCAAGGACTATGACGACACCATCGCCAACTACGAGGCGGCCATCGCCAGCCATCAGGCCGCTCAGGCCAAGGTGAAAGAGGCGGAGCTCAACCTCAGCTACACCCAGGTGACTGCCCCCATCAACGGCATGGCGAGCAAGAGCTCCCAGTCCGAGGGGAGCCTTATCTCCACCAGCGGCGACAACGGCCTGCTCACTACCATCACCCAGTTTGATCCGCTCTACGTCAACTTCTCCTACTCGGAGCAGGATCGCCTCAACTTCGAAAACTCGGTAAAGAAAGGGGTAATTGAGGCGAAGGATGCCACCACCTGGCGCACCCATATCCGTCTGGCCGATGGCTCCCTCTATCCGGAGGCGGGCAAGCTCAACTTCTCCGACAACCGGGTCGATCCCCAGACCGGCACCATCCGTGCCCGGGCCATCTTCGACAACAAGGACGGCGTACTGCTGCCCGGCCAGTTTGTCCGCATGACCATCGATCTGGGCACCCGCAAAAACGCCATCGTGGTGCCGCCCCGCGCCATCGTCCAGTCCCAGGCTGACCGCATGGTGATGGTGGTCGATGCCGACAACAAGGTGGTGCCCCGTCCGGTGACCCTGGGCGCGGCAGTCGACTCCGGCGTGCTGATCGAGAGCGGTCTGCAGGCTGGTGAGCGCTATATCGTCGAAGGCTTGATGAAGGCACGCCCCGGCGCCGTGGTAAAACCTGTCTCTGCCGACGAGATGAAGGCGATCACCGGCAAGGTGGTCAGCCAGTCTGCGGCCAAGTAAGGAGCCCGTATGTTTTCCAAGTTCTTCATAGAACGCCCCATCTTCGCCAGCGTGATTTCGATCATTATCGTGCTGGGCGGGTTGGCGGCGATGCGGGCGCTCCCCATCGAACAATATCCCCAGATCACCCCGCCGGTGGTCTCGGTCACGGCGTTTTATCCGGGCGCAACCCCGGAGGTGATCTCCCAGACCGTGGCAGCACCGCTGGAGCAGCAGATCAACGGCGTCGAGCGGATGATCTACATGCAGTCGGGGTCGGCCTCCAACGGCCAGATGAACCTCAACGTCTACTTCGAGATCGGCACCGATCCGGATCAGGCCACCATCAACGTCAACAACCGGGTCTCGGCTGCCATGGCCCAGCTGCCGGAAGAGGTGAAAAAGCAGGGGGTGACGGTCAAGAAGAAATCGACCTCCATCCTGCAAGTGGTCACCCTCCAGTCACCGAACGGCTCGTTTGATACCACCTATCTGTCGAATTACGCCCTGCTCAACATCATCGATGAGCTCAAGCGGATTCCCGGCATCGGTGATACCACTCTGTTTGGCGGTACCGACTATGCGATGCGCATCTGGCTGCGGCCGGATCGACTGGCCCAGCTCGAGCTCACCCCGAGCGACGTGATTGGCGCCATTCGCGAGCAGAACACCCAGTTCGCGGCGGGCAAGATTGGTGCCCAGCCCACCACGGCCCCCATCGACTTCACCTACACGGTGCAGACCAAGGGGCGCCTTGAGGATGTGAAGGAGTTCCAGAACATCATCGTCCGCTCCATGCCCGATGGCTCCAAGATCAGGGTCCGCGATGTCGCCCGGGTCGAGCTGGGGGGCAAGGATTATGATCTGGTCGCCCGCGCCAACGGCAAACCGGCCATCGGTATTGCCACCTATCTGCAACCGGGCGCCAACGCCGTCGCGGTCGCCGATGCGGTGCATGCCACCATGGAGCGACTCAAGGAGCGCTTCCCGCAGGATATCGAGTACCAGATCCCCTACGACACCACCGAGTTCGTGAAGATCTCCATCGAAGAGGTGGTACACACCCTGTTCGAGGCAATCGTACTGGTGTTCGTGGTGGTCTACCTGTTCCTGCAAAACTTCCGCGCCACCCTGATCCCCTGTATCGCGGTGCCGGTGTCGCTCATCGGGACCTTCGCCGGCATGTTGGTGCTCGGTTTCTCCATCAACCTGCTGACCCTGTTCGGCATGGTGCTCGCCATCGGTATCGTGGTGGATGACGCCATCGTGGTGCTCGAAAACGTCGAGCGGATCATGAGCGAGAAGAAGTGCTCCGCCAAAGAGGCGGCCATCCTCGCCATGCAGGAGGTCTCCGGTCCGGTGGTCGCCATCGTGCTGGTGCTCTGCGCCGTGTTCCTGCCGGTCGCCTTTATGGGCGGCATGACGGGGGTGATGTACAAACAGTTCGCCATCACGGTCGCGGTCTCGGTCGCCATCTCCGGTCTGGTGGCACTGACTCTCTCCCCGGCCCTCTGTGCCGTGTTGCTCAAGGAGGGACACCACAAACCGGCCCGCTTCTTCGTCTGGTTCAACGAAAAATTTGACCAACTGACCCGCGGCTATGTGCGGGGTGTAGCCTTCCTGAACCGTCGGGTGGGGGTCGCCTTTGCCATCATCGCCGTGCTGATCCTCTCCATCTACGGCCTCTTCCTGAAAGTGCCGGGCGAACTGGTACCGAACGAAGATCAGGGCTACCTCATCTCCGCCGTCATGCTGCCGGATGCGGCCGCGATGAGCCGGACCCAGGCGGTGGCGGATCAGTTCGACAAGATCGCCATGGCCAACCCCCATGTGAAGGATGTGATTACCTTCTCGGGCTTTGACATTCTCTCCAATGCCATCATCAGCAACAGCGGCATGACCTTCATTACCCTGAAGGACTGGAGCGAGCGTCAGGGGGCCGGACAGGACTCCTTCTCGCTGGCCAAGACCTTCCAGGGCTTGAGCCTGATGGGGCTGGCGGATGGCTTTGTCGCCTCCTTCAACCCGCCTCCCATTCAGGGGATGTCCACCACAGGTGGCCTTGAGGCCTATCTGCAAAACCGTGGCACCGGCAACGCCCAGGCCTTCTCAGGCGAAGTACAGCGCTTCCTTGAAGCAGCCAAGGCGCGCCCGGAGTTTGCCAGCGTCACCAGCACCTACCGCGCCAACGTGCCGCAGGTCTATCTCGACCTGGATCGCGAAAAAGCCAAGGCGCTGGGGCTGCCGATCAACGCGGTGTTCGACACCATGCAGGCCACCTTCGGCCAGGTCTATGTCAACGACTTCAACCAGTTCGGCCGTACCTACCGGGTGCAGTTGCAGTCCGAGGCAGACTATCGCGCCAAGAAGAGCGACATCCGCAACGTCTATGTCCGCTCCGACAAGGGGGAGATGATCCCGCTCAGCAGTCTGGTGACGGTGCGTGATGCCACCGGCCCCGAACTGGTCGAACGCTTCAACATCTTCCAGGCCGCCAAGATCATGGCCCAGCCCGCCCCAGGCTACAGCTCGGGTCAGGCCATCGCCGCGCTGGAAGAGGTCGCCAATGAGGCTCTGGGCAACGACGCCAAGCTGGAGTGGACCGGCTCCGCCTATCAGGAGAAAGCGGCCGCAGGCAGTGCAGGCATGGCCTTTGGTTTCGGTATCGTGATGATCTTCCTCATTCTGGCCGCCCAGTATGAACGCTGGAGCCTGCCGTTTGCGGTGATCACCGCCGTACCGTTCGCCCTGTTCGGTGCCCTGCTCGCCACCTGGCTGGTGGGGCTGACCAACAACGTCTACTTCCAGATCGGACTGGTGACCCTGGTCGGCCTTGCCGCCAAGAACGCCATCCTGATCGTGGAGTTCGCGGTGATGAAGCACGAAGAGGGGATGAGCCTCATCGAGTCGGCACTGGAGGCGGCGCGCCTGCGTTTCCGCCCCATCGTGATGACCTCGCTCGCCTTCATCCTCGGCTGTGTGCCGTTGGTTACCTCCAGCGGGGCCGGTGCGGCAAGCCGTCACGCCCTCGGCTGGCCGGTGATCGGCGGCATGCTGGCGGCCACCTTTATCGCCATCTTCTTTATCCCGCTCTTCTTCCGGCTCATCATGCGCCGCTCGGAGAAACGGGCCTGACCACTGCGGTCTCGCTCACCAAGCCCCTCCCTCACGGAGGGGCTTTTTTATGTCACTCCGTTACATCGCAAACAGATAGGCCTTCATCGCCTTGAGACGCACGGTAGCCGCACCGATGATGTCGATGAAGCCAAGCAGCGGATGGGGTTTATGTGCCGAAATCCAGGCTGAGCCGGTTGCCCCAATTGGCAAGTCCACACCGTCCGGCACCAGCATGTCGAGCACCACTGTCCGGCCATGGCTGGACATGTTGTTGCCCACATGCTGCCGTACATCCTGATCCCCCTGCGCAACACTCATCTGGGCCTCCCCCGTACCAGTAAGTACTGAGTGCACCCGTGCCCGAAAGATGCGCCCTGGATAGGCATCTACATAAAACTCGGCAAACTGGCCTGGTGCTATGTTGCGAAAACTCTGATCCGGAATGCGAAACTCCAGAAACTTGCGAGAAGTGTCGTATAGGTGCATGTTGCCGGTACGGGAACCGCTGGCAATATTGACTATCGAGACCTGACCATCAAACGGAGCCCTGATCACCTTCTCTTCATTCCGTCGCTCCTGCAAGGCCAGCTCTGTCTCTAGATTCAACACCTGAGCTTCAATCGCCTGAACCTTCGCTTCACTGGCACTCAGTTGCGCCAGATCGCCATCAATTTGGGTCTGCAGCTGGTCACGGCTCTGAATACTGGCAAAGTTACCCAACTGGGTCAGCCGAGCCAATTCCTTGTGATTGAGGTTCAGTCGTGACTGGATCGCTCGCTGCTGGCTTACCTCTGACGCCACCTGGGCATGCTGGGCGTCAATCTGATAGCTCAACGCCTGAGCCTTACCGTTACTCTCCCAGTCCGCAAGACTATAAATGGGCTGACCACGCGCAACGCGCTGATTATGCGCAACATAGATCTGATCTATCTGATGAAACTGGTTGATGCCTAGTAAGGGTCCCAACACCGCATGAGGCGCCTTGACCGTCGCCGAATCGGTAAAATCCACCGGAGCCAAATGGCGAGAGGTAGTCAACAAACCAAGCGCCAATAACGCGCCAATTGCGGTACTCCAAAAACCAGTTTTTAGGTTCCAAGGCAATATGTTCAGCTTGACCAGCAACCAGACGATCAGGATATAGGGCAGCAGGATCTCTTTCATGATGCCTCCCCCTCATGACGGCCACGTCGAATACCATGGCCGATAATAAGGCTCATCCGCTCGCTCAGCACATCCCAACGGGCAAAGGCGATGATAACGGCAAGCACCCACCAGGTCTTGTCGATAAACAGTCCGCACAAGGAGAGCGCAAACACCAGGGTGATATGCACCGACTCAGACACCTTGGCACGATGCACAGCGATCTCATGCAGTTGCCACAGCAGATAGACCAGATAGAGGACCACATAGAGAGTGATCACAGTAATCACCCCCATAAAGATCTCGGAATCAAGCAGTACCATGATGGCAGGCAAAGCATGGTTGAACCTGGTCGCCTCAATTGGATAGATGTGGGCACCTTTCGAGAAGAAGACAACCAGAGCGACCGTGACCAATATAAACGTCAGGCGCCAAAGCCACCGCGCTAACGCAGAGGTTGATTGTGATGACATTTGATGTTGTTCCTTGAGTAACGGATGAGCAAACAAGTGGACCTCACGAGCCACCCAGCTAATAACGCGCCGGATCGGCGCGACGGCTAGGATGGAGAAGCCCCCAACCAGTGAAGGCTTGCAAGGCTCACAACTCAGAACTGGTGTTGCACACCGATGTTGAAGAAGTTCAGGTAGCTGTTGTTGTAGCTGCCGGACAAGTGCGGGCGACCGATCCCGTCCTGATCCACTGGCATATCACCCAGCCAGGCCAGGGTATAGCTGGCTTCCACCTTGGTGGCTGGGCTCAACTGATAACTGGCCCCCAGACCCCAGCGCCAACCAGAACCCACTGGAAGCATCACAGTACGGTACTCATCACTCACGGCACTACTGTCATAGCCTATTCCGCTGCTCAAACGCAGTGCAGGGGTGACATCAACCTGTGCCCCCAGGCTGGCATGCCATGTATCCTTGTAATTCATATCAATGGTTTGGCTGCCCATGGCAGATGCCACACCGATATCGCCAAAACGGGACCACTGCTGCCAGTTGGCACTGGCCAGCAAGGCCCACTGGTCGTTGAGCTGGTGATAGCCACTTAGCGTAATGGTCTGCGGAATCATGATCTCGACCCCTAGACCTGCCACATCAGCACGTGGGAAGAGCTGATCTTCCAGCTCCCACTTCAGTTCGGAGAAGTAGCTCAGGCCGATACGGGAGTGCTGATCCAACTCGTAAAGTACCCCGAAGGAGGCGCCATACGCCCAGTCGCTGTTGGAGAATTCCCGCCCTTCCCCCATCCCGGACGTCAGATCCACAGAGGCTTCCAGCGAACCATTCATGGCGATCAGGCTGGCTCCCACTGACCAATTTGAGTCAATGCGGTACGCCAGACTCGGAGCAAAGGCGATGCCGGTCAGCTTGGCCGACTGGGTATAACCACGACCATCCCAGCCATCGCCATAATCGATACCCAGACCGTGACTGCCAAAGACGCCGATACCTGCGACCCATTGATCGTCGATCGCATGGGTCAGATAGAGGCTGCCGAGCGGCGCGGTCTGCAGGGCATTTCCACCGTTGTTACCGCCGCTGTCCAGATCCAGCTCAAGGTCGCCGTATACCACACCGCCATTGACCTGCAACTGGGTACCTTCCAGTTTGGTCATACCGGCCGGGTTACTTGCGATAGTATCTGCCCCTTGGGCACGGGCGGCAGACCCTGCGTTGGCCAGCGCACTGTTGGCAGTGCTGGTCTCGTAGAGGGCAAGGCCGCCAGCCATGGCTGATGGACTCAGCAAAGCGGCAAGCATCAGCGACAACAGTCGTGGCTGCATTTCAATACTCCTGAATAGTGAACATGGTGAGCACCCGGCAAGGTGTGCTGCTCAAAAACACGGTTTGACTCTTTGATTGTCAGCATCCGGGAGACCTGCGGCTTTATACTGCTCGCTCATGGCGTCACGGGATGGATAAGGTCGGCAAGCACTCCTGCCGCAGTCATTTATGCCGGAGCAAAAGAGTGAACCATCACGCCATCGTGGTAACTGACAGGGGCATCCTAACGGGATGAGAGGCATGCTTCATTAGGGTTGGGCATACGCAATGGTTAAGCACTGCTTAAATATCCCCCCCCAACACAGCACCTCTATAACATCACCGGCGCCATTGACCTTCACCTCGTGGTAAGGTTTACAGTCCCGCCATCTGCTCCCGAAGGATGCCCGGATTGTCACTCACCCAGCTTGCTGCAAGATTGCCCTCAGTTGCTCTGGTCCGGCTATTGCTGGCGCTGCTGCTCGTCTGCAATCTGACTCTCTGCATTAGCTGGCATGGTTCTCCCCTCTCCTCCGAGCCGACCCCCAGCAGCGCCCAATCGATGGTGATGTTCGATTCATCCATGGCGATGGCGGATAGCGATATCTCTCATGCAATGCCCGCGATGGATCACCCGGACGATGTCATGCCCCTCTCCTGCCATCAGGGAGACGAGGGGTCAGCCATGGGCGATGAGTGCCAGATGCAGACCGGCGTCAATGCTCTCTCCTTCGGCGCGATGACTCTGCTTGGGGTACTGGTCGCTCTGCTGCTCTTTCCCTTGCTACTTTGCAACAACTTCGCAACTGCACTGCTTGATAACTGGTTGCGGGATCCCTTCCTGCGATCGCGCGGTACTCACCCTCCCTCCTGGCCGCGCCGACATCTGATGCTGTCGGTGTTACGCCACTAGAAAGTCCTTCTCTTGCGGCAGCGGCAAGCCTCGGCTTGTCCGTTTTCTGCTGCCTTGCCTGACCCTGTGACGACTGGCCCCGCCAGCAACAGGGAGCCGTGCGCGCTGATACAGCTGCGCCCCGTTTGCCGCCAATCCCTTGGGTGATGCCTTGCACCTCACCCGACCGGCGGCCTGCAAAAGAGAAGACGTATTATGTCACCAGCCCACTTTTCACCGTCCAAGGTTGCTGCCTTTGCGGGCGCATTACCCTCCTGCACTTTCTGCATGCAGATCCGCGTAGGAGGCCAGTCATGAACAAGACCGTCCTGATGTCGGCCCTGCTGCTCGCCCTTGGAGCTGGTGGCGGCTACTGGGCCGCCAAACAGACCTCCGCTGGCACTGCAGCCAAGGAGAAGACGCCCCTTTACTGGGTCAACCCCATGGATCCCCGCGACAAGCGCGACGGCCCGGCCAAGGACAACATGGGGATGGACTTTATCCCCGTCTATGAGGAACAAAAAAACGGCTCGCCGGGCACAGTCACCATCAGCCCCGAGATCCAGCAGAACCTGGGGGTGCGGCTCGCCAAGGTAGAGAAGCTCCCTATCCACCAGCAGATCGAGACGGTGGGCTACGTCGGCTATGACGAGGACAGGCTGGAGGCGGTCAACGCCCGCATGGCGGGCTGGATCCGCACCCTCGCCATCAAGAGCGAGGGGCAGCAGGTGAGCAAGGGAAGCCTTATTTACGAGCTCTACGCGCCGGATCTGGTCAACGCCCAGCACGAGTACCTGCTCGCCCTCAACACAGCCAACCCACTGCTGCTGCGCGCTGCCGAGGGCAAGCTCAAGTCCCTACAGGTGCCGGCGGATCAAATCGCCGCCCTCAAGCGCAGCCGTCAGGTGCAGGAGACGGTGCGTATCTATGCCCCCAGCAGCGGTTATGCCTCCGAGCTGAAGGTGCGCGAAGGCCAGTATGTGGAGCCCGCCGCGGCCCTCTTTAACATCAGCACCCTCAAGCAGGTGTGGGTCAGTGCAGAGGTGTTCGAGCGCCAGGCCGCCCAGCTGAAGGTGGGGGATCCGGTCACCATGACCCTCGACTATGCCCCCAGCCGCAGCTGGCAAGGTAAGGTGGATTACCTCTATCCGACCCTCGATGCCGCTACTCGCACCCTCAAGGTGCGGCTGCGCTTTGACAACCCGGACGAGTTTTTGAAACCCAACATGTTTGCCAAGGTGAGCATTCGCACCGGGCAGGGAGAGCCGCAATTGGTGGTGCCGAGCGAAGCGGTGATCCGCACAGGCAGTCAGGATCGGCTGGTGCTGGCGTTGGGGGATGGCAGCTTCAAGTCGGTCGCCGTCACTCTCGGCCCCCAGTTTGGCGACAAGGTCGCCATCAAGGCGGGGGTAGAGGCTGGGGATAACATCGTCAGCTCGGCCCAGTTCCTGCTCGACTCCGAGTCGGCCATCGATTCGGACTTCCAACGTATGACGGCGGTGCGCCCAGCCCAGGTATGGACCCAGGGCGAGGTTGAAAGCATCGATCGGGCCAACCGTACCCTGATGGTCTCCCACCAGCCCATCCCCGAGTGGCAGTGGCCCGCCATGGAGATGGAGTTCACCGTCGCCGAAGGAGTCGACATCAGCAAGCTGGTCGAGGGGGAGACCCTCCATCTTCAGGTGATGCAGGAGGGGGATGAGTACCGCATCACCACCATCCATCAGGAGAAGGCCCCGACCAGCGGCCATGCTCTTGAGCAGGAAAAAGATGAGATGGAAGGGATGGGCCATAGCCAGCACAATATGGGAGCCAAGCCATGATCCCCTCGATTATTCGCTGGTCCGTGGGCAACCGCTTTCTGGTGCTGCTATTGACCCTCATGCTCACCGCCTGGGGGCTCTGGTCGGTCAAGCAAACCCCGGTGGATGCCCTGCCGGATCTCTCCGATGTGCAGGTGATCATCAAGACCTCCTATCCGGGCCAGGCGCCCCAGGTGGTGGAAGATCAGGTGACCTACCCGCTCACCACCGCCATGCTGGCGGTGCCGGGGGCCACCACGGTGCGCGGCTACTCCTTCTTCGGCGACTCCTTCGTCTATGTGCTGTTTGACGACAACACCGACCTCTACTGGGCCCGTGCCCGGGTACTGGAGTACCTGAGCCAGGTGGCCCCCAAC
>NZ_CDDK01000031.1:0-457 GCF_000820225.1 Aeromonas veronii bv. veronii
CTGGTGGAGGCTTTCGCCAAAGCGCATGAACTGCCCCTTCGCATCGACCGGGACGAAATAGCCCGCCACGGCCTGACCGTCAACCACCCGCAGAGCTGCGATCGGTTCGACGACCGTTTCTACGGCGCGCAGCTGACCCAAGCCAGCCTGCTACAACTGCTCGATGAGGCCAGTGAACAGGGGGCCCATTCCCTCGAGATCATGTGCCACCCCTCCTTTATCGATCTGGAGATGCAAGGCAGCTCCTACTGCCAGCCCCGCCTCAACGAACTGGCGATCCTGACCGACCCATCCCTGCCCGCCCTTATCGCCGAGCGCGGTTACCGCCTCGCCAGCTATCGGGAGTGGCAATAGCCAGCACGCCATCAGGTGGACCGATAAAAACCGCAGATACAAAAAAGCCCAAGCGGGTGACCGCTTGGGCTTTCTCTTTGAATATGGCGGAGGAGGTGGGATT
>NZ_CDDK01000031.1:922-3028 GCF_000820225.1 Aeromonas veronii bv. veronii
GCCGCTCTGCCACCCCTCCGAACGGCGTGCATACTACGCTAAGCCCTTGTTCATATGCAATACATATTTCCTGTGGGATAGTGTGCGGGAGCAAAATGGCAGGTGGCTTGAAATTGTTCCTCGTCATCCCTATTTGTTCTACATACAATGCGTAAACATGCAGTAACAAACAGCGATCACGAGGCGGCTGCTCGCCGTCTCACCCGGACATCAAGAGGACACCCAAGATGGATACCCGTTCTATCTACACTGGCACCCAAAGTGCCGTACGCGATACCAACAAGGTGCTGCGTAACACCTATATGCTGCTCTCCCTCACTCTGGGCTTCTCTGCCGTGGTGGCGGGGGTCGCTACCGTGATGAACATGCCGCCGCTGCACTGGGCCATCTTCCTCATCGGCGTATACGGTCTGATGTTCCTGACCGAGAAGAACCGCAACAACAGCATGGGGCTGGTATTCACCTTCGCCCTGACCGGTCTGCTGGGCTATAGCCTGGGCCCCATCATCAACATGTACATGAACAATGGTGGTGGCGAGATCGTGATGACCGCCCTTGGCGGCACCGCGCTCACCTTCTTCGGTCTGTCAGCCTATGCCCTGACCACCAAGCGTGACCTCTCGTTCATCGGCGGCATGCTGTTCGTCGGTTTCTGGGTACTGCTGGTGGCCATGATTGCCAACATCTTCCTGCAGATGAGCGCCCTGAGCCTGGCACTGTCCGCCATGTTCATGCTCTTCTCCTCCGGGGCCATCCTGCTGACCACCCAGCAGATCGTGCGCGGCGGCGAGACCAACTACATCTCCGCCACCGTCACCCTGTATGTCTCCATCTACAACATTTTCCTGAGCCTGCTGAGCCTGCTTGGCGGCAACCGCAACTAATCAAAAACCCCGCTTCGGCGGGGTTTTTATTGGCTCCTGTTTCTGTCAGGATAAGTTGCAAATCAAGGATATGATGCGAAGCGGCCCTGATCCAAATCAGGGCCGCTTCTCGCTTGGCGGGTTACTATCTCGCTCTCGTTTCGATCAAGGGTTTCACCTGTCTCATGCCGATGGATCTCTCTGGCCTGCTGCGCCGACTGCTGACCGATAGTCACATCTACTTCGCTCTCAAAGTGCTGCTGGCCATTCTCGGTCTGCTCGCCTTCACCCTGGCCACCGGCAATATCCAGCTCACCGTGCTGCTCTCCCTCGGGGTCGTGGCGGGCGCTATTGCCGAAACCGACGACAGCCTGTGGGGACGGCTCAAAAATCTCGCCATGACGCTCATCTGCTTCATGTTCGCGTCCCTGTGCGTACAGTATCTCTACCCCACCCCCTGGCTGTTTGCCATCGGGCTCGCCAGCTCCACCTTTATCTTCGTGATGGTGGGGGCGCTCGGTGCCCGCTATGCCACCATCAGCTTCGGCTCGCTGCTGATCGCCATCTACACCATGCTGGGGGCCGCCAAGGCGCCGGATCTTTTCTACCAGCCGCTGGCGCTCGGCGCTGGCGCCCTCTGGTACGGGCTGGTCTCGTTTATCTGGCTCTGGCTGCTGCCCTACAAGACCCTGCACGAGCAGCTGGCCCAGAGCTACTTCGCCCTTGGTCGCTACCTGCTGGAAAAGTCCCGCTTCTTCCCGGCGGACGAGCACGGCGCCCAGGCCATTCGCCACAATCTGGCCCAGCTCAACATCAATCTGGTGAGCGCGCTGACCCTCACCAAGTCGGCCCTCAACGCCCGCCTGAGCCGCCGCCACCCGGCGAGCCCCGAGCTTGCCAGCCTGCTGCGCCTCTATCTGCTGGCGCTGGAAATCCACGAGCGTGCCACCTCCAGCCACTATCCCTACAGCCGGCTGGAAGCCGAGCTCAAGCAGGGCATAGTGCTGGAAGGATTTCAGGAGGTATTCCTGCAGCTCTCCGAGGCGTGCCAGCGGCTCGGTTACGCCATTCTGGTCCACAAGCCCTACGCCCATAACAAGCGCATTCACTGGACGCTGGAGGCCCTTGGCGATCAGCTGGAGTTCACCAATCTCAAGCAGCACTACCCGAAAACCCTGCTGACGCCGATGAAGTTCCTGCGCCGCAATCTGGCCAGCATCAACCAGCTGCTCGGCAGCGCCGA
>NZ_CDDK01000031.1:3153-4403 GCF_000820225.1 Aeromonas veronii bv. veronii
CAGCTGCTCGGCAGCGCCGAAGTGCTGCAAAACCCCGAGCAGCCGGAGCAGGAGCTGCCCGCGCTGGCCAAGCCGCCCCGCCTGCCGCTGCTGACCCAGCTCAAGCAGCACCTCACCTTGCACTCAATGGTGTTTCGCCATGCGCTGCGCCTATCCTTGGGGCTGGTGATCGGCTACGGCATACTGCAAGCCTTTGATCTGGAAAAGGGCTACTGGATTTTGCTGACCGTGCTGTTTGTCTGCCAGCCCAGCTACAGCGCCACCCGCCGCCGACTGGTGCAGCGGATGCTCGGCACCTTTGCAGGTATTCTGGTGGGCATTCCGGTGCTCTGGCTCTTCCCCGAGCTGCACGT
This sequence comes from Aeromonas veronii bv. veronii, assembly GCF_000820225.1. Taxonomy (GTDB): domain Bacteria; phylum Pseudomonadota; class Gammaproteobacteria; order Enterobacterales; family Aeromonadaceae; genus Aeromonas; species Aeromonas veronii. The sequence goes on from NZ_CDDK01000031.1 coordinate 3,507, forward strand.
TCAGCTGGTGGTGATGGGGCTGGCCGCTTTCCTCTTCTTTACCCAGGTGCGCAACAACTACAGCGCAGCGGTCTGCTTTATCACCCTCTACGTGCTGATGGCGTTCAACCTGCTCGATGGCATCGGCTTTGCCATTCTGGGGCCGCGCTTGCTCGATACCCTGCTCGGCTGCCTCATCTCCTACGGGCTGGTGGCCTGGCTCTGGCCGGACTGGCAGTACAAGCGGCTGCCAACACTTATCGCCAACTCGCTCTCGGCCAACGCCCGCTACCTCTCGGCGGTGCTGGCAAGCCTCAAGCAGCAGCGGGACGAGTCCATCGACTATCGAGTGGCGCGCAAGAGCGCCCATCTGGCGGACAGCGAGCTGGCCACCGCCTGGCAGAGCATGCTGGTTGAGCCGCAAAAGCGCCGCCGCTTCCTCGATCTCTGCTTTACCCTCACCTGGCGCAATCACGCTCTGCTCTCCTACATCTCGGCGCTGGGGGCCCATCGCGACAAGCTGGAGGCCATCAGCGGGCTCGATGAGGTGCGCCACCACATCTGCCACACCCTGGAGCAGGCCGCCGGTCATCTGGCGGGCAACCCCTCCAGCTCCATCGGTGGTCAATGCCCCATTCTTTGCACGGACAGCAGCGAGGAGCAGCTGATGCTGACCCAGCAGCTCAACCTGATCAGCGAGCTGGCGGATCAGCTGCTGCATCTGGCCAATGAGAGCCGGTTGCTCACCGGGGATCAAGGCGCTACCATGCCCGCCCAATCCTGATAGCCCCATTAGCGAGGAGCCCCCATGTCTGCGTCCGAAAAACATCAGCTGGAATTCAACGGCCAACTCATCGAGACCGATGCCAAGGGCTACCTGCTCAACAGCAACGACTGGAGCGAGGAGCTGGCGCTGGT
>NZ_CDDK01000031.1:4563-8746 GCF_000820225.1 Aeromonas veronii bv. veronii
AGCTGGCGCTGGTGCTGGCCGCGCAGGAGGGGATCACGCTTGAGGAGCCGCACTGGGAAGTGGTGCGCTTTGTGCGCGCCTTCTATCTGGAGTTCAACACCTCCCCCGCCATCCGCGCGCTGGTCAAGGCGATGGAGAAGCAGTATGGCCCCGAGAAGGGCAACAGCCGCTACCTCTACAAGCTGTTCCCGGAAGGGCCCGCCAAGCAGGCGACCAAGATTGGCGGCCTGCCCAAACCGGTGAAGTGCATCTGATCCCATGCATCTCATCCCATAACAACGGGGGGCCGCAACTGCGGCCCCCCGTTGTTTTTGGTGCGCTATCTTCGCGCACCTCGTATTCATATCTCTGAGACTTCCAGCCAGCCTTATCCGCGCTTGTCAGCCAGCGCCACCAGCTGCTCCGCCAGCCGGTGGCAGTGCAGGTAGGAGGCGATCAGCTCGCTATCCGCCTTGCCGATTTCAATCTGCTGATACCAGTGCGCCAGCATGGCGGCAAAGCCGCGCTGGGCCAGCACCGGCTGCCAGTCGTTGGGGCTAAGCATCTGCGCCTGCTTGTCGCGGGCGATGCTGCCGCGGGTGCAGTTCTCAAGGTGCAGGGAGAGGTTGTCGCCATAGGCATCGATGCGCTCCTCGGTGATCCCGGCGCTGCGGTTCATGCTGCCGCTGATGGCGCGATCGCCGCTCTGCCAGCTGACGCTTACCCCGGCCAACAGGCTGTGATCCTTCGTCTCCGGTCGCAATACCGCATGAAAGTCGCCGCCCGGCACGCCACCATAGAAGCAGAGGCTGTCGAGCACATGGATAAAGTCGTCAAACATAAAATCCCGTGCCTTGCCGGGCAGGGCGAAGCGGTGTTTTTGCCAGTTAAGCTCGGTGAGCGGCTGGGCACGGGCAGCATCCATGGCGGGCAGATAGCGGCGGTTGAAACCGGTAAAGAGGGCGCAGTCTTGCGCAATGGCGAGATTTGCCAATCCCTCGGCCTCGGCCAGATTGTCGCACAGGGGCTTGTCGACAAAGGTGGGGAGCCCTGCGCGCAGGCACTGCTCGGCCAGCTCGCGGTGAACGGCAGTAGCGGCGTGGATCATCACGGCATCGGGGCGACTGGCCAGCATGGCTGCCACATCGGTAAAGCACTCGGCGACCCGATACTGGCGGGCCAGCTTTTCCAGCACCGATGGATTGCGGGTGCAGAGCAGCGGGGTGACCCGCTCGTCGCTCGCCAGCAGCGGCAGATAGGCTTTCTGGGCGATATCCCCCAGACCAATCATGGCAATGCGCATCTCAACTCCTTTTCACTCGATAACGGGACAAGCGGATAACTGCCCGCACCATCGCAGGATTTGTCCCGCAGATCCAGCCTGCCGTTAGCGCGCTGGCTGGTGGCGGCCGCTCTCTGCAAACGGTAGCGTTATCCGGGCATGGCAAGATCGCAGACCGACTTGATCACCTCGGCCAGCCACTCGATGGCGAGATTGCCCTGGCTTTTGCGGTGTCTGCCGACCACCACCTCGAACGGCTGCGGCGCCCCGGCCAACTCCAGCACGCGAAAATCGCCGAGGGCAGCGATGGCCGACGGAATGCAGGCCGCCACGTCATTGACCGACATAAAGGCTTGCAGCGAGGTGTAACAGGGGAGCGTCGCCACCGCCGCGCTGGCAATCTGCTGCGGGCTCATCTGCCCTTCGAAATTGCCGACGCTGTTGGCGAACTGCACAAAGGGGATGGCCGCCAGATCCTGCGGGGTGTTGTCCGGAAGATATCGGGAGTCGCGGCGCAGCACGCAGCAGTAGTGATCCCGGCGCAGGGTGGCACGCAGCAACCCCGGGTCGAGATAGGCATCAAAGCCAATCACCAAATCGACCTCGCCGCTGGCCAGCGCCTCTAGATGCTGCTCGGCCTGAAAGTCCACCACATCGAGCCGAATGGAGGGCGCCTGAGTGCGCAGGGCGCTCGCCAGCCTTGGAATAATGGCGAGCTGGGCATATTCGTTGGCCATCACCCTGACGGTGCGCTCGCTGCTGGCGGGATCGAAGGGGGCGGCCACAAAGATCCCGTCGATATCGGCCAGGATCTGCTCGAACCTGGCGGCCAGCTCGCAGGCGTAGTCGGTCGGCTGCAACCCGGCGCTCTGGCGGATAAAAAGCTCGGCGGGAAAGAGGTCGCGCAGCTTTTTCAAATGGCTGCTCACCCCCTGTTGGGAGATCTCCAGCAGCTCGGCCACCCGCGACACACTCTTGTATCTCACCAGCAGCACCAGCACCCGCATCTGCCTGATATCGATCTTCTCCACCCTTACCTCACCAATTTAAGTTGTATCACATACAAACCACCAATGATTTACATTGTATCAGTGGCTCTCTAACCTTGCAGCTCTTCCAGCAAAGCGAGGTTAACGATGAAAACAGTCATTCTGATTGGTGCTCAGGGGAAAATGGGGCAAGCCGCCCTCAGTGGTCTGGGCAAGCACAAGGTCATTACCGCCAGCCGCTCCGGCGAGGGGTGTGATTTTCAGGTGGATATCACCAGCAGAGAGTCCATCGAGCGGCTTTACCAAAACGTGGGCTCCTTCGATGCGGTGGTCAATACCGCCGGCTATTGCGAATACGCCCCCTTTGGCGAGATGAGCGACGAGCAGTGGCAAACCACCATCCAGAGCAAGCTGATGGGCCAGATCAATCTGGTCAATATCGGTCTCAACTACATCAATCAGGGGGGCTCCTTCACCCTGATCTCCGGCATCCTCAATATCAAGCCGATCCCGCTGGCCATTGCCGATGCCACCACCAGCGGTGCCATAGATACCTTTGTCCAGTGCGTGGCCCACGAGCTGCCCCGCGGCATTCGCATCAATGTGGTAAACCCGACCGTACTGGAAGAGGCGTGGGACGTATATGGCGAGATGATGCCAGGCTTCCAGCCGGTGCCGGGCGCTTTGGTCGGCAAGGCGTTTGAGCGCTCCGTCGATGGCTTTATTAGCGGCCAAGTGCTCTATGTCGATGCCTGATCCGGTTCAGGTTTGACCCAATGCCTTTGTAATTCCTTGTCGATATTTTTCCTCTTCCCCGACAGCGCCAGCTCTCGGGGCTTTTTGTATGACGGGGGCCAAAGCTGCAACAGAATGGGTTTCGTATTGAGCCCATTTTGGCTAACATGCCGCACTTCACGAAGCGACAAGGGCAAGGACGCGATGAGCAACAAGACACTGCAATCCCTCTTTCACTACAAACGCTGGGCCGATGGCGAACTGCTGGATGCGATCGCCACACTCGATGCGCAGCAATATGGTGAGGCACACCACACCTGCCTCAGGATCTTCAACCATATCCATGTGGTCGATGCCATCTTCAAGGCCAATCTGCTGGGGGAAAACCACGGCTTTACCGCCACCAATACCCCAGAGACGCCGACCCTCACCGCCCTGCGCAACGCAGTCACCGAGCTGGATAACTGGCTGGTGGATTACGTCGCGTCGCTGAGTCCGCAAGAGGGTGCAACCCCGCTCTCGTTTCGCTTTGTCGATGGTGACAAGGGGCAGATGAGCCGCGACGAAATGCTGCTCCATCTGGTGACTCATGGCGGCTATCACAGGGGCGCCATCGGGCGGGTTCTGGTGCAGTGCGGCATCACGCCGCCGCGCGATACCCTGACCACTTTTTTGCATCGCAGCGAGCCGGAGCGACGTGGCCAAGATAGCGCGTCACTGGCGCAATAACGGAGTCTTGCCCTTATGAATCGTCTTGTATGTATTTCTCATCCGCTGCTGCTCGCGCTGCCATTGCTGCTAGGTGGCTGCGCCGCCGCCATCGATCACTACGCGGGGCGCTTTCGCAACACCCTTGTATCGGGGGAAACCCGCGCGACCATTCGCGCCGAGCTGGGCGAGCCCCAGCGTTGCCAGCAGGCCGCCTTTCTGACCGAGGATAAGGTGCAGGGCTGCGATCGTTTTACCGTGCTCGGCAAGATCCACAAGCGCGCTGACGGCAATGGCCAGGCCACGGCAAGCGCCGTGACCATGGGGCTGGGGGAGCTGATCCTAATACCGATGACGGTGGCCGGCGTGGCGGCAGATTACACCGAGCACCACACCATTACCGTCTATTACGATCGGGATGATCACTATCTCTTCCACACCCTGCTCAATGCCAAAGGGCTGGAAGTGTGGCAGTAAGCGCACCGGCCAG
>NZ_CDDK01000031.1:9031-231069 GCF_000820225.1 Aeromonas veronii bv. veronii
AGCGGCTCTTTCCTGGCCGGCGCGTCCTCCCGACGAGGGAGGCCTTATTGACAGCGCAGTGCCGGTTTGTCTTCCAGCAGCCAGGCTATCCAGCGCCGCCGCGAGTTCAGCACAAACCCTTCGTCGGCCGCGATCCCGCTGACGATATAGCCGTCGGCCGCCGGGTCAGCTGCCTCGAGGGAGAAGGTGAAGTCGCTGCTGTTCAACCGCTCCCCCTTGCTGAGCGCCGCATCGAGCCTCGGCGTCATGACGACGATAGCCAGCCCCGCGGCGGAGTCGATGCCAAGGCCGCTGCTCGCCACTTTGCCGACCGCCACCGGCACCCGGATGGCACAGTGGCGCCCCTCGGCATCAGTGGTGGTATAGGTTCCCTCCCCCACCCGCCCTTGCATCCACAGCAGTTCTCCACGGGTCAGGCTGTCGACCTGCAGCAGGCCCAGCGCCCCCTTGGGAAAATCGTGGGGATTGTTGACGGCAGCCACCGTCAGCGAGCAGCACAGCATAAACAACCAGAGTGCGTGTCTCATGCCGATGCCTCCTTGCCAACATGGGTTGCCCCGCTTTGCTGCACCAGCAAATAGATAAGCAGCAAGGGCCCCACAGCCGGCACCAGAAAGACCCAGCCCCACCAACCGGAGCGGCCGGTGTCGTGCAAGCGACGCACGATCAGCGCAATCAGGGGCACGCTGCTCACCAGGCCGTAGCTCAGATCCAGCCAGCCCAGGTTGGCAAGCAGCACGTCCAGCCAGATGCAGATCAGGGTGACCAGCAGGTGGCACAACATGAACCACCCACACTCAGCCCGGGTGGCTCGACCCGAAAAATCCAGGGCGCGTTGCCACGCCAGCCAATAGAAAGAGAACATGGATACCTGCCTTTTATGGTGATTGGGAGCCCTTATCATGGGGAGCAAAACGCCCCAAAGCGTCCTCAAACCGGTTTCAGGTCGTCCTCGAACCGCGCCTGCGCCATCATGGGCTTCATTCACCTGACCCGAGCCGTTATGCTGGCATGCCGCGGCTGGTCAACGGCCTCTTTTTGCACACGGGATACATGATGCTGGCCATACCCATACCCTTTATTGTTTCCTTGCTGCTGGCACTGCTGGCTGCCGTGCTGCTGGCGCGCCTCGGGCGGGCGGCCAGAATGACCGCCCTCTTTTTGCTGCTGTGCGCCATCACCACCGCCGTGGTGGGGCTGCGCTGGACCTTCGATCTGGCGCTGCTCAGTCTCGCGCAGCCGATCCTCGCCTCGCTTATTCCGGTGACCGCCTGGCATATCTTCAGCCGAGCCAGGGCGCCTGGGGCCCGCTTCTCCTGGCTGCACGGCGTCGGCCCCGCGCTGGTTGCCCTCGGCATGCTGACCCACAACTGGTTGCCACTGCCACTGGATGGCCTGCTGACCGCCATCTATCTCTGCTACGGCATTGCGTTGATGCGTTTTTCCGATAAGACGCAGCTGCTGCTCTATGTCTCGTTCAATGAGTGGGAGGGGGTCAGGCAGGCGGAACATATCGCGGGCTGGATGCTGCTGTTTTCGGCGGCCATCGATGCCGCAGTCTCCCTCGACTTCGCCTTCAATCAAGGCCAGCTGGCGCCCTATATCCTGTCGCTGGGTCACCTGATGCTGGTGCCCATGCTGGCGGCGGCCGCGGTAATGGTAGGGGTCAATACCGCTGACGCAGAAGAGGAGGAGATGCCCGCCTCCGAGCCCGAGCCTGTTGAGAAAGCGCCGCTGCTGAGCGAAGATCGCGCCCGAGAGATAGTGGCTCTGCTCGATAACCTGATGAAGGAGAAAGCCTGCTACCTGGATCCTGAGCTGACCTTGGCCCGCCTCTCACGCAAACTGGGCATTCCCGCAAAGCAGATCTCCAGTGCCGTCAATCTGGTGCGCCAGCAGAGCATCCCCAGGGTCATCAACGAATATCGGATTGCCCATGCCAGGCAGGCCCTGCTGAACACGGATGAGAGCATCACCCAGATCTTGATGAACGCCGGTTTTCAGACCAAATCCAATTTCAATCGCGAATTTCAGCGCATCACCGGCCTTACTCCCAGCCAGTTCAGAGCAACCCGCTACCTGTCGGCCGCCTCCTGAATCAGTCGCCTGCTCTCGTTTGCTCCCGGCAATCCAGCCACTTGCCCACTCTGGCCCCCAGTTCGGAGCAGACCAGCGCTGTCACGGCGGCCCAGAGCATCTGGTTGCCATCAAAACCCGCCTGCTTTTCAAACAGGAAGGGCACCAGCAGGTTGAAGCCGATAATCCCGAGCAGCAATCCAAGGCCGCTGCCTACCTTCTCCCTGCGGGATCGCGTTTTTATTGCCATCTGATTGCTCCTGCCAAACACGTCATGAACGGGCCCCAAGCCGATCTATCGGGCAGGCCAAGATAACAGAAGCGCTCCCTGATGGGCATGCTCGCCACGTCTGTCCCCCTACTAATGGCATTCACAACAGTCACCTTCCTGTCATCTGGCTGACATCCCGCGGTCATTTTCAAGTCATAGAGTTTTTCACTTATTTTTCATATGGATAGATAAGGAACATCATGACTTTCCCGCGCTCTTCTTATGTGGCTTTGGCCGTCTCGCTGGTCTTGCTTGGCGGCTGCCAGTCAGAGAACGAATCGTCTACCGACAGCCAGGGCAAAACCGCCTACCAATACAGCACCAAAGCGGTCTACAGCCCGCAGCAGCAGGCGGAGAGCTACGAGCCAGCGCCTCAGGGGTTCAGCCCGGTCTTTACCGAGATGGTGGCGCGCCACGGCTCGCGCTCCCTCTCCAGCCCGAAATATGACGTGCTGACCAAGCTGGTATGGGAAGAGGCGCAGCGTCAGGGGGCGCTCACCACCCTCGGGCAGGGGCTGGGAGGCAAGGTCGATCTGGTGACGGCCGCCAACCAGAAACTGGGCTATGGCCTGCTCTCGGCGCTGGGCAAGGAGGAGCACGCCAACCTCGCTACCCGGCTGGCGGCGCGGCTGCCGACCCTGCTCAACAGCAGCGAGCCCCACTGCATCAAGGTGGTCACCTCGGGCAAGGACAGGGCCAACGAAAGCGCCTTCTACTTTATGGAGAGCCTCAAGCGCAACGTGAGCTATGTCAGCGACTCGGCGCAGTGCTACCTCACGCAGGATGACCCCTCGAAGATCGACAAAAAGCTGGTCAACAAGTTCGAGCTCTACTTCCACAAGACCACGCCCGAGGGGGATTACGCCCGCTACCTGCCCGCCTATGAGAGCTACCAGCGCTTTATCGGCGACGAAGATGCAGGAATCGCCCCGGCCCCCGAGCTGGCCAGGGCGCTGGATCAGCTTAAAAACCTGAGCAAGACCAAAGAGATGGCCCGCAGCATGCTGGAGCGTATCTACAGCAAGGGCTTTGTCGACTATCTGGCGGGCGGCGTCGAGTTTGTCGCCGTCAACCCGGAAGATGGCGGCATGACCTATGTGCGCGACGAAGTGGATGCCGCCCTGATGCTCTACAACCTCTTTATCATCGGCCCCGGCATGATCCGCGAAGCGCAGGCACAGGGCAGCGAACCCTGGGCGCTGGAGCAGTTCCTGACCCCACAGGAGTCTGCCTGGTTCTCCTACCTCTCCGATGCGGAAGATTTCTACGAGAAGGGGCCGAGCTTTGCCAACCAGAGCGCCCCCTACGCCATTGCCCAGCCGCTGCTCGACGGCCTGTTTGGCGAGGTGCAGCGTCAGGTAGTGGAGGGCGAGCAGAGCCGACGGGCCACCCTGCGCTTTGCCCACGCCGAGGCCATTATCCCCCTCGCCGCCCTGATGAAGCTGGAAGGGAGCCGTCAGGGGGCCAGCGCGGATCAGCTGTTCAGCCAGCAGAACAACGAGTGGCGCGGCGGCTGGGTCTCCCCCTATACCGCCAATATTCAGTGGGACATCTACCAGAACAGGCAGCGGCAGGTGCTGGTCAAGATGCTCTACAACGAAAAAGAGATCGCCTTTAAAACAGGCTGCCAGCCCTACCAAAGCGGCAGCCACTACTACGACTTCGAGGAGCTCAAGCGCTGCTACGGCTATAACGGCTAACCCTTCGCACGCCGGATATGGCAATCACAAGGGGCGACCAGCAGGTCGCCCCTATTCACTCCCCTTCCCTGTTTGCCAAAGCGGGATATGGCGATAAAGCCGCCTTCCGGCTCCATTTGCTGATCAAGCTCAAAAAACGATTAATTTCTGATAGTTAGGTCACTTTAAGGCTCGCTTCGGCAGTTTCGTTTGGCTTACCATAGCCATCCAGAACCTGTTGAACTGCGATAGGTTGCTGCCAACGCGGGTCAAGGGAGCATATTGGAAGCTGTCATCCACGGGCGGTAGCGTGGAAATATGTTGTGATGCGTCTCACACAAAAAGGTGGATGTCCCAGATTTCCGCACCTTGCTCAGAAAGGTGGAAATCCAATAATCAATTTAAAAAACAATTGGTTATAAACACATTGACATAGACCACCTAATTGTGTCCATCATTGCTTGTGGTTAGCTCCATGTAGTGGCCTTGTTGGTACCGTGTTTCTCTGTGGTGGGGATTATGATAGTGGTTTACAGACAGACTTAATTGTGTGAAAATTGTCCGCTGTCAAAAATTTTGACTATACTTATAAAGTGTAAAATCCTAGGTGAGGTTAAGATATGAAACACAATAGCAAGTCAGCGATGAAACATGTTGAATTGCGTATAAGAGGTGCTTCTCATATCAAAAAAGTAGTAGTTAACACCAGCGCGTTTATTGATGAGATAATTGACAACGCCAGAGTCTCATATGAAATAGAAGGCAATTCTATTTCATCCAATGAGTGGGACAAAATTAAAAAGCTGCAGGTTATAATGCCAGAATTAACATTCCATATGGCTTCAGCTTCATGATATTGCTTGGCTAATTATTTTTTTCAAAAAAGAAGTTCTGCCACTAATCGCTTTTCGAACAGCATAGTGGTAGAACTTTTTTCTTTTTTTAGTTGAGAGCGCCTTTTGCCAACTAATTTTAAAACCTCTTGTCCTTGCGACGATCTCAAGATATAGCCTCATTGTTCTACCATTACCATCCATAAATGGGTGGATCCAAGCTAATTCTTTATGAGCAAAAACCAAAGCATCTATCATTTTATTTTGGTCAGAACCTACATGAGCTAAGTATTTTCTGGCAAATGAATTACAAAATTCAGCCATTTTTTGTGGAACAGAATCAGGATTTTCGGTTGGAAAGTTTCTGTTCGTGACTACCACCTCATCAACTCTATATTTTCCAGCCCAATCATAAATGCCATTAAACAAGTATTTATGACATTTTAAAAATGCCATTTCACCTAAAAATGAATTAGAGGTCATATAGTCCATTATGAGCATTTTGGATCTATATACTGAGTATATCATTTCAATTTTATCTAATTCATCTTGGTAGCGTGCATACATTAAATTATCAGGAGCAATATATCTCCCTCGCTCATTCTTATTATTTGAAACCAAAAAGAATCGTTCTGGGATATATTTTGCCCATGTGTAGGATAAAATATTTTGCGGGTGATTGGCGCGAAGGAAAAAAAAGCGCTGATTATTATGTATTCTCGTTCCAATTATTGTGGCACAGAAGATAGGAAGAGCCATAAAGTTTGCTATATAACAAATTGAGTCTCCTATTTGAATTTCGCTTCTAGATAAATCATAGAATGACTCATGGTTTTTTTTGAGATGCGCGATAGACTTGACAGGAAATTGCACTTTACTGCCAACAATTATTTCTGAACGATGTATATTCCAATAAAAATGCGTAAATCCATTTTTACTTGGTGTTGTTTTTATATGAACAATGTTGTCTTCAGCTTTAAATTCTTCTAAAGAATGGACGTTGGTAATCTTGATATGTTTGCTCATTGTCTATATCTCGTTCATCGCTCTCATGGGATATAGTACACCAATTTTCTGCCAAAGTTTTTCAACAATTTAGGTGCTATCTGCTTGCGATGCACTGCTAGTGCTCACATCTTGTATGCCTTCTCATGTAAGACTCAGCGAGTCTGCAGTTGTTGTGGTCAACTAAATCCTGATACTTGGTTAGGCGACCATCCGGTCGCCTTTTTATTTCTATCGTTTTCCAATCAGGAAAACTTACCGCGCCGGTCGCTTGGCACCATTTCCTTTGGCAGCAGGCTTGCCGCCTTGAGTGGCGGGTTTGGCACCCGGCTTGGCGGAGCCAGCACGGGTCGAGGCCTTGCCCTTGTGAGCGGGTTTACCCGTCGGTTTGCTCTTGCCAGCATTCTGACCTGCGCCCTGACCTGTACCTTGCGAAACGGGCTTGCCGTTACCAGCCCCTTTCTGCAGCTGGGAGCCCACCGGCTTGCCGCCCGTCGCCTTGTTACCCGTGCCATTGCCACCATTGCCACGCTGGTGACTGATGTTGCTGTGGCGAGTCAGGGCCGGTTTCATCCCCTTGCCAGTTGCGGCACGCTCGTTGCGGCCTTCCGGCGGCACCAGACAGCCGGGGCCATTGCCAATCAGGTGGCCCTTGCCCATGGCGAGCAGGGCTTCGCGGATCATCGGCCAGCCTGCGGGGTCGTGGTAGCGCAGCAGCGCCTTATGCAGGCGGCGACGGCGCTCGCCCTTGGCGACAAACACATCCCCCCCCTCGCGGCTCACCTTGTTTAACGGGTTTTTCTCCGTGTAATACATGGTGGTGGCGTTGGCGAGCGGCGACGGGTAGAAGTTCTGCACCTGATCGAGCTTGAAGCGGTTCTCTTTGACCCAGAGCGCCAGATTGATCATGTCTTCATCTGTGGTGCCCGGGTGGGCGGAGATAAAGTAGGGGATCAGGTACTGCTGCTTGCCCGCCTCTTTGGAGTATTTGTCGAACAGCTCCTTGAACTGGTAATAGCTGCCCATGCCCGGCTTCATCATCTTGGAGAGGGGCCCTTCCTCGGTGTGTTCCGGCGCGATCTTGAGGTAGCCGCCGACGTGGTACTTGGCCAGCTCCTTGATATAGCGGGGATCTTCGACCGCGATGTCGTAACGCACGCCGGAGGCGATGAGGATCTTCTTGATCCCCTTGAGGTCGCGCGCCTTGCGATAGAGGTTGATGGTCGGGCTGTGGTCGGTGTCCATGTGCGGGCAGATGGTGGGCCAGACACAGGAGGCGCGACGGCAGGTCTGCTCGGCCTTGGGGCTCTTGCAGCGCAGCTTGTACATGTTGGCGGTGGGGCCGCCGAGATCCGAGATGACGCCGGTAAAGCCCGGCACCTTGTCGCGGATATCTTCGATTTCTTTGAGGATCGACTCTTCCGAGCGGCTCTGGATGATGCGCCCTTCGTGCTCGGTGATGGAGCAGAAGGAGCAGCCGCCAAAGCAGCCGCGCATGATGTTGACCGAGGTCTTGATCATCTCGAAGGCGGGGATCTTCTCGTTGCCATAGGCCGGGTGCGGCACCCGCTGGTAGGGCAGGCCGAAGACGCCGTCCATCTCCTCGGTTTCGAGCGGGAAGGCGGGCGGGTTGACCCAGACGATGCGATCGCCGTGAGCCTGCGACAGAGCGCGGGCACAGCCGGGGTTGGTCTCGTGGTGCAGGATGCGCGAGGCGTGGGCGTAGAGCACCTTGTCCTCTTTCACCCGCTCGAACGCCGGCAGCTTCACATAAGTTTTTTCCCACGGCTTGGGTTTGGCCGGCTGCACCAGCACGGGCTGGGCTTCCTGCACGGCAGGGGCCGCTTCAGTGGCATCATCCGAGCAGGGTGCCCCTTCCATATAGGGGTTCATGATGGGATCGATGCGGCCAATCTGGTCGAGCTTGCTCGAATCCACCCCTTTCCAGCCCGGCAGCGGCTCCTTGCGGATGACGGCGGTGCCGCGAATATCCTGCATGGTCTCGATGCTCTCCCCCGCCGCGATGCGGTGGGCCACCTCGATCAGCGGCCGCTCGGCGTTGCCGTAAATCAGGATATCGGCCTTGGCATCGAGCAGGATGGAGCGGCGAATGGTCTCTGACCAGTAGTCGTAGTGGGCGATACGGCGTAAGGAAGCCTCGATGCCGCCGATAACGACGGGCACCTCCTTGAACGCCTCCTTGCAGCGCTGGGTATAGACCAGGGTGGCGCGATCCGGCCGCTTGCCGCCCACATCCCCCGGGGTGTAGGCGTCGTCGTGGCGCAGCTTTTTGTCGGAGGTGTAGCGGTTGATCATGGAGTCCATGTTGCCCGCGGTCACCCCGAAGAAGAGGTTCGGTTTGCCCAGACGCATAAAGTCATCCTTCGATGACCAGTCCGGCTGGGCGATGATGCCGACCCGAAAGCCCTGCGCCTCCAGCATGCGGCCAATCACCGCCATGCCGAAGCTCGGGTGATCCACGTAGGCATCCCCCGTCACCAGAATGACGTCGCAGCTGTCCCAACCGAGCTTGTCCATCTCTTTGCGGGACATGGGCAGGAAGGGCGCCGTGCCGTAGCACTCGGCCCAATAGCGGGGATAGGAGAAAAGGTTGGGTACCGGCTGCATTTTGAACACCTGGAAAAATTCGGGTCGCGCATTATACCGGTTGCGGCCAAGGGGAGCGATGGCTTTTTGTCCCTATAGATCCCGCGGAATAGGCCGCCGCCCGCAATAGCAAGGGCGCCCGCAGGCGCCCTTGTGATGATGAGGCTGATTTACTGGCCTCCGTCAGGATTGAGGTCAGAGCGCCGGAGGGTGCGACTCCCCTGCCCCCTTGGCGGCCAGCGCTTCGTCTACCTGCTGATCCCGCGCCCCTGTCATGCCAGCATGACGGGCGATCAGATGGTAGATGGCGGGCACCACCAGCAGGGTGACCAGGGTGGCCAGCGACAGCCCGAAGAAGACCACAGTCCCCACCGCCATCCGGCTCTCGTAGCCTGCCCCCATGGAGAGCATCAGCGGCACCGCGCCGATAATGGCGGTGAGCGAAGTCATCAGGATCGGTCGCAAGCGGCGCACCGAGCCTGCGATGATCGCCTCCTCGAACCCTTCGCCGCGCTGGCGCAGCTGGTTGATGAACTCGACGATGAGGATGCCGTTCTTGGTCACCATGCCGATCAGCATGATCATGCCGATCTGGCTGTAGATGCTCATCTCCTGCCCCGTCAGCCAGAGGCCTAGCAGGCCGCCGAAGATGCCGAGCGGCACCGTCACCATCACCACCGCAGGGGTCAGGGTGCTCTCGAACTGGGCCACCAGCACCAGATAGACCACCAGCAGGGCGAGGCCAAAGACCAGCACCATCTCCCCCTGATTGTCGCGGTAATCCTTGGAATCACCGGTGTAATCCACCGTCATACCGGTGGGCAGGTTGGCGTTGGCCCAGCCATCGAGGAAATCGAGGGCCTCACCCAGGGTGTGGTCGGGGTGCACGTCGGCAGTCAGGGTTATCGCCTTTTGCCGCTGGTAGTGGTTGAGACGGTTGGCGGTCGCTACCTGCTTGACGGTCGCCAGGGTCGAGAGACTGACCATTTCGCCATTAGCGGCCTTCAGGTAGATGCGACCAAGATCCGAGATGCCGTTGAACTCGGTCTGGTTGCCGCGCAGGTAGACGTCATACTCCTCGCCCCTGTCCACATAGGTGGTCTTGCTCGCCCCGCCCAGCAGGGTTTGCAAGCTGCTGGCGACAGTGGAGACCGGAATGCCGAGCTGGCTGGCGCTGTCGCGATTGATGGTCACCTGCAGCTCGGGGGTCTTCTCGGCGTAGTCGAGATCCGGGCTCAGCATCAGGCCGCTGCCCTGCGCCGCCTGTTGCAGCGCCAACCCTTGCTGGTAGAGCTCGGCATAGTCGTTGCCCTGCAGCACGAACTGCACCGGTGCGGTGGAGCCGCCGCGGAAACCGGGCTGGAAGGTGCGGATCATCACATCGGGAATGCCGGAGAGCTTGGCACCCAGCGAGCGGGAGAACTCGGTGGCGGTGACGTCGCGCTCGGCCCAGTCGGTGAGCTGGATGATCACCATACCGGTCTGATCGCCGCCACGGCCAAAGGCGGGGGTACTGAAGCTCAGCGCCTGCACCACCCCTTTGCCCAGCATCGGCATGATGGCGGACTCCACCTGCTGCATGTTGCGCTTCATCCGCTCGATGCTGGTCCCCTCTGCTCCCTTGACGAAGACGTAGATGACGCCGCGATCCTCGGTCGGGGTAAGGCTGGTCGGCAGCTGGGTAAAGAGGGCGCCGATACCGCCCAGACAGAGCAGCAGCACCAGCGGCGTCCAGCGGGAGCGACGCAGCACCCACGCCAGCAGGTGGCGATAGTGCCCCTCCAGCCAGCCGAGCCCGCGATCGAGCCCGGCGGTCAGTCGGTTCGGTTTATCCAGCGGGCGCATCAACCAGGAGCCCATGGCCGGGGTCAGGGTCAGCGCCACCAGCGAGGAGCAGAGCACCGCCAAGGAGAGCAATATCGCAAACTCGGTAAAGAGCCGCCCCACCATGCCATCCATAAAGGCGATGGGGACAAACACCATCACCAGCACGGCGGTGGTAGCGATGACCGCAAAGCCCACCTCGCGGGTGCCGTGCCAGGCGGCCAGCAGCGGCGGTTCACCCCGCTGCAGATGGTGGTGAATGTTCTCCACCACCACGATGGCGTCATCCACCACCAGACCGATGGCGAGAATAAGGGCCAGCAGGGTGATGAGGTTGATGGAAAAGCCGAAATACCAGGCGCCGATAAAGGCGGAGATGAGCGACACCGGCACCGTAATGGCCGGAATAAGCGTGGTACGCCCCTGCCCGAGGAACAGATAGAGCACTGCCACCACCAGCACGGCGCAGATGGCCAAGGTCTCGTACACCTCGTCGATGGCCTGCTTGATAAAGATGGTGGAGTCGTAATCCACCTCGAGCTTGGCCCCCTCCGGCAGGAAGCGCTGCATCTCGCCGAGTTTCTTCTCGATCCCCTGCGCCACCGCCAGCGGGTTGGCGGTGGACTGGGCGACGATGCCGATACCCAGACTCTCTTTGCCGTTGCGCTGATAGGCGCTGTCTTCGTTCTTGGCTCCTACCTCCACGTCGGCGATATCGGCCAGATAGACGCTCTGGCCGTTGGCGGCAGTGGTGACTTGCAGTTGCTGGAAATCTTCCGCTGTGTGGTAGAGACGAGCGATCTGCACCGCCATGGTCATGGAGTTGTTGCGGATCTCGCCACCCGGCAGCTCGATGTTCTCGCGCTTGAGGGCCTCTTCCACATCGCTCACCGTGATGCCACGGGCTGCCATGTCGGCCGGGCGCAGCCGCACATACATCACCTGGGTCAGATCGCCGGAGAGCGCCACTTCGCTCACCCCGTCCACCAGACTCAGGGGGTCGACCAGCACCCGGTTGGCGTAGTCGGTCATGGCAGTGCGATCCATCTGGCTGCTGCTGAAGTTGAGCCAGATCGCCACATCGCCGTTGCCGCTGTCCTTGGTCACCAGCGGCTCGTCCACATCATCGGGCAGCCGGGGCCGCGCGCGGGAGAGGGCATCGCGCACATCGGAGATCCCCTCCACCATGTTCCAGCCGAGCTTGAACTCGACGGTGATCATCGAGCGCCCCTTGCGAGTCATGGAGTTGATGTTCTTGATGCCGCTGATGCCGGAGAGCTGATCCTCGATGGGCTTGGTGACCTGACTCTCCATCACCGAGGGGGCCGCCCCCTCATAGGTGGTGGTGATGGAGACCGAGGGGATCTGCACGTCCGGCATCTCCCGCACCGTCAACTTGCTGAAGGCGACCAGACCAAACACGGTGAGCAGGGCGCTGAGCACCACCGCCACCAGCGGGCGGCGTACTGAGATATCGGATAGCCACATCAGCCATTCACCTCGGCCAGATCACGCACCTGCACCCCATCACGCAGATTGACCAGCCCCTCGACCACGATGCGATCGCCGACCTTGAGCCCCTCGGTGACCCAGACGGTCTCCCCTTCGGTCTCGCCGAGCACCACAGGCACCCGCTTGACACGGCCATCGGCCTCCAGACGGTAAACAAAGCGCTGCTCACCGGCGTACTCCACCGACTGGGCGGGGATCAGGGTGAGCTGCTGGGCGGGCAACGCCAGCTCCACATTGAGCAGCATGCCCGGGCGCAACTGACCGTTGCCATTGGGGATCATCACCCGCGCCTTGATGTTCTGGGTATCGTTGGAGACGCGGCTGTCGAGAGTGGTCAGGGTGCCGTTGAATTGCTGATCCGGCCAGGCAGTACTGGTGGCGGTGACCGCCATGCCCGGGCGCAGCAGGGAGAGGTAACGCTCCGGCACCGCCAGATCGAGGCGCAGTTTGTCGAGCTCATCGAGATGCAGCAGGGTATCGCCGCTGCCCACCAGTGCCCCTTCGCTCAGATCAATCAGGCTCACGGTACCGGCAAAGGGCGCCTGCAGGGTACGCAGGGAGAGCTCGTAGCGGGCGGCATCGAGGCGTGCCTGCACCTGGGCCACGGTGGCCTCCTGCCCCTCCAGCTCGGATTGGGTCACGGCGCCACGGGCCACCAGCTTGCGCATATCACTCAGCTTGCGGTTCTCGTCGCGCAGGCTGGCGCTCTGCTCGGCCAGCTCAGCCTGCTGTTTGCCCGCATCGAGCGCGATCAGGGTCTCCCCCTTCGCCACGCTCTGACCCGACTGCACCGCAATCTTGACGATGCGACCGGTCACTTCGGGGCTGATGATGACAGAACGATTGGCCGCCAGCTTGCCCACCAGCTTGAGGGTAGGCTCGGCCAGACTCTGTTTGACGGTTTGAGTGCGGATATTGACCTGTCTGGTCGGTGCTTTGGCGGCGGGTTCGCTGTGACGCAGCGCCCAGACGCCGGCAACCACGATTAGAAGAAGGCCCAAGCCGAGCCAGATACGCATTTTCATCGAACAGTCCATGAAGAGTGAGAGGGTAAATCCAGATTGGGGCCATTTTAGCCCCAGACTATGCCGTGACTATGTATAAATGTGACAAAACGTAACAAGAGCGGGATAAGCTCACTCTGTTTCAGGTCGCGCCGTTTGTTTTCACGCCACATCGCATACACTAACGACAATTTCCTTCGCAACCCGACTGACTGCCTATGCCCAAAATGTCTGACCACCGCTTTCTCACACGCCTGACCTGGCTCCTGTTCGCCGTGGTCATCCTGCTGATTGGTCTGACCTTGCGGCAAAGCCTGCAACAGATAGAACGCCTCTACCAGAGCGATACCCTCAACAGCGCCATCTACCTGCGGGATCGGTTCAAACAGACCGAAGTATTTCTGGAGGCGATGCGCGGTCAGGCCGAAGAGCGACTGCGCAGCGACCCCCAGTCGGTGCTCACTCGCCAGCTCTATCGCCATATCGAGGCGCTGCCAGAGGGGCTGGCCCTCGACAAGCTCCCCGGCGATTTACCGGCCGGACTGGCGGGCAACCTCACCGGTGACGGCCCGCTGCCGCCCCCCGGCAGTGCGCGGGAGGCGCAACTTCATTTGGCCCTGAGCCTCTCTCCCTTGCTGTCCACTGCCAGCCAGCGCCTGGGCAGCGAGATCGCCTGGGCCTACTTCACTGGCGTGGACAACTTTATCTACCTCTATCCCTGGATTCCCTCCAGCCAGTTTCGTTTTGCCCGCAGCATCTATGACAAGCACTACTGGCAGGATGCGCTGATGTCACCCAACCCAAGCCGGGACACCATTCTCTCCCGCCCCTACGAAGATTTTGCCGGACTGGGCACCATGGTTACCATGTCTCAGCCTCTCTACAAGGACGGCTCGCTGGTAGGGATGATCAGCATGGACATCCTGCTCTCACGCTTGCAATCGCAGCTCAATCAGCTGGCGCCAGCGCTGGGTGAGTATCTGCTGCTCAATCAGTACCATCAGGTGCTGGCCAGCAGCGCACACCAGCCCGTGGTGCCGCAAGACCCCGAGCCGACCGACGAATACCAGTGGCGGCAAGGGGCATTGCAGCTGACCATGGCAATCCCCGATACTCCGTTGCGACTGGTGCACAACGTCACCCTGCTGCCGCTGGTGTGGGCCATGCTCTGCCAGTCCACGCCGACCCTGCTCGCCATCCTCTTTATGCTGCTGGCCGCCCTCTCCAACCTGAGATCCCATCGCCTCAACCAGCGGCTCAATTACCTCTCCTGCCACGATGCCCTCACCGGCGCCTTCAACCGCCACTATCTGGTGCTGCTGGAGCAGGCGGGAGAGCTGGCCCGGTTGCAAGCGGGGATCCTGATGTTCGATGCGGATCACTTCAAACGGGTCAATGACAACTTCGGCCATGCCGTCGGCGATATCGTGCTGATCCGGCTGGTGCAGATCTGCCAGCAGCAGATTAGGCCCACTGATCGCCTGATCCGCTGGGGGGGCGAAGAGTTTCTGCTGCTGATTGGCCGCGCTGATGCAACGCAGCTCGGCGAGCTGGCGGAGCGGCTGAGAAAGGCGGTGGCAGATCATGACTGGGCCGCCATCGAGCCTGGGCTGGAGGTCACCATCAGCCTCGGCTATCTGCCCCACCAGGAGAACCTTCCCCTGCACGAAGCGGTGCGCCGCGCCGATGTGGCGCTCTATCAGGCCAAGGCCAACGGTCGCAACCGCAGCGAAAGATGGCAGGGTGACGCCTCCTGACTCTCGGAGTAAGCTGAGCCCTCAACCCCTTTTTTGGAGGACTGTCGTGCCACGTAAACCCCGCGTAGGGCTCGCTCTCGGGAGCGGCGCCGCCAGAGGATGGGCCCATATCGGCGTCATCCGCGCCCTTGAACGTCTCGGCATCAAACCGGATTTGATCGCTGGCTGCTCCATCGGCAGCTTTGTCGGTGCCGCCTATGCCGCCGGAGAACTGGATCGGCTGGAAACCTGGGTGCGCGGCTTTACCCGCCTGCAGGTGGTCAGCCTGCTCGACCCGGCCCTCTCCGGTGGGCTGTTTCGCGGCGAAAAGGTATTTGGCCTTGCCGCCAGCCATCTGGGGGATCCCGATCTCGAGAATCTGCCCATCCCCTTCGCCTGCATCGCCACCGAGCTCGATACCGGCCGCGAGATCTGGCTGCAACAGGGCCCGCTGCGCCAGTCGGTGCGCGCCTCCTGCGGCATGCCGGGGATCCTCACCCCGACCCGGATCAACGACCGCTGGCTGGTCGATGGCGCCGTGGTCAATCCGGTGCCCATTTCGCTGGCCCGCGCCATGGGGGCCGAGGTGGTGATTGCGGTCAACCTCAACACCGACATGCACCAGCCCTGGACCGACGAGCCGGATCAACCCGGCAGCGGCGGCCTGCTCAGCCAGTGGCTCAATCGCGGTGAGTCTGCACCAGCCACCCCGGGTCTGTGGAGCGTGATGAGTGGCTCCATCAACATCATGCAGGAGCGGATCACCCGCGCCCGGATGGCCGGTGACCCGCCGGAGATCCAGCTCTGCCCGCGCCTTGGCAGCTTCTCCATCATGGATTTTCATCGCGCCAGCGATGCCATCAACGAAGGGGAAGCCTGTGTCGAGCGCAACCTCGATCAGCTCAAGGATGAATTGGGCCGCCTCGGGTTGCTGGGCAGTTAGTTGTCGGCATGCTGCGGTTTACACATGAAAAAAGCGCCATTCGGCGCTTTTTCAACTCACTTACCCGGTTACTCCTTACGGTAGAAGAGCAACCCGAGCAGAATCACCCCCACAGAGACCAGCAGATAGAGTCCCAGACTGGGATTGGTGATACCGCCATACAGAATGATGAGCGCACCCAGGGTGGCGCAGGTCGGGATCACAAACCGCTTTATCCAGCCCAACTCGGTAAAGGTTCGCATGTACCAGACATAGAGGAACAGATAGAGGCCATAAATCAGCACGATCGGCATCTCGTCCAGGGCGATGTAACGACCGAATGTCTCGTTGATGCTGCAGTACCACAGCACTGAGTAAATCACCGACAACAAGGCTGCCGCGAGGGCCGAGTTGATTGGCATGTGATGATGCGGTTCGATACGGCTCATCCACTTGGGGGCAGGCCCCTGATTGCGGATCGCCAGCGAGTAGGGAATACGCATGGTCGCCAACACCAGACCATTGAGGGTTCCGAGGCAGGAGATAATCACGAACACGGTCAAAATGGTCGAGGCAGTCCCGCCAAACAGGCTGGTTGTCGCGAGATTTACCGCGTTATCCCCTTGCGCCACTATCTCGTCCGTCGGCAAGACGCTGGCGATCCCCAGAAAATAGGTGACATAGACCACAAAGACTATCAGGGTGCCAATCACCAGCGCTCTGGGCAGATTCTTCTTGGAATCGCGAATTTCGCTGTTGATGGTCACGGCGGCGATCCACCCCTCATAAGCGAAAGCGGTGGCAACCACGGCCGTGGCCAGCGTGCCTCCGGTGCTTCCTATCCCATCCATTGCCTGTACAAAGTTGGTCACGGTGACACCATTGAGCAAGCCTGAAATGGTGCCCACAATGGCAACCAGGATCAGCGGGATCAACTTGATCAGGGTAGAGCCCACTTGCAGCTTGCCCGCCAGGACCGGGGTATAGAAGTTGATCAGATAGGTGACCGTCATATAGACAGCCGCCAGTATCCAGGTCGCACCAGAGTTGGTCGGATTATCACTGCCGAGCAAGATCATGGTGTACAGAGCGGCGACCCAGGCAAGGATGGCGGAAAGAGGGGCGTAATAGAGTACGCCTTTGAACCACCCCACCAGATAACCAAACATTTTGCCGTATGCCGCTTCGGCATAATCGACGATACCGTTGGACTTTTCGATCCGCTGGGCAAACTCGGCAAACACCAGCGCGCCGAAGATCATCGAAAATGCCCCCAGCGCCCATGCCAGCAGCGCAATGGCCAGATTACCGCCAGTCAGACGCAGTACATCATCGGCCTTGAAGAAGACACCGGAGCCGATCACCACGCCGACCACCATCGCAATGGCAGTCATCAGGCCATAGCGTTTATCCAACTCATTACTGCTCATACCCATACTCCATACGATTGCTCATATCATCCTGAATGTAATAGTGTTCGGGTGGCCAGATACCACCAGGGGGCCCACTTTTCGGGGCCGCTTATTCTCGTTGGCCTGCATGGATAATTCAAAGCGTGTTAGATCAAAATATCGATCGGCAACCCAAAAAAAATACCGCCCGAAGGCGGCATTTCTATTCACATCGATGATCACGCCTTGGCGAGGTCATCCGGGCCAATCTGGCCGATTTCGGCGACTTTCTTGTCTGCCAGCAGCCAGAGGGTGAACTTGTGCAGATCCGGGTGGTGCGCCAGGGCAACCAGGAAGGCGCCCCCAACTTCACGGTAACCCAGCTCGTAGTTTTTCAGCGTGGTGGGAGGAACACCCAGCAAATCTGCAAACTTCGGACGGCTCAAACCGACCGCTTCACGGATTTGACGGATCTTCTTGCCAACAGTGACGATATTTGAATTCATAATGTTCCATACTCCGTTTGGCGGATTTACTCCGCCTTTTATTTTTCGCGACGACTCGTAGTCAAGTGTATCAGTTTTGTTCGGACTCGTTATGGTCGAGCCTCTATCTTATGAGCGCCTTTCGGCGACAACCCTTGCCTTCAAGGGGGGATGGTAATCGCTCAGCCGCCTCAGGTAAACAGTCTCGAAAAGAAACCTTTATTGTGGCCCCCCCAATAACTCGTATAATCCGCCGGATACCCATTAAGAGGAATAAGTATGGCGTTTCCCGGCATTATCTCTCGCCTGCACCCCGTATCCAGCACAGAAGAACTGGCACAACAGCGCCTGCAAGGTGAACAATATCGCGCCGAAGCATTCTGGCTTCCGGCCTTGATGTCCAGCCACGCCAGCGAGCTGCTGGCCGCCCTGCCGGAGAGCTGCAGCCTGTTTCTTGAACAGGCATGCCCGGACCTGGCCTTGCGCAGCCACGACGGCACCCTGCATAACAATGAGCAGCTCGTCACGGTAAATGGTCAGGCGATTGCGCTGGCAACCACCCAAGGTGATGGTGGTCTGGTGCCCGAATCGGGCATGTGCGAGATGGCCGACTGGCTGGAGGCGGGACATCGCCACTTCATCTGTTCAGCTGCGGTTCAGCCTGTGGCTCGCGCCATCCTCAACATCTGGCCCCTTGACCCCTATCTGGCCCGACATTTCTTGATGACATTTACCCCCCTGCTGCAGAGCGCAACCCAGGCAGATTACCTTGCGGTCTTTGCCGCCAGAGCGAATCCTGCCAGCCCGCATAGCGACTGGGTTCAGGCTTATATGAAGCTGGAGAAGAAACTGCACAGGGCCTATCTGGATCACTAATTAATCAAAATAAACAGCCAGTTAAGAGCACGACACAATTTGCCACAAGGCTCATTTGTGAGCTTGATCATGTTTTAAAATCGGCATAGAGTGCGCCTCGTCATCGGAATGACATCAGTTGCCTGGCAGTGGTTTCTCACGCATTGCGTGCCATGCCAGCGCACTCGACACACCAGGAGAGTGTGCAACCCGGTTATACCGGGTCATCTGCCAGACTCGACGCCAGCCGTACGGCGGAGCCTGCAGCTTACATAAATTACAAAGTGTGAAGCACGTGAATAACGTGCGATCTCAACGAGGATTTTTTTATGATGAAAATGGCTCCTTCCATGATCGCCATCGCCATGGCTGCTCTGGGTGCTACCGCTGCTCACGCCGCTGACGACATCTACTTCGGTGCCGGTGTCGGTGCTACTCACTTCAACGGCCTGAACAAGCTGGAAAGCACCAATGTAGGCCAGGAAGACGCGGCTGCTGCCAACGCCTTCATGGGTTACAACTTCACCGAGAACTTCGGTACCGAACTGGGCTACCAGTACACCGGTCGTGGCAACACCGACGGCAACCGTTACGAGAGCCAGGGTGCCACCCTGTCCGGTATCGCCCGTATGCCGGTTGGCAACGACTTCTCCCTGTTCGCTGAAGGCGGCGCCTACTGGGGTCACACCGATGGTCTGGGTACCAGCGACACTAAAGTTTCCCCGCTGGCCGGTGCTGGTGTGACTTACAAGGTAAATGACGCGCTGGATCTGCAAGCTCGCTACCGCTACATGTGGGACGTGGCTGACCTGCACGCCAACGGTGAGCGTTACAAGGCCAACCAGAGCATCGCTACTCTGGAAGCGGTATACCACCCGTTCCGTACTTCCTACGTAGCTCCGGTAGCTGCTCCGGTAGTTGAAGAAGCGCCGGCTCCTGCTCCGCAAGTTGTAGAGAAGAACTTCGCCCTGAACTCAGACGTACTGTTTGCCTTCGGCAAAGACACCCTGAAGCCGGAAGGCGTTGCAGCCCTGAACGGTCTGTATCAGCAAATCGTTGAGTTCCAGCCGAAAGATGGCAACGCTGTTGTTGTTGGTTACACCGACCGTATCGGTTCCGACGCTTACAACCAGAAGCTGTCTGAAGCCCGTGCCCGTACCGTTGCTAACTTCCTGGTCAGCAAAGGTATGGCTGCCAGCAAAGTTGCCATCGAAGGTCGTGGCGAAGCCAACCCGGTTACCGGCACCAAGTGCAACGGCGTAACTGCTAAAGCTCAACTGATCTCCTGCCTGGCTCCGGATCGTCGCGTAGAAGTTCGCGTATCTGGCGTACAAGAAGTTCAGCAATAATCTGACCTCGTTCAGATAGTGCGAAAAAAAAGGGATGCTGCGGCATCCCTTTTTGTTTGCCTAGTTCTCGCTTGCATCCCTCACTCCCGCCTCCCTGCCCTTGCCTGCCCCGTCTCGAAAGCATAAAGTAGTTGCGCCTGTAAGGTATTGGATAAGCACTAAAAAGCGCTTCTTGTCCGGTCTGTTGTCCATGACGCCAATGCATCATGAGAGTCCAAAGCCTTCGCTATCCACTTTGCTGGCGATTTTTCGCAGCAATAAAAACAAGTGCATTGCCCGACATGGGCTAACACAACGAGGATAAACCGATGAAACTCAAAATGGCTCCTACCCTGATTGCACTGGCGCTCGCCGCCGCAGGCACCACAGCTCAGGCTGCCGATGACTGGTACACCGGTGTTGGTGCAGGTTGGGCATATGCTCACAACCTTGACGATGTACAAGGTCTGGATACAGACAAAGACGCCACTGCGCTGAGCCTGTTCGGCGGTTACAACTTCAACGACTACTACGCAGCTGAACTGGGCTACCTCTACGCCGGTAAAGCGGGCGTTGACGGTGCCGATTTCAAAACCCAGGGTGCAACCCTCTCCGGTATCGCCCGCCTGCCGCTCGGCGACATCTTCTCGGTGTTTGCTGAAGGCGGTGCCTACTTCAATCACGTCAACGGCAATGGCAACAGCGACAATGGCACTGCACCGCTGGCGGGGCTGGGTCTGACTGCCAAGCTCTCCGACCTTATCGATGTGCAAGCACGCTACCGCTATCTGTGGAATCTGGGTGACGAGCAGAAAACCTGGGAGAGCGACATGAGCATCGCGACCCTGGAGCTGGTGATGCACCCGAACCGCACCTCTTATGTTGCCCCGGTTGCCGCCCCTGCGCCTGAGCCGGTTCCCGAGCCGGTACTGGTCGACAAGAACTTCGCCCTGAGCTCTGACGTGCTGTTTGCCTTTGGCAAATCCACCCTCAAGCCAGAAGGTGTCGCAGCGCTGAATACGCTGTATCAGCAGATCGTTGATGTTCAGCCGAAAGATGGCAGCGCCGTGGTCGTCGGTTACACCGACCGTATCGGCTCTGACGCCTACAACCTGAAACTCTCCGAAGCGCGTGCCCGTACCGTGGCCGACTTCCTGGTTGGCAAAGGTCTGCCGGCTGGCAAAGTTGCCATCGAAGGTCGCGGTGAAGCCAATCCGGTCACCGGCACCCAGTGCAACAGCGTCAAGGGCAAGGCTCAGCTGATCTCGTGCCTGGCGCCGGATCGCCGTGTAGAAGTACGCGTCACCGGCGTGCAGCAAGTACAACAGTAATCCTGCAGTCCGACATAACAAGGAGGCCACCTGGCCTCCTTTTTCTTGCCGCATATTTCACCCACCTTGCAACCCTCTATTGCCCCCCTTCCTCTTCCCGTCTCGCGCCCTAGTTCACGGCGTGTCGCTCCCCATACCTCTTTGGTGGTTAAAAACAGCCCGTCACCTATACATAAGTGTGGGGTTTGACCAGCAGGCAACCCTACTACACCAAACATCGACGAGGATACGCGATGAACATAAGAGTAAAACCTGTGTGGATTGCACTGGCATTGGCGAGCACAGGCGCACAAGCGGAACCGGTTCACGACTGGTATGCCGGGGTTGGCGGTGGCTGGGCCATTGCCCACAATCTGAATGATTTCAGTCAGGATGTCGGCAAGGATGCGACTGCGCTCTCCCTGTTTGGCGGCTACAACTTCACAGAAAACCTGGGGGCCGAGATTGGCTATCTCTCCACCGGTGACTGGGATATCAGCGGCCATGACTTCAACAGCAAGGGAGCCACGCTGTCAGTCATTGGCCGCCTGCCGCTCAGCGAGATGTTCTCGCTCTTTGCCGAGGGCGGTGGCTATATCTATCACGTCGAGTCGGTCAATGGCGGGGACGACAACCTGGCGCCGCTGGCGGGTCTGGGAGTGACGGCCCGGCTCCATGACTGGGTCGATCTGCAGGCACGCTACCGTTACATAGTGCGCGTTGGCGATGATCCGGATAACGGCAAAGCCAACAGCGGCACCCAGCGCTGGGTCAGCGACATCAGCACCGCCACGCTGGAGCTGGTGATCCACCCGAACCGCAGCCAACCCAAAGAAGCGGCCCCCACGCCCGCCCCGGTCGTGGTTCCCCCGCCACCGGCCGAACCGGAGGTGGTGGATCAGACCTTCAACCTCAGTTCCGATGTGCTGTTCGCCTTTGGCAAAGCGGACCTCAAACAGGAGGGGATGAGTGCGCTGGACGATCTCTACCAGCAGATCGTCGACGTGCAGCCCAAGGATGGCAGTGCGGTCGTGATAGGGTATACCGACCGTATCGGCTCGGATGCCAACAATCAGAGGTTGTCAGAAGCTCGAGCCCAAACCGTTGCCGACTTTCTGATCAGCAAGGGATTGCCTGCCGACAAGGTGAGCATCCAGGGCAATGGCGCGAGTAATCCGGTCACCGGCAACCAGTGTGATGCCATCAAGGCGAAGGCGGCGCTCATCGACTGCCTTGGGCCGGATCGCCGGGTAGAGGTGCGCGTCACCGGCGTACAGGGCGGCAGCGAGTAGTTCATCTTGAGGCGATAACCATGTCAGACGTGCAGTAAAAAGGGATGCCGAGGCATCCCTTTTGCTTTGCGTCTTTTCGCAGAAATCAGAACGAGGTGCGGCGGTAGCGGCGATATTCCGGATGCCAGAAGTTGGCGTCGATGGCCTGATCGATCACCTCGTCCGGGGTCTGCACCGCCTTGCCCTGCAGCATGGCTGTCTTGGCCACCATCTTGGCGATGTAGCGGGAGACCTGATGGATATCCGCCAGATCTGGCAGCAGGGAGCCCTCCTCCCCTTTCACCAGCGGCGAGCACTCCGCCAGCGCGCGACTGGCCGACATCAACATGGCGTCAGTCACCCGGGTGGCACCGGAGGCGATAACACCCAAACCGATCCCCGGGAAGATGAAGGAGTTGTTGCACTGGGCGATGACGTAGCGCTTGCCCTTGTGCTCCACCGGTGCGAACGGGCTGCCGGTGGCCACCAGCGCCTGACCGTCGGTCCAGCGGATAAGGTCAGCCGGCGTCGCCTCGACCCGGGAGGTGGGGTTGGAGAGCGGGAAGATGATGGGACGGGCACAGTGCTTGTGCATGGTCTTGACCACCTCTTCGGTAAACAGCCCCGGCTGGCCGGATACCCCGATCAGGATGTCCGGGCGACCGTGCTCCATTACCTCCAGCAGGGAGATATTGTCCCCCACCGGCCAGTCGGCGATGCGCTCCACCGGTTGGGAGAGACGGCGCTGGAAGTCGAGCTGGTTGGGGATCTTGTCGGTGATAAGACCAAAGCGGTCCACCATAAAGACACGGCTGCGGGCCTGGGCATCGGTCAGCCCCTCGGCCTTCATCTGTGCCACGATCTGCTCGGCAATGCCGCAACCGGCGCTGCCCGCACCGAGGAAGGCGACCCGCTTCTCGGAGAGCTTTGCGCCGGAGGCCTTGCAGGCGGCGATCAGGCTGCCCAGCGTCACCGCAGCAGTACCCTGAATGTCGTCGTTGAAGCAGCAGAGCTCGTTCTTGTAGCGGTTGAGCAGTGGCATGGCGTTGCTCTGGGCGAAATCCTCAAACTGCAGCAGGATGTCGGGCCAGCGACGTTTGACCGCCTGAATGAAGGCATCGACAAACTCGGCGTACTCATCCCCCGAGATACGCGGATTGCGCCACCCCATATAGAAGGGGTCATTCAGCAGTTGCTGGTTGTTGGTGCCCACATCCAGCACCACCGGCAGGCAGTAGGCGGGCGAGATGCCACCACAGGCGGTGTAAAGCGACAGCTTGCCGATGGGAATGCCCATGCCGCCGATACCCTGGTCACCCAGACCCAGGATCCGCTCGCCATCGGTCACCACGATCACTTTGACGTTCTGCTTGGTGGCGTTTTGCAGCATGTCATCGATCCTGTCCTTGTCGGGATAGGAGATAAACAGGCCACGGGCGCGGCGATAGATGTTGGAGAACTCCTCGCACGCCTTGCCCACCGTCGGGGTGTAGATGATGGGCAGCATCTCGGTCAGGTGGTTGTGCAGCAGACGGTAGAAGAGCGTCTCGTTGGTATCCTGGATGTTGCGCAGGTAGATGTGCTTGTCCATGTCGTTGCCAAACGCCATGAACTGGCGATAGGCGCGCTCGGCCTGCTCTTCGATGGTCTCGATATTCTGGGGCAACAGACCTTCGAGGTTGAAGTTGCTGCGCTCTTCGCTGGTGAAGGCGCTGCCCTTGTTGAGCAAAGGGGTCTCCAGCAGGGCGGGACCGGCGTAGGGAATGTAGAGAGGACGTTTCTGGTTATTATCTTCAAACATGGATCTTGGTACCTAAACGGTTAGCTAGACGCAGGGACCCGCCGATCCTAGGGGCTTGTCTCATTAATTTCAAAGAGTTTGCACATCCGTTGCAAAAGGTTTGCGACCCAGTCGACGAAAGGCGCCGGGGGTCTGACCAGTCAGACGACGAAAGCGGTTGGCAAAGTTGGCGCCATCGCTGTAACCGACCCGGGCCGCCAGCTCGCCAAGTGGCCAGTTGGTATAGAGCAGCAGCTGGCGCGCCTTGTTCATTCTGAGCTCGGTCACCCTCGCCATCGGCCCCATACCGAACGCTTGCTGACAAAGCCGGTGCAGATGGGGTACGGAGCAGGCCATCTGTCGGGCCAGCAGGGCGACACACCAGGGTTCGTCCAGGCGCGCCTCCACCCGGCGAAACAGTGCCTGCAATCTAAGTTCAGGGGTACCGCGCACCTCCCCTTGCAGGGTGCGCTCCAGCAGCGCCAGCAGCAGGCTGAGCAGTTGAGGTTGCAGCGAAGAGCGAACCCCCTCCCCCTGCATCAGGCTGAGCAGATGGTAGAGCTGATCGCCGCCATCCCCTTGCCAGATACGGTGGCCAAGGCGGTGCAGATGCTGCCAGCGCGGCACGTCATCGAGCAAAATCCAGCTGATATGCCAGCTTTCGCCAATCAGCTTGAGCCCACCGGGCACAGCGGCGGGCAGGAAAATCAGCGATCCGGCCGGAATGGCTTGCTCCCCCTCGTCGGTGAGCAGCGCGCCACCCTCATCGTGACTCACCATCAGGATGTGAAACTCGGGGCGATTGCGGCGGATCAGGTAGTGATCCCGCACCCGAGAGAGGCCGGTCAGGAAGATCCCAGCCTCGCCGAGCAGGGGCAGCCCTTCACGTCCCAGCATCTGCTCTTCACAGGCTGGCGCTATCTCCAGACACTCGCTGGCAAATGGCATAACACCTCAACAGGATAGTTTTACACAAGAAAATCGAGAGCTACTCACAGTGAGAAGAGCCTCGTCAGCCCCTATCATAACCCTGACAAACCTTGCTTTTCTCATACCCGGTTAACAACTATGAATTATTGGCAAGCGATTTTAAAACAAACCACCGATCGCGAGTTCATGACCCGATTGTGGCGGCTGGCCCTGCCTGTCTCGCTGCAATCCATGATGTTCTCCCTGCTCGGCCTCATCGATATCATGATGGTGAGCCAGCTTGGCACCACGGCTGTGGCGGCGGTCGGCTTGGGTAACCGGGTCTTCTTTTTCAATCTGCTGGTGATAGCGGGCCTCGCGGGTGGGGTCTCGGTATTGGCAGCACAATACTTTGGGCGCGGGGAGATGGCCGGGGTGCGCCGCTCCCTGGCGCTGGCCATAGTGGGCGCCCTGCTGGTCACCCTGCCCTTTGCCTTCATCTATGTGTTATCACCGGGCAGCGTACTCGGTTTTGCCAGTCAGGAGCCGGCGCTGCGCGAGCTGGCGGATCAATTCTTGATGATCACCGGCGCCACCATCCTCTGTACCGCCATCGTGGTGCCGCTGGAGTCGGCGCTACGCTCGGTCGGCAATGCCGCCGCGCCGACCCGCATCGGCATTATCGCCATCATCGCCAACGTCATCCTCAACTATGCCCTCATCTTCGGTCACTTCGGCTTCGAGGCGATGGGGGTCGCCGGTTCGGCCTGGGGCACCACCATTTCCCGGCTGCTGCAGACAGCCCTGCTACTGCTCTACGTAAAGCGTTATGAAGCGCGCCTGATCCCGCGCGCACCAGACTGGCTGGCCGCCTTCAAGCGCAAGGAGGTGGTGCGCTTTACCCTGATCGCCCTGCCGCTGCTGTTCCATGACGGCCTCTGGGCCTTCGGCATGCTGATTTACGGCTTTCTCTATGCCCATCTTGGCACCGATTCGCTGGCCATCATGACCACACTCGGCACCCTGGAGAGCATCCTTATCTCCCTCTTCTTCGGACTGGCGGTGGCCTGCTCCACCCTGCTCGGCCACCGGCTCGGGGCCGAGGAGTACGAGATTGCCTGGCAGCACTCCCAGCTGTTCCTGCTGCTGGCACCGATTGGCGCGCTGCTGGTGGGGATCATCGTCTGGCTGCTGCAAGCCAACCTGTTGCAGTGGGTCGGCAACCTGCCCCCCGAGCTGATGACAGAAGCGGGACAGGTGCTCGGCATCATATGCCTCGGGATGCTGCTCAAGGTGTTCAACATGGTGGGGATCATCGGGGTACTTCGCTCTGGCGGTGATGTGAACTACAGCATCTTTATCGACATCGTCGGCATGTGGTGCATCGGCATCCCGCTCGCCTGGGTGGCGGTCACGCTGCTCGGCTGGCCCCTCTCCTGGGTGGTGGCGGTGGTCTTGCTGGAGGAGCTCAGCAAGGTGTTGCTGGTGCAGCGCCGTATCCGCCAACGCTGCTGGTTGAAGAATCTGGTGATCGGATAAACAGCCACAAATCGGGGTCATATCAATGACAGAAAAACCCTGTTTGCAGTATGCTGGGCGCCTCTTCAATCAGAGACAGGGATCCACGGTTTCCCTGTCCAGTTGTCGTTTAAGGAGACGAGCATGCAACCACAGAAAGAGCTGATCACCGAGACGGCCCTGCTTGAGATGGCCAACAAGATCATCAAAGAGCATGAAGACTTCATCCACGGTATGCGCGCCGATTCGGTGGAGCAGAAGGGGGATATTCTGGTGTTCAAGGGGGAGTATTTCCTGGCCGAAGATGGCACCCCGACCGGCAAGACCATGGCAGTGTTCAACATGTTCAAGCTGCTGGCCCAGCAGCTCTCCGGCAAGTACAAGCTGGCCTGATCTCGCCAGCTCATTGCCAACAGGATGCCGCCCTCAGGCGGCATCTGTTTTTGCGCGGTTCTGCCCCTCGACCACCACGCAGTTGCGTCCCGCCATCTTGGCCTGATAGAGACACTCGTCGGCACGGTTGATCAGAATATCGATGGTGTCATCGGAACGAGCCATGGCAATCCCGATACTCACCGTCACTTCCAGCAATTCGTCCGAGGTGGGACTCTTCACCAGCCGCGCCTCGACGGCAATGCGCAGCCGCTCGGCCATTTTGCTCGCCAGCGCCGGATCGGCACAGTTGTGCATCAGGATGGCAAACTCTTCGCCGCCATAACGCCCCAGCACCATATCAGGCTCCAGCTGCTCGCCCAGGGTGGTCGCCACCTCCTTGAGCACCGCATCACCCGCCAGATGGCCGTAGATATCGTTGATCCGCTTGAAGCGGTCGAGATCCAGCAGCATCACCGCAAAGGGCTTCTTCTTGAGTTGCAGCCGGATTCTGGCCTGCTCCAGCTGCTTCATCAGCAGACGGCGGTTCATCATGCCGGTCAGCTCATCGGTGGTCGATTCCCGATATAGCCGCAGCAGCATGTTGAGTTGGCCGCACTGCACCCAGCAGCTGGCCATGGTAAACATGCCGAGCACCCACACCTGATTCAGGGTGGCCTGACTCCAGATGCTCTGTCCCACCAGCAGCCAGTGACCCAGCAGCATGGTCACCAGCACCACGCCTGCCAGTTGCAAGCCGAGGGAGAGGGGGATGGGGAAGATGGCAAACAGGGTGATCAGCAGATAGGGAAAGGCCGCATAGCCCGCCTGCAACTCCTGTCCGGCGCCAAAGCTGTTCAGGCAGAAGAGGGAGAAGAGCATCATCACGGCCATCAGGTAGCCAAGGGCCAGCTTCATCCGTTCCCGCTTGAAGTGAATGAGATACGAGAGCGGAATAAGTGGCGAGAGCGCCAGGGTGCAGAAGATCCTGGCCTGGAATAGCTGCTCGAAATGAACGGCGGGCAAGGTCAGCCAATCCACCACGGCCCAGGCGGGCAATCCGAGCATCAGCAAGCAGGTCAGCAGGCGCAAACGCACCGTCATAAAGCCCATGCGAGTACGAGTAAAGTCTTCGGAGTGAACCCTCGCACTCCAGAACTCTGACAACTTGAGCATCCAGAGTCTCCACGATGAATACTGAGGGCTCATTCTACACCTACAAAGTGGTAAAATTGTCATTAGCGGGGAGAATAAAAAGGAGAGGTCGGTCACACAAACCGACAGATGATAATCGCAGCACGCAAACGTTTCAACCCATCAAAAAATAAACCTTTTTTTGCATAATTAGCGCTGGTCAGCCTCATTTCAATCACTACAATAGCGCCCAATTTTCTCCCCCTCCCCACACAATTCGAGGTACTTATGGAACAGGCTGCTGTCACACGCGCCAATCTAGAGGCACATCCACCCAGACGAACCCATAGCGAACTGGTCTATGGCATAGAGGATGTCCCGCCTCTGCCCCAGACGCTGTTCGCCGCCCTGCAGCATATGCTCGCCATGTTTGTCGCCATCATTACCCCGCCCCTGATTATCGCCAATGCCCTCGGCCTCCCTGCCGCCGACACTCGCTATATCGTCTCCATGTCGCTGGTCATGTCCGGCATCGCCTCCTTCATTCAAACCCGCCGCTTCGGCCCCATCGGTTCCGGCCTGCTCTCGGTACAGGGCACCAGCTTCAACTTCCTCGGCCCCATCATCGCCTCCGGTCTCGCCCTCAAACAGGCGGCCATGCCCACCGAGGATCTGTTGGGCACATTGTTCGGCACCATGATGGTTGCCGCACTCACTATCGTGGTGATGAGCCGCTTCCTCCATCTGGTGAAACGGATCATCACCCCGCTGGTCACCGGCATAGTGGTGCTGCTGATCGGCCTGACCTTGATCAAGGTAGGTCTCATCAGCATGGGCGGCGGCTATGCAGCCCTCTCTGATGGCAGCTTCGCCAGCCACACCAACCTCTTCCTCTCCCTGCTGGTGCTCGGCCTTATCGTGTTGCTGCAACGCAGTCGCAACCCCTGGTTGCGCCTCTCCGCCATCATGATCGCCATGCTGGCGGGCTATGCAGTGGCCCTGCTGTTGGGCAAAGTGAGCGCCCCCACCTTCGACGGCCCGCTGGTGATGGTGCCCATTCCGCTCCACTACGGCCTCGGCTTTGACTGGCAGCTGTTCGTGCCGCTCGCCATCATCTTCGTGGTGACGGCGCTCGAAGCGATCGGCGACATGACCGCCACCTCGGATATCTCCGGCGAGCCACTGGAAGGGCCTGTCTATATGGAGCGGATCAAAGGCGGCGTGCTGGCCGATGGTGCCAACTCCATGCTGGCAGCGGTGTTCTCCACCTTCCCCATGTCCACCTTCGCCCAGAATAACGGCGTCATTCAGCTGACCGGCGTCGCCAGCCGTCACGTCGGGCTCTTTATCGCCGCCATGCTGGCGCTGCTCGGCCTGTTCCCGGCGGTCGCCAGTCTGGTGCAACAGATCCCCGAGCCCGTGCTGGGGGGCGCCACTATCGTGATGTTCGGCACCATCGCCGCCGCTGGCGTGCGCATCATTGCCCGCGAGGAGCTGGATCGCCGCGCCCTGATGATCCTGGCGGTGTCGCTGGCCATGGGGCTGGGGGTCGCACAGGTGCCGGAAGTGCTGCAACACCTGCCGGAGCTGGCCAAGAGCGTACTCTCCTACGGCGTCGCCACCGGTGGCATTACCGCCATCGTGCTCAACCTGCTGCTGCCCAAGCGCGAAGCGCGCCACTCCTGAGACGTCATCAACCGATAGCAGACTCAAGCCCCGCACTGCGGGGCTTTACCTTGTCAGCCGCCACGGGTAGTGTGCTGGGCAGCCTTTTTTGAGGATGCCGCCATGCCCTATCGCCTGCTCTCTCCCCTCCCCGATACCACTTCACCCGCACAGATACTGGCGCAAGAGCAGCACTGGCTGCGCGACTGTGCCCATGACGGCCAGCCCCGCGCTCACCTGTGGCAGGCGCCCCAATGCCTGATTGTCACTCGCAAAGATACCCGCCTCCCTCATTACGAAGCCGCCTGCCAGCAACTTGCAGCTGAAGGCTGGCCAGTGCATGTGCGCGACAGCGGCGGCACCGCCGTGCCCCACGGGGCGGGGATCCTCAACCTATCCCTGCTGCTGCCCCGCACCACCACAGATCTCGCCCACTACTACCGGCTGCTGGGGGCGCCGCTGCTGACCCTGTTGGCGGAGTACGGCCTTGAGGGAAGCTATGACTTCGTGCCCGGATCCTTTTGCGATGGTCAGTACAATCTGGTGATCGGGGGACGCAAGATCACCGGTACCGCCCAGCGCTGGCTGGCGCCGGGACAGGATCACCAGGGTGCCGTGCTGGCACAAGCCATGCTGCTGGTGGCCGGTGATGTGGATGAGGGTACCAAGATGGCGAGCCGCTTCTACGAACTGGCGGGCGGGGAGCTGCGTTTTTCCCCCGGCACCTCCACCACGCTGGCAAGCTGCATCGGCTGGAGCGGTAGCGATCAGGCACTGGTAGAGAAAGTGCGAGCACGTCTGGATAGCCTGCTGAGCGAGGGGCTATCCCCCTCATTCTGACCTTATCCCGAAGGGAGAGGGAAAATACCCGACCATAGACATAGCGCACAAAAAAGCCACGACCGGAGTCGTGGCTTTGCTTTGCAATAGGAGTGGACTTAGGCTGTCTGCAGCAGATTACTTGTAAACATTATTTTCATCACTGCACCGTAGTAGTGACAACACCTCCGGCTTCTTGTAGTCGCCCAGTAGAGGTAAGGTGATGGATTCGTTTCTCAAGCTCGGCCGTAATCTTTGATGTGGCACGGCCAAAACCCAATAGTCCCAATGCGCCGGAAATTGCTTCATCACTGTTCATTGAGAAGCCAAGAGTAACGGTCTCTAACAGAGCATTATCAATTTCCTCTGGCGCAACCCATTCCAATTTACGCTCCGCAGACCCCCAATGAGCACGGCTACGAATGGGGATTATTCGACTATCCGCAGAATACAAGAATCCATCTTTCGAGTTGAACAACCTCTGTCTTGCACCGAGAAGAATGGCCTTTTCGACGGCAGCTGTAATTCTTATTCCAGCACGTGTGACACCAAATGCCCCCATGAGCCGTCGTGTCACTTCCATGCTATGAACAGGAGCCTCCACATCGACTACTGACTGGATCATTCGTGCCAATTGCTCTGGTTTTTCTTGGTGCAACTCAGTTGTTGATGCAACTAGCGCCAAATTTGCTTTCACGTATGGCTGGCTCGAATTCGGTACTGCTTCCTCGGCAGAAGCTCCTCGAATGATCTCATGCTTCGGTTCCGGCACGACTTCAGGGATCGCATCACGTCTATCAGCAATCTTGGTTCGAGCCGCCTCAATGGCCGCTACAGCACGAGTAATTTCCTGCTGCGGATTGCGGAACCAGTCCGTGCTCCAGATCCGATGGAAATTCCATCCCAATCCCTCCAATACCCCTTGACGCAAACGATCACGATCCCGAGCGGAACGCGAGCTATGGTAAGCGGCACCGTCACACTCGATTGCCAGCAAATAACGCCCAGGATACTCTGGGTCCTTGACTGCGATATCGATAAAATATCCGGCAGTTCCCACCTGCGGTTCAACCTCATAATTGCGCTCACGCAGCGCTTCTATTACCTCCAACTCAAACGGTGAGTCAGCTGCCTTACCGGTCTCCCGAGCTACTTCAAGCTCACCCGTTTCAGCGAATTTCAGGAAGTTCTTCAGAGCCCTTACGCCGAGGGAAGCCCCAGCATCAATCTCCAGTTCGTCAGCCCTGAAGTTGCAGAAGACTCGCATTGCCATTTTGGCTCGTGTGATCAGAACGTTGAGGCGACGATGCCCGCCTTCACGGTTAAGCGGACCAAACTCTTTGGCAATCCGGCCGGACTCATTGCGACCGTAGCCGATGCTGATAAAGATCTTGTCCCGTTCATCACCCTGGATGTTTTCCAGGTTTTTGACGAAAAACGGCTCACTGCCCTGAGAAGTGAAAAATGCCTCAGCCTCTGGCATCTGCCGGCGTAGCAATTCGATCTCGACCTGAATCAGGTCTCGCTGCGCCACACTGAAGGCGGCAACACCCAACGAGAGTTCAGGCGTTCGAATAGCATGCTGCATGACAGCCTGTGCAACTGCCTTAGCCTCCCCCTTATTGGTTCGGGTACGACCTCGGTCATACAGCGCATCAGGCAGATAGTCGAAGCTCACGCCACTGGCGTGGGGATGCTGGCCGGCGGAGGGGAAGACTACCAATTTACTGTCGTAGAACTCGACGTTGGATACGGCAATCAATGACTCATGCCGGCTTCTGTAGTGCCACCGGAGATAGCGCTCCTGGCTTCCGGCCGCCTTGAACATACTCAGGATGCTTTCAATGTCAGCGGTCGCTGCATCCTCGTCATCTAGCTCAACATCGCGGCTGAAGAAATCGGTAGGGGGCATCTGCCGAGTATCTCCGACCACAACTACCTGCTTACCACGCATGATGGCACCGAATGCATCGACGGCCTTCACCTGAGAGGCTTCGTCGAACACCACCACGTCGAACTCCAGCTTTCCTGGAGGAAGGAAGTTCGCAATCGACATGGGGCTCATCATGAAAACAGGTTTGATTTGCTGAATGGCCCGACCAGCCTTCTCGATCAGCTGCCTGATCGGGATATGTCGACGCTTCTTGTTCAATTCAGCCCGCAACACTGCCATTTCACCGGGCTGATTGATGTTGGGCATCCCCTCCCAAACCTGTCTAGCCAAATGCGTTTGCGCATGATTGAGCGAGGCCAAGTCGAGCAACTTGAACCGTGCAATCTGATGTTCGTGCTTAATGCGGTCGAACTGCTGCAGCGCTGGTTTCTCTGCATATACCCGCTGCACCAAACCCGAATACCAAGAGAAATCCAGAATTGCAGGTAGCTGCTTGGGCTCATCACTGCTTACGGCAATTTCCAGCAAGTCGTCCAATTTAGCCTTGTGCAGCTGCTCCGCGAGGACATTGAACCGCGCCATCTGATAAAGCGCCGTCAGACTTTCTTGCCACTGCTGCAAACGCTCGCCAAGAGCAGCTAGACCAAGCTTTCTGACGTCAGCCTTAGCGTTCTCCGCTTGCATGCCGGTGACTTCAAGCGCACTGCGCAAGGCCTTGTCTAACCCGACAACATGTTGCTCTATTCTGGTGACTGTATCACCCAAGCCACTGGCATCGGTATGCCCAGCCAAGAAGGCAATGATGCCTTGTGGAATCTGTCCATTACCCAAATCGTCATGCAGCTTGATCACCCAAGCGCTCAAACGCTCAAGCACCGCCCAGTCTGATTTCTGACGCTGCCATTGGGCACCAAAAAGGGCGCTACCCAATGCCTCGTACTGGTCATAGACCTTCTTGTTCTGCTGATAAGTCAGTACCGAATCAACCAGCTCCAGCATGCCCCCATTGGTCGTGGGCAATGTCTCACGGGCTAGCCCCTGCAAACAGCTACGTGCCGCACGGAAACGTCCCGAAAACACTCTCCACCACTTTTCGCCATAAGCCACAAGGCTCTGTCGAACCTCGAGGAGGTCCTGTTCCCAAGCAGCGTCGATCAATTGGCTATCATGCTTAGCACGACAAGCAGTCATATGCTCGCCGGCCTCCAGCAACTCACGAATGACATCACGCCTGGATTGCCACTCGCCCGTTGAAAGCTGCACCCCTTCGAGTCGCGGAGCTTCGGCCGCACGCCTAGCAGCGCGGCATACCACATCCACATCTGCCAAAGTGGCCGGCTGAGTCAGCATTAACCGTTCAGAGAGTGCCGTGGCTGCCGACTGCAATGCATTGAGATGCGAACCTGCCAACTGCAGTGCATCATTAGCCCTGCTCTGTTCTATAGGCGAAAAGAACGTCCGCTCACTACCCCAAAAGACACTTAGATCAGGCCGTCCCATCTCCTCCAGATGCAGCACCAGCTCCTCAACCAACTCAAGCCTTTTTTGCTGTTCTGCATAGCTCCAGGCTGCCATAGGCGCAAAAGGAATGACCGGCAATCCGGCATAGACACGCTTCAGCTTCAAGTAACGGCCAAGCACATCGACAAAAGGCAAGCCGCTCGCGCCCGCGGAAGCACTCACAGCCTCGCAGTATTGATTCAGGCCATCCTGCAGTTCTTTCAATCTGGCAAGGTCGTCCTCGCCCACGTTGGTCAATGGTCGCCCCTGATCCAGAGTCCGTCCTAGCTCCTTGAGCACAGACTGCTTGGTGGACTTGTGGCTATGCAGCTCAAGAACGGCATCGCCCAGATGACTTTCATCCAGACGACGCTTAACCACCTCAAGCGCAGCCATTTTTTCGGCAACAAACAACACCGTTTTCTTCTGGCCGATCAGCTCGGCGATGATGTTGGTGATCGTCTGTGACTTACCCGTACCCGGTGGTCCCTGAATAACCAAGTTGGAACCCTCACGCACCTCCAGAATGGCTTCTGTCTGGCTGCTGTCGGCATCCTTCACAAAACGTACATCTCCCGGTGCAATCACCGAGTCAATATTCACATCCTCCTGATACGCCGCCCCAATATCCCCGAAGCCCGAACCAAGCAGGCGCTTCATCACTCCATGGGCATCAGGCTGCTTCTCTTCCGGCCAGCTTTTCGGGTCGAGATCCCTGAACATCAAAAACTTGCCGAACGAGAAGAAGCCCAGCGCAATCTCGTTGCTGGCGACCTTCCAGCGTCCCTGCTTACTGACTACATCTGCAACATCACCATAGAAGCGGCCAAGGGCGCTCTCATCGGTCGCTAAACTATCCTCGTCGAACGCGCAGGAGGTCATATCCAAACCAAAATCAGTCTTGAGCTTGGCGACCAGAGAAAGGTTCGCCATCAACTCATCACCTGAATATTTCAGCTTGAAAGCATCCTTGGCGCCGCTGCGCTCAAGACAGACCGGAAGCAATATCAAAGGTGCCTTGCGCAGGTTCTCGGAGCTATCCGCTTCGTACCAATGCAAGAATCCAAGGGCTAGGAACAGCGTGTTTACGCCCTGCTCCTCAATAAAGCCTTTAGCCTCGGTGTGGATCTTCAACAACTGCAGGAACAGACGCTCGTCATCAATGGCAGTCTGCAAATGAGTATCCATATGGCGACGGGCTTTGCCCGCCTCATCTTCATCAGCCTCGTCAGCGATACTGGACCAGCCCAAACTATCCAACTCATGCAGCAACTCCTCGTCACTTGCTGTGTCATCCCCAGCCTCTTCAGGCTTGGCGGCTTTTGCCAGCTCGGCCAGCCTCTTGCGGGCCATCGGTGCAAAGGTCATGGCCTTTTCTTGGCGATAGAGGATGTTGAACACCTCCTCAGATCGCTCATCGACCACCATCAAGGTTTTGGCTGTCTTGCGGAAGTTGAGCATGTTATTGCGAAGCCCAATATCCAGCAGTTCTTTACGGCTGCTCTGTAGCTTTTGGCTGATGACTGCGCTCATGAAAATCCCTATAAATCAGGCATAATGTATAAAAAGACTAGAAATGTATGGAAATATGCAAATTGCTGCAGTGTACCACAGGCTATTAAGCAACTGTTCAATAGCAACCGACCATTGAGATCAGCTGCACAAACACGATCGCAGCTCATTGGTGCTGTACCGCCGCAAAAAGTACAACCCCGCCAATGAAAAGCCACGACCGGAGTCGTGGCTTGTTCTTTTCAATGGGAACGTGAAACGGGCCGAGGCGTTCAGGCCGTCTGCGGCTCCGGTTCAGCTTCGCTATCCAGATCCCGGCTAAAGTAGGCGCGGGTCTCGGCGATCACCACATGGCGCAGACCAATCAGGCCGATGAGGTTGGGCACCGCCATCAGGCCGTTAACTATATCGGCAAGCAGCCAAATCATGTCCAGATGGAGGAAAGCACCGCTCGCTACCAGCGCCAGATAGACCAGACGATAGGGCTTGATCGCCTTTACCCCGAACAGGTACTCGGTGCAGCGCTCGCCGTAGTAGTTCCAGCCAAGGATGGTGGTAAAGGCGAAGAACAGCAGGCCAATGCTCACCAGATACTGGCCAACATGAGCATCGAGCCCCTGGGCAAAGGCCAGACTGGTCATGGCCGCGCCGCTTGCATCGCCGCTCCACACGCCGGTCACCACCAGGGTCAGGCCGGTCATGGTGCAGATGATGATGGTGTCGATGAAGGTACCTGTCATGGAGACCAGCCCCTGCTCCACGCACGAATCGGTCTTGGCTGCCGCCGCCGCGATAGGCGCAGAGCCCAGTCCCGATTCGTTGGAGAAGACCCCGCGCGCCACCCCTGACTGAATGGCCAGCATGATGCTGGCACCGACGAAGCCGCCGGTCGCCGCATGGCCGGTGAAGGCACTCTCGATAACCAGCATGACGGCATCGGGCAGGGCGCTGGCGTTGTTCACCAGCACGCCCAGACAGGCGACGATGTAGAAGATGGCCATGAAGGGCACCACCTTGCTCGACACACTGGAGATGGATTTGATCCCCCCCAGGGTCACCAGCGCCACGATCAGGGTCAGCACTACGGCGGTCGCTTCACGGGGCACCGAGAAGGAGAGGCTCATGGCGTCTGAGATAGCATTGACCTGCGGGAAGGTACCGATCCCGAAGAAAGCCACGCCGATGCCGAACAGGGCAAACAACTTGGCCAGCGGCTTGGAACCGAGCCCCTTCTCCAGATAGTACATGGGGCCACCCGCCATCTGGCCGTTGGCATCCTGCTCGCGATACTTCACCGCCAGCAGACACTCGGCGTACTTGGTAGCCATGCCGAACAGTGCCGCCATCCACATCCAGAACAGGGCACCGGGGCCGCCGAGCTTGATGGCGGTAGCCACCCCGACGATGTTACCGGTGCCAATGGTGGCAGAGAGAGCGGTGCACAAGGCGCCGAAGCTGGAGACATCCCCCTGCTTGCCCTGCCCCTGATCGCGGCCAAAGACCAGCCGCAGCGCGAGTGGCAAGCGCACGACCTGAAGCAGACCCAGACGCAGGGTGAGATAGATACCGGTCCCGACCAGCAGGATCAGCAGGGGCGGCCCCCAGATAAAGCTATCGATGGCGGTTAACGCCGATTGAATTGATGACATGCATCCTCCTTAAGAAACAGAAATTAAGGAGGAGAAGGATGATCTTCCCATAGGTGTCGCGATCGGCCAGAGGCGATCGGATACGGGCCAAGCCCAGGTACAACCATCCCATCCCCTCTGTCCTTTTGCCTGAGAGTTTCCGGCGCCAGCCTGCCCTTGCGGGTAGTCATGGTGCCTTGCTCCTTCGGCGCCCGATTTAACGGGTCTCTCCAGAGTATCGTCCAGTAGCAGTCCACACCGGTTGCCCGGTACCTGAAAGATTCACTTCTTCGGTGGATGGTTGCCCATCGCTCTCCTGCTACCTTCATCCGAACTAGTTTGGATTAGGAAGTCGGCATGTTAATCCAAAAAATGTGAGCTGTCTCGCACTTGGCCACCCCCATTTATATTTTTTTAGTGACCACCAGAACAGCAGCAAGAATGTTAAATGTTAGTTAACTATCAACAAGTTAGGCTCTCACGGATCAAATGTGGCCCAAACGGGAAAAATGGCGGATAGAGAACAGTGATCCCTCTCGTTTCACCAAGAAAATCTTGCCGACATATCCAATCAAAATGCTTGCACACAGAATCAATAAGCCGATAATCCGCTGCATAACCAAGCACTTTGCCATCAAATTATGCACTGTGTTCGGTTGGTCCCACCGGACCGCTCGCCTGACCCGGCCGTCGCCGGTTCAATCGCATATGGCTTGGGCATATCACGCCCCCTAAGGATGACCAAAAGAGAATGAACGAGACCCTGGTTGCAAAAGATGTGGTCGCACAAGATTACCGTCAGCTGGTTGAACAATTCGGCTCCCCCCTGCTGCTGCTCGACAAGGCAGCCGTCCGCAAACAGTATCGGGCCCTGACCTCCGCCCTGCCCGATGTACGATTGCACTATGCACTCAAACCCCTGCCCCATGAGGCGGTGGTCTCTGTCTTGAAGGAAGAGGGGGCCTGTTTCGATCTGGCCACCAACGGCGAAGTGGATCTGGTGCGCAGTCAGGGGGTTCGCCCGGGACGTTGCATTCATACCCATCCCATCAAGCGCGACAGCGATATCCGTTACGCGCTGGAGTTCGGCTGCACCGTGTTTGTCTATGACAACCCGCTGGAGCTGGAGAAGTTCATTCCCTACAAGGACGAAGTGAAACTGCTGCTGCGGGTCAGCTTCCCGAACCCCGAGACCAAGGTCGATCTCTCCAAGAAGTTCGGCTGCACTCCGGAGCAGGCGCTGCCGCTGCTGCAACTGGCCCACGCCAAGGGGATCAAGGTGATGGGGCTGTCGTTTCACGTCGGCTCGCAAGTGCCCCATGCCCGTCGCCATGTGCAGGCCATCGACGCCTGCCGCGAGATCATGGAGCAGGCCTGGGCGCTCGGGCTCAAGCCCTGGGTGCTGGATATCGGCGGCGGTTTCCCGGTGGATTATGAGGGGGGCGAGTTCGATATCGACGGCTTCTGCGCGCCGATCCGCGAAGCGCTGGCCAAGTTGCCCGCTACCGTGCAGAAGATTGCAGAACCGGGCCGCTTTATCAGCGCGCCGGCCATG
Source organism: Aeromonas veronii bv. veronii (assembly GCF_000820225.1). Taxonomy (GTDB): domain Bacteria; phylum Pseudomonadota; class Gammaproteobacteria; order Enterobacterales; family Aeromonadaceae; genus Aeromonas; species Aeromonas veronii. The sequence continues at coordinate 47,427 of NZ_CDDK01000031.1, forward strand.
ACTTCGGTATCCAGCGTGATGGGCAAGGCCCACCGTGGCGACAAGATCTGGTACTACCTGGATGACGGTCTCTACGGCAGCTACAACGGCCAGCTCTATGACCACGTCACCTATCCGGTGAGCACGCCTTATGCCAGTGGCGAGCAACACAACTCGGTGCTCTCCGGCCCGACCTGCGACAGCGTGGATGTGATCCGCGATGGCATCATGCTGCCGGACCTGGCTATCGGCGAGTTGGTGGTTGGCAAGGTGATGGGCGCCTACACCTGGGCCTCCGCCTCCACCTTCAACTTCTTCCCCAAGGCCAGCATCCTCATTCTGGACAGCAGCCAGAAGGGGCAGAAGCTGGTGGCAGTAGCCTGAGCACACCGCTCGCCAACAGGTTCACTGGGCAAAAACAAGAGGGGGAAGCTTGAGCTTCCCCCTCTCTCATTTCACCAACCCCTATCAGATAAACTGACTGGTCAGCAGCCAGCCGGTGTAGGCGACGAAGCAGGTCAGCAGCACGCCCCCCTCCAGCCGGTTGATACGGCCCTGTCCCTTGCGGCCCAGACACATCACCAGCAGCAGCAGGGTCAGCCCCATCATGATGCTCCAGTCACGGGTGAGCACCTCCGGCGCCACATCGAGCGGGTGGATGCCCGCCGCAATCCCCACTACCGCCAGGGTGTTGAACAGGTTGGAGCCAAGCACGTTGCCAAGGGCCAGATCATGCTCGTTCTTGCGAATGGCGATGAGGGAAGAGGCCAGCTCCGGCAGGGAGGTTCCCACCGCGACTATAGTGAGACCAATCACCAGATCGCTGATACCGAGCGCCTGAGCGATGGTCACCGCCCCCCAGACCAGCAGACGGGAAGCACCGATCAGCAGCACCAGCCCGACCACCAGCCAGAAGATGGCACTCTTGAGGGACATCCCCTCGCTCTCGATATCCTCGGCGGTCTCGGTATCCAGCGCATCTCCCTTGCCATTCATGCCAGCCCAGATGGACCAGCCCATCAGGGCAACGAAGACTGCCCCCAGAATGACCGCATCCATCCGGCCCAGATGACCATCGATCAGCAGAGCGCCGGAGAGCAGGGTAATACCGAGCAGAATGGGGATCTCCTTGCGCACTACCTGAGAGGCCACCGCGATAGGGCTGATCAGTGCCGTCAGACCCAGGATCAGCGCGATATTGGTGATATTGGAGCCATAGGCATTACCGAGCGCCAACCCGGGATTGCCCTGTGACGCCGCCAGCGCCGAGACCACCATCTCCGGGGCCGAGGTACCAAAACCGATGATCACCATGCCGATCAGCAGCGGCGGCATCCCCGCATAACGGGCGGTGGCGGCGGCACCGTCGACAAACTTGTCTGCACTCCAGACCAGCAGCGCCAGTCCGGCAATCAGGGCAACAAAAGCCAGGGTCATAGGATCTTCATCTCTTGTTATCTGCAACGAAGCGCCAGCCCAAACGGGCAGGCACCATGGGAAAGTGGCGCCAGTGTAGCTGTGCCACCTCCCATTTCAAGGGGAAATCAAACCGTGATTAACATTTCACAGTGCAGCCAGCAGGCTCGCGGCATCGGAGACCTCAAACTTGCCTGGCGCCTCCACAAACAGCTGCTCGACCACACCATCGTTGGCAATCAACGCAAAGCGCTGGGCACGGATGCCGCCAAAGGCGCCGGTATCCTTGGCCAGGCCCAGCGCCCGGGTCCAGCTGCCATCGCCATCCGCGAGCATGGTGATCGCCTCGGCATTCTGGGCCGTCTGCCAGGCCCGCATCACGAAAGCGTCGTTGACCGAGAGGCAACAGATGGCATCCACCCCTTTGGCCATGAACTGATCGGCCAGCACCACATAACCGGGCAGATGTGCATTGGAGCAGGTGGGAGTAAAGGCGCCGGGTACCGCAAACAGCACTACTTTTTTACCGGCGAACAGCGTCTTGCTATCCCGCAGCTGCTTGCCCTCGTCGGTGATAAAGGTAAATTCGCCAGCAGGCAGGGGTTGTCCTACAGCAATCATGATTTCTCGTCCTGAGTCGTGATGGGAAGTCGCCAGTTTATCCCAGAGTGACGATGCCGCCTAACAGCGGCTCTGAGCCTGACCATGGATAGCTGCAGGCATTTTCCCCTTGGGCAGACTACTCTTGAGCTGGTTTCACGGCGCCAGGAGGCCCCATGCAACACTATTACGATGGTCTGGAAATTCGTCCCCCCACCATGCGCGAACAGCAGCAACTGGACCAGCTCAATCATCAGCTTACCCATGTCAGTCAATATTGCGCCGGTTACTCCAGCGCCTATCGCCAGTGTCGCCTCGAGGATCTGGCAGAGCTGGCCACCCTGCCACTGCTCGACAGCAAAGAGCTCTTTGCCGCCCAGCAGGCTCATCCCCCCTTTGCCGGTCTCACCGGCCGCCCCGCCAGTCAGGCGCTGCGGGTCTTCTCCTGTCCGGGCCAGCTGGCCATCCCCGAATATGCGGGGGCTGACTGGTGGGGGGCCGCCCGGGCGCTGTTTGCCGCCGGTTTCAAGGCGGGGGAAGTGATGCTCAACGGCCACGACTATCATGCTGGCCCCACCGCCTTTATCTTCGATAACGGCGCCCGCCAGCTGGGGGCTCCAGTGGTACCCTGCGGGCCCCACGATACCCAGCGCCAGCTGGAGGCACTGCTGCGCTATCAACCCACCGGCTATGTCGGCCCGCTGGTGACCCTGCTCGACCTGCTGGAAGCGGCCGAAGCGGCGGAGATCCCGAGCGACTCGCTGCGCCGCGCCCTACTGTGCGAAGCCACCCATCCTGAAACGGCACCACTGCGCGCCATTCATGGCATTGCGGCCCTCAACTGTCTGGTGTGGCAGGATGTGGGGGTGGTGGCCTACGAGAGTCAGCCCGGTCAGGGCTTTATCGTCAACGAGAGCTGCATCGTCGAGATCATCGATCCCGCCAGCGGCAATCCCGTGAGTGGCGACGAGACCGGCCAGCTGGTGCTGACTCGGCTCGATCTGGAGTATCCGCTGCTGCGGCTAGCCACCGACTGGCAGGGGCACTGGCTCGCCAAGCCGAGCGCTTGCGGGCGCACCAACCGACGCCTCAAGCTGGTGTAGCAGACCAACTAAATGCACAAAGGCAGACGGGCAGCCATCAGGCTGCCCGTCTTGTCTCTGAACTGGAAAAGAAAATATCTAAAGAGAGACGTTAGCGTCTCGCCTGCCAGGTGGCGATGGCCAGCAGGGAGTCAGGGGTAAATTCGCTGGCACGCTCGGCAATCTCGGCCAGGCTCATCCAGTATACCGCGCTCACCTCTTCGGCCTGCAGCTGCAGCGGCCCCTGATAGCGGCAACTGAAGAGACCCCCCCAGACCCGATAGCCCTCCCCTTCGGCATAAAAACTGCCAAAGCCCTGCAGAGGAACATCCATAATCCCCAGCTCTTCGGCCAGTTCGCGCCGGGCGGAGCGCTCCATCTCCTCACCGGTGGTGACCACGCCACCGGCGCAGGCATCCAGCATGCCGGGGCAGAAATCTTTGCTGAGGGTGCGTCGCTGCACCAGGATCCGATCCGCGTCGTCGAGCACCAGAATATAGCTGGCACGATGGCAGAGATTCTCCCGCCGCACCTCGGCTCGCTCGGCCACGCCAATCACCCGGTTGTTCCCGTCCACCACATCAACCCATTCCACGCACAGGCCCTTTTATTTGTTCCATTCAAGCCCGCAGTATATCGGTGCGGTGGTTTGTCATGGCACAACTTTTTCGATGACGCCGTCAATTTGCCGAACTCACTGGCAAAATAAGGATTCATGCAAATCTTTATAAACCGTCATATCAGTGTCATCGACCGACACCATAGTGTGCCCTGTCCAGGCAATCAGGGAACCGTGTGATGAAGGTATTCAAGCAGTTATCCCCACGGCAGATCGCTCGCTACATCAAGAGCTTTCATCGAGGCTATTTTGCCATCGAGTCGCTGGGGACATTTGAATTCAACGCGGGCAGGATCAGCCTCCATGGCCTGACCTGCCGCCAGCGGCTAAGACTGGCTCGCCAGATCAATCTGGCTGTCAGACAACTTGGTCACCGCGACCCCTTGCCGGACATGTGAGTCAAAGGGTCTTGCCCTACTGTCTGTTGTGCATCCATGCTTTGCCCGCCGGCTACTGGCCGCGCGGGCCGTTTTCGATATCGGTAATGATGCCGTTGCGCACCGTCACAAAGCGCATGAACTCGTTCTTGCCGAAGTTGTAGGTCCAGCGTTCACCATATTTGACCTGCACCAGGTTGCCAAACTGGTTCTCCTCGTTGCGGTTGAGCTCTTCACGCAACATCGGCTCACCGCACTTGAGCAGCATCTCGGCGGTGGTGTCTCCCTCTGTGATCAGGGCGTTCTTGCAGCGCATGGCATCAGCACTGGCCGGAATACTCAGCAGCAACAGAGCAAGCCCCGCTACTTTCTTCATCTTCTTGCTCATCGGGTTCTCCTTATCCTCTCTAATGAGTCGCAGTATGCCTTTTCCCGTTTCTGAAAAAACCAGTAAAAAGCGCAAAAGTGCCGCCCTTTTCTGCTCTCCAGCCCGCTGGTCGCGACAAATGCTGTCTATCACATAGCCCAAAAACAAACGGCGACCCGAGGGTCGCCGTTTGCATCAAGCCAGCAGGATCACAGGATGTCCAGCAGCTCGACTTCAAATACCAGTGCAGAGTAGGGCGGGATGGAACCGGCACCACGGGAACCGTAGGCCAGATCGTGGGGGATGTAGAGCTTCCACTTGGAACCAACCGGCATCAGCTGCAGCGCTTCAACCCAGCCAGCGATCACGCCGGTCACCGGGAATTCAGCCGGCTGGCCGCGAGCGACGGAGCTGTCGAATACGCCACCGTGGGTGAAGGTACCGTGGTAGTGCACACGCACGGACTGATCGGCTACCGGAACGGCACCGTTGCCTTCTACCAGCACTTCGTACTGCAGACCGGAGTCGGTCACCTTCACTTCAGCGCGCTTGGCGTTATCAGCCAGGAAGGCTTCGCCGTCAGCAGCAGCGGCCTTGGCGGCGGCTTCCTGCTCTTCTTGCATACGCGCAGTGATCACCTGGAAGGCATCATTGATATCGTCACGGCTGACCGCGAACTCCAGACCATTCAGGGCATCTGCCAGACCTTGTTGCAGGGCCGGGATATCCAGACCGGCGAAGGCTTGCTGCGCCAGCTGATCACCCATGTTGCGGCCGATGCCATAGCTGGCCTTCTGTTCGATAGAGTCGTATTGGGACATTGAGATGTTGCTCCAGATCCATGTAGTAAAGAGGCGGGATAATATCAGACTTTTGGCCGGGGTGCTGCCGGGGGCGCCCCTGATTTCCCCGTCAGTGGGAGGAACTTCACACAAGATGCGGATGAACGCCGCCCAACGGCGGCGATCTGCTTAACCGCGATCCAGCAAGGCTCTGACCGCAGCCACCTTGGCGCCATCGGTGATATTGACCCGACCATCATCCGAAGTGCCCATATTCACTCCGTGCGGCACCATGCCACCGCGCCAGCCCATGCCGGACATATGCACTTCGCTCACCCCGGTGAACTCGATGATGGTACGCACGTTGTCGGCATTGACCCCGGCCCCCGGCATCAGGCTGGCACGCCCCGCCAGCGCCTGCTGCATCTCCTGCAGGGTTTCCAGCCCAGCCAGCGCGGTCGGCGCATGGCCCGAGCTCAGAATGCGCTCGCAACCGGCCGCGACTATGGTCTCCAGATCGAGGCGCCAGTCGGAAGAGAGGTCGATGGCGCGATGGAAGGTGACCCCCAACGGTCCTGCAGCATCCACCAGCTGTTTGAGTTTGGCGGCAGGCACCCGCCCCTCCTCATCCAGCAAACCGACCACAACCCCTTGCAACCCCGCAGCACGTGCGGCCGCGATATCTTGCAGCATCATCTCGAACTCCCCGTCGTTGAAGCAAAAATCCCCGGCGCGCGGGCGGATCATGGCGTACACCGGAACGCTGGCGTGGCGGGCTGCCTGCTGCATAAAACCGTAGGAGGGGGTCAGGCCACCCAGACCCAGCGCAGAGCAGAGCTCGATGCGATCCGCCCCGGATTGCTGGGCGGTGAAGAGGGATTCCAGGTTGTCGATACAGATTTCAAGACGGGTCATGAGGACTCCTTTTTCGGGGAGATCAGACCCCACATCTGATCTCATAGATTGAGCAAGGCTGCGCCGCGCACACCACCGGCGCCGCCGAAGCGGGCCTGGCGTATCTCGGGCAGGGCGACCCCGGGCAGCAAGTGACCGGGCAGACGCAGCGGCAGCTGTTCATAGAGGGCGGGCAGGCCGCTCAGGCCGCCCCCCAACACCACCACCTCGGGATCAATCACCGAAATGGCGGTGGCAAGCCCGGCGGCCATGATCTCCAGCCAGCAGTCGACCGTCTCGACCGCATGGGGTTCATGGGCCTCGAAGCGTCCCACAATCTGGTGACCCGTGGCGCGCTGGCCATGGAAATGGTGATAAAGACGCTCCAGACCGGTGCCGGAGGCATAGGTTTCAAAACAGACCAGACGGCCGCAGCCGCAACGGGGACGGGGCAACTCGGGGTACTTCATCAGCATGGTCGCGGGCAAGGGGTAGTGACCAATCTCGCCAGCCAGCCAGTTGCGCCCCTGAATAAGCTTGCCCGCCAGATAGACGGCGCCGCCGATGCCGGTGCCGATGGTGACGCCGAGCGCACTGCCTGCGCCGTCGGCTGCCCCTTGATGCACTTCGGACCAGAGGAAGCAGTTGGCGTCGTTATCCACCTTGACCGGCCGCTCCAGCAGCTCGGCCAGATCGGCGCCCAGATGGCGACCATTGATGGAGGGCAGATTGGCTGCCACTATGCTGTGATCCTGGCTGTTGATGACACCGGGAAAACCGATACCGACCGAGCCCCGTGCGCCGAAGCGGGCATCCGCCTGCTCGACCCGGGAGCGGATCAACTGCTGCAACCCCTCGTAATCGTTGCCCGGGGTGCTCATGCGCTCCTCGTGGCAGAGGTTCAATGCACCGTCATAGACCGCGAAGGCGATCTTGGTGCCACCGATATCAAAGCCGTAATACATGCCAGCACTCCCTTGTCAGCCCGTGTTTATCCAACTCTGTTTCAAGGGGGACATTGTATTAATTCGCAAAAAAAATAAAGTGACCGAAGGCGAAAAACGGGAGAGTGATCAGAGCAAACGGCTCATTTGTCGCTGCAGGCAGGGCTGCCCGAGGCTTATCAGGGTGCGCTCCTCGCCATCAAAAACGAAGCCACGGCGCAGGTAGAACCCCTCGCCGATGTGGTTGCCATCGAGCAGCCACAATTTGACGCTATGGCAACCGGCGCGGCGCATCTGCATCGCCACCGCCTGCCACAGCCGTTTACCATAACCTTGTCGCCAGTGGTCGGGATGGAGGTAAAACGCGCGGATCAGGGCATGACTCTGTCCCGCTTCCTGCTGTGGTTGCCAGTAGAGCAGGCCAATCACCACCTCATCGAGACAAAGCAGCATGGGCCTTGGGCCCGGCTCGGCCAGACGGCTCTGCCAGATCTGCAGATGGGCGGTGACGTCCAGCTGCTCCAGCAGATCGGCACCGAGCACCTGGCCATAGGCAGCGAGCCAGCTGGCTCGCTGCATCACCGTCATGGCGGCGGCATCGTCGCTGCGCGCCATGCGCAGGCTTATACCTTGCATTGGGGCACCAGACCGTTGGCGCGAGCCTGCTCATAGAGCGGCAGCACTTGCGCCTGTTGCGCCTGCAACTCGGCGATCCGGTTCTCGTTGCTCGGATGGGTGGAGAGCAGTTGCGGCGGGGTGTTGCCACCGGCGGCGGCACTCATGTTTTGCCACAGGGGGATTGCCTCGGCCGGATTGAACCCGGCGCGCGCCATCAGCTCAAGTCCGAGCCGATCCGCTTCGCTCTCCTGAGTTCGGCCATAGGGCAACATCACCCCCACCTCGACCCCGAGGCCAAGGGCGGCCATGGTGGCGCCGCGATACTCGCTGGTGCCCATGGCAATGTCCGCAGCCGCCAGACCGATCCCCGCCAGCTGGCTGCGCGAGAGTCGCTCGTTGGAGTGCTGGGCCAGCACGTGAGTCAGCTCGTGGCCGATGACGGTCGCCAGCTGATCCTGATTCTTGGCCACCTTGAGCAGGCCGCTGTAGACCCCGATCTTGCCGCCGGGCAGGGCGAAGGCGTTGACCTGTTTGGAGTCAAACACCACCACTTCCCAGTTGGTGATGCCATAGCTGGCCGGCACCTGGGCGGTCACCGCCTTGGCGACACAGGAGACATAGGCGTTGAGTTTGGCATCCTTGCTCACCTTCTCCTGCTTCTTCATCTGCTCGAAGGAGTCGGCGCCCAGCTGGTTCATCTGCTGGGGAGAGTAGAGCAGCATCTGGCTGCGGCCGGTCGGCGACTGGGCGCAAGCGACCAGCAGGGAACTACAGAGGGCTACCAGGCCAAACTTGGTGAGGGACGCAATCATGAAGGGATCCTTTGCCATAACGTTGCCCTATTCTCGGAAATGCCGACCTGCTGCGCAAGGGAGCCAGCCCCCGGCTGGCGGAAAAATATCCGTCCTGCGCTATTAACAAAACTGACAGCCGCCAAAAACAAAACGAGCCCGCTTGGGGCTCGTTTTATCAGGGCATGCTGATTGCAAGCAGTTACATGATACCCAGCTTTTTCAGGTCAGCCTGTACCACCTTGGCCGGCACCGGCACGTAGCCATCTTTGGCAACGATGTTCTGGCCCGCTTTGGAGAGCATCATCTTGACGAACTCTTGCTCCATCGGGGAGAGCGGCTTGTTCGGATGCTTGTTCACGTAAACGTACAGGAAGCGTGACAGCGGATACTTGCCGGTGATGGCGTTATCGGAGGTCGCTTCGATAAAGGTCTTGCCATCCTTGGAGAGCGGTACTGCACGCACGCCGGAGGTGACATAACCGATACCGGAGTAGCCGATGCCGTTCAGGGAGGCAGAGACAGACTGCACCACGGAAGCAGAACCCGGCTGCTCGTTCACGCCGCTCTTGAAGTCGCCGTTACACAGGGCGTGCTCCTTGAAGTAACCGTAGGTACCGGATACGGAGTTGCGACCGAACAGTTGCAGATCCTTGCTGGACCAGTTGCCATCCAAACCCAGATCAGACCACTTGGTGGCAGCCTTGGCTTCGCCGCACTTGAGGGTGCTGGAGAAGATGGCGTCGATCTGCGGCATGGTCAGCCCCTTGATGGGGTTGTCCTTGTTGACGAACACCGCCAGGGCATCGACTGCAACGCGGATGGCGGTCGGCTTGTAGCCGTAACGCTTCTCGAATGCTTCCTCTTCACCGGCCTTCATGGCACGGCTCATCGGACCGAACTGGGCAACCCCTTCGGTCAGGGCAGTCGGGGCGGTAGAAGAACCGGCGGCCTGGATCTGCACGTTGACGTTGGGGTACAAACGCTTAAATTCTTCGGCCCACAGGGTCATCATGTTGGCCAGGGTGTCCGAGCCGACAGAGGACAGGTTGCCCGAAATGCCGCTGGTCGGTGTGTAATCCGGCAGGTCTTTATCCACACCGGCAGCCAGGGCGCTGACAGAAAACAGGGTTGCTGCGGTGAATCCGATTACACCAGCCAGTTTGTTGAGTTTCATCCAATCTCTCCAAAGTTACAGAAGGTCCGTTCTTAAGACGGCGCCAGTATCTGACCTGGCAGTGACAAATTTATGGATTTAATGTGACACTTTAATGACATGACGACAGATTTGAACAAATGAAAAGAGGGCCCGTTCAAAGGCCCTCTTTTTGCAGCTAACTCATTGCCATAAAAGACTATTTAATCACCACCATACGGCTCGGGATGAGAAAGCTGAAGCGGCTGCCAAGGCCGACCCGGCTCTCGATATCGAGCTGGCAGTCATGATGACTGAGGGCATGCTTGACGATGGCAAGGCCCAAGCCTGAGCCGCCGGTGTGGCGCGAGCGTGCCTTGTCGACCCGATAGAACCGCTCGGTCAGCCGCGCCAGATGCTCGGGGGCAATCCCCTCCCCTTCATCGCTCACGGCAAACAGCGCCATCGCACCCTGCTTGCGCCACTCCACGGTAATTTTTCGCCCCGCCGGGGTGTAGTGAATGGCGTTGTAGACCAGGTTGGAGACGGCACTGCGCAGCTGCTCCTGATCCCCGCGCACCAGCAGATTGGGCTGCACCACAAATTCGATCTGGTGGGCCCGTTCGCCCGAGAGCGCCCGCGCCTCCAGCTCCAGCAGCCCCAGCATGGCAGGCATGTCCACCAGATGGGAGAGATCCACGGTCGGGGCCGCCTCGATACGGGAGAGGGTGAGCAGCTGATTGACCAGATTATCCATCCGGATGGTCTGCTCCATCATCACCCGATGCGCCTTGGCCCACATGGCGGGCGGGGGCGGCTCCTCGGTCATCTCCAGATAACCCTTGAGCACGGTCAGCGGGGTGCGGAGCTCGTGGGAGACGTTGGAAACGAAGTGCTTGCGAGTTTTCTCGAGACTGCGCAAACGGGTGACATCCCGCACCACCAGCATCGCCTGATCCGAGGCGTAGGGCATGATGCGAAACTCGAGAAACTTCTCCTCGTTGACCGGGGAGTGCATCTCGAGGGGCTCGTCATATGCCCCCTTGCCCAGGTAGGCGTTAAAGGCAGGATTGCGAATGAGGTTGCCGATATGCTGGCCAGCATCCTCCGGCCAGCGAAAACCGAGCAGTTGCTCCGCCAGCCGATTGCACCAGAGGATGCTGCCATCGGTGCGAAACACCACGGCGGCATCGGGCAGCGCCTCGGCCCCCTCCCGGAAGCGGCGGATCAGCCCCGCCAGCTCGCGGCGACGGGCGCGGTGACGCTGCTGCAGCTTGTAGATACCGTTGAAGATGTACTCCCAGCTGCCATTGCCGCTGGGGGGCACCAGGCTGCGGTCGTGCCACAGCCAGTCAGAGAGCCGCTTCTGGAAGCGATAGTGCCAGCCCAGATGCAACACCGCAGCCACCAACAGGCAGAGGGCAAGATGATCAATCAACCAGCCAACCAATGCGAAGGGGGCGTAAAAAAACGCCATTCGCCACAACTGTCGCCGCCAGGCGTAAGGTTGCAACATAACTGCCTCTAGAGACGGGTTGAGAAGCGGTATCCGGCTCCACGCACCGTCTGGATCAATCTGTCGTGCCCTGTCTCTTCAATCGCCTTGCGCAGGCGACGAATATGCACATCCACGGTTCTGTCCTCGACGTACACATTGGTACCCCAGACATTATTGAGCAGCTGTTCACGGCTGTAGACCCGCTCGGGGTGAGTCATAAAGAAGTGAAGCAGCTTGAATTCGGTCGGCCCCATGTCGAGCGCCTTCTCTTCGGCACTGACCCGGTGGGAGACAGGATCGAGTTTCAGCCCCTGCACCTCGATCACCTCGTCTACCGAGGTGGGCGACACGCGGCGCATCACCGCATGGAGGCGAGCGGTCAACTCCTTGGGCGAGAACGGCTTGGTAATGTAGTCGTCGGCACCGGCCTCCAGACCACGCACCTTGTCCTCCTCTTCACCGCGGGCGGTGAGCATCACCACCGGGATCTGGCGCGTCACCTCATCCTGCTTGAGCTGCTTGATAAACTGGATGCCACTGCCGCCCGGCATCATCCAGTCCAGCACGATGAGTTCGGGGTAGGGTTCGCGCACCTTCGCCAGTCCATCGGCGTAATCTTCCGCTTCAATCGTCTCATATCCCTTCTGCTCCAGCACGAAGCAGAGCATTTCGCGGATCGGTGCTTCGTCCTCGACCACCAGAATTCGCTTAGCCATTCCCTTCTCTCTCCTCTGTGAAGATGGGTGCGCCAATTATTAGAACTTTCTGTGACACTTTTATGACTTTATGACAGGCGGGATGATAAACGTTTTCAGATTCAGTTGGCAGCAGCGAGTTGCAGCAGATCCCAGCGGTTGCCACTGATATCCTCGAACACCACCACCATACCGTATGGCTCGCTACGTGGCTGTTCACAAAAATGCACACCGTACGCCTGCATGCGCTGGTAATCCCCCCAGAAGTCATCGGTCTCGAGAAACAGGAACACCCGACCGCCGCCCTGCTGGCCGATGGCGGCCTGTTGCTCGGGCGTGGCGGCGCGAGCCAGCAGCAGCGCCGAACCGGGGGCGCCTTTGGGGGCAACCCGTACCCAGCGCTTGCCCGGTTTGCCCGGTTCATCGAGCCGGGTGTCTTCCAGGAGCGCGAAGCCAAGTCCCTCGGTAAAAAAGCGAATGGCCTGATCGTAATCGGCGACCAGCAGGGTCAATGCACCGATGTGTTGTGACATGGCAGAAAACTCCTCAATAGTTGGATCAACAGGGCGCAATGCCCCGGCAAGGGCGCATCATAGCGGCTGGATGGGCAGGGCTCCAGCCGTCATGTGCGTCTTGAAAACGACCGATGAGGGGGAGTGAGCACTCAAGGGGCTTCGCGCAGCGTCCGGTAGAGGGTGGTGCGGCTGATCCCCAGCTGGCGCGCGGCCTCGCTCACATTGCCGCCGCATGCCGCCAGCGTTTGCTGCACCTGCCGCCGGGTTTGTTCACGCAAGCTGGTCGCCTCCCCCATCGGCAAGGCGCCGGGCTCAGTGGCCACACTGGGCAGATGCAGGTGGGCGGGTTCTATCCAGCCCAACCCCTCTGCCAGCACACAGGCCACTTCCAGTGCCTGCTTGAGCTGGCGCACGTTGCCGGGCAGCGGATGAGCCAGCAGCTGTTGCTCCGCATCGCGGGTCAGACGCAGGGTCGGGTCCATCTCCGCCAACAGTCGCAGGATCAGCTCCAGACGCTCAGCGGCAGGCCAACGGCGCAGCGGCATCAGCTGCTGGCGCCAGCCGCAGATCCGGTAATAGAGGTCTTCGCGAAATTCGCCACTCTGCACCATGGCCGCCAGATCCCGGTGGCTGGCACTGACCAGCCAGAAATCCACCGCCTCCGGCTTGTGACTGCCAACCGGTGTCACGCTGCGTTCCTGCAAAACCCTCAGCAGTCGGGTTTGAGCCTGCAGCGGCAGTTCGCCAATTTCATCGAGCATCAGCATGCCGCCGTGGGCTGCGCGCAGATAACCCTGACTGCCCTGGCTGCGGGCACCGCTGAAGGCCCCGCCCACATAGCCAAACAGCTCGGCTTCCACCAGATCTGCTGGTAACGCGCCGCAGTTGACGCACACCAGTGGCTGCTCCCGCCGACTGGACGCTCGGTGCAGGGCCCGCACCAGATGCTCCTTGCCGCTGCCGGTCTCCCCCTCGATAAGCAGCGAAATGCCGCGCTCCAGCATCTTGAGCGGCACCTGCTGCGGATGTGGCACCGGGCTTGAGTGACCCGGCAGCACGGCGCGGGAAGGTGTCGCGTCCGCTTCTGGCACCAGCCGCAAGCCACGCCCCTCGCGCAGCAGTTGCCTGCCATCGAAAGGGTGCTGGCCGAGCCAGAGCCGACCGGCCCGGTTGGCGCCGAGCAGTTCCCCCTCCTCTCCCAGCAACAGGCGAGCGGACCAGAGGCTCTGGGGATCGAGATCCACCAGCCAGCCCGGCTGACGTGCCAGCAGTGCGTTTTCGAGGGTCATTGCCAGCAGCCGCACCGTGCCCAGCATATCGCCATCGTGGTGAGCCGCATCGGTGGAGATATCGAGCACCCCGAGCAATTGCCCATCCGGCCCGAGCAACGGACAAGCGCTGCAACTGAGGAAGCTGTGCTGGGCGAAGAAGTGCTGATTGCCGAGCACCTGTACCTCGCTCTGCTCGGCCAGCGCGGTGCCGATGGCGTTGGTGCCCTTGCTCGCCTCCCCCCAGCGGGCGCCACTGCGCAAAAAGATACGCTCGGCATGGCGGGCGAACCCCTCATCACCACTGGCGGCCAGAATGGCCCCCTCACCGTCACACAACAACAGGCGACAGGGGCGACCGGCCAGCAACTGGGCAAACAGCGGCAGCACGAAGCGCTGGAAGCAGGAAATCAGCGCCCTGTGCTGATCCTGACGGGCCGACAGCTCCCCTTGGGGCAGCAAGTCCAGATCGGCACTCTGCTGGCGGCTCAGCCCCTGATACAGGCAACGCTGCCAGGAACGCTGGATCGGACCGGGACCGGGTTGAAGTGACTCACTCATCACGCCTCCTGTTCACAAACAGCACGACTGTCTCGGCCACTGTCCAGAAACGGTACAGTTTTATCGCAATAGCCGTGGTCATTGGTTAACCAAGATACGCCGCCACACCCCATTTGATAACGTTTTTGTAACCTTTTACCTGCTGGTCAGACCCTTTGGCACGCCCCTTGCGATATCAGCTGGCAACCGGTCTGTCAGCCAGTCCGGTCAGGATCACACACATAAAGGATGATAAGATGATTTATACCGCTCCCGGTCAGGCAGGTGCCCTGGTCAGCTTCAAGTCCCGTTACGACAACTTCATCGGTGGCGACTGGGTGGCGCCGCGCGCCGGCCGCTACTTTGAAAACATCTCGCCGGTGGACGGCAAGGTGTTCTGCGAAGTGGCCCGCTCCGACGCCGCCGACATCGAGCTGGCGCTGGACGCCGCCCACAAGGCGTTCGCCAGCTGGAGCAAGACCAGCGTCACCGAGCGCAGCAATCTGCTGCTGCGCATCGCCGATCGCATCGAGCAGAACATCGAGCGACTCGCCATCGCCGAAACCTGGGAGAACGGCAAGGCGGTGCGCGAAACCCTGGCGGCAGACCTGCCGCTGGTGGTGGATCACTTCCGCTACTTCGCTGGCTGCATTCGTGCTCAGGAGGGCTCGGCCGCCGAGCTGGATCAGAACACCGTCAGCTACCACTTCAAGGAGCCCATCGGCGTGGTCGGCCAGATCATCCCGTGGAACTTCCCGCTGCTGATGGCCGCCTGGAAGCTTGCCCCTGTGCTGGCGGCCGGTTGCTGCAGCGTGCTCAAGCCCGCCGAGCAGACCCCGGTCACCATCATGCTGATGATGGATCTCATCAAGGACATCCTGCCTGCCGGCGTAGTCAACGTGGTCAACGGCTTCGGCGCCGAGGCAGGTCAGGCGCTGGCCACCAGCAACCGGATCCAGAAACTGGCATTTACCGGTTCGACCGAAGTGGGCGCCCATATCCTTCGCTGCGCAGCCGACAAGCTGATCCCCTCCACCGTGGAGCTGGGGGGCAAGTCCCCCAATATCTACTTCGCCGACGTGATGCAGCACGAGAGCAGCTACATCGACAAGGCGGTAGAAGGGATGCTGATGACCTTCTTCAACCAGGGGGAAGTATGTACCTGTCCCTCCCGCGCGCTGGTGCAGGCCAGCATCTATGACGACTTCATGGACAGGGTGCTGGCCCGCGCCCGCACCATAGTGCAGGGCAACCCCCTCGATACCGCCACTCAGGTGGGTGCGCAGGCGTCCCGCGAGCAGTTCGACAAGATCCTGGGCTACATGGAGATCGGCCGCGGCGAAGGGGCCAAGATGCTGATCGGCGGCGGCCCGGCCAAGGTGAGCGGACTGGAGGGGGGATTCTACATCCAGCCCACCATCTTCTCAGGTCAGAACAAGATGCGGGTGTTCCAGGAGGAGATCTTCGGGCCGGCGCTCGGGGTCACCACCTTCAAGGACGAGGCCGATGCTCTGGCCATTGCCAACGACACCCAGTACGGGTTGGGGGCTGGCCTGTGGACCCGCGACAGCAATCTGGCCTGGCGCATGGGGCGTGGCATTCAGGCTGGCCGGGTCTGGGTCAACTGCTACCACGCCTACCCGGCACACGCCGCCTTTGGCGGTTACAAAAAGTCGGGGATCGGCCGCGAGACCCACAAGATGATGCTGGATCACTACCAGAACACCAAGAACCTGCTGGTGAGTCACGACATCAACCCGCTCGGCTTCTTCTAGCGCGAACAGATACCATCAGAAAGGGCGCCTGCGGGCGCCCTCCTTGTTTTGCTTTACCAGATGACATGTCCGGCGATTTGTTATCGGCCTGACTGCTGGCGATAACGCTGGGGGGAGCAGCCCAGTTCCCGGTTGAACATGGCGATAAAGGCCGAGGTGGAGCCGTAACCGAGCCGCCAGCTGATCTCCTGAATGGGCATGTCCCCCTTGAGCCAGGCCAGCGCCTTGAGCAACCGCAGCCGCGCCCGCCACAGGCCGAAACTCATCCCCAACTCCCGCAGGCAGCGCCGCGCCAGTGTGCGCTCTGTGGTGTGCAGTTGTCCGGCCCACTGGACCAGAGTACGGGGATCGGCAGGATCGCTGTGTAACGCCGCCAGCATGGGAGCCAACAGCTTGTCCTGACTCATCGGCAGGTAGCTCTCCTGACAGCGGGTGCGCGCCAGTCGCTCCACCAGCAACTCGGCCTGACGCTGATCCCACTCATCCGCCATATGGCTCACCCGCCGTTCGCAAAAATCGCTCAGCAGGGCGCGAATAAGTGGGGTAAGCAGCAGCAATCTGGGCTCTGACGGCAGCTTGGCCGCCAGCTCGTGGCTGACGTAGATGGAGGTGTAGTCGAGGGTCTGCTCGTTGTAGGAGGTGTGCTCGAGATCCGCCGGCACCCAGATAAGATAGTCGGCAGGAGCCACCAGTCGCTGATCCCCCAGCTCTATCTCCATGATCCCCAGACTGATCATATTGAGCTGGCCCCAGGGGTGGGAGTGCAGCACGGTCGCGCTGTCGGCCAGCATCTGCTGGTAACTGAAAAAGAGCGGATTGGGAGCGGGCAGAACGACATCTAGCGGCTGAAAGTGGTGAGTGGCCATCAGCGCCCCTTGTCAGCGAGAGAGAGTAACAGGCGTGATGCAACGCCCTGTTGGCTCGGTCCCCGGCACAGGCCAAAAGCAGCCATCAGTTGCGGGCAAACGCAGCCCGGGTGGGCCGGAATAAGGTGCATCAGAAAGAGTTGTCTTTTCTGCTGGGTCATCTGTCTGTTTTACGCTACTTGATAATATAAAGACAAGGGTAGACTTGGCCCCCTGTTAATAAGGAGCCTCTGATGCGAATCTTTTCCCCTCTTCTCTTTCCGCTGATGGCGGTGCTGATCTGGGCTACCAATACCGTGGTGTCCAAGGCGGCCGCCAGCGTGCTCGACCCCGCGGCTATCTCCTTCTATCGCTGGGTGATTGCCGCCCTGGCGCTGACCCCCTTCTGTCTGCCAACCCTCTGGCGGCGACGCAGTGAGGTTCGCCCCTGGCTCGGCAAGCTGCTGGTGCTGGCGGCGCTCGGTATGGTGCTCTACCAGTGCCTCGCCTATTACGCCGCCCACAGCACCTCGGCTACCAATATGGGGGTGATCGGCTCCCTCATTCCACTGCTCACCCTGCTGCAAGGGGCGCTCTTCTTCGGCCAGCGTCCCGGCAAACAGGCACTGCTCGGCATGAGTCTCTCCCTGTTCGGGGTGCTCTGGCTGCTTGGCAAGGGCGAACCGCTCGCCCTGCTCCATAACGGCATCAACCCGGGGGATGGCATGATGTTGTTGGGCTCCGCCAGCTACGCCCTTTACGGCCTATTGATCCGCCGCTGGCACCTGCCGTTTGGCCCCTGGCTAAACCTCTACATGCAGATCCTGCTGGCGGTGCTACTGCTGGTGCCGCTCGCTCTCAGTGCCGACTCGATGGCAGTGCCGGCCGAAGGGTGGGGACTGGTGCTCTTCGCCGGGCTCGCCTCCTCCCTGCTGGCGGCTTACTGCTGGATGCGCGGCCTCGCCTGCATGGGGGCAGAGCGCACCTCGGTCTTTATGAACCTGATGCCGCTCTGTACGGCGCTGATCGCCGTCGTCGGCCTGGGCGAGCCAATCCACGGCTATCACCTGCTGGGTGGCGGGCTGATCCTGGGCGGGGTGATGGCCTCCCAGCTGAAGGGGCGTGCGCCGGTAGCCGAACGGGAAGCCGCCTGAGAACCAACATCGTCCGGAAACAACAAGGGAGCCCATGGCTCCCTTGTTGTTTCTGCAATGTACACCAGTGCGCATCTCAACCAGCCCGGCGCCAGCGGTAGCGCCGCTCCGGTCGCCCCCGCTGGCCGTAGTTGAGATCCACATCCACCCGATCTTCCGACTCCAGATACTCCAGATAGCGGCGCGCCGTGGTGCGGCTGAGGGAGAGCCGCAGCGCCACCGTGTCGGTGGAAAAGACGTTCTCCGGCTCGCCCGCCAGCAGATCCAGCACCTGACGCAGGGTGATGCTGTCGATCCCCTTGGGAGTGACGCGCATCTCCTTGATCTGGGAGCGCCCTCCCTTGCCCAGCAGCTTGTCGAGATCTTCCTGCTCCAGCCGACCCCGCTCGCAGAGGCGGCTGTGCAGTTGCAGGATCTCGTCCAGACTCTGCTGGATGCGAAACAGCCGCAATGGTTTGATGACATAGTCATGAACCCCCAGGTTGAGGGCCTGCTGGATGGTCTCCACATCCCGCGAGGCAGTAACCATGATGACGTAGGCTTCGCGGTTGTGGCTACGCAGGCGGCT
The DNA here is from genome assembly GCF_000820225.1 of Aeromonas veronii bv. veronii. Classification (GTDB taxonomy): domain Bacteria; phylum Pseudomonadota; class Gammaproteobacteria; order Enterobacterales; family Aeromonadaceae; genus Aeromonas; species Aeromonas veronii. The sequence continues at coordinate 65,889 of NZ_CDDK01000031.1, forward strand.
CACCCACTCAAGGCCGGAGCCATCGGGCAGGGAGACATCCACCAGCAGCAGTTGGGGCACCACACCGGCCATCATGGCATCGGCCTGGGCCAGGGTGCCGGCCCGCCCCAGCAGGGAGAAACCGGGTGTCGCCGCCACCAGTTCTGACAAGATGGCACCGATCCGATCGTCATCTTCAATAACAAGCGTGATTATTGGGTCCATGGCTCACATTAATTGGTTTTTATTCAAGTAGATACCAAACAGGGTGGTCTGCTCGGCGGTTCGCCGCCATTCTATCACACCCTCGTGCCGACCCACGGTCTCCTTGACCAGGAACAGACCCACTCCGTGATCGCCGCTCTGACGACTCACCCCGTAATCGAACAGATGAACGGCCAACTCCTCGTCGACCCCCTCGCCGCTATCCTCCACCTCGATCACCAGCCGCCGCCCCACATCGCACAGAGAGAGCAGCACCCGCGGCGGCCGCTGCTGGCGATTGCGCCAGGCCGCCTGCAGGCCGTTGTCCAGCAGGTTGCCAATGAGGGTAATGAGATCGGCCGAGACCGAGGCCGGATACTCCGCCAGCGCCGAATCGGGATCGAGCTCCAGGGTCACCCCCAGCTCGCGAGCCCGGCTGAACTTGCCGAGAATAAGCCCCGCCACCGGCTTGTTGTCGATCAGCCGCAGCAGCTCCTGCAGCATGGTCTGGCACGCTTCGTTCTCCTGCTGGATAAGCTCCACCGCCTGATCCACATGGCCCAGCTGCAACAGGCCGGAGAGACTGCTCAGCTTGTTGGCAAACTCGTGGCTCTGCATCCGCAGCATCTCGGCATACTGGCGCAGATGGGTCACCTGCACCCCCAGACTGGCGGCCACCTCCGGACGGCTGAAGATCAGCAGCCGCCCCGGCGCCTTGCCCTGCACCGCCTGCCAGCGACCGACAAAGGACTCCCCCTGAATGGTGAAGCTCACTTCCCCCCCCTCCTGCTCCAGACAGGGGGCAAGGGGTGGCACCAGCTCCGCCAGCGACTGCCCCTGCAGGGCGTGGCGCCCGGTGACCGGCAGCCGCAGCTGATAGCTGGCGGTGCTGTTGATCATGTTGATATTTCCGCGACCGTCGAGGGCAATCACCCCTTCGGTGATGTGCTCCAGCACCAGATCCTGCAGGGTGAAGCGGCGCACGATCGCCTCCGGCTCCAGATCGAGCAGGGTCTTGCGCAGCAGGTATTGCACCCAGAGTGCCAACAGCAGGCCGCACCCCAGCACAGCAACGATGGCGCAGATGAGCAGGGCCACCCGCTCCATATAGATGCCCTCCACCTGCTGCATCAGGTAGCCCACCACCACGGCCCCCATGACGCGCCCATCCCCGCCAACCACCGGGGAGAAGCAGCGGATCGCCGGCCCCATGGTGCCCCGATCCTTGGAGCAGTAGCTGCGCCGCTCCTGCAGCGCGGGCCAGATATCCTCGCCGCGGAACTTCTGACCCACCAGATCGGGGTTGGGGTGGCTGAGGCGGCGACCATGCTCGTCGGTCACCACCATATAGGTGGCGTCGGTGCGGTTGCAGACCGCCTCCACATAGTCGCGCAGGGTAGGATCACTGCCCTGACGCAGGGCCTCGACCACCCGGGTGTCCGCCGCCATAACCCGCGCCAGATCGCTCCCCTTATCCTGCAGATTGCTCTCCAGCAGATGGCGGATAAAGAGGGCCAGCAGGCTGCCCAGAATGAGGATCAGCAGCAGGGAGAGCCCAAGAGAGAGGGTGACCAACTGGTGGCGAAGTTTCATGCACATACCTTAAAACGTCAGGACGCTGCCCAATAGTGCGGATGCCACCAGGTCTGGTCAATCAAAGGTGCCGGATCGCCGACAAAATCGGCCAATCCTTCCTCGCGGGCGCAGAGCGCCACCGCTCTGGCGACGGCGCGGGCCACCTCTCCCACCTGCTCGATGGGGGGCAACAGCCGGCCCGCCACCAGCGGATAGGCGCCGACAGCCCGCACCGCGGCCAGCAACATGCCATCGCTGATGCGGCGCGCCTTGACGGCGCAGGCCCCGAGACCAATCCCCGGGAAGACATAGACGTTGTTGCACTGGGAGACTACCCGCAGCTCCCCGGCCACCGTTACCGGCGCAAAGGGGCTGCCGGTGGCCAGCAGGGCGCGGCCATCTGTGGCGGCCCACACCTGCTCGGGGGTAGCCTCGGCACTGTGGGTCGGGTTGGAGAGTGGCAGGATCACCGGCTGATCGCACACCTCCCCCATCGCCTGCAACACCTCGCCAGTAAAGAGGCCGCCCTGACCGCTCACGCCAATCAAGACCGCCGGGCGCACCTGGCGGATGGTCTCCAGCAGCGAACTGCGCCCCTCCTCCACGGCACGGGCAAATGGCTGTTGGGCGTGGGTCAAATTGGGACGATCGCTGCAGACCACTCCGTCCTGATCAAACAGCCAGACGCCGTCGTGACTCCCCGCCAGCTGGGCCAGCATGGCGGCGATGCCGCAACCGGCAGAACCCGCGCCGACGATCAGTACCGGGGCATCGCACAGGGCGGTACCCGCCTGCTGCAACCCGGCCAGCACGCAGGCAGAAGCCACTGCCGCCGTGCCCTGAATATCGTCGTTGAACATGCAGAGCTCATCGCGATAACGGGTCAGCAAGTTGGCGGCATGCTTGCCGGCAAAGTCTTCAAACTGCAGCACCACCTGCGGCCAGCGCTTGCGAATGGCGGCCACCACCTTGTCCATGAAGTGGTAATAGCTCTCGCCGTCGATACGCGGGGATTGCCAGCCGAGGTAGGAGTCATCCTCCAGCAGCTCGGGGTTGTTGGTGCCCACATCGACGCAGAGCGGCAGGGTACGGGCCGGGTTGATTCCACCCGCAGCGGAGTAAAGCGCCAGCTTGCCGATACAGATCCCCATGCCGCCGATACCGAGATCGCCGAGCCCTAGCACCCGCTCACCGTCGGAGATGACGATCACGTCCACCTCCTGCTCTACAGACTCGAGGATGTCGTCAAGGTCATCCCGGTCGTGCCAGGAGAGGTAGAGGCCGTGACTGCGCAGATAGAGATCGCTGTGGCGCTGGCACGCCTCTCCCACCACCGGGGTGTAGATGATCGGCAGCAACTCAGGCAGATGGTGGCGCACCAGATCGTAGAACAGCACCGGGTTGTCCTCCTGCAACTGGCGCAGCAGCAAATGCTGGTCAAACGGACTCTGCATGGCGCTGACCAATCGGTAGATCCGGCGCCGCTGCTGGGAGAGGGACTCCTCCTTGTGGGGCATGCGACCCCGTACACCCTGACGCTTGCGCTCGGCATAGGGCAGGCTGGTGCCCATCATGATGTCGTTCATTTTGTTTGTTCCTCAATCCGGTATCAGGCGAGCAGGGAGATAAGAGCAGTGGCCAGGATCAGCATCACGGCGCCGCCAAGACGGGAGGAGATCTGGGCAAAGGGCATCAGCTTCATGCGCTGGGCCGCCGAGAGCACGGCTACGTCGCCGGTGCCGCCCATGTTGGCCATGCAGAGCCCGCCTGTGATGGCTGCCTCGATGGGATAGAAACCGATCATCCGGCCCACCAGCGCCGCGCCGAGGGCGCCACCGATCACTGTGACCATGACCAGCACGAAGTAGCTGATGGAGAAGGCGCTGATGAGCTCGGGAATACTGGTATAGGCGACGCCGATCCCCACCAGCAGGGAAGGAGTGAGGTTGCTCACCACAAACTGATACCAGTCGGCCGCCGCCTGCTCATAACGGCGCGGCAGCAGGCCGCTCACCTTGATAAAGGCGACGGCCAAAATCATCAGGGCGAAGGGGTGCATGGGGATAAAGTTGCCAAGCAGGGAGCCCAGCACAAACATGCTGGAGCTGATGAAAAGGCCCATGCCGAGACTCTGCAGGGTCGGCGCTTCGGCCTGCTCGTCAGCAATGCTCTGGCTATTTTCCTTGACCATCAGCTTGCCGTTGCCGGTCAGGGAGGGATAACGGCGACCAAGGCGCGCCAGCAGGGAGCCCACCAGAATGGCTAGGGTATTGGCGATCACCACCGCCGGTACCATGCGCGACAAGAGATCCGCACTGGACATCTGCATCGGGCCGGAGAGGATCTCCACCAGAGGCACAGCCCCCGCCCCCATGCCACCCCCCATGATCGGCAGGCCGATCAGCAGCACCGCATTCTTGAAGCCATACCCCATCAGGGAGCCGACCAGCCCCACGCTCAGCAGTGCCAGCGCTACGCCGCCAAGAATGACCGGCAGATAGCGCATGGCGGCATTTTTCAGCAAAGCGCCGCTCATGCCAAACACGGAGCCAGTCACCAGACTGGCGATAAAGAAGTTGAGAAAGCCCCCCTCCTTCATGAAGTTGGTGATGACCTGCCCCGCCTGCACCGGCAGCAGCTGGTATTCGAACAGGGCGGCGCCGCCAAAGATGGCGAGGATGGTGCCACCCCCCAGGTATTCGCGGATCGGCATGATCCGCTCCCCCAGCTCGGTCAGCAGGGTGCCCAGCACAAACATCAGTGCCAGCGCACCGACCATGCCCAGCGGCAACGAGCCGTTCCAGCCGGAAAAGAGAACGCAGGTTGCCAACCCCAGAAATATAAAGAGCGGCATACCGGCAATTTGTTGGCCGCCCATAAAGGCGGCCTTTTCTTGTGTAGTTTGTAGGGGTGAGAGGTTTTTCATTGTTATGTACTCTGCGTGTGATTGTGGCCGCTACTTTATTGAACCCCCTCGCCCCTGTCGGTTAGCCAGACTGCAAAGCCATATAAAAACATTAAAAACTTAAACATCATGGTGCCGCCAACGTGCGCAGCACAATAGAACACCAGACATCCGATACCCGACCAAGTCAGGAAATAGGGTGATAAAACGAGCGAGCCCAATGGCGGATATTTGGGTGATCAGCAGTAATAACGATGCGATGATCTCTCCCCCTTCGGGGAAATAACAGAGCCAGATGACAAGCTCTGCGACCATTTATCGCCACAGATCCTGTGAGTGATAATCAGCGGGCAATGTCATCGCCATGACGCGAGTGCTACGGCATGCCACATCAGGGTTTGAGTCGGCGTGCAGGAAGCTCCCACGATGAAAAAGGGTGAGAAGAAAGATGCAAAAAGGGGAGATTGAAATAGTGATGAGTCAAGCCAGCGAATACCAGAGCACTGGCTTGAACTCACAAGGATCACACACGGTCAGGTCTATTCTGCCAACAGCAATGGAATATTGGCGGGGTCAAAATCATGACTGATATCGGTACTTCTGATAGCGCCTTCCCGATTCACGCCATGGTGTGACTCTGCACCATATTCCCCATCACTCAACAGCACTTCAATTGCCAGATACACACATCCACTGTCATATCCATCCACAACCCGTTTCCCCCTTGTTTTATAACCCCATCAATATTAGCGGATAAAAAAAGAGCTGCTCGCTGAAGCTGAAAATTTCATGAAAATAACCACCGGATATCCTCCATTCACGGCGCAATATCCGAATCGGCAAGAGAGCCTCGAGTGGATCAGCCCCGAGAATAATATCAGGGGCTCGAATGCTGCTCGCCCTCACCAACGAAAGATCCGACCAGAAACATGACCCGCATCACACTATTTACTTAGCCTGCTAAACAAGTATGATAGTTAGCATGCTAAGTACATTGAGGATGAGAAGATGACGGATCTGGAAAGGTTGCGCGAGCTGTCGCTCGCCGAGCAGATAGCGCGGATGCACCGGCTATGGCGTACTGCCGCCGACCTGGAGCTGGCTCCCCTTGGCCTCACCCATCCCCGCTGGACCGCGCTGTGGAAACTCTCCCGCATGGGGAACCATGTCAGCCAGAAGACCCTGGCCGAAGCCCTCGAAATAGAACTGCCATCCCTGATGCGCACCCTGGGCCAGCTGGAAGAGCAGGGACTGATTGAGCGCCACTGCTGCAGTCAGGACAAGCGGGCCCGCATCGTCTGCGTGACCCCGGCAGGCCAGACCCTGCTCGATCAGATCGCCGACCGCATCATGAATATCCGCCGGGAGCTGCTGGGGGGCATCGACGAGCAGACCCTGCAACTGTTTGAAGCCACAGTGCAGCGGATCTCGGCCAACGCCCTCAGCAAAATTGAACAACACCACGACCGACAAGCCGGAGGCGATACAAGCCCTCCCGAGACCGACACAGAGAGAGAATAAGATGACCCCGGATCAACAATTTACCCGCTGGATCAAATGGTCCATGGCTGGCTTTGCCACCCTGTTTGCCTATTTTCTGATAGCCGACCTGCTGATGCCCCTCACCCCTCAGGCGATGGCGACCCGGGTGGTCACCAAGCTGGCCCCCCAGGTCAGTGGCAAGGTGATCGAGGTCGCCGTTCACAACAACCAGCAGGTCAAGAAAGGGGAGCTGCTGTTCAGGCTGGATCCGGCCCCTTTTGAACTGGCGGTGGAGCAGGCCCACCTTGCGCTGGCGCAGGCCGAGCAGCAGAACGGTGAACTGGATGCCGCCCTGACCGCCGCCGTTGCCGAGATCAACGCCAAGGAGACCCTGGCCAGCCAGAAGTGGCGCGAGGCTGAGCGCATCGATGCGCTCTACCAACGTCACATGGTTTCGCTGCAACAAAAAGATGAAGCTGACAGCGCCCTGCGCAGCGCCCAGGCCAACCTGCGCGCCAGTCAGGCCAAACTGGCCCAGATCAAGGCCAGTCGTGGCGTGACCGGTGAGGATAATCTGTTACTGCGCCAGGCCCGCAACAAGCTGGCGCAAGCGCAGTTGGCCCTCTCTTACAGCCAGGTCCACGCGGATCAGGATGGCACCATCACCAACCTGCAGCTCAAGCCGGGCAGTATCGCCAGCGCTGGCAGCCCGCTGCTGGCGCTGGTGTCGGAACAGGTAGATGTCATTGCCGATTTTAGGGAGAAGAGCCTGCGCCATGTTGGCGAGCAAACCCGCGCACTGGTGGCCTTCGATGGCGAACCGGGTCAGCTCTATCCTGCCCGGGTGAGCAGTCTGGATGCCGGGGTGAGTGCCGGTCAGTTTGATGCCAATGGTCGACTGGCCGCGCCGGTGGAGTCGGATCGCTGGGTAAGAGATGCCCAGCGGATGCGGCTGCACCTCGAGCTGGACCAGCTCCCCGATCATCTGCCAGCCGGGGCGCGAGCCACGGTGCAACTGCTGCCGGACAATGCCCTGACCGCCATGCTGGCACGGGGCCAGATCCACCTGCTCAGCCTGCTCCATTATGTCTACTAACCACGCCACTCACCCGTCGGCCAATACTGCCCCAGCCCACCCCGTCGGTGGTGCTGCCACCCACCTCTGGTATCGGCCCCTCACCGGCAACGAGCTGCGCCAGTGCCTGCGCATCGCCTTTGGGTGCACCACGGGCTTTCTGCTCTGCAAGCTGTTTGGCTGGAATTACGGGGTCTTCTATACGGTCACGCCGGTGCTGCTGCTGGGGATGGTGCCGGTGATGAATGGCCATGCCGCGCGCCAGCTGATCGCGGCGGCGGTGGTCTGTGGGGTGGAGGTCGGGCTGCTGGGGGGGCTGTTTGGCAGCCATCCGGCGCTGATGACCCCTATCGCCTTTCTGCTGTTTCTCTACCGTTTCGCCGCCATGTCGCGGGGCAGCCTGTTTCTGTTCGGGGCCAACGGGGTGCTGAGCCTCAGCATCATGCTGCACTTTGCCAGCTATCCGCAGACCGACCTCAACGACCTGATCCTCAACAATATCTGGGCGAGCATGCTGTCGGTACTAATCGCCTATCTGATGACCATGCTGATCCCGGATGTGGAGGCCAGACCCAAGCCCGCCTCGGCCCCCAAAGCACCGCACCGGATGCGCCATGAAGCCCTGCTGGGGGCCACTGTGGCCACCCTGTCGTTTCTGGTATTTCAGGTGTTTGACCTGCGCGACTCCATGTCTGCCCAGGCTACGACCCTGCTGGTGCTGTTCCCCATGCACTGGAACGGCGCCCTCAGTTATGCCCGCAAACGGGCGATGGGCACCTTGCTGGGGGTCACCTTCGGCTTGCTCGGCCAGTTGCTGCTCTATGACTGGTCAGGGCAACTGCTGCTTGTCGCTCCGCTGCTGTGGCTCGGCGCCATGCTGTTCAGCCATGCCCATGTCAAGGAGGCTGGTGGCTCCGGGGTCGGCTTTGGTGCCCTCACTACCCTCGGCATCCTGTTTGGCCAGTACCTCACTCCGGGCAACGATCTGGTGTTCAGCGCCCTCTACCGGGTGAGCAGCATCCTGTTTGCCATTGTGGTCACCCTGTTGGCCTGCTACCTCGTCCACCGGTTGCTCAATCGCTTCGAGGCGACCCGCTTCGGTTATTGATTTCCTGTTGTAAGCACTGTTGTCAGCCCATGGATGAGCTCTTTTTCGCCCCGTCGCCTGCCGGGGCGTTTTTTCGCTCGCTCGTTTACTTCCCTCACCAATACTCCTGCCACTACAAGTCAGCGCAGAAGTGTGGCTATGCTTGTAAGGCTGCTGTCGATGAGGTGTACCTATGGTTCCGTTGTTAAAAAAATGGCTGGTTTGTCTGATGCTGTTAGCTACCAGCCCGCTCGGGGCCACCCCGCTCGTCATTGGTGCCGAAGATGACTGGGCCCCCTACTGCGAGCGCGACAAGGACAATGAGGATGACCAGCCCCACGGACTGGCGCCTGAGCTGGTCAAGGCGGTGTTCGCCACCGAAGGGATCGAGATTGTCTTTCGCACCCTCCCCTTCGCCCGCTGCATGCACGATGCGAAAAGCGGCAAACTTGCGGGGTGCTTCAACGCCACCATCACCGAAGAGAACCGCTACCAGTACCACTGGCACGATACCCCCATGTTCGAGGAGGATCTTGCCATCTTCGCCCTTGCCAGCGACCCGCAACGGGATCTCAAGCTCACCTCGCTGGAGGGCAAGCGGGTGGGCATCACCCTCGGCTACACCTACCCCACCGATTTTATGGAGAACCCCAGGATCACCCGCTTTCAGGCCAAATCCGATGCCCAGATCCTCGAAATGCTGGTACGTGGCCGGGTCGACTACATCCTGATGAACGGCATGCCGGGCTACCTCAAGATCCAGCAAAAACAGCTGACCGGCAAGGTGGTCAAGGTTGGCAAGCTCTCCACTGATGGCTTCTGGCTCGCCTTCTCCCGCCACCACCCGCAAGGGGAAGCGCTGGCCAAACAGTTCGAGCAGGGGCTGCAGAAGATCAAAAACAACGGCATCTATGAGACGCTGATCCGCCAGTTTGAAACCAGACTTGGCCTCTACTGATGGCGATGCCTTCCTGATTGCACCCTCTCATACTCGCGCGGTATGCCGGACAGCCAGCGACGCACCGAATGGCCGTGCGGATTGCACAATAACGGCAACCTGTTAGGCTCACGCCCGTATGACACCAATGGAGCTGTAATCATGAATAAGGTACATATGATGGCCGCTGGTGCGCTGGCCCTCGGCCTGCTCGCTGGCTGCAATCAGGGCAATACCCTCTCAGTCACCGGTGGCGAACCGGTCAGTTACCAGTGCGAGCAGGGCAAGAAGGTGCAGGTGCGCTACTTCTCCCTCTCCGACGAAAGCCTCAACTTTATCAAGCTGTCACTGCCGGACGGCAAGGATTACACCCTGCCCCAGGCCGTCTCGGCCTCCGGCGCCCGCTATACGGACGAACATGAGGCCGTCTGGTGGAACAAGGGGGATGAGGGCTTTGTCGAGCTGCGGGATCAGGATGGCGAGTGGCAGACCGCCTACAACGACTGCAAACAGCAATAAACGTGACCCCGGCCTGGCCGGGGTCTCTCTTTCTCTGGCATAAGAGTGATGGGGGATCAGTTGATCTCGATCTCGAAGCGGTTGGTCACCTCGACCGGAATGGCATCCGGGTTGCCCTCTGCCGGGCTGTAGCGGATCCGCGAGAGGGTCGCCAGCGCGCTCTGTTCCAGTTCGCCGGGGGGCTCGGCCGCCACCACTTCCGGCTTGACCGGCGTGCCGCTGGCGTCGATTTGATAGCGAACTTCCACATACCCCTTGACCGGTTTGGCCGGCAGGGCGGGCTCGTCATTACCAAGCCATGACCACTGCTTCTCCTGAACCCAGTAGCTGGACAACTGCTCGAGAGGGATAGCGATCGGAGCGCGCTCGTGCGCTACCTCCTGACGGGATGAGCACCCCAGCAACAGTGTCACTGCCAGACCTGACCATACTGCGACTTTCCAATTCATGTAACGCTCCTTGTTCTTTGCCGGTGCTTGTTGCCGGACTGCGGGCCGCTCAACACGCGCCCTTTTGGTCAGTCACCCATCCTAACGAAAAAGTATTCGTATGAACATGAACAAAAAGGCCAACCCCGAGAGGTTGGCCCTTTTATCGTCAATGAGCTCACTAACCAGCCGCTGGCATCAGCCGCGCTTGTCGCTCACCACCAACCAGAGAGCATGGACCATGCCCGGCAGACCGCCCATCAGGGTCAGCACTATGTTGATTAAAAAGTGCAGGCTAAAGCCCACCTGGATAAACGCGCACACCGGGGGCAGGAAAATGGCCAGCAGGATCTTGAGCAGATTGTTCATCTCGGCTCTCCTTTTCAAAAAAGTCGTCAGGATTGGAATGGGCTAACCATAAACATCCCGGACTTCAACTGCAAACCAGACAGGGAATTCACTCACCGGCATCACGCCAGGCATTGAGATCGTGGATCTGCTGATTGCTGCTGCCACGCCAGAGCAGGCCCGGGTCTGCCAACTCCTTTTCAAACTTGCCATCCACCAGCACATCCAGCAAGGCCACCAGCTCGCGCTGGGCCTCTGACAGTTCGCCGAGCAGATAACCGGTCCAGCACCAGATATCCTTGCCCGGACACTCGGCGCGCACCCGTTTCACCAGTGCCAGCACGTGGGGAACATTGGCCGGGTGGAGCGGATCGCCGCCGGAGAGCGACAGACCTCGCCGTGTGATGCGGCTGTCGTTGAGATCCGCAATGATGCGATCGCTCATCGTCTCATCGAACGGCTTGCCGCCATCGAGCCGCCAGGTGCTCTGGTTGTAGCAACCCGGGCACTGATGCTCACAACCGGAGACAAACAGGGTGGCACGGGTGCCGGGGCCGTTAATCACATCGACCGGGTAGTATTGGTGGTAGTGCATCGCTTGTTTCCTGCCTCGTTCACGGGACAGCGGCATAACTGCCGCCCTCCAATGAAAATGGCCCCTTGAGTCAGGGGCCAGCTCTTCATCGCCTGTGCGCTTACATATGTTTGACGCGGCGCTTTACTTCTTCCTGCTTGCCCGCATTGAAGGGGCGCGCATCCGGGCTGCCGAGGTAGCCGCAGACACGGCGGGTCACCGACACCTTGGCCGGGTCGTGGTTGCCGCAGCGCGGGCAAGTAAAGCCCTTGGAGGTACATTCGAACTCACCGGTGAAGCCGCAGTCGTAGCACTCGTCGATGGGAGTGTTGGTACCGTAGTAGGGCACCTTGTCATAGCTGTAGTCCCAGACGTTCTCCAGCGCTTCCAGATTGTGCTGGATGTTGGGGTACTCGCCGTAGCAGATGAAGCCGCCGCTGGCGATGGGCGGATAGGGCGCCTCGAAGTCCAGCTTGTCGTACGGGTTGACCTGCTTCTCCACATCAAGGTGGAAGCTGTTGGTGTAGTAACCCTTGTCGGTCACGCCGGATACCACGCCAAACTCCTTGGCATCGATGCGGCAGAAACGGGTGCAGAGGTTCTCGCTCGGGGTGGAGTAGAGGCTGAAGCCGTAGCCAGTCTCCTCTTTCCACTCATCAATGGCCGCCCTGAGACGGGCGATGATGGCGATGGCCTTCTGTTGCAGCTCAACGCTGTCAAACAGGTGCACCTTGTCACCAAACAGGGCGTTGATGGTCTCGTGAACCCCGATATAACCGAGGGAAATGGAGGCACGACCGTTCTTGAAGATCTCGCTGACGTTGTCGTCCGCCTTCAGCCGCACGCCGCAAGCCCCTTCCATATAGAGGATCGGAGCAACCCGTGCTTTCACCCCGTCCAGACGGGTGATGCGGTACATCAGCGCCTTCTTGGCGACCCGCAGGGAGGCATCCAGACGATCCCAGAAGTCCGCTTCGTCACGGGATTTCAGGGCAATGCGCGGCAGGTTGAGGCTCACCACACCCAGGTTGTTGCGACCTTCGTGGATCAGCTCGCCATTCTCCTCGTAGGCACCGAGGAAGGAGCGGCAACCCATGGGGGTCTTGAAGGAGCCGGTCACTTTCACGACCTGGTCGTAGTTGAGGATGTCCGGATACATCCGCTTGGAGGCACACTCCAGCGCCAGTTGCTTGATGTCGTAGTTGGGATCGCCCTGCTTGTGGTTGAGGCCATCCTTGATGGCGAACACCAGTTTCGGGAACACGGCGGTCTTCTTGTTCTTGCCAAGGCCAGCGATACGGTTGCTGAGGATGGCACGCTGGATCATCCGCGACTCCCAGCTGTCCCCCAAGCCAAAGCCGAAGGTGACGAAGGGCGTCTGACCGTTGGCGGTGTGCAGGGTGTTGACTTCGTACTCCAGCGACTGGAAGGCGTCGTAACACTCTTTCTCGGTGCGAGCCATGGCGTAGGCTTCTACGTCGGCAATGCCCCACTCTTCGGCCACTTCACGGTGTTTCTGCCAGCTGATGGTCACATAGGGGGCCAGCACTTCGTCGATGCGGTTGATGGTGGTGCCGCCATAGATGTGGCTCGCCACCTGAGCGATGATCTGGGCGGTCACGGCCGTGGCGGTGCTGATGGATTTCGGGGTATCGATCTCCGCATTGCCCATCTTGAAGCCATGGGTCAGCATCCCCTTCAGGTCGATCAACATGCAGTTGAACATCGGGAAGAAAGGCGAGTAGTCGAGATCGTGGAAGTGCAGATCACCGCTCTCATGAGCCTGAACCACATCACGGGGCAGCATGTGGCTGGTGGCATAGTGCTTGGCGACGATACCGGCCAGCAGGTCGCGCTGGGTCGGGATCACCTTGGAGTCTTTGTTGGCATTCTCGTTGAGCAGGGCGGCGTTGGTCTGCTCGACCAGACCGCGGATCTCCTGCGCCAGACGGCCGCGCGCCTCGCGAGCCTGATCCCTGTCGTGACGATATTCGATATAGGCACGGGCGATGGCCTTGTCGTCGGAAGCCATCAGGTGGTTTTCGACCCGGTTCTGGATCTCGTGGATATCAACTTCACCACGCCCTTCCAGCTCCTGACTCACCGCATTGGCAATGCGGGAGGCGAGTGCCGGATTGGCCTGATTGACCGCTTCCGCCGCACGGCTGACCGCCTCTGCAATCAGCTGGGCATTGAATGGTGCGCGACATCCGTCACGTTTGATCACAACCGGTTTCATGAATTTTCCCCGTTAAAAGGCCAGGCATTTGCCTCTGGCTCACCCTTGTTGGGCCCCCCTCCCGGCATCTCGTCCTGGACGCAAATAAATTCAGCCGAGGCTTGACAAGCCTGGGCTGAAGATAGGAAGGGAACAGCTTATACACAGCTTAATAACACAACATATAGGGATTAAAAACGAATGCGTCCCTATATGTGGTGTCTATTAGGCACCAAAGCGCAGCCTCATTTCTTGATCCAGAACAGGTTTTTCAGCGAGCGGGACAGTTCACGACCAACCAAAAATAGCCCCATTCAAATCCAATCTCAAGCAGGGTGCGGGCTGGCGTCCGATCTATCAACCCGAAAAAAATCGCCCCCCGCAGCACCGGTTTCGAGATGACAGCGCCAACCAAAACCGCCCATACTGAACAAGAACTCTCTCCCCCTCGACAAGGGACAACCCATGCGCACCTCCCTGCTGTTGCTACTGCTATCCACCCTCTCACTGCCGCTCTGGGCCGCAAACATTCTGGTGATCAGCAGCTACCATCCCGAATACCTGTGGGACCAAAGCTACAACAAAGGGCTGCTCGATGGCTTGCAGGGGGAGCACAAGATCACTCACTTCTATATGGACACCAAACGCCATCCACGGGAGAAGTTCGACGAAATAGCCCAGCAAGCCATCGCCTTTTATCTGAAGAGCAAACCGGATCTGGTGGTACTGGGGGATGACAACGCCATCAACTATCTGGCCAACGAGATCGCCTCGCTGGGCACTCCAGTGGTATTTCTTGGCATGAACGAGAACCCGCGCCTCAAAGGCTTTGTCGGCCACCCCAAGATCACCGGCGTGCTGGAGCGCCCCCTGCTCAAACGCAACATCAGCGAAATAAGCCAGATGATGGGAGGGCTCGACAAGGCACTGGTGCTGTTTGATTCCAGCAATGTGGCCCTCACCGCCATCGAGGATGAATTCAAGACCCAGACCGAGCTGCGGGTCGGCCAGACCCGGATCAACAGCCAGCTGATGGGGGATTACAGCCTATGGCAGGAGGCGGTGCTCAACGCCAAGAAGAACGGCTATCAGGCGATCTTCCTCGGCCTCTACCACACGCTGGTCGATGACAATGGCAAGCATGTGAGCGAAAAGACGGTGCTGGAGTGGACCAGCGCCAACACGCCGGTGCCGCTCTTCTGTTTCTGGGAATTTACCGTCGGCAAGGGGATGGCCATCGGCGGGCTGGTGCTGGACGGCCACGATCAGGGGATACAGGCAGCCAGCCTCACCAATACCATTCTGGCGGGCACCCTGCCCCGTACCATCTCCCCGCGCGCGGCCTTGCGCGGCGAATATGTCTTCAGCAAGAGCGAGCTGGCCCGCTGGCAGCTCACCGTGCCCGACAAATGGCGTCACAAGATCCTCTGGCGTGAGTGAGAACCTAAACATCCAGAAAAAAGAACCCGGCACTAAGGCCGGGTTCATAGACATGGATAATGTTTATCCAGCCATGACTCTTTCAAAACGAGCGGTCTTACGTTTAACGTCTTTCTTCATCTGCTCCAACTCTGCTTCACTCTCTTTCAAAGAAAGATAATGAGAACACAACTCGGAACCTAAAAAATCAGACCTGAAAACATCATTAATTTGGCCGTTCAATATACCTTCAATTATTCCTGATTTATGCTTACACTTCTTTCCATAAGAACCAGCAGCACAATCACAATATAAATTGAATACGCCATTACTTTCTTTAACAATAACGGTGTACACATTACCTTCACTTCCATCAACAGAATACTTAAATTCCATTTTCAGACTCCAGAAGAGAACGCAATTCATCTTCATTAATGATTTTTATACCTAGCTCGGTCGCTTTTTTCAATTTGCTACCAGCCTTATCACCCATAATCAACATATCTGTATTTTTTGACACTGAAGTTTTAGATTCACCACCAAGCTCCTTTAGTTTTGAATTCAATTTATCCCTCGACATGAACGTAAAACTGCCAGTGATTACAAATGACTTACCCGCGATAAAACTATCTGATTTTTCCGCTGGCTCAGAATCCAATAAATCGTCAACATCCAATAGTGCATGTTTATCAACATAGATCTTGACCGCATCAAGCAAGGGCTTCTTCTCTTTAATACCTTTGACAACTGCATCAATTTTTTGCTTACTGATACTTGTGCCAGCTGTGGTTGTGATACCAACCAAATCACCATGCTGTAAACCATTGCACAACTGATCCAAAGTTATTTCTTTAGATATAGCTTCAGAGAAAGTCTTAGCAACGCCATCAATATTTAAACCTTCAATGATTTTTGCCATTGAAAATTTTCTTTTATACATTCTGGATATTGATATTCCAGATCTTTCCACACCCATTACATCGGCTAGTTCCATAACCGAATCGCTTACTGAAGCAGCACTAAAATAGTCTGATATTTCCGCATCAATATCTAAACCGATACCATTTATCTGACTAATAATTCCTCTCGGTGCTGAAATTATATTATCCAAGCATCCAAGCTCAACAATCAGTCTTTCTGCTACAACTTGACCAACAGATGGAATTCCCAATCCAAATAAAAAGTCGATAGAGGATGTTGTACCAATTTTAGCCTGGATAGCATCAAATGCATTTTTTGCTGAAACTTCAGCAAAACCATCTAATTTTAAAAAATCATCAACACTCAATCTAAATAGATCTGCTGGATGTTTAACTAATCCACCATCTACTAACTGTTCAATGACTTTATCACCAACACCTTCTATATCAACCGCATTACGGCTAACGAAATGTTTGAGAGATTCTTTGACTTGAGCTAGACAATTTAACCCTCCCGTACATTTACGAGTCGCAAGTATTTTTTCGAGTGTTTTGGTTTTTTGTTGGACGATCTTTTTCTCTTGAACAATATCCGAACCGCACACCGGGCACTCGGTCGGGAA
This sequence comes from Aeromonas veronii bv. veronii, assembly GCF_000820225.1. Lineage (GTDB taxonomy): Bacteria > Pseudomonadota > Gammaproteobacteria > Enterobacterales > Aeromonadaceae > Aeromonas > Aeromonas veronii. The sequence continues at coordinate 82,182 of NZ_CDDK01000031.1, forward strand.
GAGGATCGCGCGGGCGTCGCTTGGGCGCTGCGCCTCCACCACGGCGACGATCTGCGGGATCACATCCCCTGCCCGGCGCACGATCACGGTATCGCCGACCATGACGCCAAGACGCTCGATCTCGTCGGCGTTGTGCAAAGTGGCGTTGGAAACGGTCACGCCGCCGACAAACACCGGTTTAAGCTTGGCCACCGGCGTCACGGCGCCGGTGCGGCCGACCTGGAACTCGACGTTCTCAAGCAGGGTCATCTCCTCCTGCGCTGGAAACTTGTGGGCAGTCGCCCAGCGCGGGGCGCGGGCCACAAAGCCGAGCTCCTCTTGCAGGGGGATGGCATCGACCTTGTAGACCACGCCGTCGATCTCGTAAGGGAGCTCGCCACGACGGGCCAGAATGTCGTCGTGGAACGCCTGACAACCGGCAGCCCCCTCTTTGAGCTTCACCTCGGGACTAAGCGGCAGCCCCCACGCTTTGAGCTGATTGAGGCGACCAAAGTGAGAGTCACCGAGCAGCTCGCCGCCAACACCGACACCGTAAGCGTAAAAGCTCAGGGGACGGCTGGCGGTGATGCGTGAATCGAGCTGACGCAGGCTGCCAGCAGCGGCATTGCGCGGGTTGACAAATACCTTCTCGCCCGCTGCCAGCGCCTTGGCGTTCATCGCCTCAAAACCGGCCTTGGGCATAAAGACTTCGCCACGCACCTCCAGCCGATCGGGCCAGCCAGAGCCCCGCAATGCGAGCGGAATGGCCTTGATGGTACGCACGTTCTCGGTGATCTCCTCACCGGTGGCGCCATCGCCCCGGGTGGCCGCCTGCACCAGCTGACCATTTACATAGAGCAGGCTCACCGCCAGACCATCGAGCTTGGGCTCGCAGCAGAAGGTAAAACGCACGTCACGCTTGAGGCGATCGCTCATCCGTTGTTCGAACGCCTGCAACTCTTCGCTGCTAAAGACGTTATCCAGACTGAGCATGGGGATCTCGTGACGCACCTGACTGAACGCCGTCAGCGGCTGGCCGCCGACCCGCACGCTGGGCGACGCCGGTGTTTTCAGCTCGGGGTGGTCAGCCTCCAGCGCGATCAGTTCGCGCATCAGGCGATCGTATTCGGCATCCGGCACTGTGGGGTTATCCAGCACATAGTACTGGTGACCATATTCGGTAAGCAGTTCACACAATTGACGGTGGCGGGAGAGGGTGTCGCTCATGAAAAAGTCTCGAAGTGTGATTGAACATACGGCCGGGGTAGAAACAAAAATGCGGTACCTGGGTACCGCACTTTTTCTTCACTCGACCCGCATGGCGTATTAGTCGCGACTGGCCTCGTAGGCAGCCAGCTCGTGACGGTAACGGGCAATGGTCTCATCGCTCAGCGGGCTGCGATCCATATCGGTCAGCATGGCATCGAGATCGCTGGCCAGCTGATCGGCAGCCTGCAGCATGTCCTCGAAGGCAAACGCGGCATTGCTGCGCAGCGGCAGTTGCATGAACAGGGAGACACCCGGCGTGGTGAACTGCTCCATCCTGTACGGGTTGAAGGTACCCGGCTTGACCATGTTGATCATGGAGAAGAGCACTTCACCCTTGCCGTTGGGATCTTCGTGACGGTGGAAAATATCCATCTCGCCAAACTTGAAGCCCAGCGCCATCAGGGATGAGAGCAGGGTCGCACCTTGCAAGTCGTGACCCGGACGGCCCATCAGGTTGATGACATAGACATCCTGCCAGATCTTCTCGACCGGCTGGGGCGCCATGCGCGGCTCTTCAACCACAGGTACAGGTGCCACATAGGCAGGCTCTTCATACACAGGCTCGGGAGCCACATGACGGGGCTGCGGCTGATAATCCGGCTCGGGAGTACGCACCGGTTCGGCACGAACGGTGTCAGCGGTACGGACTGTCTCTGCACGGGCACCAAAAGTCGGGGCGGTCGCGTAGGCGGGCTCGACCAGCGGCTCGTCGTCCAGCGACTGCATCATGGGCTCGCGCTGGGGACGGGAACGGTAGACTGGGGTACGACGATTGACCTGAGCAGGTTTGCGCACCGGCGCGGCGGGCGCCTCGTCGATCTCCTCGGGCAGCGGTTCGTCGAACGCTTCCTCCTCTTCATAGACAGGAGGCGGCGGAACCGGGCGGGCAGCAGGCTTGCGCACTACGGGCGGCGGCAGATCGTCCTCGTCATCTTCATCATCAAAGGCGGGGACGGCAGGGCGACGACCGAGTTCCGGCTGGCGGCTCTCTTCACTGCGCAGCTTGGGCTCGGCACGACGGCCACCACTGACCACGCGTACCTGGCCGATGCCATCGCTGTCGAAGGCGTCGTTATCACGATCCCGCGACTTGGAGTCCATCCGTCCAATCGGTTTCTCTTTGATCGGTGCCTGACGATTCTTTTTGTTGCTCCACAACCCGTGAATGAGCAATGCCGCAATAGCAATACCGCCCAGGGCAACCAAGATGTAACGCAATTCCTGCATTAGCTGCTTCTCTTTCTAGTTTTGCTCAGCCAAAGCGACGGCTTCACCGATATCGACCGACACAATGCGAGAAACCCCGGGCTCTTGCATCGTGACGCCAACCAGCTGCTCAGCCATCTCCATGGAGACCTTATTATGACTGATGTAAACGAACTGTACTGTGCTCGACATCTCTTTGACAAGAGAACAGAAGCGACCGACGTTCACTTCATCGAGCGGTGCATCCACCTCATCCAGCAGACAAAAAGGTGCTGGGTTGAGTCTGAAGATGGCAAAAACCAGCGCAAGCGCGGTTAACGCCTTCTCCCCCCCGGAAAGCAGGGCAATGGTAGCATTCTTCTTACCCGGAGGTCTCGCCATGATGCTCACTCCGGCCTCCAAAAGATCATCGGAGGTAAGCTCAAGCCAGGCACTGCCCCCACCGAACACTTTTGGAAACAGGGATTTTAAATCTTCGTTGACCTTATCGAAAGTGTCCCGGAACCGTATTTGTGTCTCTTTATCAATTCTTTTAATGGCTTGGCTCAAGGTTTCCAGCGCTTGCTCGAGATCCTGGCACTGATTTTCAAGATAGGTTGCCCGGTTTTTCGCCTCTTCGTACTCCTCCAGCGCCGCCAGGTTGATGGCGCCGAGCGCCTCCACTTGCCCCTCCAGGGTCTGGATCTCCTGCCGCAACTTGCTGCGATCAGCGGCGATCAACACTGCCTGATCGAGATCTACCAGTCGAACCCCCAACTCTTCGAACTGCTCGTGCAGCCCCTGTCGACGGGTGAGGTTGCGTTCGCGCTCAAGGCGCAGGGTTGCCAGCTTCTCCTGCAACGTCACCAGCTGCTTGTGATCGGCACTTCTGGCCTGCTCCAGCTCACCGAGCTGGCGCTCCAGCTCCGCAAGCCGTTGATGGCAGGCGAGCTGCTGCGCCTCCAGATTACGCTGCTCGGCCAGCAGGGGCGCCAGATCCGGCACTGCCTCGCTATCCGGCCCTTTCAGCCCGGCCAGCTCCAGCCCGAGCCTCGCCAACTCCTCTTCGCCCAGGGTAATGAGTTGGCGCAGATTGCCCAACTCCAGTTGCAAACGCTGGCAGGCCGCTTGTTGCTGCTCGCGGCGCACACGGGCCTCGTCGACCGCCCGCTCGCAGCGGGTCAGCAGCTCCTGAGCAACCTGTAACCCTTGTGTCAGCGGCTCCCCCTGTTCCTGCAACTCGGCAAGGCGCGCCTCATCAAGTTCCAGTTGTTCACGGGCGCTGGCCAGTCGCGCTGCCTCTTCGGCCTGCTCCTGATCGAGCCGGCTCAGCTCTTCGCCAAGCTGACCGAGCCGCTGCAACCGCTCCTGCCGCTGACCCTGTTGCAGGCTCCAGGCTTCGCGCAGTTGTTGCCATTTCAGCTCTTGCTCGCGCAAGGTTCGCTGCGACAACTCCTGCGCACTGGCAAGCTGGGCACGCCGGGCATCGGCTGAGACAAGTTGCTCGCTCAGCTGTGCCAGCCCCGCGGCAACCTTATCCTGCTCGGTATGCAACCGCTCACGCTCACCGAGCAGCGCCATGGTGCCGAGCGCCACGCCCTGCCCCAGATCTGCCCAGTTTGGCCCCAGCCAGTCGCCAGCAGGAGTCAGTACCGACTCACCGGCCGCAAGGCTTGGCTGGCGGGCCAATGCGGCCTCCCGGCTCTCCACCAGCCAGATGGCGTTGAGGAAGGCAGGAATATGCTCACCACCCAGTTGCGCCGCCAGCGTACCGGCAACCGCCGGTTGCGCCGGGCCAATCCAGAGCCCCTCTTGCGCCAGATTGCACTCGTCCGCCGGCGTTGCGGTGAGCCAGCGACCCAGCACTTTATCGAGCGCCTGTGCCCATTCGGGGGCAACCTGCAACCGGTCGGCCAGAGTCGCCCCCTCCATCTGTTCGCCGAGGATCTGATCCAGGGTCGCCAGCCGCGCCTCCAGCTCCCGTTGCAGGCTCAACTGCTGGCCATGCTGCTGCTTGAGTTGTTCATGGGTGTCGACCGCCTGCGCCAGCTGCTCGGTCAGCTCGCCATTGGCCGCCCGCGTCAGCTCCAGCTCACCACTCAGGGCATCGAGGGCCGGTTGCAGATCGTCGGCCTCTGTACCGAGGGGGCCAGCGCGTTCATCTTCCAGCTTGAGGCGGGCCAGTCGGGTCTTGGCTTGCAGCTCCTGCAGGCCACCCAACCGGGTGCGAGTCTGGTTGAGCTGGCCCTGCAACCCGGCCAACTGTTGCTGCCACTGCTGCTGGCGCAGGCGGGCCTGCTCCAGCTGCTCGCTGGCGTGCTGGCGGGCCTCCTGCTGCTCGGTAAGCAACTGCTCACACTGCTCCAGCCGGGCGCTCTCCTGCTCGGCGCGCAATACCCCTTCGGTCAGTTGATCCTGCTGGCTGGCAAGCTGCGCCTTGCGGGTAGCAATCCGCTCGCCCAGCGCCTCTGCACGGGCCTGCCAGTCGCGCCCCAGTTCACTCTGGTGCAGTTGCTGTTGCTCGAGACGGGCGATGGCCTGCCCGCCGAGAAAAATCTGTTGCTGACGGCTCGCCTGCTCGGCTTGCGCCTCTTGTCTGGCGACCGACAGGGTGACGTGGCGCCCCTCATCCGCGGTGCGCTTGGCATCGAGCGCAGCCAGCGCCTGCTCGGCCTGCGCCAGTTCAGTTTTGGCCTCGCCAAGGCGCGTCTCCAGCGCCCACAACTCGGAGCCAATCAGCTCGGCGCGAGCGGCGCGCGAACGACTCTTGAGCTGTTTGTAGCGCTCGGCCGTTTCGGCCTGGGCTTTGAGGTGGTCAAGGCGCGAACCCAGCTCGCCGCGAATATCGCCGAGGCGCTCCAGGTTCTCCTGAGTGTGGCGAATGCGCTGCTCAGTCTCGCGGCGCCGCTCCTTGTAGCGGGAAACCCCGGCGGCCTCTTCCATAAAGAGCTTGAGATCGGCCGGACGCGACTCCACCAGTCGGCTGACAGTGCCCTGCTCGATGATGGCGTAGCTGCGGGGGCCAAGACCGGTGCCGAGGAAGAGGTCGGTCACATCCTTGCGGCGGCACTTCTGGCCGTTGATCTGATAGTGGTTGGAGCCGTCGCGCAGCACTTCGCGGCGCACCGAAATCTCGGTAAAGCGGCCGAACTCGCCGGGCACCCGGTTATGGGGATTGTCGAACACCAGCTCGACCGAGGCGCGCCCGTGCGCACTGCGGTTGATTGAGCCGTTGAAGATGACATCGGTCATGTTCTCGCCGCGAAGATGGCGGGCGGAGCTCTCCCCCAGCACCCAGCGCACCGCGTCGATGACGTTGGATTTGCCACAGCCATTGGGGCCCACCACGGCGGTCATGTCTGCCGACAGTTCGATGCGGGTCGGCTCGACGAACGACTTGAAGCCGGCGAGTTTGATCAGTTTCAGACGCATGGCGACCTGTATCAGTGGCTAAATAAAGAGGATGCGGGCAGGTGACTTTACCAAATCCAGACCCGGCTTTGTTTGTAATATGCAGGCATCATCCCCATTCATGCCCGATTTTTGGTCGCCGCGGCACGAAATAAGGAATAGTCGGCGACTTTACCAAATCAAAGGCTTGTTTGTAATATGCTGGCAGTTCTCCCATGCATAGATGGAGCTCACATGAGCCAATCACCCCATATGGTCAAAGATTCAATCAGCGGTGCAGATTATTTTCTGCGCGGTTTTTCCCTCATTCGCCAACCGGGCATCCGCACCTTTGTGCTGATCCCCCTGCTGGTCAACTTCGTGCTGTTTGCCGGGGCCTTCTATGCCCTGCTGCTGCAACTGGACGGCCTGTTCGCCTGGCTCCACCAGCAGATCCCCGCCTGGCTCGACTGGCTGGACTACCTGCTGTGGCCCATCGCCCTCATCACCATACTGGTGGTCTTCTCCTTTATCTTCAGCTCGGTTGCCAACTGGGTAGCCGCCCCCTTCAACGGCCTGCTGGCGGAGAAGGTGGAGCAGATCCTCACCGGCCAGCCCGCCAATGACAGCGGCATGCTGGATATCGTCAAGGATGTGCCACGCACCTTCGGCCGCGAATGGACCAAGCTGAAGTATTACCTGCCCAAGGCCATCGGCTGCCTGATCCTGTTTCTGATCCCTGTGGTGGGCCAGACCCTGGCGCCGGTGCTCTGGTTCCTGTTCAGCGCCTGGATGATGGCGATCCAGTATGTGGATTATCCGTTCGACAACCACAAGATCGACTTCATCACCATGCGCGACGCCTTGAAGCAGCGCCGCGGCAAGTGCCTCAGCTTCGGCGCTTTGGTGACCCTATTCTCCGCCATTCCGGTGGTAAACCTCTTCGTGATGCCGGTTGCCATCTGTGGCGCCACCGCTATGTGGGTCGATCACTACCGGCAGGAGCAGTTGGGGCGCTAACCCTTGAACATTGATTAGAAAAAGGCACCCGAAACGGTGCCTTTTTCGTATTTAGCATGAATTAAATTAATGCATGCATTCGATAGCTTGTCCCATATGACACGAGTTGGTAGGATTCTGGCCTTTCTCGTTCCCTGGGATATCTCATGTTACATGCACTCTTCTTGGTGGGCCTGGTGGCCGAAGGGATGACCGGCGCGCTGGCCGCGGGTCGGCGACGGATGGATCTGTTTGGTGTGGTGATCATCGCCTCGGCGACGGCCATCGGTGGTGGCACCATCCGCGATGTGCTGCTCGGCCACTATCCGCTGCTCTGGATTGAACATCCGGAATATGTGCTGCTGGTTGCCGCAGCCGCGATGGCGGGTGTGGTCTCCGCCCCCCTGATGCGCTATCTCGGCAAGCTGTTCATGGCCCTTGATGCCCTGGGACTGGTGGTCTTCTCCATCTTCGGTGCGGCCCGGGCGCTGGATATGGGCCACGGCGCCGGTATTGCCTGCATCATGGCGGTGGTGACCGGGGTCTTTGGCGGTGTGCTGAGGGATCTGCTCTGCCAGCGGATTCCACTGGTATTTCGTCGCGAGCTCTATGCAGCCATTTCGCTGATCACCGCAGCCCTCTACTGTCTGGCGCTGGATCAGGGCTTGCCGACCAACTGGGCCGCGTTCGGTTCCATCGGGATCGGCTTTGTACTGCGGCTGCTGGCGGTACGTTTCAAGTGGGGACTCCCCACCTTCAACTACCAGTACGCGACCCACTGAGTACGCCAGCTTCTGGCGAGGCGGGTTGGATTGCGAGCAACAAAAAAGCGCCCGAGCGGCGCTTTTTTCATGGACGGTCTGCGACTCAGTTAATCCCTTCCGAGCTGAAGAAGGTCGCCTTGTCGGCGATAAAGCGGATCTTGATGTTCTTCCCTTCCCCACCCCAGAGGCAGCTGGTGGTGCCCAGCGCATCGTCACAGCGCTCCGCCTTGCCCAGAATGGTGCTGGCCTCGGCGTAACTCATCCCCATCTTCAACTGGTCGTAATTTTCACGGTTGAGCTTGCTGCAACCGGTCAACAACAGGGCGATCAGGCCGCCAATCACTATCTTTTTCATCGCTATCTCCTCTCTGGTGGAAAGAGCTTGGCAGCTTGCCAACCCCTTTACCAGCTGCGCACCGGGCCAGTATCGAGGTGAACGAAGTTGTCACGGGGATAGTAACCAACCCCACCCACCTTGAGCTGGAGCGCCGCCTTGCGCAGATGGGCTAGCTGTACGCCGGGGATCCGCACATCCACCGCCTGCCCCAGGGTGTGGTAGCTGTGCTTGGCCACGCCGCGGCTCTTGTGGCGCTTCTGACGATTGGTCGCCGGGGCGCGATAGCCGGAGATCAGCTGGATTTCGCTGCGCCGACCCAGCTTGTGCTGCAACAGAAACAGTTGATCAAAAAGCTTCTTGTCGATGTTGAACACTTCATTGCGCCGGTAATCACGGAAGATGTGGTTGAGCTCGGCCAACCCGTCGCTCAGATAGTGGCCATTTTCCCAATAGCTGGCGCGCACCCGCTCGCCGGTATTGAGATTGAAGAAACTGAGTTCACGCCCGGTGGTACTGCGGCTGGCCAGTGCAGGGAAGGAGATCAGCGAGCTGCCCAGCAGGCAACCGGCTCCCAGCAACAGGCGACGTCGACTTATCTCTTGTTCCAGCATAAGGGGTTCGTCCATCGCAGATTCAAGCGAAAATAGTTGAATAAGATCACTGACTGAATGTGATACAGGCGCTTGAAACTACCCTCCGGCAGGGGGAACTGTCAAACCACAATCGCCCATAGAAAAGCCCGGCACAGGCCGGGCTTTTCACTCTGTGGCAGGGATCACAGCAGGCGGCTCTGGAAGCTGACCCGATCAAATCCGTAGATGTCGTTGCGCAGTTGCTGGCGACCATTTTCGTCGATCCAGCTGCTCCAGTAGACGGTAAAGACCGGGATCGGCGTGGTAAGCGGCAACCATTTGGTCTGGCTCTCCTTGAGGATATTGGCCACCTTGTCCGGCTGATAGCGGGAGTCCGCCAACAACAGCTCGGCCAGATCGTCAGCATGCTCCACCCGGATGCAACCCGAACTGAAGGCGCGCGCCCCCTGTTCGAACAGCGCCTTGCGCGGGGTGGAGTGCAGATAGATGGCGTCATTGTTGGGCAGGTAGAACTTGTAGCGCCCCAGGGCATTGTGATCCCCCGGCTTTTGCCGCAGGCGATAGGGGAAACCGGCGGCCAGCGCCTGATGCCACCCCTCTTCGGTGAACTGGACCGGATTGCCCTCGCTGTCGATCACCTCGAACTGCTCGCGACTCAGATAGGCGGGATCGCGACCCAGCTTGGGCAGGATGTCCTTGCTCAGGATGGAGCGCGGCACATGCCAGGAGGGATTGAGCACGATGGAGCGAATTTCGCTGGCCAGAATGGGGGTGGCCCGCTGCTCCTTGCCGACGATGACCCGGCTGGTAAACACCTCGTTGCCGGACTCCACCACGCTCAGACGGTAGTCGGGAATATTGACCAGCACGTAGCGGCCACCGGCGAGTTGATCCACCAGATCGCGACGCCACAGGTTACGCAGCAGCAGGCTGGCGCGCACTTGCGGGCCGGTATTGAGCCAGGAGCGGGTCTGACGGCCGATGATGCCGTCCGCGGTGAGACCGTGACGACGCTGGAACTGCTTGATGGCCTGCTCGGTATCACCATCGTAAATCTGATCACCATGGCTCGGGGCGCTGTCGCCCAGCTCGTTGAGCATGGCGCGGATTTGGCCAAGCTCGGCTGAGCTCTCTCCGGCACGCAGGGTCGGCATATCGAGGGTTGGCCACTTGCTGGCCATCGGCATTGCCAGCAGTTTGTGCACTTTAGCCCGCACCGCCTCGTATTCCGCCACCTGGGGGCGCAGGGATTTCACCTGGGTGAGCAGGTCATCATCGCTGGGCTGGGTCACCACAGGGCGGTTCAAATCGAGTTTGAGGGTCTTCATCTGCTCGCGCGAGACCAGATCCATCCCCCGCCAGGCGTGCTGGAAACGACTGAGCTTGGTAAAAATGTCGTCATAGATGGCACCACGCTTGTCTGCAGGGGCGGCCTGCAGACGCTTCCACAGCGTGAAAAAATCGGGGTGCAGCTGGGCTAGCACAGCCTCTTGCAACTGCTGCTCCAGCTCGACACGGGCCTGTTCGGCCTGACTGCCCTGATACCAGTCGTGTCCGGTTTCACTGGCCGCCACCACGACTTGTGCTTCGGTCGCATGTACCGCGCCAGCGGGCAAACATCCCAGCCACACCAGATTGGCAAGGGCCAGCCAATACTTCATCCCCATGGGTACCTCAAAACGGTTTGTTCACTCTGTCGGGCCTGACAAGCAGACCCGATGCTCAGGCCGCTCATGATGCGTGAACGGCCAATACTTTGCTAGCGCCCGGGGGCATAACGCTGCCAGATAATGTCATACGCATCGGTCTCCTTGAACCGCGCCAACGCCTGATTAAATTGTTGCAAGAACTGCGGCGAAAAGCTGCGCTTGCCCAACATAAAGAAGCTCGGCGATTCAGATACCACCATGGGGTGGCTGGTGAACAGACCGCTCATCCCCTCCTTGTTAAGGGCGCTGGGGGTAGCCAGCATGTCACCGAGAAAACCGTCGATCCGCCCGCGGGCCAGCTTCTCATAATTTTGCTGGTCGCTCACCGCACTCACCTGTTTGGCATAGCGAGCGAGCAGCGACATCACTTCCTCACCATAGAAGTACTCTTTGGTAACACCGAGGGAGTAACCACTGGCCAGCCAGCTCGTCAGATCCTGTTCGGGATAGTGGCTGCCCTTGCGGATCCACAGCAAGGTGCGCCCCGGGTTGTAGGAGTCGGAAAACCAGGCATAACGGGCGCGCTCATCATTGATATTCGCCTCCATCGCCATGTCTATCTCGCCATGCTCCATTTCGTGCAGTACCCGCTTCCAGGGCAGCTCCACATAGTTGACCTTGCAGTGCATGGAAGTGAGCACAGCCGTCAGCACCTCGGCGGCATAACCGCGCACCTCTTGCGGTGAATCGGCTTCGTAATAATGGTAGGGGGGCCAGTTATCGTAACCGACCTGAATAGGCTCGGGACACAGGGCCTTGGCCAATGCCATTGGCGCCCATAATCCAAGCAACAGACAGCAAGAGATCCACTTCATATGTCATCCTTGACGAATAAGTGAGTCATCATAAATCGCCCTCTGCAAAATGGCGATAGAGGCCAGATGACTATCGCATCCGCTAGAAAATGACGCAGCAAAGCACGTCTATTTGCCAAATGCTCCGCCGGAGCGCCACTGGCAACCTGTGCCCCGCCAGACCTGTTTAACCGGGAAACAGCAACGTTTGGAACAGGGGCAAAAAGGGGTTAATATGTGACCAAATATTTTTTTGTGATCCACTATGCTTTTTTTGCAATTGGATTAGCATATGCGCGACATCGGCCTACCCATTCTGTCAGGCATAGAGAGTGATATGACGTACAAAAAGTTCGGTTTTTTGACTGCCATTCTGGCGTTAAGCGGTTTTTATCTTTACACCCTCTATCTGGCTGCTCACCCCAACGTGAGCCTGGCCTACAAACTCTATTATCTGGAAGGCAAGACCCGCTTCTGGGAACACAACTCCAGCATGACCTATCAGCCAGGTAACGAGCTCAATCTGACCAAGCCGAGCCGCTTCCTCTCCAGCGAAGGCTGGGCCAAGAAGCCGAGCGATGAAGGTACCCTGCTCAGCGGTCAGGGCGGTCTCTACTTTGTGCTGCCCAAGCAGGCGGCCAATCCGGATCAGCTTACCGTACAGGCCCGCATCAATAGCCCGGAAGCCGGTGCCCTGTTGAAAGTGGCGCTGGGTCACGACTTCACCACCACGGTGAAACTGGCCAAAGCGGGCATCAACGAAATCCGCCTCAGTCTGCCCGGCGACTCACTCACGGCAGATCCCAAGCGCCCCAATTTTCTGGCGCTCTCGGCACCAACTCCCATCAATGTGCAGTCGGTACGTTTGACCGTAGCCCAGTGATCCTTGCCCCGAATACCATTTTATAAAAACAACTATCCCAAATAAGGACGTTCTTATGTCGCATCCAGATTTTCGACTCTCTCTGGTCGTTCCCGTTTACAACGAGGAAGAGAGCATCGATGCCTTCATCAACGCGATAGACAACGAACTGGCCCCGCTGAAAGACCAGCTTGAAATTGTATTCGTCAACGATGGCAGCCGTGACCGCACCCGTGAAGTGGTCGAGCAGGCCATCGCCCGCGATCCGCGCGTGACCCTGGTCAACCTAGCACGCAACTTCGGTAAAGAAGCCGCCCTGACCGCCGGTCTGCATCAGGCCAAAGGGGATGCCATCGTGCCGATGGACGTGGATCTGCAAGACCCGCCCGCCCTGATCCTGGAGTTCGTCAAACTGTGGCAGACCGGTGACTATGACACCGTCTACGGCATCCGCGTCGATCGCAGTGCCGATACCCCGATGAAGCGCCTGACTGCCGGTGGCTTCTACCGCTTCTTCAACGCCCTCTCCACCAGCACCAAGCTGCCGGAGAACGCCGGTGACTTCCGCCTGATCGACCGTCGCGTGGTCGAGGCGATCAAGCTGCTGCCGGAGCGCAACCGCTTTATGAAGGGTCTGTTTGCCTGGGCCGGTTTCCGTGCCGTTGGCGTCCCCTACGAGCGCCCGGCCCGTCACGCCGGTGAAACCAAGTTCAACTACTGGAAACTGTGGAACTTCGCCCTCGACGGTCTGCTCAGCTTCTCCAGCTGGCCGCTGCGGGTCTGGAGCTATGTGGGTGTCAGCGTCTCGCTGGTGGCCTTCCTCTATATCCTGAAAATCATCACCCAGGTGATCTTCTTCGGCATCGACGTACCCGGTTACGCCTCCCTGATGTCCGTAGTGCTGTTCCTCGGCGGTATCCAGCTGCTGTCGCTCGGCATCATCGGCGAGTACATCGGCCGCATGTTCGTGGAAGTGAAACAGCGCCCGGTCTACCTCATTGAAGGGGTCTATGGCCAGTATGCCAAGCAGGATGCGGCCAAACCGCAGAGCGCTGACGGCAACCCGCAAGAGCAGCAGGAGCAAGCGCCTCAATGATCTCCCGCGAGGAATTCTGGCGGCTGGTACGTTTCGGTTTTGTCGGCGGGGGGGCTACCCTCGTCGACCTTGGCACCTCCATCGCACTGTTTCATACCTGGCCCACCATCTCGGAGCACCTGGTTACCACGCTGGCTTTTGCCATCGCGTTCTGGTTCTCCTTCTTTGGTCACCGCTACATCACCTTCCAGAAGCAGGGAGCCGCCAGCAAGTTTCTGCTGGTTGCCCTCTTCTCGCTGGCGGTGCGTAACCTGATCCTGAGCGGCCTGCTGTTTGCGGGACTCTCCGGTCTGCTGCCGGTGGTCATCGCCACCCTGACCGTTACCGTCCTCACTTACGTTCTCTCTCGCGTCTGGGTTTTTGCCTGATGAATGATATGACCAATACTGCCCCGCTCACCGGGACTGCACTCCCCTATCGCCCCTCACTGCGCATCAGCGGCCGTGACTGGCTGATGATCATCGCCGCCTTCATGCTGAGCCGGGTGGCGCTGTATGGCATGGGTTACTTCGGTGTCCAGCTCTATGGCTCCCCCGACATCGGCCCGCTGCAGGCCTATTGTCAGTTCGACTGCGTCTGGTTCCAGCGCATCATCGAAAACGGCTACGACCTCTACCCGCGCTGGCTGAGCAAGGGCAATGCGGCCAACTGGGCCTTCATGCCGCTCTACCCGATTGTCTCTGGTGCCATCTCCAACCTGTTCAATGTCGAGAGCCTGATCGGCCTCATCATTGTTACCAATATCTCCTTCTTCGCCAGCCTGCCGCTGATGCTGCTGGTGTTGCGTCAGCTCAAGCTGGGGGACGATACCGCCCGCTTCGGCGTCTGGCTGCTCGCCTTCTCCCCCTTCTCCGCCTACTTCGTCTCCGGTTATACCGAGTCGACCTTTATGGCGCTGATGCTGGGGATGTTCCTGTTCGCCTATCGGGAGCAGTGGCTGATGGTGGCCGTGCTGGGGGTCTGTATCTCCGCCACCCGCAACCTGGGGGTGATGATGGTCTTCCCGGTGCTGATCCTGGCGCTGCAAGCCTACGGCTGGCGGGAATTTTTCCGCTTTACCGAGCGCGCCTTCAAGGTGGTGTTCACCCTCTGGATGATCCCTTTTGGCCTGTTTGCCTACATGGTCTACCTCTATCACCTGACCGGCGATGCTTTCGCCTTCAAGCACATTCAGGTGGCCTGGGGTCGCTACATGGACAGCCCGCTGGACTGGTGGCTGAGCGGTTTCGAGCTGGGCGGCCGCAAGGCTTACCTCTCCATCATGGTGATCTTCGGCTGGTGCCTGAACGGCTACCTGTTCAGCCAGAAACGCTGGGCTGAAGCGACCCTGATGTTCATCTGCTGCACCATCCCGCTGATGACCGGCCTCAACGCCATGCCACGCTATATGTTCGGGCTCTACCCGACCCTGCTGGCCATCATTCTGCTGACCCATCGCTGGCCCGCCATCCGCCCTGCTGTGCTCTGCATCAGCGGCATGGTGGCTTCCTTCATCGCGGTGGCCTTCGTCAACTTCAAGTTCTTCACCGTCTGATGTGACGACAATGCCTGATACACCAAATGCCGGTCACCTGACCGGCATTTTTTATGGCCGCTATTTTTATCGACAGAGCGTCCCTCTCCTCTCCGTCACACTTTCCTCGGCTTGAAAACGTAACCATTTGAACTGATGTCACAAATCGGCATTTTGCCGATCCAAGGCGCGCTTTGCTGCTCCTAGAATGGGCCCTTGTCCGAACTGCCCTGCTCAAGGAATGGCTTATGCGTCGTGCTTATTACTTATCCCCTCTCTGGCTCGCCCTGCTGGCCACCCCTCTGTTCACCCAACAGGCGATGGCTGCCCCCGAGGTTCACCTCTATGTGGATGGTCAACCGGTGGCGACTCCGATCGCGCTGGACAAGGGCACTGTGGAGCTGACTCACCCTCTTGCCAAGGGGAGCCACCAGATCCGCATCAGCGACGCAGACAACAGTTGCGGTACCAGCTTTGGCCCGAGCGAGAGCAAGCCACTCCCCTTCGGCACCGCCCAGCCCATGGACAAATGCAGCAAGGATCAGAGCTTTACCCTTCGGGTGATGCTGGCCGGGGAGTATCAGTTCACCTTCAACCCGGATACTCCCAGCCTCAAGGTGCTGCGGGCGACCAAGAAGAGCGAGTTCAAGCGCCAGCCCCCGGAAGAGCCCTGCATCAGCTGGGATGGCGGCCCGGTCACGGTATCCCTGAAAGGGGTCTGGCCCGACGGCACCCGACTGCGGGATGCCTACTCGAAACAGGAGGCGGTGGTCAAACAGGGCAAACTGACCCTGACCCCGAGCAAAGAGAGCGGCGGCCTGCTGCTGCTCGAGCCGGTCAAGGCAGCCAAACCAGCACCGTTCAGCTGGGATCAGGCGAGCGTCTATTTCCTGCTGACCGACCGCTTCCACAACGGCGACCCCGCCAACGACCAGAGCTTCGGCCGCCAGAAGGATGGTCAGGATGAGGTAGCCACCTGGCATGGCGGTGACTTCAAGGGGCTGACCGAGAAGCTCGACTACATCAAGAGCCTCGGCATGAACGCCATCTGGATCACCCCCATGGTGGAGCAGGTTCACGGCTTCATTGGTGGCGGCGAGCAGGGCAATTTCCCCTTCTACGCCTACCACGGCTACTGGGCGCTCGACTTCACCAAGATTGACCCCAACTACGGCGATGAAGAGAGTCTGAAAACCCTGGTGGACGAGGCCCACAAGCGCGGCATGCGGATCATCCTCGACGTGGTGATGAACCACGCCGGTTATGCCACCCTCGCCGATCTGCAAGATCTGGGGCTCACCGAACAGACCCAGAACAGCGGCAAACTGCCGACCGTCTGGAACCAGTGGCGCCCGAGCGGTGGCCTCAACTGGCATGGCTACAACCAGTTCATCGACTATCAATCACCCGCGTGGAACAAGTGGTGGAGCGGTGACTGGGTGCGCGCCGGTCTGCCCGGCTACCCGCAGCCCGGCACCGACGATGTCACTGGCTCGGTGGCGGGGCTGCCGGACTTTCTGACCGAATCGACCAAACCGGTAGGGCTGCCGCCGTTGCTGGCCGCGAAAAAAGACACCCTCGCCAAGGCGCTGCCCAACGCCACCGTGAATGACTATCTCATCGCCTGGCACACCGACTGGGTGCGCCGCTTTGGCATCGACGGTTTTCGGGCCGACACCGTCAAACATCTGGAGCCCGAGGTGTGGGCCAAGCTCAAACAGGCGGGCAGCACTGCGCTCAAGGAGTGGAAGGTTGCCAACCCGGACAAAGCCCTCGACGAGCTCCCCTTCTACATGGTGGGCGAGGTGTGGGATCACGGGGTCGCCAAGGATTTCTGGTATCAGAACGGTTTCGATTCGCTGATCAACTTCGACTATCAGCGCGAGTTCGCCCTGCCCCAGGCCCAGTGCATGGCCAGCGCCGAGCCCACCTATGCCAGCTACGCCCGCCGCATCAATCAGGATCCCGAGTTCAACGTGCTGAGCTATATCAGCTCCCACGACACCAAGCTGTTCTTTGGCGACTATCAGGATGTGCCGCTACAGCGCCGGGTCGCCAACAGCTTTATGCTGCTGCCGGGCGGTATCCAGCTCTACTACGGCGACGAGTCCGGCCGCGGGCTGGCCAAGGATGGCGGGGTGTTCGATCAGGCGCTGCGCTCGGATATGAACTGGCAGGAGCTGGCCAGCGGAGACAAGGCCGAGCTGGTCAAGCACTGGCAGCAACTGGGTCAGTTCCGCGCCGCCCATCCGGCCATTGCGGCAGGCAGTCACCAGAAACTCTCGGATGCCCCCTACGCCTTCGTGCGGGAGAAGGGGGATGACAAGGTGGTGGTGGTCTTTGCCGGTCGGCAGAAGTAACCCTTAAGCCACATTGACCAGCAGCAGAGAGGGGAGCCACTGGCTCCCCTCTTTCGTTTATCTATCTGCCAAGGCTCACAGTGACTGGCGCGCTGCCACCGGCCACTGCAGGCGCGCTTTGACCAACATCTCTTGCCACAGGGGCCAGGCCAGCAGCGCCTGCTGATAGGCTCCGGCCTGACCGGGCAACAGGATGCCGTAGCTGGCCAGCCGATAGGCCATCACCGCATAGAAGGCATCGACAAGGCCCGCCTCGCCAAAGTAGAAGGGGCCCCGCGCCTGCGACCAGATCTCCTGCAAACGAGCCAGCTCACCGACCGCCTCCACCGGGGGATCGATACGGGTTGGCGCCCCAAGAAAGAAGGGGAGCAGAGAACGGATCTGCCGAAATCCCGCGTGCAACTCGGCGCAGAGGCTGCGAGCCAGTGCCCGCTCGGCCAGCGAAACCGGATAGAGCTGGCGGTCGGGACAGAGCTCGTGAACATATTCAGCGATGGCCAGCGAGTCGTGAACCCGCACGCCATCGTGTTCGAGCCAGGGCACCAGACCGGCCGGTGCCAGCCGCTTGAGCCGGGCCAGCGACTTGGCATCCTCCAGATCGAACACCTGCTCCTGCCACGTCAGCCCGCTCATGGCGAGCACCAGTGCCGCTCGCATCGCCCAGGTGGAGCCGGTGCCCACCGCCAATACCAAGGATCCCATCTGTTGCCTCCTGCATGAGTTGCCTGCGACCGGCCGAGCTGCCCTGATGGCAAAACATCCGATGGTCGCTTCACATTTGCGCACCGGCGGGTTTGACCCTCTTGGTGAGCGATGCTAGTTTGATTTTTCAAAACAATCAGTTAGCAACAATGTGAGCCATTAACCGAAATATGGACAGCCAATTTACCATCGTCATCGCAGATGACCACCCCCTGTTTCGGGGCGCCCTTTACCAAGCGGTGCACATGGCCATCGACGACGCTCAATTGCTGGAAGCGGACTCCATCGACAGCCTGACCAGCCTGCTCGGCGAACACCCCGAAGTTGACCTGTTGCTGCTCGATCTCAAGATGCCGGGGGCCAACGGCTTCGAGGGGCTGGCCCACCTGCGCGGCCAGTATCCCGACCTGCCCATCGTGGTGGTCTCCGCCTCGGAAGATGCGGCCATCATCCAACAGGTGTTGCGGCTTGGGGCGCTCGGCTTTATTCCCAAATCGGTACCGATGAAGGAGCTGGTCAACGCCCTCAATACGGTGATCGGGGGGGATAACTGGGTGCCGGAAGGCATCTCGCTCCATCCTGAATCGGAAGATGGCCCCGATTTCGCCAGCAAGCTGGCCAGCCTCACCCCCCAGCAGTACAAGGTGCTGATAATGCTGCGCGATGGCAGCCTGAACAAACAGATCGCCTGGGAGCTCAACGTCTCAGAGGCCACCATCAAGGCCCATATCACCGCCATCTTCAGAAAACTGGGCGTCAAAAACCGCACTCAGGCGGTCATCGCCCTGCAACAGCTCGATATCAAGGAGAACTGACCCCCGCGCTCAGTGACACGCGGGAGACGACATAGCCAGCCATGCTGGCTATTTGTTGCTCGACAATTAGCACGATCGTACTTTATGCTGCCAGCGCCAACGAGGAGATAGTGATGAGCAAGGGGCGCCTGACCCGGGAAAACATTTTGCAGACTGCCTTCGAGCAGGCGAGCCAGCAAGGGCTGGAGAGCCTTACCATCGGCTCGCTGGCCAGCGCCTGCGAGATGTCGAAAAGCGGCCTGTTTGCCCACTTTCAATCCCGAGACAATCTGCAGATAGCCGTGCTGGAGTACGCCGCCGAGGTGTTCCGGCTGCGGGTGATCCAGCCGGTACGCCAGCAGGAGCACCAGAGCCAGCACGACAAGCTGATCGCCCTGCTGCGTGCCTGGCAGGCTTGGAACCACTGCTTCGCCGGACGCTGCATGTTCCTCGACGCCTGGACCTCGGTGCAGGATGGCCATGAGCAAAAGAGCCAGGTGCAGCAAGCCGCCCGGCAACTGGTGCGCTTCTGGCTCGACTATCTGGCCCGTCAGGTGGTGCAGGGTCAGGCCGCAGGCGAGTGGCGACGCGAGATGGATCCCTGGCGCGCCGTTTATCGCCTCTATGGCCTCTATCTGGCGGATCAGGTGTTCAACGATCTCGAACTGTGTCAGGATCCGGCCCGCCACTTCTGGCCCGAGGTGGACGCTCTGCTGAGCAGCTGGCGCTGATGTTTTGGCATCCGTTCAACACTAATTTTTAAAAACCAACAAAAAAGCACGACCGTTCGCACACAAAAACCACAGGATGACCATGAGCAGCAAGATCTACTTCAACACCCGCCGCTTCAGCCCGAGCAAATGGCTGCTGGGGATCGGTACCCGGTTGCACCACAGACTCGCCCCCACCCATGCCAAGCGCACCGCCAGCAAGTTGCTGCTCACCCCCCAGCGCAACCAGCGGGATGACCACGAACCTGCCGGTCTGGTGAAGCAGGCCGTCCATACCAGCGAAGGGGTATTGATGAGCTATCGGCTCGGTCAGGGGCCGCTGTGGCTGCTGATGCACGGCTGGTCCGGCAGCGCCAGCCAGTTCTATCCGCTGATGAGCCATATCGCCGCGCAGGGTTTCACCGCCATTGCCTACGATCATCCGGCCCACGGCCAGAGCACAGGCAATACTGGCCACCTACCCCGTTTCGTGCGCGCCTTCGACGAGCTGGCGACCAAGCTGGCTAGCGAAGTAGGCCCGCTGCACGGGGTCATCGCTCACAGCATGGGAGGCGCCGTCACCCTCTCCAGCCGTCAGGCGGGTATCGATACCCTGCCGCTGCTGTTGATTTCGCCGGTGCTCGACTATGTGCCCCAGCTCTACGGCATGGTGGCGCGCTCCGGCTACTCCATCCGGTTGTTCGATGCGGTGGTCAAGGAGATTGAGCAGGAGTACCAGCACCCCTTGAGCACGGTCGATCCGCTGGGACGCCTCGCCAGTCGCAGCGGCGCGGCGATGATAGTGCACGACGAGGAGGACAGATTTGCCCCCCACGGCGATTCCTTGCGGGCCAGTCAGGATGGTCATACCCGGCTGGTGAGCACCCGGGGTCTGGGCCACGGTCGCATCCTCGCCAGCGCCCCGGTATTCGCCGCCTTCGATCAGCTGGCGCGGCCGGAAAATCCTCACCGCGCCCTTTGACACGGGGCCATGAAAAAAACGGGCGAGCGCCCGTTTTTATATTTGATACAGCGCCTTATAGTTAACTTGTCAGTGGGAACATTCTTGTCAGAACACGATAAGGCGCCAGCATATGGCCAGACCCAATACAGCGTTGTTGCTCACCGGTGGCGGTGCTCGCGCCGCCTATCAGGTCGGCGCCCTCAAGGCGATTGCGGAGCTCTACCCGCGCAATCTCGGCATCCCTTTTCCCATCCTCTGTGGCACCTCGGCGGGGGCCATCAATGTCACCGCGCTGGCCTGCTACGCCTCCTGCTTCCATCTGGGGGTGCGCAAGCTGGAGTGGGTCTGGCGCCGCTTCGAGACCCACCACATCTTCGATTTTCACCCCGGGCGCCTGCTGTGGCGGTTGATGTACGAAGGGTCGGCAGGGCTGATCAACCCCCACACCAACCACGCCTTTCACCTCTTTGACAACGCGCCACTGCACCGCCTGCTGGATCAGCTCATCGACTATCACCGCATCGATGACAACATCCTCTACGGCAGTCTGGAGGCGCTGGCCATCACGGCATCGGATTACGATGACGGCCTCTCCACCACCTTCTTTCAGGGACGGGCCGACCACCACCCGTGGGAGCGAGCCAGACGGCGCGGGGTACGTACCGTGCTTACATCGGAGCACCTGCTCGCCTCCTCGGCGTTGCCCTTCGTCTTTCCGGCCACCCGGATCGGCGAGAAGTTCTACGGCGACGGCTCCATCCACCAGCTGAGCCCGCTCAGCCCCGCCATCCATCTGGGGGCGGAGCGGATCCTGCTGATCACCCTGGATCCGCCAGCGCACTCGGCGCCGACCCATCACCACGGCCATCTCACCAGCTCCAATATCGCCAGCCATCTGCTCGATACGGTCTTTACCGACACTCTCAACTCCGATCTGGAGCGGCTATGGCGCATCAACCAGACTCTGGATCTGATCCCGGAGCGGGAGCGCAGCCGTCTCAAACTGAAACGGGTGGAGACCTGCGTGCTCAAACCAAGCGAAGACCTCGACGCCATGGCGCTGGCCTATCTGCGCAAACTGCCGCTGCAGTTGCGCCGCCTGTTGCGAGTGTTGGGAGTGAAGGGGGATGAGACCAGCAGTCTGGCCAGCTTTCTGATGTTCTATCCGGGTTACTGCCAGCAGCTGATCAAGCTGGGCTATCGGGATACTCTCCGGGAGCGGGAGCGGGTCGCCACCTTCCTCGATATCGAGGGGCAGCCAAAAGAGCGGGAGTAAACAGGAGCGTGGTCGATGAGAGCGAGGAGCTTCAGTGCCCCTCCAGCAAACGCTGCTCAGCCTGTTCCATCGCCACCACGGTACCAAACAGGATCAGCCGGTCACCGGCCGCCAGCACCAGCTCGGGTCTGGGCTCCAGACTCTGATCGCCGCGCTGCACCTCCTTGATCCGCACCTCATCAAGCGGCAGCTCGCGCACTTCATGGCCCACCGCCCACGCCTGGTCGTGCAGCAACAGGGGATGGAGGCGTTCAAGCAACTGATCTGCCTCCAGATTGCTGGCACTCTGATCCCCCCAGTAGAAGCCGTGCAGGAAGCGATACTGACTGCTGCGCTCCAGCTCCATCCGGCGGATCACCCGACCGATGGGGATATCGCAGTTGAGCAGCAGGTGGGAGACCAGCATCAGGGCACCCTCCTGGGATTCGGGGATCACCTCAAACGCCCCCGCCTGCTTGTACTGCTCCAGAAAACTGTCATCCCGGGTACGCACCAGCACCTTGAGATCCCCCGCCAGTTCGCGGATCAGTGCCAGCATCGCCTCCACCCGCTTGCGATCATCAAAGGTGATGATCACCAGCCGCGCCCGCAACAACCCGGCGGCCAGCAGAATATCGCGGCGGCTGGCATCGCCGAAGGCCACCTGCTCCCCCGCCAGCTTGGCCTCGCTCACCCGCTCCGGGTCAAGATCGAGGGCCAGAAAGGGGATCTCCTCGATCTTGAGAAAGCGGGCACAGGTCTGCCCGGCCCGGCCAAACCCGGCGATGATGACATGCTGGTTTTTGCTCAGGCCCGACTGGGCGACTTCGGAGCGGGTCAGCAGCGCCGGGTCGGTGAGGCTGCGAGCCAGCGAATGGGCCTGAGTCACCAGCCAGGGGGTCATGGCGATGGAGATGATGCCGATGCCGATCAGCAGGGAGACCAGTTGTTGATCCAGCAAGCCGTGGTGGAGCGCCAGCGCCAGCAGCACGAAGCCGAACTCCCCCACCTGACTGAGCATGATGCCGGCGGCCATGCTGTCACGCTTGCGCTCCCCCATCAGCCGCCCGGCCAGCAGCACCAGCAGGGATTTGCACAGCACCAGCAGCACCACGCAGATCAGCACCTGCCACCAAGCCCGCGCCACCAGCTCCCACTCCATGGCCATGCCGATGGTGATAAAGAAGAGCCCCATCAGCACGTCGCGAAAGGGCTTGATGTCTACCTCAAGCTGATGACGGTAGTGGGACTCCCCCAGCATCATCCCCGCCAGAAATGCCCCCAGCGCCATCGACAACCCGAGTGAATGGGTCATGTAGGCAGCCAGCAGTGCCACCAGCAGGGCACTCAGCACGAACAACTCGTCGGAGCGGGCTCGCGCCACCTCGTGAAACAGCAGCGGCAGCAACCACTTGCCCACCGCCAGCAGAGTGAAGAGAGCAAACAGCCCCTTGAGGGTGGCCCAGGCGATCTCGGCGGCCAGCGCACTCCCCTGCACTTCCGGCTGGGCGAGGATCGGGATCATCACCAGCAGGGGCACCACCGCCAGATCCTGAAACAGCAGCACGCTCACCCCCAGCTGGGCGCGGCGGGTATGGAGCTGCTTCTGCTCGCCAAGCTGCTTGATCACCACCGCCGTCGACGACAGAGCAAGCGTCCCCGCCACCACCAGCGACTGGGCCAGACCCAGCCCCCACCACCAGCCGATGGCGAAAAAGAGCAGTGACGTGAGCAGCACCTGCAACATCCCGACCCCCAGCACCAACCGGCGCATCGCCAGCAATTTCGGCAGGGAGAACTCCAGCCCCAGCGAGAACATCAGAAAGACGATCCCCAGCTCGGCAATAGTCTGCATGATCGACTGGCCGGTGATCACCGCCAGCCCGTGGGGGCCGAGCAAGACGCCGGCAATCAGGTAGGCGAGGATGACCGGCAAGCCGAGGCGCCGGAAAGTTGCCACCAGCAGAACGGCGGCGAACAGCAGGATCAACAGGTCGGTGTACAAATTTTCCTCTCCTTTTATCGACTTAAGCTTAGTCAGCCGATCTGGCGGGCAGGAAAGATATATTGGGCATGCCAATTGCAGGGAGGAGACAGTAGTCAGGTGTTACAGGTGGAAGACCATGGAAAATACGTCGTCACTTAATGGCTTTAGCCATGGCATCGAGCAGTGGGTTCGCCAGATGGAGCGGCTCACGCCGTTGCCCAGCGTTGAACGCAACCAGTTGCTCGAGCAGTTGTTGGGGCAGAGCGATCTCGGCGGTCTGCTGACAACTTTTGCCGATCGTGCGGCAAGAATTGTCAGGATCCACGGTCTCTACCTCGATTGTGGCCAGCCCCATGTGCTGATCCAGCACCCGCCGCTGGCCACCCTCAACCTGCACAACTATCCGTTCGAACTGCGCGGTCAACATGGCCAGCTGCTCGGCCAGCTCCACTACGAGCTGGAACATCCGCTGAGCGGCAGCCAGCAACGGGTACTGATGCAATACCATCAGCTGCTCTGCCTGCTGCTGCCCCTCTATCTGCGGCTGGAAAAACTGGATCAGCTGGTCCGGCTCGATCACCTGACCGGCCTTGGCAACCGCTCCTACTTTGACGAGGCCATCGGTCGCGCCATCGAACAGCACAGCCGCGAGCCCCACGGTCTGGTGCTGGTGCTGCTGGATCTCGATCGCTTCAAGCAGATCAATGACACCTGGGGCCATCCGGTGGGGGATCTGGTGCTGAGCCGCTTCGCCCAGCTGCTCAAGGGGTGTATCCGCAGCACGGATCAAGCCTTCCGGCTTGGAGGAGATGAATTTGCCCTGCTGCTGCAACCGGCCGAACCCGAGGCGTGGCGCCCGGTCTGGCTGCGACTGCAGCATATGTTGATGACCAATAAGGAGCTCAGCACCTTCTCGGTCGGATGCAGCCTTGGCGCCGCCAGCTGGCAATCCGGGGTCGATGTGCCGAGCCTCTACGAGGCGGCCGACAGTCACCTCTACGCCCGCAAAAAAGCCGGCAAAGCCAGCCCTAACGAATAATCCCGAACTCTTCTTTGCTCCGGCACATGCGCGCCATGTGACCGGAGCTTCTTTTTTGGGGTTACGCCGAGACCACCTCAGACAAGATCCTGCTCGGGCAGGATGGGGGCGGCACCGCCCCCTTGCCAGTGGCACACCAGCCCGGCACCCTGCGCCATAAAACCGTCGCAGATAAAGAGCCCCACCACCGCCGCCACCTGCTCGCCATAGTAGAGGATGGGGATGCGCCCCCGTTGCCACGAGGGAACACCATACTCTTGCAGCAGCTTCTTCATCCGCCGACTGCCGCTTCGCCCCACCGGTTTGAGGGGGATCCCGGGCGCTACCTGAAAACGCACCGAGAGCGGTTCATCCGGCCGGGGGATACGCAGCCGATCCTCGCCGTGCTCCGCCATACGCACCACCAGCTCGCCCACCCCTTCCGGCAGGGTCAGCGGCTCGCCCACAATCATCGGCAATACCTGATGGCAAGGTTGTAGGTCAGGGCTCACCAGATAGAGCCGCTCCTGAAAACGACGGCAGCTTTGGCGCCCCCAGTTGAGCCGGGGATTGGCATCGCCGCGCGCCAGCGCTACCTCCTGCCACAGCCGGGCAAGCTGCTCACGGGATGGCATCTCGCCCCCCTGCCGGCGGATCCAGTAGCGCAGCAGGTTGTTGCGCCGGGTAGGTGAAAGGGCGTGCAGCGGGCCGATATGGAGCGCCTCCCCCTCGCCCGCCAGCTGCCAGTCGCTCTCGGCAAGCTCCTCCAACAGCGCCTCCTGCTCGGCGCACAGGGCCATGCTGCGCGCCGCGGTCTGGGCCATGGCGGGCCAGCGCGCCTTGAGCTGGGGGATAAGCGTCTGGCGCAAAAAGTTGCGGTCATAACTCACCTCCTGATTGCTCTCATCCTCCACCCAGCCAAAGGGGAGGCTCGCCGCCGCATCGGCCAGCTCGGCGCGACTCATATCGAGCAGCGGCCGCAGCAACAGGCCGCCAGCAAAGGGCTGGCTTGGCAGGATCCCCGCCAGCCCGCGCAGACCGGCGCCGCGCTTGAGGGCCAGCAGCAGGGTCTCCAGCTGATCGTCCTGATGGTGGGCGGTGAGCAGCCACTCCCCCTCCCGCATCCGGGCGGTCAGCCGTTGGTAACGGGCGGTGCGGGCCTGCGCCTCCAGACTCTCGCCATTGCCGCGGATCAGAGTCACCCGCTCGACCAGCAGCTCCACCGCCAATTGCTGACACACGGCTTCACAATGAGCGACCCACTCATCGGCATGGGGACTGAGGCCGTGGTGCACGTGCAGGGCGCTAAGTGGCAGGCCATGCTCGCGGGCATACTGCGCCGCCAGCACCAGCAGCAGGGTGGAGTCGAGGCCGCCACTGAAGGCCACCAGCAGACCGGTGGAACCTTCCGGCGCTGGCATAGTCAGACAAAAGCGAGAATAAAGATGAGAAATCATAGGCTTCCCCAAAACGGACCGGCCGATCTTAGCAGAGTCGGGCTTATCAAGCTGCAACCCTGCTGCTAGAGTGAGGCTCGCCCGCCCTCTCCACCAGGCTGGCCGCAAGGCGGTCGCACAACCGGTTGGAGCAAGGAAGATGGGCAGGGAAGCAAACAATCGGAATTGGAATCAAACAAGATGAACAATAAGAAAAGCTTACTGGCCGGCCTGATTGGACTGGCACTGCTGGCTGGCTGCAGTCAGGCACCGCAAGACTCCCCCAAACACTCCGGGCTGGCGCTGGCCAATATGGACACCCAGGTCAAACCCGGCGATGACTTCTTCCGCTACGTCAATGGCAAGTGGCTCGCCACCGCCAAGATCCCTGACGATCGCCCCGCCGATGGCGCCTTCTACATGCTGCGGGACAAATCCCTCGCCGATGTGCGGGTGCTGGTCGAAGGGCTGGCCAAGCAGGAGGCCGCCACCGGCACGCCGACCCAGCAGATCCGCGATCTCTACGCCAGCTATCTGGATCAGGCAGGCCGTGACGCCAAGGGGCTCACCCCGCTGGCACCGGCGCTTGCCGATATCGACCGGATCGATGATCAGGCTGCGCTGGCCCGCGCCTTTGCCCAGTCGGGCCGCATGGGCGGCGGCGCGCCGTTTGGCATCTGGATCGACGCCGATGCCAAGTCCCCCGACCGCTATGCGGTCTACCTCTATCAAGGTGGACTGGGGCTACCGGATCGGGAGTACTACCTCAAGCAGGATCCCGAGAGTCAGGCCCTGCGCCAGAAGTACCAGCAGCATATCGCCGCCATGCTGAGCCGCCTCGGGGAATCTGACCCGAGCGGCAAGGCCAAACGGATTCTGGCCCTCGAAACCCGGCTCGCCACCATCCAGTGGGACAACGTCGCCCTGCGGGATCGGGAGAAGAACTACAACAAGCGCCCCGCCAGCGAACTGGCACGGCTCGCCCCCCATCTCGACTGGCAGGCTTATCTCAATGCCGCGGGCATTGCTGGCCAGCCGGAGCTCATCATCGGCCAGCCGACCTATCTGAGCGCGTTGGATCAGGTGATGGCCCAGACCCCCATCGCCGACTGGCAGGCCTACCTCAAGTGGCAACTGCTGACCGACTACGCCCCCTATCTCGACAGCGAGACCGACCGCGCCAACTTCGCCTTCTACGGCACCACATTGAGCGGCACGCCCAAGCAGCGCGCCAGCTGGGAGCGGGCGCTCGGGGTGCTGAACGATCATCTGGGTGAAGCGGTCGGCCAGCTCTATGTGGCCCGCTACTTCCCGCCTGCGGCCAAGGAGCGGATGGAGCAGCTGGTGGAGAACCTGCGCACCGCCTACGGCCAGAGCATCAAGGAGCTCGACTGGATGTCGCCCGAGACCAAGGCGCAGGCCCTCGAGAAGCTGGCCAAGTTCCGCCCCAAGATCGGCTACCCCGACAAGTGGAAGGATTACAGCGCCATCGCCATCAAACCGGATGATCTGGTGGGCAACCTGCAACGCTCGCAAGCCTTTGAATACGCAGACAGTTTGGCTCGCCTCGGCAAGCCGGTCGACCGGGACGAGTGGCACATGTCGCCGCAGACGGTGAACGCCTACTACAACCCGAGCAACAACGAGATCGTCTTCCCGGCGGCCATTTTGCAGCCCCCCTTCTTCGATATGACGGCGGATGATGCGGTCAACTACGGCGCCATCGGCGGGGTCATTGGCCACGAGATGGGCCACGGTTTTGATGATCAGGGGGCCAAATCCGACGGTGACGGCATGATGCGCGACTGGTGGACGCCGCAGGATCTCAAGGAGTTCCGCTTCCGCACCAGCCGTCTGGTGGCCCAGTACAACCGCTTCGAGCCCATCAACGGCCAGTTCGTCAATGGTCAGTTCACTCTGGGTGAGAACATCGGCGATCTGGGCGGTCTCACCATCGCCCACAAGGCCTACGAGCTGTCACTGGATGGCAAGGAGGCACCGGTGCTGGACGGCTTCACCGGCGAACAGCGCTTCTTCCTCGGCTGGGCGCAGGTATGGAAAGGGATGTATCGTCCCGAGCTGATGCAGATGCTGCTGCGCTCCGACCCCCACTCGCCGCCCGAGTACCGGGTCAACGGCGTGGTGCCGAATATTCCCGCCTTCTATGAGGCATTCAACATCCAGCCGGGGGACAAGCTCTATCTGCCGCCCCAGAAGCGGGTGAAGATCTGGTAACAGCATCACGGCGGGCTCCCCGGGAGCCCGCACTCAAGAGACAGCAAGAGGTTGCAAGATGAACAGAGCATTGATGATGGCAGGGCTGCTGACCCTGCCGCTGGCCGCCCAGGCCGAAGAGGGATTTAACAAGCAACTGACCCTGCCCTCCGGGCAGGTGATCCGGGTGACGCAGGGGGCAGGTGAACCCGCCTCCATCGGCAGCTATGACGTGCGGCTCTATTCGGGCCAGAACGCCCAATTTCCACTGGATGAGTTTCAGGATGGCAAGGTGATGGCTCGCAACGGCTTTATCCGGGAGCTGAAACTGGTCGATTTGAATGGCGACAAGCAGCCCGAGCTGGTGGTCATCATCGAGAGCGCCGGCAGCGGCAGCTATCAGGATGCCGATGCCTACACCGTCAGTCCGCAAGGGGAGCTGGAGATCTTCAATCAGGTCAAGGAGCTGGAACCCAAAGAGGATGTGGTCAAGGCGCTCAAAAGCCCGCAGGACTAAGCCCTCTCCCCGAATCTGAAATATAAAAAGCCCTGATGATCAGGGCTTTGTTGTTTCTTCTGTGCGCGTAATCAGCTCAGAGGCGGGTCGCCCGGATGGAGACCTGCGGCAGCGCCATCTCGTGCTGGGCCGCCACCAGTTGCAGCTCGTAGGCCCCCGCCAGCCAGGTGCGAGCCAGCACGGCATCAACGCTGGCGTTGGTAAGTTCGAACGCCGCTACCGGGGTACAACCCGCCAGCAGATTGGCCAGCATGGTGGCGCTCAGCAGATCCCCCACCCCGATGGGGTGGCGGGCAAAAGGGTAGAGCGGGCGGGAGAGATGAAAGGTCCCCTCCTCACACACCAGCAGCATTTCGAAGCGGTCCATGGCAAAACCGGCCTTGCCCAGATGCTTGACCATCACCAGCTTGACCCCTTGCGCGCGCAGTTGCTGGCACGCCTCGATGGCCTCCGGCACATTGCGGATATCGCGGCCGGTGAGCTGTTCCAGCTCCAGCAGATTGGGGGCCAGCATATCGGCACAGGCCAGTGCCCGGTGTTTCAGAAAATCGGCGACGCCGGGTGCCACTATGCACCCCTTGTCGGGGTGACCCATCACGGGGTCACAAAAATAGAGGGCGTTTGGATTGAGCGCCTTGAGCCGGGCCACCGCCGCCAGGATCTCCTCCCCCTGTTCGGCCGAGCCGAGGTAGCCGCTCAAGATCGCATCGCACTCGGCCAGCACGCCGATCTCCGCCAGGCCGTTTACCAGCTGACGGATATGACCGCCGGGCATCACCATCCCCTGCCAGCCTTCGCGGTATTGGGTGTGGTTGGAGAACTGCACCGTGTTCATCGGCCACACCTCGATCCCGAGGCGACGCATGGGAAAAACGGCGGCGCTGTTGCCGGCACAGCCAAAGACTACGTGGGATTGAATGGAGAGCACTCGCTTCATGATTGGCGACTCACGCAATAAGAACAGGAATTCCGGAGGGAAAAACGGGCCTTGCGGCCCGTTGTTGTCACTTTCGACTGTTGTCACTGTCGATTAACGCAGCACCTTGACGGTGTAGCTGCCATCGGCCTGACGATAGAGGCCGTGGATGTCGGTCTCGAAACCCGGGTAGTGGGCACCGATCTCGCACAGCATCTCGAGGAACTCGAGCACCGGCAGAGAATCCTGGGTCACCATCTCGCCCGGCAGTACCAGCGGAACTCCCGGCGGGTACGGCAGGATCATGTTGGCGCTGATGCGGTCAACCATGTCACGCAGCGGCACTTCCACCACGTTGCCGGCCAGCTCCTGCTGCCATGCGGCGTGCGGAGTCATCTTCATCTCCGGCAGTACGTCGAACGCCTTGAACATCAGCTCCGGCAGACGGTACTTGCTGGTCAGCTCGTGAATGCGCTGGGCCAGCTCCTGGATACGCATCCCTTCGTAGAAGCTCGGGTCTTCACGATAGAGGCTCGGCAGGATGCTCTTGATGGTCAGGTTCAGGTCGTAGCCGCGCTTGAACTCGGTCAGGGCGCGCAGCAGCTGCATCGCCTTGGACTGATCGATACCGATGGAGAAGAGGAACAGCATGTTGTAAGGGCCGGTCTTCTCGACCACGATGCCGCGTTCGTCCAGGAACTTGGAGACCAGAGAGGCAGGGATGCCCTTCTCCAGCAGCTGGCCGTCACGACCCATACCCGGAGTCAGCAGGGTGACCTTGATCGGATCCAGGTACATGTGGTTGTCATCGATGTCCTTGAAGCCGTGCCAGTCATCTTTCGGATCCAGCTTCCAGCACTCGACGGTGTCGATGTTGTCCGGCTGCCATACGTCGAAGAACCAGCCTTCGCTCTGATCACGCAGACGCTTGATCTCTTTGCGGAAGGAGATGGCGCGATCAATGGAGTCCTTGATCAGACGCTTGCCGGTGTTGCCACGCATCATGGCAGCGGAGATCTCGGTCGATGCCACGATGCCGTACTGCGGCGAGGTGGAGGTGTGCATCATGAAGGCTTCGTTGAAGGTCTCTTCCTCCACGTCACCCTTGATGTGGATCATCGAGGCCTGGGAGAAGGCCGCCAGCAGCTTGTGGGTGGACTGGGTTTCGTAGAACACCTTGCCCGGCATAGCTTCGCCGCTCATGCCGCACTTGCCTTCATAGATCGGGCTGAAGTTGGTGTAAGGCACCCAGGCACTGTCGAAGTGGATGTAAGGGGTATCCAGACTCTCCTTGATGAAGCCGGTGTTGTAGAGCAGGCCATCATAGGTGGAGTTGGTGACGACGGCGTAACGGGGAGCCTGGGCACCCGGTGTCGCGGCAACCTTGGCAGCGATGGTGTCGCGACTGAATTCGCTCTGCGGGATACCACCCAGAATGCCATAGGCGTTGCGGGTCGGACGGAAGTAGATCGGGGTCACGTCGTTCATCATCATCAAGTGAGTGAGCGACTTGTGGCAGTTACGGTCAACCAGCACTGTGCTGCCGGCCGGCGCGGAGTACATGCCGACGATCTTGTTGGCAGTGGAGGTGCCGTTGGTGACGATATAGGAGCGATCGGCGTTGAAGGTACGGGCGATGTACTCTTCGGCTTCCTTGTGCGGACCTGAGTGATCCAGCAGGGAGCCCAGCTCCGGCATGGAGATGGATACGTCAGCCTTGAACGCGTTCGGGCCGTAGAAGTCATAGAAGATGCTGCCGGCCGGGCTCATCTGGAAGGCGGTACCGCCCATGTGACCCGGAGTACAGAAGGTGTATTTACCCTCTTCCACGTACTTGAACAGCGCCTTGGTAAACGGCGGCAGGATGGCGTCTTGATACTCCTGAGTGGCCTGACCCATCTTGAGGGCGATGTCGTCAGCCATGCCAAGACGGTACTCGAAGAAGTGCACGTTCAGACGCAGGTCGGTCAGGTGAATGTCCAGGGTGGACTGGTCGTTGGCGAAGGCGAAGATCGGCAGCTTCTCGTTGCGATCGTGGATCTCCTTGCACAGACCCAGGGAGTATTTGTCCCAGTCGAAGATGGCGCCGCAAACGCGGGGGTTCTTCTCGATCAGTTTCAGCAGGTCGGCCACATCGACCGGATAAACAACCTCGAAACCCTTGCGCTCGAGGGAGGCTTGCAGCTGGCGAATGGGTTCTTCTTTAAAGAAAACGCCCAGGTGGTTGAGGATGGCAATGATATTCATCGTAATGCTCCACACGTAAAGGGGCGCTCTCCATCAGGGATGGTGAGTGAAGAGCGCTCGGAAGATAAAAGGGGGAATTAGTTGCTGGGCTGTTCGCTCAGCAGGGCGTCGTGCTGACGCAGACCCTGTTTTTTGGCGTAGAACATCAGGATGATGAGCGACACCACGAAGGTAGCGGTAAGGTTGGAACCCTTGGCACCCATCAGGGCCACCAGACAGAAGACACAGGCCACACCGGAGAAGATCATCGCGCCGATGCTGCGGGAGGTCATGCCCTCGAAGCGGATCAGGTTAATGCTGGAGTAGAAGTAGGGCAGCATGGTCAGCAGCACCGCATCGGTCGTCAGCACGTTGAAGAGATCGGCAGCGTGGGCGGACTGGGATGTGAAGGCGGTCAGGCCAACCATCAGGGCAGTCATCTTGAGGGAGCCCAGGATCAGACCCTTCTTGGCTACGCCGTTCTTGTCCACTTCGCCATAGATTTTCGGGAAGTTGCCGTCGTTGGCGGCACGCTTGCCCGCCTCGCCCACCAGCATCATCCAGGAGCCCAGCGAGGTGAAGCAGGCCAGGGCGGTGAAGGCAGAGACGAACGGCGCAGACCAGCTACCGAAGATGGCAGAAGAGGCCATGGCAAACGGGGCGCCGGAGGCAGCCACTTCACCGGCCGGGAACATGCCGCTGATCACCTGGGTAGAGAGGATGTAGATAACACCGGCGATACCGGTACCCAGCATGGTAGCGAGCGGTACGGTACGCTTGGGGTTCTTCACCATGCCGGAAGAGACGGCGGCAGATTCAACACCGACGAAAGACCAGAGGCAGATCAGCACGGCGCTGATGACCGCATGCAGGTCGCTGCCGCTGGTGGTGTTCCAGTTCTGGCTGTAGACGGTGGCATCAAAATGACCCCAGCCCATCACCGCAGTACCGACAACCGGCAGCAGGATCAGCACCAGACCCAGGGTACAGAGTCGGCTCACCCAGCTACCGCCAAGCAGGTTGACGAAGGTGAAGATCCAGACGGCAGCGATGGTGGCTGCGGCGGCCGGAATTGGGCTATTGAGAATGGGGAAGAAGACCGAGAGGTAGGAGACGCCGGTAATGGCGATGGCCAGGTTACCGATCCAGTTGGCGTGGTAATAAAGCACACCGGTCTGGAAACCGAACACCGGAGAGATCTCGCCAGCGTAAGCAATGGGGCCACCCTCTTGCGGGTTCTTGGTAGCAAGGCGGGCGAAGACAAAGGCGAGGCCCATGGCGCCTACCAGACAGATTGCCCAGCTAAAGACAGAGATGGAGCCGATGGTGGCCAGTGCCGAAGGCAGCAGCGCGATGCCACTCCCCATCATGTTGCCGGCCACCACACCTGTACAGGCGATAAGGCCAATCTTCTTGCTCGTATCTAGGGACATAAGATCTCCGGTTCTATAAAAGGTCGGGTCGTCACATACACATTTGGCGGAACGCCCCGCCAAAGAATGGGCACAGACTAGGCCTCTCATCCCCGGAAAACATAAAGACCAGCTAACGGATAAAAATATGAGGCAACTTTTTTCGCCGCCTCGTCACTTTTGATAAAAACCATTTAAAAACAGCAAATTGACATCAGGCCACACCGCCGCCTTGATAAAACCTTGATATCCTTCCGCCCCATTTTTTCCCCTTGATAATCCCCTTATCTCGCCGTCTTGATATTTTTGGCCAGATAAACCCGCGATAAAGCAGCTCCCATTGCGCCCCCCTGCCCTTGCGGCCATTTGGAAGCCCTGCGGATCATCACCCTGAGTGGCCGCTCACCTCCTGCTTTCCCCTTCGCTCGGCTCATCACAATCCAAACTCAGAGGTAAAGCGCAATGGCGATAACCGGTAAGCAATGAGAAATGGGTCGAGACAGACAGCTTATCCCGCCGCCAACCATGAGCAGATGTCACAAGCTGCACACGGCGTAAAGCCGAACAAACGCGAGTGCCGCGAATGCCGCGTGCAAGGCAAAGGCAAGTGGGGATAGTGGGGAGCTGCGGGGGATAAATCGGGCCGCACCCGAGCGACTATCCCCGGTGGCAAACAAGCAGGATTGAAACAAGCAGAAACAGCACAGGCCGCCCGAAGGCAGCCTGTGGATGGGGTCGGCAACCGCGCCGACCGAAGGAAAACCAACACTGCGGTGTTAGAAGAGCTTCACCTTGCTCTGGCCCAGCGCATTGAACAGAGCCGGGGTGAGGCTCTCCATATTGCTGTAGAAACCGAGCTGCTGGCAGAGCAGATAGGTCTGCTCGGTCGCCTCCATCAGAAAGGCCTGACTGTAGGCATCACCCGCCGCCTCGGGGCGACCGTCCAGCTCCGCCAGCTTGCCCTGCAGTATGTAGTAGAGCACCGAGCGGCCGCGACTCGCCGCCTTCTCCAGCAGATAGTTGGCCTGCTGTTGCTGGCCGTTGAGGATCGCCTGCAGGGTCAACGCCTCCCATACCCGAGCAGGGAGAGCGCCGCTATTTTGCACCACGCTGGCGAGATGAGTGCCAATCCCCTGCAGCCGCTCGCTCTCGGATTTGCCCGCCAGGGTGGCCAGCGCCTCGCCCGCCAGATAGCGCTCCGCCAACAGCAGCGGCTGATCCGGATGGGCACTCAGCGCCTGCTCCAGCAGATCAATCCCACGCTTGAGGGCGACCGGATCCCGGCTGTTGATGTAGTACTGCGCCTCCATCATCGCCATCAGGGAGGCATCATCGGTCGGCCAGCCTATCCCCGGCTCGGCATCGGGCTGGTCGAGGGCACGCAGCAGATCCTGGCTGCTGGCCTGCAACACGCCGTGCACACTGTGGCGACTGAGCTGGTACTGATGGCTGAACAGCACCCGGTTGGTGTTGATATTGCGATACTCCAGATCGAGATAGGTGCCACGGGGCTGGCGGGTGACCCGTACACTCAGCTCCTTGCCGGGCATGATGCCCCCCATCAGAGTGGTGGCACCATACTGCACCCGCAGCGGCGTAGCCACGGCCACCTCTCCCATCAGGGCGCGGGTAATGCCATCGGCGAGGCGCACGTTCTCGTTGTTGTCATCCATGCCGGAGTGGAAGCGAAACACCAGCAGATTGGGATCCAGCATGGCATGCACCTGGGGGCTGGTGTGCTGGTAGCTGAGCATGCTGACAATGGCGATCAGCACGATGGCCACGAAGATATCGAAACTCACCATCTTCCAGCGGCTGCGGGCATCCTTGGCATGGGTGGAGATGGCGCGGGTCAGGGGCCCGGCGGGAAAAGGGGCGACATTGGGCTGTGCATCATCATCCTGCTCAGCCGCGGGCGGGCTCAGATCGGAGAGAGTCGGGTTGTCTGAGAGAGTGGTATTGACCGCGGGCTGCTCGTCCGCCATCACCACAGAAACCACCTGCAGCGGCCGCACCGGTGCCACCAGCTTGTAGCCGCGCTTGGGCACGGTGACGATATAGTCAGTCGCATCGGTGCGACCATCTTTGAGGATCTTGCGCAGTTCGAAGATGGACTGGGTCACCACCTGATCGGTCACCTCGGCGCCATCCCACACCTCGTTGATCAGGGCATCGCGGCCAAACACGGTGCCGGCATTGTGGGCCAGAAACCGCAACAGATTAACCAGTCTGGGTTCGAGGTAGACCTCGCGGTCGGGGCGACACAACATGTTGTCGTCAACGCTCAGGGTCCAGTCGTGGATCTCAAAAACCGATTCGCTCATGATTCACTCGCTGCAGATGGTGACAATGCACGATGAGAGAGACGCAAAACCCGGGCTGACTGAACGGAACAAGGCGCTATCACCACAGGTGACAGATAAAAAGAGAACCGAAGCAATCACATCTCTGAGAGTCAGTCTGGCCAGGCCATCCTGTTTACGTCTGAAGGGCATCCTTGCGGGCATTCCGACCACCGGGATCGGAAGGGATCACTTTAAGCAAAACGGGAGCTGGATCCCACTTTTTTTGGCTATAAATCGCCGTTGAGTTGATCCGACACCGCACTTTTCGGCAAATAGCGTGCCAACTAGTATTCATATGAACATCCCATATGCCGTAATCAAAAAGCCCTGAACATCAGGGCTTTCTCATTTCTTCGACCATCGGGGAGACGTTACTTCGCTACCGGAAGCGCATCCTGCTGACGACTGCGGCGCAGATGACGCCGCCACAACGAGAAGCCGCCGTAGCCAAGACTCAGCACCACCGCATAGAGCACCTGAGTGGCGAGCGCCACCAGCACCAGGGCGCAGAGCAGCACGCTTATCCCCGCCAGCCCCTTGCCCACCCCGCCGAGCAGACGCCAGCCCGCCGCCATGCAGAGCAGGTAGACCAGCACGAAGTTGCCGTTGGCGTAGCGGATCAGCTCATCGAGCGGCAGTCGCAGCCAGATGATAAGGGTGATGCAGAGCAGACAGATAGCGAGCACCAGACCGAGCGCCCGCAGCGGCGCGCCGCGCGCGGTGAGCACGGCCAGCGAGGGGGGCAACTTGCCTTCCCGCGCCATGCTCCAGATCAGCCGGGCAAAGCCCTGAATGTAGATGTTGATGCTGGCAAAGCAGGAGAGGTAGCCGAGCACCGCCACCAGCCACTTGGCGGTGGGGCCGAACAACAGCGCCAGCAGGGAGGGGATGGCTGTGGCGTTTTTCGCCTCATCGCCGTAGAGGCCATATTTGAGCACCACCAGCGAGTGGATCCAGTAGATAAGCCCCGCCAGCAGCACCCCACCAAGCAGGGCGATGGGGTAGTCCCGCTCCGGCCGCTTGAACTCCTCCCCCATGTGGGCGAAGGCTTCCAGCCCGACGAAACACCAGAACATTACCGCCAGCGCAGTGGCCATAGGGGGCCACTCGTCCGCGCTCGGCAGCGGCCTAGCCGCATCGCGCCAGCTCACCTCCCCCTTGAACCAGATAAGCAGGGTGAGCCCCAAAATGGCGAGCGCAATCAGCAGTTGCAGATTGCCGGAGGAGCGCGCCCCGCGCAGCCCCAGCAGAAAGACCCCGAGCAGGGTGAGCAGCTGGATGGCCCAGAGGGTCCACTCCCCCATCTCGAACAGGGCGTGCCAGAAGCCGGCGGCAATCATCAGGGCGGCGGGCAGCCCCACCGGCAGCACAGCCAGAAACAGGAAGGCGGAGAAGCGCTCGGCGCCGTTGCCAAAGGCGAGGCCGATCAGGTGCGGCGCGCCGCCCGCATGAGGATAGCGACGGCCGAGGCGAGCGAAGGTAAAGGCGATGGGCAGCACCAGCGCAATCAGCAGCAACCAGGCCCAGAGCGAGGCCCCACCCGCCAGCGAGGCGGCGGTCGCCGGTACCACGAAGATCCCGGTGCCGAGCAGCGAGGTGGCGAGCAGCCCCATTCCCTGCCAGAGCCCGAGATCCTTTTTCAACCCAGACATATCCTTTTGTCCTGACTAGAAAAACATCCCGCCATGTTAGGCCTGCTCCACCCCTTTGTTAAGTACGATGGTTAAGCGTGGGGGCGAAAATATGCAGCCTTTTATTCAGGCTCGGGCCCAGCTTGCAGGGATTCGGCCAGAAAATCCCCCAGCAGGGTGATCTTGAGCACCTGCCGCCGCGCCGCCGGATAGATGAAGTAGAGGGTTTTGGCCGGGCTCTGATAGTGATCAAGCAGCGGCAGCAGACGTCCCGCAGCGATATGGTCACGCACCTGTTCGGCTGGCTGCAAGGTGATGCCAGCCCCCGAGAGCGCAGCCGTCAACAAGGCTGGCCAGTGATTAATGCGTAGGCGCGAGGCGACCCGCACCTCCTCGCTCTGGCCATCCTCGCCAACAAACTGCCAGCGCTCGTGCTCGCCCCAGTTGCCATGCAGACACTGGTGGCGAGCGAGATCGGCCGGATGACGGGGCACGCCGTGGCTATTGAGGTAGTCGGGGGCAGCGCAGAGGCGGTAGTGCTGGGTCAGCAGCGGACGGGCAATGAGTGCCTCATCCTGCGGGCGCAGGGTGCGGATGGCGGCATCGAATCCCTCCTCCACCAGATCGACCCAGCGCGGGCTGAGCTGCAGATCCAGATCCAGCTTGGGGTAGCGGTCGAGAAAAGCGGGCAGCAGCGGCACCAGCCGGTGGTGGCCAAAGCTGAGGGGAGCGGCGATGCGCAGCCGTCCGGCCGGCTCGGCCAGCAGGTTCTGGGTGAGCGACTCGGTCAGAGCCAGCTCCTCCAACACCCGCTGGCAGCGAGCCAAAAACAGCTGGCCCAGTTCGGTGAGGGTCTGCTGGCGGGTGGTCTTGTGAAACAGCTTGCCCCCCAGCCACTGCTCCAGCCCCAGCACATGCTTGCCCACCATCTGGGCGCTGATCCCCTCTTCGCTCGCCACCGCGCTGTAGGAGCCGAGATCCACCACCCGGGTGAAGATACGCATGCTGGTCAGTCGGTCCACAACCCCTCCTTTTTGCCCGTTTCAAGGCCATTTGGCCCGCGACAAGGGCTCTAATTCACAACCAAAAGTTTAGTAAGAAATTATTTTTAGCCAATTTATCGCACTTTTGGTTACCAATATAGTGGCCAGCAACGCCACCAAACAGGACATATCCCCATGAAAAGCACCTATCTGGCCGCCCTGCTGGTCGGTCTGCTGACCACCGGTGTCAGCCAGGCGGCCGAAAGCAGCTTTATCAACAACCACGATCACGCCCCGGCCACAGCAACTCAAGCCCGGCCCGATATCTTCCGGGTCAGCCTGCTCGGCACCGGCACCCCGGTGCCCCAGATCAGTCGCGGCGGCTACAGCACTCTGGTCGAGGCGGGCAACCAGAAGCTGGTGTTCGACTTTGGCCGCAACTCCGCCACCCGCCTGTGGCAGCTGCATATCCCCATCGGCCGGGTCAACGCCTTCTTCCTCACCCACTTCCACTCGGATCACACCAACGGACTGGCGGATCTCTGGCTGACCGGCTGGCTGCAACCGGCCTATGGCCAGCGCCACGCGCCGATGGAGCTTTACGGGCCCAAGAGCACCGATGCCCTCGCGAGCGGCCTGCAGCAGGCCTACGCCACCGATATCGCCACCCGGGTCAAGGATGAGGGAACGCCGCTGGACGGGGTGGAGATCAACAGCCACGAGGTCACCGCCGGGGTGGTCTACAACCATGACGGGGTCAAGGTAACCGCCTTTGACAACGACCACGGGGTCAACATCAAGCCGTCATTCGGCTATCGCATCGACTACCACGGCCACAGCGTGGTGCTCTCCGGCGATACCCGCTACAGCCCCGAAGTAGTGAAGCAGGCCAAAGGGGCCGATCTGCTGGTGCACTGCGTCTCCATGACCTCTGCCGAGCAGATGAAAGCCAACCCCGGCTACAAGGCGATCGCCGGTCACCTCGCCTCCCCCGAGCAGGCGGCCCAGGTAATGAACGAAGCCAAACCGGCGCTGACCGTGTTCAGCCATATCGGCCTCAACGGCAAGATCAGGGTGAAGGATCTGGCGCAGGATCTGCGCGCCCGCTACTCGGGCCCCTTTGTCATCGGCAACGACCTGATGCAGATTG
Organism: Aeromonas veronii bv. veronii; assembly: GCF_000820225.1. Classification (GTDB taxonomy): domain Bacteria; phylum Pseudomonadota; class Gammaproteobacteria; order Enterobacterales; family Aeromonadaceae; genus Aeromonas; species Aeromonas veronii. Next base: position 121,292 of record NZ_CDDK01000031.1, read on the forward strand.
ATCTGCCTACCACGCCCTCCGGCAAGGGCTATGCCCTCTGGCAGTCGGAGAATATCGACAACAAATAGATGGCACCGATGCCGGTCAGCCATGGCCGGCATCCGCAATCGACACCGGGGGCTATCTTTAAGGGGTGTTTGACCACAAGGAGTTATCTCTATGAGCCTGAAATGGAAGCACCTCGCCCTGGCCACTCTTCCCTTGTTCGGCATGTCGGCCGCTCAGGCGGCGGTGTTGACCAGCCTTGAATGGCCCCCTTACACCAGCGCCAGCCTCCCTGAACAGGGCAAGAGCAGTCAGGTGGTGACCGCAGCCTTTGCCTTGGCTGGCGATCCGCTGACTATCAAGTTCTATCCCTGGCAACGGGCAGTGGACGAGGCGACCAACAACCCCGAGGTACTGGGTTATTTCCCCGAGTATCTCGACCCCAAGAGCAGTTGCCTCTTCTCCGACCCCATAGGTAACGGCCCCCTCGGCTTTGCCCAGCGAGCCGATCAGCCGGTCACCTGGCAGACCCTTGATGACCTCAAGGGCAAGAAAATTGGTGTCGTCACCGGCTATGTGAATACCACCGAGTTTGACGAAAAAGTGGCCAGCAAGGCGCTCTCGGCCGACGCCACCAGCTCGGACAGCCAGAACCTGCTCAAGCTCGGCAACGGTCGACTCGATCTGGCGGTCATCGACCAGAATGTGATGACCTATCTGCTGGAGAGCGATCCCCAACTCAAGGACGTTGCCGCCAACCTCGGCTTCAACGGCAAGATCCTCGAGGACAAGTCCCTCCACGTCTGCTTTACCAACTCCGCCAAGGGGAAAGAGGCGCGGGACAAATTCAACAAGGCGCTGGCCAGCGACGAGGTGAAGAAGCTGATGAGGTAGCGATACCGCATCCGCTCACCGCCCCAAACAGCCATAAAAAAGCCGCCTCTTGCGAGGCGGCTTCTTCATTCAACTTGGTAACCGGCGTTATCAGGCAATCAGCTTGTAGATGATACCAGACATGGCGATCAGGCCGATGATGGTCACGAAGCCGTTGCTGATGTTGCCAGCGTATTTGCGCATGGCCGGAACCTTGGTGATGGCGTACATCGGCATCAGGAACAGCAGCATTGCGATGATCGGGCCGCCCAGGTCTTCAATCATGCCGAGGATGCTCGGGTTGATGGTAGCGATGGCCCAGGTGGTCAGGATCATGAACACGGCAGTGACTTTGTTCAGTTGCTTGGTGTCAACGTTCTTGCCCTTCTCGCGCAGCGCCTTGGCCATCAGGCCGTTCATGCCTTCTTGCGCACCCAGGTAGTGACCCAGGAAGGATTTGCTGATGGCAACCATGGCGATCAGCGGAGCCACAGTACCGATAACCGGGTTATCGAAGTGGTTGGCCAGGTAGGACAGGATGGAGATGTTCTGTTCTTTGGCAGCAGCCAGGTCAGCCGGGGAGAGGCTCAGTACGCAGCTGAATACGAAGAACATAACGGTCATTACCATCATGACGTGGGCGCCCAGCAGGATGTTGCTGCACTTCTTCTCGGCACCTTCACCGTAACGACCTTTGTTGTCCACCGCGAAGGAGGAGATGATCGGGGAGTGGTTGAAGGAGAACACCATTACCGGGATAGCCAGCCACAGGGTCTTGATGAAGTCACCGTTGAAGGCGTCGGACAGAGCCGGAGCTTCAGTGATGATGGCACCGTTCCAGTGCGGGATCAGGTAGAACGCCAGACCCATCAGGGTGAGCACGAACGGGAATACCAGTACGCTCATCGCTTTGACGATAACCTGGCCGCCCAGACGAACAACCGCCATCAGACCGAGGATCAGGGCAAGTGACAGAACGGCACGGGGAGGTGCAGACATGCCCAGCTGGTGAACAATCACGCTCTCGACGGTGTTGGTGATGGCGACTGAATACATCAGCACGATCGGGTAGATGGCAAAGAAGTAGAGCAGGGTGATGAATTTGCCTGCGGTCTTGCCGAAGTGTTCTTCTACTACTTCAGTGATGTCGCCATCACGGGTAGAGCCGGACAGCACGAAGCGGGTCAGACCACGGTGAGCAAAGAAAGTCAGCGGCAGCGCCAGGATCAACATGGCAACCAGCGGCCACAGGCCACCTACACCGGCGTTGATTGGCAGGAAGAGCACACCGGCACCGATCGCGGTACCGTACAGACCCAGCATCCAGACCACATCGGCCTTGTTGACGCCGCGGGAGGTGTTGCTGGCTAAACGACCATCAGCTGCAATATTCATGTCAGACATACGTTGTTCCTGTCATCTAGGAAAATGGGATTCTTGTTTGGTCGGGCCTTGGCCCGGTTCCATCTCCCTGGAACGCCTGCTGTCCGTCCTTGATATTAACCTCTCGCCCCCCGGCAACCTGGCCATCACTCCTTGTGACAACAGGATTGCAACAAACAACAGTGCGAGATTTTGACCCTGAGGGTCGGCGCCCGTTTCACTTAACAACCGATTAACGTGCGCCACTCTTGATGGGCTGACTTTAATTAAATGCCCTTATTAATCACAGCGTTTTTTTGAATTAATCAACCAAAGTTTGATTTTGGTCGCCTTTCGGACGACCAAGATCACACTCAAAGCGCCTTATTGTGAGTTTTTTTTAACAATTCAACTTAGTTTCACTGGAATCAATGGCCTGCAAGCAGATACATATTTGCAACAAGCTACCCGTTTAGCGCGGATTGTGTGCAGCACGGCCTTGGCGTACCCTTGTGACTCACGCCTTTTTGTTGATTGATGATGACCATTACCCGTACCGATCTCGCCGAACTGGCAGTGTTTGCCGCCGTCGCCCGTCACCGCAGTTTCAGCAAGGCCGCCCTCGAACTCGGGGTCTCCGCCTCCGCCCTCAGCCACAGCCTGAAGGGGTTGGAAGCAAGGCTGGGGGTGCGGCTGCTCAACCGCAGTACCCGCGCCGTGGTGCCGACCGAAGCGGGCCAGCGGCTGCTCAAGCAGCTGCTCCCCACCCTCAATACCCTGGAAGAGGCGCTTTGCGAGCTGGCCCGCAACAGCGACGAGCCGGTAGGGCGACTCAAGCTCTGCGCTCCGCGCGGCGCCATCGACAGCCTGCTGGCACCTGTGCTGATCGACTATCTGGCCCGTTATCCGCGGATGCAGGTGGAGGTAGTGGAGCAGGAGCTGATGCCCCGGCTGATTGAAGATGGTTACGATGCCGCGCTCTTTTATGGCGATCTGCTGCCCAAGGAGATGATCGGCATCCCCCTCGGCCCGCCCCAGCGTTATCTGGTGGTGGGCTCCCCGGCCTATCTGGCGGAGCACGGCACGCCCGAGCACCCGAGCGAGCTGAGCCGCCACGCCTGCATCGGCTATCGCCTCACTCCGCACCGCCACTATCGCTGGGCCTTTGCCGCCGACGGCACCATGCTGGAGATTGAAGTGACCGGGCCGCTCACCACCAGCACCCCGGCCCTCTATCTGGGCGCCGCCGAGGCGGGGCTGGGGCTCGCCTACTGTCTGGAAGAGGAGGTGAGCCAGAAGGTCGCGGAGGGGAAACTGCTCACCGTGCTGGAGCCCTGGTGCCCCACCTTTGCCGGCTTCTACCTCTTCTATCCCAGTCGGCATCAGCTGGGCAGCGGGCTGCGCATCCTGATCGACATGCTCAAGGCGCACTACCAAAACCCCGGATTAGTGAGTAATACTCAGCAATTCATCAAGTGAAACCCTGATTATCACCAAATAAGTATTAATCTAGACTAGCTGTTCGATAATCGAACTCCCCGAGAGAACAGATATGTCTGCCTATTTAACACTGCGGCAACGGGCCATGACCCGTCGCTTCTGGGCTTACGCCCTCCCCTCCATTCTTGCCATGCTGGTCTCGGGGGCCTACTACCTCATCGACGGCATCTTCGTCGGCCACTATGTCGGCGCCGCTGGCCTCGCCGGGATCAACCTGGTCTATCCGGTCATCATGGTGCTGATCGGTCTGGCCGCCATGATCAGCATGGGGGCGGCCACCGCCATCTCCTTCCAGCAAGGGGCGAAAAACGACACGCTGGCCCGTCAGGCGCTGGTCAACGCCCTCTGGCTGCTGGCCGGACTCGGGGGCATTGCGCCGGTGCTGCTCTACTACACCCACACCGATATCCTGCTGGGGCTGGGGATTGAACAGGGCACCGAGACCTGGAAACAGGCAAGCGACTACCTCACCTGGATTGGCGGCGGTACCCTGCTGCTGGCCAGCAATCTGGCGGTGCCCTATCTGCTGCGCAACGATGGTCGCCCGAAACTGGCCATGGTGCTGGTGAGCAGCGGCGCCGTGCTCAATATCATCCTCAACTACATCATGGTGGGTCGGCTGGGGCTGGGATTGATCGGTACTGCGCAAGCCACCCTGATGGCAGAGGGTGCGGTGAGCCTGATCGGCCTTGGCTACTTCTTCACTCCCTGGGCGCGGCTGCGCCTCAGCTGGCGGGATCTGGTGCCCAACCTCCCGGCCATGCCGCACCTGCTCTTTACCGGCCTGCCGAGCCTGATTGCCCAGTTCAACCTCGGCCTGCTGCTGATGCTTCACAACAGCCAGCTGATGGTGTATGGCAATGTGAAGGATCTGGCGGGTTTTACCGTGGCCGGTTACACCGAAGCGGTCTTTATCGTCATTCTGCAGGGGCTGGCGTTCGGCATTCAGCCGCTCATCAGCAAGGCGGCAGGGGCCAAGCGCCATCGCAACCTCAAGTACCTGATGGAGATGGGGCTCAAGTTCACCTTTATCTACGGCATGCTGGTATGGCTCACCATCCAGCTGCTGCCACGACAGGTCTCCATGCTCTATACCGGCAATAACGATCCCGAACTGCTGGCCGCCGCCATCAGCAGCCTGACCCTCAACCTCGGCGCCATTCCGCTGGAGGGGATCATCATGTTCGGCATCGTGCTGCTGCAATCCATGGCACGTACCCGTCAGGCGCTGGTCATCTCCATCGCCAAAACCGTGTTGCTGCTGCCGCTCATCTTCCTGCTGCCGCAACTGTGGGGGCGTGATGGCGTGTTGATGGCCCAGCCCGCGACCGTGCTGCTGCTCACCCTGCCGCTCTGCTGGCTGCTGTGGCGCGAGTGGCTGCGCCTGAAGATAGCCTGCGCGCCAAAAGCCAAACAGCGCCCACAACCGGCCCGCGCACGCGCCGCCGTCCAGCTGGCCCGTTAAGGCCACCCATCCCGCAAAACAATAAAAAACCGGCATCCATTGATGCCGGTTTTTGCTATATGGGCGGGTCTGCCTGCCCTTACACAAGGATTCAGGCCAGCACCGCTACTCACACTTATGCCAATACTTCTGGCCTGAGCTGGGCCATCAGCCCCGGGTTGTCGGAGTAATCCACCGGGATCGCCACCACAGCAGGCCCCTCCACCGCCAGTGCGGCCCGCAGGGTGGCGCGCAGCTCGTCGGCAGAGCGCACCGCGAAACCGGCCGCCCCGAACGATTCGGCATAGCGTTTGAAGTCGATGGGGCCAAAAGAGACGCCTGAGGTGCGGCAATACTTCTGCTGCTCCTGCATCGCGACCATGTTGTAGCCGTTATCGACCCAGATGATGTGAACGATATTGCTCTTGAGCCGCACCGCCGTCTCCAGCTCCATGCTTGACTGCATAAAGCTGCCATCCCCCGATACCGAGATCACCTTCTCTCCCGGCCGCACCAGCGCCGCACCGATGGCCCACGGCAGTGCCACCCCCATGGTCTGCTGACCATTGGAGATCAACACCTGACGAGCGCGGAAGCTGTAGAGGTAGCGGGCAATCCAGATATGGAAGCTGCCCATGTCGACGCAGAGGGTCATGTCGTCGCGCACCAGATCCTGCAGCTCGCGCACGATACGCAAGGGGTGAACCGGATTGCCGTGCAGATCGTCGGCCCGCATCGCCAGTCGCAGTCGCTGCTGGCGAACCCCTTGCAGCAGCCGATCCACCTCGGGGGGACGGATTTTCGGATTGCCCATGATGCGGGTCAGCTGCAACAGGTTGGCGCGGATCGACCCCACCAGCTCGGCGGTCGGGCAGTAGCTGCTGTCGATATCGGCAGGCAGCACGTCGATATGGAGGATGCGCCGCTCCCGGTCGCCATTCCACAGCACGGGGTCGTACTCGATGGGGCTGTAGCCGATGCAGATCACCAGATCGGCCCCCGCCAGCAGCTGATCCCCCGGCTGGTTGTTAAAGAGCCCCACCCGTCCGGCAAAGTCATCGAAGTGGCAGCTGTCCACCACCCCGGCGGCCTGATAGGTACCGGTCACCGGCAGCCGCGCCTTGTCGAGGAAGGCGCGTACCGCTTCGGCATTCTCCGGCCGGCTCGCCATCAGGCCGAGCAGCACCACCGGATTCTGGGCGTTGCGCAGCAGGGTCAATGCCTGCTCCATATTCTGTTCGTCGGCGCAGCCCGGCTCCGGCACTTCACGGGGCACCAGCACATTGCCCTGCACCGGCTTGTTGATGATATCCATCGGCAGGCTGACAAACGCCGCCCCCGGCCGTCCCAGCTCGGCGGCGCGAAAGGCGTTGGCCATCACTTCCGAAATTGCCGCCCCGCTGTTGACCTGGGCGCTGAACTTGGTGACCGGACGGCAGAGGTTGACCGTATCCATGCTCTGATGAGTGAGCTTGAGGCCATCGGCACGGCGCACCGCACCGCCCAGCGCCACCATGGGGTCCCCCTCCGAGGTGGCAGTCGCCAACCCGGTGATGAGGTTGGAGCAGCCGGGGCCCGAGGTGACCAGCGCCACCCCCGCCTTGCCGGTGAGACGCCCCACGGCGGCCGCCATAAAGGCGGCGTTCGCTTCGTGGCGCACCACTATGGTCTCGATGGGGGAATCCTCCAGCGCATCGAACACCCGGTCAATCTTGGCGCCGGGAATACCGAACACCTGCTTGACCCCTTGCGCCTCCAGATGACGAACCACCAGCTCGGCACCGCACTTCCACTGTCTGTTTTCCATGTTATTGCTCCTTGTCTATCAGCCTTCGGCGGCCTGAATGGCGCGATCGAGATCGGCAGGGTTGAGGTCAGCCTGCCGGAAAGCGGGATCCGATGGCAGGGCCAGATTGAGGTGACGCACCACAGAAAGTCGCAGGGTGCCGTGGGCCATGGTGTAGTCGAGCAGATGGCCGCCCCCCTTGCGATCGGCAGTGATCATGTGCTCGTGAAAGCCCGCCACATTGACCCCCTGCACGAACGGCGGGCAGCGAAATCCCACCAGAGTCCCCGCCACCGCGGCAAAGCGGAACAGCGGTTGCTGTTCGATGGCTTCCAGCATGGGGCGATAAGGGGGCTCCTGACGCGGCACGGTACGGACCTTGGCCATCTCAAACTGGCCGTCGAGGCGCAGGGCAACGAAGACGTTGTCGGAGCCCACCAGCCGATCCACCCACTGGTGGATCTCGTCACGGCTGAGGGGGTGATCGAAGCGACGCTCCAGACAGGGGCGAAAATGGGTCATCACCGCAAAGGGGGTCTTCTGATCGGCGCGGGCGGGACGGGCCGAGCCATCGGAGCGCAACTGGTGGATCTGCCGCTCGAAGGCGATCAGCTCACCATCGAGGTGGTTGAAGGTGCCGAGACCAAAGTCGCCGTGGCGCAGCAGCTCGCTCATGGTGGTCTCCCCTTCGTAGACCCCCGCCAGCAGGGCGCTCATCAGGGAACTCTGGTAGATCTCGCCACCGTCATGCTGCCTGCGCCAGCGGGAAAACTGCTGGCTCACTTCGAGGGCACAGCTGCACCCGGCACTGTCAGATGTTGCAATATGTTCCATTCGGGTTTCACCTCCACCGTGAATCCTGTTAGCGTTCGGATCCAATGGTGACTTGGTTCACATTTCAACACCAATACGCTGATCCCATGACTTTGAGACTCAATCGATATGGAACTTCGTACGCTCCGCTACTTCATGGCCGTTGTTGAAAAGCAGAATTTCACCCGCGCAGCCGAATCACTCAACATGGCCCAGCCGCCGCTGAGCCAGCAGATCCGCAAGCTGGAGGAGACCCTGGGCACCCCGCTGCTGCGCCGTTTGACCCGCAGTGTCGAACTGACCGAGGCGGGCGAGAGCCTCTATCGGGATGCGGCGCAGATCCTGGCTCTGGCCGATGCGGCAAAACTGAAGGTAAAGCGGATTGCCCGGGGCGAGCAGGGGGCACTGCGGATCGGCTTTGCCGGTTCCACCGTGCTCCACCCTGCGGTGCTGACCCTGCTGCACGACTATCGGGAGCGCTACCCCGAGGTAGCCCTCAGCCCGCAGGAGGGCACCATGCCGGCACTGGTGGAGGCGCTGCGCAACGATCGGCTGGATGCGGCCATCTTGCGGCTCCCCTGCCGGGGTAGCGAGGGCTTTGCCCATCACCTTATCGAGCAGGAGCCGCTGCTGATCGCCCTGCCGACCAGCCATCCCAAGGCCAAGCCGGGCCCCTTGTCACTGGCCAGCCTGAAGGATGAGAGTTTTATTCTGTTTCCCCACGCCATCGGGCCCGGGCTCTATGACGGCATCGTGGGCCTCTGTCGGGAGGCTGGCTTCGAGCCGATATTGGGGCCCGAATGCCCGCAGGTGATCTCCACCGTCGGCATGGTGCAGGCGGGCTTTGGCGTGACTCTGGTGCCCAGCTCGGTGGCGGCGCTGCGCCCGCTCGGGGTCAGTTATCACCCCATTGAGGGCAACGGCATGATGACCAGCATCAGTCTGGCGACACGGCCACACCCAAGCAGTGCCGTGCTGCGGCACTTTATCGCCCAGATCCGTGCCGCCCAGATACGACAAGGCCTCCCGAAGGAGGCCCTGTTGAACAAGCTTGAACCGGTTTGATGACCAGCTTGCCTGATGCGACGGCTTATTTGACGGTACTGCTTATTTGACAGTCACCCGGGCAAACTTGCGCTTGCCGACCTGATAGACGGCGGTACCGGCACCAATCAGTGCCTTGCCATCTTCCAGCTTCTCGCCATCCACCTTGACCGCACCCTGCTTGATCATCCGCAGCGCTTCGGAGGTGGTGGCCACCAGATCGGCCTCTTTCAGCAGGTTGGCGATGGCCAGACCTTCGCCTTCCAGTGCCAGCTCGATTTCCGGCATCTCGTCCGGAATGGCGTTCTTGGAGAAACGCTGGGTGAAATCTTCGTGGGCCGCTTCGGCCGCCGCTTCGTCGTGATAACGGGCGATGATCTCTTTGGCCAGCCAGATCTTCACGTCGCGCGGGTTGAGAGTACCGGCAGCGATGCCTGCCTTGAACTCTTCGATTTCAGCCAGCGGACGGAAGGAGAGCAGCTCGTAGTAATTCCACATCAGATCGTCGGTGATGGACATGATCTTGCCGAACATCTCGCCCGGAGCGTCATGGACGCCGATGTAGTTGCCTGCGGACTTGGACATTTTCTTGACGCCATCCAGACCCACCAGCAGCGGCATCATCAGCACGCACTGGGTCGCCATACCGGCATCTTTTTGCAGCTCGCGGCCCATCAGCAGGTTGAACTTCTGGTCGGTACCGCCCAGCTCAACGTCCGCCTTCAGCGCGACCGAGTCATAGCCTTGCAGCAGCGGATAGAGGAATTCGTGAATCGCGATGGATTGGCCGCCGGTGTAGCGCTTTTTGAAGTCGTCGCGCTCCATCATGCGGGCCACGGTCTGCTTGGCCGCCAGCTTGATCATGCCGGTCGCCCCCAGTTCGCTCAGCCAGGTCGAGTTGTACTCGATGCGGGTCTTGGCCGGGTCGAGGATCTTGAACGCCTGCTCGGCATAGGTGAGGGCGTTGTGCTTGATGGCCTCTTCGGAGAGCGGCGGACGGGTGGCGTTCTTGCCGGAGGGGTCACCCACCATGGCAGTGAAGTCACCGATCAGCAGGATCACTTCATGGCCCAGATCCTGGAAGGTCTTCAGCTTGTTGAGGATCACGGTATGACCCAGGTGAATGTCGGGGGCGGTCGGGTCCATGCCCAACTTGATGCGCAGCGGGCGCCCTTCCTTCAACTTGGCGACAAGTTCTTCTTCAACCAGAATTTCTTCCGCTCCGCGCTTGATCTCGGCTAGCGCCACCTCGAGCTGGGACATTTTTTGACTCTCCATCACGATTCCACAGGGCCAAACATATTACTGGAATGGCGGGCCAATTGGAAAGGCTGTAAAATCCGTCCATTCTGCCCGACTTCATCTGCTTCTCATGGTTATTTGGCACGCCTTCAACGCACTCCCCCACTGGCACCGCAAGATGGTGCTGATCTTGAGCATCATGATCATGATGCTGGCTGCCTGGCCAAGCGAACAGGCAGTAGCAACACGGGTCGATGAAAACGGCAACGAAATTGCCCTGCGGGAACCGGCTAACGATAACGCGCTGAACGACGAGCTGCCGGCCGAGGCCGCCCAGCCCGTTACCCCGCCCAAGCCACGCTATATCACCAAGCAGGTGAAGGTACGCCGTGGCGACAACATGGGAGTCATCTTCCAGCGCATTGGCCTGAGCACCACGGATCTGCACCTGATCGACCAGCTCGAGGGCAGCGATCCCCTGCGGATGCTGCAACCGGGGCAGGAGCTCACCTTCAAGCTCACCGAGAACGGCGAGCTGCACAGCCTCTATTACCCCCACAGTCTGGAGCAGGCGCTCAAGGTGAGCCGCAAGGAGGAGACCTTTGTCGCCCGCAACGTCAAAATCGCCCTCGACACCCGCGAACAGGTGAGCAAGGGCGAGATCCGCTCCAGCTTCTGGGGCGCCGCGGTGGATGCGGGGATGACCGAAGATCAGATCATGGACTTGGCTGCCATCTTCGGCTGGGACATCGACTTTGCCCAGGACTTGCAGCCGGGGGACAGCTTCCGGGTGGTCTATGAAGACAAGTTCCGCGACGACGAGCGGGTCGCCTCTGGCGATATTCTGGCGGCCGAGTTCGTCAACCAGGGCACCGCCTACCGCGCCGTGCTCAATGAAGATGGCAACTACTACACCCCGGAAGGGAAGGCGATGCGCAAGAGCTTCCTGCGTGCGCCGGTCAACTTCAAATACATCAGCTCCAACTTCAACCCGCGCCGCCTCCATCCGGTGACCGGCAAGATCCGCCCCCATAACGGCATCGACTATGTGGCGCCGGTGGGCACCCCCATCATGGCAGCGGGCTCAGGCAGCGTGGTGGCCGCCGGTTACAACCAGTTCAACGGCAACTACGTCTTTATCAAGCATGCCGGCAACTATGTGACCAAGTACCTGCACCTCTCCAAACGCACCGTCAACAAGGGGCAGCGGGTGAAGCAGGGGCAGACCATCGGCACTCTGGGTGGCACCGGTCGCGTCACCGGCCCGCACCTGCACTACGAATTCGTGGTGGGCGGCATTCACAAGAACCCGCGCACCCTCACCCTGCCGCAGGCAGAGACCCTGAGCGGACGCGAGCTGGCCAACTTCAAAAAGCTGGCGATGCCGCAACTGGCCAAGCTCGACAACCCCGAGCTGCAGCTGGCCCAGAACAAGCGGGATAGTCGCGGCAACTAAGTCATCAGGGCTGGCAGGGTGAAGGCCCTGCCAGCCCCTTTTATTGAACCCGCGCCAGCCAATCAGATTGAAATGAGTCCACCTTTCAGGCATAAGATGAGATGGAACACCGGGAGCGGCATGTGGCACGGAAGCAAGGGCTTATCTATCCTGTCTCTCTCACTCTTTTTCCGGTCCGCATTGAGGATGCACCATGGTTGAGCGTTGTATCGGTCTGATGTCAAAGACCACGCCATGTGGCATGGGATGAAAGCCACTCCCCTCTTTCCCCTCTCTGCACACCGCATTTTCAAGTAGCAATGTAAGGAGACACATGGCTGAACGCTATATCGGTCTGATGTCGGGAACCAGCATGGACGGCATTGATGCCGTGCTGGTGATGATCGCCGGGGATGAACTGCGGGTCGAAGCGGCGCTTTGCCACCCTTGGCCGCAAGAGACCGCCCGCACGCTGCATGCCCTCTGCACCCCGGGCGACAACGAAATCGACCGCATGGGGGTGGCCGATAATCTGGTGGCGCGAGAGTTTGCCGCCGCCACCCACGCGCTGCTGACCAAGGCGAAGCTCGAGCCCAAAGATATTCGCGCCATCGGCAGTCACGGCCAAACCATCCGCCATCGCCCCCAGCTCGGGTTTACCCTGCAGATCGGCAACGCCGCCCTGCTGGCCGCCCTGACCGGCATCGACGTTATCGCCGATTTTCGCACCATGGATATGGCCCTCGGCGGTCAGGGGGCGCCGCTGGTGCCCGCCTTCCATCAGGCGCTGTTTGCCAAACCCGGCGCCCTGCGAGTGGTACTGAACCTCGGCGGCATCGCCAATATCTCGGTGCTGCCGGGCAATCCGGGCGGGGTATATGGTTTTGATACCGGCCCGGCCAACACCCTGCTCGATGGCTGGTATCGCCGCCATCAGCCCCACGGCGGCAGCTATGACGCCGGTGGCAAATGGGCCGCCAGTGGCAAGCCCATCCCGGCCCTGCTGGAGAAACTGCTGGCTCACCCCTATTTCGCAGCCCCCGCCCCCAAGAGCACCGGACGGGAGATGTTTACCCTCGATTGGCTCGATGGCGAGCTGGCAGGCACTTCATACGCCCCCGTGGATGTGCAGCGCACCCTGCAGGCGCTCACCTGCCACAGCATCGCCCGCCAACTACCCGCCCGGCCCGAATCAGTCGGTGCCAGCCAGCCGAAAGCCGAGCTGTTTGTCTGCGGCGGCGGCGCCCATAACGCCCCCTTGCTGAAGGAGCTGGCCAGCCTGCTGCCTGCATGGCGCATCGCCAGCACCGCCGAGCTGGGCCTTGCCCCCGACTGGGTGGAAGGCGCAGCCTTTGCCTGGCTGGCCATGTGCTTTGTTCACCGCAAGCCGGGCAACCTGCCCGCCGTCACCGGTGCCAGCCGTCCAGCTGTGCTGGGGGCGCTTTATCCCGCCTGAGTGATGACAAGGGGGCTGCAGATCAGTGTGCCCCCTTGAACAGACGCACAACCTGTTGCCGGATCGGTGCAAACAAAGGGGGCTTTGGCGGCTCCAGATTGATATGGCGCCGCCCGGCACGGGTTTCACAGCGAAGCAGATTCTGGATGTAGTGGTGGTGGGATCGATGGATCAGCAGTGAGGCCTGATACGCCCACTGTCTGGGCACGCCCCACAGGGTGCTGGCAATCGCCCCGACGATGCAGAAGAAAGCGGGCTCCTGAATTCCCATCCGGCTGGCATTCTCCAGCGCCTCCTTGAGCGAGTTGGAGTGGGCAATACAGGTCATGATATTGACCATGAAGGCGTCGTAATCATCCTCCCCACCTTTGCCAACACGCGCCGTCAGGGTCGCCGCGGGCTGATAACCAAACTGATGGCCGATATTTTCCAACACCGTATTCCGCTGGCGGATCACCTTGCCATAAAACATCAGCATCACCATGCAGTCGATCGCCTTGCACAGCGCCTCGTAGTGGGGATGGCTCTTCTTGGGACGCGGCGCCGTGGCGAGGGCCAGCTCTTCAGAGATAGCCAGCAGGCCCACAGGTACGGCGGTGCTGACAAACGAGAGATCAATCGATAGCTCCAGCCCCTCCTCCCCTTCCATGCGGGCCACAATCACATGTTCGCCAAACAGCCGACGCTGGCGCTCGATAAAGGCGCCAAAGACCAGATCACGAAACTGCTTTTGCGGATAAGGGGTATCGAGCAGGCTCTCGATGGTCATGATGGCGGCGGATACCCGACCGCGCAGTCGGTAATCGGCAGGAATGGGAAAGCTCTTTCCCAGGCGAGGAGGTAACCGCTGCCCAGATGTTTGACAATACATATCGCCCAGAACGAAACCCAGCATAAATCCTCCACAGTCAGGTAATGATGATCGCGATGCGATCTCGCTTGCCAATCCTGGGCAATGGCCTGCCGGTGCATCGATGCTCTCCGTCAGGACTCCTTGATCACCTTATTAATCATACGATTAATAGCGAGTGAAAAAAGCGACCTGACTCGCAATCACGCCACCAATTAACAGTTTCATCAAGAAACAATAGGAAGCGGTCGATAAATCCATTTTTTGACGAATTTCCCTTTAAAAACAGTGCATTGAAATTTATGCCTGCGAAATCACCTGAACTGTTTCAGAGCCCTGAAAACCATCCCAATCATCACACCCAGCCACAGATAAGAGGGAGATCAGACAAAGCCGCAAAAAGTGGAAAAAGCGATGACGCGGGGCAACCCCACCCATCAGGGGATACAACCGGCGTGAAGAGACGCGGATTGCCACCACCTCCCCTTCCTCATCCAGCGCCACCTCTCATCCAGCACCACAGCTCCCGCACGCCGTCACGCCAACGCCAACGCCACGCTCCCCACTCCTGTGCTGCAGAGGCAGATCCGCCGTGCAAATTCATGGCATAGAATTTTATGGCGTTAATAACAGATCCCGGCTGCCAGCAAGGCGTCACCGAGTATGCCGGAACAATCATTAACAGAGAGGAATGCAAAAGCCGTGAATTATATTCCAGAGGTATCTTTAATAAGGTGGATATGCATATTCACGGGAATTTTCATAGCCCCTTAAAAGAGCTGAAAACAGATATCCATGCACCATAATATGCATTATTTGCACATCGGCGCATAATATTAACCCTTTATTCACATGCCAATATCCCGAAGAGGGAAAGAGCAAACCCAGTCAGGGCAAGGCTGTCCGCCGGTTCGGCACCATTTGCGCACGAATTGGCTGCAATTTCGGGTGAATTGAATAGCAATATGATTAAATTTGCACCCATTGAGCCATCTCATAGAAATGCAATCAGCGGTTTGCAACCCCTGATAGCCACTCATAGAATCGCAGCGTCTGAAATATCTACCCTGTCCTCTTCTCCCTTATTCCTCTCAGTAATTGAGTGGATCACAAATAATAACCGGGGATGCCGCCGCTGGCGCAGTGGCCGTGGCGTACAACAAGATGGGGTAAACCTGTACCTGAATGAACAACAAATATTAAAAAGAGGCATATCTATGAGTGGCACCATCATCAAGTCGGCAAGAAATACCCCCCATGCCCCCCAGGATCTGGGCCCCAGCACCCAAACGGTGGCGTTTTCTCATTACAACAATATCTCCGCCCAACTGCCGGTCGATCCCGCCACCGGCAAGATGGTGAGTGGCGATGTCACTGCGCAGGCCAGACAGTGCCTGAGCAACCTCAAGGCGATCATCGAGAGCATCGGCCATGTGATGGACGATACGGTGAAAGCGACCATCTTCCTGAAAGAGATGGCGGATCTGGAAGCGGTCAACGCCGTCTATCGCGAATTCTTCCCGGGCTATCTGCCGACCCGCACCACCCTCGCCGTCGCCGCGCTGCCGCTGGGCGCGCTGGTGCAGATCGATGCCATCATCTCCAACGGCGAAGGTACCTTCCCGCAAGCTCCTTGCCCGCTGGTTAAACTGGCCCGCAATAGCGACAAGGCGCCGCACAATCCGCTCTCCACCCATACCGTGGCCTTCTCCCACTACAACAATATCGGCGCCCAGCTGCCGGTCGATGCCGCCTCGGGCCAACTGGTTGCCGGTGGCATCAAGGAGCAGGCGGGCCAGTGCCTGCGCAATATCAAGGCGGTGCTGGAGAGCATCGACGTGCCGTTTGACGATATCGTCAAGGTGACCGTCTATCTGACCGATCTGGCCGATCTGGAGGCCGTCAACGAGGTCTACACCACCTTCTTCCCCGACTCCGCCATTGCCCGCGCCGTGGCCTATCTGCCTGCCCGCTCTGTGGTCAGCGCCGCTGCCCTGCCCATGGGGTCACGGGTGCAGATGGATGCGGTCATCTCCCACGGTGACGGCACCCCGCCGCAACTGGTGGAAGACCGTCACAATCTGGTGATCCGTGCCCGCAATACCGACAAGGCACCGCGCAGCCCGCTCCATTGCCAGACCGTCGCCTTCTCCCACTACAACCATCTCTCTGCCCAACTGCCGATAGACCCCGCCACCGGCAAGATCCTGGCTGGCTGCATCAAGGAGCAGACCGCCCAGTGCCTGAGCAATATCAAGGCGATTGTGGAGAGCATCGGCCATGTGATGGACGATATCGTCAAGGTCAATATCCAGCTCGGCAATATCGCGGATCTGGATGCGGTCAACACCATCTACACCAAATACTTCCCGGGCTATCTGCCGGCCCGCACCGTGATCGCGGTGCGCGAGCTGCCCGCCGGCGCACGCATCCAGATGGATGCAGTGATGTCCAACGCGGAAAGTACCCCGCCGCAGGTGTAAGGGTTGCGATAAATAAAATGAGACCGGCTATATGCCGGTCTCTTTTTTGGTAACAGGGAGGGATATTATTTTTATGGCATCGTCTTAAAGAACTCGAACGTCCGATTACGCTTCTCTAATCGAACCTACAGGCTAATTATTAACCATCTCCAAAGGCTAGTAGTGAACCGCCACCACTAAAAGTATTACTCGATAGATTTATCCCACCAGCGGTAAGCGAAGATTTTTTTCCATAGATGTTGAACCCTATCGGACGAAGATCTAACTGGTCAATCACTGCTGTGCTGGCATTAACTTGTTTAATATTAACTACATGTACACCACCAATAGAAATAGATAGACCATCCTTGTTACTGATAATTCCAACCGCTGAATTTGATGCAACTGATGCCGTAA
This sequence comes from Aeromonas veronii bv. veronii, assembly GCF_000820225.1. Taxonomy (GTDB): domain Bacteria; phylum Pseudomonadota; class Gammaproteobacteria; order Enterobacterales; family Aeromonadaceae; genus Aeromonas; species Aeromonas veronii. The sequence continues at coordinate 137,961 of NZ_CDDK01000031.1, forward strand.
CAAGTGGAATATACTGTTTACCACTTTTGTCAGTAGGAGCTTGCAACCATACTTTAGGACCTTCATTGCTACTTCCGACTAATAGTGGTAACACCTCACCAATAACAACCAGATGTCCGCCACCCAGAAGAATATTGCTACATACCGTTAGTTTCTGATACGGTTTATAGGTTTTAGGCAATGTAGTACGAGTAATCATTTCTGCTCTCCCACAATATGTGAGGATGGTTTCGCATCATCAAAATGCTTCGATATTTTATTCATAAGCTTCTTCTTATCATTAGGACAGAAAAAACCTACTGCATATAAAATTATAGATATAGTGATACCAACAAGAATTGTATTTATTTCACCAGATGTGAGCTCTGATGCCCCCCCATTAAATATGGGAGCTATTTTAGGGCCTAGGCTCACAATATAACCAATTACACCGGAAAATATTATTATTGCAATCGCGGCAGTAACTGGTGGGCTACCTTTTAAACGGAGAAAATCTGCTTCGGTTAGCAGATATGCTTGTTGCATAGTTGTCACCGTTCGACCATTAAGAAGATCGGTGACAACAATTGTTTGTTGAATCTGCTTACCTTTGTACTCATCCACCATGATTTTCTCACAAAACAGTGATGCCTAATATTCACATTACATGCATATTGGATTACTACTTGGCACACACAATATTTTATAAATTAATGACAAGCAAGTTAGATTCCACATAAAATCGTCTTATGTTGCTGATTCATTCTACAATAAAAAACTAATAGATATTAAAAACTTACCTACAACCTCGCAAGCCACCAACTATATCTCTACAAAAAAACGCCCCCCATCTTGCGATGGAGGGCGTTTTATCGTTCTGGCTATTGAGTCAGATTGACCCAAATTTTAGCAATTACAGGGATTCAGCGGTTGCAACCACGTTTTCCACGGTAAAGCCGAATTCCTTGAACAGCAGCTCGGCCGGTGCGGACTCACCGAAGGTGGTCATACCGATGATCTTGCCGCCAAAACCGACGTACTTGTACCAGTAGTCAGCGATGCCGGCTTCGATGGCCACACGCTTGGTGACGGAAGATGGCAGGACAGACTCTTTGTACTCGGCAGATTGAGCGTCGAACACGTCGGTAGACGGCAGAGAGACCACGCGCACGGCACGGCCCTTGGCAGTCAGCTGCTCATAGGCGGCAACGGCCAGTTCCACTTCGGAACCGGTGGCGATCAGGATCAGCTCCGGAGTACCGGCGCAATCCTTCAGCACGTAGCCACCCTTGGCGGTATCGGCCAGTTGCTGGGCAGTACGATCCATCTGGGCCAGGTTCTGACGAGAGAAGATCAGAGAGGTCGGGCCGTCGGTGCGCTCGATGGCGTGTTTCCAGGCGATGGCAGATTCAACCTGGTCACACGGACGCCAGGTGCTCATGTTCGGAGTCAGACGCAGGGAGGCGATCTGCTCAACCGGCTGGTGAGTCGGGCCATCTTCACCCAGACCGATGGAGTCGTGGGTGTAAACGAAGATGGCGCGCTGCTTCATCAGGGCGGCCATGCGCAAGGCGTTGCGAGCATACTCCATAAACATCAGGAAAGTGGCGCCGTAGGGGATGAAACCACCGTGCAGGGCGATACCGTTCATGATGGCGGACATGCCGAACTCACGTACACCGTAGTGGATGTAGTTGCCGGAGGCATCGTCGTTGGTCAGGGACTTGGAGCCGGACCACATGGTCAGGTTGGACGGAGCCAGGTCAGCAGAGCCGCCCATGGACTCCGGCAGCAGCTTGCCGAACGCTTCCAGAGAGTTCTGGGACGCTTTACGGGTTGCGATCTTGGCCGGGTTGGCTTGCAGGGTTTCGATGATCTTGGCGGATTCAGCAGCCCAGTTGGCCGGCAGTTCGCCAGCGGTACGGCGCTTGAATTCGGCAGCCAGCGTCGGGTGAGCGGCTTCATAGGCGGCGAACTTGGCAGCCCAGTCGGCTTCCAGTGCAGCGCCCTTCTCCTGAGCGTTCCACTCGGCAGCGATATCGGCCGGGATAACAAACGGAGCGTGGTCCCACTTCAGGAACGCGCGAGCAGCGGCGATCTCGTCGTTGCCCAGCGGTGAGCCGTGGCAGTCGTGAGAACCGGATTTGTTCGGAGAACCGTAACCGATGATGGTGCGGCAGCAGATCAGGGTCGGCTTGCCGGTCTCGGCCTTGGCGGCTTCGATGGCGGCATTGATGGCTTCCGGGCTGTGACCGTCAACAGCCGGGATTACGTGCCAGCCGTAGGCTTCGAAGCGCTTGACGGTGTCATCGGTGAACCAGCCTTCTACGTGACCGTCGATGGAGATACCGTTGTCATCCCAGAACGCGATCAGTTTGCCCAGTTGCAGGGTACCTGCCAGGGAACACGCTTCGTGGGAGATACCTTCCATCAGGCAGCCGTCGCCCATAAAGGCGTAGGTGTAGTGGTCAACGATGTCGTGGCCCGGCTGGTTGAACTGCTCAGCCATGGCTTTCTCGGCGATCGCCATACCAACGGCGTTGGTGATGCCCTGACCCAGCGGGCCAGTGGTGGTTTCAACGCCCGGTGCATAGCCGTACTCCGGGTGACCCGGGGTGCGAGAGTGCAGTTGGCGGAAGTTTTTCAGATCGTCGATGGAGAGGTCATAACCGGAGAGGTGCAGCAGGGAGTACAGCAGCATGGAGCCGTGGCCGTTGGAGAGAATGAAACGGTCGCGGTCGGCCCACTTGGGGTTGTTCGGGTTATGTCTGAGGTGGCTACGCCACAGCACTTCGGCGATATCCGCCATTCCCATGGGGGCGCCCGGGTGACCGGAGTTGGCTTTTTGAACGGCATCCATACTCAATGCACGAATGGCATTGGCAAGCTCTTTACGAGAAGGCATCTGAATCTCCTGCGATTGCTTCATTTGATGGCCAAGATTAAGGCGCGTTATTGTCCCAGCAGGGCGCGCGGCGTGCAAATATTATCTGGACGAATAAAGCCGCTTTGGGAGGACAATCGCTTTTCTTGCCCTCTATTGACCAAAGCAACCAGAGAAAAACGTTTGATTTCCATCCCTTTCGGGATAGGAGAGCACCGCTTGTGACCCATTAGACACTGCGCGACAAAATAGTGCTGGCAATCACGGGGGGCGCTAATTAAAATAGACGTCCAGATGTAGATACCTCTACACCATCCCATTCATCCGGTTATTGCCGTGGCGATAACCCAGACAAGCTGAGACTCTTATCATGGCAAAGCTGTTTACTTCCGAGTCGGTCTCCGAAGGCCATCCCGACAAGATTGCGGACCAGATCTCCGATGCGGTACTGGACGCCATCCTCAAGCAAGATACCAAGGCACGCGTTGCCTGTGAGACCCTGGTCAAGACCGGTATGGTCATGGTGGCCGGCGAAGTAACCACCTCTGCCTGGGTTGATATCGAAGAGATCGTGCGTGATACCGTACGTGAAATCGGCTACACCCACTCCGACATGGGCTTCGACGCTGACTCCTGCGCCGTGCTGAACGCCATCGGCAAGCAGTCCCCGGACATCAACCAGGGTGTTGACCGCAGCGATCCGCTGGAGCAGGGCGCTGGCGACCAGGGCCTGATGTTCGGCTACGCCACCAACGAAACCGACGTGCTGATGCCGGCCCCCATCACCTACTCTCACCTGCTGGTGAAGCGTCAGGCTGAAGTGCGCAAGAACGGCACCCTGCCGTGGCTGCGTCCGGATGCCAAGAGCCAGCTGACCTTCGCCTACGACGACGCAGGCAAGATCATCGGTGTGGATGCCGTTGTACTGTCTACCCAGCACGCCGAATCCATCAGCCACAAAGATCTGGTTGAAGCGGTTCGCGAAGAGATCATCAAGCCGGTGCTGCCGGCCGAGTGGGTCAACAAAGACACCAAATACTTCATCAACCCGACCGGCCGTTTCGTTATCGGCGGCCCGATGGGTGACTGCGGTCTGACCGGTCGCAAGATCATCGTCGATACCTACGGCGGCATGGCTCGTCACGGTGGTGGCGCCTTCTCCGGCAAGGATCCGTCCAAGGTTGACCGCTCCGCTGCTTACGCCGCCCGCTACGTTGCCAAAAACATCGTTGCCGCCGGTCTGGCCGATCGCTGTGAAATCCAGATCTCCTACGCCATCGGTGTGGCCGAGCCGACCTCCATCAGCGTAGAAACCTTCGGTACTGCCAAGGTCGCCGAGGAGCTGCTGGTCAAGCTGGTGCGCGAGCACTTCGAACTGCGCCCGTATGGTCTGATCGAAATGCTGGATCTGAAGCGTCCGATCTACCAGGCTACCGCTGCCTACGGTCACTTCGGTCGTAACGAGTTCCCGTGGGAGCAGACCGACAAGGCCGAACTGCTGCGTTCTGCCGCTGGCCTGTAAGGCTCGCTGTTGTGATAAAAGGGGAGCCTGGCTCCCCTTTTGCTTATCCGCTATCTGACGAGATGTTGATGTCTGCCACCCCTGCCCAGCTTGTCGCCCTGTTGCAACAACGCGTAGAAGCCTGCTTTGTGCAGGCCGAGGCGCGCCTTGGCCGCACCTTCCCCCGCCCGCGGATCTACTGCAATATGCGGGGCCGAGCGGCGGGATCGGCGCGGCTGCAAACCTGGGAGCTGCGCTTCAACCCAGCCCTCTATCAGGCCAACCAGCAGGCGTTTCTGGATGAGGTGGTGCCCCACGAGGTGGCCCATCTGCTGGTTCATGCCCTATGGGGTGAAGGGCGCGGCAAAAGCCGGGTGTTGCCCCACGGCCGTCAGTGGCAATCGGTAATGCGGGAGGTGTTCGGCCTTGAACCCAGAACCACCCACAGCTTCGATCTGGCGGTTCTGGCCCAGCGCACCATCCCCTATCGCTGCCTCTGCCAGCAGCATCAGCTGTCGGTACGCCGCCACAACAAGGTGGTGCGCGGCGAGGCCCGCTATCACTGCCGCCGCTGCAAGCAGCCGCTGGAGCGGGAACGGCCGGAGCCAGAGCAGTAAGCCAGCTTGTGTCGCGCCCCTGTGGTAGGGTGCCCGCCATCGTTCGTCAATCATCCCGTTTGCAAGGAATCCCATGCGTTTCATCTCCTCCCTCGCCCTGACCCTGCTGGCCGGTTTACCGCTGCTCAGCGCCCCCCTGCACGCCCAGACCTTTCGCGAAGCCAAGCAGGATCTGGTGAAGCTCTACCGCAGCCAGCCTGCGGTCACCACCTTCTACTGCGGCTGTGACATCGACTATCAGGGCAAGAAAATGAGCCCGGATCTCGCCAGTTGCGGCTATGAGCCGCGCAAGCAGGCCAAGCGCGCCGCCCGCATCGAGTGGGAACACGTGGTCCCGGCCTGGGAGTTCGGCCACCAGCTGCAATGCTGGCAGGCTGGCGGTCGCAAGAACTGCGAAAAAGCGAGCCCCGAGTTCAACAAGATGGAGGGGGACATGCACAACCTCTTCCCCGCCATTGGCGAGGTGAACGGCGATCGGGCCAACTACCGCTTCTCCGACTGGAACGGCAAGCCGGATCAGTACGGCCAGTGCCAGATGCTGGTGGATTTCAAGGATCGTCGGGTGCAGCCGCCCAAGGGGCCGGTACGGGGCCAGATTGCCCGCGCCTACCTCTACATGAGCCAGCAGTATGGGCTGCGTCTGGCAGCGCAACAGCGTAAACTGTTTGAAGCTTGGGATCGCCAGTACCCGGCAGAGGGCTGGGAGTGCGAGCGTAACCGCCGCATCGGCAAGCTGCAGGGCAATACCAATCCCTTTATTGAAAAACAGTGCCAATAACCCCATTTGACCAGGGAGGGGGATCGCCCCTCCTATCATGAAACCCTTCTTCACCGCAGCGTGAGCCTTGCTCGCCGCAGGATATGAAGGGTTTCCAAGCAAGAGACTGACAAGCAGCCATGCGCATTCCACGTATCTATGAACCGGCCACCCTGCAAGTTGGCCAGACCATCGCCCTGTCGGAAGACGGCGCCAACCATATCGGCCGGGTACTGCGCATGCAGCCGGGCCAGCAGCTCGAGCTGTTCAATGGCGATGGCAATCAATACCCCGCCACCATCGCCAACGTCGGCAAGAAGTCGGTGGAAGTGACCATCGACAGCTGCGACGTCCAATCGGTGGAGTCACCGCTGGCCATCCACCTCGGTCAGGTGATCAGCCGTGGCGACAAGATGGACTTCACCATCCAGAAATCGGTGGAGCTGGGCGTCACCTGCATCACCCCGCTCTTCTCCGAGCGCTGCGGCGTCAAGCTGCCGGCAGACCGGCTGGAGAAGAAGCGCGAACAGTGGCAGAAGGTGGTGATCAGCGCCTGCGAACAGTGCGGCCGCAACGTGGTGCCAGAGGTGCGCATGCCGATAGAGCTGGACGCCTGGCTGGCGGAAGAGACCAAAGAGCTCAAGCTCAACCTGCATCCGCGGGCCGAGTACAGCATCAACACCCTACCCGTTCCCGAGCACGGCGTGCGCCTGCTGATTGGCCCGGAAGGGGGCTTGTCGAGCGACGAGATCGCCCGTACCGTGCAGGAAGATTTCAAAGAGATGCTACTGGGGCCGCGGGTGCTTCGCACCGAAACTGCCGCCCTGACCGCCATTACCGCGCTGCAATGCCGCTTTGGCGATCTCGCTTGATACTATCGGTCGCATCAATCAGCCCCATGGCTGCATCGACGCAGCCGCAAGCGGCCGATTACGCTGCGCTAATCGACCCTACAACCCAATCGAGCCATTAAAAAGGAACAGCGGATGACCATTAAACTCGGCATCGTGATGGACCCCATCTCGGCCATCAATATCAAGAAAGATTCCAGCTTTGCCATGCTCGAAGAGGCGCAAAAGCGCGGCTATGAGCTGTTCTATCTGGAGATGAAGGATCTCTACATGGAAGCCGGTCGCGCCTTTGGTACCATGCGCCCGCTCACCGTCAAATATGACTATGCCGACTGGTACACCCTGGGCGAGGTGGTTGATCAGCCCCTCTCCAACCTCGATGTGATCCTGATGCGCAAGGATCCGCCGTTCGACACCGAATTTATCTATGCCACCTACATGCTGGAGCGGGCCGAGGATGAGGGTTGCCTTATCGTCAACAAGCCGCAGAGCCTGCGCGATGCCAACGAGAAGCTCTACACCGCCTGGTTTGCCGAGCACACCCCGACCACGCTGGTGACCCGCCGTGCCGACAAGCTGCGCGCCTTCCACGCACAGCACAGAGACGTGATCTTGAAGCCCTTGGACGGCATGGGCGGCGCCTCCATCTTCCGCATGAAGGAAGATGACGCCAACGTCGGCGTGATTATCGAGACCCTGACCGCCCACGGCAGCCAGTACTGCATGGCGCAGACCTATCTGCCCGCCATCAAGGATGGCGACAAGCGGGTACTGGTAGTGGACGGTGAACCGGTTCCCTACTGCCTCGCCCGTATTCCGGCGCAGGGCGAGACCCGTGGCAATCTGGCGGCCGGTGGCCGTGGTGAAGCGCGTCCCCTGAGCGAAGCCGACTGGGCCATCGCCCGTGCAGTGGGCCCGACGTTGAAAGAGAAAGGGCTTATCTTCGTTGGCCTCGATATCATCGGCGATCGGCTGACCGAAATTAACGTCACCAGCCCGACCTGCATTCGCGAGATTGAAGCCGCCTTCGATGTGCACATCACCGGCATGCTGATGGATGCCATCGAGCGTCGGCTGGGCAAATAATCGCCAGGCAGGCTAACCGGCCTGTTCAGGGGTAACCCGCCACTGACAAGCCCGGAAACTGAGAGGGTGGCCCGGCGCCACCCTCTCTGTTTCAAGGCAATCCGGAAAGGGGCGGGATCTCGCCCAGCCCAAAAAGCGGTTTTTCCCATGGGGATCAACTGCCATAATTGACCTCAAATACCTTTGCACTATTTGGCCTCTATGCAAACACTGCAAAATCACTTCCTGCTTGCCATGCCAAGCCTGACGGATCCCTACTTCGAGCGCTCGCTGGTCTATCTGTGCGAGCACAACGAAGAGGGCGCCATGGGCTTGGTCGTCAACATTCCGGTCGAGATGTCGCTGGAAACCATGCTGACCCAGCTCCAGCTCAACCCGCCCAACAACCCGGAGCTCAAGCAGCCGGTGCTGCAAGGGGGGCCGGTTCACGCCGATCGCGGCTTCGTGCTGCACAGCTTCCGCCCCGGCTTCAACTCCACCCTGCAGGTGGGGGATGAGATGATGGTGACCACCTCCAAGGATATTCTGGAAACCCTGGGTACGAGCGAAGCTCCTGCCCATTGGCTGGTGGCCCTTGGCTATGCAGGCTGGAGCGCAGGTCAGCTGGAGCAGGAGCTGGTGGACGGCGCCTGGCTGGTGATCCCCCCCAATCCGGCTCTGGTGTTCAAGACCCCCATTCACAAACGTTGGCAGCAAGCTGCCGCCAGCATAGGGGTGAACCCGGTTCACCTCTCCAGCGACATCGGCCACAGCTGATCGGCTGGCCCGCTCCGCTCTCTATTTCGAGGATTTATCAGTTATGTCATCACGCAGCATCATGGGCTTTGACTATGGCACCAAGAGCATTGGCGTCGCCATCGGTCAGGAGCTGACAGGCACTGCCCAGCCTCTGCGCGCCCTCAAGGCCAACGACGGCATCCCCAACTGGGACGAGATTGAGAAGCTGCTCAAGGAGTGGCAACCGGACCTGCTGGTGGTCGGCCTGCCGCTGAACATGGATGGTACCGATCAGGAGATCACGGTACGGGCCCGCAAATTCGGCAACCGGCTGCATGGCCGTTTCGGCAAGCCGGTGGAGTTCAAGGATGAGCGACTCACCACCACAGATGCCCGCGCCCGCCTGTTTGAGCGAGGCGGCTATCGCGCGCTGGAGAAAGGCAGTGTGGACGGGGTATCGGCGCAGCTGATCGTCGAAGCCTGGATGGAAGAGCAGTACAACTAAGCCATCAACAGCAAGGCAAGGGTCGCAGCCCTTGCCTTGTCTCGCACTATCCTCCCCTCATTACGCCTGTGATTGACCCGCGACCAGCCCTTCGGCCTCGGGGCTCGCATTCATCATCCGGTTCAGCCAGGGCACCATCAGCCCCATCACTACCGCAATCAGCAGGGTCGCCATCCCGATCTTGCCAAATACGCCGGTGTAAATGGGCAAAGTTTGCAGCGGATCCGTCATCCCTTGCGGCACGGCGGTAAAAGTCGCCACATAGCCACCCAGCAGGGACGCCATCGCCTGAGTCAGGAACCACATTCCGAGAATAAAGCCCATCAGCCGTTGCGGCACCAGCGCGGCGACCATCGCCAGTCCCAGCGCACTGATCATCAGCTCGCCCAGACTCTGGAACAGGTAGATAAGCACCATAAACCAGGGGGAGGTCAGCCCCTGCTCATCGGCAAACCACCAGCCGGATGCCGCCGCCGTCAGAAAGCCCAGCGAGCAAAAGAACATCCCGAGGGTGAACTTGAGCGGCATGGTGAGATCCCGCCCCTTGCTGCCCATTCGGGTATAGATCATCGCGAGTACCGGGCTACCCACTACCACCCAGAAGGGGTTGAGCGCCTGGAAGCTGACCGGGTTGACGCTCATGCCCAGCATCTCGTGGTGCATGTTGTTGATGGCAAAGAAGTTCAGGGACGTCGGCATCTGGGCATACAGCACGTAGAAGAGCACTGCCTCCAGCATCAGCACGAAGGCCACATACATCTTGTTGCGGCCCACTGTGTCGAGCCTGAACGCCTCGCGAAAGAAGACAATCACCACGGCGATGGTTACCGTCATCAGCACCATGTTGGCGATCACCACGTGGTGCATCAGCCAGGCGCAGAAGAAGACCATGGCTACCGAACCCAATATAACCAGCAGCAGCTTGCTGTAATCGAGCGGCAGGTGATCCGGCTCGGAGCCAATATCCTTGACCATATTGCGGCAGGCAAAGAAGGTGAGCAGCGCAATAATCAACCCCACCCCGCACAGGTTATAGGTCACTGTATAGCCGTAGTGATCGGCAATTACCGGCGCGAGCGAGAGGGAAATAAGGGAGCCGATATTGATCGACATATAGAACAGGGTAAACGCCCCATCCAGCCGCGGATCTTTTGGCTGGTAGCATTTTGACAGCAGGCTGGCCGGATTGGCCTTGAACAGGCAGTTACCGACCGCGATGGTGCCTAGCGCATAGAAAATCAGGTCGGGATTGTAGATAGAGAGGCCGGTCATAAAGTAGCCTATCACCAACACGATAGCCCCGAGCACCATGGTGCGCTTGGTGCCGAGTACATGGTCACCGACATAGCCACCGACCGAGATCAGACCATATACCAACGCCGAGAAGGCACCGAAAGTAATAAAGGATTGCTCTTGGGAAAATCCCAGTTGCTGTACAAAGAAGACCGCCAATATCCCCTGCACGCCGTAATAACCGAAGCGCTCCCAGAGTTCGACGAAAAATATCATAAAGAAGGGTTTGGGCTGTTGTAACAACCCGGTCGGTGCTGTTGCTGGACGCATAGTAACCTGCCTTTGCTGAGATTTATTTTTATTAATCTGGTGGTAGCTACCGCACTATTTTTTTGCCCGCTATTGCCATAACGGGGAGTGCAGTCAGCCTGCCAATCTGGCTATTTTCGGGTGCACGCGCCCCGTTCGATGAAAGGTGTTTTTCATCTAGCCGGTTTCAATTAGGTGTTATCGGGGGATGGTGAGTGGCGTCTCCCAGTACAGTTGCCGGCTCCAGGCGCTACCTTTGCCGCATCCCTTCACTCAAGCCGGTTTATCAACCTTGATGCTTATTACCCTCTGCTCCGTCACTCATGGTTGGTGGCTAGATAGCCGGGGCATGACACGGCCACAGATGACCTGTGGGGCCGGCTCACGCCGCGCTCTAATGGCTGTCACCTACGCAGGCGATATCTAACCCTGCCATTCCAAGGGGAGTCATGCTATATCACTGCAAACACAGGAACTTAATGGTCGATCACACTTTAAAAGTGACCGTCAGTGAAGTTTTCTAATGAAACCACATGAATTTTTTTCGTGAAAAGAGCCTCACTCGAGACGTGCAACCAAGGCTAATCTGTGCATAAAGAGAGTTGAATGGCACACAGCTTGAACCCATGCCCCCCCGGACGCAGCACTTCAGTCGTGCCAAAGCCCACTCATCCGGGCGATACGACAACAAAAAGCCGGAGCAGATGGCTCCGGCTGATCGATGGGCACCGTCACGGCCACACTAGCGTGGCGATTCGTCGTTGTAGAGTCGCCGGATCTCGTTGCGCAGCCACATCACCTTGGCATCCTGATTGTGTCGTTTGTGCCACAACAGGATGAAGGCGATCTCCAGCTGGGCGTAGAGCTTCTCGGGGAGCGGCAGCGGCATGGCGATCAGATTGCCATGATGCCGACTGGCATAACCACCGCAGTAGGAAGGAGCCACCGCAATCAGTTTGTGGCTCGACTGGGAGGCGATATGCAGCGCCTGCTCGAAGCTTGAGACCATGATGGGCACCTCCCGCTTCAATCCCTCATCCTCCAGCAGACTGTCGAGAGCCCAGGTATCGTTCGCTTCCCACACCATGCTGATCTGGGGGCAGGCCAAAAAATTCTCCAACGACCACTTCTGCTCGAGCAATGGGTGATCCTTGCGCAGAAAAACCACCGGGCGATCGGTGAACAGCACCTCGTGATCGATGTAGTAGGGCAAGCGGTTGACCTTGGCCTGGGAGCGGCCATGGGTCTCGCGGGCGCAGAAGCCGAGATCCGCATCGCCATTGACGATGTCGTTGAGGGCGTGGTGATCCCACCCCAGCATCCTGACCACCGAGTTGGGGTACTTCTGGTAGATGGTCATGGGCAGATCGCTCAGGAAGCTGATGTAAAAGGGGGACTCCATCACCAGCGTGAAGCGGGCACCGTCGGGGATCGCCTCGCTATTGAGCGAGGTGATGCTATCGGTGAGCTGGAACCAGACCTTCAGCTCCTCCTCCAGGGTCAGGGAGAGGTTGGTGGGCTGCAATCCCTGCCGTACCCGCACAAACAGGGGATCGTCAAACCACTCCCGCAATTTGGCCAGAGACTTGCTCACCGCCGACGGGGTGACACAGAGCTTTTTGGCCGCCCCTGCCACACTGCGCTCCTGCATCAGGTACTTGAAGACCACCAGCAGGTTTAAATCGAGTTCACCCAGATTGCGCATATCCCCTCTCATCTTCCATCAGCCCTGCGACCGCGCTTCACGAAGCGCGAGCCATGGTAACAGCCCTTTGACAGCCAGGTAACTGAGCAGTGCCAGCAGCAGGGCGCAGATCAGCATCTCGGTCGGGGCAAAGCCAAGTTGACCCAACAGCCAGATATAGAGGCCGGAGAGGCTGATCTGCATGATGCAGAGCACGGCGCTGGCAAAGGCCACATTGTGCTGACAACCGTCGAGCGCCTCTCCCATCGCCACCCCGAAGCCACAGGAAAAACCGACACAGACCAGCGCAAACCCCGGCAGCAACAGATGGATATCGCCCCCCGCCTGCCAGCTGCCGATCAGTGAGCACGCCGCCAGCAGATAGGAGAGATGAGCCACCGCCAGCACCTTCTGTTTGCCCAAACGGCGCAACAGCAGGGGCGTCAGGAAAGAAGTAGACATGCTCACTCCGGCCATCACCATCATCACGATGGAGTACTGCTCGGTGGTGAAGCCAAACTCCTTCATCAGGATCAGCGGCGAGACGCTGACATAGACCAGAATGGCGGTCACGCTGGCACTGGTCAGCAGGGATAGCAGCATAAAGCGCGGCGAGCGCAGCAGGGCAAAGGGCAGCGCAGCACAACTCCCTGGTTGCCGAGCCGGGCGGGTTTCCTTGAGCAGAAGCAGGTTGACCAGACCGCTGACGGCCGCCACCAGCGCCATCGCCACGAAGATCCCGCGCCAATCAAAATGTGACAGGATGAGGTAACCGAGCACCGGCGCCAGCACCGGGATCACGCAGATGACCCCGTTGATCATCGAGAGCGCCATCGCCAGCCGCTCCTGACTCAGCACATCCCGCAGCACAGTAAAGGTCATGATATAGAGCGCACCAGCCCCAACCCCCTGCCAGAAACGGCCAAAATAGAACTGGCCAATCCCCTCCGCATTGCCTGCCACCAGCGAGGCGAGGACAAAAATCAGCGCGCCTCCGAGCACCACCCAGCGCCGCCCGTAGCGATCGGCAATCATTCCCCCCAGCAGCACGGTCGCCGCCATGCCAAACAGATAGATAGAGAAGGCAGTGTGGATCTGCGCCTCGCTCGCCTGCAGGGCATCGGCAATCTGGGGCACAGCGACCAGATAGAGATCGATCCCGACCGGATAGAGGATGATCATCAGAAAGGCGCACAACAGGAATACAGGCATGGATGCTCCATAACAGATTGGCGTGCCGATGCCTGCCAGATCACAGCGACAGGCGAACAGTGGCGGGGCCAAGGTGGTGACAAAGGTAGCAACACTGTGCGTCGCAATGGGGGCAACTATATGGGCGCCCAGCGCCCTCACCTAGTGAAGAGATGGCGATCGGTACATTCCAATCAGGAAATATTGTATTGAGTTACGTGCCATAGCGGCCATATTGAATCGAGCAGACTCACTAATAAACCGCGTCACCTCCCGCTCATTGCCATCCCTGCGCTGCACTTTACCGCCCGTCTGTTATCTGCCTTGGCCCTTGCGGGCGTATAAGCTGTAGGTGCGACGCAATACAGGGAATGTGTATGAAGGGAATGAAAAGAGAAGAGCAGATTGCTGGGCTGCTGGCGGCACTGGAGCAAGTCATTCTGGGCAAGCCGCTACAGCTGAAAATCGCGCTGGTGACCCTGCTGGCGCGCGGTCATCTGCTGATCGAGGATCTGCCCGGTATGGGCAAGACCACCCTAGCCCACGCGCTGGCACAGGTACTGGGGCTGGCATGCAGGCGGATGCAGTTCACCGCCGATCTGCTCCCCGCCGACCTGCTGGGGTTGCAGATCTTTGACCCCCAGCAACAAACATTTCGCTTTCACCCCGGCCCCATCTTCACCCAGGTTCTACTGGCAGACGAGATCAACCGTGCCAGCCCCAAGGTCCAGAGCGCCCTGCTGGAGGCGATGGCCGAGGGCAAGGTGAGCATTGAGGGCCACACGCACCCACTCCCCGATCCATTTTTCGTCATCGCCACCCAGAATCCGGCGGATCAGGCGGGCACCTATCCGCTGCCGGAGTCCCAGCTCGACCGCTTCGCCGTGCGACTCTCGCTAGGTTTTCCGCCGCGAGAAGCGGAGCGCCAGCTACTGCGGGGCAATCAGCCGACTGACCCGTTGCCCGCCATGCTGGATGCTGCCGGACTCGCCACCTTGCAAAGCGAAGGTGATGTTATCCATGTTTCCGATGCCACCCTCGACTACCTGCTGGCGCTGGTGTACCAGAGCCGCTTTGATGGGGATCTGCCACAGCCCCTCTCCCCCCGGGCAGCCCAGACCTTGCTGGCGGTGAGCCGGGCCTGGGCACTGGTAGCCGGGCGGCGCTTTGTCACGGTGGAGGATGTGCAGGCAGTCTTCCCCTATGTGGCCGAGCATCGGCTGCGGGGCAGCTTTGGCGTGCAGCACGGAGAAGCCTGTCCCCTGAGCCAGCGGTTGCTGGCCCGGGTCGATCCGGACAATCCCTGATGAGCAAATTGCTAAACCGTTGGCAGCAGTGGCGAGCCCGCTGGCAGCGGCGCTGGCTCGACCGCCGCATTCCCCCGGCCAGCCAGATCACGCTGGGTACCCGCAGCCTCTTTATCCTCCCCACCCGCATGGGGCTGCTCTATCTGCTGGTGCTGCTCGCCATCTATCTGCTCGGCACCAATTACCAGAACAATCTGGTGCTGCTGGTGGCCTACTGCCTCGGCAGCCTGTTTATGGCAGCCATGTGGCTCACCCACCGCAATCTGCTGGGGCTGGAGCTGCTGGGGGGCCCGCTGGTGCTGGGGGAAGCGGGTAGCCAGCTGCCGATCCGTATCTTGGTGCAGAGCCCTCGCCCGGTGCAGGCGCTCCGGTTTAGCCTCAACGAAGGCACCCTCTGGCTGGCACAGGCCGACGCTGTGCCCAGCACAGTTATCCTGCCAGTATCGGGCTCGCGCCGTGGGCCACTGCACCTTGGTCGATTGCGGGTCGAGAGCCGCTACCCTCTCGGCCTGTTTCGCTGCTGGTCCCTGCTGGACTTGCAACTGGAGGGCTGGATCTCCCCCAAACCGGCGTTCGGAGCGCTAAGAGGGGAACACGCGACCGAAAGCGAGGGGAATCAGGGCCAGCCGGCGCCGGCCACTCTCGGTGACTTTGATACCCTGCGGACACATCAGGCCGGTGAACCACTGAGCCGGGTCGCCTGGAAGCAACTTGCCCAGGGGCGCGGCCTGCTGACCAAGCAGTTCCATGAACCGCTGCAGGATGACACTCGCCTCACCTTGCAGCGGGTCGCGGGTGGGGATCTGGAGCAGCGGCTGGCGGTGCTCGCCTGGTGGTGCGCCGATTACGGCAAGCGGGGCATCCCCTTTACCCTGACGCTGGCAAACCAGACACTGGGGCCCGATAGCAGTGCCGCCTTTGTGCTGCGCTGCCTGCTAGCACTGGCCCAGTTAGATGCCACACCACCGAAGAGCACGCCCGATGCTGCTCGATAACCGCCGCCTGCTGCCACTCATCGCCCTGCAACAGCTGCTGCTGGTCGCGGCGCTCTGGCCCCAGTTGCAACTCTGGGTAGTAACAGTTGGCGCCATCACCCTCGGCGTCCGGGCCATTATGCTGTGGCGCGGCTGGCCGCCCCTGCCTGCCCGCGGGTTGGCGCTGCTGGCCATCACCACTGTGCTGTTGCTGGGGCTGCAGTGGCGCACATTGGGCACCCTGCCCGCCCTGATCAATCTGCTCTGGCTAGGCTATAGCCTCAAGATGATCGAGGTACGGCGCGAGCGGGATATCGAGCAGGTGCTGCTGCTCGCCTTCTTTCTGATCGCGCTGGCGCTGGTGCAGCGACAGAGCATCGGCTGGACGGCCGGAATGACAGTAGCGCTCTGGCTGGCAGTGACCGCGCTGGTGGCCGCCATCGCCCCCGAGCAGAAACGGCCTTGGCGCAGCGCGGGCGGCGCCCTGCTGCTGGCGCTTCCCCTGCTTATCACCCTGTTTTTGCTGCTGCCGAGGCTCCCGCCCCTCTGGCAGATGCCCACCACCAGCCGCGCCCTGTCGGGGCTCTCGGAAGAGCTGGCCCCCGGCGATATCAGCGAACTGGTCAACTCCTCGGAACTGGCGTTTCGGGTCACTTTTGCCGATGGCCCGCCCCCTGCCCGCGAGCGCTACTTTCCGGTGATGCGCCAAGAAGTTTTAGATGGCCAGCGCTGGTTGCTGAGCCCCGAGGTCAAAGCATGGCAGCAGACAGTGCCGGTGCAGACCGGGCTCACCCTTCTGGCATCTTCTCAGGCCAACACTCAACTGGCAGATAGCCCGTTGCCAGCCGGGAGCTACGAGGTGATCGCCGAGCCTCAGCGCCACCGCTGGGCCTTTGCCCTGAGTGAACCGCGTCTGCTGGCGGGCCCGGTTCTGCTCACCCCTCTCGACACCCTCTATCGGCAGGGGAGCGGCGAGGTGGCGATCCGTTATCGCATTGGCCGCGGCGAAGAACAGATCGAGGATGATAGCCAAGCCGCCCAGCGCAACCTGCAACTGCCAGCCGGAGGCAACCCGAGAGCGCGCGCTCACGGCCAAGGGCTGGCCGCACGCCACCCGGATCGCGCAGAGCTGGTCGCCGCCCTGCTCGAACAGTTTCGCAGCCAATCCTATTACTACACCCTGACCCCGCCACGACTTGGCCGTGACGGGGTGGATGAGTTTCTGTTCGATACCAAGCAGGGCTTTTGCGGCCACTACGCCATGGCGACCGCTTTCGTGCTGCGCGCGGCCGGCATTCCGGCACGGCTGGTCACCGGTTATCTCGGCGGCGAGTGGAATCCCACGGGCAACTATCTGGCGGTACACCAGTTCGATGCTCATGCCTGGGTGGAGTATCTCGATGAAGGGGGAAAGTGGCAGCGAATCGACCCCACGGCGGCAGTGGCACCGGAGCGCATTGAAGGCGGCGTGAGGGAGGCGCTGAGCGACGAGTTTACCGCTGCCGACCCGCTCGCTTTGCAGCGTTATCGCAACTGGGCCCTGCTCAATCAACTGCGCTGGTGGGGCAACAATATCGACTACCAGTGGAGTCGCTGGGTGATTGGTTACGATGCGGGTCAGCTCTGGCAACAAATCGGCCTGCGCTGGCCCGCACTGGCGGGGCACACGCCCTGGTTGATCCTCGCCAGCCTGATGCTGGTCGCCCTGCTGGTGAGCCTGCCCCTGCTGTTGCCCGCCCGCCTGCCGCCAGAGCGGCGCATCTGGCAGCCCTTGCTCAAACGGGGCAAACGCAGTGGCTACCCACCCCAGCCCGCCGAGAGCATGGGGGCATGGTGCGAGCGGCTGGCACGGCTGCGTCCCGACCTTGCCCACTCCCTGCTAAAGAGTGCGTGGCTCTATCGCCGCTGGCGTTATGCCCCCCTCAACGACCGGCAACAAGGGCGCTGCTGGCGCCAGTTGCAACGGCGTGTCAGACAGCTCGCCCAGCGCTGGGATCAGCCGCAGAAGAGCGGCTCATAAAAGAAGGGGGAGCCACCGGCTCCCCCTTCAGGTTTTAATCAAGAGGTTTGATTCACCGCTTGTTATTTTTTGGTCGGATTGTCCCAAATCCCCTCTTCCAGCTGGGAGCGGATCTCGGGGTATTTGTTGGCATCGAAGGTGGGTACCTTGCCCAGCCGGAGCTGGTCGTTGTAATCCTTCGCCAGCTTGATGGCAACGCTGGAGAGCAGCAGGATCGCCACCAGGTTGACAATGGCCATCAGACCCATGGAGACATCCGCCATGGCCCACACGATCGGCAACTCACCCACGGCACCGAACATCACCATCCCCAGCACGAACACCCGGAACAGCATCAGGCCGCCCTTGTGGTTGTGCTCGAGGAACACCAGATTGGTCTCGGCATAGGAGTAGTTCGCCACGATAGAAGTGAAGGCGAAGAAGAAGATGGCCGCAGCAATGAAGATGTTGCCACCGCTACCAATCTGGGAGGAGAGCGCCCGCTGGGTCAGCTCGACACCTGTCACGCCGGAGCCCGGCTCAAACTGACCTGACATCAGGATGATGGCGGCGGTACAGCTGCAGATGACGATGGTGTCCATAAAGACCCCCAGCATCTGCACATAACCCTGGGAGGCCGGGTGCGGCGGATAGGGAGTGGCAGTCGCCGCAGCGTTGGGCGCAGAGCCCATCCCCGCTTCGTTGGAGAAGAGACCACGCTTGATACCGTTGATCATCGCCTGGGAGATGGCATAACCCAGCGCACCCGAGCCTGCCTGTTCAATCCCGAAGGCGGACTTGATGATCAGCATGAAGACATGAGGCAACTCGGTGATGTTCATCGCCACGATCACCAGCGCCAGCAGGATGTAGGCCAGCGCCATAAAGGGCACCACCAGCTCTGCAAAACGGGCGATGCCACGAATGCCGCCGAAGATAATCAGGCCGGAGAGCGCCACCAGCGCCAGACCGCTGACCCAGTCAGGAATACCAAACGCCACCTTCATCGCCAGACTGATGGAGTTGGCCTGCACCGCGTTGAACACCAGACCAAATGCCAGGATCAGGCAGAGCGAAAACACCACCCCCATCCAGCGCATGCCAAGGCCTTTCTCCATGTAGTAGGCCGGGCCACCACGGTAGTTGCCATCCTCATCCTTGACCTTGTAGAGCTGGGCCAGGGTGCTTTCGACGAAGGCGGTCGCCATGCCGATAAAGGCAATCAGCCACATCCAGAAGATGGCGCCGGGGCCACCCAGATAGATGGCGACAGCCACACCGGCCAGGTTGCCGGTGCCGACACGGGCGGCAAGGCTGGTACAGAGGGCCTGGAAGGAGGAGATGCCCGCGTTGTCCGATTTACGGCTGTTTTTCAGCACGGAAAACATGTGGCCAAAGTGACGGATCTGGATAAAACCCAGGCGGAAGGTGAAAAAGATACCGACCCCGATGAGCAGGTAGATGAGCACGGCTCCCCACATCAGGTCGTTTAGCATCGCAATCAAGGTGTCCATAATTCTCTCGTTGTTATTCACATCCATGGCCAGTCTGCGCTGACCGTTTTCTGTCTGTCGTTTAATTAGCGTTTCGCTAAAGGGGCGGAATCTAGCACAGCGGGAGAGCCCGGAATAGTGATCCCGGTCACGCGAGACACAAAAAACGAACGGTAAAAGCCCATAAAGCTCCATTTAAATCGCAAACTTTCAACAAACTCAATAATTCAATCAGACAGGCCACCATTAAGCCCCATAAGAGAACCATTTTGATATATCCCTGATGAGCTATCCGAAAACGCAAACGCTTGCATGAAATGGCTTTCAAACGGCGATATTTCGCCAAACGTTTTCGCTGTAATTAAATTTCAAGTACGTAGCGAGATAATTTATGTGATCGACGACACAAATATGGATATTGGCTAAAAAAGTTCAGCTGAAAGCAAACCGGAGCGAGGTCGAAGGGAAATGTAAAAAACCTTACTAATCATATAGTTTCAAGCCATAAAACGGGATAACTCAACAGCCTGAATGTTTAACAACCAAGCGCCCCTATTGCAGGATGCAGCACATCAGTATTAATTAGGCAGGCAATGACGATGGGCCGCTCCCATCGCGCTTTTCTGAGCCTGAGGCACCAAGATCCTGTAATTTTATTTCAGAACCACCGTCTCAAGCCCGCAACCCAGGGATTACTCCCTCATTAAGAGATGATATTCGCTATGGCCGATAAATTAACCCAGCTGAAAGCCCTGACCACTGTTGTTGCCGACACCGGTGATATCGAAGCCATCAAACGCTATCAGCCCATCGATGCCACCACCAACCCCTCTCTGGTTCTGAAGGCCTCCGAGATCCCCGAGTACGCTCCGCTGATCGAAGACGCCATCAAATGGGCCAAAGCCCAGAGCCAGGACAAGGCACAGCAAATCATCGACGCGGGCGACAAGCTGGCCGTCAACATCGGTCTGGAAGTGCTGAAGATCGTTCCGGGCCGCATCTCTACCGAAGTGGATGCCCGTCTCTCCTTCGATACCGAAGCCAGCATCGCCAAGGCCCGCAAGCTGATCCGTCTCTACAACGAAGCGGGTATCAGCAACGACCGCATTCTGATCAAGCTGGCCTCCACCTGGGAAGGGATCCGTGCCGCCGAGGTACTGGAGAAAGAGGGTATCCAGTGCAACCTGACCCTGCTGTTCTCCTTCGCCCAGGCCCGTGCCTGTGCCGAAGCCGGTGCCTTCCTGATCTCCCCGTTCGTGGGTCGTATCCTCGACTGGTACAAGGCCAAAAATGGCCGTGATTACACCGCCAGCGAAGATCCGGGCGTGGTCTCCGTCACTTCCATCTACAACTACTACAAGCAGCACGACTACCCGACCGTGGTGATGGGCGCCAGCTTCCGCAACACCGGCGAGATCCTGGAACTGGCCGGTTGCGACCGCCTGACCATTGGCCCGGCCTTGCTGGAAGAGCTGAGCAAGACCGAAGGCGCCGTGGTACGCAAACTGGACTACACCGGTGAGCGCAAGGCCAAACCGACCCCGATGACCGAAGCCGAATTCCGCTGGGAACTGAACCAGGATGCCATGGCTCACGAGAAGCTGGGCGAAGGTATCCGCATGTTTGCTATCGACCAGGGCAAGCTGGAAACCATGCTGGCAAGCCGCCTGTAATCAGTTCTTTTTTCTGATAAAAACCGGGCCCCTACCAAGGGGCCCGGTTTTTTTCATGGGCTTTTTTAGCGCTGTCATAGAGTCGTCACGAAAACGTTTTAATTTCAGATTCGTTATGTTATACGGGTGGTGAAAACGATAAAAACCAAGGAGGGAGCCATGGAAATGTTCAACTTCGATTATGACGAGGTGGTTGAACTCGGTTCGCGTAGCCGCGGGACAACGGGAAAAAAACGTAAATGGCGTGAAATCGAGGCGTTGAAAGACAAACATCGCCTGCAGAAGGAGCTGCAATCCATCGATATCGCCTATGAAGGTCTTACAGACGAGATTGAACTGTAATACTGCCAGACACCTGTAAAAGCGCTCCGCACAGTCGGGGCGCTTTTTTCTGCCGCAATCGGATGATCACGTGGCTTGTCATGCCATCGCCAGCGATGCCAAAGGATGCTGTAGGCTACTGACAGTCATCACCAACAGCGTGGCATACCAACCCTGCCCCTCACCCGCGAAGAGTGAGCGACGCCGTTTCAGGGCGCGTTGGGGCTCTCACCAAAATGGCAGATCAACCGCAATAAAAAGCCCCCGTCGCTGACGGGGGCCTGAATACTCGGGATTGACGGCTGCGCTTAGCAGTAGCCGTAGCCCAGCAGACGCTGGTAACGCTGCTCCAGCAGTTGCTCGGTATCGAGCGGACGCAGGGCGTCCAGATCCTGCTTGATGCGGGCTTTGAGGTTTTTAGCCATCTTCTCCACATCGCGGTGGGCACCACCGAGAGGCTCGTCGATCACGTGGTCGATCAGCTTGAGCTCTTTCAGACGCTGGGCAGTGATACCCATCGCTTCGGCAGCCACAGAAGCTTTGTCAGCGCTCTTCCACAGGATGGAGGCACACCCTTCCGGCGAGATGACGGAGTAGGTGGAGTACTGCAGCATGTTGACGCGGTCACCCACGCCGATTGCCAGCGCACCACCGGAGCCACCCTCACCTATCACGGTGCAGACCACCGGCACGGTCAGACCGGCCATCACTTTCAGGTTGCGGGCAATCGCCTCGGACTGGCCACGCTCTTCGGCACCGACGCCAGGGTAAGCGCCCGGGGTGTCGATAAAGGTGATGATCGGCATCTTGAAGCGCTCGGCCATCTCCATCAGACGCAGGGCCTTGCGGTACCCTTCCGGACGCGGCATGCCGAAGTTGCGCTTGATCTTCTCTTTGGTCTCGCGACCCTTCTGGTGACCAATCACCATCACCGGCTCGCCGTCAAGACGGGCGATGCCGCCGACGATAGCCTTGTCATCGGCATAGGCGCGATCGCCAGCCAACTCGTCGAAATCGGTGAAGATATGCTCGATATAGTCAAAGGTGTAGGGGCGCTGGGGATGACGCGCCATCTGGGATACCTGCCAGGCACCCAGATCACCGAAGATCTTCTTGGTCAGCTCTTCGTTTTTCTTCTCCAGCCGGCGGATCTCGTCTTTCAGATCCACGGCGTGATTGCCTTCACTCACATGTTTGAGTTCATCAATCTGCGCCTGCAACTCGGCAATCGGCTGTTCAAAATCCAGAAAAAGACTCATAGGGCCTTAGAACCTCTAATCAAAAACCAATTCAACCCGCTCTCGTCCAAGCAGGACTCGCAAGTCATCTATCAGTTGATCGGTGGGCGTCACCCGCCACTCGGTACCGAGCGTCAATCGCACCCGGGAGCCGGGGCGACGATAGTTTACCTGAACCGGACAGACTCCGGCACGGGCGGGCTCCAAAATCTCGCACAAACGCGGGAAAAAGCGATCATCAATCCGCTGTTCATCGAGGGAGATGCGGATTGCTCTGGCAAAACGCTCCCTCGCATCGTTGATATCCAGTAATTCTCGAGCCGACATTTTAAGGCCACCGGAGAAGTCATCAAAGCTGACCTGTCCAGAAACCACCAAAATGCGGTCTTTTTGCATCAATTCTTCATATTTTTCCAGCGCTTCACTGAACAGGGTCACATCGAGGCGACCGGAACGGTCGTCCAGAGTGAAGATCCCCATCTTGTTGCCACGCTTGGTCACCATGCTGCGGGCCGCGATCACCAGCCCAGCCGCCGTGGTTACGGTATCGCGGGAGGTGGGATGCAGATCGCACAGGCGACCCGAGGTATAGCGACGCAATTCGCTGCTGTACTGGTTGATGGGGTGGCCGGTGAGATAGAGCCCGAGGGTCTCGCGTTCCCCTTCCAGCCACACCTTGTCAGGCCAGTGCGGCACGTTGGCAAACGCCTTTTTGACGTCGTCAATCTCTTCAGTGAGCACGCCGAACATGTCGACCTGCCCCACCGCCTGCGCCTTGGCGTGCTGCTCGGCGGCCCGCATCGCCTCCTCCAGGGTCGCCATCAGGGCGGCGCGGTGGGGGCCGAGCCGATCCATGGCGCCGGAGAGGATCAGCTTCTCCATCACCCGCTTGTTGAGCTTCTTGATGTCGACCCGGTTGCAGAAGTCGAACAGATCGCGGAATGGGCCGTCCTGATCCCGTGCGCTCAAGATCGCATCGATGGGGCCTTCACCCACCCCTTTCACCGCCCCGATCCCGTAGACGATATGGCCATCTTCGTTGACCGAGAAGCGATAGCGGCCAGTGTTCACATCCGGCGGGATCACGGTGAGCCCCATCCGCTGACACTCGTCCACCAGAGTCACGATCTTGTCGGTGTTGTCCATATCGGCGGTCATAACCGCCGCCATGAACTCGGCCGGGAAGTGGGTCTTGAGCCAGAGGGTCTGGTAGGAGACCAACGCATAGGCGGCGGAGTGGGATTTGTTGAAGCCGTAGCCCGCAAACTTCTCCACCAGATCGAAGATCTTCATCGCCAGTTCGCCGTCGACGCCATTTTTGACGGCGCCCTCCTCGAAACCGGCTCGCTGCTTGGCCATCTCCTCGGGCTTTTTCTTACCCATCGCCCGGCGCAGCATGTCTGCGCCACCGAGCGTGTAGCCAGCCAGGGTCTGGGCGATCTGCATCACCTGCTCCTGATAGAGGATGATGCCGTAGGTCGGTTCCAGAATCGGTTTCAGGCTCTCGTGCTGCCACTTCTCGTCCGGATAGGAGATCGCTTCATTACCGTGCTTGCGGTCGATGAAGTTATCCACCATGCCTGACTGGAGCGGGCCCGGTCGGAACAGGGCCACCAGTGCGATCATGTCTTCGAAGCAGTCGGGGCGCAGCCGCTTGATGAGATCCTTCATGCCGCGGGATTCCAGCTGGAATACCGCGGTGGTCTCGTAGCGCTGCAACAGGTCAAACGACTTCTTGTCATCGATGGGGATGGCGGCGATATCGACCGGCGGCTTGCCCTCTTTGGCAAGACGCGGGTTTATCATGCCGAGCGCCCAGTCGATGATGGTGAGGGTGCGCAGACCCAGGAAGTCGAACTTCACCAGGCCGGCGTATTCCACGTCGTTCTTGTCGAACTGGGTGACCGGGTGATGGCCTTCGTCATCGCAGTAGAGCGGCGCAAAGTCGGTGATCTTGGTGGGTGCGATCACCACGCCACCGGCATGTTTACCGGCGTTGCGCACCACCCCTTCCAGGCGGCGGGCCATGTCGATGAGGTCTTTGACCTCCTCATCCTGCTCGTAGAGCTCGGGCAGCTTGGGCTCGGCCTCAAATGCCTTGGCCAGCGTCATGCCCGGATCCGGCGGGATCAGCTTGGAGATGCGATCCACAAAGCCGTAGGCATGGCCCAGCACCCGGCCCACATCCCGCACCACCGCCTTGGCCGCCATGCTACCGAAGGTGATGATCTGGGAGACCGCATCCCGGCCATACATGTCGGAGACGTGCTCGATCACCTCGTCGCGTCGGTCCATGCAGAAGTCGACGTCGAAGTCGGGCATGGATACCCGCTCGGGGTTCAGGAAACGTTCGAACAGCAGGTCAAATTCCAGCGGGTCGAGGTCAGTGATCTTGAGGGCGTAGGCCACCAGAGAGCCCGCCCCCGAGCCCCGGCCAGGGCCAACGGGAATGCCGTTGTCCTTGGACCACTGGATAAACTCCATCACGATGAGGAAGTAACCCGGGAAGCCCATCTGGTTAATCACTTTCAGCTCGATGTCGAGACGCTCGTCATACTCGGGACGACGCTCGGCCCGCACTTGCGGATCCGGGAACAGGAACTCGAGACGCTCCTCCAGACCCTCTTTCGATTTGGCCACCAGAAAATCTTCTGTGGTCATGTCGCCGGTCGGGAAGTTGGGCAGGAAGTACTCGCCAAGACGCACCGTCACGTTGCAGCGCTTGGCGATCTCCACCGTGTTTTCCAGCGCTTCGGGGATATCGGCAAACAGCTCCGCCATCTCCTCCTGACTGCGCAGGTACTGCTGGGGGCTGTAGCGACGGGGGCGGCGCTTGTCCATCAGGGTATAGCCATCGTGGATGGCGACCCGGATTTCGTGGGCGTCGAAATCATCGGCGTTGAGGAACACCACCTCGTTGGTGGCGACCACCGGCAGCGCGAACTCGGTGGCAATCGCCACCGCCATGTGCAGGTAGACCTCTTCGTCGGGTCGACCGGTACGCAGCAGTTCGAGGTAGTAGGCATCGGGGAAGTGGGTCTGATAGAAGGCGACACACTGCTCGGTCATCTGCCGGTTGCCCTTGAGCAGGAACTTGCCCACATCCCCCTCGCGCCCGCCGGAGAGGACGATCACCCCCTTGGCGTGTTCGGCGAGCCAGCTCTTGTCGATAACCGGCCGCCCCTGCACGTGGCCGCGCTGGTAACCGCGGGAGATAAGCAGGGTGATGTTCTGGTAGCCGTCGTTATCCATGGCTAGCAGGGTGAGGCGGAACTGCTCGTCGCCGAGCTCATCGCTCTGCACCCAGAAGTCGGCACCGACGATGGGCTTGATCCCCTTGCCGTGGGCCGCTCCATAGAAGCGCACCAGACCACACATGTTCATCTGATCGGTCAGCGCCAGCGCCGGCATGTTGTTGGCCGCCGCCGCCCCGACGATGGGATTGATCTTCTGCAGGCCATCGACCATGGAGAAGTCGGAGTGGACTCGCAGGTGGATAAAACGGGGGTCAGCCATCGTCATCTCCTCTCGCTGCTCAAACTAAATGGCATGGTCTACTCGATCCCCAGTGCACGGCGCACCGGTTTGAAGCTCTTGCGATATTCGGGCAACGGGCCACGCTCGGCCAGAATGGCGAGGTGCTCAGCGGTCGGATAACCCTTGTGACGGGCAAAACCATATTCGGGATGACGGCTGTCCAGCTCGGTCATCTCGCCGTCGCGGGTCACCTTAGCGAGGATCGAGGCGGCACTGATGGCGGCCACCAGGCTATCGCCCTTGACCACAGCGCGCGCTTCCATCGGCAATGCCGGGCAACGGTTGCCATCGATAAAGACCAGCTCGGGGGTGACCTTCAGTCCCGCCACGGCGCGCTGCATCGCCAGCATGGTGGCATGCAGGATGTTGAGCTCGTCGATCTCCGCCGGGCTGGCGCGACCGATGGCCCAGGCGAGCGCTTTCTCTTTGATCTCGTCAAACAGCGCCAGCCGCTTCTTCTCGGAGAGCTTCTTGGAGTCGTTGAGCCCCGCGATCGGATTGGCGGGATCGAGAATGACCGCAGCGGTGACCACGTCACCCACCAGCGGGCCACGGCCCACTTCGTCCACACCGGCAACCAGCTTGTCGTCAGGAATATCGATCATCATCTTGTAGCCTTGAATCAAAACAGGCCCCGTGGGGCCTGACAGGGGTCGACTGGCGCGGCATTACCGCTCGAAAACGAATGTACGGGTAGCGCGGCGCAATCGACGGTCCGAAATAGCGTTATCTGACGAGCAGATCCGCCACCGCATCGGCGGCCTGCGAGTCGGCATTGCAGCGGATCAGCTGGTGCAGCTCGGTGAAGGTGTTGACCAGCGCACTGTTGTCGTGCTCGAAGTACTTGCTCACCTCTTCCACCAGATTCTCCGGGGTGCACTTGTGCTGGATGAGTTCCGGCACCAGCATGCGACCGGCCAGCAGGTTGGGCAGAGAGACAAATTCGGTCTTCACCAGTCGCTGGGCCAGCCAATAGCTGAAGGGTTTAAGCTTGTAGCCCACCACCATCGGCTTTTTCACCAGCATGGCTTCGAGCGCTGCGGTGCCGGAGGCCAGCATCACCACGTCGGCGGCGATCATCGCCTCGCGGCCCTGCCCTTCCAGCAGCACCATGTCGAGACCCGGCGCTACCTCAGCCTTGATGGCCATAAACTGCTCGCGCCGTTTCTGGTTGACCAGCGGCACGATAAAACCGAGATCCGGATAGCGCACCGTCAGGTGTTTGCACGCTTCGAGAAACAGGGGGGACATAAAGCCCACTTCCGCCGTGCGGCTGCCCGGCAGTACCGCCAGCCAGCGGCGGTTGGCATCGATGCCCAGCTTGCGACGCACGGCAGCCTGATCCGGCACCAGCGGAATGTCATCCGCCATGGTGTGGCCAACAAAACGGCAAGGGGCGTCGAAGCGGTCGTAGAAGGCTTTCTCGAATGGCAGGAAGGCGAGCACCATGTCGGTAGCGGCCTTGATCTTGTGAATGCGGTTCTGGCGCCAGGCCCACACAGAGGGGCTGACATAGTGAACCGTCTTGATACCGGCGCGGCGCAGTTTCAGCTCCACTCCGATATTGAAATCCGGTGCATCCACACCGATGAAGATATCGGGCGGATTGGCAATAAAGTGGCGCAACAGTTCGCGACGGACTTTGAGGATGCGCGGCAGACGGCCAAGCACCTCGGTGATCCCCATGACGGAGAGCTCTTCCATCTCGAACAGTGCCTTGACGCCGAGGGCCTGCATCCGCGGCCCGGCGATCCCTTCGAACTGCGCATCCGGGTAGCGGGCCTGCAGCTCACGCACCAGACCGGCAGCCAGAATGTCGCCGGAGACCTCTCCGGCGACGATACCGATACAAACCGGATCAGGCACGGATGATCCCGCGCTCGTTATCTTTGAGGAAGTCCACATAGAGCTGGACGGCCGGTTCGGCTTGCGCCATCTCGATCAGCACCGGCAGCACCTCTTCGATGGTCTTGCCGGAGCGGAAGATCTCTTTGTAGGCACGCTTGACGGCAGAGATGGCCTCGGCGCTGAAACCGCGGCGACGCAGCCCTTCGGAGTTGACCCCGAACGGCTTGGCGTAGTTGCCGGCGGCCATCACGTAAGGTGGCACGTCCTTGTTCAGGGCGGCGCAGCCACCGACGAAGGCGTGGGAGCCGACGCGGCCAAACTGGTGAATGGCGGAGAGACCACCAAAGATCACGAAGTCACCGATCACCACGTGGCCCGCCAGGGTCGCGTTGTTGGCGAAGATGCAGTTGTCACCGATGATGCAGTCATGGGCAACGTGAACGTTGACCATGAACAGGTTACCGCTGCCCACTTTGGTCAGGCTCTGATCCTGAATGGTGCCACGGTGGAAGGTGCAGTTCTCGCGAATGACGTTGTTGTCGCCAATCTCGAGGAAGGTGCGCTCACCGGCATACTTCTTGTCCTGGCAATCCTCACCGATGGAGGTATGCTGGAAGATCTTGTTGCCGCAACCAATCTTGGTCGGGCCCTTGATCACCACATGGGAACCTACCCAGGTGTTGTCACCGATTTCCACCTCGGCGCCGATGACAGAAAAGGGGCCGATTTCAACCCCTTTACCGATCACGGCAGACTCATGGACGATGGCAGTATCGTGAATGATGGCAGTCTGGTCGATCACGTGTGTTAAACCTCGCGTTTGGCGCACATCAGCTCGGCGGTACAGACCACTTCACCGTCGACGGTGGCGACACCGGTGAACTTGGCAATACCGCGACGCTCTTTCAGGAACTCCACGTCCAGCACCAGTTGATCACCGGGGCCGACCGGGCGCTTGAAACGAGCGTTGTCGATTGAGGCAAAATAGTAGAGTTCGTTGGGAGACGGCTTGCCCACCATGGTAAAGGCCAGGATACCGGTGGCCTGTGCCATCGCTTCCAGGATCAGTACGCCCGGGAACACCGGCTTGGCCGGGAAGTGCCCCTGGAAGATCGGCTCGTTGAACGAGACGTTCTTGATGGCGCGCAGGGTTTTGCGCTCATCGCTGATCTCGTAGTCGTCTACACGATCCACCATCAGAAACGGATAACGGTGGGGCAGCAGATCCATGATTTCCTGGATACCCAGGCTCTTCTTTTCAGTAGTCAAAACAGTACCCTATACCAATCGTGATTATTCTTGATCCAGCTTCTTCTCAAGCTTGCTTAACCGCTTGTGCATCTCTTCGATACGCATCACCCGGGCGGCGGTCTTGCGCCACTCTTTATTGGTTTGCAGAGGGATGCCGGAAGAGTAGACACCGGGCTCGGTAATGGGTCGCATCACCATGGCCATACCGGTGACGGTGGCCTGGTCGCAGATCTCCATATGCCCGTTAAAGACGGAAGCGCCGCCAATGATACAGTATTTGCCGACCTTGAGACTACCAGCCATCACGGTAGAGCCCGCCACGGCGGTGCCATAGCCGATCTCCACGTTGTGGGCGATCTGGCACTGGTTGTCGATGATGACGTTGTCAGCGATGCGGGTATCTTCCAGCGCACCGCGATCAATGGTGGTACAGGCACCGATCTCGACCCGGTTGCCAATAGTCACACCGCCGAGCTGGGGGATCTTGATCCACTCACCACGCTCGTTGGCATAACCGAAACCATCGGCGCCGATCACTGTGCCGGATTGAACCAGACAGTCGGTACCCATGGTCACATTGTGATAGAGGGTGACGTTGGCCCACAGCCGGGAGCGGGCTCCCAGCCGGGTATTTTTGCCAACAAAACAGCCCGGGCCAATGCGTACATCGTCACCCAGCACGACACCGGATTCGATCACTGCATTGGCGCCGATGGCCACTCTCTCGCCCAGTTGCACGTCAGCCGCGATAACGGCACTCGGATGAATATCCGTGGCCGGCTGCGGGGTGGTGTCCAGCAGTTGGGCTACCCGGGCAAAGCCCACATAGGGGTCTTTGAGCACCAAGGCATTGGTGGGACAAAATGGCAGATCCGCTTCTGTAATGAGCACGGCGGTCGCCTTGCTCTGCTCCAGATAGTGCCGGTACTTCTTGTTGGACAGGAAGGTGATATCCCCCTCCCCGGCCTTTTCCAGTGTCGCTACCTTGCGGATTTCCAGGGTTCCGTCGCCATGGACCTGGGCCCCCAGTTGCTGGGCCAGCTGTGCGAGAGTGAATGCCATCAATTAGTTGCTCTTGCTTACCTGAGAAATAACCTGGCCGGAGATGTCCAGCTTGCTGGCGGCATACGGGGCGGCATTGCGCTCCAGCACCAGATCGTAACCATTGCTCTTGGCGATGGAATCGATGGCAGCCTGCACCTTGGTCAGGATCTTGTTGCGCTCTTCGGACTGACGGCGGCCGTTGTCCTGCTCAAAGGCTTGACGCTTCTGGTTGAACTCCATCTGCAGCTTGGCCAGCTTCTCCTGGTTCTGCTTCTTCTGCTCGGCGCTCATGAAGGCTTCATCCTTGCGGAACTTCTCGACCAGCTTCTGGCCTTCCTGTTCCAGCTTTTGCAGCTCACGCATACGCGGCTCGAATTCACCTTTCAGCTTGGCTGCAACGGCTTCACGCTGGGGCAGCTTTTGGAAGACTTCGCCCATATCAACCACGGCGATCTTGGTCTCAGCGAAGGCAGAACCCATGCCGGCAGCCATCAGTGCAAAGCTCAAACCAGCTACTTTCAACGCTTTATTCACACTTACTCCTTGTTCCCTCATGGCGAGGGCTACCTGATTTACCCGATTATGCAAGCGGCGTTAGGACCGTCTTGTTACCTGGTGAGGCACGCATACCGCGCGTCCCATCATTGAAGACCCCCACCGCATGGGTGGGGGCGAAACTCTGCTTAGAAAGTACGACCGATGTTGAAGGAGAAGAACTCGGTGCGATCCCCTTCGTATTTCTTGATCGGCTTGGCCAAGGCGAACACCAGCGGGCCCATCGGCGAGAGCCACTGCAGGGAGACACCGGCAGAGACCCGGATATTGCCCGGGCTGGAGTAGTCCTGGCTCAGATAGTTGCAATCAGAACCGGCGGCGCAAGGATATGCTCCGTTGGCAAAATCAGTGCTCCAGACGGTACCTGCATCCATAAAGACGGTGGAACGGATCTGCGGACGATAGGTCTCGGAGACGAACGGGGTCGGGAAGACCAGCTCCAGTGTTGCAACGGCCAGAGCGTTACCGCCCACCGAGGTGTCGGAACCTTCATAACTGCCGGTCTCACAAGGTTGACTGCCAGTACAAGTGCCAACCCCCGGTTTGTTGTAGGTCTTGTAAATCGCCTTGGGACCAATGGTGTTGCTCTTGAAGCCACGTACCGTATCGAAACCACCGGCATAGTAGTTCTCGAAGAACGGCAGCATGGGGTCATCGCCATAGCCGTTACCGTAGGAGACGCGCCCCTTGCCGATCATCACCCAGTTATGATCCGCATCGAGCGGGAAGTAGTGGGCATCTTCGGCGGAAAGCTTGTAGTACTGCAGTTCCATGCCCGGCACGGTCACCTTGGCGTTGACACGCTGGCGGTCACCGGCTGTCGGGAACATCCCCTTGTTCAGGGTGGAGCGGGTCCAGCCAGCGGTGACATCGACGGTCACAAAGTCGAGGTTGGAACCATCCTGTGAATAGAGATTCCAGAACTGATCCATCTGCACCGACTGGCGATTATCGTTCCACTGATCCCAGCAATAGGTATTGCCGTCAGTATCCGGATTGTCCTTTAGACATTCCTGATAGTTCTGGCTATTGAATGAGGGACGGCTCAGCTTGGTGCTCTCGATACCGGTACTGAAGTCGAGACGGTTGAACTCGTTGACCGGGAAACCGCTGGAGAGACGGAAACCGATGGTTTCGTTCTCGTAATCGACAATATCAGCATCATCGGCGCGGAACTGGTTGTAGTAGACCCGACCACCCAGGCTGACACCATCTACGGTGAAGTAGGGGTCGTTGTAGCTCAGGTCAACGTTCTTGGAGTAGTCGTTGGTGCTGGCGTTGATGGAGACCTTTTTACCGGTACCCATAAAGTTGTCCTGGGAGATCCCCGCCTGCAGGCTCAGACCCGATTCGGTACCGTAACCGATACCGGCGTTGATGGAGCCTGCTGGCTGCTCCTTGACCTTGAAGTCAAGGTCAACCAGGTCATCGTTGCCCGGCACCCGCTTGGTGTCCACTTCGACGCTCTCAAAGTAGCCAAGGCGGTTGAGACGACTCTTGGACTGCTCGATGTTGTCGGAGGAGAGCCAGGTGCCCTCCATCTGGCGCATCTCGCGACGCAGTACCTGATCTTCGGTGGTGGCGTTACCGCTGAAGTTGATGTTGCGCACATAGACACGGGGGCCCGGCTCAATGTTGACGATCAGCTCCACTTCCTTGGTCTTGTCATTGATCTGCGGGAAGGTGACAACTTTCGGATAGGCATAACCGTAACGGCCGAGGAACTTGGAGAGCACCTCTTCGGTATGAGTCACCTGACTGGCAGAGTAAGTGCTGCCGGCAGCGATCGGGATCAATCCCTTCATCTCGCCACCGCGATCGATCAGGTCACCCTTGAGCTGGACACCGGAGACCTTGTACTGATCCCCTTCCTTGATGTTGAGGGTAACGTAGACGCCCTTCTTGTCGGGGGTCATGGAGACCTGGGTAGACTCCTGCTGGAAGCGGATATAACCGCGATCCATGTAGTAGGAGCGCAGGGTCTCGATATCGCCGGCCAGTTTCTGCTTCTGATAGCGCTGATCGGCGGTGAAGTTCCACCAGGGCACTTCGTCGCGCAGGGAGAGCTGGGCAATCAGCTTCTCTTCAGGGAAGACGCTGTTGCCGACGATGTTGATCTGCTGGATCTTGGCCGCTTCCCCTTCCACGAAGGTGAACTTGAGGTCGACCCGGTTGCGCGGCAACGGGGTGACGATGGCCTTGACCTTGGCGGAGTATTTACCCACGCCATAGTAGAAATCTTCGAGTCCCTTCTCGAGGGAGGTGAGTACGGTGCGATCCAGCGGATCACCCACACGGATACCGGAAGACTCCAGACTCTGGGTCAGTTGCTCCTCTTTGATATCCTTGTTGCCGGCAAACTCGATGCTGGAGATGGTCGGACGCTCCTTTACCATCACTTGCAGCACCTGGCCGTCACGGTAAACCTTCACATCCTCGAAGTTACCCGAGGCATAGAGCTTTTTGATGGCGCTGGCCAGAGCCACGGAGTCGACGGTATCACCGACCCGGATCGGCAGGTTCAACAGTGCGGCACCCAGGGTCACCCGTTGCAGACCTTCGACTTGGATATCTTGCACCACAAAAGAGGCAGGGGCCGCCTGGGCCAGGAAACTGGCACCCAGCAGGCAACTCAACACCAATGCTTTTTTAACAGCCATTTTGTTCTTATGTGTCCTTGTTGATGCTCTGGCCTCAGAGGCGAGCGAAATCGTTAAACAGCGCAATGCCCATCAATAACATCAGAATGGCGGCGCCGATCCTGAAACCCACTTCCTGTATTTTCTCTGATACCGGCTTGCCGGTGACCGCTTCGATCAGGAAATAGACCAGATGGCCACCATCGAGCACCGGCAGGGGGAACAGATTGATAATCCCCAGGTTGACGCTGATCAGCGCCAGAAAACTCAAGAAATAGACCAGACCATAGTCGGCACTGCTACCGGCGCCCTTGGCAATGGAGATGGGGCCACTCAGGTTGTCCAGCGACACGATGCCACCGATCAACTTGCCAATCATGTCAAAGGTGAGCGTGATCAGGCTCCAGGTCTTGTCCGCGCCATGCCACAGCGCCTGCAAAGGCCCATACTGTAACAGAATTCGATATTCATCCGGTAATGGAACCAGTTGCGGTGAGAGACCGACGAATCCAACCAGCTTGCCCTGCACCTTGCGGCTATCGGGGGTCAGGGTCACGTTGAGATCACTGTTGTTGCGCTCAACCACCACTTGCAGGGGTTCGCCCGGTGCCTGCTGCACCAGCTCGACAAACTGGGCCCACGCGGTAATAGGCTGATCGCCGACCTGTTTGATACGGTCACCGACCTGCAGCCCCGCCTTTTCACTGGCACTCTTGGCCACCACAGCAGCCACGACGGGCAGCACTTTGCCACTCAGGGGGACAATCCCCAGACTACCGATGGGCGACTCTTTATCCGGATCGAAGGTCCAGCCGGTCAGCGACAAGGTTTTGTCGGTGGCATAGCTGGTATTGGGTGCCTGCACCTTGAGAGTCACAGCATCATCACCCAAATGACTGATAAGGGCGTAAGTGACGCTCTCCCAATCGCCGGTCTGCTCATCGCCGACCCCGACAATCTCCATCCCCGGCAGCACACCCGCCTCGGCAACGATGGATGCCGGACGCACCTCACCGATCACCGGCTTGACGCTCGGCACCCCGATGATAAACATCAGCCAGAGGGCAAACAGGGCAAACACGAAGTTGGCCATGGGGCCTGCGGCGACAATCGCCATCCGCGCCCAGACACTCTTGTGGTTGAAGGCGTACTGCTCGTCACCGGGCTTGAGCTCGTCGACCCGGCCATCGAGCATCTTGACGTAACCACCGAGGGGAATGAGCGCCAGCACATATTCGGTGCCATCCTTGCCCATCCGGCGCCAGATCGCCTTGCCAAAACCGATGGAGAAGCGCTCAACCTTGACGCCACAGCGACGGGCCACCCAGAAGTGACCAAACTCGTGCACCGCGACCAGCAGGCCCAGCGCAACAACAAAGGCACCGATATTCCACAACACAACGCCCATCAGCCAAGATCCTCAATCAAAGTGTGAGCACGGGCTCTTGCCGCACCATCCAGGGCAAACAGATCATCGAGCGAGCCGACGGCGCTGCTCTCCAGCGCCAGCATCACTGCCTCGTTGATCCGGGCAATATCCATAAAGCCGATGCGCCCGGCCAAGAAGGCGGCAACCGCCTCCTCGTTGGCCGCATTGAGCGCAGTGGTCGCCGCTTGTCCCTTCTGGCAGGCATTGATGGCCAGCGCCAGACAGGGGTAGCGATCGTAATCAGGCCGGATAAAGCTGAACTCTCCGACACTGAAGAAATCCAAAGGTTCCACACCGGAAGGGATGCGATTGGGATAAGCCAGCGCATGGGCGATGGGGGTACACATATCCGGATTGCCAAGCTGGGCCAGCACGGAGCCATCCTTGTACTGCACCATGGAGTGGATCACCGACTGGGGGTGGATCACCACCTGGATCTGCTCGGGCGCCGCATTGAACAACCAGCGCGCCTCGATGTACTCCAGCCCCTTGTTGATCATGGTGGCGGAGTCGACCGAAATCTTGGCCCCCATCGACCAGTTGGGATGGGCGATGGCCTGCGCCGGCGTCACCTTCGCCAGCTCGCTGATCTCGGTGTAACGGAACGGGCCGCCAGAACCGGTCAGCAAAATCTTGCTGATCCCCGCCGCCGCCAGATCGCAAAAACAGGGCTGGCGCTGCACGGCGGTCGGCAGACACTGGAAGATGGCATTGTGTTCGCTGTCGATGGGCAGCAGCTCGGCGCCATGTTCGCGCACGGCTTCCATGAAGAAAGCACCGGACATCACCAGCGCCTCCTTGTTGGCCAGCAAAATACGCTTGCCGGCACGTACCGCGGCCATGGTCGGGGCCAGTCCGGCCGCCCCCACAATGGCGGCCATCACGCTATGGGCGTCGGGGTGAGCGGCAACCTCGCAAAGGGCTGCTGCACCAGACATGACCCGGGTCGCACTGCCGTGCGCTTTCAGACGGGCAGCCAGTTCACGGGCGGCATCCTCATCGACCATCACGGCAAAACGGGGGGAGAATTCGAGGCAGTCCCGCAACATGGCATCCACGTTGCGGGCGGCGGTCAACGCCAACACTTGCCAACTGCCCGGATTATGGCGCAGCACTTTCAAGGTACTCTGACCAATGGAGCCGGAGGCCCCCAGAATAACCAGTGACTTGTGCATCAAAACTCCTGACTGAGTAGCAGATAACTGAGCAGAAACACCGGCAGGGCGGCGGTCAGGCTGTCGATCCGGTCGAGAATCCCGCCATGACCCGGCAACAGGGTGCCGGAGTCCTTGATGCCCGCCTCGCGCTTGAACATGCTCTCAGTCAGATCGCCGAGTACGGAGGCAAGCACCGCCAGCAGAGAGCAAAACAGCACGGTGATCATCTTGGCAGGAACAAATCCCATCGACCAGGTAACGCCGATGGCCAGCAGGCTGGCGGTAAAGAGGCCGCCACACATCCCTTCGATGGTCTTGCCCGGACTCACAGCCGGTGCCAGCTTGTGTTTACCGAACGCCTTGCCGAAAAAATACGCGCCAGAATCTGCCGCCCAGACCAGTCCCATCACGAACAACAGGATCCAGGCGCCCATCATGGGGTCATGGTAAAAGTTGTAACCACGGATGGCGACCAGCGACCAGAAGAAGGGAACCAGGGTCACCAGACCAAACAGCGACTTGAGCCAGATAGACTCTTTCCACAGCTTGGCGCTTTGGGGATAGCGCAGTACCAGCAGCAGACCCAGCAGCCACCAGCTTACCGCGGTCCAGAGCACGCCCATCACGAGAGGGTGCAGGTGGGGCGTCCAGAGTTGCTCCACCGGCAGCCAAAAGAGGCTGGTACCGAGCAACAGACAAAATACGATGGGCAACCATTGCTGCGGAGCAGCAGAGACAAACCCGCTCCATTCGCGACTGGCCAACAAAAACACCAGCGCAGCCAACAGGGCAAAAAATTTCAATGGCAGAAAGAAGAGCGCCCCCAACACCAGGGGGATCAACATCAAAGCAGTAATAATTCGTTGTTTTAGCAAAAGAAACCTCTCTCTTGGGAGCGGGGTTTAGCCGGTCTGCTGCTCGGCGATCAATTCCCGTATCTGTTCACCCGTGCAACCGAAGCGACGCTCGCGGGCAACGAAAGAGGCAACCGCCTCACTGAACTCGGCCTCGTTGAAATCGGGCCACAATACTGGGGTAAAATAGAGCTCGGCATAGGCGAGCTGCCATAACACAAAGTTGCTGATGCGATGATCGCCACCAGTGCGGATCAACAGGTCCACGGGTGGCAGATCGGCCATGCAAACCTCGCGGGTCAGCATGGATTCATCAATGTCGTCAGCGGCCAGTTCACCGGCCGCCACTGCTTTAGCCAGCTTGCGGGCCGCCTGGGCGATATCCCACTGGCCGCCATAGTTGGCCGCAATGTTCAGGGTCAACCCCTTGTTATTGGCGGTCAAGGCTTCCGCCTTGGCGATTTTGGCCTGCAACCGCTCACTAAAGCGAGCAGTATCGCCAATCACCTTGAGCCGGATCCCGTTGTTGTGCAGTTTCTGCACCTCACGACCCAGCACTGTGATGAACAGTTCCATCAAGGCACTGACCTCCCCTTCCGGGCGGCGCCAGTTCTCGCTGGAGAATGCAAACAGGGTCAATGCCTCGATCTTGGCACGCGCAGCAAAGGTAACGGCCTCGCGCACTGACTTGACGCCCGCCTTGTGGCCATAAACCCGCATCTTGCCTCGGTTCTGGGCCCAGCGACCGTTACCATCCATGATGATGGCGACGTGACGGGGTAAAGACGAGTTGGCACAATCACCCAACGCAGCCAAAAGCGACATGTAATTCTCCCACAAAGACAAAAGCGCCGTGCAGGGGCACTACACGGCGCTCGTAATATACCTTTCAGACGGTTAGATTTCCATTAGCTCCTTCTCCTTTACGGCAAGGGCCTCATCGACCAGCTTGATGTAGGAGTCGGTCAGTTTCTGGATCTCTTCCTGGGCGCGACGGTCATCGTCTTCGGAGATCTCTTTGTCCTTCAGCAACGCTTTCAGGTCGGCGTTGGCGTCACGACGGATGTTGCGCACGGCAACACGAGCGTTTTCCGCTTCGGCACGGACGATCTTGGTCAGGTCACGACGACGCTCTTCGGTCAGCGGCGGCAGCGGCACGCGCAGGGTCTGGCCATTGCTGGACGGGTTCAGGCCCAGATCGGAGGTCAGGATCGCCTTCTCTACCGCCTGGATCATGGAGCGGTCAAAAATGGAGATGGAGAGGGTGCGAGCATCTTCTGCCACGACGTTGGCCAACTGTTTCAGCGGAGTGGCAGCACCGTAATACTCAACCTGGATGCCGTCGAGCAGGCTCGGGTGAGCGCGGCCGGTACGGATCTTGGACATTTGGGTCTTGAGCGCTTCTACGCTCTTGCCCATACGGTCCTTGGCGTCGTTTTTAATCTCGTTGATCACAGTGGTTTTCCTTTTGGCGAACGAGCCGCTACACGGCCCGTGTCTATCTTATTTACTGACGTGATGGATAGGATAAGAGCGCCAGGTGGCTCACTTTTATCTTATTTACCAACGTGGTGGATCAGAGTGCCTTCCGGTTCACCCATGACAACCCGGCGCAGGGCACCCGGTTTGTTCATGTTGAACACGCGGATCGGCAGATCATGGTCACGCGCCAGGGTAAAGGCAGCAAGATCCATCACCTTGAGCTCTTTTTCAAGAACTTCATCATAACTCAGTTCATGATACAGCACGGCATCCGGATTCTTGACCGGATCTTCGTTGTATACACCATCAACCTTGGTGGCTTTGAGCACCACGTCGGCTTCGATCTCGATCCCGCGCAGGCAAGCCGCAGAATCGGTAGTGAAGAAGGGGTTGCCGGTACCGGCAGAGAAGATAACGACTTTGCCAGCACGCAGCTGGCTGATTGCCTCGGCCCAGCTGTAGGAGTCGCAGACGCCTTGCAGGGAGATGGCAGACATCAGACGGGCATTCACATAAGCACGATGCAGGGCATCACGCATGGCCAGACCGTTCATCACGGTTGCCAGCATACCCATGTGGTCGCCCACCACGCGGTTCATGCCCGCTTTGGCAAGACCGGCACCACGGAACAGGTTGCCGCCACCGATGACCAGACCGACCTGAACACCCAACTCAACCAGTTCTTTGATCTCTTGGGCCATCCGCTCCAGCACCGCCGGATCAATGCCGAAACCCTCGGATCCTTGCAGGGCTTCACCACTCAACTTCAGAAGAACACGTCTGTATGCAGGTTTGGGATTGGTACTCATGTCACTGATTCCTGGTCATATAAAGACCGCGACATAAGTCGCGGTCTGGGGAAACGGAAAAACCGGTTCGATTAGGCCTTTTGAGCGGCCGCGATTTGGGCTGCAACTTCAGCAGCGAAATCGGTCTCTTGCTTCTCGATGCCTTCGCCCACTTCGAAACGGGTGAAGGAGACAACGTCAGCGCCTTCTTTCTTCAGCAGCTCGGCAACGGTCATGGAAGGATCTTTCACGAACGGTTGACCAGTCAGGGAAACCTCACCGGTGAACTTCTTCATGCGGCCTTCAACCATCTTCTCGGCGATCTCTTTCGGCTTGCCGGAGTTGATGGCGATGTCGATCTGGATTTCGCGCTCTTTGGCAACGACTTCAGCAGACACGTCTTCAGGCTTGACGAATTGCGGGCTGTTGGCAGCAACGTGCATGGCCAGATCTTTGGCCAGCTCGGCAGAACCACCGGTCAGCTTGGTGATAACACCAATGCGGGAACCGTGAACGTAGGTACCCAGGTTGTCACCTTCAACCAGCATCACGCGACGCAGGTTCATGTTCTCACCGATCTTGGCGATCAGGTTGGTGATGGTCAGCTCGACGGATTCGCCGTTACCGAAGTCAGCGGCTTTCAGCGCGTCAACGTCAGCAATTTTCTGGGTCGCAGCGATGTCAGCGATCTTCTGGCCCATTGCCATGAAGCTGGCATCTTTGGCGACGAAGTCGGTTTCGCTGTTCAGCTCGATCATGACGGCAACGTTGCCTTCGGTGCGAGCAAAGATAACGCCTTCAGCGGCGATACGGCCAGCTTTCTTGGCGGCTTTGGCCTGACCGGATTTGCGCATGTTCTCAATTGCCAGCTCGATATCACCAGCAGCTTCTTCCAGTGCTTTTTTGCAATCCATCATGCCAGCGGCAGTGCGCTCGCGCAGTTCTTTTACCAGGGCGGCAGTAACGTTAGCCATGTCCAGTATCCTCGGTCTTGAATTGACAAGAAACAGGGGCCACAAGGGCCCCTGCTAACCAATTACATCAGCTTGGTTAATAAGGGCTTTACAGTCCTTATCAATTACTCAGCTTCAACGAAGCCATCTTGTTCGGCTTGAACAACGATGTCCTGAGCGCGAGCTTCCAGTACGGTGTCAGCAGCAGCATTCAGGTACAGCTGTACGGCACGGATAGCGTCGTCGTTACCCGGGATGACATAGTCAACGCCGTCCGGGTTGGAGTTGGTATCAACGATGGAAACTACCGGGATACCCAGGTTATTGGCTTCTTTGATAGCGATATGCTCGTGGTCGGCATCGACAACGAACAGAACGTCAGGCAGGCCGCCCATGTTCTTGATACCACCCAGGCTCTTCTCCAGCTTTTCCATTTCGCGAGTACGCATCAGCGCCTCTTTCTTGGTCAGCTTGTCGAAGGTACCGTCTTGGCTCTGGGTTTCCAGATCTTTCAGGCGCTTGATAGACTGACGAAC
The DNA here is from genome assembly GCF_000820225.1 of Aeromonas veronii bv. veronii. GTDB lineage: Bacteria > Pseudomonadota > Gammaproteobacteria > Enterobacterales > Aeromonadaceae > Aeromonas > Aeromonas veronii. The sequence goes on from NZ_CDDK01000031.1 coordinate 178,353, forward strand.
GGTTTTCCAGTTGGTCAGCATACCGCCCAGCCAGCGGTGGTTTACATAGAACTGGTCGCAACGCTCAGCGGCTTCTTTTACGGCTTCAGACGCGGCACGCTTGGTACCAACGAACAGTACCTTGCCTTTCTTGGCAGCTACGGAGCTGATGAAGTTCATGGCATCGTCAAACATCGGAACGGTTTTTTCCAGGTTGATGATGTGAACTTTGCTGCGGGCACCGAAGATGTAGGATTTCATTTTCGGGTTCCAGTAACGAGTCTGGTGACCGAAGTGAACGCCGGCTTGCAGCATGTCGCGCATAGAAACTTTAGCCATTTTATACCTCTGTATTGGGGTTAGGCCTCCACACATCCCATATAACCGACCCGTTAAGGCACCCCGGCATATGTGTCGATGTGTGTGTGTTGTTTAAGTAAGGGTGATGAAATCGGGACGCAAGTTCCCCATTCCGGCGCGCTTTATACCATAACTTTGTTCAGGACACCACCGGCCGACACCCTAAACAGGTGTAAATATGGATCCCGCCAGAGGATGCTGCGACGCTGATTTGACGTTGTGATGACAATCACACTGGAAGTACGAGGGGGTTGCGGATAAAATTTTGCCCTGATTGCAAACGCATCTATTTTTCATTACCTGTCCTGTCTGCCCTCGCAGGCCCAGCGGCAGGCCGCAAGAGAGATCCCATGTCCATTAAAATCAAGACACCGGAAGAGATTGAAAAGATGCGCGTTGCCGGCCAATTGGCCGCCGATGTGCTGGTCATGATTGCGCCCCATGTCAAAGCTGGCGTCACCACTGACGAACTGAACACCCTCTGCCACGACTATATTGTCGACGTACAACAGGCGGTTCCAGCTCCGCTCAACTACCACGGCTTCCCCAAATCCATCTGCACCTCAGTGAACGATGTGATCTGCCACGGTATCCCGAATCACAAGAAGCTGCGCGATGGCGACATCATTAATCTGGATATCACCGTCATCAAGGATGGCTACCACGGCGATACCTCGGCCATGTTCATCGTGGGTGAAACCACCCCGCTGCGCCGCCAGCTCTGCAAGGTTGCGCAAGAGAGCCTCTATGCCGCCATCAAGAAGGTGCGCCCGGGTGCCTGCATCACCGAGATTGGCGCCGTCATTCAACCCATCGTCGAGAAGGCCGGTTTCTCCGTGGTGCGTGACTACTGCGGTCACGGTATCGGTGCCGAGTTCCACGAAGAGCCGCAGATCCTCCACTACCGCAACAGCGGCAAGCTGGAGCTGAAAGCGGGCATGTGCTTCACCATCGAGCCGATGGTCAACAGCAAGAAGTATCACTGCAAGGTCAATCCGAAGGATGGCTGGACCGTGACCACCAAGGATGGCGGCGACTCCGCCCAGTGGGAACACACCCTGCTGGTGACCGAGGACGGCTGCGAGGTGCTCACCCTGCGCCCCGATGACACTATCGACCGCTTCATCAAACACAGCTAACATCGAACCCCGGCCCTGAACTTCCAACGCGCCGGGGTTTTTACTTCTGTTTCAGCCATTTGCCTGCCACTTGCGTGTGAGATGCCATGGACGCCAGCCTGCTTTCCCCCCATTTGTTACCCGATGACCAGCTCACTCGCGACAACTGCAAAGAGTACCTGAGCCGCTTTCTCGGCTGGCTGCACGCCCGTTTTGATGCCGGCGACAACATCATCGAGCTGGTTGCCACCCGCTCCGAATACATGGATCAGCTGCTCTGCCGGCTGTGGCAGAAGTTCGGCTTCGACAAGAGCGACCTCACCCTCATTGCGGTGGGGGGCTATGGTCGCGGCGAGCTGCACCCCCACTCCGATATCGACCTGCTGATCCTCTATGACGGCGATGAGCTGGACGAGGTGCTGGGGCTGCGGATCGGCGAGTTCATCACCTTGCTGTGGGATCTCAAGCTGGAGGTGGGTCAGGCGGTGCGCAACGTGGCGGAGTGTCTCGAGCAGGGGCGCGCCGATATCACGGTCGCAACCAACCTCATTGAGGCCCGCTACATCACAGGTCGCCAGGAGGGTTTCCGACAACTGAAAGAGGCCACCGGCCCCCAGCACTTCTGGCCGAGCGAAGCCTTCTTTCGCGCCAAACGGCAAGAGCAGACGGAGCGCCATCAGCAGTTTCTCGGCACCGCCTACAAGCTGGAGCCCGATCTCAAGAGCAATCCGGGTGGCCTGCGGGATATTCAAACCCTCGCCTGGGTCGCCCGCCGCCACTTTGGCGCTACCACCTTGTTCGAGATGACCAGCCACGGCTTTCTCAACCGCGCCGAGTATCGTGAGCTGCTCGACTGCCAGAATTTTCTCTGGAAGGTGCGTTTCGCCCTGCACATGGCCATCAACAAGGGAGATAACCGCCTGCTGTTCGATCGCCAACGCACCGTGGCCCAGATGCTGGGGTTCGAAGGGGAAGGCAACACTCCGGTCGAGCAGATGATGAAGCGCTTCTACCAGACGGTGCGGCGGGTCTCCGAGCTCAACGAGATGCTGCTGCAGCTGTTTGACGAGGCGATCCTCGGCAACACCGCCATGGATGTGCGTCGCCTCTCCGACGAGTTCCAGCTCCGTGGCCGCCTCATCGATGCGGTGGATGCGGAGTTGTTTAGCCGTGAACCGGCCGCCATCCTGCGCCTCTTCTATCAGATGGCCCAACACCCCGAGATTGCGGGCATCCACTCGGCCACCCTGCGCCAGCTGCGGGAGGCACGGCGCAAACTCAACTGCTGGTTGCAGGACTTGCCCGACTGCCGTCGCCTCTTTATGGCGCTGCTGCGCCACCCCAACGGCATCGGCCTGCCGCTCACCCTGATGCACAAGTACGGCATTCTGGCGGCCTATCTGCCGCAATGGAACCTCATCGTCGGCCAGATGCAGTTCGACATGTTCCACGCCTACACCGTGGATGAGCACACCCATCGGCTGCTCAAGAACATTCATCAGTTCCCCAATCCGGCCAGTCGCCAGAGCCACCCGCTCTGCCACGAGGTCTTCACCCGGCTGCGCAAACCGGAGCTGCTCAGCATCGCCGCCCTGTTCCACGATATCGCCAAGGGACGGCGTGGCGATCACTCGGAGCTCGGCGCCGTCGATGCGCTGGAGTTCTGCCAGCTGCACGGTCTGGATCGCTACGAGAGTCGGCTGGTCGCCTGGCTGGTGCGCCACCATCTGCTGATGTCGGTCACCGCCCAGCGCCGCGACATCTATGACCCCGACGTGGTCACCGATTTTGCCCAGAAGGTGCGCGACGAGCAGCATCTCGACCTGCTCTACTGCCTCACCGTGGCCGATATCTGCGCCACCAATGATACCCTGTGGAACGACTGGAAGGGCACCCTGCTGCGGGAGCTCTACTTCGCGACCCAGAAGGCGCTGCGCCAGGGGCTGGAGAACCCGCCCGACATGCGGCTGCGCATTCGCGAAAACCAGCGTCAGGCCAAGCAACTGCTTGCGCAACGGGATGTATCGGAAGAAGCAATCAACCAGCTCTGGGGCGACTTCAAGGCCGACTACTTCCTGCGTCACAGCCCGGAGCAGATCGCCTGGCACTGCCGCCATATCATCGAGCATCGTGACAATCCGGCGCCGCTGGTGATCATCGGCAAACACCCAACCCGCGGCGGCAGCGAGGTATTTATCTACTGCCGCGATACCCCGAATCTGTTTGCCACCGTGGCCTCGGCGCTGGATCAGAAGAACCTCAACATCCACGACGCCCAGATCATGAACTCGCGCAGTAACTATGTGCTCGATACCTTCGTGGTGCTGGAGCCGAGCGGCGAGCCCATCAGCCCCAACCGCACAGCCACCATCAAGAAAGCGCTGGAGAAGGCGCTGCAGGAGCCTGGCAAGCTGGTGCTGCGCAATAAGCCGCTGTCGCGGCGCCACCGCCAGTTCAGCGTACCGACCCGGGTAGTCTTCCTGCCTCATAAAGGGGAGAGCCGTCACACCCTGATGGAGCTGACGGCCCTCGATACCCCCGGCCTGCTGGCGCGGATCGGTGCGGTTTTCCAGCAGTGCGGACTGTCGCTGCACGCCGCCAAAATTGCCACTTTCGGTGAGAGGGTCGAGGACTTTTTCAGCCTGACAAGCCTCGATGGAGAACCATTGACCGCCGAGCAGCAACAGCAGCTGGAAGAGCGGCTGGTACACCAACTCAACCCCCAGCAGTCGGTACTTGATTAAGCGAAGAGTGATTCGAAAGAGGCTGATTGTCGGGCGTTTTTTGCCATACCAAACAACTGGTTGGCGCACATCGGATGAAGAAATGGTCGCTGGCTGGAAGAATTCCGGTCAACCCCTTAAAAACAGTCGGAAAAGTGTGATACAACAAACAGAATTTTTTAAAGGAAACCTGTCATGACCGAGTTGCAACAGATCATTGAAGCGGCCTTCGAGCGCCGCGACACCATTACTCCGGGCTCCGTGGATAGCGCCACCAAGTCCGCCATCCTGCAAGCCATCGACCTGCTGGACTCCGGCAAGGCACGGGTTGCCGAGAAGATTGCCGGTGAGTGGGTTGTCCATCAGTGGCTGAAGAAAGCGGTACTGCTCTACTTCCGCATCAACGACAACGGCATCATCAAGGGCGACGATGCCCAGTACTACGACAAGGTTCCCCTCAAATTCTCCAACTACACCGCCGAGCAGTTCAAGGAAGCGGGTGTGCGCGTGGTGCCGCCGGCAACAGCCCGCAAAGGCTCCTTTATTGCCCCCAATACCGTGCTGATGCCCTCCTACGTCAACATCGGCGCCTTCGTTGACGAAGGTACCATGGTCGATACCTGGGCCACTGTCGGCTCTTGCGCCCAGATCGGTAAAAACGTGCATCTCTCCGGCGGCGTCGGCATCGGTGGCGTACTGGAGCCACTGCAGGCCAACCCGACCATCATCGAAGACAACTGCTTTATCGGTGCCCGCTCCGAAGTGGTTGAAGGGGTCATCGTCGAGGAAGGTTCCGTCATCTCCATGGGCGTCTTTATCGGCCAGTCCACCCGCATCTATGACCGTGAAACCGGCGAGATCCACTACGGCCGCGTACCGGCTGGCTCCGTGGTCGTCTCCGGCTCCCTGCCCTCCAAGTGCGGCAAGTACAGCCTCTACGCGGCGGTGATCGTCAAAAAGGTCGATGCCAAAACCCGTGCCAAAGTCGGCATCAACGCCCTGCTGCGCTCCATCGACGAGTAATCAGCATTGCTGTGATGAAAGGGCGCCTGATGGCGCCCTTTTGATTTTGGCGCCCCTGTCACAGGCAAGCCATGAGGCATCGGTTAAGATGGATGGGACAGGATCGTTTCAAACCGAGGAAGCCTGATGTACGAGAATCTGAAGAGCCTGGGGATCCAGGATCCCGCCTCCGTCGACAGCTACACCCTGCGCCAGGAGGCCAACCACGACATCCTCAAGATCTACTTCAAGAAGCAGAAGGGCGAGTTCTTCGCCAAGAGTGTCAAATTCAAGTATCCCCGCCAGCGCAAGACCATGCTGGTTGACTCGGGCACCCATGAGTACAAGGATGTCACCGAGATCAACGCCAACCTCAAGTATGTGGTAGATGAGCTGGACAACCTGACCCAGGGCGTTCATCAGCAGGCCGACCCGGACATCAAGCAGAAGATCCTGCGCGACCTGCGCCATCTGGAAAAAGTGGTGCAGAACAAGATCAGCGAAATCGAGCGGGATCTGGAGAAGCTCTAATCCCCCCGACTCGACAAAAGAGCGCCCTGGTGGCGCTCTTTTTATTGGCTGGCTTTATGGGGCTATGGGGTTATCTGGCAATGCCGTGCGATAAGGTGAGCGGAGCACACCACCTTGTGCTGTTGGGCCACCATTGGGCAACCCGTTACATATCGCCCCTTGGAAAACACAACCCCTGCCAAGCCACGAGACACGCTACAAGCAAGCACAAATAGCAAGAGGGAGGCTTTCGCCTCCCTCTTCAAACACGCTGATATTCAGGCAACAGAATTAGTTGCTCTTCATCCAGATGTCCATGTCGGTTTTCAGGTTGTCGGACTTGGTACCGAAGATGGCTTGAACGCCGGAACCAGCCACTACCACACCGGCAGCACCCAGCTTCTTCAGACCAGCCTGGTCAACCTTGGCCACATCTTTCACACCAACACGCAGACGGGTGATGCAGGCATCCAGAGAAGCGATGTTCTCTTTACCACCGAAGGCGGCAACCAGAGCAGCAGACATTTCGTCTTTGCCTTGGCCAACGGCCTCTTCAGCAGTCTCGTCTTCACGACCCGGGGTTTTCAGGTTCATGGCACGGATAACGAAGCTGAATACCACGTAGTAGATGGCCGCGTAAACCAGACCCAGACCAACCAGCAGCAGCATGTTGTCGGCACGCGGTGATTGCACCACGAAGTCGATGAAGCCGTTGGAGAAGGTATGACCGTGTACGATACCCAGAGAGTTGGTCAGCACATAAGCCAGACCAGCCAGTACAGCGTGGATTGCGTACAGAACCGGAGCGATGAACAGGAAGGAGAATTCAATCGGCTCGGTGATACCGGTCAGGAAAGAGGTCAGGGCTGCAGAGGCCATGATACCAACGATCTTGGCACGGTTTTCCGGCTTGGCAGCGTGAGCAATGGCGAACGCAGCAGCAGGCAGACCGAACATTTTGAACAGGTAGCCACCAGCCAGCTGACCGAAGCCGTTACCGGCAGCGCGGGAAGCGTCATCAGCAGTCAGGAAGCAGGTCATGATACCGTGAACAGTTTCACCGGCACCGTTGACGCAGGTACCAGCCTGATAGAAGAACGGTACGTTCCAGATGTGGTGCAGACCGAACGGGATCAGGGAGCGCTCAACCACGCCGTAGATACCGAAGGCCAGTACCGGGTTCTGGTTGGCAGCCCAGTCAGAGAAGGCACCGATGGCGCCACCCACTGGCGGCCAAATCACGGACAGGATCACACCCAGACCGATGGAGAGGAAACCGGTGATGATGGGTACGGCACGTTTGCCCGCAAAGAAGCCCAGGTACTCTGGCAGCTGGATCTTGTAGAAACGGTTGAACGCCCAGGCAGCGATACCACCGGCCAGGATACCACCCAGCACGCCGGTTTCGATGGTTTCAACACCCATCACAGGTGCCATGACCTTCAGGGTTGCGACCATGATGCCGTAGCCAACGATGGCTGACAGACCGGATACACCGTCGTTATTGGTAAAGCCCAGAGCAACACCCACTGCGAACAGCAGGGCCATCTGGCCAAATACGGAACCACCGGCTTGCTCCATCAATTGGGAGACAATTTCCGGCATCCAGCTGAAGTGGGCAGCACCCACCCCCAGCAGAATACCTGCGACTGGCAAGACTGATACTGGCAGCATCAGCGCCTTACCAACCTTTTGCAGATTAGAGAAAGCATTTTTGAACATTGTGTGCGCTCCTGAATGGATTGTCGTCCCTGAACGATCTATCTGGATGAAATAAGGACTGATTCATTCAGATATCTTCGAGTCGGGCTTGTTTATTTTGACCATCAGAATATAACCCAGCGGGTCATAAATTGCTGCTTTCGAAGGCGGGGGAATATTGAATTTGGAGGGAAGATCACAACTTGTTTAGCGGCTAAAAAACGCATCTAATATAAGTTAATAATCCGCACTATCACTCTATTACAAAGATATATAAATAGCAGTTTCACTTTGTATTTTAATAATGCCATTTATATCAAATGGAAACTCATTGTAACTCAATGTAACGGCGTGATTTTTATTTATTACAGTCTACCGATTAAAAAGGCCTCCAACAAGGGAGGCCTCAATAAATATATCTGACCAGTAAATGGTCGTATTACTCTATTTTTGCGACCGCTTGACCGCATCAATAAACACGCTTTTTGCCTTGGTTGAACCAGCCCGTTCGGCCTCGTTCACCAGCTTCATCGCCTTGTCGATATCCCCCGCCTTGACCTCTTTTTCGATCTGGCTCTGGTAGAAGGCTTCAGTTTCACTCAACATGGCAGGAGCAGGTTTGGCTGCGACCGCAGCTGTTGCAGTTGTGGTAACGGCTGCGGTAGTCGCTATCGCTGCAACCTGCTGACCCTGGCTCATGGCCACCTTGTCGGCATATTCGGGTTTGAATACCGCTTCAAGGCCACTCCCACGGGCCATATCTTTGACTTTGATCTGCACCAAACCCCAAGGGGAGTGCGGGATCACCGGATCCTTGATATCAGGCTCAACGGTACCATTAGCGCGAGCAAATGCTTTTGATGGATGCAGGATTGTTGTGCTGCCTGAGAGCTTATCCGCGGGCGCATAAACGATCATGTATGTTTCGCTGGCCGGGTTGCCAGGCATGCTGCGGTCAACAAAAACACGTCCTTCGATACGGTCGTTATCGAGCAAGTGAGCAGGTTGATAGCTGAATACTGACTCACCCAGGACCCGAGTCACCTTGAACTCGGCATCCAGCATAATAACCTTGGGCACCATCACGGTTTTACTCACCTGTGATGCCAGGCTGATCGCCAGATTGCCGGTGTTGGTCGGCAGGCGATAAGCCGCAAAGTAACTCATCCCCTCATCAAACTGAAAAGTGGGTTGCTTGCCATCGATCGCCAGCAAGGTCTCACCTTCAGGCAAGGGGGCATAACTGAAATCTTTAAACGCCACACAGCAGCTGGAGGCTTTGGCCAACGCTTGCTTGGCTTGATCTGCATCGCTCAAGATCGAGCCATGTTCTTGCAGAGGAACAACCATGTTTCCGGCACAACCGGTTAATAGCGCAGTGATTACGGCTGCAATAGACATCTTTACCCGTTTCATTTTTCTTATCTCCATAATCCGGTGGCCGTGATCCGGCGAAACAAAACTGCCCCCATAAGGGGGCAGTCACTAACTTAACTTAAACTTTTGCTTACCACCAAGCTTCTGCTTGCACACCAAACTGGTAGGTGTCTTTGGAGGTATTGCCTTCGAAGACTTTCTTGTCTTCGTCGTTAGCCAGATAGGAGGCGAACACACGGATTTCCGGACGGGCCCAGAAGCTGGAACCGGCAGACCAGGCTTGTGCCAGGGTCAGCTTGTAGCCAGCATCTTTGTCTTCGCTACCATTGGTAGACTTGTTGTTGTCTTTGAAGTAGCCGCCTTCAAAGATGGTCTTGTTGAAGTCATCCCACTTGTACATCGGGCGGATAACAGCGGACATGGTTTCGTACTTGTCGTTGCCATCCCACATTTCGTTGCCTACACCGTAGACCAACTGATGACCCATCTCCCAGGAGTTGCCCATCGGAACAACGCCCCAGTTGATGATACGGAAACCATCGGCACCGTCTTTGGCTTCAGCGCCGTACCAGGAACCATCACCGTAGAAAGCCATGGTCTTGGAGTAACCTTCGGTACCGTATTGCAGCACGGTTTTGTTGAAACCACCGAGAATGCCTGCGGTCAGTTCAGCAGTCAGCATGACGCCATCTTGCGGGTCTTTCTTCAGTGCTTTCTGATCATTGGTTTCATTTACCAGAGCGTAATCCACGCCCAGTTCCAGAGAGGCATCGGTCCACAGCGGGATGCCGGCATAACGCAGATCCAGAGTATTTACGTTCAGATCTTCGTTCTTCACGTAGTTTGGAGCTGCACTGGTTCCGGTATTGGTGTACTCGCCGAACACGTCTTTTGCGCTACGGTCGTTACGTACCCATGCGAAAGAGACTTTACCCGGACCAGCCTGGATGCCTTCGATACCAGCACCAGCACCGGAGATGTTCCAGTAGTAGAAGTCGGAGATGTGGATGTCATGGCGTTGATAGTAACGCTTACCAGCCCACAGGGTTGCTTCAGGAGCAAAGTTCAGCAAGCCTTTGGCTTGTACGTTGAACTGACGCAGAGCGAAGTCAGAATCACCATTGCACTGTTTGGCATCGAAGTTACAAACAGTACCGGTACCTTCCCAGTCGTTTGAACCGTTGGAAGCCATGGCAAACATGGAATCAACATAGAAAGTCTTGCCATCTTTGTTGAATACTTCCTGACCCAGTTGCACTTCACCGTAGGTATCATTTTCGTTACCCAGACGGCCAACTTTATTGACGTTGTATTTAACCATGTCGCCGTCGCCGGAAACACCGACACCGGAACGGAAGTAACCGTGGAAATCTACGGCAAAGGCGGCTTGGGAAGCCAGGGCGGCAGTAACAGCTGCTGCAATCGGGAGCCACTTCATTTTCATTGTCATATTCCTTATTTCCCGCAGTGAGGAGTGTGATCCTGAATATTCAACTTCTTATCACCATGTAATCCTGTTGGTGATAACCGAGGTTGATTATAGGGAGCGTATTTCACGACAAATATGAAGCGACTCACAAAATGGCGACAAATCGCTCGGCAAACGATCGCCACAACACCTGCTAGCAAAAAAACGACAAACTAAGCAATAGTTAACCAATAAAATCACAAAAAAAGCAATTACACCAAACTTGAAAGCGTTACCAGCAATTAATTCGCGACTGAACCAAAGTCATTATTTTACGTTCGAATGACAAAAACATGACTGAGATCGCTTTCAAGATTGAACTTTTATTTGGACGACGGGTCTGCGGTACGCTTGAAACCATTACGCCGATGGAATGCCAAAAGGGGAAAATATCCCTCCGCCACTATCGACAATAAGCGTGGAAAATATGCTTGCTGAGTGAGATGACATTTGTGCAAATAACAATCCCCTGCCGGTTAAGGATCAGGGGATTGATATGGCTCTATTTCAGAGAATATTCAGGGCTGAATATCCCACTTTTTCAGCCAGCTGAGTGCCACCTGTTCGGGTTCATCGTGCACGGTGGCATCCAGCTCCAGCGTGGGCATCACTCGCGTGGCGCCCAGCTCTTGCAGCAACCCGTCCAGCCGACGGCCTGCGCCACAAAAATGGTCATAGCTGCTGTCACCCATGGCAATCAGGGCATACCGCAGCCCCTTGAGCCTGGGCGCCTTGTCAGCCAGCTCGCTGGCAAAGGGCTGCAGATTGGGAGGAATGTCCCCCTGCCCAGTGGTAGCACTGACCAGCAATAAAAAACGGCCGGGGTCGATGTCCACCAGCCGTGCTTCTTCGTGCAGAGAACAGTGATGCCCCTTGCGTTCCAGCTCATCTGCCAAGGTCTCGGCCACCAGCATGGCTGCGCCATAGACAGTTCCTACCACGATATCGATCTGCGCCATTCTCCGCTCCCCGCGTGAGTCACTCTTTTGAGCAACTCTATCAGCAAGCTGGCGTCAGATGCCACCGGTTCAAGGCTGAGGATCAGGCGCTTAGTAGTCGCTCTCGCTGGCGGGCCAGCCCAGCTCGGCAAACAGGCGCAGCACATCCTGACCGAGCGGCGCCTGGATCCGCATCGGTACCTTGAGCACCGGATGGGTAAAGCTCAGGGTGCGGGCCACCAGCAGCAGCCGCTCGCAACCGAAGTGCTCGCGAAAGAAACGGTTGTGACGACCATCCCCATGGGTGGTATCCCCGACGATGGGGTGGAACAGGTGATCCATATGACGGCGCAACTGATGCTTGCGGCCGGTCTTCGGGAACAATCTGACCAGACTGTAGCGACTGGTAGGGTGCTTCTTGGAGACCGCGTGGGGCAGCTCGACCTGATGCAGGCGCCGGAAGGTGGTGACGGCATCCTGCGCCGGGCGATCCGGGTTGCTCATGGCATCGGCAATCTTGTCCAACTGCTCCTTGAGGGGATAGTCGATCACCCCCTGTTCGGGTGCCCAGCCCCGCACCAATGCCAGATACTCCTTATGTACCTGACGTTGGGTAAAGGCTTCGGTGAGTGCGCGGGCAATCACCGGATCGAGCGCAAACAGCAGCACACCGGAGGTGGGTCGGTCGAGGCGATGCACCGGATACACATAGCGACCGCCGATGAGATCCCGGGTCATTTGCATGGCAAAACGGGTCTCGCCCTTGTCGAGCCAACTGCGATGCACCAGCAGACCGGACGGCTTGTTGACCGCCACCAGCCACTCATCCTGATAGAGCAGGGTCAGCTTCAAGTCACTCTCTTCTCGGGTTTGATCTGGCATCATTGTTCGATCACTTTGCCGGAAAGCAGCAGATCGAAGCGGGCGATCAGGCGCAGCAGCGCTTCTGCTTCGGCCAGATCTTCTTTGTAGACTTCGCTGGCCATGGGATAAAGGGAGACGCTGGTGGGCAGCGGAGCCTGCAACATCACCAGCTGCTCCATGCGCGGGATCAGCACGAACTGCAGCCACTGATCAAAGCTCAGGGTATCGACACAAAAAGGCAGGGTGCTTGCCAGGGCTTCGTCACCGGGATGGTCAGCTTGCCAGCGCTCAAGGCGCTGCAACTCGGCGGTGAGTTCCCCCAACAGGCCAGCTACCAGCAAATATTGATTCATCTCGCTCTCTTCCTCATAACCACAAATTGATCCGCCGACCCGACAGGGTCAGCCATGATGCCGATACATTCCGTCGCACAGCACCGGCGGTTCAGCCGGGTCAACGACATACACGGCAACCAGCGCGGCCTGCCGCCGTTAAAAAAGGGCGATACTATACACCTCCCCCCGCATGGCTGCCATGTTGATATCTGCCGCAACGCGCGTCTGCTGCCACTGGCTATCCTCGGCAAGGGCCTTATAATCGGCCCGCATCACCATTAGCCGGATCTCACCATGTCTGCGACGCCTACTGCCATTAATACCTTGACCGAATTTCTGATTCAGGCTGGCACCCAGTTCCAGCTGTTTGACATGGGCCGCCAGGTGCGGTCACTGGCAAGCGATACCTTTGTCCGCATCGAACAGCAGCAGGAGCCCTACCCCTGGCCGCTGCAACAGCACGCCTGGCTCGGTGTGCACTTCTTCCAGCCGAGCGAGTCTCGCCACTACCTCTGGTTCCTCAAGTTTGCCCTCGATGAGCGCGGCCTGCTGATGTCAAATGGCCCCAAGCTGTTCATGGATCAGGTGGTGGAGACCCTGGGCTACAAGCTCACCGGCGATCTGGATGAAGAGAAGGCCCAGCGCTTGGCCGACAATCCCTACACCTTCCGCCCGGCGGAGGCCAAGATGGCCAGTCTGCACGCCAAGCTGGCACGCCAGCTGGAGCAGGTCCCTTCCGCCTATTACGATGCCCTCTGCCACTATCTGGCCGCCCCCAACGATACCGGTTGGCAGACGCTGGGGCTGCAGGGCTTTGCCGATCTGGCCGAGCGACTGCATGATGAGCGTAATCTGGCGCTGATCTGCAAGGCGCTGCCCAAGCTGCCGCAAGAGCCGCTTTATGCCCTCTGCCAGAGCCTTGAAAACGCCCCGCTGCCGCCAGCAGTACAAGGCGCCCTGCTCGAGCGGATCGGCAAGGAGCAGGAGTGCGCCGCCCCCAACCCGGAGACCCTGGCCTACCTCTGCCGCGCCATGGCCTCCTGCCCCGGCAGCACGCTGCGCACCAACAAGCTGCTGACCCTGCTGCAAACCCAGCCGAGCCCTGCGCTGCTGCTCGCCATCGCCGGCCGGCTCTGGCCCGATCTGAAAGATGCCAATCTGCTCAGCCACTATCTGGAACAACTGGCACTGCAACCGACCCAGTTCTTCAATCAGGTTTTTGCCGAGTTGGTCACTTTACCGGCCCTGCGCAATGATATGCTGGCCAGACTGCGTGACCCCGAGCGCAGCGATGTGCTGGGCAAGGCCATCGGCCGTCTGTTTGCCTCGGCCTGATCCCTCGCCTCCCCCTCACGCCACGAGGCAACACGGCGGGAAATAGAAAAGGAGATCGGGAGTGCCGAGCAGGACTCCCGGTTATCGACATCACGATAAGGAAGCCCGCCTATGGGAGAGATGCTCGGAATTTTGTTGCTGATTGCGATTGCCGGCCTGTTCTGGCTGCAACGCCAACAGGCAGAAGTGGCCTGGCAATATATGCGCCGCTACTGCCAGCACCATGATCTGCAACTGCTGTCACTGGCTCGCCATCGGCGGGAGCTGGCACATAATCCCCTGCGGCTGCTGACCCACTATCAGTTTGAATTCTCCAGCGATGGCGAGAGCCACTATCAGGGCACCCTCAAGATGCAGGGGCTGCACGTCGTGGGTGTCGATCTGCCACCCCATCGCATCCCTTCTGCCTGATCCCCAATCTCGTCTCTGCGCCCGATGGCTGTGCCTGTCTATAATCTCAGGGATTAAACAAAGGGAGAGACGAGATGGAACCCCTTGTCCACGATCTGCCAGCCCTGTTTGCCCAGCTCGGGATGGCCAACGACGAGCTGAGCCTGCACCGATTTGTGCACGACCATCACCTCGACAATGAAACCCTGCTGCCGGAGGCCGGTTTCTGGAACGCCGCCCAGGCCAGCTTTCTGCGCGATGCCCTGTGGAACGACTCCGACTGGTGTGAAGCGATCGACCAGCTCGATGTGATGCTGCGCCAGCCCCGCTAAGCCGCTCTTTCCTCCCCTGCCGGCTTTGGTTAAGATCCCGCCCCGATATCGATCCCCCCTCTCACCCAGAGCATGCTTATGTCCGCCCACGAGATCATCCGAATTGCCAACGAGCTGGCCGCCAAGGGCCTGACGCCCACCACCGCCATGATCAAGGCCCGCCTCACCCAGCCCGTGCCGATGGCCGAGCTGCTGAAAGTGCTGAGCCAGTGGAAGCAGCAGCCAGTCGCGGCCGCCGAGAGCGAGCTCCTGCCAGAGGCCGCGCCTCAGCCTGCACCGGAGCTCACCCTGCAGCAACTCGCCGAACAGCTCGCGCGCATCGAACAGAAGGTGGATCGCCTGACCGACCTGCTCCTCCAGCAGGGGCAAGGCTGAACCATGTATATCGTCGAACTCTGCTTTGAGTGTTACCGCGATACCTCCCTTGGCGAAGCCGAGCGGGCCATCGTCAACTACCTCGACATGCTGCGTTATCAGGGCCAGATCCTCGGGCGGGAATTCCCCACCAGCATGCATGACGGCTATTTCGTCAGTCGGGTAGTCTGCCCGGAGCAGGATAGCCTGCACCCCGACAACCAGAGCGAGCAGGTCAAACTGGCCGAACAGCAGCTCAATCAGGCCGGGTTATTGGCGCCAAAGCTCCATCTTCAAGGGGCGGATCTGCTCTCCGACAGCACCGACCCTTGCGGCACACAGGGCGAGCGCCCCAGCTGGATGATGCTCTATACCAGCTTCCTGCATACCTGCTCGCCGCTGCGCTGTGGTGACCACTTCGCCCCCATTCCGCTCTACCAACTGCCCGCGGTCGCCAACGGCGATCAGAAACAGATCATCAAGTGGCAGGAGGATTGGGAGGCATGCGATCAGCTGCAGATGAACGGCTCCATCGCCGAACATGCGGCGCTGCATGAAATCGGCGAAGTGGGCAGCCGCCTCTACCGGCGCGGCAGCGATCTGGCCAAACGGCTGGAAGTGCTGAGCGGCATCCCCACCTACTACTACCTCTACCGAGTGGGCGGGCTGAGCGCGGCCGAGGAGAAGGCGCGCTCCTGCCCCAGCTGTGGCGGTGAGTGGGCGCTGGCAGAGCCACTGCACGAGATCTTCGACTTCAAGTGCGACAGCTGTCGCTTGGTCTCCAACCTCTCCTGGGATTTCAAGGATTAAGCGCGTTCCCTGTACGCGATGCCATAAAAAAGAGCCTTGCCGCATGGCAAGGCTCTTTTCGTTCCGATGAGTAACCTTGGCTCGAACAGGTGCTATTGCGGCAACGTCTCCAGCCGCTCCAGAAACGCCGGTAAGGAGGAAGCCAGCGTCAGACGGCGGCCAGAATCGAGCCACTCCAGCCACACCTGACCACTCTCGTTATCCAGCGAGATGAGCGTCATCTCGTTGCGGGTGGTGGCAATAAAGATGGAGGGGGTTCGTTTTAGCTTGCGCAGCATCAGCAGGTGGCCGATGAGGTTCTCCCTGAGCAGGTCGAGATCCGCGTCGTTCCACGGCAAGATCAGTTCAAGGCGCAGCCCCTTGAAAAGGCAGGGGATAGGGCGGCTGAACCAGTGCCCGAACAGGGCAATGGCGCTGGGATGAATCGTCAGCTCGAGGGCATCGGCCATGGCTGTAAAGTCGGCGGGTTCGGGACGATGGTGAGGACGCCAGGCCACCCGACCATCGGCGGGCTCACCAAGCTGGCAGGGGGAACGCCAGTCCGCCTCCCACTCGCACAGGGGCAGGCCTCGTCTGGCCTCGCCATTCCGTTGCCAGCAGGCAAAAAAGTGCTCCAGGGCAGACAAAACTTGATCCGACATCGAAAATCCCCACAATTGCTGGCAAAGTCCGCTATTGCACCACCAAACCCGGTAACAGACAAGGTTGCCAGCCGACCTTGCGACCCGGGATACAGAACCCGGGATACAGAGAGGCCGACGCCCAAGCCAAACGGCTACAACCATCCGGCTCTGCAATGGCCCGTTTCATTCCACTCATCATGAGCACATTACGTGAGCAACCCTGTGAGCAAACAAGATAGATACGCCGGGGCCAGCGCCCTGACCGGCCTGAGCCTGGGCCAGCAATCCGATTACATCAGTCAGTACACCCCCTCCCTGCTGCAGCCGGTTCCACGTAGCCTGAACCGGGATGATCTCCAGCTGGGCGATGATCTGCCCTTTAGCGGTTGCGATGTCTGGACCCTCTATGAGCTCTCCTGGCTCAATGCCAAGGGCAAGCCGATGGTGGCGGTGGGTGAAGTGGCCATTCCGGCCACCAGTGCGAACCTGATCGAATCCAAATCCTTCAAGCTCTACCTCAACTCCTTCAACCAGACCCGTTGCGACTCTATCGAGGCAGTCGCCGCCATGCTGACCAAGGATCTGAGTGCCTGTGCCGGTGAGACCGTCAAGGTGACCCTGTTCCCCCTCGACAAGGCGCCGCACCAGATTGCCCAGCTGCCCGGCGAGTGCATCGACGAGCAGGATATCGAGGTAGACAATTACGAGTTTGATGCGTCCCTGCTGCAAGGGGCGGCCGGTAGCGAACAGGTAGAAGAGACCCTGCACAGCCACCTGCTCAAATCCAACTGTCTGGTGACCAGCCAGCCCGACTGGGGCTCAGTGGTGATCCGCTACAAGGGGCCGAAACTCGATCGGGAGAAGCTGCTGCGCTATCTCATCTCGTTCCGCCAGCACAACGAGTTCCACGAGCAGTGCATCGAGCGGATCTTTATCGACCTCAAACACTATTGCCAGCCTGAGCAGTTGACCGTCTATGCCCGCTATACCCGCCGTGGCGGCCTCGACATCAACCCGTTCCGCTCCGATTTCGAAGCGGTGCCCGCCAACCTGCGTCTGATCCGCCAATAAAGTTGAGTTGCGACAGAGAAGGCAGTCGCACTGCCCTCCATGACTGGCAAAAAGGTTTCAATCGATGCTTTACGCAGCTGGGATAAGGGTGCTGGATAATAAAATCCAGACGAAACCCACTTGCCGGCCACCAGCAAACCACAGTAAACGCTGGACTCGCAGGGGGGGGCTTGGATAACATGCCAACACCTCTGCGCCGTCCTTAATCCAATGAATCAACTGTTTTTTCTGGCCATGATGATGTCCTCCCTGTCAGCTCCGAATCTGGAGCTGGACAAGGAGCAACTCTCTATCGATCTGCAACAAGCGCAATCGATGGTACTGACCGATCCTGCCAGATGCGTCCAGATCACCACCGCCTTCCTGACGCGCGCAGCCAATAATCCCCAGCAAATCATCAGCAATCGCCAGGAGTTCGGTTATCGCGAACCCATCCTGAGCTACAGCACGGCGGCCCAGACCATAGGCGCCCACTTGCTCAAAGGGGAGTGTCTGCTGCAACTGGGCCAATATCAGGCCACCCAGCAAGCGCTCGACAAGGCGATGGCGCTGGCAGACAAAGAGCAACAACCGGAACTCAAGGCCCACGGCCTCTATCTCAAGATCCGCAGTCAGGCCCTCAAACCGGATAACCAGAGCACCAGCCGCGCCCTGATGGATCAACTGGACGAACAGCTGGCCGTCCCCACTCTCAAGCAGAGCCAGCTCCAGATTTATGGCCGTCTGCAACGCACCAGCTACGACATCGAGAACCAGCACTTCGATGATGCCAAGGCCCACTTGGCAGATGCGCGGATCTGGGCCGCCAAGACCCCCAATCCTCTCGCCAGTGCCTGGGTCAGCGCCATCAGCGGCGACCTTTATCGCGCGCTGCAGCAGCCACAGCTGGCACTGGGGGAATATATCGATGCCCAGCAACAGGCCAAAAGCCTCAACGACCCGCTCTTTCTCGGCCTGCTGTCGAACCAGATAGTCAAACTTTACCAGCAGGAGCAGGAGCCCCAGAAAGCGCTGCAGTATGCCAATGAGGCGGCCAACTACTTCCACTCCATCGGCAACCCCTCCCTGCTGTGCGACTCCCTGATGGTGCTGGCGCGACTCAACCGCGAGCAGGGCGACCTCAATATGGCGCTGGTCTACTTCTTTAATGCGCTGGATCTGCTCGATGAGGGGAGCAACCGACCGCAAGCCTCCCTGCTCAAATATGAAATTGGCAAAACCTACCTGCAAAGCGGCAACCTTTCGCTGGCCAGCAACTACCTCAATGCGGCCCGTCAGTCTCACGAACTGAGCGATGCCAAAGAGCCGCTGATCGATACCCTGCTGCTGCTCGGCGAGCTCTATCTGAAGAAGCAGGAGGCCGCCATCGCCATCTTGCAGTTGGAGAACGCCCGCGCGCTGGCCAATCAGCTCGGTGATACCCGCCGTCAGTACGAGGTATTCCGCCTTTTGTCGCTTGCCTATGAGCAGAAGGGGTATCTGCGCCAGGCCCTCGACAGCTACAAGCGCTTCCACCGTCTTGGCGAGGAGGTGCGCCAGCAGGAGCAGGCCATGGAGCAGGCGGCGATCCGCGACAACTATGTCCAGGTCGAGCGGGTGCAACATATCAAGGAGCTGGAGCAGCGGCTTAACAACAGCCAGCATCAGCAGGAGCGCTATCTCTGGTCGAGTATCACCACCAGCCTGCTGCTGGCGCTTTTTATCTACCTCTTCTTCACCCTCTGGCTCAAGCTGCGTACTGCCCGCCTGCAACTGAAACGGACCAATGAGGCCCTGCTGATCGAGCCACGTTCGGGGCTAGCCAACTGGCAGCGTCTGATGAACCGCTGGCCGAGGGAGATGGCAAAGCGCCAGCTGAAATCGGATCGCTGGTACCTCAGTGAACAGCCCTCCAGCGAGTTCGATGACAAGCTGCACTATCTGCTGTTCCGGGTGCCCTTTCTGGTCAACACGCTGGAGCGCCACGGCTATCAGGCCAGCAGAGAAATCGAGCAGGCCTTTGGTGCCTATATGGACACCCTGACCCCGCAAGATGGCCGTATCTATGACTTGCGTGAAGGACACATGCTCTATGTGGTGCCACAGCGCCACGTCACCAACCTGCATCAACTGGCGGGAGACCTGCTGACCGCCATCGCCGCCTTCCCTTGCAATTATCCGCTGGATCGCCAGATCAGCCTCGGGATTGTCAGTCACCCCTTCCTGCCGAAAGCGGCGACCGCGCTCGATCACAATGGCCTGTTTGACCTCTGCTATCTCGCCCTGTCGGGAGCCATTCAGCTCAGTGAAAAATGCCAGCAAAACGCCTGGTTGGAGCTGGCTGCGATCGATTGCCAACAAGCGGCATTTTTTAATGGAGATGTGTGGCAATGCGGCCTGATGGCAATTGACAAGGGACTGGTAAAAGTCAATTCTTCTCATGAAAAGCAATGGGTTAATTGGCCCAGCCTTGCAAGGAAGCCGGCAGCCGATAACCACCAGGAAATAATGTAGATAACAGGCGAGGATCGAAACCAGGTTCGACCACTGTTGCTATCCAACACCAAAAACAATAATGACAACAGGGCGACCTGATAATGAATGACATCGCTGCCGTAGCAGGACAATTGGCAAGACTCAGGGAATCCCTTCAGCAGAAACAGCTGGAACTCGACGGCGTGCTGTCGTTTTCCGATGCAGAGCGTGCTCGCAGCATCCAGTTTATCAACAAGTTGATGCTCTCCTGCCGTGGCTTCGACCGCGAGCTGGACAATCGCTTCGCCAAGCTCAAGCAGAAACTGGATAACAATCCCGCATTTACCTCGCTGGACGCCGACCTGCTGGCCATTGAAAAATTGCTGCAGCAGCACAGCAATGCGCTGGAAGAGTCGATCACCCTGACTCAAACTGCCATCGATCTTGGTTCCAAACAGCTGAAAACCATCAAGGGCTTCCCGGAAGAGACCCGCAAGTCCCTCAAGGAATTTCTGGCAAGTCCGGTCGGTTACGGCATTGCCGATCACCAGAAGAAGGTGATCAAGCTGCTGGAGTTCTACCAGCAGGCGATCAAGATCCAGCTGCTGCCAAGTCAGCCGCTGTTGGCACCGTCAGGTGCAACTCAACAAGAAAGCGATACTGCCAGCAACGATGGCCAGCCCGATGTCGACCCGTTTGATCTAAAGGATCACGCTCGCATCGCCGATGAGCTGCAGCGGCTTATCACCGAACTCGACTTTGCCGGCGCCATCGGCGAGAGCCTGAGCGACATTCGTCGCCAACTGCTGATCGGGATCAACCCTGCCCTGCTGGCGGAAACCTGCCTGCAGGTGATCGAGCTCATCATCGAGGGCACCCGTGAGGAACGCAAAGCCTCCCGCGCCTTTCTCAGCTCCCTCAACGAGAGCCTCTCCGCGGTACATGTAGGCTTTACCGAATCCCTCGATGAGGGGCGTACGCTGCAAAACGAAACCCGCGAGACCCGCGAGGCGCTGGTCAACGAGTTGCAGGCGATCGATCACTCCCTGGCCAGCCATAACTCCATCGATTCGCTCAAGCGCGCCATCTCCGGCCATATGGGCGCCATCAACCTGCTGCTGCAAGAGCGTGACAGCACGGCGGCGCGGGAGCGTCACCTGCTCACCCGCCTCTCCACCATGGAGTCCAAGCTGCGCTTGATGAAGGAGGAGACCGCCGAGTACAAGAAGCGGCTGACCATTCAAAAACACAAGCTGTTCCTCGACAGCCTGACCCAGGTACACAACCGGGCCGCCCTCGATGAACGGCTGGAGCAGGAGTACAAACGTTGGCTTCGTTACCGCACTCCGCTCTGCATGGCGATCATCGACATCGATCACTTCAAGAATATCAATGACAACTACGGCCATATGGCGGGTGACAAGGCGTTGAAAGTGGTCGCCAAAGCGCTGCAGAGTGCGCTGCGTGACACCGACTTCATCGCCCGTTTTGGTGGAGAAGAGTTCGTGGTGTTGCTGCCCAACATCAATCCGGACAAGTTCCAGAAGCCGCTGGAGACCCTGCGCCAGACCATCAAGAGCATCCCGTTCCGTTTTCGCGATGCCAAGGTGGAGATCACCATCTCCATCGGCGCAACCCTGTTCAAGGATGGGGACAACCCATCAGATGTGTTTGAACGGGCGGACAAGGCACTCTACCACTCCAAGCACACCGGTCGGGATCAAGTGACTCTGGCCTGACGAGCGGTCAAAAAAACAGCGAACAGTCGTCGCCCTATTTCCCTCCACCCTCTGTTACCACTACTATCGATCTCAGGGGATGCAACATAGCGTCCCCTTTTCTCCCCAGGGAAAAACACAACGATAACAAGTGAGTAAAGGGGAACCTATGATTACGCACATCAATCCCGTCGGCAGCATGGATTTGCTGTCACAGCTCGAGGTGGATCGCCTCAAGCAGACTGCCTCCAGCGATATCTATCAACTGTTTCGCAACTGCTCGCTGGCAGTGCTCAATTCAGGTAGCCATACCGACAGCTCCAAGGAGATCCTGGAGCGCTTCAAATCGTTCGATATTCATGTGATCCGGCGCGAGCGCGGGGTCAAGCTGGAACTGTTCAATGCCCCCGAGCACGCCTTTGTCGATGGCGAGATCATTCGCGGCATTCAGGAGCATCTCTTCTCGGTGCTGCGCGACATTCTCTATGTCTCCAATCAGCTCGAGTCCAACCGCCAGGTCAATCTGACCAACTCCACTCACATCTCCAACGTGGTGTTCGCCATTCTGCGCAACGCCAAGGTGATCCTGCCCGGCGCCGATCCCAACCTGATCGTCTGCTGGGGTGGCCACTCCATCAACGAGATCGAGTACCAGTACACCCGCGCCGTGGGCAGCGAGCTGGGCTTGCGTGAGCTGAACATCTGTACCGGCTGTGGCCCTGGCGCCATGGAGGGCCCGATGAAGGGGGCTGCCGTCGGCCATGCCAAACAGCGGGTGCGCAACGGGCGCTACATCGGCCTGACCGAGCCCTCCATTATCGCAGCTGAACCGCCCAATCCCATCGTCAACGAGCTGGTGATCCTGCCGGATATCGAGAAACGGCTGGAAGCCTTCGTGCGCCTCGGCCATGGCATCATCATCTTCCCGGGCGGGGTCGGCACCGCCGAAGAGCTGCTCTATCTGCTCGGCATCATGATGCACCCGGCCAACGAGCGGCAGCCGATGCCCATCATCCTGACCGGCCCGAAAGAGAGTGCCGACTACTTCCGTGCTATCGACGACTTCATCAAGGCGACCCTCGGTGAACCGGCGACCAAGCTCTACCGGATCATTGTCGGCGATGCACCGGAAGTGGCCCGGGTGATGAAAGAGGCGATGCCGAAAATCCGCGAATACCGCAAATCGGTCGGTGATGCCTACTCCTTCAACTGGTCCCTCAAGATTGAGCCGGAGTTCCAGCTCCCCTTCGAACCGGATCACGCCAGCATGGCCAGTCTGGATCTGCACCGCAACCAGCCGCCCCAGTTGCTGGCCGCCAACCTGCGTCGTGCCTTCTCCGGCATCGTCGCCGGCAACGTCAAGGAAGGGGGCATTCGCGCCATCGAGAAGAAGGGCCCCTTCAAGTTGCACGGCGACAAGGAGCTGATGCACCTGATGGACAAGCTGCTGGAGAGCTTCGTCAAGCAGCAGCGGATGAAGCTGCCGGGCAGCCAGTATGTGCCCTGCTACGAAATCGTCCGCTAGGGTACAGATTGATCATCGATAGAGGGGCGCAGTGGCGCCCCTCTTTATTGGCGCTATGCCTTCCCAACCGCCATCAATCCCCCATAAGGCGAGCGGTTTGTTACAATGGGGCGTCCCGACCGCCAAGAGTGCCCCATGTCAACTATCCGGCCACACCTGCTCATCATCGATGCCCTCAACCTCATTCGCCGTCTGCACGCGGTACAGGCCCAGCAGGCACTGACCCCTGCCCAGGCGCTGGTTGCAACCCGCGCCAACCTTATCAATACCTGTCGCAAGCTGCTGGCCAATAGCGAGCCGACCCATGTCATTGCCGTGTTTGATGGCGAGGTGCATAGCTGGCGCAAAGAGGTCTATCCGGCCTACAAGGAGGGGCGAACTCCCATGCCCCTTGAACTGCGTGAGGGGTTGGCGACCCTGCAGGATGCCTTTTGGGAGTGCGGTGTCGATGCCCTGCTCTCCGAGACCGATGAAGCGGATGACCTTATCGCCACCCTCGCCAGCGGCATCGCCAGCCATGGCCATCAGGCGACCATCATCTCCACCGACAAGGGATTCTGCCAGCTTATCTGCCCGCAGATCCGGGTGCGCGACTACTTCAACAAGCGCTGGCTGGATGCCGCCTTCGTCCAGCAGCAATATGGGGTAGCCCCTGCTCAGCTGGTCGACTTCTGGGCCCTGACCGGTATCAGCGGTTCCAATATCAAGGGGGTTCCGGGGATCGGCCCCAAGACCGCCACCCAACTGTTGCAGCAATATGGCAATCTGGCAGCCATGCTCGAAGCCTGTCAGCAAGAGGACGCAGCCAAGCCACTGCTCAAGCTGCGCCAACATAAGGATGAGGCCCTGCTGGCCCAGCGGCTGGTGCACTTGCAGCGGGATATTCCGCTGGGATTCAACCTGCGGGACATCCGCTACCCGCCCCAGCCAGACTAAAGTGCCGAACAAAAATGCAGGCAAGGGCGTGAACCATGACGAGACTCACCCTCGCTGTTGATAAAAGTGAGTAGAATGTAAAGGAATGTGGTTGGTTTGCTGAGTAAATGCTATAAAGCAGCCCCATCCTCCCCTATACCCTGGAAGTGGAACCCTCTCATGTCCAAAAGAAAAATTACCGTGATCCCCGGCGACGGCATCGGCCCCAGCATCATTGAATCAGCCATCCAGATCCTGACCCATGCGGGCTGTGATTTTGAGTACGAATACGCTGATGCGGGTCTGGTTGCCCTCGAGAAGCATGGCGAGCTGCTGCCCCAGGCTACCCTGGATCTGATTGAGAAGAACAAGGTGAGCCTGAAAGGGCCATTGACCACACCGGTCGGCGGCGGTTTTACCTCCATCAACGTCTCCCTGCGCAAGAAGTTCAACCTCTACGCCAACGTGCGTCCGGTCATCTCCTTCAAGGGCACCAGAAGCCGTTACGACAACATCGACATCATCACGGTGCGCGAAAACACCGAAGGGATGTACTCGGGTGCAGGTCAGAAGCGCAGTGATGACAACAAGAGTGCCGAGGCGATGAGCATCATCACCCGCGAAGGGGCCGAGCGCATCGTCAAGTTCGCCTTCGAGCTGGCCCGTCAGGAAGGGCGCAAGAAGGTCACCATCATCCACAAGGCGAACATCCTCAAGTCAACCTCCGGCCTGTTCCTCGAAGTAGCCCGTGAAATCGCCAGCCACTACCCGGATATCCAGAGCGAAGAGATGATCGTCGATGCCGCCTGCATGAATCTGGTGATGTACCCGGAGCGTTTCGATGTCATGGTCACCACCAACCTGTTCGGCGACATCCTCTCGGATCTCTGCGCCGGTCTGGTTGGCGGTCTCGGCATGGCGCCCGGCGCCAACATCGGCGATGGCGCGGCCATCTTCGAAGCGGTCCACGGCTCTGCGCCTGACATAGCTGGCAAGAACATTGCCAACCCGACCTCGGTGATCCTTGCCTCCATCCAGATGCTGGAGTACCTCGGCATGCAGGATAAAGCAGAGCGGATCCGCGAGGCGGTACGAGCTACCATCGAATCCGGTGATCGGGTCACCCGCGATCTGGGCGGTACGGCTTCCACCAGCGAATTCACCCAGGCCATCATCGATCGCCTGTGAGTTAATTCATTGATTTTAAAAGGGAGCTTCGGCTCCCTTTTTTATATTTCCGAATCCTTTGCCACTCCCCAAACAGCAACTATGTTCAATAGAGAAGAAGAACAGGGAGTGTTTTTCATGAAGGGATACGGGTGCTATCTGGTTTCGGGTCTGATGCTGGTTTGTGGTACTGCAAGTGCCTTCGAACAGGCTCAATCAACCCAAACAGCCAAACTGCCGCAGCAGGAAAAACGGACTGCCACCGAGGTATGGCGCTCGAGCCTGAATACCAACGACCTGCTCAAGGCACCCAAACCCCTGTCGTTTGGTATTGAAGTCTCCACAGACAACTTTGGCAATCAAAAGATCACCTCCTACCCGCAGCTCAATCTGACCCCGGAAAAGAGCGTCAGTCTGTCGGTTGAACGCTTCAGACCCAAGGTCAAGTTCAAGGCTGGCGGAATGAACACCGCCCTCAGGCTGAGAGGAGACGGGATAAAGATGCAATTCAATCCGGTCGACAAAACCATCCCGCTGCAGATAGAGATCAAGGTGACCGACGACGAATCCTCCCTGCGCCTCGATTACCGTTTCTGATATTTTCCGGCAGCCGAATAGCAAAAGGCCGACAGGTTTCCCTGTCGGCCTTGGTATTTATCGTACGGGCAGAACTGCTACATCACGCCTTGGGCTCGAGTTTGGAGACCCAGTACTTGTTGTAAACATGTACGGTGATCTCTTCTCGATCGTGATAGAGCTGCTTGGCCTGGATCACGAACGCGTTGTCGATCTCCTTGAGCATCTCGCGCAATACCTCGATATTGTGCACCGACTCGGCATAACGCTTCTTCATCGGCAGCTTGAGGTTGAACATCGCCTCCTGGCAGTCACCCTCACGGAACCAGTCCGCAATCATGTGAACGACCCGAGCCGGTTTATCGACCATGTCGCACACCAGCCAGTAGGTGTTCTTCTTGCTCGGACGCCAGACGAAACCGTCATCCCGGATGTGCTTGACCTGACCGGTATCCATCAGGGATTGGGCCATCATGCCGTTGTCAACCGCCGTCACCATCATGCCACGGCGCACCAGCTGATATGTCCAGCCACCCGGGCAGGCCCCCAGATCCACTGCCTTCATGCCTGAGCAGAGACGCACATCCCACTCTTCCCGCGGCACGAACACGTAAAACGCCTCCTCCAGCTTGAGGCTGGAGCGGCTCGGCGCATCGGCCGGGAAGCGCAGGCGCGGGATCCCCATGTGGAATCCGGAGTTGTTGAACGAATAGGAGTAACCCAGCAACACATGATCATTGGCCATGAAGAAGGCGTGGAACACCGGACGGTTCGGCGTCTCCTTCTTGGTCAGGATCTCGTTGCTGCGCAGCGCCTGACGCAGCGGCACGGTGAACTTGCGGCAAAAGGCCGACAGCTCTTTCGCTTCGTTGGTATCCGCGGTTTCGACCCGCAGATCGCCGCAAATGGTGTAGTCACTCACCGCCTCAAGGATCGGGGAGATCCTGTCCGCGACATCCAGATCCTTCAGCTCATGGGTGACCACCAGCATCTGGCGGATGAAGATGAGCTCCCGGAACGGCAGCTTGCGAGCCAGCAGGTCCGCCTGCTCCTCGTCATACAGTTCGAAGATCACATAACCGCTGTCGTCCTTGACCCGGGCGAAACCGTAGCACTGCATGTTACCGGCACGCTCGGTGATCTCTGCAGCCGCCTCTTTCTCAAAACCGGGGCGGCAATAAAGCAGCAGATTATTCATTTTTTCCTCCAAGACGACAGCCAGCCCAGATCAGGGCCGCCCATCCCAACATAAAACAGAGGCCACCGACCGGGGTAATCAACCCCAGCCCCTTGCTGCCAAGCAGCACCATGGCGTAAATACTGCCGGAGAATCCGATGATCCCCAGCACAAAAGCGGTGCCAGCCAGGTGGATCACCCTGCTGCGCACACCACACCAGCCCAGAACCAGCAGGGCCAATGCGTGAAAAAACTGATATTGCACGGCGGTATTGAACGCCGCCAGACGCTCGGGCGTAATGCCGGTCGCCGCCAATCCATGGGCGCCATAAGCCCCCAGCATGGTGGCCGTCAACCCGAAGAGACCGGCCAGTATCAGCCAATGTCGATGGATCTGCATCCTCACTCTCCCTCTCTCATCACGGCTGGCAATCAAACCAACCCTCTCGTGCTATCCATGCCGGGCCACAAAATGGCTGATGGCCGCCGCTGCATGCTGCATATTCTCCTGCTCACTCACGCCACTGGCTTTACGCGGTTTGAAACCATGATCACCATCGGTCAACCAATGAACCGATACGGCGGGTGAGAAGGGGAAATCGGCCAGTTCGGCGCGACTACCGAAGGTATCGCGCTCCCCCTGCAACAGCAGAGTTGGCACTGCAATATGCTTGAGTACCTCGCCTCGCCAGCTGTCGGGCTTGGCCGGAGGGTGGAAAGGATACCCGAGAATGAGCAATCCTGCAGCATTCATCTCACCCTCGCCTTCGCTATACAGTTCCGCCGCCATCCGCCCGCCCATCGACTTGCCCGCCAGAAACAGCCGTGGATGGGCAAACTCGCGGATCATGTCGTGCCAATGGGCAAGCAGCATAGGCGCCCTGTCCGGCGGACGGCGCTTGCCATCCTGTGCACGCTTGGTCATGTAGGGAAAGTTGAAGCGCACCACTTCGATGTCGGGGCCAGCCAGCAGACGTGACAACTCGGCAAGAAAGGCATGATCCATCCCCGCGCCTGCCCCGTGGGCCAGCAAAATGCGAACGGGGGCATCAATTGCCCCCTCGCGGATCACCTCACGCATCGGCGAGCCTTGCCCTGCGACGCGCCTCTTCCTGCTCCACCAGCTCCAGCATCCAGTCGCGGAAGGCAACGATCTTGCCCTGATCCGACTGTTGTTCCTGGCACACCAGATAGAAAGCATTTTTGCTCACCAGCACCTGCTCGAACGGGCAAATAAGGCGGCCGGCCTCAATCTCGGGTTGTGCCAGCACGCTGTGGCCAAGCGCCACCCCCTGGCCGTGGATCGCCGCCTGGATCACCATGGTTGAGTGGCTGAAGATGGGCCCCTGATTGACGTTGGGGGCATCGATATCGAGCTGGCGGAACCAGGCCTTCCAGTCGCGGCGGGAGGTATCGTGCAGCAGGGTATGAAGAGTCAAATCTTGCGGCGTACGCAGCGGTTTGGGCCCGGTCAGCAGCAAGGGGGAACAGACCGGGATCAGGTATTCGGTATGCAGCTTGTCCGAGCGCAGACCCGGCCAGTTTCCGCGCCCGTAGTAGATGGCGACATCCACATCGTCGGTGAGCGACCCTTCATCGAGATCGACCGCCTTGATCCGCACGTCGATATCGGGGTGGCGCTCGCTGAACTTGACCAACCGCGGCACCAGCCACTGGATGGCGAAACTCGGCTGCAAACTGACAGTCAACGCCCCCTTGGCACTGCGGGCCAGCAGCTTGTCGGTCGCCTCAGAAATGGAGGCAAAGATGTCCTTGATATCCAGGAAATAGCCCTGCCCCTCTTCGGTCAACAACAAGGAGCGGTTTTTGCGGCGGAACAGCTTGATGCCAAGATACTCCTCCAGCGCCTTGATCTGGTGACTGATGGCAGCCTGAGTCACAAACAACTCTTCTGCTGCGCGGGTAAAGCTTAAGTGACGAGCCGCAGCTTCAAACGCCTTGAGGGCATTGAGCGGGGGTAAACGACGAGACATGACACCAGCCGACGATGAGTTTTTCTAATGGGGCGCATTATAATTTGTCGGTTGCGGGTCGACCAGTGAATAAACATAATTCGCCCAGCAATTAGTCGTCATATGGCTCACATTTTCTACTACGTGTTGGTTTACATGTGTTTTTAGTGAGTCTTTCGACTGCGATTGTGGTGTTGTGTTTCTTCCTCTGCGGGAAGAGGGGCTCAAATCTCACCGGTTTGACCCAGTCTGTCATCTGAATGTGTTTGGCGCCTCCAGCTGGATGGCGCCTTTTTTCATCCCTTCTATACCTTGAACTGCCCCACCAGCTGCTGCTGTTTATCCGCCAGCGCAGAGAGCTCGCGACCATTTTCGGCGGAGGTCGCCGCCTCGGCCCGAATGGTGTGGCTCACATCGCGAATGTTGCTGACGTTGCGGTTGATCTCGTCCGCCACCCGGCTCTGCTCCTGCGCCGCCCGGGCAATCTGCTCGTTCATCTGATGGATGGTGGAGACCGACTGGATAATCTGCTCCAGCACCTGCACCGAGAGATCCACCTTGGCGAGCGTCTCGTCAGCCTGACCATGACCATCGCGGATAGCCTTGACCACGGCGCCGGTACCGGCTTGCAGTTGGCTGATCAGGGTCTGGATCTCGACGATGGCATTCTGGGTGCGACCGGCCAGATTGCGCACCTCATCGGCCACCACGGCAAAGCCACGGCCCTGCTCACCGGCCCGCGCCGCTTCAATAGCCGCATTCAGCGCCAGCAAGTTGGTCTGCTCGGCAATTCCCTGGATCACGATAAGAATGTCATTGATGTTGTCGCTGTTGGCGGAGAGCCGCTCCACCACCGGCTGGGCATCGTTGATAATGGTCATCAGCTTGCGCATCGCCTCCTGGGTGTCGGCAACGACATATTTGCCCTCTTGCGCCGCGGCATCAGTGGTGTTGGCAGCCGCCACCGCCGAGCCGGCATTACCGGAGACCTGCAACGCGGTGGCGCTCAGCTCCTCAAATGCCGTCGCCACCAGATCGATCTCCTGATACTGGGCCTGCATGCCACTGCTGGTGCGCTCGGCCACTTGCGCGGCTCGCTCGGCACTGTTGCGCGTACCGGAGACGGTATCAATCACCTGACTGATGGTGGATTGCAACTTGTTGAGGAAGCTGTTGAACCACTTGGCCAGCTCGCCGATCTCGTCTTGCCGCTGGATCTCGATACGCTGGGTCAAATCCCCCTCACCACTGGCGATATCCTTGAGGCGGGCAACTACAGCGCGGATGGGTGCCACAATCTGGCGCGCCATCAACCAGATAAAACTCAGGGCAACCAGCGAGATCAGCACTCCGATCGACAGCTGCGAGACCACGCTGCGATTGGCCTCACTGGCCAGCTCATCTTGCAGTTGCTGGGCCGAGGCCAGTACTACGGCCCGTGGCAATTCAATGTAGATGCCCCATTTACGGTCGGTGCCACGCATGGATACCGGGACAAAGGTCTGCAACAGGGTGCCATCGCTGCTCCAGCGAGTCAGCTCCTGACCCTGACTGAGCCAGCCTTTCAGCTCGCTGGCCAGCCCCTGATACTTCTGATCCAGCCCGCGCCCCATGGTCACATCGAACTCATCGGCTCCCGCCACACGCCCCTCGTGACTGACCAGCAATATTCTGCCCTTGCCGTCATAGAGCTCCTTGTCCATGGTGCTGACCAGACTCTGCAAAGTAGCCAGCGAGATATCGACCCCGACCATCCCCAGCAAGGTCTCCTGCTCCAGCAGCGGGACCGTCACCGAGGTCATCAATATCTGTTTATCGCCCACATCGTCCAGGTAGGGCTCCAGCAGGCAGAGGGCACGGGTGCGAATACTGCAGCGATACCACTCGTTTTCGATTCCACCAGCCTCAGTCGGGCTCTCATCGGCCAGTACATCCTCATTCTGCACTTCCGGCTCTATCTTGCCGTTGTCATAGGCCCAGTAACTGGAAAAACGCCCCTTGTCGTTGGAACCCAGCGCCGTTGAGCCCTGATAGTTGCTGTCTTCCCCATCCAGCTGGTCAGGCTCGAACACCGCATAGACACCAAGCAGATTGGTCGATGAGGCAACGGCATCGTGCAGTTGCTGATTGACGGCGCTGCGCAGCGCCTCCGAATGGACAAAGTTCTCGGCCGCATTCTTGCGCTGGAACAACACGCTCTCCGCCAGCAAACTGGCGCGGAAATAGGCCTCATCGAGATAGCTGGTCACCTTGGCCGCCTGCTCCGAGCCCATCGCCTTCATCCAGTTCTCGGCAGACTGCTGCGCCTCGTGCATGGTGGCTTGGCGCACCTGCTGTTGCATCTTGTTCGCGTTGTAAATCGAAGAGGCAACCAGAGCGGCGGCTGTCACCAACAGACAGCAACCGGCGATCAGGGTAATACGACCCTGGACAGAAAGAGCGCTCATGCCAATATTCCTACGTCATACAGATATGGATAGATTATCGACTTTATAAACAAAAACTTAACTCTCTCACAGCAAATCCAGCGAGAGTTGATTAACTTCACCCTCTTTTGGCAAACCCACCACCAAGCCCAGCAGGCGAACCGAACGCCCTTGCGCCCGCTGTAGCCCCTCTTTGAGCAGGGGAACGAACAAGGCTGGCTGATAACCACCCTGACTGCGATAGACTGTGGTCTGGTGGAAGTCGGCAAACTTGAGTTTAATCCCCTGCCCCATCACCTGCTCGGCAGGGCACGCCAGCTGAAATCGCAGCTCAAGCTCCGGCAACAGTTGCTGCAATACCGTCAGGCAGGCGGCTTCGTCACAAACATCGCTCGCCAGGGTGGTCTCCACCCCGATGGTTTTGCGGATCCGGTGCGCCTGCACCGGCTGTTCATCCAGCCCCCAGATCCGGGTCGTCAACATCTCCCCCAGCTTGCCAAAACGGCTGCACAGCTCTTGTGCCGACAAGGCCCGCGCATCCTCACAGGTGTAGAGCCCCTGCGCCTCCAGCCGCTCGGCAGTCTTGCGCCCTACCCCGGGCAGTTTGCCGAGGGGCAACTGGCAGACAAACTCGGCCACTTCGTCGGGACGAATGACAAACAGACCATCAGGCTTGCGCTGCTCCGAGGCGAGCTTGGCGAGAAACTTGTTGGGGGCCACTCCGGCCGAGGCGGTCAATCCCAGTTCGGTGACGATGGCTTGCCGGATCTCTTGCGCCATCAGGGTGGCGCTGCCGCCACAGCAACGACTGTGGGTCACGTCGAGGTAAGCCTCATCCAGCGACAGCGGTTCAACCTGATCGGTATAGCGGAGGAAAATGGCCCTGAGCTGACGGGAGATATCCTTGTACACCGCCATTCGCCCAGGGATCAGTACCAGCGGCGGGCAGAGTTTTTTCGCCAGGGCGCTCGGCATGGCGGAGCGCACCCCGAACCGGCGCGCCACATAGTTGCAGGTCGAGATAACACCGCGCCGCTCGGAGGACCCACCGATGGCGAGCGGCACCTCCCGCAACGCCGGATTGTCCCGCATCTCCACCGCGGCAAAAAAGCAGTCCATGTCGATATGGATGATCTTGCGCATACCACTGTATAAATAAACAGACATGGCATCATCTTACCCCAAGGATAACCGCAGCTCTATCTCTCTCATTGCGGCTAAAATAGTAGACTCCAAGGAGACCTTTACTACCACAATGACAAGGAGCGTTCGGGATGAAATATCTTTGGCTGGGACTCTGTTTGCTGCCGTTGACCGGCATCGGCAAGAACAACCCGACGGCAGAGTGCCGCTGGCTGTATGACCGGATTGAGATACTGGAACAGGCTATCAAGAAAGGAGACAAGCTCGGCACAGAGCAAGAATTGGCACGCTGGAAAACTGAGTACAACAAAAAACAGTGCTCACAGTACGACTACTGAGCCGGACAAGATGGCGTGACCGACAACGGCAGATAACAAACGGGCCCCGATCAAAATGATCGGGGCCCGTTTTTCAAAGCATGGCCAGCTTGATTCTGCAGCAGAGTGCGCTCAAGGCAGCACCATAGGGCCAGCGACAGTGGCCGCCACTTCATCCCCACGCAGCACCCGGACCAGTTCAAGCGCAAACTCGATGGCGCTGCCCGGCCCCTGGCTGGTGATAAGGCGATGAGCCTCATCTCTGACTACCCGCTCATGTGACAGCTGCGATGTCGGTAGTTGGGACTGAAAGCCGGGATGACAGGTAACGATGGCATCACCCAGCAGACTGTGATGTTGCAACACCACCACAGGGGCGGCGCAGATGGCAGCACGCCAGCGACCAAGAGCGGCCTGCTCTTTGAGCAGATCAATGGCCAGCGGGGTATCGCGGATCACTTCGCTGCCGGGCAGACCACCGGGTACCACGATGGCTTCAAAGTCCCGACGGGTCAGCTCGTCGATATGACAATCGGCCACCAGCTGTACCCCGCGCGATGCTTTCACCTGCCGCGATCCGGCAGGGCAACAAGAGGCCAGCACCACCTCGATGCTGGCGCGCACCAGGGTATCGACAATGGCGACCGTCTCTATCTCTTCCGACCCGGGGGCCACCAGCACCAGTACACTCACGTTCGCCTCCTTGCAGCTTGCTCTGCCATGTAAAAGATCAGACGGCCTGGCTCTTCTCTTTAATCGCCTGATAGAGACCCTGATTGACCGGTACGGCAATGCCATGCCGGGCAGCCTTGGCCAACAGGAAGCCGGTGATGGCCTCAATCTCGGTCTCGCGTCCCAGCTCCATATCCTGATGCATGGAGGAGTAATTGTCTGCGGTCAGTTCCACCACTGTCATCACCCGGCGTTGCAACTCCTCTGCCGTGGTTGCAATCCCTTCAGCACACATCACATCCGCCACTTCCACGCAGATCTGCTGCAGGGCATCGGCAAAACGGGGGCCAGCCAGCTCGCCATTTTTCAGCTTGTAGAGGGCCGTCAGGGGATTGATGGCACAGTTGATGGCCAGCTTTTGCCACTGGCGCGTCAATACCTGCTCATCCCAACCAGCCTGGCCCAGTGCCAGCGCCAGCTCATCCGCGAGCGCGGCGTGGGCCTTGGCTGCGTCGTTGATCGGGCCAAGCCAGGTTTCACCCTTGCCAGTATGACGGAAGACAAAATGGCCGCACTGCATGGCGCCATGGCTGGTGACACCGGCAATCACCGGATTGTGCGGGAACATCTCGACCACCTGCTCGGCAATGCCCATCCCGTTGTGCAGCAGCACGATCGGCACGCCGGCATCGAGCTTACCCACCAGCGGTGTCAGTGCGGCAATCACCTGACTGGCCTTGGTCATCACCAGCAGACGCTGGATCTTGCCAGGTTTGCTGACAAATCCGCGCTCGATATTGAGCAGCTGGACATGCCCCTCCAGCGAGGTGAAATCGATCCCCGGATGGAGCGTGGACTTATGATGTTCGCGCAACAAGACACGGGTAGATTGACCACTCTGGGTCAGCAGGGAGGCAAAAACGCCGCCGAGGGCGCCACAACCCAACAGTGACCACTTAGGAGTAACGGGTGGAATAACGGGCTGTCGGGAATTTTTTAATCCGCTTGGCATGGTGTGACTCTGTCAGGGTAAGGGTTGCAATCCTCTCAACCTGTTACCGGGGATAAGTGAAGATGTCGCTGGTGGACACTAACGGGTCCACCCGTCCTGTGCGCAGGGGATTCTAGCAGAGCAACCCCATCAAAATCAGCAAATTTGCCCGTTTTCTGGTAGATTTGCCCCCCGATAACGCAACATGAGGAGCTCCGGCTATGCCGTCATTCGATATTGTCTCTGAAGTCAAAATGAACGAGGTGTTGAACGCAGTCGACAACGCCAATCGTGAACTGGCCACCCGTTTCGATTTTCGTGGGGTAGAAGCCAGCTTCGAGTTGAACAAGGAAGAGGTAAAACTGGAAGCCGATGCTGATTTCCAGCTCAAGCAGATGGTCGAAATTCTGCGCGGTGCCCTGCTCAAGCGCAACATCGAAAACAGCTCCATGGAAGTAGGTGACTCCGTTCACTCCGGCAAACGCTTCCACCTGACCGTCAAGTTCAAACAGGGGATCGAGAAAGAGATCGCCAAGAAGCTGGTCAAGCTGATCAAGGACTCCAAGATCAAGGTACAGGTCGCCATCCAGGGTGATGAAGTACGTGTCACCGGCAAGAAGCGTGACGATCTGCAAGAGACCATGGCACTGGTCCGTGGCGCCGAACTGGGTCAACCGATGCAGTTCCAGAACTTCCGCGACTGATTTATCCACTCAGCCGTGGCGCACTTGATGACTCGCGCCACGCTATCTAAATCGCGGCCATAAAAAAACCGGAGCAGATGCTCCGGTTTTTTGTACCCCAAGTTTTATTAGAACTTGTAGGTAACAGAGAAGTAGTGGCCGAAACCGGTAGACTTGAACGCGTCAGAGTTGTCGATACCGTAGATTTCGTTGAAGTACTTCAGACCGTAGCCAACGGCATAACGGTCGGAATGCCAGTAGATACCGTGGAAGGTTCCCAGACCATCAGAATGACTGGTTTCTTTCATGCCCCAGGTGTAATCCAGATAACCTTGGTAAGAGACGAAGCTGCCATTGGAGAAGGTATAGAAAGGTTTGAACCAGTTCATGGAGAACTGTTGGCCGTTCCAGCCTTCGCCTTGACCACTGAAGGTTTCGTTAGCATGACGCTTGTACAGGTTCATACCAACTTTGCCAAACCACGGCACCATAACGTCAGCACCCAGACCTACAAATGCATCATTCAGGCCTTGTACACCACCGATGTTAAACAGGGTAGCAACGTAAACTTCTTGCACCGGACCAAAAGAGAGGTCTTGGCCAGTCAATGCATCCAGAGATACACGCGGAGCAAACTTCATGAAGAGGTTTTCTTGCTTGTGCTTGTCGCTGTGCTTGGAGTCAAAAATATCGAAGTAATCGACGTAACCATACAGGTCAAAAATGCCTGAACGACCACCAAACTCCATCTCGAAATAAGTATCGTTGTAACCATCCGGACCATGGGGCTTCTGATCGATGGTGTGCATGATATTGAACTGCATCCACTTGTAGTCATTCTTGTGGATATCACCGCTGTAGTCAGCAGCGAAGGCCGGGGTAGCGGCAGCAGCCAGCAGACCGGCAGCGATCAGAGTCTTGGTAAATTTGGCCATTTTATTGGTCTCTTGTGCGTTAGTTGAGGTTTTCCGTAGCCTGCCCACAAGGAGCGAGAGGGATTCTAATCAAATAAAATTGGGGGTGAAACAACTTCTCGGGAACTTTATCCGGAAGTGTGAATCTAATCACCCCCGATTCTACGCAAACGCTTGCTATTTGTCAGCCGTTGAGAGCAACTCACTCCCTTTTCTGGCGACAAGCACAATCAACAACAACACGGGCAAGCCCAATAAACTGGTTCCGACAAAGAAGGCACTGTAGCCAATCTGCTCCACAACCTGCCCGGAAAAACCAGCCAGCAACTTGGGTAGCAGCAACATTACCGAGCTGAACAGGGCGTACTGAGTGGCCGAAAATGCCACATTGGTCAGGCTGGAGAGATAGGTCACGAAGGCAGCGGTCGCGATACCGGCACTGAGGTTATCCAGCGAGATAATCAGGGTCAGCAGTTCCAGGTTGTGACCAACCTGATTGAGCAGGGCAAACAACAGGTTGGTGCTGGCAGTGAGCAGCGCCCCCAAGAACAGGATGCGCAGCGTGCCGAAGCGCATCACCAGCACGCCCCCCAACGCAGCGCCCACCAGCGTCATGATGACGCCAAACACCTTGGTAATGGTGGCAACCTCAGTCTTGCTGAACTGCATATCCACATAGAAGCTGTTGGACATCACCCCCATCACCACATCGGCAACCCGATAGCAGGCGATCAGAGCCAGGATCAGCAGCGCCGAGCTGCCATAGCGACGAAAGAAGTCGGCAAATGGACACCAAACTGCCACATGGCACCAGCTTAGAAGAGACGCAATAAACAGATTATGCCCACGTGATAACAAGGACATTTTATAGATAACTTGCTCTGTATTTTGTTCAGCGGTATCAATTTTCGGCTCGTGGCAAAACAGCGTGGTGATAACCCCGAGTGACATCAGACCCGCCATCACCAGATAGGTAATCTGCCAGCCACGATAGTCATAGCCACTATTGCTGCCAAACCAGGCTGCCAGCGCCAGCGCACCGGCGCCCGCCATGATCATCGCCAGCCGGTAACCGGTCATGTAGGAGGCAGCCATCGCCGCCTGCAGCCGCTCGGGGGCGGATTCGATGCGATAGGCATCGATAACGATATCCTGAGTCGCCGAGGCAAAGGCCACCAGCAGGGCAAACATCGCCAACTGAGCCAGCTCGGTCTTGGGATCGCAGAACGCCATGCCGACCAGCGCGGCGGCAATCAACAGCTGGGAGAAGAACATCCAGCTGCGGCGACGCCCCAGCAGCGTGGAGAGCAACGGCAGCGGCATGCGATCCACCAGCGGTGACCACAGCCATTTAAAGCCATAGGCGAGCGCCACCCAGCTCATATAGCCGATATCGGTCAGGCTGACATCGGCCTCGCGCAACCAGAATGAGAGGGTACCGAACACCAGCAGCAGCGGCAGACCCGATGAAAAACCCATGGCAAAGAGAATAAACACCCGAAATTCGAGATAGACGGCGAGGGACTCTCTCCAGCTTGGTTTGCGGATCATGTTCAACTACCTGACGACTTTGGAAAAGTGCGTCATTTTGGCAGGTTGATGGCAGATAGCCAAGGCAAGCAAAGAGATAGGCAAAAGAAGCCCGGATAGAGAAAAGGCCCATCCCGAACGGGATGAGCCTTGTATCGTGACCTGACGAGGCGAGGTGACGAACCGCGTCCGGCGAGAGTTACTTGCCCGCTTTCTTGTCGACTTTCTTGTCTGCCGGAGTTTCTGCCAGCAAGACCACCTTCTTCAGAATGATGGGACTGGTCGGCACATCGTTGGCACGCAGAATGGGGCTGTAACCGGTCTGTACCTGAGCCAATTTGTCCAGCACCTCCATCCCCTGAACCACCTGACCGAACACGGTATAACCCGCAGAGCCACCGGCGTTGAGGTTATTGTTGTCGACCAGATTGAAGTAGAACTGGCGAGTAGCGCTGTCAACAGCCTGAGTACGGGCCATGGCGATGGAGCCACGCTTGTTGGCCAGACCGCCGCGCGACTCGTTGACCACTGGCTCATAAGTTGGCAGTTGCTGGAACTGCTGGTTGTAGCCCCCACCCTGCACCACGAAATCCTGGATCACCCGGTGGAAGATGCTGCCGTCATAGCTGCCATCAGCCACGTAGCGCAGGAAGTTCTTCACCGTCTGGGGCGCCTGCTTGGACGCCAGCTCAACCACGATATTGCCGTGGTTGGTCTCCATTCTCACTTTCGGGCCTGCAAACGCCAGCGGGGCGATCAGCATGGCCAGCAACCAGAGTTTTTTCATCATCAGACCCCTGCACCGTTCGGTTGACCTTTCAGGTAACCGCGCAGCGCATCATCCGCCATGATCTGCTGCAGCACGCTACCCAGTTGCAGGTTCAGTGTAGACTCCAGGTCGGCCATGCTTGGCTCGCTCGGGCTCTCCTTGCTGGAGGACATGTTGAACTGCTTGGTCAGACGGTTGCCCTGGAAATCGGCGATCACCTGCAGGCTGACGCGGGATTTGGTGACATAGGTAAAGGTCTTCTCTTCCACATTGACTGCGGCGTTGGAGATCACCAGCGTCAGGTTGGTGGTGCCACTATTGCCCACTTCGAGACCCTGGCTGCGCAGCCCTTCGGCCAGCCGCTCGGCCATCAGCAGGTTGAGCGGACGCTCGCTGTTGACCAGCACGGGGGCTTTCTCTTTATGTTTGATGGAGAAGACGTAGGCAGCCTCACGCTTGTCTACCCCTTCCATGGTGATGCGATTGCCAGAGTAGTATTGCTGGTTGGCGGGGATCACCTGCGGATTGAGCAGCGCAGTCTCCGGCCAATGAGTGGCACACCCGCCCAGCATCAGGGCGGCCAGCAGCAAGAGTGACTTTTTCATCATGGTTTCCTTTGGCTTTAGCGTTTGATGGCTTTCAAAATAACGAATTTGCTGTTCGACGCAACGACTTGCGCGTTGGCAAACAAGCGCTTGAGTTTGTTGTGATAGTCCAGATGACGGTTGCCTACTATCCAGAGTTCCCCCCCTTGAGGCAACACCCGGTGCGCATCGCTGAACATCTGCCAGGCGATATGATCGGTGATCGCCTGCAGCTGATGGAAAGGAGGGTTGCAGAGGATCCGATCCGCCGAGCCGACCGCCACCCCGTCGAGACAGTTATTGACCATAAAGTGGGCGCGCAGCAGTGCATCGGGCAGATTGTGCTCGACGTTGAGCTGTGCCGAGGCGACCGCCATATAGGATTCATCGATAAAAGTCACCTCCACCTCGCTGTCTTTGGCGAGCAGCGACAGACCCAGCACCCCGTTGCCACAGCCCAGATCGATCACCTTGCGGGCACTGTGGATGGGCAGGTTGTCCAGCATAAAGCGGGCACCAATATCGAGACTGGTGCGCGAGAAGACGTTGGCATGGTTGTGGATGAGCATGCCACTCCCCTCCAGCGGCCAGACAGTCGGGAAGGGGTTGGCCAGCGCGGGACGTTCTGCCTGCGGCTCGCAGTGAATAAGGCGCGCCTTTTTCCAGGCCAGCGAGGTACGGGTAGGCCCCAGATACT
The DNA here is from genome assembly GCF_000820225.1 of Aeromonas veronii bv. veronii. Classification (GTDB taxonomy): domain Bacteria; phylum Pseudomonadota; class Gammaproteobacteria; order Enterobacterales; family Aeromonadaceae; genus Aeromonas; species Aeromonas veronii. The sequence continues at coordinate 217,874 of NZ_CDDK01000031.1, forward strand.
TCTCGAACAACTTGAGGGTGGAGGTATGAATATCCTTCGCCTTGCCGGCAGCGATAACGCGGGTCGCCGGTGTCACCACCTCCCGCAGCGCCAGCAGTTGCTGCTCCAGCAGTGCCTGATATTTGGAGACCTTGATCACCACCAGCGCTGGGGCATCGGGCAGCGGCGCCAGTGCATCCTGCAAGCGGATACCACCCGCATCCAGCCCGTTTTCGGCCAGATTGGCCAGAGTCGCTCGCTCACTGATGTAGGAGTCGGTGACGCAGCAGGGGGAGTGCGGATGCAGATAGGCGGCCAGCGCGCCAAAGCCATCATTCATGACGATGACGGGGCCCGCCTGCTCGAGGGGGGACTCAGCCAGGGTGTTGATCAGATATTCGTCAGCCGCATCCCAGGCTTGCAGAGTCTCCTGACTCTGGCGCGGATAGCGGTAGAGCGTTAGCTGGCAATGGGGAGTGTCGAGAAGGGTTTGCATAGGAAGAGTCCAACCTCGGCTTGATTCATGGATACAGGCGCCAGGGGCGACGCAAAGTGGCGCTATTCTAGCGAGGAGCAGGAATTTCACCAGTTCGATGCGCATCAAGGGGGCAACTGACGGGTGATTTCCCTCTTATGGGGGCTTATTCCATCCCGCGACTGCCGATAGAATGGCCCGACATTCACTCTGGAAGCCGACCCGATGACCATCCAACAACTGATTGAAGCCAAGCTGACCGCCGCCCTCTCCCCCACCGTGCTGGAGGTGATCAACGAGAGCCACATGCACCGTGTGGAACCGGGATCTGAGAGCCACTTCAAGGTGGTGATCGTCAGCGAGCAATTTGCAGGGCAGCGGCTGCTGGCCCGTCATCGTCAGGTCAATGCTGTGCTGGCCGACGAGCTGGCCGGTGCCGTTCATGCACTGGCGTTGCATACCTACACAGAGACCGAGTGGCAGGAAAAAGGCCACGCCCCGCGCACCCCGAGCTGCGTTGGCAAACCGTCACTCTCCTGAAACCGGTTGTACCACTGGATTCCCCTCGAGAACCTGCCAACAAAAATTAAACATATTTCCCCCATTGGCCCCGAAAAGGCTACATCCAAGGGGGTATATTTCGGCATCAAGGCTTTTTGCTAATAGTGGAGACAACGGTAAATACCCCCATCGAGGTATCGAAATAAAAAAACCTTTAAAACCACTACTTACAAGGTGTCGGGGGCTTATTCATTGCAGGTTAATTTTGTGATGGCACGGGGATTTTGCCCATTTGGCATGGCAGAAAATGCACCTTAAGTGGTAAACTCAAGCGCTTTTGAGTGAGCCTGTATGTTGAATAATTGTTGAGCCTGCCCACCTGGCGCAACCACAACATCGACTCATTCAACCACCCGTCGTGATGTATTTCTCGGCGCTAACCAACCTCTCCCGTAACGGTAGTGCAAGTAAGTATGATTACAATCAAAAGAGGACTGGACATCCCCGTGCTGGGTGCGCCAGAGCAAGTAATCTACGATGGCCCCGCCATCACCCGTGTTGCGACACTGGGCGAGGAGTTTGTGGGGATGCGACCTACTATGTTCGTCAAAGTAGGTGATCGCGTCATCAAAGGTCAGGATCTTTTTGAAGACAAGAAGAATCCGGGCGTTAAATTCACAGCTCCTGCCACCGGTGTGGTTTCAGAGATCAACCGTGGTGCCAAACGTGTTCTCCAGTCAGTGGTCATCGACCTCGACGGTTCCGATGAACAGGTGACGTTTGAGCATTTTGCCTCTGCCGAGCTGGCCAAGCTCGAGCGCAGCAAGGTGCAAGAGATCCTGGTCGCATCAGGTCAGTGGACTGCGTTGCGTACCCGTCCGTTCAGCAAAGTCCCCGCGGTAGCGTCTGCCCCGCGCGCAATCTTTGTGACTGCAATGGACACCAACCCGCTGGCAGCCGATGCCGAGCTGATTATCAAGGAACAGCCGCAGGCCTTCCTCGATGGTCTGGCCGTATTGACCCGCCTGACCGACGGCGCAGTCTACGTCTGTAAAGGCGAAGGCAGTCTGCCCCACTCTCCGCTGGCTCAGGTCAAGGAAGAGATCTTCGTTGGTCCGCACCCTGCCGGTCTGCCGGGTACCCATATCCACTTCCTGGATCCGGTCAGCAGCACCAAGGTGCAGTGGCACATCAACTATCAGGATGTGATTGCATTCGGCAAGCTGTTCACCACCGGTCAGATCTTCACTGACAAGGTGATCGCCCTGGCTGGCCCGAACGTGCTCAAGCCGCGTCTGCTGCGTACCCGTCTGGGCGCCTGCATCAGCCAGCTCACCAACAATGAGCTGCGTGCCGACGAAAACCGTATCATCTCCGGTTCTATCCTGAGTGGTGCCAAAGCCGAAGGTGTTCACGACTACCTGGGCCGCTACCACAATCAGGTTTGCGTGCTGGGTGAAGGTCGCGAGAAAGAGTTCCTGGGCTGGATCAACCCCAGCGCCAACAAGTTCTCTATCACCCGTACCACCCTCTCTCATCTGATGAAGGGCAAGCTGATCAACTTCACCACCACTACCAACGGTAGTGACCGTTCCATGGTGCCTATCGGCAACTATGAGCGGGTGATGCCACTCGACATCCTGCCGACCCTGCTGCTGCGGGACATGGTCTCCGGCGATACCGACGGTGCGCAAGCACTGGGCTGCCTGGAGCTGGATGAGGAAGATTTGGCGCTCTGTACCTTTGTCTGCCCCGGCAAGACAGAGTACGGCCCGATCTTGCGTGAGTGCCTGACCAAGATTGAACTGGAAGGTTAAGCGATGAGTTTCAAGCAACTTCTTGAAAATATGGAACACCACTTCGAACCGGGTGGAAAGTACGCCAAGTACTATGCCCTGTTCGAAGCGGCGTACACCCTGTTCTACACCCCGGGTAGCGTTACCCGCAACGCCTCCCACGTTCGTGATGCGCTCGATCTGAAGCGCATGATGATCATGGTGTGGCTGGCCGTGTTCCCGGCCATGTTCTGGGGCATGTACAACGTTGGTAACCAGGCGATTGCCGCCATTGCCCACATGGGCTCGGCTGCTGGTGCCAGCAGCTGGCAATATGCCCTGGCTACCATGCTGGGCGCCTCCCTCGATCCGGCTGTTGCCGGTATCGGCAGCAAGATGCTGATTGGCGCCACCCACTTCTTCCCAATCTATATCACCGTCTTCTTTGTCGGTGGCTTCTGGGAAGTGCTGTTCGCCATGGTGCGCAAACACGAGATCAACGAAGGCTTCTTCGTGACCTCCATTCTGTTTGCCCTGATCGTGCCGCCCGAGCTGCCCCTGTGGCAAGCTGCGCTGGGTATCACCTTCGGTGTGGTGATGGCCAAAGAGGTGTTCGGTGGTACCGGCAAGAACTTCCTGAACCCGGCGCTGGCTGGTCGTGCGTTCCTGTTCTTCGCCTACCCGGGCCAGATTTCCGGTGACGCCGTGTGGGTTGCCGTTGACGGCTTCTCCGGCGCGACTGCCCTGAGCCAGTGGGCCCAAGGCGGCCAGATGGCGCTGATCAACGGTGCAACCGGCCAGGCTATCAGCTGGATGGACGCTTTCTTGGGTAACCTGCCGGGTTCCATCGGTGAAGTCTCTACCCTGATGATCCTGCTGGGTGCTGCCATGATCGTCTACATGCGCATTGCCTCCTGGCGTATCATCGCCGGCGTGATGATCGGTATGATCGCCACCTCCCTGCTGTTCAACGTCATCGGTTCCGATACCAACCCCATGTTCAACATGCCGTGGCACTGGCATCTGGTACTGGGTGGCTTCGCCTTCGGTATGGCCTTCATGGCGACCGACCCTGTCTCCGCAGCCTTTACCAACAAAGGCAAGTGGTGGTATGGCGCCCTGATCGGCGTAATGGTCGTGCTGGTTCGCGTGGTCAACCCTGCGTTCCCGGAAGGCATGATGCTGGCCATTCTGTTTGCGAACCTGTTTGCTCCCCTGTTTGACCACTTCGTCGCTCAGGCAAACATCAAGCGGAGGATTGCTCGTGGCGTTTAATAAAGATTCAACCCTCGGCACCGTCAGCGTGGTCACCGGCCTCTGTCTGGCCTGTTCCATCGTGGTATCCGTTGCCGCTGTGGGCCTGCGTTCTACCCAGCAGGAAAACAAGGCGCTGGACAAGCAGAGCAACATTCTCGCCGTAGCCGGTGTGGATGTAAGCGAAGTGGCCAAGCGCGACCTGGCCAAACTGTATGGCGAGAAGATCGAAGCGCGTCTGGTGGATCTGGCAACCGGTGACTTTGTTGACGGCGATGCCGACAACTTCGACACCAAGCTGGCAGCCAAAGATCCGGCCCGCAGCATCCGTCTTGCCGCCGCTGACGACAAGGCCAGCCTGCGTCAGATCTCCAAGCAGATCCCGGTATTCTTCGCCAAGGATGCCGAAGGCAAGATCGACAGCATCATCCTGCCCATCTACGGTCAGGGTCTGTGGTCGACCATGTATGCCTTCGTCGCCGTTGCCGCTGATGGCCAGACCATCAAGGGCATCACCTACTATGACCACGGTGAAACCCCGGGTCTGGGTGGCGAGATCGAAAACCCGGCCTGGCAGGCGCTGTTCAAGGACAAGAAACTGTTCGACCAGAATGGCATGCCGGCGCTGCGCGTCATCAAGGGCCATGCTCCGGCGGGCTCCGAGCACGAGATCGATGGTCTCTCCGGTGCCACTCTGACCGGTAACGGCGTACAGCATACCTTCGACTTCTGGATGGGTCCCAAGGGCTTCGGTCCTTTCCTGGCCAAGGTTCGTGCAGGAGAAATCAACAATGGCTGACAAGAGCGAAATGAAGAAGTTGCTGTTGACGCCTGTGCTGGGCAACAACCCCATCGCCTTGCAGGTGCTGGGCGTCTGTTCTGCACTGGCGGTTACCAGCCAGATGAAAACTGCGTTTGTAATGACCCTCGCGGTCATGGCGGTCACCGCCTTCTCAAACCTGTTCATCTCCCTGATCCGCAACCAGATCCCGAACAGCGTCCGGATTATCGTACAGATGGCGATCATCGCCTCACTGGTTATCGTGGTTGACCAGGTGCTCAAGGCGTACGCCTATGACATCTCCAAGCAACTGTCGGTCTTCGTGGGTCTGATCATCACCAACTGTATCGTAATGGGCCGCGCTGAAGCATACGCCATGAAGAGTGCCCCGCTGCCCTCCTTCCTGGATGGTATCGGCAACGGTCTGGGCTATGGCGCCATTCTGCTGAGCGTCGCGACCGTGCGTGAACTGCTGGGCTCCGGCACCTGGTTCGGCATCGAGCTGCTGCCGCTGGTGAACAACGGTGGCTGGTATGTGCCCAACGGCCTGCTGCTGCTGCCGCCGAGTGCATTCTTCATCATTGGTCTGATCATTTGGGGCGTGCGCACCAAGGATCCCAAGCAGGTGGAGGCGAAGGATTAAGGTATGGAACACTATCTGAGTCTGTTGATTAAATCGATCTTCATCGAAAACCTGGCACTCTCCTTCTTCCTGGGGATGTGTACCTTCCTGGCGGTGTCCAAGAAGGTAAAGACCTCCATGGGTCTGGGTATTGCCGTTATTGTGGTGCAGACCATCGCGGTTCCTGCCAACAACCTGATCTACAACTACGTGCTTAAAGATGGCGCTCTGGTATCCGGTCTGGATCTGAGCTTCCTGAGCTTCATCACCTTCATCGGTGTGATTGCAGCACTGGTACAGATCCTGGAGATGGCGCTGGACAAGTACTTCCCGGCACTCTACAACGCGCTGGGTATCTTCCTGCCGCTCATCACCGTGAACTGCGCCATCTTCGGTGGCGTCTCCTTCATGGTGCAGCGTGACTACAACTTCATGGAGTCTGTGGTCTACGGTGTGGGTTCAGGGGCAGGCTGGATGCTGGCGATCGTTGCGCTGGCTGGTATCCGCGAGAAGATGAAGTACTCTGATGTTCCGGAAGGCCTGCGCGGTCTGGGCATCACCTTCATCACCGCCGGTCTGATGGCGCTGGGCTTCATGTCCTTCTCTGGTATCTCCCTGTAATCGGCTTTCCTGCAATCAGAAAGGAACGATAGATGGAAATTATTTTGGGTGTGGTCATGTTTACCGTGATCCTGCTGGCACTGGTGGCAGTCATTCTGTTCGCCAAGTCCAAGCTGGTGACCGCGGGCGACGTGACAATCAGCATCAATGGTGACCCGGCCAAGGCTGTGACCAGCCCGGCCGGTGGCAAGCTGCTCGGCGTGCTGGCTGGCAGCGGTATCTTCGTCTCCTCCGCCTGTGGCGGCGGTGGCTCCTGCGGCCAGTGCAAGGTACGGGTGAAATCCGGTGGCGGCGACATTCTGCCGACCGAACTGGATCACATCAGCAAGGGTGAAGCCCGTCATGGCGAGCGTCTGGCCTGTCAGGTTACCGTTCGCTCCGACATGGATATCGAACTGCCGGAAGAGATCTTCGGGGTGAAGAAGTGGGAATGTACTGTTATCTCCAACGATAACAAGGCCACCTTCATCAAGGAGCTCAAGCTGCAGATCCCCGATGGCGAGAGCGTGCCGTTCCGCGCCGGTGGTTATATCCAGATTGAAGCCCCGGCTCACCACGTGCACTACAAGAACTTCGATATTCCCGAGGAGTATCGCGGGGACTGGGATCGCTTCAAGATTTTTGAGCTGGAGTCCAAGGTCGATGAGCCAATCATCCGGGCCTACTCCATGGCCAACTATCCGGAAGAGTTCGGCATCATCATGCTGAACGTGCGTATCGCGACCCCGCCGCCCAGCAACTGGACTGCCCCTCCGGGACAGATGTCCTCCTACATCTTCAGCCTGAAGGCTGGCGACAAGGTGACTATCTCCGGTCCGTTCGGTGAGTTCTTCGCCAAGGACACCGATGCCGAAATGGTATTCATCGGTGGTGGTGCAGGTATGGCGCCGATGCGTTCCCATATCTTCGACCAGCTGCGTCGCCTGAAGTCCAAGCGCAAGATGAGCTTCTGGTACGGTGCCCGTTCCAAGCGCGAAATGTTCTATGTCGAAGACTTTGACATGCTCGCCGCCGAGAACGAGAACTTCACCTGGAACGTCGCGCTGTCTGATCCGCAACCGGAAGACAACTGGGACGGCTACACCGGCTTCATCCACAACGTGCTCTACGAGAACTATCTCAAGAACCACGAAGCACCGGAAGATTGCGAGTTCTACATGTGTGGACCTCCGGTGATGAACGCTGCCGTCATCAACATGCTCAAAGACTTGGGCGTTGAAGACGAAAACATCCTGTTGGATGACTTTGGTGGTTAATCCATGCACAGTGTTGTAAAGACCTGGCTAGCCTTCGGGCTAGCCTTTTTCTTGACTGGGTGCGGTCAGGAGACGGTCCAATCCAAACCGGAGATCCACATCACCGGCAGCACCATGGGCACTTATTACTCCATCAAGGTGGCGGACAGCGCCATCAGCGATCCGGCCAAGCTTCAAGCTGAGGTGGATGTGTTGCTGGAGCGGGTCAACGATCAGATGTCGACCTATCGCCCCGATTCCGAACTGTCGCGCTTCAACCAGAGCCGTGACAACAAACCGGTAGTGGTCTCCCGCGATACCGCACGGGTCGTCACAGAGGCCATTCACATTGGCCGTGAGAGCCAGGGGGCGCTGGACGTCACCGTTGGCCCCTTGGTCAATCTGTGGGGCTTTGGCCCGGACAAGAAGCCGACCAAGGTCCCTTCCGATGAGCTGATCACCCAGACTCGCCAGAAGACCGGTCTGGGCAACCTGCACGTCATCACCTCGGTGGATGCCGATACCCTGCAAAAAGATATTCCGGACCTCTACGTCGATCTCTCTGCCATCGCCAAGGGCTTTGGTGTGGACAAGGTAGCCGAATATCTGGAGTCACTGGGTGCGCGCAACTATCTGGTGGAGATTGGCGGCGAGCTGCGGATCAATGGCGTCAACGGCAAGGGTCACCCCTGGCGCGTGGCCATCGAGAAGCCCACCGCAGGCACCGGCACGGTGCAAGAGGTGATCGTGCCCGGTGACAACGGGGTGGCCACCTCCGGCGATTACCGCAACTACTATGAACTGGATGGTCAGCGCTTCTCCCACACCATAGATCCGCGCAGCGGCAAGCCGATCCAGCACCGTCTGGTATCGGTCACCGTGATCCACCCCTCCTGCATGACCGCAGACGGGTTGGCCACCGTGTTTATGGTGATGGGGACCGAGAAAAGCCTGGCCTATGCCAACGAGCGCGGCCTGGCGATCTTCGTGATCACCAAGACGGACAACGGCTTTGAAGAGGCTTACTCCGATGCTTTCAAGCCCTATCTGGTCAAGAAGTAAGAGGTAGAGATGCAGATTTTTCTGATCACCTTCGGGGTATTCATGCTGGTGATAGCCGCCATGGCTATCGGTTACATCTTCCAGAAGAAGACCATCTCCGGCTCCTGTGGCGGTCTGGGTAGCGTCGGCATCGAGAAAGAGTGCGATTGCCCGGAACCCTGCGACAACCGCAAGAAGAAGATGGCCAAGGAAGAGGCCCGTCGCAAGATGCTGGAAGAGAACCGCATCATCTGATGACTCTGGTTTTTCGGTAAACAAAAGCGCGCCATCGGCGCGCTTTTTATTGGCCGTTATCTTGCGTTAACGGTCAGGGCTGACGTTCGATATAGAGGATCACCTCGCCAAGATGGATACCGAACTTGCTGATCTCGGCACGATTGATCAGACGATCTTCGTCCAGCAGGTACATCCAGTCATCGAAGCTCACCCGCACCACCTCGCCATCCGGCAGCGCCAGATCGAGCTGATAACGCCAGTTGAGGGCAAACCCTTGGGTTTTACCCACCGCCTCCCCCACCACATCGGAAGCAGTACCGCGCCAATGACCATCATCGCCCTTGCTCAGATACCAGGTACGGGTCTGCTGGCGGCCATCATCAAAGTAGAACTGCTCGAACAGCTCTCCCTTGCCATCCTTCCAACGACCCACCATCTCGACCCGAAAGCGACTGGTCACTTCGCCGCTGCGGTCGGCCACCAGGCCGTGAGCCACCAATTTGCCGTTGAAGAAACGGGCGAGATCCCAGTTTGGCCCCTGCCCACGATAGTCATCGAGACTGGCACCACAGCCGCTCAGCAGCAAAAAGGGGAGCAACAGCAACCAGCGGTATGCACGATAGAAAGGCATCAGAGACTCCATGTTCAGGGTTGGCCACGCAGGCGGCGGGTCAGGGCGGGATCGCGGCTGTTGTCAGCCAGCCAGATGGCGAGAAAAGCGGCCGAGAATTGCGGATCAGCCAGGGTACCGAGGGACTTCTCCTGCCACCAGAAGTGGCCTGCCCCGCCCTTGTCGACATAGAAGGTGAGCTTGTCGCCTGCCTGCACATCGGGCCAGAGTGCTGCGAGCTGGCCGAGCCAGCGCTGACGCTCGGCGTCAGAGCCAAGACCGAGCCGCTGCCACTCGGCGGCGGTGGCGCTCAGCAGATCTTCCCGCTCGATGGATCTGGCATAGGTGAGGGTCAGGGCCTGCGGATAGTGACCGGGCTGATAGTGCCCGCTCGCACTGTAGAGGGTGGCATCGTAGATCTTGAACCAAAGCCAGTTCATCTCCCCCTGCCCGACCGGGCGCAACTGCTGCCAGGGGGCGGAAGAAGCCTGCACCGCGGTTGCAGCAAAGAGCGTAAACGCCAGCAGCAGCGGGTTAATTCCACCCCATATGCCAGTGGTTGGGGTCTTCCAGTTCATGCCAGTCCATCTCCTGTTCTTGCAGGGTGTTGATATCCTGCATCACCACCTGCACCAACTGCCCCTGCGCATTCCGCTGGCAGGCAACCACCAGATAGAAGCGATCAGTCAGCTCATGCTGGCTCTCTTTGGTCCATTTGGAAAAAAGCAACGAGTCGGTCGAAAAGGTGTTTGTCATGACTCACCCTCCAGCTTGACCATTACCCACAGGAGTACGGGTAACCACCACATCCAGATCACTGCCAGCAGCGCCGTGCTGATCCAGATGCCCCAGGGTAAGTGTACTGCCCCCATGGCGGCCCCCGCCACATAGGAGGAGGCACCACCAAATACGCCAAACAGCGCCTGCTGCCAGCGAGGCAAGCGCAGCAGCCAGCGCATACCGTAGGCCAGCGTCAGGGCAAAACCGAGCCAGAGCAGCACCAGCCAGAGGGGAAAACCGGACGGGAACCGGAACAGGCCGAGCTGCCAGAGCAGGGCATCCAGCAGACAGCCGGCCACCGCGATGGGGAGCAGCCGCCAGTCACGCAGGCGGCTGGGTGAGAAGATAAAGTGCAGCAGCAACATTGCCAGCAGCGGGCCCGGCTGCTGCCACTTCACCGCCAGCAACCAGTAGAGGTTGAACCCCAGCAGGTGAGCCCACTGCCACATGGTCAGTGACCGCTTACTGGCACATCACCCGACCAGCCAGCAGGCCCCGGCTTGGCGGCCTCCAACTGCACCAGACTGATGCTGCGCTCCCAGAATCCCCCCTCGCAATAGGCAAAGTAGAAGTGCCACAACCGGATGAAATCCTGGCTGTAACCGAGCTTGGGCAGCTCGGGTGCCAGCGCCAGAAACCGCTCGCACCAGTGAGCCAGGGTGCGGGCATAGTGATGACCATGATCGTGCAGCCGCACCAGCTGCATGTCGGTCTCCCGCGCCAGCAGCCCCGCCATCTGGGAGACACTCGGCAGGCAGCCACCGGGGAAGATATAGCGCTGGATAAAATCGACCCCGCGCAGATACTGGGCGTGGCGCTGATCGGCGATGGTGATGGCCTGAATGAGCAGACGGCCACCGGGCTTGAGCAGCCGCGACAGCTGGCGGAAATAGTCGGGCAGGAAGGCGTGGCCCACCGCCTCGATCATCTCGATGGAGACCAGCTTGTCGTAAGTGCCCTCCAGCTTGCGGTAATCCTCCAGCAGCAAGGTGATGCGATCCCCCAGCCCCTCCCGCACAATCCACTCCTTGGCATAGTCATGCTGGGCCCGGGAGATGGTCGTGGTCGTCACCCGGCAGCCATAGTGGCGGGCGGCATAGACAGCAAGGCCGCCCCAGCCGGTGCCGATCTCCAGCAGATGATCGTCAGGCCCTAACTCGAGCCGCTCGCAGATGGTGCGCAACTTGGCCTGCTGCCCCTCTTCCAAAGTGGCCTCGGCGCTCGGATAGATGGCGCTCGAGTACTGCATATGGCTGTCGAGAAACCCCTGATAGAGGGTATTGCCGAGATCGTAGTGGGCGGCGATGTTGGAGCGCGAACCGGTCAGAGTATTGCGGTTGAGCCAGTGGCGCACCTTGTTGAACGGGAAACTGAGCCAGCCGAGGCGCCGTTCGAGGGAGTCGAGCAGGGTCAGGTTGCGGGCCAGCAGCCGCACCAGCGCCACCGGATCCGGGCTGGTCCAGAGCCCCTCCACCCAGGTTTCTCCGGCGGCAATGCTGCCCCCCAGCAACAGGCGACGATAGAAGGCAGGATCCTGCACCACCAGTTCGGCATGCAGATCGGTACCCGCGACGCCAAAGCTGTGGCGCTCACCGCCATCCCGCAGCAGCAGCTGGCCATGTTCGAGGCGACCCAGCAGATTGAGCAGCAGTTGTCTTGCCCCCTTGTCGATGAAAGAGGCAGAGAGGGTTGATTGAGCAAGTTCCATTAGCGGCTCTCCGGATGGGTAAAAATCGGGGTTCGTTTGATAAATAGACGCAGGGCCTGCCAGTAGATCCCGAGCAGCACCTTCATGGTCATCCATGGCCAGCGGGCCAGCAGGGCCACCAGCCCCTTGCGCGACAGTGGTTCGCGAGTGAGCGCCAGGGTTGCGTCAAACAGCTTGGCTTCACCGGATACGGGATGACTCTCGATATGGATCAGAGTCTCCTGCGCGGGCGGCCTGATCCGCCAGTGATAACGCATCGCCAACCCCATAAAGGGGGAGACGTGAAAATCCTTGTCATGGGGTGCCAGCGCCGCCAAATCCAGCAGGTAGTAGTGACGCTCGTTCCAGGGAGTGTTCGACACCTCTGCCAGCAGATAGCGCGCCTCGCCCTGCCGGTAGCAGAAGTAGAAGTTGACCGGGCTGAAGTAGAACCCCAGACAGCGCACATTGCCGAGCAGCAGTACCCGCCCCTCGGGCTCGGCATCTCCACCCAGTTCGCTCACCTTCTGCCACACCGCCTGCTTGAGGCTTCCCTCACTCCCCTTGAGATAGTCCTGGCGGTGAAACGAGAGCAGCCCCGAGCGCTCAACCCCGAACCAGCGCCCCTGATCGAGCTGCGGCAGCTCGTCGAGATCCAGCCCCAGCATAAAAAGGCTGTAGGAGAAGGCGTGAGCCCGCGGTGCAAAACGGCGGTGGCGCACCGAGCCCTGCCAGATGGCGCTGGTAACACCGGCCAGTTCGTCTGTACGCTCATGTTCGGTGGCAACGGTGGCGCCGTTCATAGCTCGGCTCCGAAGCGCCTGGCGACATCCAGCGCGCTGCGCACCCCATCCTCGTGGAAGCCGTTGTACCAGTAGGCACCACAGAAGTGGGTGTGCTGCTGGCCGCAGATCTCCGCGCGCCGTTGCTGGGCGGCGATGGAGGCCTGATTGAACACCGGATGGTGGTAAACGAAGCGGCGCAGCACCTTGCTCTCATCCACCTTGCCCTTGGGGTTGAGGCTGACGCAGAAGGGCTCCGGCGAGTTCACCCCCTGCAGGATGTTCATGTTGTAGCTCACCAGCGGCCGCGCCTCGTCGTTGCCATCTAGCTGATAGTTCCAGCTGGCCCATGCCTTGCGGCGGGTGGGCAGGCAGCGAGCATCGGTATGGAGCCAGACATCGTTGGCCTGATAGGGCATGTCGCCGAGGATGGCCTGCTCCCGCTCGCCGGGATCCGCCAGCAGCGCCAGCGCCTGATCGCTATGGCAGGCGAAGATCACCTCGTCAAACCGCTCCTCGCCGTAACTGCTCTGGATCACCACACCGTCCGCGTCCCGCCGTACGCTCTGCACCGGACAGGCGAGGCGGATCTGCGACTGCCAACCCGCGGTAAGGGGGCCGATATATTCCCGCGAGCCACCCGGGATCACGTACCACTGGGGGCGATTGGCCACATCGAGCAGGCCGTGGTTGGCAAAAAAGCGCAGGAAGAAGCCAAGGGGGAAGGCACGCATATCGGCCAGGGTCGATGACCAGATCGCCGCTCCCATCGGCAAGATATAGTGGCGGGCGAAGTAATCGCTAAACTCCCCCGCC
>NZ_CDDK01000031.1:231208-232001 GCF_000820225.1 Aeromonas veronii bv. veronii
TCGCTAAACTCCCCCGCCAGCAGAAAGTCCCCCAGGGTCAGCTCGGGGCCAGCCCCCTGATGTTGACCATCTGACAGCCAGGCCCGTGCCTCCCGGTTGAACCGCAAAATCTCGGCGACAAAGCCGTAGAAGCGCGGACTCAGCAGATTGCTGCGCTGGGCAAACAGGGTGTCGAGGTTGTGACCGTTATACTCCAGTCCCTCCGGGCTCTTTACCGAGAAGCTCATCTCGGCCGGTTGGCGCGCCATGCCGATCCGTGCCAGCAACTTCAAGAAGTTGGGGTAGGTGCGATCGTTAAAGACGATAAAGCCGGTGTCGATGGCATAGCTGCGGCCAGCCTGAGTCACATCGACGGTGGCGGTGTGACCGCCCAGAATCGGCGCCGCCTCGAACAGGGTGATGTCATGGAGTTTGTGGAGCAGAAAACCGGCGGTGAGCCCCGAGATCCCTGAACCGACGATGGCGATCTTTTTCTTCATGAATGGCTTCCTTTCGATACGAGTGCGCGGCCAAGGCGCAGCCAGAGCCCCACCGGCAGCGCACCAAGCAGGCGCAGCAACCAGATGAAACGGCGGGGAAAGTGGATCTGGTGACGACCAGCGGTCAGCCCGCCCATGATGGCTCGGGAGGCCTGCTCCACCGTCACCAGACAGGGCATGGGAAAATCATTTTTGGCGGTGAGCGGCGTCTGGACAAAGCCGGGGCGGATCAGGGTCACCCCGATCCCTTTGCTGGCCAAATCTAGGCGCAAGGTATCCGCCAGATAGTCGAGGGCCGCCTTGGAGGCGCCATA
>NZ_CDDK01000031.1:232075-496243 GCF_000820225.1 Aeromonas veronii bv. veronii
GCCGCCTTGGAGGCGCCATAGGCCTCGGCTCGCGGCAGCGGCAGCCAGCTCACCGACGAGCTGACGATGGCCAGCCGTGACCCAGCCCCGAGCAACGGCAAGAAGGCGGCCAAAGCATGGCCGGTGGCGGTCAGATTGGTCTCAATCACTCGGGCAAACAGCTCGCTGTCAAACCCCTCCGCCACATCCATGTACTCGCAGTTGCCTGCGTTGAGGATCAGCAGATCGAGGGATGGCAGCGTAGCAGCCACCCCGCTCATAGCGGCCAGATCCCGGGCATCGAACTGCAGCGGCGTGACGCCGTGCAGCCCCAGCGCCTGCAGCCGTTCGCCATCGCGGCCACAACCCCACACCTGCCAGCCGGCGCGCCGGTAATCCAGCGCCAGTTGACGACCTATGCCGGAGGTCGCGCCTGTAATAAGCACCCGGCCGCTCATGCGCCAAGCCTCATCTTGATGGTGCGCACCACGGGCCCAAGCAGCGGCAACTGCTCGTAGAGCATGGCGCCCAGGTCAAAATAGTCCCGGTGCTGGCACACCTTGCCCGCCTCGTCGAATTCGAGGCGGGTGGCCCCCTCCACCGTCACCGGCTCACCACCACGCAATCTGGGGTGAGAAAAGGTCATGGTCCAGCCGAGCCAGGCCTGCTGCCCTTGCTGCTGCTGACTGGTGATGACGAAACGGCAGTAGGCGAGGCGCTGATAGAGGGCGGCAAAATAGTCGCCAAGGGCCGCCAGCCCCTCGATACGGTGGGCCGGATCGGTAAAGACCACCTGTTCGGCATAGACCTCGGGCAAGCGGTGCAACTGCTGTTTGTCCAGTTGCTGATAGAGGCCAATAAAGCGGGCCAGCGGCTCGTTCATCCTATTTCTCCAGAGAGCGAAACATCTCGATGGCTCTCACCCGGGCAACGGCGTGATCCACCATGGGTACCGGATAATCCTGTCGCCCCTTGAGCCGCAGCCAGTCGTGGGGCTGATGCACATAAGCGGGGGGAATATCGGCAAGTTCAGTTACCCAGGTACGGATAAACTCCCCTTGTGGATCAAATCGTTGCCCCTGAGTGGTGGGGTTGAACACCCGAAAATAGGGCGCCGCATCGGCACCGGTCCCCGCCGCCCACTGCCAGCCGCCGTTGTTGGCCGCCAGATCCCCATCGATGAGCCGACTCATGAAATAATCCTCCCCGAGCCGCCAGTGGATATGGAGATCCTTGGTGAGAAAGCTCGCCACTATCATCCGCAGCCGGTTGTGCATCCAGCCGGTGGTGTTGAGACAGCGCATCGCCGCATCGACAATGGGGTAACCGGTACGTCCCTCGCACCAGGCGGCGAAGGCATCCGGATCCCAGCTCCACGGCAAGGCCGCCGTCTCGGGCTTGAAGGGACGATTCATGGAGAGGGCCGGGATCAGCACCAGCAGGTGGCGATAGAACTCGCGCCAGATGAGCTCATTAAGCCAGACAAAGCCGGGCTGAGCCTTCGACTGGGGCCGATAGCCAAGGCGCTGCTGGAGCACCGCCACACACTGACGAGGACTGATGATGCCCGCCGCCAGATAGGGGGAGAGCACAGAGGTGCCCGCGATGGCAGGAAAATCCCGGGTCTCCCCATAGTCGAGCACTGCCTGTTCCAGAAAAATGTTCAAACGGCGCAGAGCTTCTGCCTCCCCCACTGGCCAACGCGGATCAACCGTCAGCTCGCCGAGAGCTTCATCAACCCACGCCCGCTCAGCCAGCGGCTGCCACGGCAAAGGCTCGCCACGCGGTGTCGGCGCGCGATGAATGACAAACCCCTCCTCGTCGAGGGACTTGAGCCAAGCGCGGCTGAAAGGGGTGAAGACCTTGAACATCTCACCCGAGCCGGTCAGTACCCGCCCCGGCGGCAATACGCAGCAGCCGTTGAACCAGTGACAACTCACCGCCTGCTCTGCCAGCGCGGCGCTGACGGCATGGTCGCGACGCAGCTCATCGATCTCGATAGCCTGATTGGCGTAGAGCTGGGTCACCCCCTGCTCGCGGCAGAGGTTTGCCAACACAGCGGGCACCTCGGCAAAAGTCTCCACTCGCAGCAGATGGAGCTGGATGCCGAGCGCCGCCAGCTCGCGGCCCAACTCATCCACCTGCGCCAACATAAAGCGCTGACGGATGGGGGCCATTTTGTGCTGCCGCCACTGGGTGGGGGAGATGATAAAGAGCGCGGCGACCGGCTCATCACCGGCGCAGGCATGCCGCAGCGCGGGGTTGTCGGCGAGGCGCAGATCATTGCGAAACCAGACCAGCTTCATGATTTTTTCCTCCCGCGTCCGCTGGTGCCAGCAGCATCTGGGGCATCCGCTATCAACTCGGCAAGGCTCGCCTGCCAGCCATGGGCTTTAAGCCACTCATCGTCGTAGAGGCGCCCCAGCTCGCCAAACAGGCGTGTGCCTGCGGGCCACCCGGCGGCCAGCTCCTGCTTGCCGAGCCCGGCACCCAGCAGCACCAGCCAGGGGGTAACGGCACGCCCCTCCAGCAGGCTGGCATGGCGCGGCTCGACCGCCCCCAGCAGTTGCACCTCATAGCCCTGACCGATCAGCTCGTAGGCGGCCCACACCAGATCGAGGGGGCCAACCTGTCCCCAGCTCGCCAGCGTGATCGGCACGCCTTTCTCCTGCTCGATCAGGTGACGGGCGAAGCGGGTATGGAGCCAGCCCAGCCACACCTGTTGCAGCAACTCGCCATCGGGCCGCTCGCGCCACAGCCCCAGCAGCCGCTCCACCAGCGGTTGCAGTATCCAGCTGCGCACCAGCTCGAACGGGTAGCTCGCCAGCAGATCGTTGAGCTCAGCCTCCGCCTTGCGCTGGTTGAAGGCGAGCAGCGCTTGACTGAACAGCTCCAGGGTCTGCTGCCAGTGATCGCTCACCGGCTCGGAATGGGGTTCACTCAAGAGCCCCTTCACCTGCCCGATACTCACTCCCCGCTCCAGCCAGCTCAGGATCTCGCCGATCTGGCGAATATCCTGCTCGCTGTAGAGGCGGTGGCCCTTTTCGGTGCGGGCCGGTTGCACCAGACCGTAGCGGCGCTGCCAGGCACGCAGGGTCACGGCGTTGACGCCGGTGAGACGGGAGACCTCGCGAATGGGGTAGATCCCCTCATCAGCGAGAGGAGCAACTTCTTGCGATAAATCAGACATGACAACGTCCATCAATCAGAGGGGTAAAGCACCCCGGCGCAAACCATGCGCCGGGGCAACAGAACGGATTCAGAGCCCGTAACGCAGCTTGAGCGTATCGGGGTGCGGATTGAGATAAACCTGCTCGGCGAGATAGGGATTGGGGTACTCGCGCAGGTAGTGGCGGATCAGGGTGAGCGGCACCAGCAAGGGGAATATGCCGGTGCGGTACTTGTCGATGGTATCGGCAAGCTCCTGCTTCTGGGCCGGGGTCAGCACCCGCTTGAAGTAGCCCTGCAGGTGCATCAGCACATTGGTGTGGCTGCGGCGGTTGGCTCGCAGGGTCAACGCCGTCATCAATCCCTTGATGTAGTTGTCGGCCACCTCCTGCAAATTGGTGGACTTGCCCAGATTACCGAGCAACTTGCCGAGGATGCGGTAGTGGGTGGTGGCGTGGGAGAGCACCAGATACTTGTAGCGGGAGTGGAAGCGGATCAGCGCAGAGGCGGTGATGCCGCGAGCGCAGAGCTGCTGCCAGTCGTGGTAGGCAAAGACCCGCAGCACGAAGTTCTCGCGCAGGATGGGGTCGCACAGGCGGCCATCCTCTTCGACCGGCAACAGGGGGTTGGCCTCCATTAACGCCTTGGCAAAGAGGCCAATCCCCTCCTTGGCGCTCCCCTCGTTGTTGGCGCCATAGACCTTGACCCGCTCCATGCCGCAGCTGGGTGATTTGGCACAGAGGATATAACCGGAGATAAAGTCGAGCTGGCGCGCTTTCTGCTCGCTGAAGGCAATCAGCTTTTCGGTGACATCGAAGCTACCGTTGCTCGCCTCGGCGCGGATCTCGCCGTTGCGCTTGACCAGCCGGATGGCGGCGCGAGGCGCCCCTAGACCGATGGCCATCTCGGGACAGACGGGGTGATAGTCAAAGTGAGCGCCAAGATCCCGTTCGCAGAAGCTGGAGCGCTTGTGGCCCCCATCGAAACGCACCTCTTGTCCCAGCAGGCAGGCACTGATACCGACTTTAATCTTGTACATGATGACGCTCCTTGTATAAGCATTGATTCAGTTATAGCAGTTATACAAAAAAATGAAAGTTGTATAACTATTTGCGACTGATACGACACAAGGAGAAAAAAGGGATCACCGGAAAAAGAAAAAACCCATGGCGAACGCCATGGGTAAAAATCAAGACACTACGGACTACGGGAAGGAAAATTAGAAGCTGTACTTCACACCCAGGCTGGAGATGGAACCTTTTTGCAGATCCCAGTTGCGATAGGTGTAATCGGCAGTCAGCGCCCAGTTCTGGTTGAGCTTGTAGGCGCCGCCCACCTTGAAGTCGTGCATATCGTCGGTCATGTTGGCGTAGCGATAAGCGGTGGAGAGCTCGACATTGCCGATGTCGTAGCGCAGACCCACTTCACCGTACATGCTGCCACTGCTCTTGCGGCTCACCAGATCCCAGCCCTTGACGTCATACGCCTGCTCGCGCTCCATGGTGTAACCCATCAGACCGGTTTCACCGTAGAGGTTCAAGCCAGTGCTAAGCGGGGTGAAAACACCGATACCCAGGCTGCCGATACCCATGCTGTCGTTGCCGTGCTGGGCAGAGGTACCCTCGGAGAGCAGACGACCATAGAAGTTGTTGGAGAACGATTTGGAGAGATCCAGCGTCACACCGCCAAAATCGCGAGTGCCCTGATTACTGGCATCACGTGGGAACAGCGGGTTGTTGTTCAGATAGTCGGATTTGGTGTGCGCCCAGGTAGCTGCGCCCTTGGCGTAGCTGAAGGCATCCTGCGCCATGACGGAAGTAGAGGCAAACCCGGCCAGAACCAGAAGAGAGACAGTTGCTTTTTTCATGATGATAACTCCATGTGATTGGGCCCGTTGCTAGCGAGCTGGTATGGAGTCATTGTGCGGTCAGGTGCTCGGCTTGCCGAGCTGCAAGCTGTTGCAGAACCATGTCAGATGTAAGCAGATATTGCAGGGGGTGTCAGCGGCAACAAGTTGCCGGCCCAAGCGGTTTGCATGGGCCGGAACAACGCCAAATCAGCGGAAGACCACCTCGTCAATTTCGACCCGCACCAGCGGCTGACCGGTCAATCCGGCAGGACGGGGGATCTCGAGGGCCAGCGACGGGCGGGCTTGCCCCTTGCGCAGATAGGTCTCCGGCAGGCGATTCTCGGCAACCCAGAAGCGGGCCTCCTGGCGGCTCAGCTGCACCCCGTCAGCACTGAACAGGGTCACCATGCCACGCACCCCGACCACATTGCGGGTGCCGGTATTGCTCACCATAAAGGTCAGCGCCAGCGGGTCAGATCCCTCGATCTTGTCCAGCTTGACCACCACACCGTCACGCGCCATCTGGGCAAGCAGTTCCGGATTGGCCTTGGCCTGATCGGTCAGCACCGGAGCAGCGACGGCCACCACGGGTCCAGCCTTCCCATCAGCAGCCACGCCCTGTACGGGTTCTGCCGGTTTGACCACCAGATACTCCCAGGTGAAGTCGTCGTTAAGCTGAACCTGCCGACCATCGGGCAGCGTCACCTGAGAAAGAGGGGCAGCCTGCGCCAGTACGGGGGAGAGGCACAGGGCAATCAGCAGACGGGAGAAGGGTTTCATTGGGCGAAGCTCGGTAACGGGTGAAAGGGCGACAGTATAAACAGTCCCGTCGCCCCTTGCCTATGACGGCACTCACGTTCTGGCACCCGCATCGCTTGCCCGCAGGCTAGATGGCGAGATCGTGTCGCTCTTTCTGTGCCATATCCAGGGTCACCAGATCGAACTTGCTCCCCTTGAGGGCGGACAAAATATCCGATTGCATATCAAAGGCCTGCGCACGCTGATGCTCGGGCAGACGCACCCGGGCCAAGGTGGTGGAGCAGTCGCACAGGGTATGGAAAAAGACCTGTGCCTCGTCCAGCCCCATGTCGGCCAGCATCTGCTCGGCCTGATCCACCATTCGCAGATAACGCTGCTCAAGCTGCCGTGGATTGGTGAAGCGATTGCTGAGGCAACCATTGTTCCCCTTGCCCCAACGACCGAGCTGACGCTTGTTGAAGCCGTAACGATAATCGCGGCGCATCAATCCGTTGTCGGCAAAAAACCAGATAGAGTTGGCAGGCAGAGACCCGAACTGGGCAAGATAATCATCACGCTCCTCCACCGCTGCCGGAACCAGCAACGGCAGATGAGTCCATTCCGAACGAGTCTGCACATACTCACCAATGCGGCGAACCGGGTCGATCAGTCCTTCAATATTTGGCAGGCGATCGCAAAAGACGATCTCGTCACTCTTGATGACCCAGTGATCGATGCCATAACGCTGGCAATAACGGCGGGCTCGGGCCACTTCGCTGCGACTGCGGGTCGGATTATCGAGGGTAATTGCGTGGATTTTCACACCGGCAGCGCGGCACAGCTCGATGCTGTAGCAGGATTCCAACCGTCCCGAAAAAGAGACAACCAGCTCGTCAAAACTTGCCAGTCGCTCAATCAGCAGCTGTTCCCTGGCTTGAAAAGAGTGATCATATCCCTGATTCAGTACAACTACATTGGCACCCATTAAACAGCTCCGGATGATGAACAGGTGCAGTATTGTGCGGCAAACAAACTGAATAGACCCTTAAAGAGTCTGGTTAAAATTAAAACTTGATGATTATTTCCTGTGATTCTGCTGCTAAATCTTCATTTTGGGCGTCATAAATTCGTAATCTTGCTTGGTGAACCCGATGGGCTCGCAAGAAACCCTGCGCCTGATCCAGTGAGGTGAAGGTCAGGCGTCCTCCCTCGCTGTCGGTCAGGCAGAGGCACTCTCCTTCTGCCTCAACACAGAGCTGATAACCGCTGCCATCCTTGCAGGCGATGATCAGGGTCGCCTCGGGATAGTGACTGAGCCAATTGCGAAACCGGCCATGCTCCATAGTGCTCCTAGAGGGGCATCACCCCCTGCCGGTGGCGGGCAAACAGCCCAGCTCACTCAGTTGCTGGCGGCAACTCGCCGCGTCGGTAAAGACGATCCCCCTGATACCGAGGGCCTCGGCGGCCGCGATGTTGGCGGGACTGTCATCGATGAAGATGCACTCTGCCGGTTTCAGATCGAACGACACCAGCAGATAGCGGTAGATATCCGGCTCCGGCTTCATCATCCGTACCCGCGCCGACACCACCTTGCCGCTAAAGAAGCGCCAGAAATCCTGATGCTGCTCCAGCCAGTCGATGCTGGCATGACCCATGTTGGAGAGGGCATACAGGGTGTACCCCGCCCCGTGAAGCTCGGCTATCAGGGTTAGCATAGCGGGATCTGGCTGCAGGGAGGCGGGAACTGCCTGTAAAATGGCCAGATTCTGTGCCGCCGAAAGGCCGGTGCGCGCTTGCGCTTCCCGGGCCATGGTGTGGAGCGACATGGTGCCTCTGTCTACCTCCAGCCAATCCGGGTGGTTAAAGAGCTGCTCGGCCAACTGTTCGGCCCCTTGCGGACCACGCACGGAACGCACTATGCCTACCGGATCCCAGCTCACCACCACCCGTCCCAGATCGAAAATAATCGCCATCGTCTTTACCTCCCCCACTGGGTTTCAGTCATAAAAACAGAGTCAATAGAACATCATTCATACGCCATTTTCTTAACCGGATACCCTGCCCCCATCCCCGCCCGCGGGCAAGTTTTACTTGCATCAGACCGGCAAATCCCTTAATGGTTATGACGTTACTTCAAGGACACACCTATGCACGCACCATTCTTCTTTGCTTTCTCGTTTATCCGGCCCGCTTGAGGGAAGGCCTGTCGTCGTGTGAACAGAAAGCAAAGACGAATCGAGCCTCCCCTAGCGGAGGCTTTTTTTTGCATTAATATCAATCGATTACTTGGATAGGGAACAATCATGGCAACGCTCGACGAGATCAGACAAGACATCACCCGGTTGGATCAGGAGCTGCTTGCCCTGCTGGCGAAACGCAAGACCCTCAGCATCGAGGTCGCCCGTGCCAAGCAAGCCAACCCGCGCCCCATTCGTGACCACCAGCGGGAGCAGGAGCTGCTGGTCGCCCTGATCCAGAAAGGGCGCGTGCTTGGGTTGGATGCCCAGTACATCACTCGCATCTATCACACCATCATCGAAGACTCTGTGCTCTCCCAGCAGGCCTATCTGCAGAGCCTGCTCAACCCGGAGCAGCAGGAGCCGATGACCAGCGTCGCCTATCTTGGGCCGCGCGGTTCATACTCCAGCCTCGCCGCCCGCAAATATCTGGCGCGCTACAAGGATCAGGTGATCGAGGTGAACTGCCAGAACTTCCGCGAAGTGCTGGATGCGGTGGAGTCGGGTCGCGCCGCCTTCGGCGTGCTGCCCATCGAAAACACCAGCTCGGGCTCCATCAACGAAGTCTATGACGTGATGCAGCATACCAGCCTCTCCATCGTCGGCGAGCTCACCTACCCCATCGAGCACTGCATTCTCACCGCCGTCCCGACCGAGCTGAGTCGCATCAAGACCTTCTATGCCCACCCGCAGGTGTTTCAGCAGTGCTCCCACTATCTGAGCAAGCTGGAAGGTGCCCGTCACGAGATCTGCGACTCCTCCTCCAGTGCCATGATGAAGGTGAAAGAACTGGCCAGCCCGGAGGCCGCCGCCATCGGCAGCGCCGCCGGTGGCGAGCTCTATGGTCTGGATGTGCTGGCCGAGCAGCTCGCCAACCAGAAAGAGAACTACAGCCGCTTCATCGTGGTGGCGCGCAAGCCCATCGACGTGGCGCCGCAGATCCCGGCCAAGACCACCCTCATCATGTCCACCTCCCAGAAGCCGGGTTCGCTGGTCGAGGCGCTGCTGGTACTGCGCAGCCACGAGATCAACATGACCAAGCTCGAATCCCGTCCGGTGCAGGGCAACCCGTGGGAAGAGATGTTCTATCTGGATGTCTCCGCCAACCTGCAGACCCCGGCGATGCAGGCCGCACTGGTGGAGCTGACCAAGATCACCCGCTATATCAAGGTGCTTGGCTGCTACCCGAGCGAGGATGTGAAACCCACCGCAGTGCCGCCGGTGCTGATGGGGAGCTAACCAGCCCACAACGACAAAAGGCGAGCACCCTGCTCGCCTTTTGTTTTGATGCCGGTTTTCACGGCAAGCCCATCAACTCAGAACTGACCGGCCATCAGCTGGTTGATGTTGTAGAGGGCACGGGTATCGAGCTCCATCTCGGTGGCATAGGTATTGCCGCGCGGATAAGAGGCAACCACCCGGGCACCGCGCACCACCCCCGCCACAGAAACATCCAGCGAGTTGGAGGTCTGGGTCAGGTCACGATAGCTGCTCTGACCGCGCACCTGCTGACCATTGAGCTGCTCTGCCAGCTCGCGATAGGCATCCATCTTGGAGGCGCGAATGGCTTGCAGCATCTTCTCCGATTGGGAGGGGCCGGGCTGGATGTCGATCACCGCATACCCCACCGCCTTGAGCACCGGAAAATCATCGGGCTTGCCACCTTGGGTGTAATCCACCACCCGGTTGTAGCTGCAACCGGTGAGCAAGAGTGCCAACAGGCAACCAAACAGGATCTTCATGACTCGCTCCTCACGGGGTCAGGTTGACCAGATGACCGCCCGGCCGGGCCTGACTGTCACGCATCAGATAACCGCGATTGATCGATGCCCGACCAAACGAATTGTTGGCACCGAACAGATATTTTTGCGGGATCAGGCTCTGGGCAGTGGTCTCCACCATCTTGGTGCGCATGTCGATAACGCGGGCATTGACCAAAATTCCCTTGCTGTTGCGGCTGAAGGTGCCGACCAGAATGCGGGAGATCGGCAAACGGGAAGAGAGCTCCTTGTAGTTGCGGCTCAGCACGAAGTCCCCCTGCGGGGTCACCTTGATGCTACCGGTCAGCTTGAAGTCCACCACCACCTCGCCGCGACGGTTGAGCTCGTAGATAAAGCTCTCCTCAATCTGCTGCCCCATCCAGTTGGTATCCTGCAGGGTATCGAGATCGACGAAAGAGGCCACCGCGATGGGTTCGGTCAGGGTGGTCAGCGATTTGCGCTCCATCAGCTGATCGGTCATGCGCGCCACCAGCCAGTTGAGTTCCATCCCCTGCGCCGCCTGGCGGGGGTCACCCTGATCCCGATTGATAGGGTCGGAGCCACACCCGGTCAATGCCAGGGCAAGCGCCAACACCGTGATGAGTTTGTTCATGGATACCTTTCCTGTATCTGCACCTGACTTATTATCGGACGCGCCGGACAAAGCTTGAGCCGGGAATGAGGCATGATTCTTGCTTTTTAATGGACATCGTCAGCGCCAACGTGCGCTGCCACTTGGAACGTGTTGTGATCCATGTCGGCCAGCAGACGCCATTTCCTCAAAATGGCGCGGCTGTCCGCCAACTCAAGGTATCTGCTATGAAATTACCGCTGCTGTTGACCCTGCTGCTGGCCAGCCTGAGCGCCCGAGCCGAGCTTATCGAAGCGCAGGGCAGCGCCGCCATTCTGGGGGGCGATGAGGTCTATGCCCGCGAGCAGGCGACCCGCGACGCCCTGCGTCAGGCCTTGCTGGCCAGCGGCGCGGCCGTTTCCAGCGTCCAGCGTCTGGAAAATGGCAGCCTTCGCTCCGAGCAGATCCAGATCCGCTCCGGCGGCGACATTCGCCAGTACCGGCTCAAGCGGGAAGAGGTGCGCAACGGCCGCATGTATATCACCCTGGTGGCCGACATTCAGGCCGAGCGCCAGATCTGCCAGACCCAGCACTTCGCCAAGGATTTGACACTGGTCAGGCTGCGGATGCGCTATCCGGATCAGGCCAGCTACGGCGCCATGGACGACATGCCGGAGAACCTCTCGCGACGACTGTTCGAGACCCTCGCCAATGCGCCGCAAGGGGTCGCAGTGCGCCAGTGGCTGGATGAAAACCTGCGCATCGACCCGCTTCATCTGCAACAGGGGGATCGCAGTGCCCTCGAGGAGATCAAGGCTCTCAGCCTGCGCACCGACAGCCAGTATCTGGTGCTTGGCAGCATCGACGATCTCTCCATCGAACCGCAGGGCAACCAGCTGACCAGCTGGTATCAGGATCCCGTCCGCAATTTTCGCATGCAGCTCTACCTGTTCGACGGCATCAACGGCAGCCTGATCAACCGCAAGGTCTATGAAGGGCGCGCAACCTGGACCTTTGGCAAGCGGGAGCAAGTGGGCAGCAACAGCGGCCAGTTCTGGCAGTCGAGCTACGGTCAGGAGGTCAACTACCAGTTGCAGCAGGCGGCTCAGGATCTGGTAGCCCAGCTTACCTGCGCCCCGGTCACCGCCCGGGTGGTCGGCCAGAACGAACGCGGCCCCTACATCAATCTGGGACGGCGCAACGGTGTCAAGCTCGGCGATCAGTTCCGCATCCAGCACAACGCCGACTTCATCGACCCCTACGGCAAGTCGCGCATGATGCGCAACCCGGCCGACGGCCTGTTCGAGGTGGTACAGGTATTCGACGATGGCGCCATCATCAGCAGCCAGAACAAATATTCGCCGTTTAACATCCAGAATGGGGATTTGGCAGTATTGGAATAAGAATCAAGGGTTTAAAAGGGAGTTGCTTCTTGTATAATGCCCGCCACACAGCTCCCGTAGCTCAGCAGGATAGAGCGGTCCCCTCCTAAGGGACAGGCCACTGGTTCGACTCCAGTCGGGAGCGCCATACAAAACAAGGGGTTGGCATCATCACGATGCCAACCCCTTGGTCGTTTTTGGCGACAATGAATCCGACCATCCAACCGTAATGACCCTCTCCTTTCTGCGTTCAGAGCATGCGCTCTCTGATAGACTGCTTCTCTTCGGCTTGTCTGTGAGGCCAAGCCCTGTCTCATCTTGCAAAGGAGTGTTGGATGTCCGGATGTTCCTGGTGGGATAGATCCACCGGTTTTGCACTGCTGACCATTGTGCTGTGGGCCTCGCTGGCGGCGCTGACGTCACGGGTCACCAGCGTGTCACCACTGGTGCTGGTCGGGCTGGTGCTGTTTTTCTGCGGGGTCGGGGCCTTGCCGTTTTGGCGCCAATGGCGCGCTCGTCCTATTACCTGGCTGGTGACGGTTACGGCATTGCTGCTCTACCATCTGCTGCTCTTTATGAGCTTTCGCCATGCCCCGGTGCTGGAGGCCAACCTCATCAACTACCTCTGGCCGCTCTGCATCATTCTGTTCACCCCGCTGTTGTTGCCCGGCCATCCACTCCATGCCCATCACCTGCTGGCTGGCGCCTTTGGTCTGGCGGGCTCCATGCTGGTGATGGTCAACGGCGAGCTGCAACTACAGCAGACCTATCTGCCGGGATACCTGTTGGCGCTCGGTGCAGCTGTCGTCTGGGGAGCCTACTCGGTATTATCACGCCGTCTGCCGCCAGCCCCCGCAGTGGTCACTGCGGCAGCCTGTCTGCCCGCGGGTTTGCTGGCGCTGCTGCTTGCCCGTCTGCTGGAGGGGCCCCTGCCGCTCGCGCAGATCCCCACCAGTGACTGGTGGCTGATCATCGGGCTGGCGCTGGGCCCGATGGGGGCGGCCTTTGTGACCTGGTATCTGGCACTGCGAGACGGCGATCCACGCCGGATCGGTGCCCTTGCCTACCTGACACCGCTGCTGAGCACCTTGCTGCTGGTGTTGCTCAATGGAGAAACGCTGACCTCGCGCCATCTGCTGGCCGGTGCACTTATTATGGGAGGCGCCCTGCTCGGTATGCTTGGCCAACGCAACAGCGCTCAGGTATCCCCAGTCAGTTAAGCCGGCAAGATAGGGCAACCTGACCATGTTGTCATAAAAACGCCATCATCCCTGTTTAGGCTCTGGCCACGCTCCCCCATGGTCTGTGCTGACAGGAATTACCCCGTGAAAATCGCCCATTACGCCACCCTATCCTCCCTTGTTTTGTTACTGGTTGCGGGAGGACAGGCGCTGGCCCTCTACCACGGCTGGCAACAGCTTGCCCATACCAATCAGGCCCAGCATCAACACGAGACGCTGCAACAACTGGTGACCGTGACCCTGCAAAACAGCCTGCGTGACTACCTCAACAGCGGCGATCCGCAACAACTAACAGCAGCGGAGAAGGTCCGTCAGCAAGCGCTCTCCTCGCTGGCCGCTCAGGATGATGCCATGGCAGCCCCGCTCAGACAGCAACTCGAACAGATGGCGCAGCGCATCGCGCACGACTATCAGGCCGCAGGCAAGCTCTCGGGCAACAGCCAGCTGCTGCTGCAAAATGCGGAGAGTGAGCTGGGCAGCCAGGCCATGGCGCTGATCCGCTATGGGGAGCAAGGCGCCAGCACGGAACAATCTGCCGCAGCACAGCAATATCGCCGCGCTGCAACCGAGATCCTGGCGAGCCTGCCGCGCCTCGCCCATTTGCGCCAAAGCTATATGGAACAGGGCAATGAGAAGCTGCTCGCAGGGATCCGCTTCGAGCTGGAAGCGCTGCAAAAACAGGCGCAAGCGCTGCAAGCCTTGCCGCTGCTCGGCCTGTATGAAGAGGCGCCCGCCGATGAGTTCACCCTAGGGGAGCCGGTACGCAAGGAGCTGGGAGATCAACCGCGCAGCGAATTACGCTCGTTGCTGGGCCGCTATCCGCAGGAGCTGGCCAACAGCCGCACGGCGCTTCAGCAACAACAGGCTGGCCGCCAGACCGTGCAGCAAGACATCATGGCCATGTTGCAAGCGACCAGACAGATGGGGGAACAACTTTCCCGCGATCGGCAAGCCGTCAATCAGGAGCTGGCCACCATCCTCGGCACGCTGGCGCTCTGTCTGGTGATAGTCGCCCTGCTGTTTGCGCTGGTGCAACGACGCTGGCTACTCGTCCCCTTGTTGCGACTGCGCGGAGCCTTTCTGCAGCTCGATCAGACGGGGCAGGCCGAGCCGTTGCCTGACGGGCGCGAACGCAACGAGCTGGCCGATATCGTTGCCAGCTACAACCGGCTGATCGGCCGCCTGCAGCAGGATCAACAACAGAAAGAGGGGCAGCTGTCAGCGGTATCCCTCAGTCTGCAAGGGATGGTCAGTCAGGTTGACGAGATCCACCACAGCACCCGCACCACCGAACAGGTGGTCGACGAGAGCGGCCAGATGATGGATGAGCTGAACCAGCTGGCCGGAGAAGTTCATCAGGTTGCCGCCGACATCGCCCAGCATGCCCACCATAACGAACAGGCGATGAGCCAGAGCGAAGATCTGGTGGGGAGCATGCTGCACGCCACTCATCAGACCGGACTGGCGATTGACGAGAGCGATGAGGCGCTGCAAGCCCTCACCCGCTCGGTTGCCGATGTGACGGCAATTGTCGATGTGATCGGTCATATCGCTCAGCAGACCAACTTGCTGGCCCTCAACGCCGCCATCGAAGCGGCCCGCGCAGGGGAACAGGGACGCGGCTTTGCCGTGGTTGCCGATGAAGTGCGTCACCTCTCGGCCAATACCCAGCAATCCCTCAACCAGATCACCGATATTCTGGGGCGCCTGACCCAATCCGGCGAACAACTTGGCACTGTACTGAACCGAATCACCAGCGAATCAAGCCGCCAGCGGGCACAGGCGGAACAACTGCGCCAGACTACCCAGGCGGTGAGGGAGATCGCCCGCAACACCGCAGTGATCGCCCTGCAAGGCGCCGACAATGCCAAAAGTCAGGAACACAAGCTGGCCAGTTTTGCCGATCTGATCACCCGTATCCATCAGCATGCCCGTCAGGTGAGTCAGCTCTCGGTGCAGGTCTCGTCCCATATCCACCATCAGGCGCAGCAGATCCCCCGCATCCTCGGCCAGCAAGGCTGACCCCTATTTGCCCCACATCCTCACCAGATCACTTTCCCTCGACCAGAGGGAAAGTTTTTTTGTAGCACAAAATTATCTGTTATCGGCAGGTTAACTGACACCTCGTCCCCCGTACCGGATGAAAACCCGCACTGGCGCTGCCCGCAGCCTCAAGAAAACGCTCTCATCACCGTGATACCTGCCATGAGGCTGTTTACGACCTTGCCCATGATTATTTGCACTCGGTCATACTTTTGAAACGTTGAGGGAACTTTTCATTGATATTTCGCACCGCGAACGTACTCTTGGGGTTGTCCGATAGCCAAGAATCGGAACATAAAAAAACAACATGTGATGATCAGGACTGCCAACTACAGATGTGCCAAGACATCCGGGTTTGCAGGTAGCCAAGACAAGATTTTTTGCCCTTCGGGGTTTTGATTGCAATGCCAATACCGAGCGGTAGGCCCGATGCCAACTGCCGGAAAAAAAGCTAAGTCCATAAAATCAGGAGCAATAAAAATGGAAAAAGTGATCTTCAAGCGCGCCGCTTTGAGTGCCGCTGTGGTAGCCGCTCTGGTCGCCCCCGGTATGGCGTTGGCAGCCCAGGACATGATGAGCCCGGAATACGGCCAGTCCTATGAAACCTTCGTTAAAGACTCCAAACTGACCGGCGGTCTGTTCTACTTCCAGCGTGATCGTCAGCGCATCGATGGTGACCCGACTGCAGCCAAGAAAGAAGGCAAATACCAGTCCAACCTGAGCCATTCCACCGTTCAAGCCGCTCTTAACTTCAACTCCGGTTATGCCTGGGACACCGTAGGTCTGGATCTGGGCGGCTTCGGTGCCTATGACCTGGCCGTTACCGAAAATCACCCGGTCAACCAGGAAAACGAATTCTCCTTCGCTGGCCGTTCTTGGGGCAACAACGCCAAAGATGGCTCCCCTGAAGGTGGTTTCAGCCTCTCCAACGCAGCGATGAAGCTGAAATTCCTGGACGGCGGCATCACTGCCAAGGGTGGTTATACCCAGCTGTATGTCCCTGGCCAAATCGGTGTTAACTGGTCTTATCAGCCGGGTACCTATCGTGGTGGTCAAGTTGAAGGTAACTTCGGTGGCCTCTACCTGACCTACGCCATCGCTGACGAGTACAAGGCCCCCTGGTACAAAGAGACTCAGGTCTTCTCCCGTGCCAAAGCGTGGATGGATCCGTTCGCTGATGAAAACGTCATCGACTACATCCACGGTATTGCAGCCCGTTACACCTTCGAAAATGGCACTGCTGTGACCGGTTCTTTCGGTCAGTCCGAAGGCTACATGGACAGCTACCACTTCAAACTGGCTCACAAGTTTGACGTACTGGGCGGCCTCTCCACCAGCTACCAGTTCTACGGTTCCGAGACCGAGACCTACACCAAGGGCGCTTCCCAGATCGAGACTTATGACGGTCTGGCATGGCAACAAGCTCTGACAGCAGCCTGGGGCATGGGCCCGTACGGCTTCCGTCTGGAAGGTCTGTGGACCAAGGCTGAAGGTGCGGAAGGCAACTACCTGCCCCGTCTGACCCGTGGCTACGCCAACTCCCAGGGTGCCAACGAAATTTGGTGGGACTCCCGCTCTGACTGGAACGCCAACAACGAGAAAGCGCTGTTTTTCGGCGTGACCCGTTCTCTGGATGACCTGGTTGGTGCGCCTGGCTGGTCCGTCGGTGTATCCGGTGCTTACGGTTGGGATATCGAAACCGGTCAAGGCAAGAAAGCAGCCAACGGTGAAGATACCGAATGGGCAGCCAACTTCGATGTCACCTATACCGTGCAGGATGGCAAGCTGAAAGGCACCCTGTTCAAACTGCACTACACCGACTACAACAACGACATCAGCCAGGGCGGCGGTTGGACCGATTACCCCAACATCTTCGCCTCCGAGCACGACGTCAAGTTCCACATCATCATGCCGCTTACCTTCATGTAATCAGGCAATACGATGTCAGCAAACCGGGCCACTTGGCCCGGTTTTCTTTTTGCCGGTTGGCAGGCTAACATGCGAACCGGATAAGGGTTTTATCCGCTCACCCGCACGCACGCTTTTGTCAGCAGTCACAAGGACGCCATCATGCCCCGTTTTGTTCTGATCACCGGTTGTTCCAGCGGTATTGGCCTCGCCGCCGCACAGGCGCTCGGGCAGCACGGTTTTACCGTGATCGCCTCGGCGCGCAAGGCGGAAGATGTGGCCCGTCTGCAGCAACAGGGATTGCTGGCGGTACAGCTGGATCTGGCGGACCCTGCTTCTATCGAGCTGGGTGCCAGTGCGGCGCTCCATCTGGCAAGCGGGCGCCTCTATGGCCTGTTCAACAATGGCGCTTATGGCCAACCCGGGGCGCTGGAAGATCTGCCCACCGAGGCGCTCAGGGAACAATTCAATACCAACCTGTTTGGCTGGCACCATCTGATCCGTCAGGTGCTGCCGCCGATGCTGGAGGCCAAAGAGGGGCGGATAGTGCAGAACAGCTCGGTTCTGGGACTGGTTGCCATGAAGTATCGCGGCGCTTACAACGCCAGCAAATTTGCGCTGGAAGGCTATAGCGATACCCTGCGCCTCGAACTGGCGGGTAGCGGGGTACATATCAGCCTGATTGAACCGGGCCCCATCGATACCCGTTTTCGTGCCAATGCCCGCAGCGCCTTCTTGCGGCACATCGATCCGGCCCAGAGCCGTCATCAGTCGGCCTACCGCCAGACCCTGACGCGGCTGGAAAAAGAGGGGGCCACCAGCGGCTTTACCCTCCCGAGCGAAGCCTGCATCCCGCCACTGCTCCATGCGCTGACCCACGCCCATCCCAAGGCGCGCTATCCAGTGACCACTCCAACCCGGCTGTTTGCCTTCCTGCGACGGGTATTGCCCACTCGCTGGCTCGATAAACTGCTGGCCAAATCGGCCTGATCCCGTGATTTGCGGTGAGCATCAAGGTGCCTAGGTTGGGTTAGCTGCGTAACGGCATCACCCGTCCCGCCAACCTGGTTTGTCCCCCTCTTCAGTAGTGCTCGCCATTGCTGTAGTAGGCGCTCTTGACCAGAGGGATCACCTGCACCACCACATAGGTCTGCTCTCCCAGCACCCGTTTCAAATGGCGCGTGATAAGGCGCGCGGCAGCGTCCTGCATCTCCTGCGGCCGCTCGAACCAGTGCAGCTCGACAAACGGAAAACCCGCCTCTGGCTCGCCGTTGCGGATCCAGCTGCTCTCCACCCGCTCCAGGGTGACAAACTCCGGCTTGCCGCCGGTCAGCTCGCAAAGCTCCGCCAGCAGCGGGCCGCTCACCTGTTGCAGGGTCTCGAGCGCCACGGCGCGAAAACGAAGATGGGGCATGGCAAACCTCTTGGTTATCTGAAATGAGGACTTATCATAGGAGTTATTGTCAGCAAGAGAAGTCACCCGGCGCATATTAAGGATCCCCATGAGATTTCATCGCACCCTCTTTGCCTTCCTGCTCTGCCTGCTGCTACCGCTGCACGCCTTTGCCGATCCCGCCTTCTATCGGGTGAGCAAGGGCAACCAGCAACACTGGCTGCTGGGCTCCATCCATGCGGGCAAACCAGCCCTCTATCCTCTGCCCAAGCCGGTGGAGCGTGCCTGGCTGCAGAGTCGCGCACTGGTGATGGAGGTGGACATGAACAGCATCACACCGGATCAGTGGCAACAGGCCGGCTCCCTCACCCGACTGGTGGATGGCAAACCGCTCAAGGATCATCTGCCTGCCGAGCTCTATCAACGCACCCTGATGGCGGGCGCCCGCTATGGCATCGACGAGGCGACCCTCGCCACCCTGCGCCCATGGTTTGCCGCCATTACCCTGACCCAGGCCGCCATGGCCCGCTCCGACTTCAAGAGTGAACTCGGGATAGACCAGCACTTTGCCACCCGGGCCGCCAAAGAGGGCAAACCGGTGGTGGGCTTTGAAACCCTGCTGGAACAGCTCGGTTATCTGGCCAGCGTGGGTGACAACCAGACCCTGATGCTCGCCAGCACCCTTGATGAGCTACCGATGCTGGAGAGTGGTTTCGCCGCCGTGATGAAGGCGTGGCAGCAGGGAGATGAGGCGACGCTGATCAATCTGCTCAAGGAGGAGATGGCTCCGCCCGCGCTACAGAGCTGGATGGAGCAGACCCTGCTGGCCGAGCGCAACCACAACTGGCTGAAAAAATGGTCCACCCTGTCCAACGAGAGCTTTATCGTGGTAGGCGCCCTGCACCTTTACGGCGAACAGGGGTTGCTGGCGTTGTTGGAGCAGCAGGGGTGGCGCATTACCCCGCTCACCACACCGGGCCCTGTGCAGGCTCAGTCGCAAGGAGTCCAGTGAGAACGATCACAGAACGCGCTGGTCATTAAACAACCTGCAAGGGAGTTGATCGGGATCATCCCGGACGGGGCAAAGAGGTATTTATCATGCCTGTCATCAACCGGGTGACAGGAGCAATAAAATGGACTTTTGGCTGGACCTGATGTTTGGCAACAGCGTGGGATTGATGTCGATGCTGGTGATTATCGGCACCTTCTTGCTCATCAGCTCTTACGCGGCCTACTTCATCTACAAGGTGATGCACTCGCAACCGCCTCATTCACAGCAACCCCATTCTCAACAACCCAAAGAGGGAAAATAATCCTCTGACCACAGGCGGCAGCTCACACTGACCGCCTGTGCTGTTTTATGGTTCGCGACTGTGATTCCCGGGCCAGACTGCACCAGTGTCCATACTGGGCGCCCCTTATCCCCTCCCCCTTTCCCCGTTTTCTGTGCCGGTTGCGACCGTTATAATGGCCCCCACTTTTTCTTATGGGGAGCCTGCCGTGTCTCATAACGACGAACTCTCGCTATTCATGAATGAAGTGGCCGACGTGCGGCCCATTCGCAGCGACAACATCCATCCCCATGCGGCCAAATCCGCCCCGACCGAGGCGCAGCTCGCTCGCCGCCAGGCTGCCACTGCCGAACAACTCGCCCTCGACCACCTCACCATGGAGGCCATCGAGATGCGTGATCCGCACGAAATCGTCGGCTTCAAGCGTGATGGGGTGCAGGAGGGGGTCTACAAGAAGCTGCGGCTCGGCAAATACGAGCTGCAGGCCAGCCTGGACTTGCACCAGAAAACCCTCAACGAAGCGCGCCAGACGCTGGTGCAGTTCATTGCGGATTGTGAAGTACGGGATATCCGCTGTCTGCTGATCCTGCACGGCAAGGGGGAGCGCAGCACCCCGCGTGCCCTGCTGAAAAGCTATGTGAGCGCCTGGTTGCCGCAACTGCCCGCCGTCATGGCGATCCACAGCGCCGAGCGTCGCCACGGCGGCAGCGGTGCTCTATACGTGCTGCTGCGTAAAAGCGAACGCAAAAAAGCGGAAAACCGCGAACGGCACCAGAAGCGGCTCGGCTAATCCGCCTCTCGCCACCACACCTTTGGCCCGCCTGCATGATGGTGGTCAACTATAGAGCGGCGGTGTTAGCATCGATCGGCCCCGCTCATGCCAGGTACGGGGCGGCATACCATCAGGGACGATAACAAGGACAATCCCATGTCATATCAAAAGCTTGAACAACATCAGCAGCAGATCCACCGCTTTAGCCACCTCGCCGCCATCTGCGGCTGGGATCAGGCGGCCATGATGCCGGAAGGGGGCAACGATGCCCGCGCCGAAGCGATGGCCGAACTCGGTCTGCTAATCCACCAGAAGCGTACCGCTCCCGAGCTGGGCGACTGGATTGCCAAGGCCGAGAGTGAGCCGCTCGATGAAGTGCAACGGGCCAACCTCGGCGAGATCAAGCGCCAGTGGCAAGATGCCAGCCTGCTGCCCGGTGAGCTGGTCGAAGCGCTGTCGCTCGCTGGCAGCAAGTGCGAACACGCCTGGCGCAGCCAGCGCAAGAACAACGACTGGGCCGGTTTTGCTCCCAATCTCGAGGAGGTGGTGAAACTCTCCCGTGAAGTGGCGCAGCTGCGGGCCGATGCGCTTGGCGTGCGCCCCTACGACGCCATGCTGGCCCTCTATGAGCCCGGCATGACCAGCGCGCGGCTCGATCAGATCTTCGGCGATCTCGCCAGCTGGCTGCCGGCTCTTATCCAGACCGTGAGTGAACAGCAGAAGGGCGATGCCCTGCTGCTGTCGCAAGGCCCCTTCCCCATCCCCACCCAGCAAGCGCTCGGTCAGGAGGTGATGGGACTGCTCGGCTTTGATTTCGCCCACGGCCGCCTCGATGTGAGCAGTCACCCCTTCTGTGGCGGCGTGCCAACCGACGTGCGGATCACCACCCGCTATAACGAGCAGGAGTTTGTCTCCAGCCTGATGGGCATAGTGCACGAGACCGGTCATGCCCGTTACGAGCAGGGGTTGCCGCGTCATCTGCTGGGTCAGCCGGTGGCCGAAGCGCGCTCCATGGCGATCCACGAGAGTCAGAGCCTGTTTTGCGAGATGCAGCTGGGGCATCATCCGGCCTTCCTCGCGCTGCTGGCACCACACATTCGTCACCACTTCGGCGAACAGGCGGCGTTTGCGCCGGACAATCTGGCCAAGCTCTACAGCCGAGTCGAGCCGGGCTTTATCCGGGTCGATGCGGACGAGGTGACCTATCCGGCCCACGTTATCCTGCGCTACGAGCTGGAGCGCGATCTGGTGGAAGGGAAGATCGAGGTGGCCGACATCCCCGAGCTGTGGGACGCCAAGATGCAGCAGTGGCTGGGGCTCTCCACCAAGGGAAACTACCGCAATGGCTGCATGCAGGATATTCACTGGACCGACGGCTCGTTCGGCTACTTCCCGAGCTACACCCTGGGCGCCATGTATGCCGCCCAGCTGCGCTTTGCCCTCGAGAAAGAGCTGGGCAGCATGGGTGAGGTGATCGCGGCGGGCCGCCTGCCGGAAATCTTCGGCTGGCTCGGACGCAACATCTGGTCACAGGGGAGTCTGCACAGTACCGACGAGCTGGTGCGCCGCGCCACCGATGAAGCGCTCAACCCGCACTGGCTGCGCCAGCATCTGGAACAGCGCTACCTGAAGTAATGAGCGCAGTAAGCTAACAGCAGAACGGGGCCTTTTTAGTTGACCACTACAGGGCCCCGTTTTTATGGCGGTTCATTTTTATGGCGGTGCATGGCACAGCACGCCGTCACGGCAATGCTGTAAAAAGAGAGGGTTCAGAGGGGGTCCGGGGAACCCAGCAACTCGCGCAGTTGCAGGATATTGCCCTCAGGGTCGAAGGCGTTGCGCACCACAAAGCCGGGCCCCGTCCACTGCTGTGGCAGCAGGCCGCCGCCGAGATCCGCCGCCTTCGCTTCTGCCCAGGCGAGGCTGGAGACGGTGAAGAACAGCTTGATGGCCCCCTCTTCCCGCAGTGCTGGCGGCCGCTTGATAACGACTTGCCCGGCATAAGGCTCAGGAATGGCATGGATCAGCAGCTGGATATCGCTGTTTTCCAGCACTACCAGCTGCTCATCCTGACTGCAGACCACCATCTGCAGCAGGGTACGGTAAAAGTGGGTCAGCAGGCCCGGATCCTTGGCATAGATCAGGGCACCGGCACGAGCGGGGCCTGGCATGGAGCACTCCTCAACAGTGAACGGCTGGGTGGACAGATCTCCACCTTCTCACAGTTGCGTGCCCCGTTCGATCCTTTTTAGCGGCTCGCCAGCCTCACTGCACAAAGTGCCACTGCCGCAGTGCCAGCGTCGGAGGCGGCCCCTGATCGTCCCCCAGATCTGCCATGCCCAGCGCCTCGTCATAGTGCACACCACCCGCGCCACTCTCGGTCAAGTGTTTTGCCCGCACCGCCCCGAACAGACCGCCACTTCCGCTGATCTTCATCTCGGTCAGCGGGGCATAGAGAGCAGCATAGAGCGGCGTATTGCCCGACAGCTTGACCCCATCCTTGCCGCTATACGCGGAATAGATGGAGATAGCGGGCGTACCGCCAGCGGTCAGCCCCTGCTTGACTGCCGTCACCTCGGCACCGGCCCCGAGATCAACCTTGCCACTGACGATCAGGGTCAGACTGCTCCCCTCGCTCACCGTCAACTTGTTGCTGCCAGTCATGGTGAAATCCTTGTCGATCAGCAGCACCACATCCCCCTTGATGGTGAGGCTGGCATCGGCCCCCATATTGAGGCTGTCGAGCTGATAAATGGTCTGATCCTTGCCAAACAGCTCCCCCTTGCCGGGTAGCGGCAGCTCGGGCTTGTGCTGGTTGCTGCTGGTGACCGAGCCAGTGGCAGGATCCGTGGTCAGCACCATCTGCTGGGTGGCGCCCAGCGTCAGGGGCCCATTGATGGGCAATGTTGCAGGGGGAAACGATTTGGGCAACGCGGCCACATTGAGCGGGTCACACACCTGCCCGGCTACCGGTGGCAGCTTGGGGTGAGTGCGGTATTGGGGATCCAGATACTTCTGATGCTGGGCATCAAGGAATGCCCCCTTCCCACCATAGTTCAACTTGTCGCCAGCAATGCTTGTGCCATGACCCATAGAAACATCACCATTGATCGCAACAGCTCCGGCAATATGCCCCCCTTGCAAGGCAAAATTTCCACTCCCGTTCACGCTGCCCTCAACCCTGACGACCCCATCAGAGGGAGAAATGGTGATATCGCCGCCAGCAAGTACATTACCCGCAACAGGTGAAGATCCGTTCAAGGTCACCGAGCCGGTCGCCCGCACATCACCCCAGATGGGGGAGTGCCCGGCGAGCACTACATTGGCCTTGTCGCTGACGGTCGCCACCTTGGCGTTTTGCCCCTGATTAAGAGTCCCGGAAACAGACTCCTTGTACGCCCCCTTGCGCGAGTCATAGCTGTCGATAAAACCGCTACCGGAGAGGCTCAGCCCTTCACACGCCACCACCGAATCCTGAAAGATGAGATTGCCGGGCTCACGCTTGAGGGCAAACAGCGCGTTGAGGCTGGCATTTCCCTCCAGATAGCGGCCATGGCTCTGCAACGCCAGCTTGCTGCCGGCGGAGGCATCCAGCTGATCGATGCGGAAGCGGCTGCCCGCCATGGCCCCTTCGCCCTTGCCAGGCACCTTCTGCACCAGCCGCTCCCACTCTATCCGCGGTTCAGCGCCAAGGGCCTGATGCAGGGCACGATAACTCTCGTTCATCCCCTGCTCGGCACTGAGCTGCGCATTGATCTTCTTGTGAAAATTGCCGCTCAGGCGGGTCTGCAACTGGTTCTCCTGAATGCTGGTAAACACCAGCAGACTCGACAGCAGGCTCACCACCAGCACCACCAGCAGTACGGCTCCCCGCTGCCCCTGCAATCCCTTGTTCATCCCGCTCCCCCTGCTGTGGCGTTGGCACCGGATGTGGCCAACGCTGCCGCCCAGACCGCCTTGCGGCGGGCCACCTGCACCTCGACTCCCGGCACCAGATAGCTGGGCAGCCCTTCGGGCAAGATGCGGATATTGACCAGCGCCCCCTGCTGGCCGAATTCAAGATCCTGAAGATGGGCCAGCAACAGGCGCGGGCCATCTCCATCATCGCAACTGAGTACCGGCGGCGTGAAGCGGTACTGCTCGGTAAAATCGGCGGTTTTCTGGTTGCCAAGGCAGGAGAGCACCTGACTGCCCCCCTCTACCTTGAAGGCCAGCGTCAGGCGATCAGGGGTGACGGCTATCAGCTGATCCGCCTGCTTGATGCTGTTAGTAAAGGTGAGAGTGGCAAAGCGCAGCACTTCGTTCGCCTGCTCCAGCGCCTTGCTCTGTTCGACCGTGCTCTTGATCGGGGCGT
The DNA here is from genome assembly GCF_000820225.1 of Aeromonas veronii bv. veronii. Classification (GTDB taxonomy): domain Bacteria; phylum Pseudomonadota; class Gammaproteobacteria; order Enterobacterales; family Aeromonadaceae; genus Aeromonas; species Aeromonas veronii. The sequence continues at coordinate 256,763 of NZ_CDDK01000031.1, forward strand.
AACCGGCAAAAATCGCCAGCATCAGCATCAGACCGAGCACCATGGAGATCATCAGCTCGACGAGACTGACGCCTCGTTGCCGTGAGGGGACGCTCAGCATAAAGGCGGAAATCCTGCGTTCAGCTCCACCCGCTTGGCGCCGGAGACCCGCTCATCCTGCCACTCGATAGCGACCACAAAGTTGTCGCTATAACGGTTCGGCAGCACCAGCCGGTGGCCATCCTGCAGGGTGAAGCGGGCAAGAAAATCAGCCTGGGTGAACCGCTCAGGCTTGCGCTGCACTTCACACAGCGAGCTCCAGATCTGCTCCACGCTGTTGCTCGCCTCTATCGTGGCCAGCGTGCTCTGCAAGCTGTAATGCGCCTGCTGCAACGAGACCACCTGCCCCTTGGCGAGACCGAGAAACACCATCACCGCCAACACCATGGAGACCATGATCTCCACCAGATTGAAGCCCTGCTGGCGGGCAAGTGCGGCGTGTCTCATGAGCAGCTCCCTTGCAGCAGCTGGCCGCTCGGGGCCACGCAGAGCACCCGCTGCTCACCGAGGCGATTGGCCAGAATGATCTCGGCGTGGCTGCTGCTGCCGGTTGGCGCGATCTGGATGGGGTCAAACGGCTTGATCACCACTCCGCCTGCAGGTGCTGCCGCCTGACGCAGCAACTTGCTGTCAGCCATCACCTCCCAGCCACCGTTCTCGGTGCCCTGCAGTACCACCGGCAGGGTCAGCTTGACCGCTTCGCTGCGGGCAAAGCGGTAGGCTGACGCGAGCTCGGTCGCACTGCGATCGAGCCGTTCGGCCGCGAGGCGCTGACTCATGGAGGGCAACCCGACCAATAGCAAGATGGCGGCGATGCCGACCGTGATCATCAACTCAATCAGAGTAAATCCGCGCACATTCATCTTATGATCCCCAGCAGTCATGGCGATTGGCCGCGCGATAACCGGTCTGATCGAGGGTCAGAGTGCCGCACTCATCCTGTTGTCGCGTCGTTGGAATGGCTTTGAGCAGGTAGTCGCCAGCATCTTGCTGGCTGTAGCTGAACTGGTAGAAATCCGTGCTGGAAGGGGTAGCAAACGTATCTGGATAACGGCCCTGTTGGGTATAGATACGTTCAAGGGCGAGCGCCTGCTCCAGCAATTGCTGCTGCGCTTCGTAACGACGTCCCTGTTGCAGATAACCCTGATACGCTGGCAACGCGATGGCCGCGAGAATGCTGACAACCGTCATGGCGATCAACAACTCGATCAGACTAAACCCCCGGCAATGGGGCCATGCCTTACAGTCGTTCACTTATCATCCTTGGCAAGTGTTGTTGTTATTGGTCGGCCCTGAGCCGTAGATGCGATGACTTAATAATCATAAAAAATTAACTGACTCGATTGAACAACACAAAATCACCACACTCAATGTAAAAAAGATAGTTATGTGATCTGTTATTAATTTTTAAGCAGTTTTCTCCGCAACTAATCTCGCTAAGCAAATAAAGCTAAGCCAATCGTGCCTCCGACCCGTCCGTTATGCCCCCTTCTGTCGAGCCGCGACATATGAATAACAGCGTGACGAAGAGTGAAACCCGGCCGTGCAATGAAAGAGCAAAAAAACCTTTGGCCAATTTTTGCTATCCCTGTCCGTTTCTGGCTAGTCACGGCCCCCGAGCCCCCTTACTCTTTTGCCATCTATTCCAGCAAAGCCGCCAACACCATGAATGCAAAGCCAAGCCCAGATTCGTCACAAGATGAGGTGATCAACACCCTCAGCCGTGAGCAGTGTCACGCAGCACGGCTCGCTCGCGACGCTCGCTTTGATGGCCGCTTCTTTACCGGCGTTATCTCGACCGGCATCTACTGCCGACCGGTCTGCCCGGCACGTCCGCCGCACGAGCACAATGTGCGCTACTTCCAAAGCGCCGCGGCCGCCGAGCAGTATGGGCTGCGACCCTGCCTGCGCTGCCGCCCTGAGCTGGCCCCCGCCGCCCGTGGCGATCTGCCGGTTGAACTGGCACGTCTGCTGGCACGCATCGATCGCGGAGAGCTGGCGGAGGGCACGCTCGCCAAACTGGCCACTGAGGCAGGGATCAGCGAACGCACCCTGCGCCGCCAGTTCGAGCAACATCTCGGCGCCTCACCAAAACAGGTGGAGCAGACGCGCCGCCTGCTGCTCGCGAAACGGCTGCTGACTGAAACCGGGCTGCCCATTACCGACATCGCGTTTGCCGCCGGCTTTGCCAGCATCCGCCGCTTCAATGACGCCTGGCTGAACGCCTACGGACTGGCCCCGCGCTCCCTGCGCCAACAGGAGCAGCACGATGACGCGCCAGAGCACATGAGTGCGCAGCCGCGCGGCGCAACTCTGACGCTGCAACTGCCCTACCGCCCCCCATATGACGTGGCGGCCATGCTGGCGTTCTATCGGCTCCGGGCGATCCCCGGGCTGGAGCAGGTGGATGGTGAGATGTATGAGCGGTGCTACCGGGTCGGCGATCAGGTCGCGCGGGTGCGTATCGCGCAGGGCAAGGGGCATAGCCTGCAGCTCACCGTGCATGACCTGCCGCTCGCCGCGCTGCCCGATCTGCTCTATCGGGTGCGTCGGATGTGGGATCTCGATGCCGACATGCAGCGGATCGGTGATCTGCTCGGTCAGGATCCGCTGCTCGCCCGCTTGCAGGCGCGCTGGCCCGGCGTTCGGCTGCCGGGTGGCTGGGACGAATACGAGGTGATGCTGCGCGCCATCGTCGGCCAGCAGGTCTCGGTCAAGGGAGCCATCACCATACTCGGGCGACTGGTGGCCCGCACCGAGGCGCAATTCGGGGTGGCGCAACTACCGACCCCCGCCCAGTTGTGCGAACTCGATCTCGACGGTATCGGCATGCCCGGCAGCCGCATTCGCACCCTGCGCGGAGTGGCGCAGGCGCTGGCCAGTGGCGAGCTGCCCCTCACTACAGCCAGTGACGAGCAGTTGCTGGCGCTGCCGGGCATAGGCCCCTGGACGGTCTCTTACTGGCGGCTGCGTTGCGGGCTGGATACCGATGCCTTCCCCGCCTCCGATCTGGTACTGCAAAAGGCACTCGGAGGCGGCACCAAGCTGCCGGTGAAGGAGGTGTTGGCGCAAAGCGCAGCATGGCAGCCATGGCGCAGCTATGCGGCCAGCTGGCTGTGGCACGCCATGAGTGAAGCGCCCGATTTGCTGCTCCGTGCCACCGGCAACGAACAACAGCCAGATACCCAACAACAGGAGAGAACCCCATGATCCGCTACGATATCCTGCCGACCCGCTGCGGCAATCTGCTGGTTGCCATCAACGAGTATGGCTTGGTGCACGTGGACTTTGTGGCGGGCCTGCGGGCGCTGCCCGATATGAGCGGCTGGCTGCAAGACCCCGCAGCGCTGGCCCCCTTCCTCGCCGAATTTGACGCCTATTTTGCCGGTCGCTTGCAGCGCTTCTCCCTGCCCCTTGCCGCCCGTGGCACAGCTTTTCAGCAGGCGGTGTGGCAAGCGCTGTGCGACATCCCCTACGGCGAGACCCGCAGCTACAGCGATATCGCTCGCACCATCGGCAAACCCGATGCGGTGCGGGCAGTGGGCGCGGCGAATGGCCGCAATCCGCTCTCGATCATCGTCCCCTGCCATCGGGTGATCGGCCAAAACGGCAGCCTGACCGGCTATGCGGGGGGATTGGAGATTAAAAAAACGCTGCTGGCGCTGGAGAGGGGCAATTAAAGGAGGGTAGGCAGAGAACCTGCGATAAAAATTGCCCCTTTCCGGATGGAGAAAGGGGCTCATTGATCAGCGTTTCAGGCTGCCCATCACATGCATTTCGCAGCGGTTACAGTCAAAACGCAGGCGGAAGGTGTCTTTACCCATTTTGAGTTCCAGCGGCTCGGCCTTGAGACCTGGCACCTCGTTCGGGCAGAGGTTCTGGCTATAGCGGATGCAATGCTTGGTGATCATCAGCACCACTTCCCGCTCCTCCTTGTTCGCCTCATAGGCGGGAGCAATCCGATCCACCCCGTGTTCGCGGAAGAACTGCTCGGCCGCGCTGTTCAGCACATTGCCAAGGTAGGAGAGACGGTGCTGGGGATAGTTGATATCCCGCAGGGCAATGCGTCGCTCGGGGCGCTGGTAGCTGGCCACGCGTGCGGCCTCCAGTGCAGCGATGCCATCCCGGCGCAAACCGTTGAGCTGTGATGCGGCGATAAATAGCGGGTGAGTGAATGCCAACTCAATCTTGCGCGCCACAAACAGGGTATTGCCGAGTTTGCCAAGCTGATCCCGCGCCTGTTGCAGCGCCCGCTCCGGGTTGTCGGCAGGCTGCTTGTCGCAAGGCAGGGTCACCGCAACGCTGATGCCCTGCTCGTCGGTGAGCGTGAGGATCACACCCTCATCGCACTCAGCCAGCACCATATCGACCCGGATGCGGCGATCCGCGCTCGCCTTCTCCAGCATCTTGCTGAACGCCTGATCGTGGTTGCGGTAGATTTCTGTCCCCACCTTTAGCCCCGGCATTCGTTCTGACAGGAGTAACTGCTTACCTTCGACCTTGTTGAGGCGCATCCCCACCAGCTCATTGTTCGGCTTGAAGAAGCCCAAACCGTCGCCGTTGTTGAGGGTGACCTGTTTGCCATCAATCTCGATACCGTCACGGGTCACCTTGGTGACACGCCCCAGCGGTTCGCCCACATATTTCGGGCTTTTGGTGGAGTCGATCCCCTGCTGGCGGCCATGGAGGAAATAGTCGGTGCTGCCGCGGTTGAAGCTCTTCTTGGGGTCAGGCGTGAAGCTGTAGCTGCAACGACCCGCCGAGGCGGCCACCAGATCGGAGCGGCTATCGAGAATGGCGTCCAGCTTCTGGCGATACCAGGCAGTAACGTTTTTGACGTAGTCGAGCCCCTTGAGTCGCCCTTCAATCTTGAAGGAGCGGATCCCCGCCTCGATCAAGGCCTCCAGGTTATCGGTCTGATCCATATCCTTGAGCGACAGCAGGTGGCTGTCGGCCACCAGCACTTCACCGTCCGGCTTTTGCAGCGAGCAGGGCAGACGGCAGAGCTGGGCACACTCGCCACGGTTGGCGCTGCGGCCGGTACGGGCATGGCTGATGTTGCACTGGCCGCTGTAGGAGACACAGAGCGCGCCGTGGATAAAGAACTCCAGCTGCACATTGGTCGCCGCGCTGATCTCGCGGATCTGCGCAAGAGACAGTTCGCGCGCCAGCACCACCTGAGAGAAACCCACATCCTGCAGAAACTTCACCTTCTCCGGCGTGCGGTTGTCGGTCTGGGTACTGGCATGGAGCGCGATGGGAGGCAAATCCAGCGCCAGCAGCCCCATATCCTGCACGATGAGCGCATCGGCACCGGCTTCGTAGATCTGGTGGGTCAGCCGCCGGGCCTGCTCCAGCTCGTGATCGTGCAGCAGGGTGTTGAAGGCGACAAAGACTTGGGCGCCGAAACGGTGGGCGTGGCGCGCCAGCGCTTCGATATCTTCGATGGTGTTACCCGCCGCGCTGCGGGCGCCAAAGGCCGGCCCCCCCATGTAGACGGCATCGGCACCATGGTTGATGGCTTCGATGCCGTAGGCGAGGTTCTTGGCCGGAGCCAGCAGCTCCAACCGGTTGTTGTGGCTTAACGGGTGCTTGTTCTGGTGCATAGTCTCGGGATCAGGGCGGACAGCAAATGGGCGCTACTCTAGCCCATTCACCACCCGCGTGCCTTGATCCCGCTTAAGGTATCCGCAAAATGCAGGATTAGATAACCACCTTGAGTGCCAGTCCCAGCAGCACCAAGCCGCTCACCTTATCGATCACAAAGGATTTGGCTTTAAGCCACGCCAGCACAGGCCCGCGCGAGAGCACCAGCGCCACCAGCACGTACCAGACGGCATCGATCCCGCCAGCGGTGAGCATCATGATGCCCCCTTCGCTCCAGCCGGTATCGGCCCGCACAAACTGGCTGAACAGGGCGATGAAGAAGACCGCCAGCTGGGGGTTAAGGAAGGCCACCATAAAACCTTCAAAGGCCCCTTGCCGACCACGCAGCTGGTGAACGTCTTCACTCGCGTCACCACTGGCTGGTTTTGCCAGCAGGGCTTTCACCCCAAGCCAGGCAAGAAACGCAGCACCTCCGTAGCGGATCAGATCAAACAGGATAGGAGTCTGGGTGATCAGAATGGAGAGGCCGAGCGCCGTGACCAGCGCATAGATACCAACCCCGAGGCCGTGACCGAGCGCAGTGGCGACGCCGTGCCCCTGCCCGCCCTGCACGGTGTTGCGGATGATTAGCGCCAGACTCGGCCCCGGGCTGATGGCGCCCATCACGCAGATTGCGGCCAGTGCCAGCCAACTCGTCAGTTCCATGCTTTTCCTCTTTATATGCTCGATATGATGCCTGCATTCAGGGTACGGGCTGAGCCATTATGCCAGTAGTGAAAGTTATGAATAGATTCCATAACCAATGGCTATGGCACCACACAACTGACTGGACTAACCGCCGAAATCGAGCAGCTTGCGACTCTCGCCGACGGTGCGTTGCAGGTGATCCCGCAGGAAGGGGTAGGCCAGCTCGCGAAACCAGCGATGGGCCGGATCCTGATGGTGGCGCTGATGCCACAGCAGATGATACTGCTGGTCGCGGGTCGCAAAGGGCAGGTCGACAAAGGTGAGCTGATGGCCACAGGAGAGCTGCCAGGCGATATGAGCCGGGGTGGTCATCAGGCAATCGGTGCGCAGCAACACCTCCACTGCCGCCTGAAAGAAGGGAACTCTGGCAAACCAGCGCCGACTCAGTCCCTGCGGCGCCAACACCTGCTCCACCGGGCTGTCCTTGTCGCCACCGCCACTCACCTGCAGGTGAGGCCAGGCGAGATAGTCATCGAGATTAAGCGTCTTGCCTGCCAGCGGGTGGTGACATCCCATCAGCACCGCCAGCCGATCTTCCCCCTGATGCAGACCGCGTATCTGCTCCGGTACCTGCTCGGTGATGGTAGAGACCAGATCGAGCTCGGACTGCCACAGTTGCGGCAGCTGACGCTTGTCCCACAGGCTGTACTCCAGCGCCGCCAACGGCGCCTCTTTGGCGAGCGCGGCACAGATATCGGGCAGGATATGCTGGGCCACATAATCGGAGGAGGCGAGCCGAAATACCCGCTCGCAGCGGCTCGGGTCAAACCCGGGGGCCTCGTAGAGCCGCTCCAGCGCACCGAGAGAATCCGCCAGCTGGGCGGCCAGCGCTTCGGCACGCGGCGTCAGCAGCCAGCGTTGCCCCTCCCGCACCAGCAACTCGTCATCAAACTCGCTGCGCAACTGGGCAAGCTGCTTGCTGATGGAGGGCTGACTCAGGTGCAGCAGCTCGGCGGCGCGGCTGATATTACGGGTCTCCAGCAGTACCTTGAGGGTCGGCAACAAGTTGAGATTGGCTCTGAGCAAGGAGATACCCTCATCGGTGGTGAAACGCCTATCTTAGGGCAGAGGAGTCCCGCGTTTTAAGCAAAATTTCCAGCCATACTCAGCACGTTGCAGCCCTTTGCGACCAGATGGCACAGCTGCTCCCCCCGCACATAACCATGACCACAAGATGACAGTGGTTGTCTCGTACGGCATAATTGCACGATTTTCCGCCCGCGGGCGATCCACTTTGAGAAGCGGTAACAAGATGAAATACGCCAATATCACCGGCTGGGGCAAATGCCTGCCTCCCTCCGTGCTGACCAACGACGACCTCAGCACCATCATGGATACGTCAGACGAGTGGATCTATCCGCGCACCGGCATCAAGGCCCGCCGGATCTCCCATGTCAGCACCTCGGATCTCGCCACCCTGGCCGGTCGCCGCGCGCTGGCCTGCGCCGGTCTGGAAGCGAACGATCTCGATGGCATCATCCTGGCCACCGCCACCCCGGACAACCTGCTGCCAAGTGCCGCCTCTGCGGTGCAGAAGAAGCTGGGCGCCGTCAATGCCGCCGTGTTTGATCTCAACGCTGCCTGCACTGGTTTCGTCTATTCCCTCTCCGTCGCCACCTCGCTGGTGCAGACCGGCATGATGAAGAAGGTGCTGGTGATTGGTGCCGAGCGCCTCACCTACCTGCTGGACTGGGCGCGCCGCGATACCGCCGTGCTGTTTGGCGATGGTGCCGGTGCCGTGGTGATCGAGGCAAGCGAGCAGGAGTGTGGCCTGATCGCCAACAAGCTGGGCTGCGACAGCGAAGCCCGGGAGATCCTGCACGTACCGAACTTCGGTACCGATCGGGTGCGTTTTGCCGATATCGATGGGCTGTTCACCTTCAACTTCGAAGGGCCGGAGATCTTCAAACGCGCCGTGCGCGGCATGGGGGAAGCCACCAGCACTGTGCTGGCGCAGGCCGGTATTGCGCCGGAGCAGGTCGACCTGATCGTGCCGCACCAGGCCAATATCCGCATCATCGAGACCCTCGCCAAGCGGATGAATGCGCCGATGGAGAAGGTGATGGTCAACATCGAAAATTACGGCAACACCTCCGCCGCCACTGTGCCCATCGCCCTGTGTGAAGCGCTGGAGCAGGGGCGCGTCAAGCCGAACTCCTATCTGCTGACCGCCGCTTTCGGTGCCGGCCTGACCTGGGGTGCCGCCATCATCAAGTGGGGCGATCGTGTTACCCCTATCAGTAAGTGCGAGGCTGAACTGCCACCGTGCGACCAGAGCGCGCTGGAGCTCATCGCCCATGCCGTGGAAGGTTGCCAGAGGGCCCACGCCAACGAGGCTTGATCCTCATCAGGAGCCTGAATCCTCAGGCTCCTTCTCTCCTTTTCATCCCCACCTGGCTCTTCCCCCCATTTCGCAAGCCGCTTGATACGGCAATCGCTGATACAAACAACTCCGATTTGCAGCCAATTAATTTTTTTCCGCTAACCTTATTGTGCCAACTATAAATAAAGAAAAGAGCGTCAAGGGGCACCATGACTGTTTCGGTCCCGCGCCTTTACCTCTTACCAAATAATTGCACAGGGATAAGCTACGTATGGCACAACACAAAAGTGGCGTGAACACACCGCTTTGGGAACCGGTTTGCTGGATTTGCTGCATCGGGCTTGCTCTGCTGAGCTGCCTGTTGCTGCAGCTTGCCGATGCGCTGTCACCTCTCTACCTGCTGCTCAATGTGCTGGTTGGTATTGCCGCCGCGCTCTGGACATCGAGTCACTTCCACCAGCACACACTCCGACATCGTGCCGGAGAGGAACAAACCGTCGCAACCGATCCTCTCGCCCACTCCATCATCGGGCTCGAACAGGTGTGCGAGAAGGCACTCCCCATCTGGTCCCAGCAAATTGAAAGCTCTCGTCAACAAACCGAAGCCGCGATGATTGACCTGACTCAACGCTTCAGCGGCTTGGCCAACAAGCTGGAAGAAGCAGTCAATGCTTCTCATCTGGCAGCCGGAGAATTGGGTGATGCCAATTCCCGTGGCATGGCAGGAGTCTTGAGCGAGAGCCAGCAGCAACTCAATGAGGTAGTGGCCATCCTGCACTCCGCCCAGGCCAATCGGGACGCCATGCTGGGTGAGATAAAAAGCCTGACCACCTACACCATAGAGCTCAACACCATGGCCATGGATGTGGCCAAAATCGCCTCCCAGACCAACCTGCTGGCCCTCAACGCCGCCATTGAAGCGGCTCGTGCAGGGGAAGCTGGTCGTGGCTTTGCTGTGGTCGCGGATGAAGTGCGCAACCTCTCCCGCCTCTCCAGCGAAACCGCCCAGAAGATGACCGACAAGGTTGATACCATCAATACTGCTATCGGTCGCGCCTTCCAGATTGCCGAAAATGCTGCCGCACGGGATCACGCCTCGGCGCTCAACTCGGAGCAGACAATCGAACAGGTACTGTCCCGTTTTCGCCATGCCACTGACAGCCTGGCGGAATCCGCCTCCCTGCTGCAAAACGAAAGCACCGATATCCATCGCGAAATCTCCAGCGTCATTGTCTCGCTGCAATTTCAAGACAGAGTCAGCCAAATCCTCAGCCACGTCAGACAAAACATGGAGAGCCTCTCCAGCCATCTGGTTGCTTCGGAGCAGAGCAGCAATGCGACAGGGCCAATCCAGATCGATGCCAATCGCTGGCTGGCAGAGATGGAGCTCTCATACGCCACCGACGAACAGCGCAATATTCACCATGGTCGCACCACCCGTTCTGTCAACGCGCAACCAAGCAGCGCCGACATCACATTTTTCTAGGAGAGATATATGGGCAAAACGATCCTGATCGTGGATGACTCGGCAACTATTCGCCAAGTCGTGGGCATGACCCTCAAGGGAGCCGGTTATGAGGTCATGGAAGCCTCTGACGGCAAAGATGCGCTCAACAAACTAGATGGCAAGAAGATCAACCTGATCATCAGTGACGTCAACATGCCGAACATGGATGGCATCACCTTCGTCAAAGAGGCCAAAAAGCTGGCCAACTACAAATTTACCCCTGTCATCATGCTGACCACCGAGTCTCAGGACAGCAAGAAGCAGGAGGGACAAGCCGCGGGAGCCAAAGCCTGGGTGGTCAAACCCTTCCAGCCCGAACAGATGCTGGCCGCAGTCGCCAAGCTCATCATGCCGTGATCCGGAGCGCATCATGCAACTACAGAGTGAGCTACTCGACAACAAGGTAGTGGTGACCATGCCGGACGAGATCACCATTTATACAGTCAGCGAGCTGAAAGATGCTCTCTCACCCTTATTGCATCAGGGGAACGAACTGGAGCTGAATCTGGCAGCGGTATCCGAGATAGACAGCGCCGGGCTGCAACTGCTGCTGGCAGCGAAGAAGACCGCTCTGCAGCAGGGCACCTCCCTGGCGCTGGTCTGGCACAGCCATGTTGTGCTTGAACTGCTGGAGCTCTGCCAGCTCTCGGCCTTTTTTGGCGACCCCACCCTCATCACCCATGGCGAACGGCCCTGAGCCACCATGACAAGGAGTCCCCGTGAGCATCGATCTTGATCAGGCTTTACAAACCTATATCGCCGAGGCACGCGAGTTGCTTGAAGAGATGGAGTCAGCCCTTCTATCACTGGAATCTGACCCTGACAATAGCGAGCTGATTGGAGCCATCTTCCGTGCTGCTCATACCATCAAGGGGTCGGCTGGCCTGTTTGGTCTGCAACCAATCGTCGGGTTTACCCATATCGTCGAGGATCTGCTAGACCAGATCCGTAATCAGCAGCTCACCGTCACCTCTCCTCTGATCAAGGATCTGCTGGAAAGCTGTGACCACATCCAGACGCTCATCAGTGTCGTTGCAGAACAGGGAAGTACCTTAAGCGAGGGCGATGCCAACCAGGATGAACGACTGAGGCTCACCCTCACCCGTCATCAGTGCGTCCCCCACGCCACGCTGCCAGATACTGTGCATACGCCGGAACCCAAGATCGAAAAAGAGGGAGGAATTACCAGCTCCGCCTCCCTGTGGCATATCTCCCTGCGTTTTGGCGCCGATGTGCTGCGCAATGGCATGGATCCGGCCGCATTTCTGCGCTATCTCGGCACCCTCGGAACCATATGCTCGGTGGAGACCATCCATCAGGCGCTACCGGATTGGGAGCAGTTCGATCCGGAGAATTGCTACCTAGGCTACGAGATAGACTTCGACTCGCAGGCAGACAAGACGGCCATCAGCGATGTTTTTGAATTTGTCAGAGATGACTGCCAGATCACCATCTTGCCACCCCACAGCAAGATCGCCGAGTTCATCAACCTGATCGAGTCGCTGCCGGAAGATAGCGCCATGCTGGGGCAGTTGTTGGTCAACACCGGCGCCCTCACCGCAGAGGAGTTAGCCAGCGGTCTGCAGGCACAACAAGCGACCCCGGCAGAACAAGCGCCCAAACTCGGGGAGATCCTGATTGCGCAGGGTGCCGTCAACGAAGCCGTCGTCGATGCCGCCCTGAAAAAACAGAACCAGACCAAGGAGAGCAAGAGCAAAGAGGGCCGTTACGTCAGGGTACATGCCGACAAGCTGGACGATCTAATCAATCTGGTCGGGGAGCTGGTAGTCGCCAGTTCAGGAGCCAATCTGCTGGCCCAACGTACCCGCGAAAGCCAACTGCAGGAAGCCACCTCAGTCATTGCCATGCTGGTGGAAGAGATCCGCGACAGTGCACTACGCCTGCGAATGGTGCCTATCGGCGATACCTTCAACCGCTTCCAGCGGGTGGTGCGCGATGTCAGTCAGGAACTGAACAAGGATATCACTCTGGTAATCTCCGGAGCCGAGACTGAACTGGACAAGTCGGTGGTAGAGAAGATCGGCGATCCGCTGATGCATCTGGTCAGAAACTCGATGGATCACGGCATCGAATCGGCAGAGCAACGGCTGCTGGCAGGAAAACCCGCCCGTGGCACCCTGAATCTCAATGCCTATCACGACTCCAACAGTATCGTCATCGAAATTCGGGATGACGGCGCAGGTCTCAACAAAGCCAGGATCCAGCAAAAAGCCATCGAGCGCGGTCTGATCAGCCCAACCACCACGCTGACGGATCAGGAGATATACAACCTGATCTTCGAGCCGGGGTTCTCTACCGCCGAGGCGATAACCAACCTCTCCGGTCGCGGGGTGGGCATGGACGTCGTCAAACGCAACATCACTGCCCTGCGCGGCACGGTCGATCTGGACAGCATCCCGGGAAAAGGAACCCGTGTGCAGATCCGCCTGCCGCTCACCCTTGCCATCATCGACGGCTTCCTGGTGCGAGTCTGCGACACCCACTACGTCATTCCCCTCGATATGGTGATCGAGTGCGTTGAATTGACCCAGAGTGCACTGTCCGACACCCAGGGTCGCAATTACATCAATTTGCGTGGCGAGGTGCTGCCCTTTATCCGCCTGCAACACTACTTCGACACCAATGGCAGCAAGGGGCGGCGCGAGAACATTGTCGTAGTCAGCCATGCAGGCAAAAAATCCGGACTGGTAGTGGATGAACTGCTGGGAGAATTCCAGACCGTCATCAAACCGTTGGGGAAATTGTTCCAGCGCCTGCAGGGCATTAGTGGTTCAACCATTCTGGGGGGGGGAGAAGTCGCCCTGATCCTCGACATTCCTTCGCTGATCCAGCACGCAATCACTCAGGAATCCTGTCAGCTCAACAGGTTGACAGTGTCGCGCAACCTGCCTCAATCCAGCATCAACTGAGGGGACCATCATGTTAAAAAATTCCACCATCAAATTGCGTCTTATCGTACTGCTCTGCATGCTCTGCCTGCTGCTGCTGGCCGTTGGCAGCCTCGGGTTATACAACATGCAGAGCAGCAATACCGGGTTGCAGCGCGTTTACAACGACAGGGTGGTTCCCCTCAAGCAGCTGAAGACTATCTCCGACAGCTATGCCGTCTCGATCATCGACAACCTCAACAAGGCCAATGCGGGGCTGATCCCGGCAGAAGAGGCTTTGAAGCAGATACAACAGGCCCAGCAGACAATCAAAAACGAGTGGCATCACTACCAGTCCACCACTCTCACACCAGATGAACAGCGTTTGTCAGCCGAGGCGACAACCCTGTTCAATGCGGCCGATACCGATATTGGCAAGCTGGAGAAATACCTCGCCACCCAGCACGGCATGATTACTGGCATGCTGAACACTTTTGACGGTGCGCTCTATGGCTCCATCGACCCGATAGGCAACAAAATCACCGAGCTGGTTAACCTGCAGCTCAATGTGGCCAAGTCGGAATATACCGCAGCGCAATCCTGGTATGACGTGATGCTGATAACCATGGCGGTGGTTATCGCGGTCGGCATTGCACTCGCAGCCTGGTTTGGCACCCTGCTAATCAAAAGCATCATCACCCCCATCGAACAGGCTCTGCGCGTGGCCAATAGTCTGGCCGATGGCAATCTGGATGTATCGATCCAGATAGAGTCCAACGATGAAGCGGGTCAGCTCTTGATGGCGATGGATAACATGGTCAAGAAACTCGGTGCCTTGATCACGGATATCGAGACCCTGGTTACTGCCGCTGTCGAACAAGGCGACTTCAGCCACAAGATTGCGCTGGAGGATCGTCAGGGCTACATCAAGCGGGTATCCGAGCTGCTGAATCGCCTCTCCCATGTGACAGATACCAGCCTGGAAGATGTGATGCGCATCGCCACCGCGCTCTCCAAGGGGGATCTGACCCAACGGATCGATGAGCCCTACCCAGGAATTTTTGGCCAGACCAAAGACGGCCTCAACCGGACCATCACTGCGCTGACCAATATCATCGAAGAGGTACGCAACGCCGCCGACAACCTGACCAATGCCTCCAATCAGGTGAGCAACACTGCGCAGGCATTGAGCCAGGCCACCAGTGAGCAAGCAGCCAGCGTTGAAGAGACCAGCGCCTCTATCGAGCAGATGAGCGCCAGCATCAATCAGAACACCGAGAACGCCAAGATCACCGACAGCATGGCCAGCAACTCAGTGCTGGAGGCCACCGAAGGGGGCCAATCCGTTCAACAGACGGTGACCGCCATGCAGCAAATCGCCAAGAAAGTCAGCATCATCGACGACATTGCCTACCAGACCAACCTGCTTGCCCTCAACGCCGCCATCGAGGCGGCTCGCGCCGGAGAGCATGGCAAAGGCTTCGCGGTGGTTGCTGCCGAAGTGAGAAAGCTGGCAGAGCGCAGCCAGATCGCTGCGCAGGAGATTGGTGAGCTCTCCTCCGACAGCGTCAGCAAGGCAGAGCGGGCTGGCAACCTGCTGGAGAGGATCGTCCCCTCCATTCGCAAAACCTCTGACCTGGTACAAGAGATCAATGCCGCCTCAGGTGAACAAGCCAGTGCAGCCAACCAGATCAGTCTGGCCATGAACCAGCTTAATCAGGTGACACAGCAGAATGCGGCCAGCAGCGAGGAGCTGGCGGCCACGGCCGAAGAGATGAGCTCACAAGCCAGCGAACTGCAGCAAACCATGGCCTTTTTTGCTCTGGAGAAAAGTGCGCAGCTCAACACCAGGCCCCATGAAACCGGCCACAAGGGCATGCCTCCCAGAGGCAGTTTCATCGCCCCCCCACAACGGGCCAGCCAGCCCAATCAACCATCATCCCATTCCATTGATGACGCGGATTTTGTCCGCTTTTAACCGGAGGCGACCATGCATACATCCACCGACATCACGGTGCCAACAGCGGCCGCTGACGAGAGCAGTGGCGATGCCCAGTACCTGACATTTCTGATCAACAACGAGATGTTCGCCATCAATATTCTGGGGGTCAAAGAGATCATCGAATACGGCAATATCACTCCGGTTCCGATGATGCCGGGTTTTATTCGCGGCGTAATCAACCTCAGAGGAGCGGTAGTGTCGGTCGTAGACTTGAATGCCCGCTTTGGCAATGCACCTTCGGTCATCACCCGCCGCAGTTGCATCGTCATTATCGAGGGGGTGGCCCCGCAGGGCGATGAACCTGTAGGTCAGGATATTGGCGTTGTGGTGGATTCCGTATCGGAAGTACTGGGTATCCCACAAGCAGATATCGAGCCCCCACCCAGTTTTGGTGCCCGCATCCGGGCCGATTTCATCAGCGGCATGGGCAAGGTCAACGGCAAATTCGTCATCCTCATCGATACCGGGAAAGTGTTGTCACTCGATGAGATGGCTCAACTCAACGAACTGGCCCAGCCACAGGCAAGGTTGCCACAAGGCAACCTGCAACCCTCCTGAACAGGCCTCTATACTCCACGACATGCAGCATAAGGAAACGCTCATGACCCAATCACTCTTAGGAAAACTCTTCGGAGACAATGCCACCGAAGTGAGGCAGCGGACCCTGTTACTCGACGCAATCGGCCAACTGCAACACGCAGTCCTGGCAGAGCAGGTTCCAGCACCACTCGATCTTTCCGGTATGGATAGCCCCTTGCGTGAAGTAGGACATGCCATCAACGAGGTGGTCACCTTGCTCAGTGACAAGCTGGAACAGAGCCGCAACGACATTAAAAAGAACCAGGTGTTGCTCCATGAGAACCAGCTGGTTCGCAAAGCCCTCGACTGCGCCAGCACCAACGTGATGATTGCCGATACCAACCTCGACATTATCTATATGAACGAGGCAGTGACCGGCATGCTCAATCAGGCCGAGACCGACATCAAGAAAGAGCTATACAGCTTCAACGCCAATCAGCTGATGGGCGCCAACATCGACAGCTTTCATAAAAATCCCGGCCATCAGCGCGCCATGCTGGCCAAACTCAACAGCACCTACCGCACCCAGATACAGCTGGGGGGGCGCACCTTCTCCCTGATCGCCAATCCGGTCTTCAACGATACCGGTGAACGGTTGGGGTCCGTGGTCGAATGGGCCGACAGAACCAAGGAGGTGATGATAGAGAAAGAGATGTCCGACATTGTGCAGGCCGTGATCAATGGCGAGCTGCACCGCAGGATGGAACTTGCTGGCAAGAGCGGCTTCTTTCAGGCGATGGGAGAAGGGATCAACCAGATTGCCGAAGTGATCGACAGTACCCTCAACGACGTCATCCGGGTCGTGCAATGTCTGGCAAAAGGTGACCTGACCCAGCAGATTGAGGCGGACTATCCCGGCGTGTTTGGCACCACCAAGGATGCGCTCAACAAGACCATCGCATCGCTCACCAACATCGTCACCGAAGTGCGCGGCGCCTCTGACAACCTATCCAGTGCCGCCGAACAGGTAAGCGCGACCGCCCAGTCGATCAGCCAATCCAGCAGTGAACAGGCCTCCAGCATGGAGGAGACCAGCGCTTCCATCGAGCAGATGAGCGCCAGCATCAACCAGAATACCGACAATGCCCAGGTCACCGATGGCATGGCCAGCAAGGCAGCCAAAGAGGCCGTAGAGGGAGGAGAAGCGGTCAAACTGACTGTGGATGCCATGAAGCAGATCGCCAGACGGATTGGCATCATCGATGACATCGCCTACCAGACCAATCTGTTGGCTCTCAACGCAGCTATCGAAGCGGCACGGGCAGGCGATCACGGCAAAGGCTTTGCCGTAGTGGCGGCGGAGGTGCGCAAACTGGCCGAACGCAGCCAAGTTGCAGCACAGGAGATTGGTGAGCTGGCCTCCAGCAGTGTCGAGATGGCGGAAAAAGCAGGTCGTTTGTTGGATCAAATGGTGCCCTCCATCAACAAGACCTCGGATCTGGTGCAGGAGATCAGTGCCGCTTCGGTTGAGCAATCCACCGGTGTCAGCCAGATCAACCAGGCAATGAACCAGCTGAGTCAGGTTACCCAGCAGAACGCCTCTTGCAGCGAAGAGCTGGCTGCCACAGCAGAAGAGATGAGCAGCCAGGCTGAACAGCTGCAGCTGGCCATGGAGTTCTTTACCCTGGAGGTCCACGCCAAAGAAGGTAAAGCAGCCACCTCGCATCTTCACCCCAATACCAGAGGCCGCTTCATGAACGAGAGCAATGCCAACAGTCGGGAACGAGCCGCCACAGTCCAACGCCCCACCGGCGATGGCGATTTTGTGCGGTTCTAGTCACGGGAGAGGCGTCGCCTCTCCCATCTCCGACACCACAGGTAGAGGGACTGTTTTTTGTATCAAACCCAGCTGCATGATGATGAGTTCTCCCGTTTCCAGCGCTGGCTTCATCAAACGGCGGGGATAGAGCTGTCTCCAGCCAAAAAGGCGCTGGTAGCCAGCCGCCTGGCTAAGCGACTCTGCCACTATGAGCTGGATAGTTATGACGACTACTTCCAGCTCATCATGAACGATCGCAGCAGCGAACTGCAGCTGGCGCTCGATCTCCTTACCACCAACGAAACCTACTTTTTCAGGGAGCCCAAACACTTCGAGTTTCTGACGCGGGAGATAGTCTCAGCGCTCCCGCCCGAGCAATCGCTGCGGGTCTGGAGCGCTGCCAGCTCATCCGGCGAGGAGCCCTACAGTCTGGCCATGACCCTCGCGGAAAAACGCAGCACCTTCAACTGGGAGATCCTGGCCTCCGATATCTCGTCCCGGGTGCTGGAACAGGCGATGAGCGGTCGCTACCCCATCGAGCGGGCGCAAAATATTCCACTGCCCTTTTTGATGAAATATTGCCTCAAGGGTGTGGGCCTGCAGGAGGGCATCTTCATCATCGATCGCAAGTTGCGGGACAAGGTGCAGTTCATGCAGATCAACCTCAATCAGGATCTGCCGGACATCGGCATGTTTGACGTCATCTTCATCAGAAACGTGATGATCTACTTCAACAAGGAGACCAAAGGGCAAGTATTGCAGCGGCTGGTACCCAGACTCAAACCCGGTGGCTACCTGCTGGTGAGCCACGCCGAGAGCCTGCATGGCCTGCACCACGGCCTGCAGCTTGTCTCGCCTTCCATCTATCAGAAGAGATAAGTCATGACTCGGGAGGTGATCCTGCAACCGGGAGAGCTCTTTTTTGGCAAGGAGGATGTGGTGGTCAGAACCGTACTGGGCTCCTGTATTGCCATCACCTTGTGGCATCCGGAGCAGAAACAGGGAGGAATGTGTCACTACATGCTGCCAAGTCGGCGCAATCCCTCTACCAAGCTGGATGGGCGCTATGCCGATGAGGCCCTCGCCTTGCTGCTGCAAGCGGCCAGTCACTATCCCGCCCCTATCCATGAATATGAGGCCAAGTTGTTCGGGGGTGGCAACATGTTTACCGAGCCTCAATACGCACAGAGCGACAATAATGTCGCCGCCAAAAATATTCAGGCAGCCTGGCAGCTGACCCGACACCTTGGCCTTGATATCAAGGCTCATCATCTTGGCCATAGCGGCCACCGAAGCTTGCTCTTTGAGCTCAGCAACGGCAGTGTCTGGCTCCGCCATCATCGTCTGCCACATCAACGGGAGTCGCGAGAATGAAGCAGATCCGGGTCATGCTGGTGGATGATTCCGCCGTGGTCAGACAGGTATTGCAAGCGGTGCTGGAGCAGGAGCCCGATATCCGGGTGATCGCCACAGCATCGGATCCCCTGTTTGCCCAGGAAAAACTGAAGAAAGAGTGGCCTGACGTCATCGTGCTCGATGTGGAGATGCCCCGTATGGATGGCATCACCTTTCTCACCAAGATCATGGCAGAGCATCCAACCCCGGTGGTGATCTGCTCCTCCCTCACCGAAAAGGGGGCCGAGACAACCTTGCAGGCAATGGCTGCCGGCGCGGTGGACATCATCACCAAGCCGACCATGGGGATAAAAAGCTTTCTGCAAGAATCTGCCCACGACCTGGCTATGGCAGTACGTGCTGCGGCTCAGGCCAACCTCAAGCGCGTGGGCAAGCCCTCCTCTGTGCCGGTCAGCACCAAACTCAACGCAGATGCCATGCTGCCGCCCAACCAGCACGCCATGGCACAAACCACCGAGCGGCTCATCGCCATCGGCACCTCGACCGGCGGTACCCAGGCGCTGGAAGCCGTGCTGACAGCCTTGCCCCGGGTCAGCCCCGGCATTGTCATCGTGCAGCACATGCCAGAGAAATTTACCGCCATGTTTGCAGAACGCCTGAACGGGGTCTGCCAGATTGAAGTGCGGGAGGCGAGGAACAATGACCGGGTGATCCCGGGGCTGGCGCTGATTGCCCCCGGAGGCAAGCATATGCTGCTCAAACGCAGCGGTGCCTACTATCACGTCGAGGTGGTCGACGGGCCGCTTATCAACCGCCATCGCCCCTCGGTGGATGTGCTGTTTCGCTCCGTCGCCAAATATGCCGGCAAGAATGCCACCGGCATCATCATGACCGGCATGGGGGATGACGGAGCCCGGGGATTGCGCGAGATGCTGGATGCGGGTGCCAACACCTATGCCCAGGATGAGGCCTCCTGCGTGGTCTTCGGCATGCCCAAGGAGGCGATCAAGCTGGGAGCAGCCCGCCATGTGCTCCCCTTGCAAGAGATGCAGTACGCCATCCTCGGCAAGTAATCCCTTATCGCGCGTTTTGCCCATAAAAAAGTCCGGCTCCCCTTGGGGAGCCGGACTTTTTACATCAACCGGAACCAATCCGGTATCAGGCGAGCAGATTACTCTGCAGCAGGCGCTTCTTCAGCGGCCGGAGCGGCGTCAGCAGCAGGTGCAGCTGCTTCGGTCGGGGCGTTCGCTTCCTTGATGGAGAGACGTACGCGGCCCTGACGGTCCACTTCCAGTACCTTCACCTTGACTACGTCACCGATGGTCAGGTGGTCAGCCACGTTCTGCACGCGAGCGTCGGTGATCTGGGAGATGTGTACCAGACCATCTTTGCCCGGCAGAATGTTGACGAATGCACCGAAATCGGCCAGACGAACAACTTTACCTTCATAGATGCGGTTCACTTCGATCTCGGCAGTGATGGCCTCGATGCGACGGATCGCTTCCATGGCGGCTTCGTTGGCCACGGCGGAGATACGAACAGTACCGTCATCATCCAGCTCGATGTTGGTGCCGGTCTCTTCGGTCAGCGCACGGATCACGGAACCACCCTTACCGATCACGTCCTTGATCTTCTCAGGATTGATCTTGATGGTGTGGATACGCGGTGCGAAATCGGAGATCTGGGCGCGGGGAGCCTGGATAGCTTCGTCCATCACTTTCAGGATGTGCAGACGAGCACCACGAGCTTGCTTCAGCGCAATCTCCATGATCTCTTTGGTGATGCCTTCGATCTTGATGTCCATCTGCAGCGCGGTCACACCTTCGGTGGTACCGGCTACTTTGAAGTCCATGTCGCCCAGATGATCTTCGTCACCCAGAATGTCTGACAGCACGACGAAACCTTCTTCTTCCTTCACCAGACCCATGGCGATACCGGCAACGGAGGCCTTGATCGGCACACCGGCATCCATCAGCGCCAGAGAGGAACCACAGACAGACGCCATGGAGGAGGAGCCGTTGGATTCGGTGATTTCAGAGACCACGCGCACCACGTACGGGAACTCGGCGGCGCTCGGCATCACGGCAGCAACGCCGCGCTTGGCCAGACGGCCGTGACCAATTTCACGACGCTTCGGGCTACCCATCATGCCGGTCTCACCGACACAGTATGGCGGGAAGTTGTAGTGCAGCATGAAGCGATCGGCACGGTTGCCGGTCAGCTCGTCGATGTTCTGGGCATCACGCTCGGTACCCAGAGTGGCGACCACGATGGCCTGAGTTTCACCACGGGTGAACAGGGCAGAGCCGTGAGCACGGGGCAGAATACCGGTACCTACGCTCAGGGCGCGGATCATTTCCGGATCGCGACCATCGATACGCGGCTCACCACGTACTACGCGACCACGAACGATGCGGCTTTCCAGGCTGTGGAACTCTTCGCCGATCTTCTTGGCATCTTCTTCCACGCCGGAAGCGATAACTTGCTCAACCACACGACCCTTGATGGCCGCGATGGTTTCGTAACGAACTGCCTTCTCGGTGATGCGGTAGGCTTCACCCAGTTCGGCGCTCGCCAGCTCGGCAACCTTGGCTTTCAGCGCTTCGTTGACGGCAGGCGGAGTCCAGTCCCACGGCTTGGTGCCGACGGCAGCGGCAAACTCGTTGATCGCATTGATCACGGTCTGCATCTGCTCGTGACCGTATACCACGGCGCCCAGCATCACTTCTTCGGAAAGGATGGCCGCTTCGGACTCAACCATCAGCACGGCATTGGCAGTACCGGCAACTACCAGATCCAGATCGCTCTGCGGCAGTTCGGTGGTGGTCGGGTTCAGCACATACTGACCATTCATGTAACCAACGCGAGCAGCACCGATCGGGCCGCCAAACGGGATACCGGAGATGGCCAGTGCAGCAGAGGCACCGATCATGGCAACGATGTCGGGGGATACGGCCGGATTCACGGACATTACGGTCGCAACGACCTGAACCTCATTGAGGAAGCCTTCCGGGAACAGCGGACGAATAGGACGGTCGATCAGACGGGAGATGAGGGTCTCGCCTTCGCTCGGACGGCCTTCACGACGGAAGAAACCACCCGGGATACGACCAGCAGCATAGGTACGCTCCTGGTAGTTGACGGTCAGCGGGAAGAAATCACGGCCGTGATCGGCCTCTTTCTTGCCGACGACGGTCACAAATACGCAGGTATCGTCCATGCTGACCATAACGGCCGCAGTGGCTTGACGGGCCATCACACCGGTTTCCAGAGTGACGGTGTGTTGACCGTACTGGAATGACTTTACAATAGGATTCACGTGAATTTCCTTTTTACAATTTGGCTCTTTAAATTCGCGCACAAGTATACTTGATTCGATGCAAAAGGTAAGCGG
The DNA here is from genome assembly GCF_000820225.1 of Aeromonas veronii bv. veronii. GTDB lineage: Bacteria > Pseudomonadota > Gammaproteobacteria > Enterobacterales > Aeromonadaceae > Aeromonas > Aeromonas veronii. The sequence continues at coordinate 278,964 of NZ_CDDK01000031.1, forward strand.
CGACGCGAATTCTGTGAGGCAGGCAACGGCTTGAAGAGCAATAAAAAAGGGGAACCTGACGGTTCCCCTTTTTCGCGAAATCTGATGGTCGATTAACGACGCAGACCCAGCTTGGCGATCAGAGCAGCATAACGCTCGGAATCTTTACGCTTCAGGTAGTCCAGCAGCTTACGACGCTGGGAAACCATGCGCAGCAGACCGCGACGACCGTGGTGGTCCTTGGAGTGCTCTTTGAAGTGACCTTGCAGATGGTTGATCTGGGCAGTCAGCAGGGCAACTTGCACTTCGGGGGAACCGGTGTCGTTGGCGCAACGAGCGTTGTCAGCAACGATTTGAGCTTTGATCTCAGCATTTAGAGACATGGTAATACTCCAGTAGAGTGTTTAAAGGTTCACAGCCAATCTCTAATTCAGCCGTGAAATGAGGGCGGTATCATAATCGTCCCCGCCCCTTTTCGCAACGATAAAGAGGCGAAACGGGAAAGACGTGCTGATATCGCCTGAGGATCACTCCTCGTCGTGATAACGCACCAGTCGCTTGGGGGCGACGCGGCCATCATCATCAATCTCGCCAACCCCGATGAACTCGCGCTCCGGGCCGACCGTCATGCGAACCTGACCGCTTTGCGGCGCACCCGCCACCTGCACGGCCTGGCCCTGATTCACATAGGCAGCCACAACCGCCAGCATGTTCACTTCGGGCAAGCTTGCTACGGCGGTATCCATCGGCAGCAACAGCGGATCCAGCTGCTCGCGCGGCGGGATGCTCTCGGCCTTGGCCTGCTCGAAGATGCACTCGAGTTGCTCCAGAGTCAGCATCCGCTCGTACGGATAGCTGGCCACCTGGGTACGACGCAACTGGGTCACGTGGGCGCCACAACCCAGCACTTCACCCAGATCATCCACCAGAGAGCGGATGTAGGTGCCCTTGCTGCAGTGCACTTCAAGGCGCACCTCATCACCTTCAAAGCTCAGCAGTTTGAGCTCGAATACGGTGATGGGACGGGCTTCACGCTCGATCTCGATGCCTTCGCGAGCATATTCGTAGAGCGGACGGCCGTTGTGCTTGAGCGCGGAGTACATGGACGGCACCTGCATGATGGGGCCGCGGAACTGGTCCAGCGCCTCGATCAGGGTACCGACAGCCACGTTCACCGGACGGGTGGAGACCACCTCACCATCGGAGTCGCTGGTGTTGGTGCGCTCGCCCAGTTTGGCGGTCACCTCATAGCGCTTGTCCGCTTCCAGCAAATACTGGGAGAACTTGGTGGCCTCGCCGAGGCAGATCGGCAGCATGCCGGTCGCCAGCGGATCCAGTGCGCCGGTGTGACCGGCCTTGGCGGCGTTGTAGATGCGCTTGACCTTCTGCAACACATCGTTGGAGGTCAGGCCGGTCGGCTTGTCCAGCAGCAGAATGCCGTGCACATCACGGCCCTTGAAACGACGTCTTCGGGTCATCTCAGGCTTTATCCTCAGTCGTGTCATCCGGTGCGGATTCAGCTTCTTCGTCACGGCCGGATTCGGCCATGCGACGCTTGTCTTCACGCACAGTGTTGGTCACCAGGTTGGAGAGACGCATCCCCTCGACCAGGGTCTGGTCGTAGTAGAAACGCAGCTCGGGCACCACGCGCAGACGCATGGCACTGCCCAGCAGACTACGGATATATCCGGCTGCTTCGGTCAGACCCTGCAAGCCTTCCTTGATGCGCTCAGCATCATTTTCCAGCTGCAAGAAGGTGACGTAAATCTTGGCATAGTTGAGGTCACGGGACACTTCCACATCGGAAACAGTCACCATGCCGATGCGCGGGTCTTTCACCTCGCGCTGCAGGATCAGCGCGATTTCACGCTGGATCTGCTGTCCGACCCGACGGGTCCGGCTGAATTCTCTGGCCATATTCTATCCTGCGATAAAAGGGGGCCGCGGCCCCCTATTTTGTCTAACTCTCGGCTTACAGAGTCCGTTGGATTTCAACAGTCTCGTAAACTTCGATCTGGTCGCCTTCGCGTACGTCGTTGTAGTTTTTAACCGCGATACCACACTCGTAGCCGTTGCGAACTTCGTTGACGTCATCCTTGAAGCGGCGCAGGGATTCCAGCTCGCCTTCATAGATAACCACGTTGTCACGCAGAACGCGGATACGGTTGGAACGCTTGACCACACCTTCGGTAACCATACAACCGGCAACTGCGCCGAACTTCGGAGACTTGAAGACGCTACGCACTTCAGCCAGACCGATGATTTCCTGACGATACTCAGGGGCCAGCTTGCCGCTCATGGCCTGCTTCACTTCGTCGATCAGGTCATAGATGACGGAGTAGTAACGCAGATCCAGGCTCTCGGATTCGATGACCTTGCGCGCAGATGCGTCGGCACGGACGTTGAAACCAACCAGGATGGCACTGGAAGCAGCAGCCAGGGTCGCGTCGGTTTCGGTGATACCACCTACGCCGGAACCCACGATCTTCACCTTCACTTCGTCGGTGGAGAGTTTGACCAGCGCATCGCAGATCGCTTCCACAGAACCTTGTACGTCGGCCTTGATCACCACGTTCACTTCGGACACTTCGCCCTCGGTCATGTTGGCGAACATGTTTTCCAGCTTGGCCTTCTGCTGGCGAGCCAGCTTGACTTCGCGGAACTTGCCCTGACGATAGAGCGCCACTTCACGGGCTTTCTTCTCGTCACGGACAACGGTGGCTTCGTCACCGGCAGAGGGAACGCCGGACAGACCCAGAATTTCCACCGGCAGGGACGGACCCGCTTCCTTGATCTCGCGACCCAGTTCGTCACGCATGGCGCGAACACGGCCGTACTCGAGACCACACAGAACGATGTCGCCCTGACGCAGAGTACCTTCTTGTACCAGTACGGTAGCAACCGGACCACGACCTTTATCCAGGAAGGATTCGATCACGACGCCGTTGGCCATGCCGTCAACCACCGCTTTCAGCTCCAGTACTTCAGCCTGGATCAGAATGGCTTCCAGCAGGTCGTCGATGCCTTCGCCAGACTTGGCGGATACGTGCACGAACTGGCAGTCTCCACCCCAATCTTCGGACATGACGTTGTAACGGGCCAGTTCGGTCTTGACGCGATCCGGATCCGCTTCAGGCTTGTCGATCTTGTTGACCGCAACAACCAGCGGCACACCGGCAGCCTTGGCGTGCTGGATAGCTTCGATGGTTTGCGGCATCACGCCGTCGTCAGCTGCAACAACCAGAACAACGATATCGGTCGCCTTGGCACCACGAGCACGCATGGAGGTAAACGCCGCGTGACCCGGAGTATCCAGGAAGGTGATCATGCCACTGTCGGTCTGGACGTGGTAAGCACCGATATGCTGGGTAATACCACCGGCTTCGCCAGCAGCAACCTTGGCTTTACGAATGTAGTCGAGCAGCGAGGTCTTACCGTGGTCAACGTGACCCATGATGGTAACGACCGGTGCGCGCGGCTTGGCTTCGGAGGTCTCGTCACGATCGGACAGTACCGCCTCTTCCAGCTCGTTCTCACGACGCAGCACAACCTTGTGACCCATCTCCTCGGCGACCAGCTGAGCGGTCTCCTGGTCGATCACCTGGTTGATGGTGGCCATGGCACCCATCTTCATCATCACCTTGATGACTTCCACGCCCTTGACGGCCATCTTGTTGGCCAGCTCGGCCACAGTGATGGTCTCGCCGATGACGACATCGCGGTTCACCACGGCAGCCGGCTTGTTGAAGCCGTGCTTCATGGCGTTCGGCATGGCAACCTTGCCGCGCTTGCCTTTACGGGCACGCGGGTTGCGAGAGTCGCGATCATCTTCACGACGACCGGCTTTCTTCGGTGCCTTGGCAGCTGCGGCAGTGCGGCGGCTGGTCTCTTCTTTCCGATCCAACTCGTCTTCTGCGGCTTGCGCATGCTTGTTGGTGGTCAGATGGTAGTCGCTGCTCTCTTTGGCGCGAGCGGCCTCTTCTTCAGCCCAGCGGGCTGCGTTCTGTTCCGCCATGAGACGAGCCTCTTCGGCTTTCTTCGCGGCGAGTTCTTCAGCTTTTTTCAAAGCTGTTTGTTCCTGTTGGCGCTTCAGTTCTTCTGCTTCGCGCTTGGCCATCTTTTCTGCCTCTTGCTGAGCTGTGCTACTGGCTGCTTTGGCGGGCTGTGAAGCCTGTCGAGCCTTTGATTGTGCCTCGATCCGCGCCTTTTCCTCAGCTTCACGACGAGCTTGCTCAGCCTCACGGCGAGCCTTCTCTTCAGCTTCGAGGCGAGCCTTCTCTTCGGCCTCGCGACGAGCTTTTTCTTCTGCTTCCAAACGCGCTGTTTCCTCGGCTTCCGCCTGACGCTGTTCATCTTCCAGCGCCGAGCGTCTTACATAGGTGCGAGACTTGCGCACTTCTACCTGCACTTCCTTGTTCTTGCCGCCAGTCCCCTGAACACTGATGGTGCTCTTGGTCTTGCGTTGCAAGGTCATGCGGGCAGGAGCGGCGACCTCGTCACCTCCATGCTGTTTCTTCAGGTGTGTCAGCAGAGCCTGTTTCTCAGACTCGCTGACCATGTCGTCGGCCTTGCTCTTGCTGATACCGGCATCGACAAACTGCTGGAGAAGACGATCAACCGGTGTGTCGATGTCAGTGGCAAGTTGTTTGACTGATACTTCTGCCATTCATTTTCCTCCGTTTGATCTTACTCGGACTGCTCTTCTCCGAACCAACAGATATTGCGAGCAGCCATAATGAGCTCACCTGCCTTCTCGGCAGTCAGCCCTTCAATATCAGCAAGGTCATCGATACCTTGCTCAGCCAAATCTTCCAGGGTGCCCACGCCACGGCCCGCCAGAGCGTAAGCCAGTTCGCGGCTCAGACCGTTCAGATTGAGCAGCTCTTCGGACGGCTCAACGCCATCGAAAGACTCTTCTTTGGCCAGTGCCTTGGTAGTCAGGGCATCTTTCGCGCGCTTGCGCAGCTCTTCGACCATGTCTTCATCCAGACCGTCGATAGCCAGCAGCTCGTTGACCGGTACAAAGGCGATCTCTTCCAGGGTAGAGAAGCCCTCTTCCATCAGCAGACCGGCGAAATCGTCGTCGATGTCCAGGGTGCTGGTGAACAGGTTCATGATGCGGTCGTTTTCGGCCTGGTGCTTGGCACGCATGTCCTCAACGGTCATCACGTTCAGCTCCCAACCGGTCAGCTGGGAGGCCAGACGCACGTTCTGACCATTGCGACCGATGGCCTGAGCCAGGTTGGCAGCTTCCACGGCGATATCCATGGTGTGGTTGTCTTCATCAACGATGATGGAGGCCACATCGGCAGGTGCCATGGCATTGATCACGTACTGGGCCGGGTTGTCATCGTACAGTACGATGTCGGCACGCTCACCGCTCAGCTCGGCGGAGACAGCTTGCACACGGGCACCACGCATACCGATACAGGCACCGATCGGGTCGATACGACGATCGTTGGTCTTCACCGCGATCTTGGCGCGGGAACCCGGATCACGGGCTGCGCCCATGATTTCGATCATCTCTTCACCGATCTCCGGTACTTCGATACGGAACAGCTCTTTCAGGAAGTCCGGGCTGGAACGGCTGACAAACAGCTGGGAACCACGGGCTTCCGGGCGTACTGCGTAGAGCAGGCCACGGACACGGTCGCCCGGGCGGAAGGTTTCACGCGGCAGCATGTCATCACGGAAGATCACGGCTTCAGCATTGCTGCCCAGATCCAGGATGACGTTGTCGCGGTTGCTCTTCTTGACCACACCACTGATGATGGTGCCTTCTTTATCTTTAAACTGATCAACTACTTGTGAACGCTCGGCTTCGCGCACTTTCTGCACGATAACCTGCTTGGCGGTCTGGGTAGTGATACGGTCGAAGGTCACAGAGTCGATCTGGTCTTCAACATACTCACCGATCTGGATTTCCGGCTGATCGATCTGCGCCGCTTCCAGGGTGATTTCCGCGTAGGGGTTCTCCATCGCGGCTTGATCCGCAATGACTACCCAGCGGCGATAAGTGTCGTAGTCACCGGTCTTGCGATCGATTTCGACCCGAACTTCAATCTCGCCTTCATATTTCTTCTTGGTCGCAGTCGCCAGCGCGGTTTCCAGAGCCTGGAAGATCTTCTCGCGGGGTACCGCTTTCTCGTTGGATACTGCGTCAACGACCAGCAAAATCTCTTTATTCATATCCGATAGCCTCGTTAACCAAAGTTCGGCACTATGTTCGCTTTTTGGATATTGGTGAAAGCCAACACGTCGTCCTTACCATCTACTGCCAGGGTGATCATGTCGCCTTGCACAGCTTTGATTACGCCTTTGAACTTGCGGCGGTTGTTTGTTGCCATCCGAAGCGTTACCGCCGCCTCTTGGCCAACGTATTTTTCGAAATGGGCAACCTTGAACAGGGGACGATCCAGGCCTGGGGAGGACACCTCGAGGTAGTACTCCTCGGTGATGGGATCTTCGACGTCCATGATGGCGCCAACCTGATGGCTGACCTCAGCACAGTTCTCGACAGTCACACCCTGCTCGCCGTCGATATAGACACGCAAGGTGGAGTGTTTACCCGCACGGATAAACTCAATACCCCAAAGTTCAAAACCCAAGGCAACGACCGGAGCCTCGAGCAGATCGGTCAAACGTTGTTCCAACGTAGCCAAAGTCACCCTCCGAAAAACAAAAAAAGGGCATAAAGCCCAGATAGATATCGATTCAGAGTAAATTGCACATAACAAAAAGCCCCGATGTCAAATCGGGGCTTGGCGCTTTACCCTGATTGTCGCCTCGCAGCGACCGCCTTCCTGAGCGTAGGAAATGCGTGAAATTTGGTTGCGGGGGCCGGATTTGAACCGACGACCTTCGGGTTATGAGCCCGACGAGCTACCATGCTGCTCCACCCCGCGTCCGAAATCGTGCGAGATTATAGCCACTTCACTCTCTCGATACAAGACTGACTGGCTATAATACACTCGGCTTCCCGAGCTCACTGCTTAATTGGTGCCGTGGGCGGGACTCGAACCCGCACACCCTAGAGCACTACCCCCTCAAGATAGCGTGTCTACCAATTCCACCACCACGGCAAAACTCTTACTCGGGAACGTCAGTATCTTTCTTCACTGGCGCTTTGGTCTGCTCAACCTGTTGGGTTTGTTGCAGATTTTCCCACTCACTACCCTGCTTGACCTTGTTGCTGGACATAGATCCGAGCACCAAGCTGATAACGAAAAACAGAGTAGCCAAAATTGCTGTTGTTCGGGTCAGGAAACTGCCTGAACCACCGGAGCCGAATACTGTGTTCGATGCCCCTGCGCCGAAGGAGGCGCCCATATCAGCCCCTTTACCTTGCTGAATCATCACCAGACCAATCAGAGCCAGTGAAACCAGCAGATAAACGACTAAAAGAATCTCGTACATTTAACTTGCACCCTTTGCCGCTTCAACAATTCCTAAAAACGCATCGCTATCGAGGCTTGCTCCGCCAATCAGTCCGCCATCAATGTCGGGCTGTGCAAACAAATCTCTCGCGTTGCTCGGCGTTACGCTCCCACCATAGATGATTCTAACTTTCTCACCTATTACCGGAGTATCCTCCGCCAAGCGACCACGTATAAAGGAATGAACCTCTTGTGCCTGCTCGGGTGTGGCGCATTTACCTGTACCTACAGCCCAAATCGGCTCGTAGGCGATGATAGCATTATCGAAAGCCATCGCGCCATTTTTCTCTATGACGATATCCAGCTCTTCAGCGATCACCTCGAAGGCTCTTCTCGCCTGCCTCGCCGCGCCTGATTCACCTAAACAGAGGATGGGGATCAAGCCTGCCGCTCTGGCTGCCGCAAACTTCTCTGCGACGATAAAACTGGTCTCACCAAAGAGACGCCTACGCTCGGAGTGCCCTACCAATACGTAACGACACCCTGCCTCAACCAGCATCTGACACGAGATTTCTCCAGTGTAAGCGCCAGTAGCGTGCTGACTCACATTCTGAGCCCCCAACTTTATTACTTTCTGCTCGTTGAGCAGTGAAGCGGTAAAGTCGAGATGCACATGGGAAGGACAGAGAACCACATCTACTTTTCCGTCAACGCCCTTCAGGCACTGACTCGTAAACTGCTCTAACTGCGACCTACTACCGTGCAACTTCCAGTTGGCTGCTACAAACGGCTTGCGATGTCCCATCGGCAACTCCCTTGCGAAAGCGGGGCTGATAATATCCAGAGGATGCTCAGCTGACAAGTGCTATTTTTAAATTTTTGAATCGTTTGAACAAGATACAACCAGGGCGGCTAAAAAGCCGCCCTGGTTGTTCATTAAAACGCCGATTCAACCTGCTTGGCGATGCGCTGAGCCATGTCACGTACCTGCTGTTCATGCTCCCCTTCGACCATGACCCGGATCAGCGGTTCGGTACCTGATTTACGCAATAGTACGCGACCACGACCAGCCAGCTCCTGTTCCACCTTGGCAACCTCAGCCATGACAGCATCAGCGGCCAGCGGATCCTTGCCTTCGGCAAAACGAACATTAACCAGCACCTGCGGGAACTTGCTCATGCCGGAGCGCAGCTTGGCCAGCGGCATCTCGGCACTGCGCATGGCGGTAAGCACCTGCAAGGCGGCTACGATGCCATCACCCGTAGTGGTTTGATCCAGACAGATAATGTGGCCGGAGTTCTCGCCACCGATGCGCCAGCCCTTCTCTTCCATCATCTCCAGCACATAGCGGTCACCCACCTTGGCACGGGCAAACGGAATACCCAGGGTTTGCAGCGCCAGCTCCAGACCCATGTTGGCCATCAGGGTGCCGACGACACCGCCTTTGAGGCGACCATTGCGCAGGGCATCGCGCGCGATGATATAGAGCACTTCATCACCGTCGATGAGATAGCCGGTATGGTCGACCATGATCAGACGGTCACCATCACCATCAAAGGCAACCCCCAGATCGGCCTTGCACTCCAGTACCTTGGCAACCAGAGCGTCAGGCGCAGTCGAACCGACACCATCGTTGATATTGAGACCATCCGGGGCACAGCCCATGGTGATCACTTCAGCGCCCAGCTCGCGGAAAACCGACGGCGCAATGTGGTAAGTGGCGCCGTGGCCACAGTCGACCACCATTTTCACCCCATCCAGATTCATGTGGGAGGGGAAGGTGCTCTTGCAAAATTCGATATAGCGACCGGCAGCATCATCAATGCGCACCGCTTTGCCAAGTTCGGCCGACTCGACACACTGGAGCTCGTGATCCAGCTCGGCTTCGATAGCCAGCTCGACATCATCGGGCAGTTTGGTGCCATCGGCGGAGAAGAACTTGATGCCGTTGTCGTAGAAGGGGTTGTGGGAAGCGCTGATGACGATGCCAGCTTCGGCACGGAAAGTGCGAGTCAGGTAGGCAACCGCCGGCGTGGGCATGGGTCCCATCAGAATGGCCTTGAGGCCTGCCGCAGAGAGCCCCGCTTCCAGCGCGGATTCCAGCATGTAACCGGAGATGCGGGTATCTTTTCCAATCAGCACCTTTTTGGTGCCCTTCTTGGAGAGCACCTTGCCGGCAGCCCAACCCAATTTCATTACAAAATCAGGAGTGATCGGGTATTCGCCAACCTTGCCACGCACACCATCGGTACCGAAATACTTTCTTGCCATTGTCTGTTCTCTTTATTATCTGGAAATAAAATCTTGTCCCGTCATTGCCAGCCAACCGACGCGCAATGCGTCCATGGTCTCCCGTACATCGTGTACCCTGATGATGCGGGCCCCATGCTGCATGCCGATAAGGGCGCATGCCAGACTGCCCGCCAGACGCTCATCCACCGGACGGCCCAGCAGGTTGCCTATCATAGACTTTCGCGACATCCCCACCAATAGCGGCAAGCCATAATCAAGCAGTTCCTTTTGAGCCGCCAACAGCTGATAGTTGTGTGCAAGGGTTTTGCCAAAGCCATATCCCGGATCCAGCAACAGCTCTTCACGACGGATCCCGACCGCCAGACAAGCCGCAATACGCTCATCAAAGAAGGCGCGTACCTCCCCGATCAGGTCGTCATAGTGCGGCTCGACTTGCATGGTTCTCGGCTGCCCCTGCATATGCATCAGACAGACCGGAACCCGCGCTTCGGCCGCGGCCTGCAGTGATCCAGGTTCTTGCAGTGCCCGCACATCGTTGATCAGATGGGCACCCACCTTGCAACCCTCCCGCATCACAGCAGCTTTGGAGGTATCGAGGGAGATCATCACATCCAGCTCACGGACCATCTGTTCCACGACAGGAATGACCCTGTCCAGCTCCTCCTGCTCGCTCACATCGGGCGCACCAGGGCGGGTTGACTCGCCACCAATGTCGATGAGGGTCGCACCGTCAGAGACCATCTGGCGCGCATGGGCCATTGCCCGTTCAAACTGGTTGAAATGGCCGCCATCGGAGAAGGAGTCGGGCGTCACATTGAGGATCCCCATAACATGGGGACGATCGAGGGAGAGGCTGAGCCCCTTGCTGGTTAACTGCATTTTCACGTCCATCTGATAAAGAAAAACCCCGGGCAAGCCCGGGGTTTGGAGAGTCACAATTATTTGGCCGGAGCGTCGTTGGCTTTGTCGATAGTGACATCCGCCACCGGTGCAGCCTCATCGGCAGGCTTGGCCTCGGCAGCCACGGTGGAACCGCCTTGCGGGGTATCACCGTGCTCGTCATGCCAGTTGCTCGGAGCACGAACCTCGCGACGCGCCATCAGATCATCGATCTGTTTGGCGTCGATGGTCTCGTACTTCATCAGCGCATCTTTCATGCTGTGCAACACGTCCATATTATCCAGCAGGATCTGCTTGGAACGGGCGTAGTTGCGGTCTATGACCTGCTTGACCTCTGCATCGATAACGCGAGCGGTATCGTCGGACATATGCTTGGCCTTGGCCATGCTGCGACCGAGGAACACCTCGCCATCTTCTTCCGCGTAGAGCATCGGGCCGAGACGCTCGGACATACCCCACTGGGTCACCATCTTGCGGGCGATGTCGGTGGCACGCTCGATATCGTTGGATGCACCAGTCGATACCTTCTCGGCACCGTAAATCAGCTCTTCTGCCAGACGACCGCCATACAGACTGGAGATCATCGACTCCAGATGCTGCTTGGAGTGGCTCCAGCGATCCTGCTCCGGCAGATACATGGTCACACCCAGCGCACGACCACGCGGAATGATGGAGACCTTGTAAACCGGGTCATGATCCGGAACCAGACGACCAATGATGGCGTGACCGGCTTCGTGATACGCCGTCATCTCCTTCTCGGACTCTTTCATCACCATGGAGCGACGTTCCGCACCCATCATGATCTTGTCCTTCGCCTTCTCGAACTCGGCCATGGAGACCACTCGGCGGCTCTCACGGGCAGAGAACAGGGCAGCTTCGTTGACCAGGTTGGCCAAATCCGCACCGGAGAAACCGGGGGTACCACGGGCAATCAGCGCCGGATTCACGTCATCCGCCAACGGAACTTTGCGCATGTGGACTTTCAGGATCTGCTCGCGACCACGGACATCCGGCAGACCGACCACAACCTGACGGTCGAAACGGCCCGGACGCAGCAGTGCCGGATCCAGTACGTCAGGACGGTTGGTGGCTGCGATGACGATGATGCCTTCATTGCCTTCAAAACCATCCATTTCGACCAACATCTGGTTAAGGGTCTGCTCACGTTCATCGTGACCACCACCCAGACCGGCGCCACGCTGACGACCGACCGCATCAATTTCATCGATGAAGATGATGCAAGGGGAAGATTTCTTGGCCTGTTCGAACATGTCACGCACCCGTGAGGCACCGACACCGACGAACATCTCCACGAAATCGGAACCTGAGATGGTGAAGAACGGCACCTTGGCCTCGCCTGCAATGGCCTTGGCCAGCAAGGTCTTACCGGTACCGGGAGGACCCACCAGCAGCACACCGGTCGGGATCTTGCCACCCAGTTTCTGGAATTTGCTCGGGTCGCGCAGATAGTCGACCAACTCCTTCACCTCTTCCTTGGCTTCATCACAACCTGCAACGTCAGCAAAGGTAGTCTTGATCTGATCTTCGCTCATCAGGCGAGCCTTGCTCTTGCCGAACGACATGGCACCTTTGCCACCGCCGCCCTGCATCTGACGCATGAAGAAGACCCAGACACCGATCAGCAGCAGCATCGGGAACCAGGAGATGAAGATAGAGGTCAACAGAGACGGCTCTTCCGGCTTCTCGCCCATCACTTTGACATTGTGATTGAGCATGTCGTTGAGCAGCTGGGGATCCGGCGCAGGGATGATGGTGGTGAATCGTTCACCAGTACGCTTGACGCCATTAATGACCTTACCGTCCATCCGCACTTCACGGATCTGCTCTTGGGTCACCTCTTTAACGAAGCTGGAATAGTCCAGCTGGCGACTGGTGGTATCGCTGGGGCTGAAGCTATTGAACACCGACATCAAAACGACGGCGATGACCAGCCACAGGATTAAGTTTTTCGCCATGTCACTCAAATCAGTAACCTCGCAGACTGACAGTTAACGATGAAGGTTAGGGTACTACAGTTTAAAACCGGTAGCCACAATGTAGACTTCCCGTGATCTGGCGCGGGATGAGTCTGGTTTACGAATTTTGACAGCGGAGAAAAGTTTACGAATTTCATTGAGATAGGCATCAAAGCCCTCTCCCTGAAACACCTTCACTACGAAACTGCCGTCACTACGCAATACCTGATTGCACATGTCCAGCGCCAGCTCGACCAGATACATGGCGCGAGCCTGATCCACCTGCTGGGTACCGCTCATGTTAGGTGCCATATCAGACATCACGACATCGACCTTGTCGGGACCCACTCGCTCCAGCAAGGCGCCGAGTACAGTTTCCTCCCGAAAGTCCCCTTGCAGGAAATCGACACCGGCAATGGGATCCATCGGCAAAATGTCACATGCGATGACGCGACCCGAATCACCAACCTGTTCAACCGCGAACTGGGACCAACCACCGGGGGCGGCTCCCAAATCCACTACGGTCATGCCATGTTTCAGCAAGCGATCCTTGCCCTGGATCTCGTCAATCTTGAAAACAGCACGAGAACGCAGGCCCATTTTCTGGGCTTTTTTGACGTATTGATCGTCGAAATGTTCTTTTAACCAGCGAGTTGAACTGGGGGAACGTTTTTTCTGGGTCATGATAATCGACTTTAAAAAACCACAAGGGTTATTAGTATTAAGGGCTAAGTGGGGGTAGAATACGCCCCTTTCAACCCTGACTTATGAAGAAATTGCGATGATTCTCAACAATAAACAGAAACAGTACCTCAAGGGCCTTGCCCATAGCCTCAAGCCTGTCGTCCTGCTGGGTCAGCATGGTCTGACCGAAGGTGTACTGGCCGAGATCGATCTGGCACTGAACCATCACGAGCTGATCAAGGTTAAGGTTGCCTCTGAAGATCGCGAAATGAAACAACTGGTTATGGATGCAATCGTCCGTGAAACCGGTTCAATCAAGGTGCAAAGCATGGGTCATGTGCTGACCATTTATCGTCAAGCCAACGAACCTAAAATCCAGCTGCCCCGCAAGTAAAAGGAAAGAGCATCGCTCTTTCCTTATTCCACTTCTTCCCGAGTCGCTTGCCAAAGTAGTCGCAAAGCCCTTAACCTGCGATGAATACTTCCGGACACGCATTATGGCTCACCATCCTATTCTGACCGACGATGAGCTGGCCATGCTGCGGGACTTGGGGAGCAATCAGGACACCCATGTTCTGAGTGGTCACCTCGATGCCCCCATGCTTGGCTTGCTGCAAAAAGCCGAACACCTTGTACTCGAAGCCCGCTTCGCAGGCCATCAGCTGCGTTTTCCCCTGAGCTTTACCCAAGGGGAAGATGGCTTCGTCGAGTCCCGGTTATCTGCACCGGTCATCAGGGAGCTGGGGTTTGCGCAACCGCGTGCCTGGCGTCTCACACAAAAAGCCAAGCTTTGCAGCGACCTGGGCCTGTTTCAGGTGCTCAGCCTCTCCCTCAACGGCCTCATCGTGGAAAATTTGCCAACCGACATGGTGGCCGATACCCCCATCAACGGCGAGCTCTGCATCGAGCAAGAGGACCCTCTTCCACTGCAGGGACGACTGGTAAGGCGCATCAAAGCCAATGCCGACCATGCCACCTGGGCACTGAGCTTTCAGATGAGCGAGAACAACATCGAACGGCTGCGCCACTGGTTGTTTCAGCGTCATCAGGACGCCTTTACCGAGGCGTATCTGTCCTGATTTTTATCAATAATCATATAGATAAAGACAAACAGGGGAGCACCAGCCCCCCTGTTTCATCGTCTGTAGCATTCGCTTAGATATAAGCAACTTCCAGTACTTCGTATTCCACATCGCCAGCAGGGGTCTTGACGATTGCGACATCGTCCACTTCCTTGCCAATCAGGGCGCGGGCAATGGGGGAGTTGACAGAGATGAGGTTCTGTTTGATATCAGCCTCATCGTCACCCACGATGCGGTAAACCACCTCTTCCTCTGTCTCGCTCTTGAGCAGAGTCACCGTCGCGCCAAAAATCACGCGGCCGTTGTTGGTCATCTTGGTGACGTCGATAACCTGAGCATTGGAGAGCTTGGCTTCAATCTCCTGAATGCGACCTTCACAGAACCCCTGCTGCTCGCGAGCGGCATGGTATTCGGCGTTTTCCTTCAGATCGCCGTGCTCACGGGCATCGGCAATCGCTTCGATAATCTGGGGACGAAGCTCGGTCTTGAGATAATCGAGCTCTTCGCGCAGCTTCTCAGCGCCGCGAACAGTCATCGGAGTATGATTCATAGTCGAAACCTGGGTTGCTTGAAAATAGAAACTGCGGCCATCTGCAAGGAGGCCGCAGCAATCTGTTCGGATGAGGCATCTTAATATGAAGCCAACACAAAATCCACGTCAGCCCCCTGATGCAGATCCCACTTGCGTCATCGACATTCCCCTCGCTTACTTTCCTTCCGGTACGGAAATGGGGGCCGAAACAGTCGGTTTGCCCTGCATGATGGCGATCTCCACCCGCCGGTTCATCCGACGATTTTCCGGGGTCGTATTGGGCACCAATGGTTGGGAGTCCGCCATCCCCTGCACCACCAGTCGCCCCTGATCAAAACCGGGGACCTTCAGCATCTGGTGCGCCACCGCAACCGCCCGTTGCGACGACAGCTCCCAGTTGGACTGGAACAGCTCATCTTCGGTCGCCACGTTGTCGGTGTGACCGGAGATGGTGATTTCACCCGGCACATCCTTGAGCAGGGTCGCTACCTTGCGAATGACCGGCCAGAACTGGGGCTGCAGAAATGCCGAACCCGCCGGGAACGACGCTTTTTCCCTGATCCGGATGATGATCTGCTGGCCCAGCGCCTCAATTTCGATGGCACCGTCCTGGATCTGATCTTTCATCTGCTCGGCGAGGGCTTTGGCCAGGGTATTGGACTGTTCTTGCGCCTTCTTCGCATCCTGCGCGGTATCGCCCCCCGTCTGTTTGCCATCACTCTTGTCCTGACCACCTGCCTGATCCGACTCGCCGGGCAGAAACTCCAGTTCGGTCTGGGTCAGATCGATGGTCTGCTGCATCACGGTATCAATCGGCGTGGGTTCCGGGCGACCAGGCCTGAACTCCTGGGCAATCACCGAGGTTCCCTTGGGAATATCTTTCACCTCAAGGATGTTCTGTACCCCGAATGCCTTGTCCATGGAACCGGCTATCTGCTTGAACTTCTGCACATCCATCTCGGCAAAGGAGAGCAACAGCACGAAGAAGCACATCAGCAGCGACATCAGGTCGGCAAAGGTTCCCATGTAACCAGGGAGACCTGGTGGTGGGCACTTGCAATCAGACATAGCGCCCCCTATTCGGTGCCAGTATTACGTTTGGACTGGTTCAGATAGTTTTGCAGCATGGACTGGATCACCCGCGGGTTCTGGCCATCCTGAATCCCCATAATGGCATCAAGGATCAGGGTACGACTGAGCTTCTCCTCCCCGCTGCGCAGCTCCAGCTTGTCGGCAATCGGGATCGCCAACATATTGGCCTCTATCGCACCGTACAGGGTGGTAAGCAAGGCCACCGCCATCGCCGGCCCGATCGACTTGGGGTCACTCATGTTGGCCAGCATGGCCACCAAGCCCACCAACGTACCTATCATCCCCATGGCAGGGCCCAGATCCCCAAGGGTACGGAAGACCTTGATGGCAATGACATGGCGCTCGGCTGTCAGGTCGATATCCTTTTCCATTACGGCACGCACCACTTCGGCATCGTGACCATCCACCAGCATGTCGATCCCTTTTTTCATAAATGCATTGGGGATCTCTGCGGCCTCCAGCGCCAAAAAGCCCCCTTTGCGAGCCGCGTCAGCCAGTTCAACGGCTTTGGTAATCAGGTCTTCAAGCTTGTCGCCCTTGTACATAAAGGCTTTGCCCGCCACCTTGAATGCCATCAGGAACTGGCCAAGGTTGAACTTCATCATGGCGATGAAGATTGAGCCCAATACAGTGATGTAGACCGATGGCATATCAACATACATGCTCATGGGGCCACCCAGCAGCATGCCGTACACCACCACCCCGAAACCCAGCACTATCCCTATCAGACTGCCTAGATCCACGTCCCTACTCCTGTCACCGGTTCTTATGTCTATTTATAGTCTGTTGAATTTTCTGCTATTGCGACCCATGCGGCAAGCATGCATCCACTGAGAATGATGGCTCATTATCGGCCAGTTTAGCGAGAGTTTGAGGGGGCAATGCTTTTCTGCCTCCCCCCTGTGGACGGTCGATGTTAATATAAGCCGTTTTTTTCAATCCCCGAGGATGGACATGGCCAGTAAAAAAATCGACCGTCTGAGTTTTGATGCCACTCTGGAAGAGCTGGAAACCATCGTTCATCAGCTGGAACAAGGTTCCCTACCCCTGGAAGAGGCACTCAAGCAGTTCGAGCAGGGCGTTCATCTGGTACGGGCCGGTCAGCAGAAGCTGGAACTGGCCGAACAGAAGATCCAGATCCTGCTCAGTCAAGCCGATGGCAGTGACCAGCTCGCCCCCTTCCAGCCAGAACAAGGAGAGGAGTGAGTGGCGCTGGACCATTTTTCCCGTCTGCATCGTCAGCGTATTGACGACTGTCTGTCAGCACAACTTGAATCCTTGCCCGCCATGGCGCCGCGTCTGCGCGATGCCATGAGTTATGGCCTGCTGCTGGGCGGCAAGCGGGTTCGCCCGTTTCTGGTCTACGCGGTCGGCGAGATGCTGGGCGTCAAGAGCGAACTGCTGGATGGCCCTGCGGCTGCCGTGGAGTGCATCCACGCCTACTCCCTGCTGCACGATGACCTGCCCGCCATGGATAACGACGACCTGCGTCGTGGTCAGCCAACCGTTCACAAGGCGTTTGACGAAGGAACCGCCATTCTGGCCGGTGATGCGCTGCAGACCCTGGCGTTCTCCATTCTGGCCGATCACCCCATGCCTGACTCCTTGATGGCCAACCGGGTGCGGATGCTGAGTACCCTCGCCCGCGCCTCCGGCTATCTCGGTATGTGTGGCGGCCAGGCGCTGGACCTGCAGGCCGAAGGGCGCCAGATCTCGCTCGCCGAGCTGGAGCAGGTACACCGCCACAAGACAGGAGCGCTGATTGAATGCGCCGTGGCGCTCGGCGCCCTGTGCAAAGCCGATGTCGATGACGCCACGCTGGCTGCACTGCAAACCTATGCCGCCGCGATTGGCCTCGCCTTTCAGGTGCAGGATGACATCCTCGACATCACAGGTGATACCGCCACCCTAGGCAAGCCACAAGGTTCTGACCTGGCGCTGGAGAAAAGTACCTATCCGGCCCTGCTCGGACTCGAAAATGCCCGTGAGCTGGCTCGCGAACTGCATGGGAAAGCCTTAACAGCCCTGCAATCCTTGCCCTACAATACCGACATTCTGGAAGCGTTTGCCGATTACATCATCGAGCGAACCCACTAAACGCTGGATAACAGTAACAATATGAGCGTTGATATTAGCAATTTCCCCAACCTGGCCCTCGCGGACACTCCGGTCGAGCTGCGTTCCTTGCCCAAAGATCGGCTGCCGGTGCTGTGCAACGAGCTGCGCGAATATCTGCTGCGCTCTGTCAGCCGCTCCAGCGGACACTTTGCCTCCGGTCTCGGCACGGTCGAATTGACCGTGGCCCTGCACTACGTCTACAACACCCCGTTCGATCGGTTGATCTGGGACGTGGGCCATCAGGCCTATCCCCACAAGATCCTGACCGGGCGCCGTGATCAGATCCACACCATCCGGCAGAAGGATGGTCTGCACCCCTTCCCCTGGCGCGGCGAGAGCGAGTACGACGTGCTCTCCGTCGGCCACTCCAGCACCTCCATCGGTGCAGCGCTTGGCATGGCGGTCGCCGCCGAGAGCGAAGGACTCGGCCGCAAAGTTGTTGCGGTGATCGGGGATGGTGCCATTACCGCCGGGATGGCGTTTGAAGCGCTCAATCACGCCGGCGATGTCCACAAGGATATGCTGGTGATCCTCAACGACAACGAGATGTCCATCTCCGAGAATGTCGGGGCGCTCAACAACCATCTGGCCCGGGTCATGTCAGGCAAGCTCTACACCACCATCCGCGAAGGCGGCAAGAAGGTGCTGGCGGGTCTGCCGCCGGTCAAGGAGCTGGCCAAGCGGGCTGAAGAGCACCTCAAGGGGATGGTGGTGCCCGGCACCCTGTTCGAGGAGTTCGGCTTCAACTATATCGGCCCCATCGACGGTCACGATATCGAGGCGCTGGTCGAGACCCTGCGCAACATGCGCAACCTCAAGGGGCCTCAGCTGCTGCACGTCAAAACCAAGAAGGGCAAGGGTTACGAGCCGGCGGAGAAAGACCCTATCGGTTATCATGCCGTGCCCAAGTTCAATCCGGACGAGTGCGCCCTGCCCAAGGCGAGCAGCGCCAAACCCACCTTCTCCGCCATCTTTGGCCAATGGCTGTGCGACATGGCCGCCAAAGACGAAAAGCTGGTCGGCATCACCCCCGCCATGCGCGAAGGCTCGGGGCTGGTAAAATTCAGCCAGCAATATCCGGATCGCTACTTCGATGTGGCCATTGCCGAGCAGCATGCGGTCACTTTCGCCGCGGGTCTTGCCATCGCCGACAAGAAGCCGGTGGTGGCCATCTATTCGAGCTTCCTGCAGCGCGCCTACGATCAGGTGATCCACGACGTAGCGCTGCAAGATCTGCCGGTGCTGTTCGCCATCGACCGGGCCGGTCTGGTGGGCGCCGATGGCCCGACCCATCAGGGGGCGTTCGACATCAGCTTCCTGCGCACCGTGCCCAACATGGTGGTGATGACGCCATCTGATGAGAACGAGTGCCGCCAGATGCTCTATACCGGCTATCTCCATCAGGGCCCTGCCGCAGTGCGCTATCCGCGCGGCAGCAGCCTGAGCGACGCCCCCATCTCGTCAGAGATGCAGGCGCTGGCGCTTGGCAAGGGACGCATTATTCGAGAGGGCAAAGGCACTGCCATTCTGGCCTTTGGTACCCTGCTGCACCACGCGAAAGCGGCCGCAGAGGCACTGGATGCCACTCTGGTGGACATGCGCTTTGTCAAACCGATGGATGAGGCGCTGGTGCTGTCGCTGGCGGCCAGCCACGATCAGTTCGTCACCATCGAAGACAACGCCATCATGGGCGGCGCCGGTTCAGCGGTGAACGAACTGCTGATGCGCAGCAAACAGTGCAAGCCGGTGCTCAACCTTGGCTTGCCGGATCGCTTCGTGGAACAGGGTACCCAGCAGGAGATCTATGCCCTGCTCGGTCTGGACAATGCAGGCATCCAGCGCAGCATCGAAAGCTGGCTGCAAGCCTGACGAGACACGATGTGATGCAATAGACAGGAAAATTCAGTAACGGTTCGAAAAAATCCCCAGGTAATGCCTGGGGATTTTTTTAAGAAGACAGCAGAGTGTGACTACTGCTGTGACGATACCGAATCGACAGCGCTTAGTTACATCCTTCGGTAGACGTTGAGTTCAGGTAGCTCACCTCATTGCCTGGCTGATAATCGGCCACGTTGATGGTCTTCTTGATCTCGATGTACTCCTTCAGCACGGCTGCATCCACCAAACCGGCATTGATGGTATCGATCTTCGGATAGCCATCACCACCGGAGGCGCTGAAGCTCGGGATCGCGAAGCTGTAGGTTGCTGCCGGATCAAACGCCTTGCCACCGATACTGGTGATATTGACGCTCTTGGCCTGGCAATCCACCGCCATGTTGATACCGCCAAACTGGGCATAACCACCGGTATTGCGGGTCTTGCTTGCCACCTGGCCCAGATAGGTCGCCAGCTCGCTTCCCTTCATGACAGCCTTGTTGACCGTGTTGCCAAACGGGTGCACCAGCAGCACGCTGCGGTAAGTGATATCACCGGCCGGGATGCTGTCACGGACGCCGCCTGAGTTGACGATACCAAAGTCGACACCCAGCTTGCTGCTGGTCGCCGTGGTGATGAGGCGACCCAGGTTGGTCTGCTTGTTGCGAACCGAGTTGCGATCACCAACCAGCAAGCCATCTGCCGAGCCAATGACGACATTCAGCTCTTGCTGACCTTTCTCCTGATAACCCAGCAGGGTGTTATACAGCTCGGGATCCTTGGTGATCTCGTCCTGTACGAACTGCATCTTGGCCGGATCCTTGGTTACGGCGCCGTTGGCATCGATCGCCTCGCCCTTGGCGTTGCGCTTGATCAGGTTGACCGGGATCAGGTCATAGCTGGTCAGGGTCAACTTGCCATTCTGGTACTCAAACTGGGCACGGCCCACATACTTGCCCCACTCGTGGGCCTGCATGATCCAGGTGCCGTTTTGCTGGTCCGGTTGGCAGTTATCACCCGGTTTGAAATTGGCGTACTTGTTGGTGGTACCCGGTTCCATACAGACCGGATTCTGGGAGTGGCCACCAATGATGGCATCCAGAGTCCCTGCCGGCAGTGCACGAGCCATCTCTACATCGCCCGGCGCATTGCTGCCGTGCTGGCCATTCTCGTAATGGCCCATGTGAGTGATGGCGAAGACCAGATTGGCCTCCTTGTTGCTGCGGATCTGCTGGCCCAGTTTGGCCGCCTCGCTGGTCGGATCGCGGAACTCCAGGGTTTGCACGTTGTTGGGATCCACCAGCTGGGCGGTATCCTCGGTGGTCAGGCCCAGTACGGCGACCTTGAGACCGCTCTCCAGCTTGAACACCTTGTAGGGGTCAAAGTAGTGTTTGCCACTGGCCTTGTCATAGATGTTGGCCGAGAGCATGGGGAACTGGGCCCACTTGCGCTGCTTCTCCAGCACGCTGAGGGGGTTGTCGAATTCATGGTTGCCCACTGCCATGGCATCGTAGCGAATGTTGTTCATCGCCATGAAGTCAGGCTCGGCATCCTGCAGATCGGACTCCGGCACGCCGGTATTCACATCACCACCGGAAAGAACCAGTACGTCACTGCCAGCAGCCTTGGCATCGGCACGCAGCTGCTCGACCAGAGTCTTCTGGGCAGCCATACCATACTCATTTTCAGCGTTGTGCCAGAAACGGCCGTGGGTATCGTTGGTGTGCAAGATGGTCAGTTTGCAGACATTTTCGGTGCAGGGTGCAACGGTGTCATTGCTCGAGGTATTACAGCCAGTCAGTGCAGCAAGCACGGCCAGTGCCACGCCGCCTTTGATAAAGTTATTATTCATTTCCATATCACCTTGATTGTTTTGTTATTTATCAACCCTGTCCAGCGGGTCGGGCGCCAATATAACAAACAACAGATGACCGTTTTTCATCGATGACTCACAAATTCTGCTAATTGTGATCTTCGGCCCAACATCCGGCTTCCTGCTGATTTATCAGGTTTTTTGTTGAGCAGTCACTCACTTGCTCCCCTCCCGCACCAAGGAGGCGCCACCCGGACGCGCCTTTATGGCATACTCCCCAGCCAGCCATGCCCGAGGAGATGATTTGATGGCCAAGTACGACAAGATTTCCCCCGAGACCCAGCAGGAGGCGATGAAAATTGCCCGTGCCAACCAGAAGCCGGGGCAGACCAAGGAACAGACCCAGCTTATCGCGCAAGGGATCCAGAAAGGCATCGACGAGTACAAGAAGCAGATGAAGGCGCGGGCCCGTGAAGCGAGCCGCCAGAAAAAATTGCAGGCCAAAGCCAGGCAGCCACAGGGCGCGCCCCAAACCGAAGAACAAGACGATCAGCTGGAGCTGGTTGAAGTAAGCCATCAGCATCCCCTGCCCTGGATATTGCTGGTGCTGAGCTGGCTGGGATTTGCTGCAGCCTGGTTCTGGTTGCACTAAAAGTGCGCTAGCAAACCTTTATCCGGGATCCTCTTCACAGCCCGGACCCGGGTTGCTGGTGATTACCTACGAAGAGTGATTAAATCCCGCGCCTCTTGCACCGGACTCCCTGTTTTTTGACGATCAGTTTTCAGGAAAGATGTTATGAACCCCGCTCCGCTCTATCTGCTGGCCCCTTTTGTTCTGTTCCTTGTGACCATGCTGCTCTATCGCATTTCGCCGCTGCGGGCGGTCGCCGCAGGCGGGGTACGCTGGTTTATCCTCCCCGCCTTCACCCTGTTTATTTTGCTGATCATCATCAATGGAGCCGCCGATCCCACCCTGCGCGATCCGGCATTCCACTGGTTGATGCCGGGCCTTGGCTTTGCCCTGAGCCTGTTTCCGGCCCTGCCCAAGGCGCTGGTGCCAAGGCTCGCCATCAAGGAGGGGGCCTTTGCCGCCCTCGGTCTGATGCTGATGAGCCTGGCCATGGTCTACTGACCAACCGGCCACAGCAGTTAGCATGATGCAAGGGGCGCTCTGTGACGGGCACCCCTTGTACAAACAATGGCCTGCAGGCATCTTGGTGACAGGATAACCAGCAAGGAGGCCAGATGGACAATCCGCCCGATTTCATGGCGTTGTGGGATTATCAGGATCCCGCCGCCAGCGCCCTGCGTTTTCACACCCTTCTTCCCGAAGCGCGTGCCGCCGCCGACCTGCAACTCGAACTGGAGTTGCTGACCCAAATTGCCCGCACCCATTCACTGCAGCGCCAGTTTGCCGAAGCCCATCAGCTGCTCGACGAGATAGAGCCTCGCCTCACAGATAAAACCCCCAGAGCGCGGATCAGGGCCCTGCTGGAGCGAGGCCGCACCTTTAACTCGGCGGGCGACAAAGCCAGCGCCAAACAGCTGTTTGAACAAGCCTGGCAATGGGGGCTCAAGGAGAAGGAGACCTATCTCGCCATCGACGCCGCTCACATGATCGCCATCGCCGCACCGCTGGAAGAGCAGAGCCGCTGGCATCAACTGGCGATGGAGCTGGCGGAACGCAGCAGTGACGAGAAGGTGCGTGGCTGGCTGGCCCCCCTTTACAACAATCAGGGCTGGACCCTGTTCGAACTGGGCCGCTTTGATGAGGCGAAAATCCAGCAGCAGAAGTGTCTGGCCTGGCATCTGCAACATAACCAGCCGGCCAAGGCGTTTATCGCTCGCTGGAGTCTGGCTCGCCTGACCCGGGCCCAGGGTCAGCACCAGCAGGCGCTGGCAGAGCTGCACCAGCTCAAGGCCGATATGGCCGAGGCTGGCAAACCTGAGGATGGTTATCTGTTCGAGGAGCTGGGGGAGAATGCCTTGGTACTCGACGATCCGCTGGCCGCGGAATACTTCTCCCGCGCCTGGTTTCTGCTGTCACAGGACCGCTGGTTCAGCGCCAACGAGGGGGAGCGACTGGCCCGCCTCAAGCGCCTCGCCAAACTCTGATCCCCCAAATAGCAAAGGCGGCACGCTAGCCGCCCTTTCTGCGGGCAAGATGGTTCAGGCCCGATTGGACTCCTCCCACCCCTGCTTTTTACGGTAAATGGTGGAGGGGCTGATCTCGAGCAGGGCCGCCGCCTTGGGAATATTGCCATCACAGCTGGCGATGGCCTGTTCAATCACCTCTTTCTCCACCAGCCAGAGCGGACGAATTGGCCCGTTAGCCACCCCGGTGGTGGCCGGAGCCGATGTCACCGCTGCCGCAATCGCAGCCGGCAACTGGGGACGAACTCCATTGAGTGGTGGCGGCAGAATATCCGGGCTCACCAACTCCTTGTCATTGAGCACCACGATATTGCGCACCACGTTTTGCAACTCGCGTACGTTGCCGGGCCAGGGGTAGTCGAGCAGCACTCGCGCAGCCTCGACATCAAAATCCTTGAAGCGTTTGTTCTCCTCCTTGGCGTAGCTCTGCAGCAGGGTACGCGCCAGCAGCAGGATATCCTCGCCCCGCTCCCGCAGCGGCGGCAGGGTGAGGGGAATGACGTGGAGCCGATAGTAGAGATCCTCGCGAAAACGGCCTGCTTTCACCTCCACCAGCGGATCCCGGTTGGTGGCGCAGATAAAGCGCACATCCACCGTCTCGAGCTTGCCGCTGCCGACTCGCTGCACTGTGCCGGTCTGGATAAAGCGCAGCAGCTTGCTCTGCAGATCCAGGTCCATCTCGCAGATCTCGTCGAGAAACAGGGTACCGCCATCGGCCAGACTGGCCGCCCCCTTGCGATCCCCCTGGGCGCCAGTAAAAGAGCCCTTCACATGACCGAAGATCTCGCTCTCCATCAAATCATGGGGAATGGCGGCGCAGTTGAGGGCGATAAAGGGCTGTTCGCTGCGGGGACTGCACTGGTGAATCGCCTCGGCACACACCTCTTTGCCGGTGCCGCTCTCGCCAGTGATAAAGACGGTCGCCTTACTGGGCGCCGCGCTCTCGATGATGCGATAGACCGCCTGCATCGACATGGAGGCACCGATAAAACCGAAGAAGGAGCTACGCTCGAAGTTTTCCCTATAGTGGGCAACCAGCGAGCTCAACTGCTGGTGTTTCAAGGCATTGCGAACGGTGGCGCAGAGCCGCTTGCTGTCAAACGGCTTGGTCAGAAAATCGAAGGCACCGAGGCGCATCGCCTCCACCGCCACATCCACCGAGCCGTGGGCGGTGATCACTACCACAGAGCAAGGCAACTGCTGTTCGGTGATCATTTGCAGAATATCCATACCGGACATATCCGGCAACTCCAGATCCAGCAGCACTACGGGGGGAGGACTTGCCAGCAACTGCACCAACGCCTGCTGACCACAGTCGGCCAGCACCACCTCATACCCCTCCTGGCGCAGGTACTGTTCATAGACCACCGCCAGACTACGGGTATCTTCCACCAGCAGGACACGCGATTTATTTTCAGCCACTGGACTCATCCTTGTATTTGATTCTGCGATCTATTTTGCCTTATTTTCGCGCGCAAACCCAACGCCAAGACAGCTCTGTTATCCCGCGATTGCAGGGAATACACAAGTAAAAACGGCTCCTTAAGGAGCCGTTTTTCACTACAAGAAAAGATTACTTCTTGGCATCGTCTGTAGTCGGCTTCTCGATAGCCAGCAGCTCAACGTCAAACACCAGTACGGCATTCGCCGGGATGGAGCCTGCACCGTGCTCGCCATAGGCCAGCTTGGACGGCAGGAAGAACTTGAACTTGGAACCAACCGGCATCAGCTGAACACCTTCAGTCCAACCCGGGATAACCTGATTGAGCGGGAAGGTAGCCGGCTCGCCGCGATCGACGGAGCTGTCGAACTTGGTGCCGTCGGTCAGGGTACCGGTATAGTGAACCTTGACGATATCGGTAGATTTCGGCTTGGCGCCAGTGCCCATCTTCTCGACCACGTACTGTAGGCCGGATTCAGTGCTCTTAACACCCTCTTTCTTGGCGTTGGCAGCCAGGAACTCTTCGCCCTTCTTCAGATTCTCAACGGCGTCTTTCTCGGCCTTGGCCTTGGTCAGCTCGTTGATCTTGGCGTCGTAATCCTGCAGTACCTTCTGGATCTCTTCATCAGTCATCTTGGCTTCTTTGCCCAGACCGTCAGTCACCCCTTTCAGGATCACGGCGTTGTCCAGTTTGATGCCCAGTTCCTGCTGACGCTCCAGGGTATTGGCGATGTAACGACCCATGGAGAGGCCAATTGCGTAGCCAGATTGCTCTTCAAAGCTCTTGGCTTCGGCCTTGGTCGCCTCTGCCGGCTTGCTGGCTTCTGCCTTCACTTCGGCGGTATTGGCCGCAGCAGGCTTCTCGTCTTTTTGGCAAGCAGTCAGACCGACGGCAACGGCCGCCGCCAACAGGGACACCTTCAGAAATTTGTTCATCAGTTTCTCCAAACTCCAAATACCGCTCTCGGTTCCATCGTGAAATGAGAGGTTTATCGTGATAAGCGCCTTATACTAACGCCGTGATCGCAGGTAACAAAAGCGTGAGACCGCAAAAATGATAAAAAGTGCCATTTATCTGGTGAGCCTCTGTTTAATGCTCACCGGTTGCGAGCAAAGCTCCCAACCCAACCAGCAAATGACCCTCGCCAGCACGGGTCTGCTGACCGCAGATCTCTCCAGTGATGGCAAGCAGGCCATCGTCTCCAGCATCAGCCAGGGCATCATCGTCTGGGATCTGGAACAGAACCGTCAACGCTGGCGCTGGAAGCAATCCGACTCGGCGGAAGATCTGGTATTCATTACCCGTTTTTCCGAAGGCAACAGCCATGCCGTCACCGCCACCCCAGACACCTTTGCTACCTGGCGGCTGAACGACGGGCAATCACAAGGCTACTACTCACTTCCTGAATCCAGGCTGAGGGACATCGCGCTCTCGGCCGACGGTCGTTATGTGCTGATAGGTCGGGAAGATGGCAAGGCCGAGTGGCTCGATACCCGAAGCGGCCGTCGTCTGCAGTTTCTGGGGCACACCGAACAGGTCAATACGGTGGATCTCTCCGCCAACGGTCGTTACGCCCTGACCGGCGGCAACGACTATAGCGCCTATCTGTGGGATACCCGCAGCGGGCAGGTAATTTGGCGCTTCAACCATGGTGGCCGGGTGATCATGGCCAGACTGGAGCCGAGCGGCCGCTACGCCTTCACCGCCGACAGCAGCCGGGCCAGCATCTGGGATCTGAAAACCGGCAAGGAGGTGAGTCAGCTGCAATATGATCACCGCTTCGAGGTCTACACCAGCGCCCGCTTTGCCAACGATGGCAAGTGGCTCATCACCGGCGCCCCTTCCCGTCAGCTCTCCCTGTGGCAAGTGAGCGATGGTGCCCTGCTGCAGAGCTGGCGCGTCTCGCCGCAACCCAAGGTGAAACCGCCCAGCGCAGTGGTCTACGGCGTCGCTTTGCGCGACAATAGCCACCTTGTCAGTGCCAGCTCCAGTGGTCTGGCCGAAATCTGGACAATCAAGTAAGGACCCGAAGGCCCATGAGTCAGCAACTTAACGATCGCATCGAAACCCTGGAAACTCGTCTCGCCTATGCGGAGTACACCATAGAGCAGCTCAACGACGAGGTAACCACCCAGGGCCGTGAACTCGATCGGCTCAAATACCAGATCCAGCTGCTGATCGACAAACTGCAAAGCGTACAACCCAGCCAGATTGCCAGCATGGCCGAAGAGACCCCGCCGCCGCACTATTGATGGGTGTGCAATCAACAAGCTATCTGCTCAAGACCAATAAAAATCCGAAACCGGCAAAACCGGTTTCGGATTTTTTTCATCCAAATGGCCTGACAACTGCGACTCGGCGCCTCAGAGTCGGCCCGCGTTAACCTTTGTAGATCTTGGGGTTAAACACATCCCGCAACCAGTCACCCAGCAGGTTGATGACCAGCACCAGCACCACCAGACAGATACCCGGGAAGGCGGTGATCCACCAGGAGCCGGAGAAGATGTAGTTGAAGCCGACGCTGATAAGCGAACCGAGCGAGGGCTGATCAACCGGCATCCCCAGACCAAGGAAGGAAAGCGCAGCTTCACTCATGATGGCGTTGGCCACCTGCACAGTGGAGATGACCAGAATGGGCGACAAACAGTTGGGCAGAATGTGGCGGAACATGATGCGCGGGGCGCGGAACCCCATCACCTTGGCCGCTTCCACATACTCCTTCTTCTTCTCCGCCAGCACAGAGGCGCGCACGGTACGGGCGTACTGCGGCCACTCGGCGATACCGATGATCACCACCAGCATCATGATGGCGAACTTCGAGTAGAACTCGGAGCCAAAGGTTGCCTGAAAGATAGCGGAGATGATGATCGCCACCATCATGGTGGAGAACGACAGCTGCACATCGGCAAAGCGCATCAGCAGGTTGTCGATGCGGCCACCGAAATAACCGGCAATCAGACCAATGACGATACCGAGCACCAGTTGCAGCGCCACCGCAAACAGGCCGATGGTGAGGGAGATACGGGCGCCATAGAGAATGGTGCTCCAGATATCCCGCCCCTGGTTGTCGGTACCGAGCCAGAAGCGCTCCTCGCCACCTTCGAGCCAGGAGGGGGGCAACTCGGCATCCATCAGATCAAAACTGGTCTGGTCATAGACGTTGTGCGGGGCGAGCCAGGGCGCCAGCAGCGCCGCCAGCACGAACACCATGAACACCGCAAAGCTGAACATGGCTACCTTGTCCCGCAGGAAGTAGTAGACGATGTCAGAGTTCTTGAATCGTGCCCAACGGCTTGGGCTTGCAGTTACAGCGTTACTCATGCTTACCCCTTGGCAGTCAGGTTAACGGTCGGGTTAATCAACCCGTAGAGCAGGTCGACCAGGGTATTGGTCACCACGAAGATCAGTCCCACGAAGATGACGTAGGCGGTGATGAGGGGCGTATCGACCCGGTGGATCGCCTCAAGGAACAGGAAGCCGGTACCCGGCCACTGGAACACACTCTCGGTCAGAATGGTGTAGGCCACCATGGTGCCGATTTGCACCCCGCCGACGGTAATGACCGGCAGCATGGTGTTCTTCAGAGCGTGCTGATAGTAGACCTTGTTGTTGTCCAGCCCCTTGGCTCGGGCGAACTTGACGTATTCGGAGGAGAGCTGCTCCAGCATCTCGGAGCGCACCAACCGGATAAACAGCGGCAGCATGATGGAAGAGAGCGACACCGCCGGCAGGATCAGGTGCAGTATACCATCCCAAGTGAAGAAGCCCGACTCCCAGCCCAGCAGGTTACGGGTCTCGCCGCGGCCATAGGCCGGCAGCCAGCCCAGCTGGATGGAGAAGAGGTACATCAGCATGATGGCGGTCAAAAATACCGGGATCGAAATGCCGATGCTGCTCCCCGCCATGATGATCTTGGTGGGAATGCTGCGCGGGCGGATCGCCGAATAGACACCGAGTGGAATGGAAACCACCACGATAATGAGCGCGGCAGCAAAAACCAGCTCAAGGGTAGCCACCAGCTTGTCGAGGATCACCTCGAGAGCGGGTCGCTTGAAGAAATAGGAGGTGCCCAAATCCCCATGCACCGCATTTTTCAGAAAGCGGCTGTATTTGATGAGGAAGGGATCGTTAAGGCCCATCTTCTCGCGCAACTCGTGACGCTGGGCTTCGGAGACGGATTGTCCCACCAGCTCACGCAACGGGTCACCCAGGTTGTCCTGGATGGAGAAGGCGACCAGGCTGATGACGAACATCACTATCACGGCCTGATAGAACCGTTTCAGCAGGAATGTAAACATGCTTGTCCTTCTACGTGGCCTGTGTCGTGGCACAGGCTTCTGTTAGTGGGCGGAGTGGCCAGCTGACCACCCCGCCCCGTCCTTCCTTGCGACGTTCTCTTACTTGCTGACCACCAGGTCACCCAGGTAAGGGAAGTTCATCACGTTGACCACTGGCTTGATGTCGACGTTCTTCTTGGCGCCATAGGCCAGATCTTCCCAGTGCAACGGCACGTAGGCAGCATCTTCGATCAGCATGGCTTCGACCTTCTTCAGCATCTCGGCACGCTTGGCAGGATCGGTCTCGGCGTTGGCATCCATCACCAGCTTGTCAGCTTCGGCGTTGGCGTAACCGGCGCAGTTGTACTGACCCATACCGGTCTTGGCATCCTTGGTGAAGGTCAGGAACTCGAAGAAGTTCGCGGTATCTTCAGTGTCGGAGTGCCAGCCAATCAGCTGCATGTCTGCGGCGCACTTGTCAAACTCAGGCCAGTACTGGGCCACCGGCATGGTCTTCAGATCCACCTTGATGTTGATCTTGGCCAGCATGGCGGAGACAGCCTGGGCAATCTTGACGTCGTTGACGTAGCGGGCAGCCGGGGAGATGAAGGTCATCTTGAAGCCTTTCTCGTAACCGGCCTCTTTCATCAGCTCCTTGGCCTTGGCCAGATCATACTGGGGCACCAGCGCCTCGTTGTGACCGGCATAGCCTTTCGGGCTCAGCTGACCAGCAGGGGTACCGAAGCCCTTGTTGATCTTCTCGACAATGCCCACCTGGTTGATGGCGTAGTTGATCGCCTGACGCACGCGCTTGTCTTTCAGTGCCGGGTTGGTGTTCTGGTTCAGCTCGATGATAATGGCGCGGGTACCGGACAGGGTGACCAGCTGGGAGTCCTTGCCATTCTTCACACGCTCCAGATCGTTCGGCGCAACCGGATAGATCATGTCCACGTCGCCACCCAGCAGGGCTGCAACACGGGTCGCATCTTCCTTGATCGGCACCACGGTCAGGTTCTCGACGTTACCCTTGGAGGCCTTGTCCCAGTAGTTGGCGTTGCGGGCATAATCCAGCTTCACACCCTGCTCGCGGAACTTGACGGTGAACGGGCCAGTACCGGAGACGTGGGTAGAGGCGTAGGAGTCGCCGTTTTTGACAATCTCGGCCTTGTCTTTGCCCGCTTCGGTCTTGCCGGTATAGAACTTGGAGTCCATCGGGAAGATGTAGGTGACGGTCTGCAGCACCAGCGGGAAGGGCTTGGCGGTGATCAGATCGACGGTGTAGTCATCGACTTTCTTCACTTCGCTGATGGGATCGAAGATCGCCTTGAAGTCGACGGAGGATTTCAGGCGGTTGACGGTCCACACCACGTCGTCAGCGGTGAAGTCGTTACCGGAGTGGAACTTGACCCCTTTGCGCAGGTGGAAGCGGACAGTCTTGTCATCGACACGCTCGAACTTCTCGGCCAGACGGGGCTCGAATTTCAGATCCTGGGTGTAACGCATCAGGGGATCGAATACCAGGTGCGACATCTCCAGGGTCTGACCGGAGAGCTGCTCCTGTGGATCCAGCGAAGTGGCGTCAGAAGCGACACCCACCTTGATATCAGCGGCTGAGACACTGAAGGCGAAACCGGCGGCAAACAGCGCCAGGGCAATCTTGGACAATCCTTTCTTCATCTTGTTCTCCATGCTTTTGGCTTTCTTATGACACTTTTTTTGACAAGCAGACCGGCGCACCGGCGCTCTCCTAGCTTGCGATTTCCAGCCCCTCGCGGGACATTCCCTTGAACTCCGGCATGAGGGAGATCAGCTTGCGGCTGTACTCATGCTCGGCATTGGTAAAGAGTTTCTCGGTCTCGGCCACCTCCACCAGATGACCGTGCTGCATCACCCCGATGCGGTCGCACATCTGGCGGATCACCGGCAGATCGTGGCTGATAAACAGCATGGTGAGCTTGAGCTCCTGCTGCAGATCCTTGAGCAAGTTGAGGATCTGGGCCTGCACCGACACATCCAGCGCCGAGGTCGGCTCGTCGCAGATGAGGAAGCGCGGGCGAGTGGCCAGGGCGCGTGCAATGGAGATACGCTGGCGCTGACCGCCGGAGAACTCGTGGGGATACTTGACCCCGGCACCACGACCGAGACCCACGTGATCCAGCAGATCGCCGACAATCCCCTCAATCTGGCTCTCGCTGCTCGCCAACTGATGGAAGCGGATCGGCTCGGCAATGATGTCGCGTACCTTCATCCGCGGGTTCATCGAGGAATAGGGGTTCTGAAACACCATCTGCATCTGGCGACGCAGCGGGCGACGCTCGCGCTCGCTCTTGAGGGCGGTCAGATCGATCCCCTCGAAGAAAATCTTGCCGGTATCAGGCGGATAGAGACCGGTGATGGCGCGGGCAATGGTCGATTTGCCGGAGCCCGATTCCCCCACCAGACCGAAGGTCTCCCCCTCGAAGATCTCGAAGCTGATGTTGTTGCAGGCGCGCACATACTGGCGGCGGCTCGGGAAGATGGAGTCCTTGGTGACGAACTTCAGATCGACGTTCTCCACCCGCAGCAGCGCCCCTTCATAGGCACGCTCGTCCTGACTCTGGCCGAGCCAGTGGGTCTTGAGGTCAATATTGGTATCCGGCGCACTGGCATCCTCGATATAGGAAACCAGCGGGAAGCGCACCAGCTTCACATCGGAGCGGGGTACCGCCGAGATGAGGCTGCGGGTATAGGGGTGATTGGGGCTGCCCAGCACCTGTTCGGTCAGGCCGAACTCCACCAGATCGCCGCGATACATCACCGCCACCTTGTCGGTAACGTTGGAGACTACGCCCATGTCGTGGGTCACCAGCATGCAGCCCACCTGACGCTCTTTGCAGAGGGCGCGGATAAGCTGGAGGATCTGATCCTGAATGGAGACGTCGAGCGCCGTGGTCGGCTCATCGGCGATGATCAGCTCAGGATCGCAGGAGAGCGCAATGGCGATAACCACCCGCTGACGCATGCCACCGGAGAACTGGTGTGGGTACTGCTTGATGCGCAGCTCCGGACTCGGGATCCCCACTGCCCCCATCAGCTCCAATGCCTTGGCAAAAGTGGCTTCGCGAGAAAGGTCGGTATTGGCCAGAATGGTCTCCACCAGCTGATGCTCAACGGTGAACAGCGGGTTGAGGGAGGTCATGGGGTCCTGGAAGATGAACCCGATACGGGAGCCACGGATGGCCCGCATCTCGTTCTGGCTCTTGCCGGAGATGAGCTCGCCATTGAGATAGATATCACCGCGGGCGATGCGACCCGGCGGGCTCAGGAGATCGATAACGGCGTTGCCGATGGTGGACTTGCCGGCGCCGGATTCACCGACCACCCCGACAATCTCACCCTTTTCGATAGAGAAAGAGAGATCCTTCACCGCGGCCAGCACCCCGTAGCGGGAGGGATACTCGATCCGCAAGTTCTTTACTTCGAGCAAGGACATGTTTACCTCTGCGGGGGACATCCGTCCCAAATAATTCGTCCGTAAATCAGCCGCAGATGCCGGTTGTTACCTTGGGCAATATTTGCTCAACCCATGAGGCAGCGAAACCAGCGATCCGGGCGGGTTTTTTGCATTTTTTTGGAATAACCCGCGAGTAACTTAGACGGTTTGACCACGGGTGTAAATGATTGAGTTATACAATTCCGCAATGTTTTGTGCAGATAACCACCAATTCAGCAGAGATAAATGATGATTTTCATCACAAAAATGGCCGGTGCGTCCGTACATCTATTGGTATCATTACTTTAATTTCAACAACAACGCAACAAGCAGCATTTATCACTATTTCCAAAACAATCACCAGCCCCGAATGAGTAGTGAATATTTATGTGAAATGGATGATAAACGGCAGCATATGCCGATGAATGAAAATTAAGCAGATATAAATCGGGGGATGCCAGAACGGTCATCCCCCGGAAGATGGCTCTCAACCGAGCCAGAATGCCAGTAATTGCATACAAAACAGGGCGAACAGGCCGGCGATCAGATCGTCCAGCATGATGCCCAGGCCACCGTGGATCCGGCGATCAAACCAGGAGATGGGCCAGGGCTTGAGCACATCAAACAACCTGAACAGCGCGAATCCCGCCACCACCCACTCCCAACCGGCTGGCGCGGCGATCATGGTGACGCCAAAACCGATCACCTCGTCCCAGACGATGGCGCCGTGATCCGGCATGCCGATGGCATCGGTGGCGCTCTGGCAGATACGGATCCCCACAACAAAACCCACCGCCAGCAAGGCGATAAACCAGTGGGTCGGCAGCCCGCTCACCAGCAGGTAGAGCGGAATGGCCGCCAGGGTGCCCATGGTGCCCGGCGCCTTGGGGCTGAGACCGGAACCAAACCCCACCGCCAAAAAATGAAGCGGATTTTTCAGATCCAGTCGTGTCAGCTCGGGCTTTATCCTGAACAAACTCATGCGAAGTGATCCCACCCTTTCAGTTGCAACTCGACCGCCTGGTCGCCACGCAGGTAGTCGATGCCCGGCTCGCCCGCCACGATGCGGCCGATGCGGCTGAACTTGACCCCGCTGTGGGCCAGCGCCGTATCGAGCGCGCCGCGGTGCTCCTCCGGTACGGTGAAGCAAAGCTCGTAGTCATCGCCACCGGCCAGCGCCAGTTGCCACGCCTCCTGCTCGCTCACCGCATCCTGCAGCACCGGCGAGAGCGGCAGCAGATCGAGATCGATCTGGGCCCGCACGCCGGAGGCCTTGAGGATATGGCCGAGATCCGATGCCAGCCCATCGGAGAGATCCAGCGCACTGCCCGCCAGTCCGCGCAGGGCCTGACCGGCCAGAATCCGGGGATGGGGGTGGTCGAGCCGTGGCAGCACAGCTGCCAGCTGGTTCTCGTTGAGAGTGCGTTTGCCCAGCAGATGGGAGAGCGCCAGCGCGGCATCTCCCAGAGTGCCGGTCACATAGATGCCGTCACCGGCTTTGGCACCGCTTCGCATCAGGGCACGTCCGGCAGGCACCGACCCCTTCACCGAAATGGTGATAGAGAGGGGCCCGCGGGTCATATCCCCGCCCACCAGCGCGACGTTGTAATACTCGGCCAGTTCCAGAAACCCTTCGGCAAACCCGGCAACCCAACCTTCGTTGATGGCAGGCAGGGTCAGCGCCAGCGACACCCAGCGCGGCTCGGCCCCCATGGCGGCGAGATCGGAGAGATTGACCGCCAGCGCCTTGTAGCCGAGATCCACCGGATCCATGTCGGGAAAGAAGTGTACGCCGCTCACCAGAGTGTCGGTGCTCACCGCCAGTTGGGTATCGGGGGGCAGGGTCAGCAGGGCACAGTCATCTCCAGGGCCCATCACCACGTCCTTGCGGGCGTGGGGGACCTTGAAGTACTTATCAATCAGCTCAAATTCACCCATACAGTAAAAAGCCAGCAATAAGCTGGCTCCTCTCTTAGATGCTGACGGACAGCAGGATCAACGCTTGTTCAGCGACTTGATCACCTTGTCCAGTACACCGTTGACAAACTTGTGGCTGTCATCGGCAGCAAAAGCTTTGGCCAGCTCGATCGCTTCGTTGATGACCACGCGCGGCGGTACATCATCACGACGGGTCAGCTCGTAGGTCGCCAGACGCAGGATCGCCTTGTCCACCATGTCCACTTCTTCCAGCGGACGGGAGAGGAAAGGTGCAAACACCTTGTCCAGCTCGCTGCAGTGGAGGGCTACCCCGAACAGCAGATCGCGGAAATAGTTCAGGTCTACACCCTTGGTGTCCTGATCGATCTTGAACTGCTCTTCGATGTCACCCACGTTAGCCTTGGTCATCTGCCACTGGTAGATGGCCTGGGTGGCGCAATGGCGGGCTTTACGGCGCTCAGACGGTTTCAATGTACTTCTCCTCGTTACACGTCCAGTTCTTTCAGGACGTTGATCATTTCGAGCGCTGCCAGTGCAGCCTCTGCACCCTTGTTACCCGCCTTGGTACCTGCACGCTCGATGGCTTGTTCAATGTTTTCAGTGGTCAGCACACCGAAGGCAACGGGAATTTCATATTCCATCATTACCTGGGCCATGCCCTTGCTGTTCTCGTTTGCCACCAGGTCGAAGTGATAGGTGCCGCCACGGATGACAGTACCGACCGCCACGATGGCGTCGTATTGACCACTCTTGGCCAGCTTCTTGATGACCAATGGCATTTCAACCGCGCCCGGCACTTTTACCAGTGTCAGGTTGCTGTCCTGCACTTGACCTTGACGCTTCAGTACGTCCACCGCGCCGTTCACCAGACTGTCGTTGATGAAGCTGTTGAAACGGGCAACAACAATAGCAACGCGCGCCTCAGGAGCGGCGATATTTCCTTCGATAACCTTCATTGGAAATCCTGTATCTGTGCAATCAAAAGGGCCGGAGTCAAAAGTGCGCACATTCTAGCACAACAGACCCACGACAAAAACCATGGCCGCAATAGACGGCCATGATCGCGATTTAACCAGTCCGGCGCGCTTACTCGCCGGTAAATTCCACGACTTCCAGACCGAAACCACCCGGAAGGGAATGGTACTTCTCTGGTGGAACTTTACTCGCCGATGTACTCAACCACTTCCAGACCGAAACCACCGAGGGCATGGTACTTCTTCGGCGAGCTCAACAGGCGCATCTTGCTCACGCCGAGCGCCTTGAGGATCTGGGAGCCCACGCCAACCCGGCGCGAGGTGCCCTGCCACTTGGCTCCTTCCGGTGCTAGCCCCTTGTCGGCGGCTTCAAAACCCTTGACCCTAGCCAGCAGCTCGGCGCCATGGGATTCCGCCCCCAAAATCACCAGCACGCCGCCTTCGTCAGCAATGCGGGCCATGGATTTGGGCAGCGGCCAGCTGCGGGCGGCGTGGCGGTCGGTCAGCAGTAGATCGCTCAGCACATCGTGCAGATGGACGCGCACCAGAGTCGGCTGATCGGCCTGTACCTCACCCTTTTTCAGGGCGAAGTGAACCTGATTGTCGATGGTATCGCGGAAGGTGATGAGGTCGAACTCGCCAAACTCGGTGGGCAGCTTGCACTCGGCCACCTTCTCGACCGTGGTCTCGTGCTGGTTGCGGTACTCGATAAGGTCGGCGATGGTGCCAAGCTTGATGCCATGCTCCTCGGCAAAGATCTCCAAGTCAGGACGGCGCGCCATGGTGCCATCTTCGTTAAGGATCTCGACGATGACGGCGGCAGGCTCGAAACCGGCCAGACGGGCCAGATCGCAACCGGCTTCGGTGTGGCCGGCACGGGTCAGCACACCGCCATCCTGCGCCATCAGCGGGAAGATGTGGCCCGGCTGCACCAGATCGGCCGCCTTGGCATTGGCCGCCACAGCCGCCTGCACGGTCACCGCACGATCGGCAGCTGAGATACCTGTGGTCACCCCTTCTGCCGCCTCGATGGAGACGGTAAAGGCGGTGGAGAACTGGGCATTGTTGCGATCCACCATCAGCGGCAGCGCCAATTGCTTGCAGCGATCCCGGGTCAGAGTCAGGCAGATGAGGCCACGGCCGTAGCGGGCCATGAAGTTGATATCCTCCGGACGGACGCAGGAGGCGGCCATGATGAGGTCCCCTTCGTTCTCCCTGTCCTCGTCATCCATCAGGATCACCATCTTGCCAGCCTTGATGTCGGCAATGATTTCCTGGGTTGTGCTCAGCGCCATGGGCTACTCCATCAGTGTGCTTGGGGGTTGAGCCAGCAGGCTCAACGCAAATGCGAGTGTATGTTGCTCTAGATTGGGGCTCGCGGCTCCATTTCAATCAGAGCGGGATCACAGAAAATCGTTTTGGGGGCCAGATTCAGCGCTCACCGTCAGAGAAAACCAGCCTTGGCCAGCGTCTCCATGGTCAGGGTCGAGGCGCTGCTCTCCTGACTTTTCCCCATCATCAGCCGCTCCAGATAGCGGGCGATCTGATCCACCTCGAGGTTGACCTTGTGGCCCGGCTTCCAGCTGGCGATGGTGGTCTCCTGGGCGGTGTGGGGCACGATCGTCAGGCGGAAAAGGTCCCCCTGCACCGCGTTGACGGTGAGGCTGATGCCATCCACCGCAATGGAGCCTTTCTCGGCGATATAGCGGGAGAGCTCGCCCGGCGCCTTGATCCAGTACTCGATAGCGCGGCCGCTGCTGGAGACACTTTTCACTTCCCCTACCCCGTCCACATGGCCGGAGACCAGATGGCCGCCGAGGCGGGAGGTGGGCATCAGCGCCTTCTCGAGGTTGACCCGATCGCCCACTCTGGCGGCGGCAAAGCCGGTACGGGAGAGGGTTTCCAGCGACACGTCGGCGGTATAGCTCTTGTCGCCGAGCGCCACGACGGTGAGGCAGACGCCGTTGGTGGCAATGGAGTCGCCCAGCTTGACGTCGCTAAAATCCAGACCTGGTGCGTGGACGGTGAGAGCCATGTCATCGCCCTGACGGCGCAGCTCGGCCAGGGTTCCCACCGCTTCGATAATTCCGGTAAACATGCAGATCACCTTGCTGATGACGGGGGCTGATTATGCCCCCTTGAACATTGATAAATCAGGCTATTTTGGCGGTAATGCGAATATCCTGCCCCACCATGCGCACATCCTTGATGGCGAGCTTGGGCGCCTGGAACAGCCGGGTCAGGCCGGGCAGATGGAACAGGCCACGCCCCTCGTCACCCATCAATTTTGGAGCCTGATAGAGCACCAGCTCATCCACCAGCCCTTTTTCCAGCAGAGCGCCGCACAGCCGCGGGCCCGCCTCGACCAGCACCGAGTTGACGTTCTGTTTGGCCAGCAGCATGAAGAGGCTGACCAGATCCAGCTTGCCATCCAGCAGCGGCAGCTCCAACTGCTGCACCCACTCGGGCCACTCGCCGGACGCCTTGTGACGGGCCAGCAGCACCGGGCTCTCGTTCTGGAACAGCGGCAGCTCTGGGGTAAGCCGGTTTTGCGAATCGACGATGACCCGCAGCGGCTGGCGCAGGGTCTCCTTGGGATAACTTACCTTGACCGAGGGGGGCAGCTCGTCCCAGCGCACGGTCAGGGAGGCACCATCGGCCAGCACGGTTTCAGCGCTGGAGAGCACCGCATCGTGACGGGCCCGCAGCCGCTGCACGTCGCGGCGTGCATCCGGGGAGGTGATCCACTGGCTCTCGCCGCTCGCCATGGCGGTGCGGCCATCGAGGCTGGCCCCCAGCTTGACGGTCACCCGCGGGAAGGCGGTACGCATCCGCTTGAAAAAGCCCGGGTTGAGCGCTTCGGCTTCGCTCGCCAGCAGGCCGAAATCGGTCTTGATGCCCGCTTCGGAGAGCATACGCAGGCCACGCCCACCCACCTGGGGATTGGGATCGACCATGGCTGCTACCACCCGGGCCACGCCGGCGTTGATCAGCGCCTCGGCGCAGGGGGGAGTACGACCGTGATGGGAGCAGGGTTCGAGGGTCACATAGGCGGTGGCGCCACGGGCGTTGTCACCGGCGGCGCGCAGGGCGTAAACCTCGGCATGGGGCTCGCCCGCCTTCTGATGCCACCCTTCGCCAACCACCACGCCATCTTTGACCAGCACGGCGCCGACGCAGGGGTTGGGGGCCGTGGTGTAGCGGCCGCGGCGGGCCAGTTCGAGGGCCCGACTCATCCATTGGTAATCATCTTGACTAAACATCCGGGCTCCTTTGACAACACGTCTCGGCTTTACGCAGTATCGTAGGTTCGATTAGCGCAGCGTAATCGGACGCGGCAACATGGGTGAGAATGGCGGTTTACTTCTCCAGCTTGGCGATCTCTTCGCCGAACTCGCGAATATCTTCGTGTCCTGAGGTAGAGAGGGGCGAAGCGGATATCCACTTGCCCATCCGATACCATCATTTCTCCAATTTGGCGATCTCTTCACCGAACTCGCGAATATCTTCGAAGCTGCGATAGACGGAGGCAAAGCGAATATAGGCCACCTTGTCCAGACTCTTGAGCTCATCCATCACCAGATTGCCCACCAGCTCGGAGGCGACTTCGCGCTCGCCGGTGGCACGCAGGCGGGATTTGATATGGTTGACCGCCTTTTCGATGGCCTCCATGCTCACCGGCCGCTTCTCCAGCGCCCGCAGGATGCCGGCGCGCAGCTTGTCTTCGTTGAACGGCTCGCGGGAGCCGTTGGACTTGATGACGCGGGGCATCACCAGCTCGGCCATCTCGAAGGTGGTAAAACGCTCGTGACAGAGCAGACACTCACGACGGCGGCGCACCTGATGGCCTTCTGCCACCAGACGGGAATCGATCACCTTGGTATCAACCGCACTACAGAATGGGCAATGCATCGGACCTCCGGCGTTAATGGAATAGGGACCGGCCCGGCGGGCCAGGATCTAGGTCGGCCAGTGTAGCACGGCCATCCAAAACCGGTAAAAGCCAGAAAAAACAATGCCACCCGCAGGTGGCATTGGTCTCAAAGCGAACGGTCTGACTTATCAGCCATAAACTGGGAAGCGGCGGCAGATATCCAGCACCTTCTCGCGTACGGTGGCCAGCACGGCATCGTTGTCGTGGTTGTCCAGTACGTCGCAGATCCAGTGGGTCAGCTCGATGGACTCGGCTTCCTTGAAACCGCGGCGGGTGATGGCCGGGGTACCGATCCGCACACCGGAGGTGACGAACGGGGAGCGCGGGTCGTTGGGCACGGAGTTCTTGTTGACTGTGATGTTGGCTTTGCCCAGCGCAGCGTCAGCATCCTTACCGGTCAGCTCGCGGCCGATCAGATCAACCAGCATCAGGTGGTTGTCGGTACCGCCGGAGACGATCTTGTAACCGCGCTCGATAAAGGTGGCGGCCATCGCCTTGGCGTTTTTCACGACCTGAGCCTGATAGGTCTTGAACTCCGGCTCCAGCGCCTCTTTGAAGGCAACGGCTTTACCGGCGATGACGTGCATCAGCGGGCCACCCTGACCACCCGGGAAGACGGCAGAGTTGAGCTTCTTGTAGAGCTCCTCGTCGTCAGCGGCGGAGAGGATCAGACCACCGCGCGGACCGGCCAGGGTCTTGTGGGTGGTGGAGGTGACCACGTGAGCGTGGGGCACCGGGTTCGGGTAGACGCCAGCGGCAATCAGACCAGCCACGTGGGCCATGTCGACGAACAGGTAGGCACCGACCTTGTCGGCGATTTCGCGCATGCGGGCCCAGTCAACGATGCCGGAGTAGGCAGAGAAGCCACCGATCATCATCTTCGGCTTGTGCTCGACAGCCTGACGTTCCATGTCGTCGTAATCGATCTTGCCGGACTCATCGATACCATAAGGCACGATGTTGTAAAGCTTGCCGGAGAAGTTGACCGGGGAGCCGTGGGTCAGGTGACCGCCGTGGGCCAGGTTCATGCCCAGTACGGTGTCGCCCGGCTGCAGCAGAGCCATGTAAACGGCGCTGTTGGCCTGGGAGCCGGAGTGCGGCTGCACGTTGGCGTAAGTGGCACCGAACAGCTCTTTGGCGCGCTCGATAGCCAGGGTTTCGACCACATCCACATACTCGCAACCACCGTAGTAACGCTTGGAGGGGTAACCTTCAGCGTACTTGTTGGTCAGCTGGGAGCCCTGGGCTTCCATGACACGGGGGCTGGTGTAGTTCTCAGACGCAATCAGCTCGATATGCTCTTCCTGACGACGGGTTTCGTCTGTGATGGCCTGCCACAATTGCGGATCATAATTGGCGATGGTCATGTCACGTTTCAACATCCGTTTCTCTCCTGAAAATCGTTTGCGCGTTAGGTGAAGTGGGCGCGGGCATTGTAACGTGAGCTGGATCAAAGAGACAGTCCAACCACCTAAAAAAATGTTGAATTTATGTTGTAAAAAGCAAGATTCCCTCCCCGTTCAATATCCTGGCCGCTCCGCCAAACGGCACATTTTTCATCCCGCTGCGGGCGGGCAAAACCCGAAGGGGATCACAACGCCCTCTTTATCCATCCTGTAACATATTCATTCGAAACAAATTTAATGATGATGGAGCTGATTGCAGCCATGCATCCGAGGGGCTGCACCTAACCGGAGGAGTTCAAGATGGACCATCTGCTGACATTCGTGATCCTGGCTGTCTTTTTTCTGTTCTACTGGGTCTATTACACCAGCCAACGCAAACATCTCCCCACCACCTCGTGGGAGCAGCTCCCCACCAAAGCCGAATATCTGGCGACCCACCCTGAATCAGTCGATGGCGACATCATCTTCTGTTATCACTGCGGCCACCACGAGTTGCTGGAGCTAGGCATGGTGCACCTGACCGATTTTCGCCGGGAATGGGTCTGCGCCAAGTGCAAGCAGGTGCTGTTTCGCGAAATAGAATAACGGCGCAGGAACTGGCCCCCTCTGAACGTTGTGCATCGCCAGCAGGGATCAGAACGGCGAATCCCTGTTGGCCGCCAGCCACTGCTGCAACCCGCTCACCGCCGCGTCAAATTGCCCGCCGATTGCCGCAGGCTCCCCGCCTCCCGCCTCAAGAGCCGCACAGTGGCTGGCAAATTCGGTCAACCCCAGCGCCAGCGCACTTCCCTTGAGCTTGTGCGCCAGCTGACGTTGCTCTTTCCCCTCACCCTGAGCCAACTTATCTACCAACACCCGCCCTTGCGACTCAAACAGCGCGACCAGCTGGCGGATCCGCGCCATGCCGAGCAGGGGCAGATCGGCATCCAGCACCGGATTGGCCCACTCGGGGTGGTTAGTTGGGGGCACGGCTACTGATAACGGCACCCGCGGCTCGATAGAGGTTCCTTCTTGCCGAAACAGCTGATCGATAGCGTTCGCCAGCACCGCCAGCCGTACCGGCTTGCCGACAAAATCGACAAAGCCGGCGGCAAGGCAGTGGCGGATATCCTCCGGATACATCTGGGCCGAGATGGCGATGGCGGGCAGCGGCCGTTCATGCATCTCCTCGCTGATGGCGGCCAGATCCTCGCGCAGGCTCATACCGTCCATATCGGGCAGATTGATATCGAGCAGCGCCAGCTCGAAGGGGCGCTCGGTCACCAGCGCCAGCGCGCTGCGACCATCCTCCGCCAGGGTGACGCGATGGCCGAGGCGGGTCAGCATGCCGTGCGCCACCAGCCGGTTGATCTCGTTATCCTCCACCAGCAGGATGTCGCGGGATTGGCCAAGGTGCAGCGGCTGCGCCTCGGCGGGCAGTTGGGCGCTCGAGCGTTGCAAGGGCAGGCTGAAGCTGAATTCACACCCCTTGCCCGGTTCGCTGGCAAGGATAAGCTCGCCCCCCATGGCGGTCACCAGCTTGCGGCTGATCGCCAGTCCCAGCCCGGTGCCGCCCTGATGGCCTATATCACGCTTGCGCTGGCGAAATGCCTCGAACACCGCCTCCTGCTCATCGGCCGGAATGCCGGGGCCGGTATCGCGTACCACAAACCGGATGCAGGGCTCGGCGCAAGGGCCGTGACAGACAAGGGGCGCCACCGTCAGGGTAATCTGGCCACGGGCGGTAAACTTGACTGCATTGCCGAGCAAGTTGCCGAGTACCTGGCGC
The DNA here is from genome assembly GCF_000820225.1 of Aeromonas veronii bv. veronii. GTDB lineage: Bacteria > Pseudomonadota > Gammaproteobacteria > Enterobacterales > Aeromonadaceae > Aeromonas > Aeromonas veronii. The sequence goes on from NZ_CDDK01000031.1 coordinate 322,009, forward strand.
AGCTTGCCCAGATCCCCCTCGACCACAGGCGCCAGCCAGGGCGCATACTCCAGTGCCAGGGTGACCCCCTTGGCCTCTGCCTTTGGCCGGAACAGCGCGCCCAGCTCATCCACCAGCTGGAACAGGGGGAAGGGTTCGCGGCGCGCCTCCACATGGCCCGCCTCGATCTTGGAGTAGTCGAGAATGTCGTTGAGGATCTCCAGCAGGGATTCGCCACTGTGCTCGATGGCGGCCAGATAGCGCTGCTGGGTATCGCTGAGGTGGGTATCTTCCAGCAGCGTCAGACCGCCCAGAATGCCGTTCATGGGGGTGCGGATCTCGTGACTCATGGTGGCGAGAAACACCGACTTGGCCCGGTTGGCCTGTTCTGCCTCGGCGCGGGCCTGCCGCTGCTTCTCCACCTCCTCATTGAGCCGCTCGTTGGCGTGGCTGAGCTGGCCGGTGCGCTCCTCGACCCGCGACTCCAGCTCTCGCTGATAGCGGCCCAGCTCTACCGCATTGTCACGAAACACCTGCAGGGCCCGCCCCAACTCCGCCAGCTCATCGCGCCCGGTACTGGCGATCGGTTCAAGGGGGGCCAGATCCCCGCGCGCCAACCGGCTCATCCCCGCCACCGCCCGTTGCAGCGGCCAGACGATCCGGCCGTAGACCATGCGCCACATCAGCAGCATCAGCAGTAGCAGGGTGAGCAGGCCAATGGCCATCAACGCCTGCTCCAGCAGCCTGAGGCGCTGGCTTAGCGCCTGCTGGCTCTGCCCCAGCGAATCGCGGGCACGGCTGACCAGCTCACCGACCTGCTGGTTGAGGCTGCTCATCAGGGCCTCATTGGCATTGGCCAGCACCCGCAGCGCCTCCCCCTTGCCGAGCCAGTCGCTGCGCAGTTGCACCAGCTTGTCGCTCTGCGCCAGCACGGTCAGCGCCTGTTCCACCGCCTGCCGGCGGGCAGGATCGGTCACAGCCCCGGCTCGCAGTTGCAAGATGGCCAACTCCCGCTGCCCCTCTTGCAATAACGTTTGCAACTGTTCCTGCCGTTCGCTGCGCCACATCTCCTCGATGCGCTGCTGCTGCATCAGGGTGCGATGACGCAGCTCGGTCATCTGCTCCAGCCAGTCGAGATCCTGCTCCAGCAGGCGGTCCAGCGTCCGGGTCGCCTGCGCACCTTGCTGTTGGTAGAGGGAACCCAATCCCGCCACCATCACGGTTTCGGCGTTCTCCATCTGGCTGCGCGCCAGCTCGGCGATCTGTCCGGCCGCCGCCACCAGACGGGCCCGCTGCGCCTCCCCCTGCGCCATCAGGGTCAACCTTTCCCCCACCAGCCAGCCCTGCTGGCCCAGATTGCCGATGATGCTCTGACTGAGCTGATCGAGGCTTGTTGAACCCTGCCCACGGCCAAGTTGCGCCAACACCTGTTGCAGCTGTTGCCCCTGCAGAGTGAGCAAGCGTCCCTGATGCTCCCGCTCCTGCTCGCTGGTTGCGGTGGCCAGCAGCCGCGACGCGCTCTGGATCTCGCCGCTGAGGCGAGAGAGCGTGCGGGCCAGCTCCTGATCGGCCAACGTCTGCTGCACCCCTTGCTCCAGCTGGCGCAGATGGCTAAGCCCCACCCAGCCCAGCAGGGAGGCACTCAGGGTCAACAACGCCATCAGGGAGAAGGCCAGCAGCAACTTGCCACCCAGGCCGGAAAAGATTCTCACGGGAAGTCCCTTGGTTGTGGTCGGCATTGACCGGATAATATGGCCCAACACTTTAACAAAACCCCTGACCATGCGAAGCGTCTATCTCTCCCCGTTGTTGCTGATCTGGTTGCTAATGCTTCCCCGCGCCGCCCTCGCCTTTGCGGTCGATATCTGGCCCGGCGGCGAATTCAGCGGCCAGCCGCTGCGCCAGCAGTGGCCGGAGCCCGCTGCCGCAACCAAACCGCTGACCCTCTGTGCCCTCTACCCCCATCTGCGCGACGCCTACTGGCTTTCGGTCAATCAGGGCATGGTTGACGAGGCGAAGCGGCTGGGAGTCAAGTTGCAGATCCACGAAGCGGGGGGGTACGGCGCCCTCGCCGAGCAGCGCCAGCAGTTGCAACGCTGCGTGCAGGAAGGGAGCGATGCCATCTTGCTCGGCGCGGTGAGCTATCAGGGCCTGCGCGAGGCCATCAAGGCCACGCCGCTGCCGCTCTTTGGACTGGTCAACGATCTGCCCAACGGTCTGGTGCAGGCCAAGGTTGGGGTCTCCTGGTACCAGATGGGCTGGCAGATTGGCCACTGGCTGGCGCAGCGCCACCCCGCCGGCAGCAAGCCGGTCTCGGTCGCCCTCTTCCCCGGCCCGCAGGCGAGTGGCGGCAACAACTTCGTAGAGCCGGGCTTTGCCGATGCCATCAAGGGGAGCGCCATCAAGCTGGTCAGCACCGAGCGCGGCGACAACAGCCGGGAAATCCAGCGCACGCTGGTGCAGCAAACTCTGGCCCGCTATCCCGACCTCGACTATCTGGTGGGGGGCGCCATCGCCGCCGAAGTAGCGGTCAACGAGCTGGCGCAGCGCCATCTCGACAGGCCCCAGGTGCTGAGCACCTACTTCAGCCACGGGGTACAGCGGGGACTGCGCCGGGGCAAGATCCTCGCCGCCAACAGCGATCAGATGCGGCTGCAGGGGCGCCTTGCGGTCGCTCAGGCTGTCTGCCTGCTGCAACACCCTGATGCCAATGCCGAGCAGTGCCCTCGGGTGATGGGGCCACCCATTCTGACGCTGTCTGCGCCACTGGCCGACCCCGCCGATTCCCTCTCGGATGGCGCTTTTCGTCCCGTCTATCGGGTCGAATAGCCGTTCCAAATCCGATTAGCACACTCAAGGAGAAGAGATGAAAGAGTTACATGCCAGCTGCCTGTGCGGCGCCGTCGCCCTGACCCTGCCGGATCAGTTCGACTATATGGGGAACTGCCACTGCAGCGAATGCCGCAAGTTTTCAGGGGGAGATTACGCCTCGGTCGGCGGACTGGATGGCAACAAGGTCACCATAGTGAAAGGGGAAGAGGCCATCGCCCGCTACCGGAAATCGGCAGAGACCACCCTGGCCTTCTGTCGTCACTGCGGCTCCAGCCTGTTCAGCCAGAAGAGCAGCAGCGGCAAGATCAACCTACGCCTCGGGGTACTGGACGATGTGCCGAGCCAGCGGCCCGCGTTTCACATCTTTGTCGGCTCCAAGGCGCCCTGGCACCAGATTGGCGACGACTGCCCGCAATTTGATACCCGCCCGCCGGTCTGATACCCGGTCAAACAGGTCAAGGCCACCGCAACGGGGTCAGGAGGCTATCTCGCCGGCAAACAGATAGCCTTCACCATGGACGGTGACAAACAGCTGGGGATCCCGCGGATCCGCTTCCATCTTGCCGCGCAGCCGCCGGATCAACACGTCTATGGTGCGATCGCTCGGGCCATCGCCGCGATGGCTGATGAGGGTCAGGATCCGCTCCCGACTGAGCACCCGCCCGGCATGGGCGACAAAGGCCACCAGCACTTCATATTCGGCCTTGGTCAGACGCACCGGCACTCCGTCCTTGCTGAGCTGGCGGCGGGGAATATCAAAACGCCAGGGGCCAAAGCGCACCGCATCGTCAGCCACCGCAGGCTCGCTCGGCGCGGCGGCCGCCAGCGAGATCCGCCACAGCAGATTCTTGACCCGCACCAGCAGTTCCCTGAGCTCGAACGGCTTGGTGACATAGTCGTCGGCCCCCATCTCGAGGCCGACAATCCGGTCCACCGCATCGCTGCGGCCGGTGACCAGAATGATCCCCACCGTGCTGCGCGCCCGCAGTTCACGGGTCAACAGCAGACCATCTTCCCCCGGCAGATTGATATCCAGCATCACCAGATCGACCGGCTGCTCTGCCAGCACGGCGCGCATCTCCTGGCCGTTTTCGACCGCCGTCACCCGATAGCCCTCCCGCTCGAAATAGCCGGTCAGCTTCTCGCGGGTAACCGCATCATCTTCAACAACCAGAATGTGGTAGCTCATGGGCAGGGTTCACGATGGTCGACAAGGGAGAATTATTCTATTCACATTTTGTCATAAATACCCCTATTTCATTAATTTGTGGCGGCAGCCCTGTTCACAACGCCTCCCTATCATGGCTCCCATCAAAAAAGTGATGTGAGAGAGCATGATGAAAAAACTGTGGCACTTCCTGCGCACCCCCAGCCGTCGCTGGTCGGTACTGGCGCTGCTTCTGGTGGGCGTCGGCGTCACCCTCGCGGGCACCGTCGGCCTGCACTATGGCTTTGAGAAAACCAGCAGCCTCGAATTCTGTATCTCCTGCCACTCCATGAAAGACACCGTCTATCCGGAGTACAAGGAGTCCATCCACTTCAAGAATGCCTCCGGGGTACAGGCGGTCTGTACCGACTGTCATCAGCCGAAGGATTTCGTCGGCAAGGTGGCCCGCAAGATAGAGGCGGCCAACGACCTCTATCAGGAGTACATAGGCCACAGCATCGACACCCAGGAGAAGTTCGAGGACCGGCGCCTGCATCTGGCCGAGAAGGTGTGGGCACGGATGAGCAGCCAGAACTCCAAGACCTGCAAGTCCTGCCACAGCTACGACAACATGGATCACGCCAAGCAGTCCCCGGCGGCTGCGCTGGCGATGAAAGATGCGGCGGCGAAGAACATGAACTGCATCGAGTGCCACAAAGGCATCGCCCACGAACTGCCCAACATGGCGGGCGGCTTCCGGGCCACTTACGCCACTCTGGTCAACGACGCGCAAGAGGCGCCAGCCACCGAGACCCTCTACAACCTGGGTGAAAAAGATCTCTATGCCAGCGAGCAGAGTAGCGAGCCGGTCGGCAAACTGCTGCCCGCCTCCCGTATCGACGTGGTGGACCGCAGCGGCGATCGCCTCAAGGTGACCATCGAAGGGTGGCGCGAGAGCGACGGCAAGGGCCGGGTGCTGAGCGAATACATGGGCAAGCGGGTCTTCGTCGCCACCATCCGTGACGAACTGAAAGCGAGCGAGAAAGTGCTCAAGCAGGAGACCGACAGCGCCACCCATATCAAGTGGGAACAGGTTCAGGTGCAGGCCTGGGTCGATGGCAAGGGCTTTGAGTCCTCGCTCAAGCCAATCTGGGATTACGCCGGCGAGATGTACAAATCCACCTGCAACTCCTGCCACGGCGCGCCGGATCCCGCCCACTTCACTGCCAACGGCTGGATTTCGGGACTCAAGGCGATGTCTGCCTACTATCGCCTGAGCAAGGAAGAGGAGCGCACCCTGCTCAAATACCTGCAAAACCATGCCGCCGATACCGGTGGTCAGGGCAGCCACTAAGTCCGGATTCGAAAGAGGAATAACAAGATGATCAATATTTCCCGTCGTGGTTTTCTGGGTGGCTTGCTGGCCAGCGGTGCCTCTGCCCTGATCGGCCCCTCCCTGCTCGGTCGCGCCGTGATGGCTGCCGAGTCTGGCGACAAGCTGGTGCAGTCCGGCTCCCACTGGGGCGCCTTCCGTGCCCGGGTGGTCGATGGCCGCTGGGTCGAGACCCTGCCGTTCGAGCACGACAAGCACCCCACCGACATGCTCAAGGCCTTGAGTGAAGTGGTCTACAACCCCTCCCGCATCCGCTACCCCATGGTGCGGCTGGACTGGCTGCGCAAGGGCCACCAGTCCGACACCAGCGAACGCGGCCAGAACCGCTTCGTGCGGGTCACCTGGTCTCAGGCGCTGGACTTCTTCTATCACGAGCTGGAGCGGGTGCAGAAAACTTATGGCCCGAGCGCCCTCTATGCCGGTCACTCCGGCTGGCAGTCGGTGGGCAAGTTGCACTCCGCTGGCGCCATGTTGGGGCGTGCCATGAACCTGCACGGCACCTATCTGGCCAAGGCCGGTGACTACTCCACCGGTGCCGCCCAGGTGATCCTGCCCCACGTGGCGGGCGCCATGGAGGTGTATGAACAGCAGACCTCCTGGCCGCTGGTGCTGGAGCACAGCAAAACCATCGTTATCTGGGGCTCTGATCCCATCAAGAACCTGCAGGTGGGCTGGCTGGTGCCGGATCACAGTGTCTACGACTACTGGGCGCAGTTGAAAGAAAAGGTGGCCAAGGGCGAGATCCGGGTGATCAGTGTCGATCCGGTCAAATCCAAGACCCAGAAGTACCTCAACTGCGATCAGGTGACCCTGAATCCGCAGACCGACGTACCGCTGATGCTGGGCATCGCCCACACCCTCTACAGCGAGAAGCGCCACGACGAGGCGTTCCTGAAGAACTACACCACCGGTTTTGACAAGTTCCTGCCCTACCTGCTGGGCACCAGCGATGGTCAGGTGAAGGATGCCGAGTGGGCCGCCACCATCTGTGGCGTCCCTGCCGAGACCATCCGCGAGCTGGCCCGCACCATGAGCAGCGGCCGCACCCAGCTTATCGGCGGCTGGTGCGTGCAGCGTATGCACCACGGCGAGCAGTACGCCTGGATGCTGGTGGTTCTGGCCTCGATGATTGGCCAGATCGGCCTGCCGGGGGGCGGTTACGGCTTTGGCTGGCACTACAACGGAGCGGGCACCATCACCTCCAGCGGCCCCATCATGTCCGGTTTCAGCTCGGTCATTCCCGGGGTCAAGCCGATCCATGACGGCGACTGGAAGGGCTACTCCAAGTACATTCCGGTGGCCCGTTTCGTCGACTGCATCCTCAATCCGGGCAAGCAGATCGCCTTCAACGGCCAGACCATCACCTACCCCCACATGAAGATGGCGGTGTTCTGCGGCAACAACCCGTTCCACCACCAGCAGGATCGCAACAAGATGGTCGCGGCCTGGCGCAAGCTGGAAACCGTGGTCAGCATCGATCACCAGTGGACCGCCAGCTGCCGCTTCGCCGATATCGTGCTGCCCGCCACCACCACCTACGAGCGGGATGACATCGAGCAGTGGGGTTCTCACTCCAATGCGGGCATTCTGGCCATGTACAAGGTGGTGGAGCCGCTGTTCGAGGCACGCGATGACTATGACATCTTCGCCGATCTCTGCCGTCGCTTCGGTCGCGAGGCCGAGTTCACCGGTGGCAAGAGCAAGCTGGAGTGGATCCAGAGCATTTATGACGACGCCCGCCTGCAGGGGCGCGGCATCGGCATTCGTCTGCCCCGTTTCAGCCAGTTCTGGCACGGCGAAGGCTTCGTCACCTTCCCGGCAGGCCAACCCTGGGTGCGCCACGAGTCGTTCCGTCAGGAACCGGATCTGGAACCGCTCGGTACCCCGTCCGGTCTCATAGAGATCTACTCCAAGACCATCGCCGACTACGGCTATGGGGATTGCCCGGGCCACCCGGTCTGGATCGAACCCTACGAGCGCTCTCACGGCGGGCCGGGCAGCAAACAGTACCCGCTGCACCTGCAATCCTGCCACCCGGACAAGCGGCTGCACAGCCAGCTCTGCTCCTCCGACAACTACCGCGCCACCTACACGGTGCAGGGTCGCGAACCTGTCTATATGAATCCGCAGGATGCCAAATCCCGCGGCCTCAAGGACGGCGATCTGGTGCGGGTGTTCAACGGCCGCGGTCAGGTATTGGCTGGTCTGGTGGTGAGCGATGACTACGCCCCCGGCGTGGTGCGCATTCAGGAAGGAGCCTGGTATGGCCCGCAAGAGGGTGGCAAGGTGGGCACTCTCTGTACCTACGGCGATCCCAACGTGCTGACCGCCGACATCGGCTCCTCCAGCCTGGCGCAGGCCACCACGGCCCATACCGCGCTGGTGGAGATCGAGAAGTTCCGCGGACAGGCGCCCGCCGTCACTGCCTTCGGCGCGCCGGAATCGGCCAAGGGCATCGACCCCATGTTCCCGGCACTCTGACCCCAGGGGGACGAAAGCGCCCCCTTGAGTTTCCTTTATTTTTAAAGTCGTTAGAATCGGGAGCCATCAAGGCTCCCGATTGCCATCCACGGAGGAAAAATGCAGGAATTTATGGCTACCAGCGAACGCCGGGCCGAACTCTACTGGTGGTTCTCCACCCTGTTCGCCGCCGAACTCAGTGATGAGCAGATCGCCGAATATGACACCTATGATGTGCGAAGCTTCCTGAAAAGCCTCTCCACCCTGGATCCGATGCGCGAAGCCGTGGCCGAGCTCAACGAGGCCATCGCCCGCCTGTTGGTGCGCCAGGATCGCCAATTGGAACTCGCCGCCGACTTCGCTGGCCTGTTTCTGGTGGATCCCAAACAGGGCGCCCTGCCCTACGAGTCCCTCTACCGCGGCGAGGCCAAGTTGCTGATGCAGGCCCCGATGGCCGAGATGCAGGCCCGCCTCGATCGCCTCGGCATCAATGTCAGCGATAAATACAAAGAGCCTGCCGACCATCTGGCCATCGAGCTGGATCTGATGGGCAATCTCATCATCCGCGCGGCGGAAGCCAAGAGCGCGGCCGAGCGGGAACGCTGGCTCGACGAGCAGGAAGCGCTGCTGCACGGCCATCTGCTGGGCTGGTTCGACAAGTTCGAAAGCGCCTGTCGCGCCGCCGACCGGTTTGGCTTCTACGGCGCCAGTGCCCGTCTGCTGGGGGTCTTCCTCAAGATGGATGCCAACTACCTCTCTCTGGTCAAACCGGCACCATCTGCCGACTGAGGCCGCGATGAAGACAGCCCTGCTTCTGATTGCATGCTGGCTGCTGGCCCTGATCCCGCTGGATCAGGGCATTACTCCCCTGATTGCGCTGCTGTTCAACCCGGATCGCGAGCTCTACGGCACCGCCCAGCTCACCGGCTTTGCCGGCATCCTGCTCACCCTCTACCTTGCCAATCTCGGCGTCGAGGTGGTGTTGCGCCGCCGCTTCCAGATAGCCGGCATGCTGGCGCTGCTGGCCGCCTGGATCGACTTCATCAACAGCAGCGGCAGCGAGTCGCACTTCCTGCTGCTCTATCTGCTTGCCCTCCCGTTCCATCTGCTCGGCTGGCTGGTACTGGTGCGCGGCATTCAGGCGTTTGGTCGCCAGAAGGGATAACCACTCGCCCCCTTTTTCCATCCTTTTTATCAGGTTTTTCTGCCTATTCTTGCCGTCAAAACAACCAGATAACTCCGCTTGACTCCCGGTCAAACAGTTCGTGCCATACTGACAACTGATGCAAATGACAAAACAATCAATGCCGAGGTCATCATGGATGGGAAGCTTTTCAACGCCGACACCGAGGCAATGTTGACCCAGCTGTCAGATCACACCGTCCTGGAACAGCTGATGGATAATGCCCCTCTGGGCATCGGCGTCTTTGACTGCGAATTTCGCTACCGTAAAGTCAATCAGGTGCTGGCCGACATCAATGGCAAAAGCATCGAGGAGCATCAGGGCAAGCACCTCAGAGAGGTGGTTCCCAAGCTGGCCCCGACCCTGGAGCCCATGTTTCAGCAGATCATGCGCAGCGGCCTGCCCTACGTGGATATCGCCATCACGGGCCAAACCGCGGCGTACGACAGCAGCTCCCGCCGCTTTCAGGCCACCTACAGTCCGATGCGTGATGAGAAAGGGGAGCTGAACGGCATCCTCGCCATCGTACGGGACATCACCGAGCAGTACGAAACCGAACAACGGCTGCAGCTGGCAATGCGAGCGGCCCAAATCGGGGTGTGGGAATGGCACGTTGCGGAAGACAGATTACTGTTCGACGGCCAGATTGAGCCGCTGCTGGGCATCGAGGCCAACCAGTTCCACGGCGGGCTGCAAGCGTTCGTCGACTGTTTTGAACCGGAATCCGGCAGCCAGCTCAAGGCCGCGCTGCAAAGCCATGACCCCATCCATCTCACCCTGAGCTACCTCACCGCACTCAACGAGCGCCACTGGGTCGATATTCATGCCGACCATGTCCCCGCCACCGAGTCGATCGGCCACCGGGTCATGGGGGTCATTCACAATGCCACCGCCCGCCGCCGTCAGGAGGAGCGGCTCCATCAGGCCAACGTGGTATTCGATACCACGGCCGAGGGGATCATCATCCTCGACAGCGAGCACCATATTCTGTCGGTCAACCCGGCCTTCACCATGCTGACCCAATACAATGCCGAGGAGGTGATAGGCCGCACCCCGGATATCATCATGCATCCCAGGCGCTACACCGACCTCGACTATCCCTGGTATCACCTGCGTCCCGGCAACAACGCCTGGCATGGCGAGATGGTTTGTCTGCGTAAGGATGGCAGCTACTTCTCCTCCTGGCAGCAGATCAGCGCTGTCTATGACAACTTCAACAACACCACTCACTATGTGATCGCCCTTTCCGACATCAGCGCCATTCGCAAGGTGGAAGCCGAGCTGAACCACCTTGCCTATCACGATCCCCTGACCGAGCTGGGCAATCGCCATCTGTTGCAGGAGCGGCTGGCCCTTGAGCTGAAAACCGCGCAGCTCAATCGCAAACGGTTGGGGCTGCTCTTTATCGATCTGGATGGCTTCAAGCTGATCAACGACAGCCTGGGCCACGGAGTTGGCGATGAGCTGCTCAAGCGGCTGGCAGAGCGGATCCGCGGCTGCCTGCAGCACAACGATTTGGCGACCCGCCTCGGGGGAGACGAGTTTCTGGTGCTGATCCCCTATCTGGAGGAGCCTGACGAGCTGGCAACCCTGGCCAATACCCTGCTGACCGTGTTGCGTGAACCGGTTGAGCTGGCCCATGAGCTGGTGGCGATCTCGGCAAGTATCGGTATCGCCATCTATCCGGATCATGCTGACAGCCCGGAAACCTTGGTCAGCGCCGCCGACAGCGCCATGTACGAGGCGAAAAGTCAGGGGCGCAACGGATTCCAGTTCTATACCCCCTGCATGGCGGCTCGAGCCCGCGAGCGGATGCAGATTGAGCAGGGTCTGCTCAAGGCCCTGGAGCTCGAACAGCTCTGCATCTTCTATCAACCCATGACCAATCTGGCCAACGGCCACCTGAGTGGACTGGAGGCCCTGCTGCGCTGGCAGCATCCCAATGAGGGAATGATAGCGCCGACCCGTTTTATTCCGGTGGCGGAGGAGTGCGGCCTGATCGAGAAAATTGGGGAGTGGGTGATGCGCAACGCCTGCGAGCAGGGACAAAACTGGCTGGCTGCCGGACTGCCGGTGCCCCGCTTGTCGGTTAATGTGTCGGTGCGGGAGATGCGATCCCCCGGCTACGTTGAGCGGGTCGCCGCCATCCTGGCCGAGACCGGATTTCCGCCAGAACGGCTCGAAATCGAGGTGACTGAGAGCATCATCCAGCGGGTCGAACAGAGTCTGGATCTCTTTACCCGCCTGAAAAATCTCGGCGTTCAGATTGCTATCGATGACTTTGGTACCGGCTTCTCGTCACTGAGTCTGCTCAAGACCCTGCCGATCGATCGCATCAAGATCGACCGGGCGTTTGTGCAGGCATTACCGGAAGACAAGAACAGTCGGGAGCTCTGCCGCACCATCATCAATCTGGCCGACAGTCTGGATATGGAGGTCACCGCCGAAGGGATTGAAACCCAGGCACAACACGCCTTCTTGCAGTCACTCAACTGCGGCGAAGGACAGGGCTATCTGTTCAGCAAACCACTGCATGTCGAGCACATGGGAGATCGCCTGCATCAACGCTACGTCTCATAGCGGCAGGCAATCATCATCACCAGCCGGGAGGCATCCGCCTCCTGGCTGCCGACCGGATTACCACTCAATCTGCAAGCGGGATTCCCAACCATCATCACGATCATTGAGCATACGCGTCAACGGTGATTCGCCAGCATAACGGGGGGCTGGCTCGCTGAAGGTGAGTCTGGTACCGGGCTCCTTGGCCTGCCATGCATAACCAAGCTGATCGGCCACCCGATCCCGCAGCGCAGGTGAAGCCTCCTGATGGGTGATCGCAAACTCTTTCGGAGGTTCGCTAGCGGGCACAGGCGCATCAAACTGCCAGAGGGATGCACAGAGCAACAGAGAAAACATCATGACCTCCAATTAATCGAAACGCCCCCTTTTACCCACTCACCGATTAATTGTCACTCTTTGTCCTGTAACCAACTGTTGCCGCCTATCCAAAAGTCTAATTGCCCCCCGCAACCAAAGGTATAAGTTGTTAAGAAACCATTAAAAGATCTATTCAAAGGAGTGACAGATGAGCGAGAGCAAGGTCTACCCGGTCAAACCCCACATCAGCAGCAATGCACTGCTCGACAAGGGCGACTACGCCGCCATGTATCAGGCCTCCGTCGAGGATCCCGATACCTTCTGGGGAGAGCAGGGAAAAATTCTCGACTGGATGAAACCCTATACCAAGGTCAAGAATACCTCCTACGATCCGGGCCATGTCTCCATCAAATGGTTTGAAGATGGCAAGCTCAACGTCTCGGCCAACTGTCTCGATCGCCATCTCGCCGAACGGGGTGACAAGGTCGCCATCATCTGGGAAGGGGACAACCCCACCGAAGATCGCAAACTCACCTACCGCGAACTGCACAGCGAAGTGTGCAAGTTTGCCAACGTCTTGAAAGCACAAGGGGTTCACCGCGGCGACGTGGTCTGCCTCTACATGCCCATGGTGCCCGAAGCCGCCATCGCCATGCTGGCCTGTACCCGCATCGGCGCGGTACACAGCATCGTATTCGGCGGCTTCTCGCCAGAAGCGCTGGCTGGTCGCATCATCGACTCGGGCTCGCGCATCGTGATCACCGCCGACGAGGGGCTGCGTGGCGGCCGTCCGGTGCCGCTCAAGAAGAATGTGGATGAAGCGCTCACCAACCCGGAAACCCAGGTCAACAAGGTGATCGTGCTCAAGCGCACCGGCGGCAATGTCGCCTGGCACAACCACCGCGACATCTGGTGGCATGAAGCGACCGCCGCCGTCAGCAGCGACTGCCCGCCCGAGGCGATGAACGCCGAAGATCCGCTCTTTATCCTCTATACCTCCGGCTCCACCGGCAAACCCAAGGGGGTGCTGCACACCACTGGCGGCTATCTGGTTTATGCCACCCTCACCTTCAAATATGTGTTCGACTACCACGAAGAGGATATCTACTGGTGTACCGCCGATGTGGGCTGGGTCACAGGCCACTCCTATCTGGTCTACGGGCCGCTCGCCAACGGTGCCACCACCATCATGTTCGAAGGGGTGCCCAACTACCCGGCCACCAACCGCATGAGTCAGGTGGTGGACAAGCACCAGGTCACCATCCTCTATACCGCCCCCACTGCCATCCGCGCCCTGATGGCCAAAGGCAACGAAGCGGTCACCGGCACGTCACGCCAGAGCCTGCGCATCATGGGCTCGGTGGGTGAACCCATCAACCCGGAAGCCTGGGAGTGGTACTACCGCACCATTGGTGACGAGCGCTGCCCCATTGTCGATACCTGGTGGCAAACCGAAACCGGCGGCATCCTGATTACGCCGCTGCCCGGCGTCACCGACCTGAAACCGGGCTCGGCGACTCGTCCCTTCTTCGGGGTGCAACCTGCGCTGGTGGACAACATGGGCGAACCGCTGGAGGGAGCCACCGAGGGTAACCTGGTGATCACCGACTCCTGGCCGGGCCAGATGCGCACCGTGTTCGGCGATCACGAGCGGTTCGAGCAGACCTACTTCTCCACCTTCCCGGGCCGCTACTTCACCGGCGACGGTGCCCGTCGCGACGAGGACGGCTACTACTGGATTACCGGTCGGGTGGATGATGTACTGAACGTCTCCGGCCACCGCATGGGTACCGCCGAAATTGAATCGGCGCTGGTGGCCCATCCCAAGATCGCTGAAGCCGCGGTGGTGGGGGTTCCTCACGAGATCAAGGGTCAGGGCATCTATGCCTATGTCACCCTGATCGCCGGGGAAGAGCCGAGCCGCGAGCTGCACAAAGAAGTGAAGGAGTGGGTCCGCAAGGAGATTGGTGCCATCGCCACGCCGGACGTGATCCACTGGGCAGAGGGGCTGCCAAAGACCCGTTCCGGCAAGATCATGCGCCGCATCTTGCGCAAGATCGCCACCGGCGAGACCGACAGCCTAGGGGATATCTCCACCCTGGCGGATCCGGGGGTAGTAGACAAACTCATCCGCGAGAAGTCGGAAGCAGCCTGATCCCGCTTCGTTTGTTGCTCAACAAAGCCGGCCCTGTGCCGGCTTTGTCGTTTCTTATCCGCCAGCAAACAGCAAGGTGGCAGCGACGAAGTATCTCAGGTCGAAACGTGCAATAAATAGCCAGATGTAGAGATTAGACCAGTAAAATGCTGCTAATTTTCACGAAATCAATATAATTGCGAAATCTGTGTGCCAGGGCACACCGATTTGCGCAGAAAATGGCTAGATTTCTGGTAGTCCACAAGATAGCTGATAGATAGCAGCATTATCATCGAGGATGTACTCAATATGTCGCAAAATCACCGAATTCTCCTGCTCAACGGACCAAACCTGAATCTGCTGGGCAAACGGGAACCGGGTATCTACGGCAGCAAGACGCTTGATGAGATCGTCGCCGATCTGAAGCTTAACGCCAGCGAACTCGGTGTCACTCTGGAACATCTGCAATCCAATGCCGAACATGAGTTGGTCGGCCGCATCCATCAGGCCATGGGCCAGGTGGATTTTATCATCATCAATCCAGCCGCCTTCACCCACACCAGCGTCGCCATTCGCGATGCGCTGCTGGGTGTCGCCATCCCTTTTATCGAGGTTCACCTGTCAAACGTCCATGCCAGGGAGCCGTTCCGTCATCACTCCTATCTGTCTGATGTCGCAAAAGGGGTCATTTGTGGTCTGGGGGCCGATGGCTACCAATTCGCTTTAACCGCGGCCGTGCACCATCTGCGCGCGGCTTGATAATCACTGATCAGATAAAGAAGAAAGAGAATGCTAATGGATATCCGCAAAATCAAGAAGCTGATTGAACTGGTTGAAGAGTCCGGCATCGCCGAACTGGAGATCTCCGAAGGTGAAGAGTCAGTTCGCATCAGCCGCAACTTCTCCGGTCAGGTGACCACCGCCATGCCGCAGATGATGATGCAGCAAGCTGCTCCGGTTGCCGCACCTGCCGCTGCCGCCCCGGTTGCCGCCGCACCGGCCGCCGATGCCGCCCCGAGCGGTCACCTGATGCGCTCCCCGATGGTTGGCTCCTTCTACCGCTCCTCCAGCCCGGATGCCAAGCCGTTCGCGGAAGTGGGTCAGCAAGTCAATGTCGGCGACACCCTGTGCATCGTCGAAGCCATGAAAATGATGAACCAAATCGAGTCTGACAAGGCCGGTGTGATCAAAGCGATCCTGGTTGAAAATGGTCAGGCCGTCGAATTTGACGAGCCGCTGTTCATCATCGAATAAGGGAAATCGCCACCCATGTTGGACAAAGTAGTCATCGCCAACCGCGGTGAAATTGCCCTGCGGATCCTGCGCGCCTGTAAAGAGCTCGGGATCAAGACAGTGGCCGTTCACTCCACCGCCGACCGGGAGCTCAAACATGTGCTGCTGGCCGACGAATCCATCTGTATCGGCAGACCGGCCAGTACTGAATCCTACCTCAACGTCCCGGCCATCATCGCCGCCGCTGAGGTAACCGGTGCCGTGGCCATCCACCCGGGTTACGGCTTCCTCTCCGAGAACGCCGATTTCGCCGAAGTGGTCGAAAAATCCGGCTTCATCTTCATCGGCCCGCGCGCCGAGACCATTCGCCTGATGGGTGACAAGGTCTCCGCCATCGAAGCGATGAAGAAAGCGGGCGTACCTTGCGTACCGGGCTCTGACGGCCCCGTCGACAACGACGCCAAGCACAACGCTGCCATTGCCAAGCGCATCGGCTATCCGGTGATCATCAAGGCTGCCGGTGGCGGTGGTGGTCGTGGTATGCGCGTGGTGCGCAATGAAGCGGAACTGGCGGGCGCCATCGCCCTGACCAAATCCGAAGCAGGCCAGTTCTTCAAGAACGACATGGTCTACATGGAGAAGTACCTGGAAAACCCGCGCCACATCGAAATTCAGGTGTTGGCAGACGGCCAGGGCAACGCCCTCTATCTGGGCGAGCGTGACTGCTCCATGCAGCGTCGCCACCAGAAAGTGGTGGAAGAAGCGCCGGCGCCCGGCATCACCGCCGAAATGCGCAAGTTCATCGGCGAGCGCTGTGTGCGCGCCTGTATCGAGATCGGCTACCGCGGTGCGGGTACTTTCGAGTTCCTGTACGAGAATGGCGAGTTCTATTTCATCGAAATGAACACCCGTATTCAGGTTGAGCATCCGGTCACCGAGATGGTCACCGGCATCGATCTCATCAAGGAGCAGCTGCGCATCGCCGCCGGTCAGCCCCTGTCGATCACCCAGCAGGATATCCGCATCCGTGGCCATGCCATCGAGTGCCGGATCAACGCCGAAGATCCGGCCACCTTTATGCCCTCTCCGGGTCTGGTGCAGCGCTTCCACGCGCCGGGTGGTCTGGGCGTGCGTTGGGACTCCCACATCTATGCCGGTTACAAGGTACCGCCCCACTACGATTCGATGATCGGCAAGCTGATCTGCTACGGCGAGAATCGTGACATTGCCATCGCCCGCATGCGTCATGCGCTGGACGAGCTGGTGGTCGAGGGCATCAAGACCAACGTGCCGCTGCAAAAAGAGATCATGAAAGACGAAAACTTCCAGCACGGTGGCACCAATATCCACTATCTGCACAAGAAGTTGGGTCTGTAAGATCTCGCAGGCAGAACAATCACTTCCGGCCGGATAGCAGCCCGCTGCTTATCCGCAATCCAACCGGGAGGCGGCTTCGCAAGAAGCCTCTGCTGAAAAAGGGCCATGGCGACATGGCCCTTTTTTGTTATCCTTGCGCCCCTCAAATTTGTCGGAGGCCAAGGTGAACCGTTTTGCTCTCGCCCGCCGGGAAGCAGCTTTCTGCCTGCTGCTGACCCTGTTCTACTTCTTTGCCTGGTATGGCACCGCCTATTTTATCCCGCTCCAGCTGGAGTTGTGGGGGCTGCCGCTGTGGTTCCTGCTCAGTTGCATGGTGATGCCGCTGCTGTTCATTCTGCTCTGCGCTCTGATGGTGAACCGGCTGTTTGTGGAGATCCCCCTCGATACCCACTCCCCTTCCGGCAAGGAGTCATCCCATGAATCTTGAGTTGATGCTGCCGCTCGTCATCTATCTGGTACTGGTGCTGGGGGTGGGTTTCTGGGCCAGCCGCCATCGCGCACAAGGCAACTTCGTGCAGGAGTACTTCATCGGCAACCGCAGCATGGGCGGGCTGGTGCTGGCGATGACGCTAGTGGCCACCTACACCTCGGCCTCCTCCTTTATCGGCGGACCGGGCGCGGCCTACAAGATCGGTCTGGGCTGGGTGTTGCTGGCGATGATCCAGCTGCCCACCGTCTGGCTCACTCTGGGGGTGCTTGGCAAGAAGTTCGCCATCATCGCCCGCCGGGTCAATGCGGTGACCATCAACGACATGCTGTGGGCCCGCTACCAGAGCAAGGCGGTGGTGATCCTCGGCTCCATTACTATCATCCTCGCCTTTATCGCGACCATGGTGGTGCAGTTTATCGGCGGCGCTCGCCTGCTGGAGACCGCCACCGGCCTCTCCTACCAGCAGGGCTTGATGCTGTTTGCCAGCTGCGTACTGCTCTACACCATCATCGGCGGCTTCCGCGCCGTGGTGATGACCGATGCCCTGCAGGGGATCATCATGCTGATCGGCACCGGTGCCCTGCTGGCGGGGATTCTGATTGCCGGTGACGGCCTGCCGAACCTTATCCACCAGCTCAGGGAGATCGATCCCAAGCTGGTGAGCCCGCAAGGGGCCGGCGACATGTTGACCCAGCCCTTTATGCTGAGCTTCTGGATCCTGGTCTGTGTCGGGGTGGTGGGGCTACCCCACTCGGCGCTGCGCTGCTTTGGCTATCGCGACAGCAAGGCGCTCCATCGCGGCATTCTGATCGGCACCGTGGTCAGCGCCCTGCTGATGTTCGGCATGCATCTGGCGGGTGCCCTTGGCCGCGCCATCCTGCCGGGCATGGACAGCCCGGACAAGATCATGCCCTCCCTGATGATGGAAGTGCTGCCCCCCTGGCTGGCCGGAGTCTTTCTGGCGGCGCCGATGGCGGCCATCATGTCCACCATCGACTCCCAGCTGATCCAGGCTTCCGCCACTCTGGTGAAGGATCTCTACCTCAACTATCTGAGTCCAAAGCAGGAGAAGCTGGAGGTGCGCATCCCCCGCCTCTCCCTGCTCTGCACCCTGATCCTCGGCACTCTGGTGCTGCTGGCGGCGTTGCAGCCCCCCGAGATGATCATCTGGCTCAACCTGCTCGCCTTTGGCGGCCTGCAGGCGGTGTTCCTCTGGCCGCTGGTGCTCGGTCTCTACTGGTCACGGGCCAACGGCCCGGGCGCGCTGGCCAGCATGGTCAGCGGCATCGTCAGCTATGGGGTTCTGAGTCAGTGGGGGATCAAGCTGGCTGGCCTGCACGCCATCGTGCCAAGCCTCACGCTGGCGCTGATGGTCTTTATCACGGTGAGCCTGTTAACGGCACCGCCCTCGCGGGAAGTGCGCGAGCTTTTCGGGCAGAAATAATAAAAATATAAATTAGGGGTTCCAAAACTATCCCCAAATAGGTGTTTTCCGGTTAAACTGTGCGCCAAGTCACAGAACGTAGCCGCTGTATGCCCGTTAAAGCCACTCGACAAGTCGTTACTCAAGCCCTGCAGCGGCTCGGTTATGCCCTGCTGCTGCCCGTCTCCATCCTGCCGATGGCGGCGTTGATCTACCGGCTTGGGCAACCCGACGTGCTCGATTTGGCGGTGCTCTCCCTCACCGGTCAGGCGATCTTCAGCCAGATGCCGCTCATCTATGCGGTGGCGATCGCCTTTGGCCTGAGTCGGCAGGAGCTGGGCGGACAAACGCTGGCGGGGGCGGTCAACTTCCTGCTGCTCAGCACCGCCTTCAATACGCTGGCCCCCAACCTGCACGCCGACATGATCTGCGGCCTGCTGGCGGGGCTCACCACCGCCATCATCTACCCCTGGGTACACCAGCAAACCCTGCCCCGCTGGCTGCAAATCGCCAAGGGGGAGTTTCCCAGCCTGCTGGTGTCGGCCTTGGCCTGCCTGCTGATCGCCATTCCCCTCTCGCTGCTATGGCCGCCGCTGGAGCGCGGGCTGACCCTGCTCACCTCCGAGCTGCTTACCACGCCGTTTGGCGCCTTCTGCTACGGCACTCTCAACCGACTGCTGATCCCGCTCGGGCTCCATCAGGTGCTGGGCAGCGTCATCGGCCTTGGCGAGAGCAACCTGCAGGCACTGGCCACCGCCCAACCCCTTCATGAAGGGTATGTGGCCGGTCTCTACCCCATCATCATGTTCGGCCTGCCGGGCGCCTGTTTTGCCATCTGGCTGCACCGCCAGCGGATGCGGCGGCTGCCACAAGGCGGGCTGCTGCTCACCCTGGCGCTCACCTCGGCACTAGTGGGTATCACAGAGCCTATCGAGTTTCTGTTCGCCTTTACCGCCCCCTGGCTGTTTCTCGCCCACGCCCTGCTGACCGGACTGTCACTGGCGGTCTGTAGCGGGCTGGGGATCAAGGTGGGCAGTTACTTCTCCGCCGGTCTGCTGGATCTGGTGCTGAGCTATCAGGCAGGGGAGCACAGCTTCTGGCTCATTCCGGTCGGTATCCTGTTCTTCGTTGCCTACACCCTGCTGTTCTATCAACTGCTGGAGCGCGCCCCCCTCAGCATGCCGAGCAAGCCCATCGCGGTGGAACATCCGCGCCTTGCCAGTGTTGCCCCCTCAGACCCGCAGATGCTGGCGATCCAGTACCTCAAGGTGCTGGGCGGGATGGACAATCTGGTGGCGATGAGTGTCTGTATCACCCGCCTCAGCCTGCGGGTGCGGGATATTTCACTAGTGGATGAATCCCGCCTGCTGGGTCTGGGCTGCCTCTCCTGGATCCAGCTCAACGAGCACCAGCTGGTGCTGGTGCTGGGCCCCAGCGCCAGCCTGATTGAAGGGCAGATCCGCATGCTGGCGGAGCGCCAGTCGGTCCCCCTCGGCCTCAAACCCAATCAGGAGTCGGCCAGCCAGAGCAGCTGGTAACTCAGGCAAACGGCAACCGCTCGGCCACGAAATCCATCAGGGTGCGCAGAGCGGGGGCCAGATGCTCCCGACTCGGATAGATTAGGTAGAACGGGTTGGCCGGAATGGGCTGATCCGGCAACACCTTCTGCAGCCGCCCCGCCGCCAAATCCCCTTCACAGACATGGTGGGGCAACAGGGCAATCCCCCCGTCATGGAGTGCCATCTCCCGCAGCGCCAGCAAGCTGTTGCTGACACAGGCCCCCTGCGGCCGCCAGCCCCCCTCCAGCAATGGCCACACCGGCATGGCCGAGTGCACCAGACAGGCATAACGACCCAGCTCGCTCAGCTGTTGCGGCATGCCGTGGGCCGCCAGATAGGCGGGCGCCGCCACCAGATGGCGCGCCACCTCACCGATACGCCGACAGATGAGGCTGGAGTCTTTCAGCGGCGCCGCCCGCAGCGCCAAATCATAACCTTCCCCCACCAGATCGAGCTGTTCATCGCTCAGGGTCAGTTCCAGCACCACCTCGGGATAGAGGGCGCGAAACTCGGCGAGGATCCGGCCAAGCAATAGAGTACCGGTCGCCTCGGGTGCAGTAATCCGCACCCGCCCCGCCGGGGCCGAGCGCAGCCGTGCCATCGCCAGATTGGCGCTGCGGGCCAGTGCCAGCAGCCCCTGACAGTGCTCCACATAGAGCTCCCCCTGCGGGGTCAGGCTCAACCTGCGGGTGGTGCGCTGCAACAGCCGCACCCCGAGCTGGGATTCGAGCCGCGAGATCTTCTGGCTCACCGATGACTTGGGCATACCAAGCAGCTCGGCGGCCCGGGTAAAGCTTCCCTGCTCCACCACGGTGGCGAACAGTCCCATCAACTCCAGATCGACATTGTTCATATATTCAAACAGTCTTTACCGATTACCCATCTTAATCTTGATAATCAACCAGACTAGAGTGAGTGGCAATCCCGAACACAGCGATTTGAAAGGAAAAACCATGAAAGCCATTGCCCTGACTCACTATCTGCCAAGCGACCACCCCGACTGCTTCATCACCGCCAACCTGCCCGATCCGGTTCCGGGTCCGCGGGATCTGCTGGTGCGGGTCACCGCCACCTCCGTCAATCCGGTGGATACCAAGGTGCGCTCCCCCAAGGCCAAAATTGAAAGCTCGCCCCGGGTATTGGGCTGGGATGCGGTGGGGGAAGTGATCGCCACCGGCAGCGAAGTGACCCTGTTTCAGGCGGGCGACCGGGTCTGGTATGCCGGCGATATCAGCCGTCCGGGCAGCAACAGCGCCCTGCAACTGGTGGATGAGCGCATCGCCGCGATCGCCCCCACCACCTTGAGCGATGTGGAGGCCGCCGCCCTGCCGCTCACCGCCATCACCGCTTGGGAAACCCTGTTCGAGCGCTTTGCCCTCACCCGCGAAAGCCGTGGCAAACTGCTGATCATCGGCGGCGCCGGTGGCGTGGGCTCCATCGCCATCCAGCTGGCTCGCCAGCTCACAGGTATGGAGGTGATTGCGACCGCCTCCCGCCCCGAGAGCCGCGAGTGGTGCCTCGAAATGGGCGCCCACCAGGTCGTAAACCACCACAAGTTGCAGGAGGAGCTGACCGCCCTTGGCATCACTCAGGTCGATGCCATCTTCTGCACCAACGCCACCGCCGAGCACTGGGCCACCATGGCCGGGCTGATCCGTCCGTTTGGCCATATCTGCACCATCGCAGAATCGAGCGAGCCGTGGGATCTCTCCCTGCTCAAGAGCAAGAGCGTCACCTTCAGCCAGGAGTTCATGTTCACCCGCTCCCTGTTCCAGACGCCGGACATGATCGAGCAGCACCGCCTGCTCGGCCGGGTGGCGGCACTGGTCGATGAAGGGGTATTGCAGACCACCCTGACCAGAACCATCCCGTCACTGACCCCGGTCACGCTGGCTCAGGCCCATGCCGAGGTGGAAGCGGGACGCATGGTAGGCAAGCTGGTGATCGACATGAGCGGCTTTGCCAACTAAGCCCCCCAACGCACCATGATGGGATAAGTTCACCAAGGAGATGCCCCAAACGGGCACAACCAGCGGCACTCATGACAGCCTGTGGCAGGCCAACGTCCGACAATCAGCCAAAAAAAAGGCCATTTCGCGAGAAATGGCCTGAATACCTGAACATTGGGGTAACAATCACACACATATCCTTATGCAGGACATATTAGTCTTTGCATCTGGCGTGCCAACAGCAGCATGAATGCGCCAAAACGGCGTCAGCCCGTCCTTGAGCAAGGTGCCGACCTTGCTCTTTTTTGTCTGGCAAACTGTTTACCAGGCAAAGAAGTGCAGATAAAAAAATGCCACCCGAGGGTGGCAGTGAAAGATGACGGAACTTGAGCAAAGCGTTCAGCGAAAACCGGTCGTCTTCGCCTGCATAGAGCAATACAGGAACCATGCCAATCCGGCAAAAGCCCCCGTATCCCTCCACGTCATGGGCAAACCACGACAGCACTGCCCCATGATGATAGAATCTCGCGGTTTCACATTTATGAAGAGTCGACGCCATGCCCTGGATACAAATTCGAATCAACGCCACTGCCAAGACCGCAGACAAGGTGAGCAACATGCTGCTGGGGCGTGGAGCCCAGGCTGTGACCTTTATGGATGCCAAGGATGTGCCCGTCTACGAACCCATGCCCGGTGAAACCCCGCTCTGGGGCGAGACCGAAGTGATGGGTCTGTTCGATGCCGAAACCGACCCGGCTCCCACCATCGCCTTCTTCCAGCAGATCTTCGGCGAAAACGTCGGCTACAAGGTCGAGCAGCTGGAAGACAAGGACTGGGTGCGCGAGTGGATGGATCACTTCCACCCCATGCAGTTTGGCGAGCGCCTCTGGATCTGCCCGAGCTGGCGCGATGTGCCGAACCCCGATGCAGTCAACGTCATGCTGGATCCGGGTCTGGCCTTCGGTACCGGTACCCACCCCACCACCGCCCTCTGCCTGCAGTGGCTGGACGGGCTGGATCTGGCCGGTAAAACCGTGGTCGACTTTGGCTGTGGCTCCGGCATTCTCGGCATCGCCGCCCTGAAACTGGGTGCCGCCCGCGTCATCGGCATCGACATCGACCCGCAGGCCATTCAGGCCAGCCGCGACAACGCCGCGCGTAACGGCGTCGCCGACCAGATTGAGCTCTATCTGCCGGCCGACCAGCCGCAAGATGTCGAAGCGGACGTGGTGGTCGCCAACATTCTGGCCGGCCCGCTGCGCGAACTGGCTCCACTTATCGCCGGCCACGGCAAGCCGGGCAGCCTGATGGCCCTCTCCGGCGTGCTGGAGAGCCAGGCACCGGAGCTGGAAACCATCTATGGCCAGTGGTTCGAGATGGACCCGACCGCCGTCAAGGAAGAGTGGTGCCGCCTCTCTGGCCGCAAGCACGGCTAACTGCGGGCAGCATAGACGCCAACCTCGTACTATCAGGGCCCCCGTTCGGGGGCCCTGACTGTTTTGGCCTGCCGGGCTCTTCACCGCCCGTGAACATGGGCTTGATCGCCCTCCCTTCTGATTGTGTTCGTTTGAAAACAACAGACACCTTTTATTCCGGTAAGATAGCGGTCCGAGCCAACGCAACCGAGAAGGATTTCTTATGCGGATTGCCATTCTGGATGACTATCAGGATCAGGTGCGCCACCTCCCCTGCTTTACCCTGCTGGCGGGTCATGACGTCACCATCCTCAACCAGAGCGAACCCGATACAACGCGCCTTGCCGCCCTGCTGGAAGGAATGGAAGCACTGGTGCTGACCCGCGAGCGTACCCGCATCGACGAACAGCTGCTGATGCGGCTTCCCACCCTTAAACTCATCAGCCAGACCGGCAAAGTCAGCCAGCATATCGACCCGGTACTGTGCCAGCAGTACGGCGTTGCCGTGGCAGAAGGGATCGGCAGCCCTATTGCCCCCGCCGAGCTCTGCTGGGCGCTCATCATGGCAGCCTCCCGCCATATACCTGCTTACAGCCAGGCGTTAAGCCAAGGCCAATGGCAGCAATCTGGTGACCTCGGTTTGGGACGCACGCTGTATGGGCTGACGCTCGGCATCTGGGGTTACGGCAAGATAGGCCAGCGGATCGCCCGCTATAGCAAGGCATTTGGCATGTCGGTACTGATATGGGGCAGTGAGGCTTCGCGCAGACAGGCCGAGCTGGATGGCTATGCCTGCGCCTCCAGCAAGGAGGCTCTCTTCAGTCAAGCCGATATCCTCACGCTGCATCTGCGCCTAAGCGAGGCAACCCGCGGCGCTGTTACCCGCGCAGATCTGGCCCGCATGAAAGTTGACTCTCTGCTGGTCAATACCAGCCGTGCCGAACTTATCGAGCCGGGCGCCCTCTATGCAGAGCTAAGTACCCATCCTGGAAAACGGGCCGCGCTCGATGTATTTGACATCGAGCCGGCGACACAGGAAAGCGAACCCCTGCTGCGCCTGCCCAACGTCTTGGCAACGCCTCATCTCGGCTATGTGGAGCAAAACAGCTACGAACTCTACTTTCGCGTGGCGTTCGAGAATGTGCTGGCCTTTGCCGAAGGCAAACCTGCCAACCTGGTTCTGCCCATATCGGGTGGGTGATCACGTTACTTCTGCCGTATTGGCGCCAATATCCAAATCCCTGGCAGATAAAGGAAAGCAACCTTCATGAGCGAATACCAGAAGATGATTAGCAGCCAACCGTACAACTGCATGGCACCCGAGCTGGCCCAGTTGCGCCGGGAGGCGGCACGGCGCTATCGCCGTTTCAATCAGGCGGAAGAGAAGACAGAGCAGCGGGCACTACTGGCGGAGCTGATTGGCGAACTGGCAGAGAATGCCTTCATCTGCCCGCCCCTCTACTGCACCTATGGCCGCCACATCCACCTGGGCAAGGACTCCTACATCAATATGGGGGCGACCCTGCTGGACAATGCCCCCATCCGCATCGGCGCCCATGTGATGATTGGGCCAAACGTGCAGATCTATACCGCAGCCCATGCGCTGGAGGCCGACGAACGAATTCAGGGAACAGAGACGGCGCTGCCGGTCACCATTGAAGACAAGGTCTGGATTGGGGGCGGCGCCATCTTGCTGCCCGGCGTCACCATAGGGCGGGAGGCGATCGTCGGCGCGGGTGCCGTAGTCACCAAAGATGTACCGGCCGGTACTCGGGTAGTCGGCAACCCGGCCCGGATCCTGCCAGCCAAAAACAGGGCATAAGGCAGCCAACCGGGCTGCATGACGATGCTGCCATCAGCTCACAGCAACCCCGACACCCCATAAAAATAAAGCCCAATGTCACGAAGACGTTGGGCTGTTAAAAGGTGCTACGGAATTGCGACTCTCATCGCAGAAAAATTAGAAGGAGTGCCCTTCTAAACTGGCAGGGAGATATTAGCGAATGCGCAAACGTTTTACATAGTGAAATACAACAGGATTGCGAGGTACATCGCACTATTTAAATAATTACCTGCTATGGCGCGCGAAGCCTCTTTGAGCCATTTATTTTCCCCAATTTCTCTGGTTACTATTCACGGTTAAACAGAAAAGCCCCGATTTCTCGAGGCTTTGCTTCTCTTAACCGCAACGTGGCCGAAAAGTCAGAAACGGCGGACAAACTCATCGAGCGGCAGCTCGCGCAGTTTGCGTGCTTCCTGCATGGGGGTACCGAGATAGAGGAAACCCACCAGCTGATCCTCTGCCGCCAGTCCCAGTCCCTTGTTGATCTGCTCATCGAAGATAAACCAGCCGGAGCGCCAGATGCCGTTGAAGCCCTGTGCCTGCGCTGCCATCTGCATCGCCATCAGGGCACAACCGGCAGAGAGCTCCTGCTCCAGTTTCGGCACCTTGGGGTGATCCTGATAACGGGTTGCCACGGCGACGACCAAGGGCGCCCGCAGTGGCGCTTCGCTGCACTTCTTGATGCTCTCTTCATCTTCGCCACGGGCACGGGCCGCCTCGGCCAGCAGCTTGCCCAGCCGCTCACGCCCCTCCCCTTCAAACAGAATGAACTGCCAGGGGGTCAGGGTGCCGTGATCCGGCGCACGCAGGCCCGCCTTGAGGATATTGTCGAGCACCTCACCGCTCGGGGCGGGATCGGCGAGACGGCCACAGGAGTGGCGATTGAGCAACAGGGTGAGGGCATCCATGGGCAATTCCTTCTCTGGGGCAATGATGGCGCTACCTTAGCACAGCACCGAATGAAGAAAACCCCTGAGGCTCAGGGGTTTATCGCACTATAAAGGGCACGAGGGCACTGTTGGCTAGATGATCGCAGCCAGCTCGGCCCCTTGCCGGATGGCACGCTTGGCATCCAGCTCGGCGGCCACGTCGGCTCCGCCGATGATATGCACCGGCTTGCCTGCCGCCTGCAACCCGGCCTGCAGCTCTTTAAGGGGCTCCTGCCCGGCGCAGACTATCACCTGATCCACCGGCAGACACTGCTTGCTCTCGCCCACCTGAATATGCAAGCCCTCGTCATCGATCCCCAGATATTGGACCCCGGAGAGCATCTGCACCTTGCGGTTCTTGAGCACGGTACGGTGGATCCAGCCGGTGGTCTTGCCAAGTCCGTCACCCACCTTGCTCTCCTTGCGCTGGAGCAGCCAGATCTGGCGCTCGGGGGCGTCGATTTCAGGAGCCGTGAGGCCACCGCGCTCGCCAAGCTGTTTGTCGATGCCCCACTCCTTGAGCCAGTGATCACGGTGCCCATCGGCATCCATCTCCACTTTCTTCTCGACCAGATACTCAGCTACATCGAAGCCGATGCCGCCGGCACCGATCACCGCCACCTTCTGGCCGACCGGTTTGTGATCCCGCAATACATCGAGATAACTCATCACCTTGGCATGCTCGATGCCCGGAATGTTGGGGGTGCGCGGACGAATACCGGTAGCGAGGATCACCTCGTCAAAACCGCCGCCGAGCAGGCTCTCGGCACTCTGGCGCTGGCCCAGATAGAGCTCGACACCGCACTTCTCCAGCCGTTTGGCGAAATAGCGCAGGGTTTCGTGAAACTCCTCCTTGCCCGGGATCTGCTTGGCGAAGTTGAACTGGCCGCCGATTTCGCAGGCTTGATCGAACAGGCTCACCTGATGACCGCGCTCGGCAGCGTAGCAGGCAAACGCCAGCCCGGCCGGGCCCGCCCCCACCACCGCCAGCTTCTTGGGCTGGGGCACGCGGCCAAACGTCAATTCGGTCTCGAAACAGGCTCGAGGATTGACCAGACAGGAGGCACGCTTCTGCTTGAACACATGGTCAAGGCAGGCCTGGTTGCAGGCGATACAGGTGTTGATCTCGTCCGCCCGGGTCTCGGCCGCCTTGATGACAAACTCGGGATCCGCCAGGAAGGGGCGCGCCATGGAGACCATATCCGCCTCGCCCCCCGCCAGAATCCGCTCGGCCACCTCGGGGGTGTTGATACGGTTGGTAGTGATAAGCGGCACCTTGAGATGCTTTTTCAGCTCAGCAGTCACCCAGCTGAAGGCGCCGCGCGGCACGCTGGTGGCAATGGTTGGAATACGCGCTTCGTGCCAACCGATGCCGGTGTTGATCAGGGTCACCCCCACCGCTTCCAGCGCCTTGCCGAGCGCAATCACCTCTTCCAGAGTCGAGCCCTGCTCCACCAGATCGAGCATGGAGAGGCGGAAGATAATGATGAAGTCGGTGCCGACCCGCTCGCGGATGGCGCGGACAATCTCCACCGGAAAGCGCATCCGGTTTTCGCTGCTGCCGCCCCAGCCATCGGTGCGTTTGTTGGTTCGCTCGCAGATGAACTGGTTGATGAGATAGCCTTCCGAGCCCATCACCTCGACGCCGTCATAACCGGCCGCCTTGGCCAACGCTGCTGTAGCCGCGAAGTCGCGAATGGTGCCGAGGATCTGCCGCTCGCTCATGGCGCGCGGTTTGAACGGGGAGATGGGGGCCTTGAGGGCGCTCGGTGCCAGACTGAACGGATGATAGGCGTAACGACCGGCATGGAGGATCTGCAGCGCTATCTTGCCCCCCTCCTGATGCACGGCGCTGGTCACCTTCTTGTGCTTGCTCACCTGCCAGGGAAAGCTCAGCTGGGAGCCGTGAGGTACCAGCCGCCCGCGCAGATTGGGGGCAATGCCGCCGGTGACGATAAGGCCTACTCCACCACGGGCGCGCTCGGCATAAAAGGCAGCCAGCTTGTCAAAACCGCCCTTCTCCTCTTCGAGGCCGGTGTGCATGGAGCCCATCAACACGCGGTTGCGCAGTTGGGTAAAGCCAAGGTCGAGCGGGGTCAGCAGGGTCGGATAGCGGCTCACGATGCCTCCAGTTAATTTTTTGTTATCAAACTGAGACTAGAGTAAAGAATCGAAAATTCTTTTTCAAACAAATGTTTGGACAAATTTTCAGCGAACAGCCGTGCCCTGAACGAAGATAGACGGGATCCGCCAGTCGGAAATGGCAATTTCGCCCGCAACTGGTTAATAATGGCTCTTCTCTACCCATTAACAGGGCGATAACGCGACTATGTCTATTTTCAAAGGTCTGGGTTGGTTGTTCCGCAGCCTGTGGCGCCTGCTCAATTTCACCCGGCTGATGCTGGTCAATCTGCTGTTTCTCATCGTAGTGCTGGTCATCGTCTTCAGCGTCAGCCAGAAAGAGGCCCCCAAGGCGCCCATCGAAGGGGCGCTGACCCTCAATCTCAACGGCGTGCTGGTGGAGCAACGCTCCCAGACAGATCCCACCGTACAACTGCTGCGCCAGATGGACAGCAGCGACGAGCAGCCGAGCGAGATCGTTCTCTCCGACCTGCTGTGGGCCATCAAGAGTGCCAAGGATGACGAGCGCATCAAGGCGCTGGTGATCAAGCCACAAGGGCTGCAGGGAGCCAACTTCACCAAACTGCAGGAGGTGGCGAGTGCCATCGACTCCTTCCGGGAGAGCGGCAAACCGGTGATCGCCATGGCCGACTTCTACACTCAAGGCCAGTACCTGCTGGCGGCCCACGCCGATCACGTGCTGCTCAACCAGAGCGGCGCCGTGGTGATCGAGGGGCTTGGGGTCTACCAGACCTACTTCAAGTCGGCGCTGGAGAAGCTCAATATCACCCCGCACGTGTTCAAGGTCGGCACCTACAAATCCTTCGTCGAACCCTATACCCGCGACGAGATGTCCCCCGAGAGCAAAGAGGCGAACCAGCGCTGGCTGGATCAGCTGTGGCAATCCTATGTGGCTGACGTAGCCGAGCAACGGGAGATCGAACCGGATGCCGTGGCACCGGGCAAGGAGCGCTTCCTCGAGCTGCTGCGCAAGGCCGGTGGCAATGCCGCCAACTACGCCCTCGACAACGGGCTGGTGGATCAGCTGGCCACCCGCGACGAGATGACCCAGGCGGTCATTAAAGAGGTGGGTGAAGCGGACGACCACGGCTGGAAAGGGGTCGGCCTGAAAGAGTATCTGGCTGCCATTCCGGAACAATATCCCCAGAGTGGCAAGGATGAGGTGGGTCTGGTGGTCGCCAGCGGCGCCATCATGGATGGCGTGCAGCCTGCCGGTACCATCGGCGGCGACAGCCTCTCCGACCTGCTGGCCGATGCCCGCCGCGATGACCAGGTTAAAGCCGTGGTCCTGCGGGTCGACAGCCCCGGCGGCAGCGCCTTCGCCGCCGAGCAGATCCGCGCCGAGCTGCTGGCCCTGAAACAGGCTGGCAAGCCGGTAGTGGTCTCCATGGGCAGCTATGCCGCCTCCGGTGGCTACTGGATCTCCGCCGATGCGGACAAGATCTTCGCCTCCCCAACTACTCTCACCGGTTCCATCGGGGTGTTCGGCATGTTTGCCACCATCGACAAGGCGTTGGCCCAGTTCGGCGTGCATACCGACGGGGTTGGCACCACAGATTACGTCGGCGTAGGCCCGACCCGCGCCCTGCCGGATCACGTCGGTCAGGCCATCCAGCTGAGCGTGGAAGATACCTACCAACGCTTCATCGGTCTGGTCAGCAAGGGCCGTGGTCTGAGCCCGGAAGAGGCCGAAAAAGCGGCCGAAGGTCGTGTCTGGACTGGCGAAGATGCCAAGGCCCTGGGGCTGGTGGACGAGTTCGGCAATCTGGATGACGCCATCAAGGCAGCCGCCGAACTGGCCAACCTCAAAGAGTGGCAGGTGACCCCCATCGAGCAGGAGGAGTCCACCAAGGACAAGTTCCTGCGCCAGCTGTTTGACAGCAGTGCCCAAGTGCTGGCCCCCCAGTTGCAAAGCTGGCTGCCGGCTGGATTTGGCAAGGCATTGGTGGAAGTAAACCGCAGTCTCGACCCGCTCACCCGCTTCAACGATCCGCAAGGCACCTACGCCTTCTGCCCGGTCTGCGTGCAGTAAGCAAGCGGTGACTCCCCAATAAAAAAACGGCGACCATCTGGTCGCCGTTTTCTTTATTCAGCCAGTGCGCGCGGCACCGCCAACTTGCTCAATCAGGGATTGAGGCGGGTCGGCATACCGGTACGCTGTTCCAGCACCTGCTTGACCACGTTGGAGTCAGACTCGGCGTGAGCGATGAAGCGGGTGATAGCCGGTGTCATCGGGAGCGGCACGGAGGCGGTGGAGTTGAACTCCTCCTCGGTGCGCGACAGCGGCTCGTGTACTTCCATGTAGCGACCGCCATCCGGCTCGACCGTGGTCTTGACCGGCTGGTTGACGAACTGGACGCGGGTGCCGACCGGCACGTTGTCGAACAGATACTTGATGTCGTCAGCGCGCAGACGCACGCAACCGCTGCTCACCCGCAGACCGATACCGAAGGTGGCATTGGTGCCGTGGATGGCATAGAGGTTGCCAATGTAGAGGGCGTGCAGACCCATGGGGTTATCCGGACCGGCTGGCCATACTGCCGGCAGAGTCTTGCCCTGGGCGGCATAGCGGCGACGGATGTTCTCGGTCGGAGTCCAGGTCGGGTTGGCGCGCTTGCGCTCTACCTTGGTGATCCAGTTCTCAGGGGTGTTTACCCCCAGCTGACCGATGCCGATGGGCAGTACTTCCACCACGTTCTTCCCTTTCGGGTAGTAGTAGAGACGCATCTCGGCAACGTTGATGACGATCCCTTCGCGGGGCGCGTTGGGCAGGATCAGCTGGTGGGGGATGATCAGGGTGCTACCCGCTTTCGGCAGATAGGGATCAACGCCCGGGTTGGCTTCCATGATGTTGGTCAGACCCAGCTGGAAGTCAGCAGCGATCTGCTCCAGCGGACGGTTGTCCGCAGGCACCACGTATTCCTGGTTTTCACCGATCAGGCGGCTGTTGGCCGCAGGCAGACGGTACTCGACGGCGGCAGCCTGCTGGCTGACCAGCGCAAATGTGCATAAAAGGGCCGAAGCGGCAGTGCGAAGGGGATTCATAAAATTCCTGTGTGGTTTCCTGTACCAAATGGGCCGGGGGCCGTCTCATCCTCGGTCTGCCGGTGGCGGGTCAACCTGCCCCACGACGCCAATAACCGAGCGCGCATTCTTTCCTGAGTCGGCCAAAATTTCAACTTCCATATGTTGCTTTTCTTGTTAAAAGTAGCCGTTTTCGATGTGACGCTTATCAACAGGGCAAAAGCCCACCTGGCAAGTCGCAGCAAAGAGAAAGATGAATGGCACGGCCGGCCTGTCAGCGAGCCACCCGAGCCCCCGTCAACCACAGCGCAGCGCCACCTTGTGTCACGGTTGCAGCCCTCGATAAAACGTTTGCCACATCGGGAGAGATAGACCAATGTCGAGGGAGGCTCTGTATTGGCATGAAGAGGGATAAAACCGTGCGTCGGCCACCCGCCAGTGCTGGCTGCCACCATAAAAAAACCGCTCCGAAGAGCGGTTAATGGAGCCACCAGGCAACCATAAAAGGGACTACAGGTAGTTGTCATTGGAATTACTGGACGGCTGCCTCTCCGGTGCCATTCTGCTCTTTGAGGAAGCTGATCCACGGAGATGCCCGACCGCTGACGTTGCCATTCTGAGCCGCCTGGGTGAAGGCGTTGAGGGCCTCCTTCGGCTTTTGTTGCTCAAAATAGGCGACACCGGTCAGGAACTTGAGATCCGCACGCTGTTCACCATTGGCATTGGCTGCCGGTTTGGCGGCCAGCGCCACCAGATCCTGATAGCGCTTGCTCTGGATCATCATGCGCGCCATTTTCAGTTGCAATTCGGCGCTCGGGGCCAGCTGGTAGGATTTGGCCAGGGTGTCGATGGCCGGATCCAGCTCCTTGGCCTGATGCCAGTAGTTGGCCAGGGTCTTGTAGTTGCTGGCGCTCTGCTCAATCACCCCGTCCTTCATCCCCTTCTCCATCACCCGTGCGGCGCGATGAGGAATGCCGGTGAAGGCGAGGTAGTTGGCGAGGCGCTGCAGCTCGGCGGCCTCGGTCAACATGCCGAGGTTATAGGCCGACTCCAGCGCAGCCAGCGCCTTGGCATCGTTGCCTGCCTGCATATGCATGGCCGACAGCTGGGTCCAGTACTTCTTCTTCTCCGGGAACATGTTGACCAGAGAGGTCAGCACCTCGGTCGCCGGTTTGTACTGTTTCAGCTCGTAGTGAGCCCCCATCTTCAGCAGATACCAGGACTCCGGCGCTTTACCTGCCGACAGCTTGATCGCCTGATCCACCGCCGGGATCGCGTCACGGTACTGCTTGAGCTGCACGTGGGCGTTGGCCAGCGTGATATAGGCATGGGAGTTGGGCTTGTCATCCTTGCCCTGGTTGGCAAACCACTCCTTCATGGTCTTGATCGACCCCTGATAATTGCCCTCAGCCATATAGAGCTGGGCCAGGTTGTAACGCACCTGCTGGGCCACCGGTGGCGGCAAGCCGCCTGTCGCGATGGCATCGGCAAAGTACTTGGTCGCCTGACCGTATTTCTCCTGCTGGGCGGCTACGAAACCGAGAGTCTGCAATATGACCCCCTTGTCGTAGACCCGCTCGCCCGCGCCGGAGAGCGCATCTTGCAGCTTGGCATTGGCCTCACCGTATTTCTTCTCGGTGATCAGCTCCTGCGCCTTGTTGACCGCCCGATAGGCCCGATCCGACAGGGCCGGCTGCTCGGCGGCCCAACTGGCGGTGCTGAGCAGCACCGCCATGGCGACCGGGGCGAGGATCATCTTGTGTAACTTGTTCATCGCCACCTTCCTTAGTTGACCGCAAACTCGATCTCTTGCTGCATACGGCTCGCCTGCGGCTTGCCATCCACCATGGCCGGTTTGAACGTCCACTTGGCGATGGTTTTGCGCGCCTCTTTGCCGAGGTCATAGCTGCGCGGCTCTTCCTTGACGATCCGCACGTTGCTGACGGTGCCGCGCTCGGTGACGGTGAACTCCACCAGCACCTTGCCGGAGGCCAGCCCCGCCAGTGCTGCCTTGCGGGGCATCATGGGCTCGAAGGTTGCCAGCGGAATGGCGCCGTTGTTGCCACCGACTCCGCCACCACCGCCGCCGGTGCTGTAGGCACCCAGCGCGTTGCCACCACCTATGTTGACCGGGATGTCAAGCTTGGGCATGTCCATCGGCGCGCTCTCCATCTTCGGCCGAACCGTGCTGGCCACTTCCATCTCGGGAGGAGGTGGCGGACGCTTGGGCGGCGGCGGTTTGGGCAGCTCCCGCTGTTTCTCTTGCAGGGTCTCCTGGGGCTTGAGGCGGATGAAATCGGTCATGGTGACGTCATCCTTCTCCACCAGCTCCCGGTGATCCGGTGTGATCAGCTTGTTCATTCCCAGAAACAGAAAGAACACCACCACACAGGAGACCGCCAACGATATCAGGTATCTCATAGGTCTCTCTCCGGCATCAGCTGCTCTTGTCTGCCGCGATGGAGATGTTCTGGACACCGGCCATGCGGATCTGATCCATGACCTGCACCACCAGACCGGAACGGGATTCGTTATCGGCCTGGATCACCACGGCGCTCTCCGGGTTTTCGGCCCGCAGCCGCTCGATGTTGGCGCGCACCGCACCGACCTCGACCACCCGCTTGTCGACCCAGACCTGACCGTTTTCGCGCACCGCGACCATGATATTGCCCTTCTTCACCGTCTCGGCCGTGCTGGCACTGGGACGGTTGATCTCGACACCGGACTCCTTGACGAAGGAGGTGGTGACGATGAAGAAGATCAGCATGATGAACACTATGTCCAGCATGGGGGTCAAATCGATAGCCGCCTCGTCAGCACCGCTGTCGCTGTAACGTTTTCTCATAGCAGAAACTCCTTGCTTGTTCTGTGCCCCCGGCAGGCCATGCCTCACCGGGGGTATGCATCCTGCATCAACCGTGTTTCAGGTTGTCTTCCAGCTTTTGCACCGCCAGTTTGGCCTTGTGATCGAGCTGGTTGACAAAAAACAGGCCGGAAAGGGCGGCAATCATGCCCGCCATGGTCGGTACCGTTGCCTTGGAGATCCCCGATGCCATCGCCCGCGGCGAACCGGTACCTGTTATGGCCAGGGTGTCAAACACCTGCACCATCCCCACCACGGTCCCGAGCAGCCCCATCAACGGGCAGAGAGCGATCAGCACCTTGATGACAGGCATCCCCTTGTCCACCGCCATGGCGACCCGTGAGACCAGCTCGCGCCGGATCTGCTTGGCAGACCAGGAGAGGTGATCGGTACGGGCCAGCCAGGTGGCCTTGGTCTGCTTCACCTGCTTGGGGTAGACCGCCATGAAGTAGAACCAGCGCTCCAGCAACAGGGCCCACATCATCAGGGTCAGGAAGAACAGGGCGACCAGTACATCGCCCCCCAATCCCAAAAACCGGCGGACCGACTCGACTTCTTCAATCAACCAGAACCACATGGGTGACTCCTTACGCTGCGGCTTTGGAGGCGTGCAGACGTTCCTGATAACGGGCGACGAAACCGGCGCTCTGCTCTTCCAGCACCTGGATCAGACGACGGCTCTGGGTCTGTACAATGGTGTAGAGGAACAGCATGGGCACCGCGACGACCAGACCCTGCATGGTGGTCACCAGCGCCTCGGAGATACCACCCGCCATCAGCTTGGGATCGCCGGTACCGAACAGGGTGATGGCCTGGAAGGTGGCGATCATCCCCACCACGGTACCCAGCAGGCCCAGCAGCGGTGCGACCGATGCGATCAGCTTGATGAGGCTGATGCCCTTCTCGAACTTGGGCACGTTGCGCAGGATGATCTCGTCGAGCTTGGACTCCAGATCCTCGATGTTGTCACCGCGATGGTTCTGGTAGGCCCCCAGCATGTCACCAATGGGGTTGCCCTTGATGATCTGATCGGATTTCAGCTGCTTGCGCATGGACGAGCCGATCAGCGACAGGCGGATACCGCAGAAGATGGCCAGCAGGGTACCGATGACCCCCAATGCCAGGATCACATAGCCCACGGAACCACCCTGATCGATACGCTCCTTGAGGGTCGGTGACTGCACCAGCAGGGAGAGGATCACGCCGCGAGACGGGTCGATGAAGATGGGCTTGACCTCGTCACCGCCCTGTTCAAACTCGGCGATGGGAGCCAGCACGCTCTTCTCCGGTTGCCGGGAGAGCTGCTCGAATTTACCGGTCTCCGGTACGAAGGTGAGGTACTTGCCTTCGGAGACAGTGTTGAACTCGCCGATCTGAGTGACGGTCTTCTCGGCCTGGTTGCCCTCGCCGTAGACCACGGTCGCCGGGATCTGGCTCACCTTGCCACCGTCCACCATGCGGCCGAGGGTGGTGGTCCAGAACGCTTCCAGATCGTCGCTGGAGGGGAGCTCTTTACTCTCGGCCAGACGGGTCAACAGAGCGGATTGCTCCGGATGCTCGACCCGACGAGCGGAGGCGTTGAAGATCCCCTTGAACTCACCGGCAAACTGACGCAGTACGCCGAACATCTCGCCCATGTTGCCGGAACGCTGGCGCAGGGTTTCGGTCAGTTCGGTCAGCTGCTTGTCGTTGGCATCGAAGGTCGCCTTGAGCTGCTCGCCCTTGGCGGTTTCGGCAGCCAGCTCGGCCTTGGCCTTGGCCAGCAGCGCCCCCTGCTCGTTCTTGTCAGCCAGGAAGCGGGCTTCCCGCTCCTTGTTGAGTTGGGATTCGCTCAGGCTGGAGGCCTTGACCTGGTTCAGCAGCGCATTGAGATCCACCGGTTTTTCGGCGGCGGTCACCGGCAGGGTGACCAGGGTTGCTCCCGCAATCAGGGAGGCAATAGCAAGTTTGATTCCTTTCATGATGCTTTCTCCGCAGTTTGAACCGGCAGCTTGATCAGCGCGGGAGGCGCCTGCTTCTTGGCGATGCGAAGGCCCTGTTCAACCGCACTGCGATACTCCTGGGGCAACTCTTCCCACTGGCGAGTCTTCTTGTTCCACATCCCGGTTTCATTGCCATCCGGGGATTGATAAAGCAGCGCGATTCGGCCAACCCGCAGGAACTCGTAGGTCTTCTCGCTGCCATCCTTGTCCAGGCTCGCCTTGTAGGATTCGATGGTGCGGCTGAAGCCCTCCTCGATCTGGTAGGCCTCCAGGATCTTGCGGTACTTCTCGGAGATGGTGACATCGGCCCGGTTCATCAGGTCGGTCAGGGCCGCTACGCGGTCCTCCCGCTCGACCTTCTGGAACGGCAGATCCAGCGCCACAAACTGCTCGAGGGAGTCGATCATCTTGAGCATCAGGGGGACGACTTCGGTGCTGGTCTGATCAATCTGGGCGATCTGCTTTTGCATCGACGCCAGCTCGGCACTCTGGGACTCGACCATCTTGCTCACCTGCTCGTTGTAGGTGCGCAGACTGTCGACCTGACGCAGGGCGGCCTTGTACTGGGCCAATGCGGATTCGGCAGATTCGGCATAGCTGTCGATCTTCTGCTGGGAAACTTTGGATGCGTTGTCGGTGGCGGCTTGAGCGTCCACGGCCTGACCGGCAGTGGCTGCACTCAGATTGAAGCTGGTCAACAAGGCGGCCGAAACCAGGCTGCCAAGGAGCGCTTTCTTCATTGTAATGGTCCTTGTCTTCATAGGATTACCCTATCTCCGTAACTTCCTTGGACGTTGGGCACAGCCGGCCCGACCGGGCCGGCTGAGGTTGTATATCAACAGGGTTGATTAGAACTTCTGGGTGTAGTCGATGTAGTAGACGCGACCGTCGATGCCGTAGAGGTCTTCTTCATAGGTGAAGCCATCGCTCGACAGAGAAGGTCCGCGGTTGAACATGTTCTTCACACCGGTCTGGATCTTGGCATTCCAGCTGGTATCGACCGCGACGTTCAGGTTCCAGATGGTGTTGGAAGCGATATGCCCCTCTTCCTGTCCATTCACGTAATCCTGACTCTGGGAGTCGATATAGTTGGCGCTCAGATAAGCATCCAGATTCCACCACTGCGGGAAGTTGGCACCGACCCCGGAGTTGAAGCGAAGGTCTGGCAACGCATTCCAACCCTTCTTGTCGATCATCGGGCCACCGGCAAACAGACCTTCTTCATACTTCAGGATGTAAGTGCCACCGAAGTCATAGCGCATGGTGAAGAAGTTGAAGTCGTACTTGTAGTCCGCCTTGAAGTCGATACCACTGGTCTTGAGTTGCCCCAAGTTGACCATGCCGGCGTAGACCATCTCGACATCGCCGTTTGCGTCACGAATAACGTTCGGGTTGCTGCCGGTATTAAGCTCCTGATAGAACTGGGTCTGAGTGGTAGCCAGCTGGATCACGTCATCAATCTTGATGTAGTAGTAATCGAGCGACAGGTTCAGATTGTCCAGCGGGTTGTAAGCAGCCCCGATGGTGAAGGTATTGGCGGTCTCTTCCTTCAGGTTCTTGTTAGCTTTACGCGTTGTGTCGTACTGCGCTTCGGAACAGTTAGCAATACCATTGGCCTGGCAGCCTACATAGTCCTTGGCAAAGTCGGCAGAGAACGAGTCTGCGGCATAGAGATCATCCAGACCCGGCGCACGGAACGACTGGGACCAGGAGGTACGGAACATCAACTGGTCGAGCGGTTGATAACGCAGACTCGCTTTGGGCGAGAAGGCGCTGCCAAAGTCGCTGTACTTGTCGTAACGACCCGCCAGGTTCAACTCGATCTGCTCGGTGATGGGGATCAGGCTCTCGATGTAGGTGGCAAACACATCGCGCACACCGCTACCGGAGTTGCCGGATGAACCCAGTACGTTACCCGCTTCGGACTGGCTGTCGTAGGTGTCGGAGTAAACCCAATCGTTATACTCGGCCCCCAGATACCAGCTGACCGGGCCAGCGGGCAGTTCACCCATCTCCCAACCCAGACCACCGTACCACTGGAAGAAGTCCATTTTGGAGGTACGGCTGGTATCGTACGAAAGGTCCTTGGTGGCCGCATCAGAGAAGCTGCCATTAATAAATTTCCCGCTATTAACCTGAGTCTGTACTGCTGGCTCCAGAACGTAGCCTGAACCATTGCTGCGGTTATCTGTTTTGGAATACATGTAACCGGCATTCCACTCCAGATCGCCTACCGCTTCGGTCGGCACAGTCCCTTCAAAACCCAGGTTCATGTTACCGGTCATGTCAGTCACATCGTTGTCACGGGGGCCGACGTTGTTAAAGCGGTAGTAAACGGTCGCAGCCTTGGCGGTACTGAAGTTGTTGGCAGACAGGACTGCTGCGCTTTCAGGGGTAGAACCATCTACGGTGAAGGCACCGGCAGCTGGCGCGAAACGACCAAAACTGGTGACGCGGGAGCCAATCAACTGCGGAACGAAGTCCACGTTATCGTTAATGTGATAGCGGCCGTTCACATAGACGGTATCACGCGTCCGGGAAGCGGTTTTGGCTGCTATCTGGGCAAAGTCGAAGCGGCAGGCTGTCCCCACGGGCACGAAACCTGCACCTGTATTAGCACAGTCAATGCCGTCCAGAGTACGGGTAACTGTCTTGCCGGTCGTGGCATCAACACCCTTGATATTGCGACCATAAATACTGGGGGCCTCGGCACCCTGCTTGGCCAGATAGTCACGATCCTTGTAATAGATCACATCTTTCACATCGTGCTCGTAAACCATCATCAGAGAACCCTTGTCCCCTGTGATGCCACTGACAATGGAACCACTCTGCTCGTCACCACC
Organism: Aeromonas veronii bv. veronii; assembly: GCF_000820225.1. Taxonomy (GTDB): domain Bacteria; phylum Pseudomonadota; class Gammaproteobacteria; order Enterobacterales; family Aeromonadaceae; genus Aeromonas; species Aeromonas veronii. The sequence continues at coordinate 361,026 of NZ_CDDK01000031.1, forward strand.
CTCTTCGGTCGGCGAACCGATACGCCCCTGGAAAGTCAGCCCTTCGAAACCCTCTTTGAGGATCACGTTGATAACGCCACCGATGGCATCAGAACCATAGAGTGCGGAGCCACCATCCAGGTTCACTTCCACCCGCTCAACCGCCGCCATGGGGATGGTGTTGAGGTTGATGGAAGTACCACCCATAGTCGGTGAACCTGCGATCCGCTTGCCATTGAGCAGTACCAGAGTACGGGTAGAGCCCAGACCACGCAGACCAACGGTTCCCTGAGATTGATAGGAGTCACCAGAGGAAGGGGAGTAACCACCAAAGGAGTTGTAGGAGGCCTGTTTCAGATAATCGGCCACAGTCTGCTGACCAGACTGTTCAATTTGAGCCTTGCTGACAGAGACAACCGGAGTCGCCCCCTCAACATCAACACGGGAGATACGAGAGCCAGTGACTTTGATTTTCTGCAGTTTTTCGACGTTCTGCCCTTCTTCGGCAGATACGGATGGGGCCGCCGCAAGGCTCGCCAAGGCGAACGCAATCGCAGCAGAGATTCTGCTCTTCCTAAGCATCGCTTATATCCTTCCTGGTTGTTTATTGTTTGCTTCCTGATACCGCCCTCTTTGGAGCGATGTGTAAGGCTTATCAATCTTTGACTAGCGACGTCAATGGAGCTGGGGGGCGGCGAGGTCGGACGTAGAATAAGCGGAGTGTATTAATTTTGACCGGCATAATTAGTGAATAATTCTGCCAAAAACAACCCACACAATGTAAAAACATTGTTAAATGGCATAAATGGCGCTGAATTAAAATTTGATGAACTTATTAGTTAACGTGCTGTCCGTTTATATCTTATTTTGATTTATTGGCATTAATAAGAATAAAACACTAACTTCATGAGGGTTGCACCTGACCGTTCTCATGGGGATAACAGATAAAATTGTCGAGATGACATCGTTTTCCTTCAATTTCACACCACAAACAAAAACATTACAAATCAACAAGTTAAAATCAATTAAAACTAAAACAAACAGCTGTTTATATTTTTTAAAATAATGTTGAGCAGTAGCGTTTTGTTTTGATTTTCACTTTTCAGATAAAAAACGTCATTTTTCGGTGCTTTTGGTCTCAGCGGGTCATTTGTCCCAGTTTTCCATTTCCTTGTACTTGATTTTTGTTGCAGAGCTTTTACAGTGGCCAAGCGGATTGTCTGCTGTTTGGCAACCAATCCAGCGCGTAATGCCAGGAAGGACAGGCCCGTCACCGGATTTGACTGGCCGCAAAAAAGAACAACAAGGACGAGGTTCCACCATGCTGTCGTATTTCCTACGCCGGATGCTTTTGATCATCCCGACGTTTCTCGGTATCACCCTGCTCGTCTTCACCATCACCCGTTTCGTGCCGGGTGGACCGGTCGAACGCATGCTGCTGCAAGCCCAAGTTTCCCAGAATGAATCCGGCCGCTCCAGTGGCAGCAAGGGGGCACAGGCCCTCTCCGATGAACAGATCGAGGAGCTCAAGGCCTTCTATGGCCTCGACAAGCCCATGCTGGTCGCCTACTGGGAGTGGCTGCAGAAGCTGGCGGTACTCGATCTGGGCGAATCGACCCGCTACTACGAGCCGGTGTGGGATCTCATCAAGGAGCGGCTCCCCGTTACCGCCTTCTTCGGGCTGGCAACCTTTCTGCTGAGCTATGCGGTCTCCATTCCGCTGGGTGTGGCGAAGGCGCTCAGGCACAACAGCCGCTTCGACTCGTTAAGCTCCATGCTCATCTACATGGCCTATGCCCTGCCCGCCTACGTGGTAGGGATCTTCCTCATCACCGTCTTCGCCTTCCATCTGGAGTGGCTGCCGATGGGCGGTTTTCCGGGAGACGACTTTGAATACATGGAGAGCAGCTGGGATCAGATCCGCACTGTCTTTGCCCACGCCCTGCTGCCGCTTATCGCCTACGCCATCGGCGATTTCGCCATCCTCACCATGACTATGAAAAACAGCCTGATGGAGAACCTGTCGGCCGATTATGTGCGTACCGCCGTGGCCAAGGGGTTGCCGTTTCGCAAGGCGGTCACCGACCACGCGATGCGCAACAGCCTGATCCCCATCGCCAGCCACCTGGGGTCTGTGCTCACCGTTTTCTTTGGCGGCTCCTTCCTCATCGAGACCATCTTCAACATCGACGGCATCGGCCTGCTCGGTTACGAGGCTATCGTCGAACGGGATTACCCCACCGTCATGGGCATTCTGGCCATCACCTCCATGCTGATGCTGATAGGCAACATCGTCTCCGATATCTGCGTGGCCCTCGTTGATCCCCGCGTGCGGTTTGGAGATTGACCATGAACCAGACCTCTATTGCTATGCCGATGCTGGTATCACGCCATATCGTCTCCGATATCTGCGTTGCACCCTCTGTTGACCCCCGCGTGCGGTTTGGAGACTGACCATGAAGCTCAATCCGGTTACCTTGAAAAAACTCAAGCGCTTCAAGTCGATCAAGCGCGGCTACTACTCCTTCATCATCTTCACCACCCTGGTGCTGCTCTCCCTGCTGGCGGAGCTGCTGGTCAACAGCCGGGCACTGATGGTGAGCTATCAGGGCCAGCTGCACTTCCCCACCTATGGCGATGTGATCCCCGGTCAGCAGTTCGGGCTCGATTACGAGTACGAAACCAACTACCGCCAGCTCAAGGCCAAATTTGCCGCAGAGGGCCAGGGCGACTGGGTGCTGCTGCCGCCAGTACCCTGGAACCCCTACGAGCAGGATTTCAAAGAGGATGCCTACCCGCCTTACGCCCCCAGCGCGGCCGAGCGCCACTTCCTCGGCACCGACACCAGCGGCCGCGATGTGCTGGCGCGACTGGTTTACGGCTTTCGCATCGCCATCGGCTTTGCCTTTATCGCGCTGGCGGCCAGTTACGCCATCGGAGTCACCATCGGCTGTCTGATGGGTTTTCTCGGCGGCCGCTTCGACCTCATCCTGCAACGCTTTATCGAGATCTGGTCCCAGGTGCCGTTTCTCTACGTCATCATGATCCTGGTGTCGCTGGCCAAGCCCAACTTCGGCCTGTTTGTCGCCATCAACGTGCTGTTCGGCTGGATGGGGATCACCTGGTATATGCGCACCCTCACCTACAAGGAGCGGGCGCGGGACTATGTGATGGCAGCGCGGGCGCAAGGGGCGACCACCGGGCGGATCATCTTCAACCACATCCTGCCCAACACCCTGATGATGATCGTCACCCTGGCGCCGTTCGCCGTGGTGGGCAATATCTCCACCCTGACAGCGCTCGACTATCTTGGCTTCGGGCTGGCACCGCCGACCCCGAGCTGGGGGGAGCTGCTATCCCAGGGCATCAACAATCTGGATGCCATCTGGATCGTCAGCTCGGTGGTGGCCGCGGTGAGTCTGGTGCTGATCATGGTCTCCTTTATCGGCGAGGCGATCCGCGAGGCGTTCGATCCGCGCAAATTTACCCGTTACCAGTAAGCCAACCTGTGCCAGCGCGCATCAGCAGGCGCCGGGTAACGAACAGTGATAAATGAAGGACGGGCCGCCGCCATCGGCGGTCCCGGGAGCAAGGGATAATCCCGTTATCAATCAAGACCCCCAGTGCAGGGGCTAGACCTGGAAGTCAAACATGAACAATAAAATCAAATGGATAGGTGCTCTCTTTGTGCTGGTAAACGGATCCTGGGTCTGGGCAGCCAGCCTGCCCACGGATCTCAAATGGGAGACCAACGACACGGATCCTGTGTTCGCCTCCCCCAAGGCGCTGCCGGGTGGCAGCCTCAATATGTTTGTCGACAGCTTTCCGCTGACGTTTCGCACCGTGGGACCTGACTCCAACGGTTCGTTCCGCTCCTTTATTCTCGATAACCAGCTGCGGCTCATCAGCTTTCACCCCAATACCGGCAACCCAATCCCCTCGCTGGCGACCCACTGGGCTATAGCGCCAGACAGCCAGACCGTCTACTTCAAGCTGGATCCCCGCGCCAAATGGTCTGATGGCAAGCCGGTCAATGCCGATGACTACACCTTCGGCTACGAGATGATGCGCTCCAAACACATCAAGGGGCCCTGGTTCAACAACTACTACACCACTGAAGTAGTTGCGGTAGAGAAGATCGATGACCACACCATTCTGGTCAAAGCGGGCAACCGCAAGGCCAAGCTGGATCTGCTCAACACCACCGAGCTGTGGCCCCAGCCCAAGCACTACTACAAGCTGACCCCCAACTGGGTGAAGCAGTACAACTGGGCCGTGGTGCCCACCACAGGCCCCTATGTGATCAGCGACGTCAAGAAGGGCAAGTCGGTCACCTTCAGCAAGCAGCAGGATTGGTGGGCAAAGAGTGATCGCTATAACCAGCACAGATTCAACATCGACACCATCAAGGTGCAGGTGATCCGCGACCATAACATCGCCTTCCGTCACTTCCTGAAAGGGGAGATCGATACCTTCGAGATGATCCTGCCCAACTGGTGGCATGAAAAAGCGGTCACCCCGGAGTACAAAAAAGGCTACGTGCAGAAGGTGATGGCCATGACCGACACCAAACAGGGCGGTCAGGGGGTTCACCTCAATGTGGCCAACCCCAAGCTGGCGGATGTGAACGTGCGGCTCGGCATCCAGCATGCCTTCAACATCGACAAGATGATCGAGACGGTGCTGCGTGGCGACTACGACAGAGCCACCACCTTTGACTCGGGCTTTGGCGAATTCACCGACATCACGCTGCCAGAGCGGGCTTATGACATCGGCAAGGCGCGGGAGTACTTTGCCAAGGGCGGCTACAACAAGCCGGGGCCGGACGGCATCCTGCAAAATGAGAAGGGGGAGCGACTGACGCTGGCGCTCACCTACACCAGTCAGGAGCACTCCAAGCGACTGACCGTGCTGAAAGAAGAGGCCAAGAAGGCGGGTCTGGATCTGGAGCTCAACCTAGTGGATGGCGCCACCGGCTTCAAGGTGATGCTGGAGAAAAAACATGAAGCGGCCTGGCTCGGCTGGGGCGGCGGCGGTCTCTATCCGCAATATTGGGAGTTTTTCCACTCCGCCAACGCCAACAAACCGCAGACCAACAACCTGTTCAACGTGGCTGACAAGGAGCTGGACGCGCTGATCGATGCCTACAACATCGAATTCGACATGGCCAAACGGGCCAAGCTCTCCCAGCAAATCCAGCAGCGCATCTATGATCTCGCCATCTTCGTGCCCGGGGTGCAGCTCAACTATGTACGGGCCAGCAGCTGGCGTTATGTGATGCTGCCGGAGGTGCCTGCCACCAAGAACACGCCGGATCTGCTCTACTGGCCGATGGATGGTTATCCTCACAGTAGTGGCGGTCTGCTCTGGCTCGATCCCAAGGTGAAGGAAGAGACCCGCAACGCCAAGGAGGCAGGGGAGGCGCTGGCGCCCATCAACCTGCTCGACAAGACCTATGCACGTCATTGATATTCAGGCCATTGCGAAGGGAGCAGCCGTTATGCCCAACACTCAGGCCCCCATTCTTGACGTACCGGATAACGGGGGGGAGTTCGCCGCTGATAACGGCCAGCACCCAGCCTCGATCCTCGACGTACCGGATAACGGGGGGGAGTTCGCCGTTGATAACGGCCAGAACCAGGCTTCGATCCTTGAGGTAAGCAATCTCGAGGTGGAGTTCGCCGTCGATGACGGCAAGATCAAGGTGCTCGATGGGGTCAGCTTCAAGGTGGCCCCAGGTCAGACTCTGGGGATCGTCGGCGAGTCCGGCTGCGGCAAGAGCGTCACATCGCTTGCCATCATGGGGCTGCTGCCCAAACCCCATGGTCAGGTGGTAGCCGGCTCCATCCGCTTTCAGGGGGAGGAGCTGCTCACTCTGGCGCCGGATCAGATGTACAAGGTGCGCGGCAACCGCATCTCGATGATCTTTCAGGAACCGATGACGGCCCTCAACCCGGTGCAGACGGTGGGGGAGCAGCTGATGGAGGTGTTTCGCCTCCATCGCCCCGAGTATGACAAGGCCCAACGCAAAGCCGCGGCCATCGCCATGCTGCAGAAAGTGGGCATACCCGAGCCCGCCCAGCGCTTTGCGGTCTATCCCCACAACCTATCCGGCGGTATGCGCCAGCGGGTGATGATCGCCATGGCGCTCTCCTGCGAGCCAGACCTGCTGATCTGTGACGAGCCGACCACGGCGCTGGATGTCACCATTCAGGCCCAGATCCTCGAACTGATGAAAGAGCTGCAGGCCCAGACCGGGATGGCCATCATCTTCATCACTCACGACCTAGGTGTGGTGGCCGAGCTCTGTGACGAGGTGGTGGTGATGTACGCCGGCCGGGCGGTGGAGCAGGCCGACGTGTTCGAGCTGTTTGACCATCCCCGTCACCCCTATACCCACGGTTTGATGAGCTCAATCCCGCGCCTTGAGGATGAGCCCAAGAGCCTGCTCAAGACCATCAAGGGACAGGTGCCAGCCCTGCACGAGATGCCCGCTGGCTGCCGCTTCTCCAACCGCTGCCCCCACGCGACCGACCTCTGTGTCAGCACCATTCCGGCGGTGGAGCAGTTAAATCCGAGCCACCATGTCGCCTGTCACTACTGGAAGGAGTTGACCGTATGAGCACTCTGTTATCGGTCAGGGATCTAAAACAGCATTTCCGGCTGGGAGGCGGTTTCCTGCGCAAGCAATATACGGTTCACGCGGTGGATGGCATCAGCTTCGACCTGAAACAGGGGGAGACGCTGGGGCTGGTGGGTGAGTCGGGCTGCGGCAAGTCCACCCTCGGACGCAGCCTGCTCAAGCTGTTCGAGCCGACCGCAGGCACCATCACCTTCGAGGGGCGCGATATCACCGCCCTCAGCCCGAAGGGGATGCGCTCCCTGCGCCAAGAGATGCAGATGGTATTTCAGGATCCTGCAGAATCCCTCAACAGCCGCCACACCGTGGGCCAGATCCTGGAGGAGCCCTTTATCATCCACGGTAAAGGCAACACTGAGCAGCGGCGCGGCTGGGTGCAAGAGCTGCTGACAAAAGTGGGCCTGCCGGGCAGCGCAGTGGATCGCTACCCCCACGAGTTTTCCGGCGGTCAGCGCCAGCGGATCGGCATCGCCCGCGCCATCGCCCTCAAGCCCAAGCTGCTGGTGTGCGACGAGGCGGTCTCGGCCCTCGATGTCTCGGTGCAGTCCCAGATCGTCAACCTGCTGCTCAGCCTGCAGCGGGAGATGAACCTCTCCATCATCTTCATCGCCCACGATCTGTCGGTGGTCAAACACATCTCGGATCGGATCGCGGTGATGTATCTGGGACGGATCGTCGAACTGGCGGATGCCCAGTCGCTCTATCTGGCGCCGCGCCACCCTTACACCCAGGCGTTGATCTCTGCCATTCCGGTGCCGGATCCACGCAGGCGCAGCCAGCGCATTCTGCTGACCGGCGATGTGCCCTCCCCCATCTCGCCGCCAAGCGGCTGCCACTTCCACCAGCGCTGTCCCCATGCGACCGAGTTGTGCAAAAGCAAGGCGCCAAGGCTTGAGGCGTGTGATGAGTCCCATCATCAGGTGGCCTGTCACACCCCGCTCGCCGTCGGTGGTCACGCTATCAGCGGCGACAGCAGGCTGGAGCAGGCGAGCTAGGCGCAGCGAACAAACCCCAGGGTAGAAACAGACGAGGCGGCCATCAGGCCGCCTCGTGCTATCGGGTCACGCTTGTCTTATCGAGCCACTGCCGCAGCTTGTCAGGCAATCTGGTAACGGCCGGGCTTGTGGTTGAGTGTCAACACCAGATTACAGATAACCGCCGCCACGATGGAGAGCGCCAGGATCCAGGGCTGCACCACGAAAAACGAGGCAACAACAATGGCGCAATCGAGCCCCATCTGCAGCTTACCCGCCCGGATGCCAAAGCGATCCTGAATAAAGAGCGCCAGAATGTTGAAGCCCCCCAGACTCGACTTGTGGCGAAACATGATGAGCAGCCCCATGCCAATCAAGGTACCGCCGATCAGCGCCGCATAGAGAGGCTCTATCTTGCCGATCTGCAACACCCCGTTGAGGTGATCGGTCATGTAGGAGACCGCCGCCACCGAGACAAAAGTGTTGAAGGTAAAACGTGGCCCCATCCGCAGCCATGCCAGCGCATAGAAGGGCAGGTTGATGCCGAAAAACAGCAGGCCGAAGCTGATGCCGGTCACTTTTTGCAGCAGCAGCGCCAGCCCGGCAGTCCCGCCAGTGAGCAGACCAACCTGATGAAACAGAAAGATGCCGAGGGAAACAAAGCCGGCCGCCGTCAGCAGGGCCAGCACATCCTCATAAATAGGATGGGCAGTGCGAATCGAGGTGTTGTCCATAACCTGTATCCAAGCGAAGTAAAGAGAGAGTGTCTGTCGCCTGCCGTTGCGGGCGGGCTGCGAGCCCTGTCCACAGGGCTTCGTTATGGGGTCCAGTCTATTTTTTGTGAAAAGGATCACAACAGTCAGGCTGAACGCCCCATTCTGGTGCCTGTCATCTGGCATTGACACCCGCTGCACCAAGATGCAGCATGCCGCGGTTTAAGCGCGCCATCCCCCCATTCACAGCACGAGGCACTTTTCATGAAGGTCACCATTTTTGGCACAGGCTATGTCGGGCTGGTGCAGGCCGCCGTTCTGGCCGAGGTGGGCCATCAGGTCTGCTGCGTGGATGTGGATGACGAGCGGATCGCCGCCCTCAGGCTGGGGCAGATCCCCTTTTATGAGCCGGGGCTGGCCCCGCTGGTCGAGAGCCATCTTGCCAGCGGCCGCCTGAGCTTCACGGTCGATCCCGCCATAGGCGTGGCACACGGCGACCTGCTGCTGATCGCCGTGGGTACCCCGGCTGACGAGGATGGCTCGGCCGATCTGCAACATGTGCTGGCGGTGGCCGACACCATAGGCCGACTGATGCAGCGCCCCAAGCTGGTGGTGACCAAAAGCACTGTACCGGTCGGCATGGCGCAGCAAGTAAGGGAACACATTGAGCAGCAGTTGGCCGTGCGTGGGCTGACCCTCACCTGCGAAGTGGCGGCCAACCCCGAGTTTCTCAAGGAGGGAGCGGCGGTCAACGACTGCATGCGGCCGGACCGCATCATCATCGGCTGTGACAGCGAGCGGGCGCTTGAGCAGTTGCGCGCCCTCTATGCCCCCTTCAACCGCAATCACGACCGGATCGTGGTGATGGATCTGCGCAGCGCCGAGCTCACCAAATACGCCGCCAACGCCATGCTGGCCACCAAGATCTCTTTTATGAACGAGATGGCGGCCCTCGCCGAGCAACTGGGGGCCGATATCGAGGCGGTGCGCCAGGGGATGGGCGCCGATCCCCGCATCGGTTACCACTTTATCTACCCGGGCTGCGGCTACGGCGGCTCCTGCTTCCCCAAAGATATCAAGTCGTTGCGCCATACCGCGGCGAGTGTCGGCTGCGACGCCCCGCTTTTAGCGGCGGTCGAGCAGGTCAACCAGCGCCAGCAACAGAAGATGGCGCAAACCCTACGAAACCGCTTCGGCCCGGATCTGCGCGGCCGCACCTTCGCCCTGTGGGGGCTGGCGTTCAAACCCGGCACCGACGATATGCGCAATGCACCGAGCCGCCCGCTGCTGGCCGCCATCTGGGCTGCCGGTGGCCGGGTGCAGGCCTTTGATCCCAAGGCGATGGGGCGCGCCCATGAGCTTTACGGCGAGCGGCCGGATCTGCTGCTCTGCCCCACTCAGGAATCTGCGCTGGAAGGGGCTGATGCCCTGCTCATCTGTACCGAATGGCAGGCGTTTCGCGCCCCCGATTTCCAACAGTTGAAAGCACTGCTCAACCAGCCTGTCATCATCGATGGCCGCAACCTCTATGACCCGCGCCAGCTCAGCGAGCTCGGGTTTGACTATCACGCCATCGGGCGGCCACATCTTCCCGCCAAAAAGCAGCCTGCCAACACCAGCTGCAACCCGGAGACCCAACCATGATCTATCTGGTCACCGGCGTCGCCGGTTTTATCGGTTTTCATGTGGCCAGCCAGCTGTGCGCCGCAGGCCATCGGGTGGTGGGGCTCGACAACCTCAACGACTACTACGAGGTGAGTCTGAAAGAGGCGCGGCTGGCCCAGCTGGCCAGTTTCCCCCATTTTCACTTCGAGCGGCGGGATCTGGCGGATCGCGAAGCCATGGCGACCCTGTTTGCCCGCCATCGCTTCGAGCGGGTGATCCATCTGGGGGCGCAGGCGGGGGTGCGTTACTCCATCGACAATCCGTTCGCCTATGCCGACAGCAACCTCACCGGCATGCTGACGGTGCTGGAGGGGTGCTGCCAGCACGGCATCCAGCATCTGCTCTACGCCTCCTCCAGCTCGGTCTATGGCATGGGGGATCAGATGCCCTACTCCACCGCGCAGCAGGTGGATCACCCCATCTCCCTCTACGCCGCCACCAAGAAGAGCGGCGAGCTGATGGCCCACGCCTACTCGGCGCTCTATGGCCTGCCCACCACAGGGCTGCGCTTCTTTACCGTCTACGGCCCCTGGGGCCGCCCCGACATGGCCATCATCAAGTTCACCCGCGCCATTCTGGCGGGAGAGCCTATCGATGTGTACAACCACGGCGATCTCAGCCGCGACTTCACCTACATAGATGACATAGTCGCGGGGATCCTCGCTGTGGCCGACCAGCCACCCCGTCCCAATCCCGGTTGGCACGCCAGCGAGCAGAGCGCGGCCGAGAGCGCCGCCCCCTATCGCATCTTCAATATCGGCAACGGCCAGCCAGTACGGCTGCTCGATTTTATCGAGGCGCTGGAAGAGGCCATCGGCAAGCCCGCCATCAAGCGGATGCTGCCGATGCAGGCAGGCGACATGCACGCCACCTGGGCCGACAGCGAACCGCTGCACACCCTCACCGGCCTGCGCCCCGCTACGCCCCTCAAGCAAGGTGTTGCCGAGTTTATCCGCTGGTATCTCGACTACTACCGGCCCACCCGCTGACGAGCGCGGGTAACCCCTCGGTCATTGATGAGTTAATCAGATACCACTGATGCCCCGCGGGTTTTAGGATGGCTAAACGCACTGTCTGCGCACCATAGCGAGGATTTGAGATGCAACAACAGGAACAGGGTATGATCGAGGGACTGTTCGACCGCCTCAAGCAAGCGCAAGCCAGGGATAGCAAGCGAGACCCACAAGCGGATCAGCTGATCCGCCAGCATCTGGCCCAGCAGCCCGATGCCCCCTACTACATGGCCCAGGCGCTGCTAATTCAGCAGGCTGCCCTTACTCGCCTCAACGAGCGGGTCAAGGAGCTGGAAGCCAGCCAGAGCGCCCCAAGTGGTGGCAGTTTTCTCTCCGGCCTGTTTGGTAGCGAAAGCAGCCCGCCTCCGCGCTTTACGCCGCCACCGGCATCCGCGCCTGCCCAGCCAGCATCCCGTACCAGCTCCTTTTTGGGCGGCGCCCTGCAAACCGCCGCCGGTGTGGCCGGTGGCGTGATGCTGGCCGATATGATCGGCGGACTGTTTCACAGCAACCGGCCCGAGGAGATCATCGACATCATAGAGCCAGCGCCCATCGCCAATCCGGTCGATGCGGAACCGGTGCGCTGGGACGGCTGGGATTCACCTCCCGATGCTGGCAGCAATTTTCTCGACGACGATAGCCAGAGTAGCGGCTGGGCCGACAGTGACGATAACAACGGCGGTTTCTTCTGACCGTCAAACCATTACTGGCCCCGCATCTGGCGGGGCTCAACTCGATACGAAACCCATGACTATGGAAAGTGTGATGACACCACGGATCGGCAGCGGCATGACGCGATATACTCAGCGCGCTTCGTGCCACCCGGGAACAACTCCCGACCCCAGGCGCTCTGTCCGTGGCCACGCCCCCCCCATGACGACAAGGAGCCACCTCATGATCCGAATCCTGCTTTTGACCGGTGCCGCCATTGCGGCCTATGCCCTGACCCAGAACCACACCCTGCTTCCCCTTATCAGCATGTTGATCCTGCTTTCGCTCTGGGTTGTCAGCGAAATTGGCAGCTTCTATCGCGCGCTTCCTCCCACGGTGCTGGATGAGCAGGAGTATCACCACGACTTTTAACCGGATGAAAAATGGTGTGAAACTGTCGAGATGCCGTTAGTTCCATACCGTTTTGCTCTCTGAAATCTCCACGCTATAACAACAGGATCCACTGGGTCCGTGGCGATAGCAGCCATGTTCCTCTATATCTTCTGTACTCAAACAGGAGATAACCCATGAGGCACATCAGCGAAAACGGACTGTTTTTGCTGCTTTTTTTGTCGTTGTTACTGGCAGGTACGCCGCGGGCGATGGCACAAGGCAGGGATTTCAGACAGGCCCCCAAGGCGCTAACGGCGATCAAGCACGGTCAAGTGGCCCAGCAACACGGCAATCTGCAAAAGGCCATCGATCTCTACTGTGTCGCCGCCAGCACCGGCAACCCAGAGGGATATTTCCGGATCGGCCGCCTGCTCGCCACCGGCCCCACCTCGATACGCAGCGCCAAGCTGGCCAACAGTTATCTCGCCATGGCGATGCGCCTGGGCAACCAGCAGGCCAGCCGCTACTACAACCCGCGGGTCGGCAATGCCCCTATGGGGGAGCGGTGTGGCATCGGGATCCGTGGCGGTCAGGGTGGCTATATGGCCGGGCTCCCTTCCACCCCCTTCAATGTCGACACCTGGGTTGCCCGCCAGCCCCCCTCCAAGCAAAAGCTGGTCACCATGCTGCGTCACGCCGCCAAACACCATAAGGTGGATGCCCGGCTGGTACTGGCGATTGCCATCGCCGAATCCAATCTCAACAGCCGCGCCGTTTCACCCAAGAATGCTCAGGGGCTGATGCAGCTGATCCCCGAAACCCAGCAACGGTTCGGGGTAACCCAGCCATTCGATCCAGCCCAGAACATCAAGGGTGGCGTCAGTTATCTCAAATGGCTGGATCGCCGCTTCGATGGCGACTGGGTACTGATCTCGGCGGCCTACAATGCCGGGGAAAAAGCGGTGGAGCGCTATGGCGGGATCCCACCCTATGACGAGACGCAGGAGTATGTGAAACGGGTGCTCTACTTCGCTGGCCACAAACAGCCCTGAGCGGAAGGTCAGGAGCTCGCCCGACCGGAAGGCGGCACACGCCCCTTTCTGCGGCCACGCCCCCAATAATCGAAGCCATAGTGGCGGTAGTAACCCACCAGATTGCTGACCAGAAACAGCCCCTCCATCAGCGCGGCGACCGGTGAGCCCACCAGCAAGTTGTTACCCAGCCAGCAGAGGGTACCGAGCAGCATCCAGCGCCGCAACAGGCGATCATCCGGGCAAAACGCGGCCCGGGTTTGCAGCAGGCTAGCCAGCAGCCCGATCAATGAGAGCAGGCCCTGATAGGTCGCCAGCGCCGCTGCACAGGCCAACCCCATGAAAAGCCACATCAAGATGCGGTGAACCAGCCAGATACTCACAACAAAGCGCACGCTGGCCAGCAGCAACAGGCTGGCGGCTGACCACTGCCCGAGCAGGGCAAAGTGACCGGCATTGAGGGCGCAGGAGAGGGCCAGACAGGCCAGGATCCTGCGGCGATCCCGCAACTGAAACGACAACAGATCGAGCAGCAAGGCCAGGCTCACCACCAGCTGCGACCACAGAAACAGCGACATCATCCACACCTCATCCGTCATTTGGATGGCGCAGCATGAGGGGATGGTCGGAGAGCGGCATTAACCCGTGTTAATGCGCCTGCGGATCCGTGACAGGGTGACCGGGCTGATGCCGATGTAGTTGGCGAGCTGCACCTGAGTGAGCCGCGCAGGCCAGTGGGGGAAGGTGTGGCAGAGCTCCCGATAACGCTCTTCGGGGGAGTGGAGCAGCAAAAACGCCTCCTTGCGCTCCTTGTAACCGATCTGCTGGCGTAGCAGGGCCATGCAAACCGGCTGCCAGGTGGGCTCATCCAGCAGGGTGAGCGGTACCCGCACCACCTGCAGCGCCGTCAGCGCCTCCAGCTGGTAGCGGGCGAGCGATCCCGTGAGCCAGCTGTCATAGAGCAGGCAGAGCTCCCCTTCGAAGTAGAACTCCTTGCAGCGCTCCTGTCCGTCCCGGGTGTAGTGGCTGGCGCGAGCGATGCCCGCTTCGATATAGAAGGCAGCGTCCTGCTCTGCCCCTTGCGCCAACAGTGCCTGACCGGCGCGCAACGTCAGCCGTGGCAAGCGCAGGCTGATGGCTTCACTCAGGGCAGCGTCCAATCCCATTGTGCAGAGAAAGGCGGCCAGTGAGGGGGCTTGAGGAGATGGGTTCATGAGGGCTCCGGAACAAAACGGCAGCCCACATCATGCCCAAATTGCACGGCTGATGCAGCAAGGCGTGACCGCTGCGGCAAAGGGGGGACATAGCCGGGTGCCACCTTTGCCCCCCCTCGTCCGTTGGTTTACAATCGACGGGTTTTTTGGAACCCGGTTGACCTGTGTCGACCTGGCCCCACCACGACATCAGTCTGTTAATGCCAAGACATTAACCTGCTGAAAAGGAAGAGAATTAGCCAATGGCTCAATTTATTTACACCATGAACCGGGTCGGCAAGGTAGTGCCGCCCAAGCGTCATATTCTCAAGAACATCTCCTTGAGCTTCTTCCCGGGCGCCAAGATCGGCGTGCTGGGTCTGAACGGCGCCGGTAAATCGACCCTGCTGCGCATCATGGCGGGCATCGACACCGAGATCGAAGGGGAAGCCCGTCCGCAGCCCGGCATCAAGATCGGCTACCTGCCACAGGAGCCGAAGCTTGAGCCGGAGCAGACCGTACGCGAAGCGGTCGAAGAGGCCGTTGGCGAAGTGAAACGCGCCATGGCCCGTCTGGACGAGGTCTATGCTGCCTACGCCGACCCGGATGCCGACTTTGACAAGCTGGCCCGCGAACAGGGCGAGCTGGAAGCCATCATCCAGGCTCAGGGTGGCCACAACATGGAAAACCAGCTGGAGCGTGCGGCCGATGCCCTGCGCCTGCCGGCCTGGGATGCCAAAATCAAGCACCTCTCCGGTGGTGAGCGCCGCCGTGTGGCACTGTGCCGTCTGCTGCTGGAAAAGCCGGACATGCTGCTGCTGGACGAACCGACCAACCACCTGGATGCGGAATCCGTGGCTTGGCTCGAGCGTTTCCTGCACGACTACGAAGGCACTGTTGTGGCCATCACCCACGACCGTTACTTCCTCGACAACGTGGCGGGCTGGATCCTGGAGCTGGACCGCGGCGAAGGTATCCCGTGGGAAGGCAACTACTCCTCCTGGCTGGAGCAGAAGGACGCACGTCTGGCGCAGGAAGCAAGTTCCGAAGCGGCCCGTCGCAAGTCCATCGAGAAAGAGCTGGAGTGGGTTCGTCAAAACCCGAAAGGGCGTCAGGCCAAGTCCAAGGCCCGTATGGCTCGCTTCGAAGAGCTCAACACCAACGACTACCAGAAGCGCAACGAGACCAACGAGCTGTTCATTCCGCCCGGACCGCGCCTCGGCGACAAGGTGGTGGAAGTGGCCAACCTGCGCAAATCCTATGGTGATCGGGTGCTGATCGACGATCTGTCGTTTGCCATTCCGAAGGGGGCCATCGTCGGCATCATCGGCCCGAACGGTGCCGGTAAGTCGACCCTGTTCCGCATGATGTCGGGTCAGGAGCAGCCGGATTCCGGTGCCATCACCCTGGGTGAAACCGTGGTACTGGCCTCTGTCGATCAGTTCCGCGACAGCATGGATGACAAGAAGACGGTATTCGAAGAGGTCGCTGACGGTCAGGATATCCTGCGCATCGGCAACTACGAGTTCCCGAGCCGCGCCTATATCGGCCGCTTCAACTTCAAGGGTTCCGACCAGCAGAAGCGGGTTGGCGAACTCTCCGGTGGTGAGCGTGGTCGTCTGCATCTGGCCAAGCTGCTGCAGACCGGCGGCAACGTGCTGCTGCTGGATGAACCGACCAACGATCTGGATATCGAAACCCTGCGCGCCCTCGAGAACGCCCTGCTGGAGTTCCCGGGTTGTGCCATGGTCATCTCCCACGACCGCTGGTTCCTCGACCGTATCGCCACTCACATCCTCGACTATCAGGATGAGGGCAAGATCGAGTTCTTCGAAGGTAACTTTACCGAATACGAAGAGTGGAAGAAGAAGACCTACGGCGCCGAGGCGATCCAACCGCACCGCGCCAAGTACAAGCGCATCGCCAAGTAAACGGTCGGTCGGCGCAAGCCGTACCATCGCAGCTGCGACCAGCGTCACAAGGGGAGCTCCGGCTCCCCTTTCTGTTGCCTTTTGGCTTACAATCCAAGACGGATAACATTGCATGGATGTACTGAAATGACCAAAAAACTGACCATCCAGATCCGGGTTGAACCCGGCTGTCTCGGACCGGATGGCAAGGAACACATCGAAACCTTCTGCGTTGCCGCCGCCAAGATCTTCGAAGCGGTCGAGCCGGAGCTGGTGAGCTGGGTGCTGATCCCCCGTTACGACAAGAAGCTGCCGGAGCAGGAGTTCTTTCTCAACGATCTCAAGCTGAGCGAGGAGCAGGCCAGCCTCTTTCTGCGCCGCTTCGGCCGCGAGCTGGGGGAAGTGCAGGATCAGCTCGATTCGGTGCTGGCCCAGCTGGTGGAGCGCTACTTCAAAACTCTCTGATCTCTGCCCTCTCTGCGCCCAAAAGGTTCTCCGACGAGAACCTTTTTTGTTGGCGAAAAAGCAAACGTTTGATCTTTTACTCCATTCATTGATCCGCTTCGCAGATCCGGGGTTTGTAAACGGCGTCGCCTGTGTAAAAATGTGCGCGCTGTCACGGTATCAGGACGAGTCTGGTTACTTCTCCACCAGAAACAGGGCCATCACTCCCGCATGAATGGGAGCCCGCTCGCCTGCTGCTTATTTCACGTCACCTATTGGAATCCAACATGAATCAACCACAACAGGCCCCCACACAGGCTGCCGGGCAAGGATTGCTTGAGCGCCTGTTTGCCCTGCAAGGCCATGGCACTACCGCCCGCACCGAACTGATCGCCGGTATCACCACCTTCCTGACCATGGTCTACATCGTGTTCGTCAACCCGCAGATCCTCTCTGCGGCAGGCATGGACACCCAGGCCGTGTTCGTCACTACCTGCCTCATCGCCGGTATCGGCAGCATCCTGATGGGCCTGTTGGCCAACCTGCCGATCGCGCTGGCCCCCGCCATGGGCCTCAACGCCTTCTTCGCCTTCGTGGTCGTCGCCGGCATGGGTTACTCCTGGCAAGTGGGCATGGGCACCATCTTCTGGGGTGCCATGGGTCTGTTGATCCTCACCCTGCTGCGAGTGCGCTACTGGCTGATCGGCAACATCCCGCTCACCCTGCGGGTCGGCATCACCGCCGGTATCGGTCTGCTGATCGCCCTGCTCGGCCTGCACAACGCCGGGATTGTGGTCGCGAGCCCGGCCACCATGGTGACCGTGGGCAACCTCACCTCTCTGCCCTGCCTGCTGGGTCTGCTCGGCTTCTTCCTGATCTGCATCTTCTCCGCCCGCGGCGTTCATTCCGCCGTGCTGATCGCCATCGTGGTCACCACGGCGCTGGGCTGGCTGTTTGGCGATGTCACCTTCAAGGGCTTTGTCTCCATGCCCCCCAGCATCGAACCGGTGTTCGGCCAGCTGGATCTGATGGGATCGCTCGATATCAGCCTCGCCGGGATCATCTTCTCCTTTATGCTGGTCAACCTGTTCGACTCTTCCGGCACCCTGATCGGCGTCACCAACCGCGCCAAGTTGGCCGATGACAAGGGCCACTTCCCACGCATGAAACAGGCACTGATGGTGGATAGCGTCAGCTCCGTCGGCGGCGCTTTCATGGGCACCTCCTCGGTTACCGCCTTTATCGAGAGCAGCTCCGGCGTTGCCGTCGGCGGCCGTACCGGTCTGACCGCCATCGTGGTCGGCATCCTGTTCCTGCTGGCAATCTTCTTCTCTCCGGTCGCCGCCATGGTGCCGGCATACGCCGCCGCTGGCGCCCTTATCTATGTGGGCGTGCTGATGTGTTCCGAGCTGACCCGGGTGAAGTGGGAAGATCTGACCGAAGCGGTACCGGCCTTTATGACCGCAGTGATGATGCCGTTCAGCTTCTCCATCACCGAGGGGATCGCCGTGGGCTTTATCTCCTACTGCGTGATGAAGGCGGGCACCGGCCGCTGGCGCGAAATCAACCCCTGCGTGCTGGTGGTAGCCCTGCTGTTCGTGCTCAAGTTCGTCTGGGTCGACAGTCACTAAGCGGCACTCTGTCCCAATAAAAATGCCAGTCAGCTGACTGGCATTTTTTTATCCAAAGTATTTTCGGCCTGTGCGCTGGCCATAAAAAAATCCGAAACCAGTGGTTTCGGATTTTTGCTATTCAGCATGTGGCAGAGCAGGGTTGTCCCCTCGCCTGCCACATCGGCAGCAGTTACTCAGCAGCCATACGGGCTTCGATGTAAGCAAGCGCACGGTCGATACGAGCAAGTACACGCTCTTTGCCGACCAGTGCCATTACGGCGTCGATGGCAGGGGATTGGCCCAGACCGGTGACGGCCACGCGCAGCGGCATACCAACCTTGCCCATACCCTGACCCAGCTCGGCAGCGGTCGCTTCAATCAGCTCGTGCAGCGCTTCAGTGGTCCAGCTCTCCAGTGCGGCCAGCTTGGTCTTGGCCAGAGCCAGCGGCTCGGCAGCGACGCCACGCAGGTGCTTCTTGGCAGCTGCTTCGTCGATGGCCTCGTACTCTTCGAACAGGTAGCGGCTCTGGGCGGCCATCTCGACCAGGGTGTTGCAGCGCTCGGCCAGCAGAGTGACCACGTCGGCCAGTGCCGGGCCATTGCTGGTGTCGATCTTCTGGTTTTCCATGTGCCATGCCAGATGCTTGGCCACATAGGCCGGATCCAGGCTGCGCATGTAGTGGTTGTTCAGCCACAGCAGCTTGTCGGTGTTGAAGGCTGAGGCGGACTTGGAGATGGCATCCAGACTGAACAGCTTGATCATCTCGTCGAGGCTGAAGATCTCCTGATCCCCGTGGGACCAGCCCAGACGCACCAGATAGTTCAGCAGCGCTTCCGGCAGGTAGCCGTCATCGCGGTACTGCATCACGGAGACAGCGCCGTGGCGCTTGGAGAGCTTGGCGCCATCGTCACCCAGGATCATGGAGACGTGGGCAAATTCCGGCACCGGCGCGTTCAGCGCCTTGTAGATGTTGATCTGGCGCGGGGTGTTGTTGATGTGGTCTTCACCACGCACCACGTGGGTGATCTCCATATCCCAGTCATCGACCACTACACAGAAGTTGTAAGTCGGCGCGCCGTCGGTACGGCGGATGATCAGGTCATCCAGCTCGGTGTTGGCAAACTCGATGCGGCCGCGGACGTGGTCATCGAACACCACGGAACCTTCGGTCGGGTTGCGGAAGCGAATCACGTGCGGCGCATCGGCCGGGTGATCGTGGGCGTGGTCGCGGCACTTGCCGTCATAGCGGGGCTTCTCGCCGTTGGCCATCTGGCCTTCACGCAGCGCTTCCAGACGCTCTTTGGAGCAGTAGCACTTGTAGGCGCGGCCATCGGCCAGCATCTCGTCGATCAGACCGTTGTAGCGATCGAAGCGCTTGGTCTGGTAGTAGGGGCCCTCATCCCAGTTCAGCTCCAGCCATTCCATGCCCTCAATGATGGCGTCGATCGCCTCCTGAGTGGAACGTTCCAGGTCGGTATCCTCAATACGCAGCACGAACTCACCGCCCTGGTTCTTTGCAAACAACCAGGAATAGAGTGCGGTACGGGCACCGCCGACATGCAAAAAGCCGGTCGGGCTGGGAGCAAAACGGGTTTTGACTTTCATCTTTAAGCCTTGTGTAGAGGGCCTTGGGCCAATTCGTTAGAAAAAACCGTCGCATTTTAGCACCGACAATCACGGATGGGAAAACCATGACGCCATTGCGGGCTAAAGTAGGGGATTAAATCTGTCGCCATTTGCATCTGTAGCCCGATATTTGAAGAGGATCGCAAAACCGAAGCCCCGTTTCCGATTTGCTATGCACAATGCTGGAGAGCTGCCTCCTCCGGTCGATACCCAAACAACGCTCACCACACTTCTCACGAACAAGGAAGAGACGATGCAGTTCCGTTCTATCCAGAATCGCATTCTAGTGATGGCCGGGATCGCCATGACCGCAGCCCTGGTCATCCTGATCCTGCTCAACCAATACTCCGGCCAACAGACCCAACAACTCACCATCAGCTCCAGCCGTGAAGCGCTGCAGCAGGAGGCATGGCAGAAGGTCAGCGCCAATGCCCGCGCCGAGGCGGCCACCATCACCCAGCTGCTGCAAAAAGGGCTCTCCTACACCCAGCAGATGGCCAGCGCCCTCGCCCTGCAACAACAGGGCAAACTGCCGCTGGATCGCCAGCAGGCCACCGACCTGCTCAAGGCACAACTGGCGTTGGAGCCCCAGCTTTATGGCGCCTTCGCCGGCTTCGAGCCCAACGGTTTCGACGGTCAGGATGCCAGCTTTGCCGGTCAGACCGCGCTCGGTAGCGACAGCAAGGGGCGCTTCGTGCCCTACTTCTATCGCGACAAGGATCAAATCGGTACCGATTTGCTGCTCTCCATCGAAAAAACCGACCCGGACGAATTCGGCAATCCCGCCAACGACTACTACGCCTGCCCGAAGCGGGAAGGACGCTCTTGCCTCATCGATCCCTTCAAGGTGGATATCAACGGTCAGCAGGTGCTGGTGAGCACGATCACCACCCCCATCATGGTGGATGGTCAGTTCAAGGGGATCGCCGCGCTGGATCTGGCGGTGGACTCCATCAGCCGTCAGGCCAAGAGCCTCAACAGCAACATCTATGACGGCAAGGGCGAAACCCTGATCGTCAGCGCCGCCGGTGTCATCACCGGCACCAGCGGCGATGCCAGCCTGCTCGGTAGCAGCGCAAGTAAGGTGCTGGGCAACCAGTGGCAGCAGTACCTGAAACCGGAAGTTCAGCGTCAGGAGCTGGACGAGTCATTCCGCATTTCCGTCCCCATCATGGTGCCGGGAATGAGCCGCAACTGGGCCATCATCGTCACCCTGCCCTACAAGGTGGTACTGGCGGGGGCCGATCAGCTGGAGAGCCAGCTGAGCGAGATGAACCAGGCAGCCATGACCCAGCAATTGGTGGGGGCCGTTATCGTACTGGTGCTGGCGCTGGCCACCATGCTGGTGATTGCCCGCAGCATCACCGGCCCTATCCGTCAAATGGTCAGCCTGGTGGATGACATCGCCGATGGTGAAGGGGATCTCACCAAGCGCCTCGCAACCCGCTCGGTGGATGAGCTAGGGGATCTCGCCAAGGGGATCAACCGCTTTATCGACAAGCTGCAAGGGCTGCTCGGAGATGTGCTGAAAACGGCAAGCGAAGTGAATCGCCATGCCGGTGATACCGACCGCATCGCCGGTCAGACCGACAACAACCTGCAGCACCATCAGGCGGAGATGGAGCAGATGCTGACCGCGGTACAGGAGATGTCCTACGTCAGTCAGGAGGTCGCCACCCACGCCAACAACACCGCCGACTCGGCCAAACAGGCGCAAAGCGCCGCCGATCAGGGCAAGGAGCGCTTCCAGCAGGTGATCCAGTCGATGCACAAGGTCGCAGCAGAAGCCGGAAAAGGGGCAGATGTGGTGGAAGGGCTGGCTCACGACAGCGCCCAGATCACCAGCATCCTCACCGTCATTCAGGGGATTGCCGATCAGACTAACCTGCTGGCCCTCAACGCCGCCATCGAGGCTGCACGGGCTGGCGAACAGGGCCGCGGCTTTGCGGTAGTCGCCGACGAAGTGCGCAAACTGGCGGGCAATACCCAGCAGGCGGTGCAGAACACCCAGGAGTTAATCGAGAAGATCCGCCAGAGCTCCACCAATGCAGTCAACGCTATCACCCAGAGCCAGCAGCTGACCCATCAGGCGGTAGGCGAGGCGGATCTGGCGGAAGAGGCGCTCGGCAGCATCTACCAGGCCATCTCCACCATCAACGACATGACCTATCAGATCGCCTCCGCCGCCGAAGAGCAGAGCTCGGTCTCAGAAACCGTCTCCGGCAACCTGTCAAAAACCAACGCACTGGCCAACGACATTGCTCAGGATGCGACCGAAACGGCCAAAGCCAGTCAGGCTTTGCGTCAGGCGGCCGACAAATTGCAGCAATTATTGGGTCAATTTCGTCTCAGCTGATAATTTTCCGCATCAGGACTCTCCCCCTCGGGGGCGAGTCCGTTTACCATAGGCGACGAATTTGCCTGATGGCAGGCAATGTAGTGAGAGGTAAATGCCGTGCCCACCCCGGACCGTCGCCCACGAGGCCATAACAGACGAGCCCAGCAGCGTCGCCAAGACGAATCACAAGGATCCCTGCTCCATCGCATCAATGCCGCGACCCTGTCCCTGCGCCAACGTTTTGGCCAAGGGATGAGTAACCTCGGCCAACGCCGCCAGGATGCCAAAGCAGGCAAATTCAAGCTGTCCAGCCCGCTGCCCCGCAAAAACACCATAGGTCTGCTGATCCTGATCCCGCTCTGGTTGCTGGTACTGGCCTGGGAGCCGGCACCATCCGTTCCCAAAGCAGCCCCTTCCGGCTCGCTGGAAGTGCCGCTGGCCGTACCTGCTCAAGCTCTAACTGTCGGTAATGGCGCGGCAGGCAGTGCCCCCGCGGCAGCTAAACCAGTCGAAGAGAAGGTCAACGGTACCTGGCTGCAACACGATGTGCAGGCGGGTGAGACCCTCTACTCCATCTGGCGTAAATTCGAGTTGCCGGGTGCCGAGCTGAGCCGCCTGATCGCCATCGAGGGGCCGGATCGCCCCCTGACCCGCCTGCAATCGGGCCGCTCTATCTTCATCCTGGTGGACGACACCCGCCGCATCCAGCGGGTGGAGATCCGCTCCTACGGTCAGGCGGTTTACCGCTACGACCGGCAGGGCGAAGGGTTCGCCCTCAAGGAATAACAAAAACGGGAGGCCCTGGCCTCCCGTTTTTTTTTCAGCCAAATATCTTCAAATAAGCTACTGACTTCACAATATTTTTAGCTTGTTCAAAAAACGAAAGGGGTCAAATTGACAAGGATCGGCGCTAACGTACAATCGTTTGTGCTTTAGACAGGGATTGTTCTACGTGCTACTGGGACAAAGAGACGTGGTCAGTCATGAGCCAACCCCTGCTTGCAAGGCAAATGCAGCCCAGCACGGGCTTAGTTTCATTTTGTTATTGATAGGATTTAGCACATGTCTGACATTCGCACCGGCCAGGTAAAATGGTTCAACGAAACCAAGGGTTTTGGCTTTATTGAACAATCCCAGGGTCCGGACGTATTCGTTCACTTCTCCTCCATCCAGAGCACCGGTTTCAAAACCCTGGCTGAAGGTCAAAAAGTCCAGTTCACTGTGACCCAGGGCAAAAAAGGCCCTCAGGCTGAGAACGTTACTCTGGTCTAAGCCCGCGCCAGTGAATCATGCAGGAGGAGCCAAGGCCCCTCCTCTTTTTTGCCCGCAATTCTCGCCTGTTACAACCGCTTGCCTCGATTAGCCCACAGAGTAAGCCCCCCCTGTTTGCAGAAGGCGGCAGAGACACGCTGAGTAAACGCCAGATACGACAAATCATCGCAGCGCGATGTGAGGGGCAATTCAGAGGGATTATGAAGACTTCGAAGAGAGATTGGAGCGGGAAACGAGACTCGAACTCGCGACCCCGACCTTGGCAAGGTCGTGCTCTACCAACTGAGCTATTCCCGCAACAGAATGTCATTTACAAGTGATTGGAGCGGGAAACGAGACTCGAACTCGCGACCCCGACCTTGGCAAGGTCGTGCTCTACCAACTGAGCTATTCCCGCAACGGAATGTCACTTACAAATGTTTGGAGCGGGAAACGAGACTCGAACTCGCGACCCCGACCTTGGCAAGGTCGTGCTCTACCAACTGAGCTATTCCCGCAACAGAATGTCATCTGCAAGTGATTGGAGCGGGAAACGAGACTCGAACTCGCGACCCCGACCTTGGCAAGGTCGTGCTCTACCAACTGAGCTATTCCCGCATCGGAATATCACTTACAAATTTTTTGGAGCGGGAAACGAGACTCGAACTCGCGACCCCGACCTTGGCAAGGTCGTGCTCTACCAACTGAGCTATTCCCGCAACAACTTGGTTGTCTTGAGGCTGGCTGATGATTGGAGCGGGAAACGAGACTCGAACTCGCGACCCCGACCTTGGCAAGGTCGTGCTCTACCAACTGAGCTATTCCCGCATCGGGCTGGTTTGCACCAGTGTCATCATCAGATTTTTGGAGCGGGAAACGAGACTCGAA
Organism: Aeromonas veronii bv. veronii; assembly: GCF_000820225.1. GTDB lineage: Bacteria > Pseudomonadota > Gammaproteobacteria > Enterobacterales > Aeromonadaceae > Aeromonas > Aeromonas veronii. Next base: position 385,349 of record NZ_CDDK01000031.1, read on the forward strand.
CTCGCGACCCCGACCTTGGCAAGGTCGTGCTCTACCAACTGAGCTATTCCCGCAACTACCTTAAAACAGGCCGTACAGCATTTGGTTGCTTGCGCTACTGTACGGGAGCCGAATTATAAGAGCAGTCATTCCAATTGCAAGGGCTTTTTTGTCTGGTTGCGCGCGTTCGCTCAAAAGCTGGCCGAACTGTCGATTTTAGCAGCCAGCGTATGACAAACCCTTGCCGGGGAATCAGATCTTGAAGACGTGGCTGCGATAGAACTGCAGCTCGGCGATGGATTCGCGGATATCGTCCAGCGCCTGGTGGGTGCCGCTCTTCTTGAACTGATCCAGCAACTCCGGCTGCCAGCGGCGTACCAGCTCCTTGATGGTGCTGACGTCGACGTTGCGGTAGTGGAAGAAGGCTTCCAGCTCGGCCATGTGCTTGACCATGAAGCGGCGATCCTGACCGATGCTGTTGCCGCACAGCGGGCTGGTGCGCTCCGGCACCCACTGGCGAATGAACGCGAGGGTCTCGGCAATGGCTTTCGCCTCGTCGTGCTGACTCGCCTTGACCCGGGCCACCAGACCGCTCTTGGTATGGGTGTTGACGTTCCACTCGTCCATCTTGGCCAGCTCTTCATCACTCTGATGAATGGCGATGACCGGCCCTTCGGCCAGTACGTTCAGATCCTTGTCGGTGACTATGGTGGCGATCTCCAGTACCACGTTCTCTTCGGGGTCCAGACCCGTCATCTCCATGTCGATCCATACCAGGTTCTGCGCGCTGACTGTCATGATTGCTCTCTCTATTGGGAGGAATGGCGGAATTTTGCCAATTTGCATGTATCATACTGGCTTTGGATCTGTTCATAAACTGGCGAATCGAGTGGCAAAGAAAGCAAAACTCAATCTGGGTCAACAAAGGCGCGTCCAGGCCAACCGCGAACGGCGGCTGCAAAAAGATCACACCACAGTGGTGGATGACACCCTGTTTGGCCCCGCCATCGAAGGGGTGGTGATCAGCCGTTTTGGGCAGCACGCAGACGTGGAAGCGGTCGATGGCACCATCCACCGCAGCAACCTGCGGCGCAGCAGCATCAGCAGTCTGGTGTGCGGCGACAAGGTGGTGTGGCGTCCCGGCCTCAATGCCGCGACAGCGGGCGTCATCGAGGCGGTGCATCCGCGCCACTCGGTACTGACCCGGCCGGACTTCTACGACGGGGTCAAACCCATCGCCGCCAATATCGACCAGATCATCATCGTCTCTGCGGTGATGCCCGAGTTCTCCACCAACATCGTCGACCGCTATCTGGTGGCCGCCGAGGATGTGGAGATCCGTCCCCTCATCGTGCTGAACAAGGTCGATATGCTCGATGATGCCGCCAGAGCGCGCATCGAAAGCCAGCTCGAAACCTACCGCAAGCTCAATTACGAGGTGCTGCTGGTGAGCTGCGAGAGCGGTGAAGGGCTCGATGAGCTGAAAGCCAAGCTCACCGACAAGATCAGCATCTTCGTCGGCCAGTCCGGGGTGGGCAAGTCGTCGCTCACCAACGCCCTGATGCCGGGGCTGGATGTACTGACCGGCGAGATCTCCGAAAACTCGGGGCTCGGCCAGCACACCACCACCACGGCGCGGCTCTACCACTTCCCGAGCGGCGGCGATCTCATCGACTCCCCCGGGATCCGCGAGTTCGCCCTCTGGCATCTGGAAGCCGACCGCATCACCTGGTGCTTCGTTGAGTTTCGAGACTATCTGGGTGGCTGCAAGTTCCGCGACTGTACCCACAAGGACGATCCCGGCTGTGCCCTGCGCGCCGCGGTCGACGCGGGTGCTATCAGCGCCGATCGCTTCCACAACTATCACCGCATCCTGGAAACCATGCAGGAAGCCCGTCACGGTCGGCAGCAAGCGCGCCTGTGACCCTAATAAACCTACGTTGATGATGAACATGAGCATTACTGACAACCTGAAAATTGCCGGTCAATACTGTCTGCCCAAGCACGCCCTCTCCCGTCTGATCGGCAAATTTGCCGCTGCCGAAGCGGGCAACATCACCACCAAAGTGATCGAGGCTTTTATCAAGCAGTATCAGGTCGACATGAGTGAGGCGCTGCACGAGAGCCCGGCCCACTACAAGAGCTTCAACGAGTTCTTCACTCGCGAGCTCAAGCCCGGTATCCGCCCCGTGGTAGAAGATGCCATGACCCTGGCGCTGCCGGTCGATGGCACCGTCAGCCAGCTCGGCCCCATCCAGCAGGGTCGCATCATCCAGGCCAAGGGCCACGACTACAGCGCCCGCGAGCTGCTGGGTGGCTATGAGGATTTGGTGGCGCCGTTCAAGGATGGCGACTTCGCCACCATCTATCTGGCGCCCAAGGATTACCACCGCATCCACATGCCGCTGGACGGCGTGCTGGAGAGCATGGTGTTCGTGCCGGGGGATCTCTTCTCCGTCAACCCGCTCACCGCCGAAAACGTGCCCAACCTGTTTGCCCGCAACGAGCGGGTGGTCGCCACCTTCCGCACCCCGCACGGCCCCATGGCGCTGGTGCTGGTCGGTGCCACTATCGTGGCCAGCATCGAGACCATCTGGGCCGGCAACATTGCGCCGACCAAAGAGAAGAAAGTGGTGCGCTGGGACTACAGGGGCGACGAGGCCATTACCCTGCAAAAAGGCGCCGAGATGGGCCTGTTCAAGCTGGGCAGCACCGTGGTCTGCCTGTTTGGCCCGGGCATGCTGGCCGGTTTCGAACCCCATCTGGCCAATGGCGTCACCACCCGCATGGGTCAGCCCTTTGCCAAGCTGGCGGAGCAGGCATGAGCGAGCAACCGAACGCCTCGCAGAAGAACAACCCGCTGCACGGGCTGACGCTGGAAGCCATCGTCACCGCGCTGGTCGAACACTACGGCTGGGAAGAGCTGGGGCAGCAGATCAATATCCGCTGCTTCACCGATAATCCCAGCATCAAGTCCAGCCTGAAGTTCTTGCGCAAGACCCCCTGGGCTCGGGAGAAGGTCGAAAGCCTCTACCTCTACGTCCAGCGCAAGCAAGCCAAATCGAAGAAGGAAGGGCAAGATGGCCTTTAAGATTACGTATACCTATAAAAAACAGGCCAAAGAGATCGGCTACGCGAACGACAAGTTCCGCAGCATCTACGACGCCATCGCGGCTGCCGAAGGGCTGGATCTCACCAGTTTTCACGCCATGGAGGCCCAGCTGGCTCAGGTTTGTCGCCGTGACAAAAAGAGCGTGAAGGATTATCAGGAGAACTACTTCAAAGAGTTGGGATTCTCCAACATCGTCATCGAACGGGATCTTCAGGAGTAACCATGCGCACCTTGACTCTGATGGCCGCTTCTCTGCTGCTGGCGGCATGCAGTACACCGGAACAACATCTGGTGGGCAGCGATCGCGACAGTCACGGCTGTATCGGCAGTGCGGGCTATCAGTGGTCAGCACTGACTGGCAAATGTGTGCGCCTGTTTGAGCAGGGTATCCGGCTCAATCCGACCGATGCCAGCCAGACCAGCAGCGCCTTCGTGCTGTTCAACACCGATCAGACGCAGGCCGAACTGCATCTACCAAGCGGCGAGCTGCTTGCGCTGACCCGTCAAGGTGCGGAGGGCAACTGGTCGTGGCAGGGCAGCGGCTACACCCTCTTTATCTGGAAGGGTTATGTGCTCAAGTCCGGTGACAAGGTGCTCTATCACGGGGAATAACCCCGAGGAATAGCGCACTGCGTGGTATCGACGCGATACCCGCGAAAAAAATGCCGACCCAAGGGGTCGGCATTTTTGTATCTGACACAACCGGTTATCAGGCGCGGCTGAGGTAATCGGCCTGCCCTACCCACTTGTAGCTGGTAAGCTCGGTCAACCCCATGGGGCCACGGGCATGCAGCATCTGGGTCGACACCGCAACTTCAGCGCCCAGACCAAACTGGCCACCATCAGTGAAACGGGTGGAGGCGTTGACATAGACAGCCGCCGAACCGGCCCCGTTGACGAAACGCTCGGCGTTGGCCAGATCGTTGGTCAGGATGGCATCGGAGTGGCCGGCGTTGTGTTCGCGCATATGGGCCAGCGCCTCGTTCACATCCGCCACCAACTTGACCCCCAGGGTCAGCTCGAGCCACTCGGTATCGAAATCCTCCGGCCCCGCCTCGCACAGGTTATCGGCACCCGCCAGCAGCGCCATAGCGTTGGGCGCGGCCACCAGCGTCACCTTGCGCTCGTTCATTAGCGTCACCAGCTGCGGCAGGAATGTCGAAGCGACTTTCTCGTGCACCAGCAGGGTATCGAGGGCGTTGCAGGCGGAGGGGCGCTGCACCTTGGCGTTGTCGATAACAGCCAGAGAGCGCACCAAATCGGCACTCTCGTCGACGAAGATATGGCTGATGCCGAACCCGCCGATGATGACCGGAATGGAGCTGTTCTCCTTGCACATCTTGTGCAGGCCAGCACCGCCACGGGGGATGATCATGTCCACATAGCGGTCGAGACGCAGCAACTCGCCGACCAGCGCCCGATCCGGGTTGTCGATGTACTGCACCGCCGCCTCAGGCAGACCGGAGGCCGCCAAGGCATGCTGGATCACCCGCACCAGCTCCAGATTGGAGTGGAAGGTCTCACGCCCGCCACGCAATATGCTGGCGTTGCCAGTCTTGAGGCAGAGGCTGGCGATATCGATGGTGACGTTGGGGCGCGCCTCGTAGATGACGCCGATAACCCCGATGGGCACCCGACGACGGGAGAGCCGCAGGCCATTTTCCAGCACCCGGCTATCCATTTCGGCGCCGACCGGATCGTCCAGCGTGATCACCTTGCGCACATCCGCCACAATCCCGGCCAGCCGGGCCGGATTGAGCAGCAGGCGATCCAGCATCGCCTCTGACAAGCCCGCCTCACGGCCGGCGGCGATATCTTTCGCATTGGCGGCGAGGATCTGCTCACTGCGCGCCTCCAGCTCGTCGGCAATGGCGGCCAGCGCCCGATTCTTCTGCGCCGTGCTGATGGTAGCCAGCTGATAGGCGGCTTCACGGGCCGCCTGCCCCATTTTCTCCAGACTCATCTCGGTTCCCTTTGTTCATGCCGTGCCACCCTGATTAGAGCAGCACCATATCGTCTCGATGGATGGCTACTGAACCATATCCATAGCCCAGTACCTGCTCAATCTGATCCGAGTGGACGCCGCGCAACTTCTCCAGCTCCAGATGGTCGTAACGGCAGATGCCGCGGGCCAGTTCGGCGCCTTTGGGATCAAGAATGCGCACCACATCGCCCCGAATAAAATCGCCCCTGACCGCGACGATCCCCTTGGGCAGCAGGCTGGAGCCTTTATCCTTCATGGCGGCGACAGCCCCCTGATCCACATGCACTTCGCCGTGAGGGGGCGGGCCTGCCAGGATCCAGCTCTTGCGCCCTTCCAGCGGGGAGGCCAGCGCTGGGAAGAGGGTACCGATACGCTCACCCTTGGCGAGACGGCCGATCACCTCCGGCATCTGGCCGGTCGCGATCACCACATTGACGCCAGCGCGACGTGCCACATCAGCGGCCTGCAGCTTGGTAGCCATGCCGCCGGTGCCGAGGCCACTGACACTGTCACCCGCCAGCGAGCGCAGGGTATCGTCAATAGTCTGCACCTCTTCAATAAGCTGGGCATCGGGATTGGTGCGCGGATCGGCGGTAAAGAGCCCCTTCTGGTCGGTCAGCAGGATCAGCAGATCCGCATCCGCCAGAATGGCGGCCCGTGCGGAGAGGTTGTCGTTGTCGCCGACCTTGATCTCGGCGGTCGCCACCGCATCGTTTTCGTTGATGACCGGAATAATGCGGTGATCGAGCAGGGTGCGCATGGTGTCGCGGGCGTTGAGGTAGCGCTCCCGATCTTCCAGATCGGCGCGGGTCAGCAGCATCTGGCCGATATGCAGACCGTAGAGGTTGAACAGATCTTGCCATACCCGAATAAGCTGGGTCTGACCAACCGCCGCCAGCATCTGCTTGTTGGGCAGGGTTGGCGCCAGTGGCGGGTGGCCCAGATGTTCACGCCCGGCGGCGATAGCCCCTGATGTGACGACCACGACACGATGGCCGTGACGGTGCAAGGCCGCACACTGTCTGACCAGCTCGACCATATGGGCACGATTGAGCTGGGAAGACCCCCCTGTGAGCACGCTGGTGCCCAACTTGACGACTATGGTTCTGTTTTCCATGGGAGCATAAAGGCTAAAAAAGTAAGGAATATCTTTATACCCACGGCCATGGTGCCCTGCAAGGCAATTAACGCCGAGGTGAGGAGATGGGGCAAAGGCCCGGGTGATTGCGGTCGGAAGGGGAAATGGCTGACTGATGGCCCGGCAAACAGCGGGATGCTGCTCGCCGGGCATCAGGGATCAAGCAGCGGTCACGGTCAACTCATTGGTGACCTGATCCGCTGGCGCTAACTGACACTCCAGAGCCGTCAGTTTGTCGTTGATGAGCTTGTAGAAACGGTTGAGGGTCCGTTCCACTTCTACCTGGTGCTTCTTGGGGATCGGCTTGTCCAGCCACTCGCCATCAGCATTGTAGAAACCGAGCTGATAGTGGTAACGGAAATGGTGACCGTCCTGCTCCAGCACCAGCCACCAGCCCCAGAACTCCCGTTTGTCCGGCGCCGGCTTGGCACTGACACAGACCGACAGGCAGTCGAAACGATAACGCCCCTCTTCGCAGAGATCTTCGCGCAAATAGGGGCCAATGGCAGCAAACTGCCTCAGCAGTCGCTTGTAGGTCACTCTTTCAGACATGTTAACCTCCCTGTTAAACAAGCCGCGCCACCTCGGGATGGCGTCAGTTCTTTAGCGCAATGTCAGGTACACAAATGCTGTTTCAGCCACTCGACGATTTCGTCCAGTGCCTTGTCATACACCTCCAGCAAAGGCTGTTTGTCGAATACGATGGCCTTGCCGTTACGACTGGCCGCCGCCAATGCCCGTACATCCTGCTCGGGACAAATAAAATCTCGCTTGTGTCCAATACTCAATATCGGCACAGAGGTGCGAGTCCCCAGTAATCCTTGTGTTTTAAGTGAAAAAACCTGGCACTTGGTACGCATGCCGTCCCACTGCGCCGCATCCGCCCCCAACCGGTTGGCCAGACTGTCCCGCATCATGCGCGGACACTTGGCAAACAGCTCCTGATTGGTAAACACCTGATTGACACCGGCGCCGACACAAACCACGGTGCGCAGCTTAAAGGGTTCGATAAAGGCCAGTCTGGCTGCGATATTGCCCGCCAGACGCATCCCCACCATGGCGATACGCTGATGATCGACCCAGGCCACTTCGGAAAGGTAATGGAGCACCGCCTGATGAAGGCGGCTGGTATCCTGCACCAGCGGCCAATGCTCGGCATAGCCAACCCCGGGCATATCGAGGGAGAGCATGCCGATGCCGTTGGGCTCGAGCCGTTTGAGATAGAAGTTGAGGAAATCGAGCTGCAGGGAGTCGATCCCGCCGCTGATGATCACCAGCGGCACCGGTTTTTCGGTCGTCGGCAGGTGGAGATAACCCTGAATATGCTTGCCGCGAAAAGGCACCTGGATCTCTTTGAGCGGCACCTTGAACAGGCGACCCGCCTCGCGATAGGCCATGTTGCCAAGCAGCTGGGCCTGATCCGCCAGCTCGTCATCCTTGAGATGGGGATAGCTGGCGATGGAGTAGTAGCGCACCGCCTTGAGCAGCTGTTTCAAGGCGCCAGAAGGATCACCCTTCTCGCGCAGTTCGCGGCCCTGCTTGAAATAGTTGCCAGCCACCTGGCTCCACTCGTAGATCCAGTTGCCGGGCACATAGCCCTTGATGGTATCGAGATAGCAGTCATGGGTGCGCTCGCCGGTCGCCATGGCGATACGGGCCAGGGTCTGCTCCACTTCGATGGGGTCTGCCCCCTGCCAAGTCCAGGAGGGGCGACGCAGCAGGCGATACCAGCTCTTTGACATGGATCCGTCGATAAACATCTCGTCTGACTCGGCTTGCGCCAGATCAGCCGCACTGGAGTTGGAGATCTCGGATGTTTCCAATACCTTCTTGACGCGGGTAAAGAGCTGTTCGGTCAGGTTTAGGTCTTCGTTCAAGTCCAAGATAGTGTCCCATTCATATCAGGCAATAGCTCATCTTAACCACTTTTACTGCCCATCAGCCACCCTGCAACAGATTGATACACAAAAAAACAGGGCTCCAAATTGGAGCCCTGTGAAACCATTATTGCCGGTTGCGACCAATGGACGCAGCGAGCGTCACATCCCGATCCCGTTACTTTTCGTCGCAGATCGGTGTGGCGAACTCCAGCGCCATATCCCACGGCTGTTCGATCCAGGTATCCTGCGGGATCGCCACTTCGAAATCGTCCAGCAGCGCTTCGCCCATCGGCTTGGCGAAAATCGCGATGAACTTGGCTTTCGGGTAGAGCTCGCGGATCGCCTTGGCGGTAGTGCCGGTGTCCACCAGATCTTCCACCACCAGCCAGCCTTCGCCGTCACCGGCGGTGGTGGCAGCCTTCACGACCACCAGCTCGCGCTGGCTGTCATGGTCATAGCTGGAGATGCAGAGGGTTTCCACATTACGAATGCCAAGTTCACGGGCCATCAGGGCTGCGGGCACCAGGCCACCACGGCTGACCGCGATGATACCTTTCCACTGGCTGACAGGCAGCTGACGACGGGCCAGACGGCGAGCTTCACGTTGCAGGTTGTCCCACGACACATAGAACTTTTTCGGCATGTTATCGATCTCGAATAGTTATTTAAAAACAATTACTTAAAATAACAACATCCGCAATTATCCCTGCGGATGCCAGTAAATGGCGGCCCTTGCCCGACTGAATTCAGATTGCACTTCGGCTGCCTCAGGGCTAAGCCTCGGCAGCAAATCTGATAACAATGGAAGCAAGATGGGCTTATCCGGCGATCGGTTAGATGATGTGTCCAAACCGCGGACAGGCTGTTGGGCCGATATGATAGCACCGTTTGCAGAGAAAATGCCTGGCAAACGTATGCCAAAAACAGGAAAAATCGGCATCCCCCTCTCCATTCGGCACATCTAGAGCGCCAAACGACTAACCTGCCGTCCCTGCTGCCGAGTCCAAATGGGCTGTGCGGCAAATCGCAGATAAAAAAATAGCAGGGGGAGGATTTACCTCACGCACCTGCTGCTTTCTCGCCTCTGCCTGGTTGGGCAGCTCGTCTTAGCGACGAGTGACGAAGGGATTAGGGTAGCTGAAACCCTGGGTATACAAAGAGGGGGCAAACCAATAGGTTGAGTTGCTGCCTGGCATATTGAAACTCCTGATTGCTTAACAAGTTACGTACCTTTAATGCGGGCTCAAATCCTTGAACGAACACTCGGTTCCATGGAGGCGCACTTGCTTTGCTTCGGTTCCCTGGAGGCTTTCATCGTCATCCTGACGGGTGGCGAACCACGGGAGCTAATTTACCAGTCGGTGCGTTAAATTCAATATTTTTGTGAGATCGGTCACACATTTTCTTTTCTATCGGTCAGCGTCGTCCGAACCTGACGATCGTACTGCCTGGTTGCCATCAGCCAGCACAAGCTGCCTGCGATTTGCGCTGATTGCTCACATTTTTGTGTGATTGACTGTATTATCGTTATCCTCTTCCCCGGCCCGCTGATGGGGCCCTGTTAATTCCGTGCTGGTAAGGAGTCCCGACGTGGCACAGCTTAGCTCTCTCTCTCCCAAACTGATTTGGCATTTCTTCGAACAGATCTGCTCCATCCCTCACCCTTCCAAACATGAAGCCAAACTGAGCGCCTGGATCATCCAATGGGCTCAAGGGGAAGGTCTGGCGGTCAAGCAGGACAAGGTCGGCAACATCATCATCAAGAAACCGGCCACCCCGGGGATGGAAAACCGCAAAGCCGTGGTACTGCAGGCCCACATCGACATGGTGCCGCAGGCTAACGCAGACACCAAACACGACTTCGCGACCGATCCCATCGATGCCTATGTCGATGGCGAGTGGGTCACTGCTCGTGGCACCACCCTGGGTGCCGACAACGGCATCGGCATGGCCGGTTGCTTGGCCGTACTGGCTGACAAGACCATCAAGCACGGTCCGCTGGAAGTGCTGCTGACCACAGACGAAGAGACCGGTATGACCGGCGCCTTCGGTCTGGAAGCGGGCTGGCTGGAGGGCGAAATTCTGCTCAACACCGACTCCGAAGAGGATGGCGAAGTCTATATGGGCTGCGCTGGCGGTGTGGATGCCAATATCCGCTTCCCGCTCGAGCTGGTTGATGCCAGCGAAGGCGAAGCGTTCGAACTGGCCGTAAAAGGGCTGCGTGGCGGTCACTCCGGTTGCGATATCCATCGCGGTCGTGGCAACGCCAACAAGCTGCTGGTGCGTCTGCTCAAAGCAGCCGAGCCGCTGAGTGTTCGTCTGGCCGAGATCCACGGCGGCACCCTGCGCAACGCCATCCCGCGCGAAGCCCGTGCCACCCTGCTGGTGCCCTCTGCCAGCGTAAACGAGTTCAAGGCGCTGGTTGACCGCTACACCGGGATCTACCAGACCGAACTGGCCGCCACCGAGCCTAACCTGACCGTGCTGGTCAACAACGCCGCCAAACCGACCAAGCTGATGAGCGTCTCCCTGCAGCAGCGCCTGCTGGATGCCCTGATGGCCTGCCCGAACGGCGTGATGCGCATGAGCGATGCCATGCCCGGCGTGACCGAAACCTCTACCAACCTGGGGGTCATCAAGACTCAGGATGGCGAAGTGTACGTCCAGTGCCTGATCCGCTCCCTGATTGACTCCGGCCGCGAGAGCATCGAGCAGATGACCCGTTCCCTGTTCACCCTGGCAGGCGCCAGCTGCGAATTCACCGGTGCCTATCCGGGTTGGGCGCCGAACGTGGACTCCCCCGTCATGGCGCTGGTACGCAACAGCTACCAGACCCTGTTTGGCACCATGCCCAACGTCATGGTGATCCACGCCGGTCTCGAGTGCGGTCTGTTCAAGAGCGCCTATCCGGAGTGGGACATGGTCTCCTTCGGCCCGACTATCCGCGGTGCCCACTCCCCTGACGAGAAGGTACATATCCCGGCGGTCGAACGTTTCTGGCAACTGCTGGTGCACGTACTGGAAGCGATTCCGGCCAAATAACCCGGCCTGCGCCACACAGTAAAACAAAGCCCCGCACTGCTGCGGGGCTTTTTATTGTCTGCTCCAACCTGACGTTTGCGCTTACCGGATGCCGCGGGCCTCGCGGATCCACTCCCAGGCTTGCTGGATCTCCTGAGTCTTCTCCTTGGCCATCTCCATCATCTCCGGCGGCAGTCCTTTGGCGGCCAGCTTGTCAGGGTGATGCTTGCTCATCTCCTTGCGGTAGGCGCGCTTGATATCCTGATCGCTGTCGCTCTCGCTCACCCCCAGCAGCTGGTAGGCATTCTTGAGGCGATCCGCAGAGGGTGCCGCCTGCCGATACTGCTGGCCACCGGAATGGCCCCCCTGATACTGGCCATGGGCCTGATTGAAGAAGTTCATCTGCGCTTCGGCCATCGCCAGAATGCGGGCCAACTCAATGCGGCTGAAACCCAGCTCGTCGGCAATGGTATGCAGAATGGCGCGCTCGCCCTCCTCCACCCGCCCGTCGGCAAAGGCCGCCTGCAACTGCACTTCGAGGAAGAAGCGCAGAATATCGCGCTGCCCCAGACTGGCACGGCGGAACTCGGCCAGGGTCTCGCGCAGCGGGAAGTCGGCCTCCTTACCGAGACGAAACGACTCCTGCGCCCGGGCACGCTGTTCGCCCGCCAGCCGCATCCGATCCATCAGGTTGGAGGCAACCCGGATCTCCTGTTCGGTCACCTGACCGCTCGATTTGGCGATATGGCCCATCACCGAGAAGGTGGCATGGAAGAAGACAGCCTGTTGCTCCTGAGTCGGGGTACGGCGAAACGCCCCCTGCAGCCCCATGCCGCGATCGAAACGGTGGCCAATCCAGAGACCAATCAGGGCACCAACAATGTTGCCGAGCAGAAAACCGAAGAAGGCGCCCAGCACCTTACCCCAAATACGCATGGTTCAAGACCTCTTGATGTTATTGAGCGCGGCGCTGAAGCTGTTCGTCCAGCTCGCGCAGTCGATCGACCGTGCCGATATCGCGCCACTCGCCAGCGAGCAGGCTGCCGCCTACCTGCCCTTGCGCCATCCAGTCACGGAGCAGGGGCGCCAGCTTGCGGGCACCGCCCGCGAGACCGGCAAAGGCCGCCGGATCATATAGTCCGACCCCGCTGAAGGTAAACGCTGGCGTATCCACGACTCGCCCTTCTTGCAGGGCAAAGTCTCCGCTCGGGTGCTGGGGCGGATTGGGCACCAGCCAAAGGTGGGCCAAATCATCGCCAAGGGGCTGGCTGACCAGAGTGTGATAGTCGAGATCGAGCCAGGTATCGCCGTTGATCACCAAAAAGGGGTCAGAGCCCAGCAGCGGCAGTGCCTGCACAATGCCGCCCGCGGTCTCCAGCGCGCTCTCCTCGGCTGACCAGTGGATGGTCACGCCAAGCGCACGGCCATCACCAAGGCTCTCGACCAGCTTGTGGCCAAGCCAGGCGTGGTTGATCACCAGCTCGGTCACCCCGGTGGCTTTGAGCTTTTCGATATGGTGGACGATAAGCGGTTTGCCCCCCACCGCCAGCAGCGGCTTGGGCAGCAGGTCGGTCAGCGGGCGCATCCGCTCGCCACGGCCAGCGGCCAGGATCATCGCCTTCATGGTTTTACCCCTGCATTGGCGATCCCCGGCAACACCACCTGCTCCAGCCACTGACCAAAACGGGCCAGTACCGGATAGGCACTACCATGAGTGCGACAGACATCCACCACATAGCCAAGAGTGCGGGGAATATCCTTGAGATAGCCGGACTTGCCGTCGCGATGATAGAGCCGAGTGAAGAGTCCCGCCGCTTTGAGGTGGCGCTGCATGCCGGTCAGGTCGGCATCGCGGCGGAAACTGGCGTAGTCGCGCTCGCCAAGCAGTCCTGCCTGCTGCAGAGTGGCAAAACCGTGTTGCATCCCCTGCTCGATCACCGCGTCCGGCCAGCGCACGTAGCAATCTTTCAGCAGGGAGACCAGATCATAAGTGAGCGGCCCGATGACCATATCCTGAAAATCGATGATGGCCAGCCGGCTGCTCTCGGGGGTATCACCGCAACATACCATCAGGTTGCGACTGTGGAAATCCCGATGCATCACCCCCTGCGGCTGGGCCAGATTGCAGGCGGTGAGGCAGGCAAAGGTCTCGTCCAGCAGTTGCTGCTCTTCATGGCTCAGGGTCAGCTGCAGATGATGACCCAGCAGCCACTCGGGGAAAATGCTGTTCTCCCGCGCCATAAATGCCGCATCGAAGGGTTCAAGCGCCAGTTCAACCGCCCCCAGGCGGGGCAGCAAATCAATCGCCTTGCCATACCAAGCCAGCACATTGTGTTCGTTCAGGCAGCTGATCAGCTGGGTATCGCCCAGGTCACTGACCGCCAGCAGCCCCTGTTCGTAGTCCACCGCCTTCACCTCTGGCGCCAACAGCTGACGCGCCAGCAAGGCGGCCGCGTTACGAACAAACTCATGATTTTTTTCGGTTTTCGGATTGGCATCCACCCACACCAGACCACCACCACGAGAGTAGCGGCGGAAGCTGGCATCACCGGAAATGAGGGTAAGCGTGAGAGTGGCATCACCGGAAATACGGCGTGCCCACTGCAATAGCAGGGAATCGCGATCGTGCATAAGTAGAGGACCAAGGTGGAAAGCAGCACTTGGCTGTTAGCCCTGGCCGCAATAATGCTTTATCATTGCCGGCTAACATAAAGCAATGACATGCAATGTCAACTCGATGAAACCTGTCGTAAAATGCATGCCTTGGATCAACCGTATCTATCACGGATTGCACGAGTCTTTCACATGACAAAATGGACACTGGGGTACCGCTATCCCATCGCCCTGACTATCAGCCTGGCCCCCGCACTCACCCCTATGATGGTGCAGGCGGCCCCGTTCGAAGCGCCGCCAGCCACCGGCATTCTAGATAGTCTCTGCTATGACTATGTTCCCAAGATAGAGAAGCCTGCATCGGATCAGGATGCCAACGCGCAGCCGGTCGAGGTTGATGCCGACCGTCTCGAAGCCAAACAGGGCGGCACCGCCGTCTATGAAGGCGACGTCAAGGTTCGTCAGGGTGTTCGCAAGTTTGACTCCGACTATGCCCAGCTCGACCAGAAGAGCCGGGATGTCATCGCCATCGGCAACATCTATTACAACGACGGTCAGGTGACCGTCACCAGCGACAAGACCCTCAAATCCAACCTGGATACCAAGAACTCCGAACTGGAAGAGGGCAAGTATCAGGTGCATGGCTCACCGGTGCGCGGCTTTGCCAAGCGCGTGGTGATGACCAACAACAACCAGAACATCACCATGGAGGGGGCTCAGTACACCACCTGCCCCCCCGGTCAGGAAGTGTGGACCCTCAAGGCAGGCAGCATCGACATCGACCAGAAAGAGGTGTTCGGCGAAGCCTGGAACGCCAGCCTCTGGCTCTATGACTACCCGGTGTTCTACTTCCCCTATATCAACTTCCCCATCAAGGATGAGCGGAAGACCGGTCTGCTCTACCCGGGTTACAAGCAAAGCTCCAGCAACGGCATGGATATCACCCAGCCCTTCTACTGGAACATTGCCCCCAACTATGATGCTACCATCACCTCCCGTTTTATGGACAAACGCGGCCTGATGGAACAGGTGGAGTTCCGCTACATGCCGGACCCAGCCCACACCGGCACCCTCTATTTTGAAAGCCTCAGGGATGACAAACAGTATGATGCTGGCAACCCGAGCTTTACCAACCCTTCGACAGGGACTCCGTACCTATCCGATGGCCATCGTTACCTGATGAACGTCCGTCACGGCTCCGCCCTGATGGATGGCAGCCTGCGTTTGGGCATCGACTACACCCAGGTTCGCGACAAAGATTACAACTACTTCAACGACTTCAGCCCGCAAGTGGGCACTCAGGTCGACAGCCAGTTGCAGCAATCCTTCACCGCCGGCTACTACCAGCACAACTGGAACCTCACCTCCGAGGTGCGCCGCTACCAGATCCTGAGTCCGTATGCGCAGCTGCCCCACGAGATGCTGCCGCGTATCGACTACAACTACTTCCAGCAGGGCAAGTGGTTCGATCTGGCCTGGAACAGCGAACTGACCAAGTTTGGCTATAACAGCGGCAGTGCCACCATCCAGCAAGCCGGTGAGCGCTATACCGCTACTCGCCTGCATCTGGCACCAACCCTGACCGTGCCCCTGGTGGATGCACCGGGTTACTACCTGACCAGTCAGTACAAACTGATGTTTACCTCTTACAACCAAGAGGTTCCAAAACAACTTACTCAAGCCGATATAAATAACTTCGATCCGATAAGAAAACAGGGTGAAAATGGTCGTCAAGAAAATGTAGTTCTCAAAGACGGCACCATTACTCGCACTCTGCCGTCCTTCCGCCTCAAGGGTGGGATCAACTTCGATCGGCCACTCGACTGGTATGATGGCAAGGGGACACAGACCCTGGAACCCGAGTTCCAGTACCTCTATATCCCTTACAAAAATCAGGACGAGATCGGGATCTACGACACCACTACCACCCGTCAGGATTACTACAGCCTGTTCAGTGATCGCCGCTTTGCCGGTCTTGACCGCATCAGCGATGCCAACCGGGTCACCGTTGGCCTGACCAGCCGGGTCTATGACAATGTGGGTGATGAACGGTTGCGTCTGGCAGTAGCCCAGGCCTTCGAAATGACGCCACCCAAGGTGCGCCTCTACCCTTCAAATCCGGAAAGCACCAACGCCCGCTCCCTGCTCTCGTTTGAGGGGGATGCACGGATCACCGATGAGTGGTTTGCCCACGCGGGGACCCAATACGATACCTCAGAGGGTGAATTTACAGCTGGCAATGGTGCGGTCGAGTACCGGACCGGCAAGCTGACCACTCAGGCCAACTACCGCTACATCAAGGATGGCAACCTGGACTATCGCTATCCGACCAACACGGCGCTGGCAGAAGATCTGAGCCAGGCGGGTCTGGTGATGATGGCGCCGATCGCCGACCAGTGGCAGATGTATGGCGGTTACTACCGTGACATCAAACAGGATGTGAACATTGACCGCAAGATCGGTGTCAAATACGACTCCTGCTGCTGGAGCATCAACATGAGCCTGGAGTGGCACAATCAGCCGGACAACATCACTCTGAAGCCCACTTCGGAAAGAGTCATTGGTCTGCAGTTTGAAATGAAGGGACTTGGCAGCGTGGGTACCGGTGGCCGCAGCGTCACACTGGATACCGAGCTGTTGCCCTATGTTCGCCCGTTTAATCTGAAAGGCCAGCAATGATGCTGGCCCAGCCTTGAGAGATGGATATGAAAAAGACCCTGATTGCCCTGCTGACCGCGGGAATGTTCGGTGCCATGAGCCAAGCCGCACTGGCTGCGCCCGAGCTGATGGACAAGGTTCTGGCCGTGGTCAACAAGGATGTGGTGCTGTCCAGCCAACAGGACGCACTGGTCAACAAGGTAAAACTCTCCGCCCAGGAGAGCGGCCAGTCCCTGCCTGACGATGCCACCCTGCGCAAGCAGGCGCTGGATCGGCTGATCCAGGAGAGCCTGCAGCTGCAACTGGCAGAGCGCCAGGGGCTGAAGATCAGCGATACCCAGCTGGAACAGGCTATTCAGGGCATCGCTGCCGACAACAAGATGACCCTGGATCAGCTGCGCGCTCAGCTCGCCCGTGAAGGGATGACCTATGCCCAGTATCGGGAAGAGGTTCGCCGCGAGATCCTGATGAACGAGGTGCGCCGCAACCAGGTGCGCCGTCGTATCAACATCTCCGAGCAGGAGGTGAAGCAGGTGGTGGAGATCCTGAAGAAACAGGGTCAACAGCAGAACGAATACCACGTCGGCCATATCCAGATTGCCCTGCCGGACAACCCCACTGCCGCCCAGCTGGATGCCGCCAAGAGCAAGATCGAGCGCATTCTGGCCGCCCTCAAGCAAGGTGCCGACTTCCGCAAACTGGCCATTGCCGAGAGTAACGGACCCAAGGCGCTGGAAGGGGGCGACTGGGGCTGGATGAGCCCGCAAGAGATGCCGACCCTGATGGCGGAAGCGGTACAGGGTGCCAAGAAGGGCGACATCGTCGGCCCGCTGCGCTCCGGCGCCGGCCTGCACATCGTCAAGGTGTTCGACACCAAGGGTCAGCAGCAAGTGATGCAGACCGAGGTGAAAGCCCGCCACATCCTGATCAAGCCCTCCATCATCCTGAGCGAAGAGAAAGCCAAGGGGATGCTGGACGGCATTCTGCACGACATCAAGAGCGGCAAGGCAAGCTTCGCCAGCATGGCGGAGAAGTACTCCGAAGATCCGGGCTCTGCGGTGCAGGGTGGCGAACTGGGCTGGTCTGATCCCAACGTCTATGTCCCCGAGTTCCGCGACATGGTCAACCGTCTGCAACCGGGCCAGATCAGTGCCCCGTTCCGTACCAGCCATGGCTGGCACATCGTGCAGGTGGAAGATCGCCGCAGCCAGGATGCGACCGACAAGGCTCAGGAGCAGCGCGCCTACCAGCTGATCTACAATCGCCGCTTCGTGGAAGAGTCCCAGGCGTGGCTGGATGAGCTGCGTGACGAGGCCTACATCCAGATCGAAGGAGCCGGTAGCTGATGAGCTGCCGTCGCCTTGCCGTTACCCCGGGCGAACCGGCCGGGATCGGCCCGGATCTGGTGCTGCAGATTGCCCAGCAGGATTGGCCCCACCAGTTGGTGGTGATCGCCGATCCGGCGCTGCTGCGCGAGCGGGCAACCCTGCTTGGGCTGCCCATCGAGCTTGAGCCCTACGATGCCGCTGCCCCTGCCCGCCCCCAGCGGGCGGGCACTCTGACCGTCTGTCCGGTCACCCTCGGCGCCTCTGTGGTGCCGGGCGAGCTGAACGAAGGCAATGGCGCCTATGTACTGGCTACCCTGCAGCGCGCCTGTGATGGCAACATGAGCGGCGAATTTGCCGCCGTGGTGACCGGGCCGGTGCACAAGGGGATCATCAACCAGGCCGGGGTCTCGTTCAGCGGCCACACCGAGTTCTTTGCACAGCAATCCAACACCGCCGATGTGGTAATGATGCTGGCAACCGAGGGGCTGCGGGTCGCACTGGCGACTACCCATATTCCGCTGGCCTATGTAGCGATGGCCATCACCGAGGATCGCCTCGGCAAGGTGATCCGGATCCTCAATGAGGATCTCGCCACCAAGTTTGGCATCGCCAAACCCCGTATTTACGTCTGCGGCCTCAACCCTCATGCCGGGGAAGGTGGCCATCTAGGACGTGAAGAGATTGACGTGATCGAACCCGCCCTGGCTACTTTGCGCCAGGAAGGGATCGATCTGGTCGGCCCCTTGCCGGCCGACACCCTGTTCCAGGAGAAATACCTCAAGGATGCGGATGCGGTACTCGCCATGTACCACGACCAGGGGCTGCCTGTGCTCAAATACAAGGGCTTCGGCAGTTCGGTCAATATCACCCTGGGGCTTCCCTTCATCCGCACTTCGGTGGATCACGGCACCGCGCTGGATCTGGCAGGCAAGGGCCTGGCCGATCCGGGCAGCCTTGTCACCGCGATTAACCACGCCATCAAGATGGTAGAGAAAAAAAGATATGAGCAGTAAGGTGCACATGGGTCACACGGCCCGTAAGCGTTTCGGTCAGAACTTCTTGCACGACCGGTATGTGATCGATCAAATCGTCGCCGCCATCAACCCGCAGCCGGGTCAGAATCTGGTGGAGATCGGTCCGGGTCTGGCCGCGCTGACCGAGCCGGTTGCCGCCCAGATGGACAAAATGACCGTGGTCGAGCTTGACCGGGACCTGGCAGCTCGCCTGCGCGAGCACCCGACCCTCAAAGACAAGCTGACCGTCATCGAAGCGGACGCCATGCGTTTCGACTTCGGCACCCTGATGGGTGAAGGCAAGGGGCCGCTGCGTATCTTCGGCAACCTGCCCTACAACATCTCCACCCCGCTCATCTTCCACCTGTGCGAGTTCGCTGATCGGGTAGAAGACATGCACTTCATGCTGCAAAAGGAAGTGGTGTTGCGTCTGGCCGCCGGTCCGGGCAGCAAGGCTTATGGCCGTCTGAGCGTGATGACTCAGTACTACTGCCAAGTGGTGCCTGTGCTGGAAGTGGGCCCGGGTGCCTTCAAACCGGCGCCAAAGGTGGACTCTGCCGTAGTTCGCCTGATCCCGCACAAGAATCCGACCATAGTCGCAAAAGATATTCGTTGTCTGAATCGCGTCTGTACCGAAGGCTTTGGCCAGCGTCGCAAGACCATCCGCAACAGCTTCTCCAACTTCATCACCGACGCCCAGCTGACCGAGCTTGGTATCGATGGCAACCTGCGCCCGGAGAATCTCTCCCTCGAGCAGTTTGTCATGATCGCCAACTGGCTGGCGGATCAGCAACAGGCCTGATCCTGTGGCACCCCCGCACATCGAGATCCGCCCATACCCCGTGTATGTGGCGGGCTCCAAAGACCCTTACCAGTTTCACTATCTGATCGAGATTGAGAATCTGGGGCCCGGCCCGGTGCAACTGCTGCATCGGCGCTGGCTCATCACCGATGCCAATGGCAAGATGCAGGAAGTGGCAGGCCCGGGCGTGGTCGGGGAACAACCCGTCATTGCCGAAGGTGAGACCTACCGCTACCAGAGCGGCGTGCCGCTGGCGACCCCGCTTGGGGTGATGGAAGGGAGCTATACCCTGCAAGATGGCTCTGGTCAGCAGTTTGAGGCGCCCATCGCCCCCTTCACGCTGGCCATCCCCAATATTATCAACTGAGGTTTCATGGCGAACTGTTTTGTCGGTGACATCCAGGGCTGTTACGACGACTTGCGCCGTCTGCTGGATCTTGCCGCGTTCGATCCCGACCAAGACGTGCTCTGGCTCTGCGGCGATCTGGTCGCCCGCGGCCCGGACTCCCTCAATACCCTGCGTTTTGTCAAAGGGCTGGGCAACCGCTCCATCACCGTGCTCGGTAACCACGACTTGCACCTGCTGGCGGTCGCCGATGGCGTTGCACCGCTCAAGAAGAAAGACAAGCTGCAAAGCCTGATGGATGCCCCGGATCGGGATGAACTGCTGGAGTGGCTGCGCCACCGCCCGCTGCTGGCCGAACATCCGGATCTGCCCATCATGATGGTGCATGCCGGGATCTCCCCCGCATGGGATGTCCGCACCGCGCGCAACTGCGCCCGCGAGGTAGAGAGCCTGCTGCGCGGTGACCAGTACAGCTGGCTGCTGCACAACATGTACGGCGACCAGCCCGATGGCTGGAAAGATGATCTGGTCGGGATCGACCGCTACCGCTACATCATCAACACCTTCACCCGGATGCGCTTCTGCTATTTCGACGGTCGTCTCGACTTCAAATGCAAGAAGGGGCCCAAGGAGTCGACCCCGGGGCTGCGTCCCTGGTTCGAACAGCGCGAACACCACGTGGATGACCCCATTCTGGTGTTCGGCCACTGGGCGGCCCTGATGGGCAACACCGGCAAGAGCGATATCAAGGCGCTCGATACCGGCTGCGTCTGGGGCAACAGCCTCACCCTGTGGCGCTACGAGGATGATGCCCTGATCACCACCCCCTGCCCGGTTCACGCCAGCTAGAAAGTGCGCAGCAATCAGGCGATTGCTGCCGCACGGATGGCCACAACCCGCTCCAATAACAAAGCCCGGCTGGTTGCCGGGCTTTCTGTTTTAGGTTCCCTGTTTTCCGGCGAATGAAGTTACAACTTGCGCCCCAGCCGCTTCTCGATCTGGCGCCGCTCCCACTCGGGGCCAAACAGCTTGAAGGGCTGAAACACCCGAACAGCATGGGAGGCAAGACCCAGCCCCCAACCCAGGGTTGGCCACCATGCCCAGATGTACTCCGGATTGCTCAGGTAGTTGATGACAAACAGCCCGCAGATCACCACCACGTAGCTGGCGACATGGTGATAGAAGCCCTTGAGCTCCTCCACATAGCGCATTGCCGCCCGCTCCTCTGCCGATACCTGCACTGCATCCGGCCCCATAGTGTCACTTCCTCTCATCTCGCGCTCCTGTTGCTCTGACCCATCCAGTTGAGCCACATCGAGTTCAAAGACGGCGGCCAGGGCCTTGAGAGATTCCAGTCCGGGTTGCTGCCCCTGCTCGATCCGCTGGATAGTGCGGACACTCAAACCAGTCAACGTTGCCAACTGATCCTGAGACCAACCCCGTTGCAATCTCAACTTCCTGACGATCATCTCGAACTCCTTGTGGTAATTGACAGGGCCAGCATAGGGCTTGCGCCGCGAAAGGTGACACGACAGATAGCCGACATCAACCTGACAACTCTTTAAAATCAATTAGTTGAATAAACATAAAGAGATATAAGGTCAAGCTCTGCCACTGCCCGGATGTGTAATCACAGGCTCTGCATCAGCTCGGCGGCGATTTCAAAGGAGCGCAGTCGGGCCTGATGATCGACGATGGGCCCATTGAACATCAGCTCATCGGCACGGGTTTCCGCCAGCAGCGCCTTGAGGCCGTGACGAACCTGCTCAGGGTCGCCCACCAGAGATCGGGCCAGGGTCTGCTCCATCGCCATCAACTCACGAGGTGCCCACTCATCGCCAAGCTGGACGACCGGCGCGGGCAGCTTGCCCGCATCACCGCGATGAAGGCGCAAGAACTGCTGCTGCACGGTAGTGAACTGGAAGCGGGCCTCCCGCTCGCTGTCGGCGGCGATCATGTTGATGCAGACCACCGCATGGGGCTTGGGCCAGTGCGCAGAGGGGCGATACTGGCTGCGGTAGATCTCCAGCGCCTGCAGCAGCATGGCGGGCGCGAAATGGGAGGCAAAACCGAACGGCAAGCCCATCGCCGCAGCCAATTGGGCACTGTAGAGGCTGGAGCCCAGCAGCCAGATGGGCAGATGCAGCCCCTGCCCGGGTACCGCCTGCACCGCACCAATCTCGTCGCCAAAGTAGCTCATCAACTCGCGCACATCGGCCGGAAAATCATCCACCTCGCCGCTGCGCATTCGCCGCAGCGCCCGCATGGTGCGTTGATCGGTCCCCGGGGCGCGACCAAGGCCGAGATCGATGCGATCCGGATAGAGCGAAGCCAAAGTGCCAAACTGTTCGGCAATCACCAGCGGCGAGTGGTTCGGCAACATGATGCCACCCGCGCCGATCCGCAGAGTGGTGGTGGCTTCGGCCAGATGGCCGATCAGCACCGAGGTAGCGGCACTGGCAATGCCCGGCATGTTGTGATGCTCGGCCAGCCAGTAGCGCTGGTAACCCCAACCCTCGGCATGGCGGGCAAGATCCCGTGAACGGCGAAACGACTCGGCAGGCACGGAACCTTCGGCAACAGGCACCAGATCGAGCACGGAATAGGGGATGGCAGACATAAATACACTCCATTGCATCACAATTTGCTAACAGAGGGGCACTCTAGCATGAGATGTTCGAACGGAACACATCTGCCCTGCAGGAGCGCACGCGCCAGATGCAAAAAGGCCACCCCGCAAGCGGGATGGCCTTTTTCAGCACTACGACCTGATCAGAACAGCAGGTGTGCCACCCCGGCAATAACCGGCAAGGTAACCAGAGTGCGCAGCAGGAAGATAACGAACAGCTCCCACAACTTGACCGGGATCTTGCTGCCCAGCAGCAGGGCGCCCACTTCCGACATATAGATCAGCTGGGTCACCGACATGGCGGCAATCACGAAGCGGGTCATGTCGCTCTCGATGGTCGAGGCCAGCACCGCCGGAATGAACATGTCGGCAAAACCGACCATGATGGTCTTGGACGCCACTTCCGCCTCAGGCAGTTGCAGCAGCTCCAGCAAGGGGACAAACGGAGCACCAAGCCAGTTGAAGATAGGGGTATGTTCGGCCAGCATCAGGGCACAGGTACCGATCGCCATTACCACCGGCAGCACGCCAAACACCATATCCAGTGCATTCTTCACCCCTTCCCGTGCGACTGCGCCGAGATCAGTCATGCTGTCAGCCTTGGTCAGCGCCCGCTCGAAGCCATAGCTCATCACGCTGTGCTGGTGTGGCACGGCTTCCTGCTTGCGGCACAGGGGAGTGCCATCGGCATAGATGTCCTTCTTCCAGCAGAGCGGTGGCAGACGCGGCACCACGATGGCGGCAACCACCCCCGCCAGACAGACGGTCAGGTAGAAGGGGACGAACATGTGCTCCAGCTTCACTTGGGAGATCACCACCAGACAGAAGGTGATGGAGACCGCAGAGAAAGTGGTGCCAATCACCGCGGCTTCACGCTGGGTATAGAACTTCCCTTCGTACTGCTTGCTGGTCAGCAGGATGCCGACGCTGCCATCACCAAGCCAGGAGGCAAAGCAGTCCACAGCCGAACGACCCGGCAACCGGAAGACAGGACGCATGATGCGGGTCATCATGGTGCCGACAAATTCCAGCAGCCCGAAATCGAGCAACAACGGCAGCAGCAGGCCGGCAAAAATGAAGACCGAAAACAGCACCGGCAGCAGATCGTTGAGTACCAGTCCACCGGTTGCGCCGGAGTAAAGCACCTCTGGCCCCACCTGGAAGAAGGTCAGCAGCACGAAGATACCGCCCAATACCCGCACGCAGGCCCAGAAAGGGGAGACATTGAACAAACTGTTGAGGAAAGGACGACGCACCAGAATCGCTGGCTTGAACAGCCAGGCAATCACCGTCATCAGCATGGTGGTGGTGATCACCGCACTGACCATGGCGACCAGATAATCGGCAAAAACGCGCTGTACCAGCTTGGCCAGCACGGCCACCGGGATGGTGACGTTACCGTCATAGACGACCGGCGTCATGAACAGCAGGATCCCGATAAGTGACGGAACCAGAAACATCAACAAATTACGGCGAGTATTGACCGCAGGTGCTTCGAGACTCTTTTCCAACATGATATGACTGCCCTAATGTTACTTTTCCCTAGCTCGGCCAACCTGCGTATTCATGCATTAACCGGCAAAACGGGCGCAAGAATACTCTAAAAAAATGCACAAACAAGCCCTTAAGGCAGAAATCTGCGCATAAATATTTCCACAGGTAAACCTTCCATTAAAACAACAAGATACAGCGGCGCATATCGATTCAATCGACATCGCCAGATGATTGTTTCGTTATTGTTAATTTTGGTGGGCAGTATAATCGGTTATCAGTAGCAGGCAATAAGTGACATCACAAATATACCTAATGAGTTGCTGCTCGATAGACATAAAAAAACCGGAGCCTGTTCAGGCTCCGGTTTTCAATGAGAGTGACGGGGATCAGTCACGGACGTAGATGACTTCAACGCCATCATCTTCGTCGTCATCCCAATCGTCATCATCAAGCCCTTCATCGAAGGCAAGAGAGGCAGCCAGTGCTTCCGCTTCAGCCTTGGCCAACTGGTTCTTGTGGTAGTCGTCCCACTTGAACTCCACCTTCTCGATGGCGTCTTTGGCATCTTCCGCCAGCTGACGGGGCATGGTATCCAGCAAATCCAGAATGTCGTAGCAGACCTTCTTGGTGCCTTCCTTGCTGATGGCAGTGATGGCATAGACCGGACCTTCGTGGTTCAGGGCCGTCTTGACGCGATCCATCACCTCCTGGGCTTCCTCTTCCAGGATCAGATCCATCTTATTAAACACCAACCAGCGCGGCTTGCCAGCCAGTTCCGGGCTGTACTTCTCCAACTCCTTGACGATGGTCACGGCATTTTCAGCAGGATCGGAGCCATCAACCGGGCAGATATCCACCAGGTGGATCAGCACGCGGCAACGCTCGAGGTGTTTCAGGAAGCGGATACCCAGACCTGCGCCTTCGGCAGCACCTTCGATCAGACCCGGGATATCGGCGATCACGAAGGAGCGGGAGTTCTCACCACGCACCACACCCAGGTTCGGTACCAGGGTAGTGAAGGGGTAATCAGCCACTTTCGGGCGAGCCGCAGAAACGGCGCGAATAAAGGTAGACTTGCCTGCGTTGGGCAGACCCAGCATGCCGACATCGGCCAGCAGCAGCAGCTCCAGCTTCAGGGTACGCACTTCACCCGGAGTACCGTTACTCTTCTGGCGGGGAGCACGGTTGACGGAGCTCTTGAAGCGGGTGTTGCCCAGACCGTGGAAACCACCTTTGGCAACCAGCAGCTTCTGCTCGTGGTGGGTCAGATCCCCCAGCAGTTCACCGGTATCTTCATCGGTCGCCCGGGTACCGACCGGCACACGCAGGATCTTGTCCTTGCCGCGGCGACCGGTACAGTTGGCGCTCTGGCCATTCTCACCGCGCTCAGCAGCATGGAAGCGCTCGAAACGGTAGTCGATCAGGGTATTGAGGTTTTCGTCGGCGATCAGATATACGTCGCCACCGTCGCCGCCGTCACCGCCGTCCGGACCACCGTTGGGAATATATTTTTCACGGCGAAAGCTTACACAACCGTTACCACCGTCACCGGCATCGACTCGAATCTGGACTTCATCAACAAACTTCATAGGTAACCGTCACCTTAATTCGAAAAACCGATACGCAATTATAGTGGTACAGACCCCTGCGGGCGATACGCATCTTGCCAATCATGCCCGTCAGAGCCAAAGTCAGCTGCGTTCCGTTTTTTCGTCAACGACATCAGAAAGACGTCAGAAAAACAAAAGCCCCGCCTGTTGGCGGGGCTTCGGATCCTTGCGGTCCGTAATTACTCAGCAACGATGCTAACGTACTTACGATTCAGCGGACCTTTAACTTCGAACAGGATTTTACCAGTCGCGGTTGCGAACAGGGTGTGATCCTTGCCCAGACCAACGTTGGTGCCAGCGTGGAACTTGGTACCACGTTGACGAACGATGATGCTGCCAGCCAGAACTGTTTCGCCGCCGAAACGCTTCACGCCCAGGCGTTTAGCTTCAGAATCGCGACCGTTGCGGGATGAACCGCCAGCTTTTTTGTGTGCCATTTATCGGACTCCTCTAATTAAGCGCTGATGCCAGTGATTTTGACTTCAGTGAACCACTGACGGTGGCCCGCTTGCTTACGATGGTGCTTACGACGACGGAACTTGACGATAGTCACTTTCTCGCCACGGCCGTGAGCCACAACTTCAGCTACAACCTTGCCACCTTCAACGAAAGGAGCACCTACTTTAAAAGTGTCGCCTGCAGCAACCATCAGAACTTCGTTGAAGTCGATGGTAGCGCCAGTCTCAACGTTCAGCTTTTCCAGACGAACGATTTGACCTTCGGCCACACGGTGTTGTTTTCCGCCGCTTTGGAATACCGCGTACATTTGATTAACTCCGTAAAGGCATGTCTTTTGCTCAAGGCTAGACATGCGCAAAAACCTATAACAATGGGCGGGCATTCTACGCAAATCGATCTGCTCAGGCAAGGCCAATTTAGCAAAAAGTTTATTTTGTGCGCATATCTGCCGCCGTGGATAAACGCCTAACTGTAACCCATTGTGAAATCGTGTAGAATCCCTGCCATTACTAAAATCGCAGTTATTGCTGCTGTCACGTTACGAGACTTATGGACCAACAGACTATCCGTGCGCTCTGTGCCGCCGACATGACGGCGGTCAATGAACTGATCCTGGCCCGACTCCAGTCCGACGTTAGTCTGATTAATCAGCTGGGTTTCTACATTGTCAGCGCCGGCGGGAAACGGATGCGCCCCATGCTGACCGTGATGGCTGCGCGTGCGCTGGGCTATGAGGGTGAGGATCACCTGAAACTGGCCGCCATCATCGAATTCATTCACACCTCTACCCTGCTGCATGACGACGTGGTCGACGAATCCGACCTGCGCCGTGGCAGGGAGACCGCCAACGCCATGTTTGGCAATGCCGCCAGCGTGCTGGTCGGTGACTACCTCTATAGCCGTTCCTTCCAGATGATGGCCGAACTCTCCAACCTGCGGGTGATGGAGATCCTCTCGGATGCCACCAACACCATCGCCGAAGGGGAAGTGTTGCAGCTGATGAACTGCAACGACCCGGATACCACCGAAGAGAGCTACATGACGGTCATCTACTGCAAGACCGCCAAGCTGTTCGAGGCCGCCACTCGCCTTGCAGCCGTGCTGACCCATCAGCCCGAGCCCGTCGAGCAGGCCATGACCGATTACGGCAAGTATCTGGGCACCGCGTTCCAGATCATCGATGACGTGATGGACTACTGCTCCCAGAGCGAAGAGATGGGCAAGAACGTCGGCGACGATCTGGCCGAAGGCAAACCGACCCTGCCGCTGCTGCGCGCCATGGAAGTGGGTACGCCGGAAGAGCGCCAGCTGGTGCGCGATGCCATCGAGCACCGCAACGGCATGGAGCATCTTGAGCAGATCCTCGGCATTCTCGACCGCACTGGCGCGCTGGAGTACTCCCGCATGCGTGCCAGAGAGGAGGCCGACAAGGCCATTGCCGCCCTCGCCATCCTGCCTGACTCCCCGCACAAGCACGCGCTGGAAACACTGGCCCACATGGCCGTGCAGCGCAGTGCCTGAGTAAACGACATGCATGAAAAAAGAGGCCGTTGGCCTCTTTTTTATTGTCTGCTATCTGCTGAACTGTGCATTGCGCCAGACTCAGCGACTCAGCATCCAGAGGATCACGCTACCCGCAACCACTAACGAGCCGCCGATACGGCGCAACTGCTCCGGTGGCTGATCGCTCAGCAGCCGCAACATCTGCTGCCATGCCCTTGGTATCAACAGCGGGCCGAGCCCCTCGAACAACAGCAGCAATCCCAACCCCATCAGCATGGATGTCAGCATCCGACCTCCTTCAATGCAACCAGCCCCCTGGGTCGACGGCTGGCGTTGGCACCAAAAACAAAAGGGTCTGACAATGCAGACCCTTTGAATGTAACCTCGTGGCGATTACTGCTTGGTGCCGTGAGGAGACTTGAGGTAACGGAAGAACTCGCTGTCCGGCTTCAACACCATCAGGTCGTTACCACCGGCGAAGCTCTTGCGATAGGCCTCCATGCTACGCACGAAGCTGAAAAACTCGGGGTCTTTCTTGTAGCTGTCGGCATAGATCTTGGCGGCTTCCGCATCCCCTTCTCCGCGCAGCTGGCGAGCGTTACTCTCGGCGTCGGCGATCATGACGGTCACCTTGCGGTCGATATCGGCACGCAGGATTTCAGCCTTCTCGCGACCCTGAGAGCGGTGCTCACGAGCCACAGCGGTACGCTCGGCGCGCATCCGCTGGTAGATGGAGTTGGAGACTTCCACCGGCAGGTTGATCTGCTTGATCCGCACATCCACCACCTTGATACCAAGCTCGGAGGAGCGTGCCATCTTCTTCAGGGCATCTTCCATCACGGTACTGCGCTCACCGGAGACGATGTCCTTGATGGTGCGGTTACCGATCTCGGAACGTAGACCGTTGTTGATCTTGCGCTTGAGCAGGTCTTCAGCCTGCAGCTTGTTGCCACCACCGGTTGCCAGGTAGTACTTGGAGAAGTCCTCGATCTTCCACTTCACGTAGGAGTCGATGATCAGGTCTTTCTTCTCGGAGGTGACAAAACGGTCGGCCTGGCTGTCAATGGTCTGGATGCGGGCATCCATCTTGCGAACCTGGTCGATGAGCGGCACCTTGAAGTGCAGGCCCGGCTCATAGAGGCGGGGTTCACCGGAGTCAACCCGCTTCACCTTGCCAAACTGCACCACAATCCCCTTCTGACCTTCATCAACGATAAAGACAGAAGAGAAGCAGACCATGGCCGCGACAGCGATTGCACCAATAGCTAGCTTTTTCATCTATCAGTTTCTCCCTGAGCTGAAGCGGTCACCGCTACGCAGCGGCATTGTCGGGGTAGAGTTGGCACCCTCGTTGGAAACGGGGACCTGCTCTGTGACCGGGGCGGCAGTGGCACGATCAGACTGGGTTACCTTCGGCTTGCCAGACAGCTTGTCGAGCGGCAGGTAGATCATGCTGTTGTTGCCAGCCGGCATGTCAACCACCACCTTGTTGGCCTGCTGATAGAGCTCTTCCATGGTTTCCAGATAGATACGCTCACGGGTCAGCTCGGGAGCAGCCAGATACTGGGGCAGCAGCTCGTTGAAGCGAGCAACTTCACCCTGGGCTTTCAACACGATCTGGGATTTGTAAGCTTCCGCTTCCTGCTCCAGACGCTTCACCTGACCACGGGCCTTGGGCTCCACTTCACGGGCATAGGCTTCTGCTTCACGAATGAAACGCTGTTCATCTTCCTGAGCGGAGATGGCGTCATCAAACGCGTCTTTCACCTCTTCCGGCGGACGCGCCGGCAGGAAGTTGACATCGACGATCTGCAGACCCATCTGGTAGGGCTCGATGATGCCATCGATCACCTGCCAGGTCTCCTGACGCACCTTCTCACGACCGGTAGTCAGCACATCATCCATCCGGGTATGACCCACCACGTAGCGCAGGGCGCTATCGGTAGCCTGACCCAGACTCTCGTCGGCATTGGTCACGCTGAACAGATACTGCTCAGGATTGACCACACGGTACTGCACGTCCATCTCGACCCGTACCACGTTCTCATCCTGAGTCAGCATGAAACCGGAGGCAGGCAGGGAGCGCACGGACTCGACGTCCACCGGGATCACCTGATCGATAAAGGTCGGCTTCCAGCGCAGGCCCGGCTCGACAATATGGGAAAACTTGCCAAACCGCAGCACGGCACCACGCTCCGCTTCGCGAATGGTGTAGAAGCCGCTGACGACCCACACCACCACAGCCACAACCAACGCGATGGAGATACCAAAGCGACCTACATCGCCACCAGATTTGCCGCCACCAAACAAGCCACCGAAACGGCGACTCACTTTGCGCAGCATTTCATCCAGATCAGGGGGTCCCTGATTCTTGCCGTTATTCCCCCAAGGGTCACGGTCTTTGCCGTTGTTACCAGGCTCATTCCAAGCCATCAGCGTCTCCATTAATACATGCGGATGGATATCATCTCTATCGGGCCGTCATACGTCGCGAAGCCCCTAAGGGTTCATCTTCATCAACGAATCAATGCCTGATAAAGCGTTGTAAACTCTCACCTTCCTGTTTCACGAGGCGGTTCCAGTCGACCACTTGCAAGCGGACTTCCAGCACGAAATCACCCTCCTCGCTAAAACCTTCCTGCTCAATCCCTTTCAGCTGATAGAGCGCACTGCGCAATCTCGCGGCAGAAGGAGGTAACTGCAGGGTGTGATGCACCATGGAGCCAGCCAGCAATTCGGTCAGCGCCGTAAACAGATGCTCACAACCTTCACCAGTCTGGGCCGACAGCCAGACGCGCAACGGGCGCCCCTCGTCATCTCGCTCCAGACCTGCCGGACGATCCGCCAGCTTGTCGATCTTGTTGCAGATCATCAGCTGGGGCCTGTCATCGGCTTCAATCTCGGCCAACACCTGCTGCACGGAGTCGATATTCTCCTGCATCTGCTCATCGGCACAGTCCACCACATGCAGCAGCAGATCCGCTTCACGGGTCTCCTGCAGGGTCGCCTTGAAAGCCGCGACCAGATCATGGGGCAAGTGTCGAATAAATCCAACTGTATCCGCCAAAATCACATCACCCACATCCCGGATCACCAGATTACGCAGGGTGGGATCCAGAGTTGCGAACAATTGGTCGGCAGCATACACGCTGGCAGCTGTAAGTTGGTTGAACAAAGTGGACTTTCCGGCGTTGGTATAACCAACCAGTGACACCGTCGGCACTTCGTTGCGGTTGCGGGCGCGGCGTCCCTGCTCCCGCTGCTTGGCCACCTTGTCGAGCCGACGCAATATCGCCTTGATGCGTTCCCGCAGCAGACGTCGGTCAGTTTCAAGCTGGGTTTCACCCGGGCCACGCAGACCGATCCCGCCCTTTTGACGCTCAAGGTGGGTCCAGCCTCGCACCAGACGAGTGGAAAGATGGCGCAACTGGGCCAGTTCGACCTGCAGTTTACCTTCGTGGGTACGGGCGCGCTGGGCAAAGATATCGAGGATCAGGCCGGTTCGGTCCACCACCCGGCACTGGAACAGACGCTCCAGGTTGCGCTCCTGGGCAGGGGTCAGGGCATGGTTGAAGATGACGACGTCGGCATCCAGCATCTGGACTTGGGACGCGATCTCTTCAGCCTTGCCACTGCCGACAAAAAATTTGGCACTGGGCGCACTGCGACTGGTGGTAATTACCCCCAGCGCATTGACTCCGGCCGAGCTCACCAACATCTTGAGCTCTTCCAGATCCTCCCGCTCACCCTCATCACTGAAGTTGACATGCACCAGAACGGCCTGTTCGCCAGCTTCATAACGGTCAAACAAGCGCTTGCTCCTTAACAGGAATCATGATGAATCTGAGTTGGCGAGTCGACTCGCCCAGGGGTATCACGCCTCGGCATCACCCTGTTCATCAGCCGCGCCACCCGGAGTGGGCTGGTGATGATTGACGGCACGGGCCGGTACGACAGTCGAGATGGCGTGCTTGTAAACCATCTGGCTCACGGTGTTTTTCAGCAGGATAACAAACTGGTCAAAAGACTCGATCTGACCTTGCAGTTTGATGCCGTTCACCAAATAGATAGAAACAGGAATCCGCTCACGGCGCAGCGCATTCAAAAACGGGTCTTGGAGAGATTGCCCCTTAGCCATTTTTCTTTTCCTTATAGTTTGTTGTTTTTAAACACCGAATATCAATATAACAACCTGATTATACAGGGAGTGTCAAGCCGCACCAGCGCGAGCAAGCACGCGGTCGAGATTGCCAGACTCACCAGATTCCAACCAGGTCACATCGGGCCAGCCGCGCAACCAGGTCATCTGTCGTTTTGCCAATTGGCGTGTGGCAACAATGCCACGATAACGCATCTCATCATACCCCACTTCACCGCACAGGTAGTCCCACATTTGGCGATAACCCACACAGCGAATGGAGGGGAGATCCGGGTGCAGATCGCCGCGCGCCATCAGCGCACGAACCTCCTGTTCAAAGCCGCCTTGCAGCATCTTGTCAAAGCGCTGTTCGATCCGCTGATGCAGCACGGCGCGATCGCTCGGGGCGATGGCAAACTGCAGCACCCGATAGGGCAAGCCCTCCCCCTGCACCTGCGTCAGCTCGGTAAGGGTCTTGCCGCTGATACGGTAGACCTCCAGCGCCCGAGAGAGTCGCTGCGGGTCATTGGGGTGGATCCGCGCCCCGGCCACAGGGTCGATGCGCACCAGCTCGTCGTGCAGCGCTTGCCAACCGCAGCGGGCAGCCTCTTCCTCAATCCCGGCACGAATGGCGGGATCGGCAGAGGGCAGCGGGGACAATCCCTCCAGCAACGCCTTGAAATAGAGCATGGTACCGCCCACCAGCAGCGGAATGCGGCCACGGTCGGCGATCTCTTTCATCTCCCGCAGGGCATCCTTGCAAAAATCGGCTGCCGAATAGCTCACAGCGGGATCAAGAATGTCTATCAGCCGGTGCGGAGCCCGCGCCAGTTCATCAGCGGTGGGCTTGGCCGTACCTATATCCATGCCGCGATAGATCAGCGCAGAATCGACGCTGATGATGTCGCAAGGCAATGCCTGGCACAGTTCAATGGCGAGATCCGTCTTGCCGGAGGCCGTCGGCCCCATCAGAAAAATTGCGGTCGGCAAGTCACTCGCCATGTTCAAACTCCTCCAGCACGGTCGCCAGCGAAAGCGGGCGTACCATGCGAATGTCTGCCAGTTGGTCACTGAAATCAGTCACAAGTTCCGTCAGCAGACGACTGGCAGTTGAAAAATCGTATATCTTCTCGCGGCTTATCCCCTGCTCCACCAGCCATTGGCATAATACTTCAGCCTGCTGACCAGCATCACTGTCAGATCCGCCCTCGATAATTTGCAGCAATTCGGGTAACAGACGCACCAGATCGGTCTGGCGCAGCAGAGCCGGTACCCGAGTCAGGATCATGGTGTCGCGCCCCCCGCTTTTCAACTCCAGTCCCATCCGTTTCAGCAAACGCTCCTGCTCGGTCACCAGCGCGATCAAATTCTTCGGCAATTTGAAGGAGACCGGCAGCAACAGTGGCTGGGCCGCCAGCCCCTGACCCCAGGTCTCCAGCAACCAGTGGCGTAGCAGCACCCGCTCGGCGCGTACCAGCGAGAGCAGGGCCAGCTGATTATCCCGCTCGATCAACAGGTAGGCCTGCTCCACCAGTGTCAGGGCGCGACATCCCCCCTGTTTGGGTGACGGCACCGTGTCGGTGGACTGTGCGGGAGCAGCCTCAGTCGCAGTTGCGATAGGCAGCGTAGTGAGCAGAGCGCCCATGCCGTGCATCGCCTCCCGGCTTGGGGGCTCGGGCGGTTGATAATTGCTGGCTCGGCTAGCCCCACTGCCCCCCTCCCGCACCTGTGCAGGTGCCCGGTAGCTGTGCTCGGCACCGTACCATTCGGGACGTGGCGCCTGACCGGGATATTCAATCTGCGGACTGACCGGCAACTCGACCAGAGTTTCGGCCAGCGGAGTGTCCTGATGAGCGGTGCTCACCCCTTCGCGGCGCAGCGCAGTAAACAGCGCCTGAAAGATAAAGTCGTGGATCAGTCGCGCCTGATGGAAGCGCACCTCATGCTTGGCCGGGTGGACGTTGACATCCACCTGACGGGGATCCAGCTCGATATAGAGCACATAGGCGGCGAAGCGGTCGGGAGGCAACAACTCGTCATAGGCCTGACGAATAGCGTGGTTGATGAGCTTGTCGCGCATCATCCGGCCGTTGACATAGGTGTATTGCAGATCGTTTTGCGGTCTTGCCCCCTCCGGCGTCGCCAACCAGCCCCACAACCGCACGTCGCTATGCTCGCTCTCCACCGCCAGCGCATGGTGTATGAAGGGGGTGCCGCAAACGGCGGCGAGGCGACGCTCCTGCTCCGGCACGGTATTGGCGGCCTTGTACTGGCGCACCACCTTGCCATTGTGGCGCAGGATCAGGGTGGCATCGAAGCGGGAGAGCGCGATGCGGCGCACCAGCTCGTCGATATGGGCAAACTCGGTCTTTTCGCTGCGCATGAACTTGCGCCGCGCCGGGGTATTGAAGAAGAGATCCACCACCTCCACCGTGGTGCCCACCGGATGGGCCGCCGGCTTGATGGTGACGCTCATCTCACGCCCTTCCGCCTGGGCTTGCCAGGCTTCGGACTGCTCGGCGGTACGGGAGGTGAAGGTGAGACGGGAAACCGAGCTGATAGAGGCGAGCGCCTCGCCACGAAAGCCGAGGCTGTTGATCCCTTCCAGATCGTCCAGTGTGGCCACCTTGGAGGTCGCATGACGCGACAACGCCAGCACCAGCTCATCTTTGGCGACGCCACAGCCGTTGTCACGGATGCGGATCAGCTTGGCGCCCCCCTTGTCGATGTCGATCTCGACCCGGTCGGCCCCCGCATCCAGGCTGTTCTCCACCAGCTCTTTCACCACAGAAGAGGGCCGCTCCACCACCTCTCCGGCTGCAATCTGGTTGGCCAGAATGGGTGGCAAAATACGGATCGGCATCATTTACTCCTGAATTTCTATCTTGCGGATGGTCAGTCTCTTAAGGCTCCAGGAGGGCCGCTCCACCACCTCTCCACCAACCGGAATCTGGTTGGCCAGAATAGGGGGGAATATACGGATCGGCATCGCTGACTCCTGAATTTCAATCTTGCTGATGGTATTCGCTAACAGCGGGAGCGGCATCACCCGCTCCCGCGCGTCAGTTTTGCGGAATGTAGAGCACCTGCCCTACCTGAATATTCCGCGACTTGAGCTTGTTGATCTCTACCAGCCGTGCCTGACTCACCCCATGTTTCTCGGCAAGGCGGGAGAGACTCTCGCCCCGCTTGACCACATGGCGGATCATCTGCGACTTGTCGTCACTGCGAACGGGGGCGGCACTGCGGCTCTGCCCCTGCTGGGGGATATAGATAGTCTGACCAATCTGAATATCC
This sequence comes from Aeromonas veronii bv. veronii, assembly GCF_000820225.1. Taxonomy (GTDB): domain Bacteria; phylum Pseudomonadota; class Gammaproteobacteria; order Enterobacterales; family Aeromonadaceae; genus Aeromonas; species Aeromonas veronii. The sequence goes on from NZ_CDDK01000031.1 coordinate 420,353, forward strand.
CGGCTGCGCAGCTGGTTGATCTCCACCAGAGTGGACTGACTCACTCCATGCTTCTCGGCAAGGCGGGAGAGGCTCTCACCCCGTTTGACCACATGGCGGAGCATCCGCGATTTGTCATAGTCCCCCACACTGCTGACCGGTGCACCGCTCTCTTGCGCTGCCGCCGAGTAAGGCTTGATCACCCCGGCGCCAGAGCCGCTAGCCGCACCGCCGTCACGGGTGGTGGCGGGCATCTTGTTGGTCACTACCGGCTGCGACTGTGCCTGCCTGGGCTGGCTCACCGGCTGCCGGGCTACCGGTGCAGGGCGAGTAGCGGCAGGTTGGCTCACCTGCCCCTTGCCGGTCAGCATGGCCCCCTTGGTCGGGTGGGCGCGGTAGTAGTTGCGGATCCCCTCGAAGATGGCGCGGGCCAGCTGGTCCTGATAGCTGGCGGTGGCCAGCAGCTTCTCTTCCGCATGGTTGGAGATAAAACCGGTCTCCACCAGCACAGAGGGAATATCCGGTGCCTTCAGCACCGCCAGACTGGCATGCTCCGGCGCCTTCTTGTGCAGTCGGGCAACCTTGCCCATGGAACGCAGGATCTGGCGGCTGACGTCATACCCTTCGGCACGGGACTTGTCCATGGAGAGGTCGAGGAAGGTCTGCGCCAGATAGGGGTTGGGATCAGATTCCGCCAACACCTTGCCGACACCGCCCAGCAGCTCGCCCTGCTTCTCCTGCTTCTCCAGCCAGCTGCCCATCTCGCGGTTGGCACGGTTGGTCGAGAGGACCCAGACCGAGGCGCCGCGCGGGGTCGAGTTATGAAAACTGTCTGCATGGATAGAGACCAGCAGATCCGCCTTCGCCTTGCGGGCAATCTCGGAGCGCTTGTTGAGGTCGACGAAGTAGTCGCCACGACGGGTCATCACGGCGCGCATCCCCGGCTCACGGTCGATCAGTGACGCCAGCTTCTGGGAGACCGCCAGCGTGACCCGCTTCTCGTAGGTGCGGCGCGGGCCGATGGAGCCCGGGTCTTCCCCGCCGTGGCCAGGGTCGATGGCAATCACCACCCCCTTGCCCTTGCCACCGACAGGCGTGGACTGCACCGCAGCCGCCGAGCGCTTCTCTTCATAGGGAAGGTCGATGACCAGACGGTGACCATAGGGCCCGGCTGGCGCCAGCGGAAAGACCACCGGCTTGATGGCGGAGCTGAGATCCATCACCAGCCGCAGACCGCCCTTCTCCAGCGGAGTGCTCTGGCGGATCTTGCGCACCAGTTCGCTGTTGTTCTCGATCCGCGCCAGATTGGCGGCGTTGCTCGCCCCTTTCAGATCGATCACCAGCCGATCCGGGCCGGTGAGGGTGAAATAGTTGAAGTTGGGGGCGCTGCTCATATCGAGCACCACCCGGGTGTTATCCGGTGATGGCCAGATTCGTACGCTCTTGAGCTGATTCGCCCAGGAGGGGAACGCCATCAAAGAGAGAGCAATAACAAGGATCAAGCGCACGTAGATGACAACCGTTCCAGAATGGCTTCGCCAATAGCAGTGCGGGCCTCTATCAGAACCTCGCGCTGCTCACCTACATAAGTGAGGGTAATTTCCAGGTCGGGAGCCGGTAACCAGCCCTCGCCCTTCTCGGACCACTCCACCAGACAGAGAGTGTTGGCGGCAAAATAGTCCCGAATGCCCATGAATTCCAGCTCTTCCGGATCAGCCAGGCGATAGAGATCAAAATGGTAGACCTGCCAGCCATCGAGCTCATAGGGTTCGACCAAGGTGTAAGTCGGGCTTTTTACCTTGCCCTGATGGCCAAGGCCCTGCACCCAGCCGCGGGTCAGGGTGGTTTTACCGGCGCCAAGCGTGCCATGCAAAAACACTGTGGTCGCCTGCTGGCAAGCCTGTGCCAGACGGCCACCCAGTGCCACGGTTGCTGCCTCGTCCGGCAGTGTCATCATCAACTGTTTTGCCATGTTCTTCTTTTTAACTTGTAATGGTGTCGGGATTAACCAGTTTGCGGATCAGCGGCAGCAAGTCTGACGCCAGCATGCCCCGCTCGCCGTCAGCGGCGGCCTGATCTGCAGCCTCGCCGTGGATCACTGCGCCCAGCCAGCTTGCCATGGTGGCAGACCAGCCCTGGGCCAAAAGGGCGGCGATTATACCAGATAACAGATCGCCCATCCCTCCACTTGCCATGCCGGGATTGCCTTCACAACAGAGAGCGACCCGCTCGCCGTCATAAATAAGTGTTCCCGCCCCTTTTAACAACACCACACCGCCATAACGCCGCTGCAGCGCCTGCACGGCGGCAAACCGGTCTGTTTCAATCTCGGCAATGGTGCATCCCAGCAGGCGCGCCGCTTCGCCGGGATGGGGCGTGAGCACCCAATTATCCTGATGGCGGGGAGATTGCGCCAGCCAATTCAATCCATCGGCGTCCAAAACCAGTGGCAGCCGTTCGGTGAGATAACGGGCGATTTGCGCGCTTCCCCACTCATCCTGACCGAGCCCGGGGCCAATGACCCGCACCGACGCCCACCCCTCGTCATCTGCGGTAGTGAGACTCATCAGTTCGGGTTGATAGAGGCTGACCGGCGGATGTTCCGGATGCTGACATACCCGCACCAGCCCGGCCCCCGCCCGCAGGCAGGCGCGGGCAGCCAGCACAATGGCCCCCTGCATGCCGCGATTGCCCCCCACCAGCAGTACCTTGCCATAAGAGCCCTTGTGGGAAGCGCGCGGACGCGGGGTCAGCTGCGTGCTGAGCTGCGGATAATCGATACGCCAGGCGGCGGGCAGCATAGTGTCATCAGGCGTCACGCCAAGGGGATCGCAGTCGAGCTGGCCGACGCAATCCACCCCGTCGCCGGTGAGCGTCCCCTGCTTGATACCGATAAAGGTGAGGGTGCGAGTGGCCTGCACCACAGCCCCCATGGCACGGCCGGTATCGCCGTTGAGGCCGGAGGGGAGATCCACCGCCAGCACGGGCACAGCCAAGCCATTGATTGTTGCGACGATCTTTGTCAGTAGTGGCGAGAGGGGCGTGTTGACGCCGGTGCCAAGCAGGGCATCGACCACCAGATCCGGGGCGGAGTGTTGGGTATCATCAAACTGCTCGGCCAGCCAGACCCTGCCACCGGCCGCCAACCACTCATCGGCGGCCTGTTTGGCATCCCCCTTCAGCTGGTCGGGTGCCCTAGCGGCAATCACCACCACCTCGATGCCAATCTGGCGGGCAAGGCGGGCCAGCACATAGCCATCACCGCCGTTATTACCGGGGCCGACGAAAATCCACCAGCAGCGACTGTCGGGCCAATGCAGGGTGGCATAAGTACGCAGCGCGGCACCGGCTCGCTCCATCAGGGCATAGAGAGGTTGCCCCTCACGCGCGGCCCAGTTGCGCTCCAGTGCGCGGATCTGTTCAGTCTGCCACAGCCCCTGTGGTAAACTGCCCCCCTCTTTTGTGCCCAACGCGCCCCTGATGATCTCTACCATGACGGCTCCCGCCTCCTATCAATCGACCCACGCCAGCAAACTCCGGCCAGGCCAAGCCGCATGAGCGCACCTGACTTCCACCAGCTGGCCCACGATATCAAGCTCTGGGCACGGGAGCTAGGTTTTGACCAGGCGGGCATCACCGACACCGACCTGCGTATCGAAGAGCCGAGATTGCAGGCCTGGCTGGATGCGGGCTATCACGGCAGCATGGATTACATGGCGCGCCACGGCATGATGCGGGCGCGCGCCCACGAGCTGCTGCCGGGCACGGTGCGGGTGTTGTCGGTGCGGATGAACTACCTGCCGTTCGAGGCGGGCTTCGCCGCGACCCTGCGCGATCCGACTCTCGGCTATATCAGCCGCTATGCTCTCGGTCGTGACTACCACAAGGTGCTGCGCAACCGTCTCAAACAGCTGGGTGATCGCATCGAAGCGCGCTGCACCGAGCTGTTTCAAGGCACTGAAGAGACCTTGGGTGAGTGGCGCCCCTTCGTCGACTCCGCCCCCATCCTCGAGCGGCCGCTGGCAGCCAAGGCGGGCCTCGGCTGGGTTGGCAAACACTCACTGCTGCTCAACGAATCGGCCGGCTCCTTCTTCTTTCTCGGTGAGCTGTTGCTCAACCTGCCGCTGCCGCTCGACCAGCCAGTGGAGAAGGAGCTGTGCGGCAAGTGCGTCGCCTGCATCAACATCTGCCCGACCGGCGCCATTGTCGCCCCCTATGTGGTGGATGGCCGCCGCTGCATCTCCTATCTCACCATCGAGAACGACGGTCCTATTCCGGAAGAGTTCAGGCCCCTGATGGGCAACCGCATCTACGGCTGCGACGACTGCCAGCTTATTTGCCCCTGGAATCGCTACGCCGATGCCAGCCCGGAACCCGACTTCAGCCCGCGCCCCAGTCTGCACCGCCCCCCCCTGCTGGCGCTGTGGTGCTGGAGCGAGAGCGACTTTCTCAAGCAGACCGAAGGGAGCCCGATCCGCCGCATCGGTTACCAGCGCTGGCGCCGCAATCTGGCAGTCGCCCTTGGCAATGGCCCGGCAACCCCCGAGGTGATCGCGGCTCTGCAACTGGGGCTGACCACCGCCGATCCTATGGTGGCCGAACATATCGAATGGGCGCTGACCACCCTTGCCCGGCGTCAGGATGAAGAGAACAAGAAGACCCGTTTGCTGATCCGCTGCATCGAAAAAGGTCTGTCGGATCACGCATAAGTGATCTGCCCCTTGCCGGATTGCAGCACTTTTTTCATGCTCTGCCGACCTGCAGTGCCCATAACAGCGTGGTCACTGCAAACTGCTCGGCACACAACAAGGACAACACTGATGCATATGTTGGGAGTGGATATTGGAGGCTCTGGGATCAAGGGCTGTCTGGTGGATACCAAAACCGGCGAACTGATCGGCGAGCGCCATCGCATTGCCACGCCGCAACCGGCCACCCCGGCCGCCATCGCCCATACCCTCAAGGCGTTGGTCGAACACTTTGACTGGAAAGGGCCGGTGGGCTGCGGCTTTCCCGCCACCATTCACAACGGCATTGCCAAGAGTGCCGCCAATATCGACAAGAGCTGGATTGAGACCGATGCCGAGCATCTGTTTGCCGATGTTACCGGCAAGCCCTGCTATGTGCTGAATGATGCCGATGCCGCCGGTCTGGCCGAGATGCGCTTTGGCGCTGGCAAGGATCGCAAGGGGGTCATCATCCTCATCACGGTCGGCACCGGTATCGGCACCGCCATCTTCGTCAATGGCCATCTGCTGCCCAACACCGAGCTGGGCCATCTGATGCTGGAAGGAATGGTCGCCGAGCACTACTGCTCCGATGCGGCGCGCAAACGGGAAGATCTCTCCTGGAACCGCTGGGGCAAGCGTTTCAACAAGTATCTGGCGCGCCTCGAGTTTCTCTTCTCCCCCGACCTCTTCATTCTGGGGGGCGGCAGCGCAGCCAAGCTGGATAAGTTTGTCGATCGCATCGAGACCCGGGCGCCGCTTATTCCGGCGGCCAGCCTCAATCAGGCGGGCATTATCGGGGCCGCGCTCTACGCGGCCGAGCAGCAGGGCTAACCGACGCTCACTGCAAGTCAGCAGATACCAATGGAAAGGGCCCGGCACTGCTGCCGGGCCCTTTTGTTTTGCGGTCATCTTGCGTGTTTGGTGCTTATCACCCGTTACATGTCGTCGAGTCGGTGCACTCCGTGCACCAGTCGAGTCAGGCGGGTCTGCTCCAGCCCGGCCAGATTCTCGAGCAAGGCGGTGGTGGCCGGTGTCGGGCACTCCCGGGCCAGATGACTCAGTTCGCCCACCAGCTGCTCTTCCCAGCGGCATACCTGAGTGACGATATCCTGAGTCTGGACTGATGCCGGCAGCTCGAAGCGGGTAATGGCAGGCAGCATATCCTCGCTGAAACTCTGGTTCAGCCAGGTCTCCCTGACCGCCTCTCCCAGTTGAGCGGCATATTCGTGCAGATGGGCACTGGCCGCATCCTCACGCCCTTGCAGATAGACCAGCAACATCCGGCTCCGTTCGCTGTCCACCTGACTGGTCAAACGCCCGTAACAGAGTCCGAGCTGGTGATGAACCTGCTCAAGATAGCGCAGCAACTCTTTGATCTGTTGGAATCTCATCGTACTGCCCTCCATGCTTGTCGACATCATCAGTATAAAAAACCGGCGCCACCGACCCAATCCCTATCCGTGCCCCCCTTGCGCTGCATCAAGGTTGACGCCGACAAAGTGGCTGCCAGGTGCTCCGGTCACGAATAGGGAACGATTTGTGCAGCAATTTGTGTAACGATGGAGGAGCATTAAGCTAGACAGCAGATGTGAACAGAAACGGGCTGGCACACTAATAAAACCAGCATATACCCGATATAAACCATCTTTAATTCGGCCATATGCCGCAGGGACGAAACAGGATCTGGAAGAGCAACAATACCATTCTGATCGTTATCCGCCTGACAGAAATCCTTATCACTTTTTTAGACGTCTAGACGTAAAAACATGCGTTGACATGGCCATCCAGACATCTTAGCATCATCCTCCATGATGACAGAGTAACCCAGTGGAACCTCTGCCCAATTTCCCCGCCTGTAGCGCCCTGTGCTTTAAGGCTGTTAGCACGGAAGAATCCATGATTAAGTTGATCGGTCTCAACAAAGTCTACGGTACAGGCAGTGACGCCGTGCACGCCCTGCGTGATGTGAGTCTGCATGTACCCCAAGGCAAAATTTTCGGGGTGATCGGTGCCTCCGGTGCCGGCAAGAGTACCCTCATTCGTTGTGTCAACCTGCTGGAGCGCCCGACAGAGGGCCAAGTCATCGTTGATGGCCAGGATCTGGTCGCCCTGAGCGAGCGGGATCTGACCCAGGCTCGCCGCCAGATCGGGATGATTTTCCAGCACTTCAACCTGCTTGCCTCCCGCACCGTGTTTGCCAACATCGCCTTTCCGCTGGAGCTGGCAGGCTGGAGCAAAGAGAAGATCCAGCAACGGGTTGCCGAACTGCTGACGCTGGTCGGGCTGGAAGCCCGTGCCCAGGCCTATCCGTCCGAGCTTTCCGGCGGTCAGAAACAGCGCGTCGCCATTGCCCGCGCACTGGCACCGGCCCCCAAGGTGCTGCTCTGCGACGAGGCCACCTCGGCCCTCGACCCGCAGACCACCCGCTCGATCCTGACCCTGCTCAAGGAGATCAACGTCAAGCTGGGGCTCACCATCCTGCTCATTACCCACGAGATGGATGTGGTGAAAGGGATCTGTGACGAAGTGGCCATCATCAGCGATGGTCGCCTGATCGAGCAGGGGGAAGTGGCCTGGTTCTTCAGCAACGCCAAGACCCAGCTGGCCCGTGACTTTATCCACTCAACCATCCATCTGGAGGTACCGCAGGAGTATCAGGATCGGATGAGCAGCGAGCGGGTGCCGGGCAGCTACCCGCTGGTGAAGCTCGGCTTTACCGGCAGCACGGTTGATACGCCGCTGATCTCCGAGGCGAGCCGCCGTTTCAACATCGACATCAGCATACTGAGCGCAGACATCGAATACGCAGGTGGCGTCAAATTCGGTTTCCTGCTGGCCGAGCTGTTCGGGGATGAAGCCCAGTGCGAGGCCACCCAGCAGTTCCTTATCGACAACCACATTCAGCTGGAGGTAATGGGTTATGTCCGAAGCCATGATTAATCTGCTCATCACGGCCCTGGGCGACACCCTGATCATGGTGTTTGCCTCCGCCCTGTTTGGCTGCCTGCTGGGCCTGCCACTCGGCGTGGCACTGCATGTAACCAAGGCGGGCCAGATCCTGGCCAACCCCTTGCTCAACCGTACTCTGGGTATGGTGGTCAACGTGGGTCGCTCGGTGCCCTTTATCATTCTGCTGGTCGCCATCATTCCGCTGACCCGGCTGATTGTCGGCACCAGTATCGGCACCATCGCTGCCATCGTGCCGCTGACTGTCGGTTGCATCCCCTTCATCGCCCGTCTGGTAGAAGGGGCCCTGATGGAAGTGCCGGACGGCCTGCTGGAAGCGGCCAAGGCGATGGGCGCCAAGCCGCTGCAAATCATCACCAAGGTGCTGCTGCCCGAGGCTCTGCCCGGCATCCTCAACAGTGTCACCATTACCCTCGTCACTCTGGTGAACTACTCGGCCATGGCCGGGGCCATCGGTGGCGGTGGTCTGGGGGATGTCGGTATTCGTTATGGTTATCAGCGCTTTGACCCGACCGTCATGCTGGTGACCGTGGTTATCCTGGTAGTACTGGTTCAACTTATCCAGAGCGCGGGTGAGCGCCTGGTCAACAAATGTGATCATCGTTAATCGTCGATTTCTGACAGGAGGTTTTATGAAATTTGGCATCAAATCCGTTGCGGCAGCCCTGCTGGCTGGTCTGGTTCTGGCCGGTTGCGGTCAAAAAGAAGAGAGCAAGGTTCTGAAAGTGGGCGCTATTGCCGGCCCGGAGACCGAACTGGTTGAAGTGGCTGCCAAGGTAGCCAAAGAGAAATACGGTCTGACAGTCGAGGTGGTCAACTTCTCCGACTACGTCACCCCGAACGTGGCGCTGAACGATGGCAGCATCGACGTCAACGCCTTCCAGCACAAACCCTATCTGGATGCGCAGGTGCGTGATCGCGGCTTCAAGCTGGTGCCGGTTGGCAACACCTTCGTCTACCCGATTGCCGGTTACTCCAAGAAGATCAAGGCGCTGAGCGAGCTGCAAGATGGCGCCCAGATCGCGGTACCGAACGATCCGACCAACCTGGGTCGCTCGCTGATCCTGCTGGCCAAACAGGGTCTGATCACCCTGAAGGATGGCGCCGGTCTGGAAGCGACCGTGCTGGATATCGCCAGCAACCCGCGCAACTTCAAGATTGTCGAGCTGGAAGCAGCCCAGCTGCCGCGCTCACTGGAAGATGTGGATCTCGCTATCATCAACAACACCTTCGCCGGTCAGATTGGTCTGACCCCGACTGAAAATGGCCTGTTTGTTGAAGACAAAGAGTCCCCGTACGTCAACCTGATCGTCGCCCGCGACAACAACAAGGATGACGAGAAGGTCAAACAGTTCGTACAGTCTTTCCAGACCGATGACGTCTACAAGAAAGGGTTGGAGCTGTTCAAAGGCGGCCTGGTAAAAGGTTGGTAATTGCTCACTCGGCAAAAAAGGCCACGCAATGCGTGGCCTTTTTTATTGGCGCCGCTATCATATCCGCGAGCACGGCAACACGAACATACTCATAACATGAAAAAATGGTATCTGGCCTACTGCAAGCCAAAAGAAGAGGCCCGCGCCCGCGCCCACCTCGATGCCCAGGGTATCGAATCCTATTACCCCATGGTGGAGATCGAGAAGCTGCGCAGGGGCAAGCGAGTTCCGGTACGGGAACCCATGTTCCCCAACTATCTGTTTATCTTTGTCGATCTGGAAGAGGTGACACCGGTCACCCTGAAATCGACCCGCGGCATCAGCAGAATCATCCACTTTGGCAGTGAATGGACCCCCATCAGCAGCAAGCTGGTCTATCAGCTGATGAGCCGCGATGACAGCGACGAGGCGAGAGCCAGCTACGCCAGTCTGCCCTGCTCGGGCGACAAGGTGCTGATTGAAGAGGGGCCGCTTGCCGGCTTCGAAGCCATCTATATGGAGCCGGATGGAGAGAAACGTGCGATTTTGCTGGTCAGCCTGCTCAACCGAGAGACTACCAGCAGCTTCGACAACCACACCTTCAGACGTCTGGACTAAGCCCATGGGCCAGACGGCCCGGTGAATGGCAATAGCAATGGCGGGATGCTCCCGCCATCTCACGCATCACGATCAAAGCGGGCGATGACCGCCTTCAGCTTGCCGGTATCGCCAGCCAGTCTGGCTACGATCTCCTCCCCCTGCTGACTGCGCTGACAGGATTGCCGACTGAGCGCGGCAATGTCATCGACCGTACCGGATACCTCGGCGGCCACCCGCGACTGCTGCTCGGTTGCCACCGAAATGGCCTCCAGCTGGCCCGACAGCGACTGCACCAGCTGGTTCATGGCACTCAGGGTATCGGTCACCAATCCAACTGCATCCCGCCCTTGCTCTACCAACCGGGTTCCGCTGCTGACGGTACTTACCGTCTGGCGAGTCTGCTGGGAGATGGCCGCAATAGTCTGGCTGATCTCGGCGGTTGATTGATGGGTGCGGGTCGCCAGCTGGCGTACCTCATCGGCTACCACCGCAAAACCGCGCCCCTGCTCGCCTGCCCGCGCCGCTTCTATCGCCGCATTGAGTGCCAGCAGATTGGTCTGCTCCGCAATGGTGGCGATCACCTCGGTGATCTGCCCCACCTGTTCACTCTGATGCTCCAACAGCCCCATGGCCTCGTTGGCCTGCCCAATCATGATGGCAATCTGCTGCATGGTATCGCTCATTCGTGCCAGCGCGGCCTCTCCCTGACGGGTCTGCTGCCGCACCTGATGGGCTCCATCCGCCACACTGGCAATGTTGCCAGCCACATCACGAGCACTCACCGACATCTGATCGATAGCCGCCGCCACCGCATCGACCCGCTGATCCTGCTCCGTCAGATCCGCCACTATGGCTCTGGTAGTGCTGCCCACATCGAGACAGGCCACCTCGACCTGCCCCACTGCGCCCTGCAACTCCCCGACCAGATGATGTAACTGGGCAGACATCCGGTTGATGGAACCGGTCAACTCTCCCAACTCATCCTGCCCTGTGATTGGCAAGGGCTCAGCCGCCAGCCGGCCATCCGCAACCTGCCCCGCCCGGTTCACCAGACAGGCAATGTCACGGGTCAGACGGCGACTAAAGAACCAGGCGACCACCATGCCAAGCACGATGGCGCTGCCGGTAGCCAACAGCAGAGTCTGGTTTATGGCCCTCCCGGCTCCGGTCATCTGCGCCGAAATCTGATCCACCTCGGCACGGGTTTTCCCCACCTGCTGGACCAGTTGCTCGCTGAGACTGGACTGCATCGGCTCGATGTCGGTGGCCATCAGGTAGTTGGCCTGATCCCAATCCGGCGCCTGGCGCTTCTCGATCACCTGCCCCACCAGCTCGGAGAAGGGGGTCGCCATCTCTTCAAACAGCTGCCAGAGGCTCAGCTGGGTGTCGGTAAAGAGCGCGGCTTGCTGCTTAACCTCAGCCACACGCTGCTGATGAAACTGGTAGTAATCCTGATACTTGCGGCGGTATTCGGGGTCGCCTGAGATAAGAAAATCCCGCAGGGCAGAGAGGGCGTTGGCGAGGCTGTTATAGGCATCTCCCACCTGTTTGAGCAGCATGCGGCGATCGCCGGAGAGTTGATCCTGCGGAGTGCCAACTTCTTCATTGGCAAAGGATTGCAACTGATCGAGCGCCGCCTCCGCCAGCGGACCCGCCTCCTGCAGCATCAGGGTGTGAGCGGGCAGATTCTCTTCACTCTGGGCGATGATCCACACCTTCTCCTGATGGCTTTTGAAGGTCTCGAGAGACTTGGCGAGCGCCGGACTGAAGGCCTGATGGGCGATGGCCTGCCAGGCCGACTCCCACTCCTGCTTGAGGCGGGAAGCCTGAGCCGGATCCTTGCCGAGGATCAGATAGCCACGCAAGGCAGAAACGGTGGCAACCAGCGCCTTCTGGCTCGTTTCATCCCGCTGCAGAGCGGGCAGCGCCTGCTCCAGCAGGGTGTGTTGGGCCTGATTGATCTGGGTCAGCCGGTAATAGACCAGCGTGGAGGAGAGCAGGATCAGCAGGTTGATAAAACCGAAGCTGAGCAGCAACTTGCTTGAGATTTTCATGAACATCCTTGTTCAAACGGAGGGATCCAGCCAACAGAATCAGATAGATATCAGTGTAGGCAATCTATCTTGCCAAGTCCGGTGCCAATTAGCCAATTCACTGCGCGGCATCGGGCGGGCAGAGAAAAATCCCTGACAAAGGTCGCAACCTAGCTGGGCCAGCACTCGCCAGGTTGCCTCATCCTCTACCCCTTCCGCCACCGACTTCAGCCCCAGCTTGCGGGCTAACTCGATACTGGACTCGATGATAGCCAAACGTGACGGATCGGCATGGCAGCGATCGACAAAGGAGCGATCCAGCTTGAGTTCGGTGAACGGCAACAGTGCCAGCTGCTGCATCGAGGAGTAGCCGGTACCAAAATCATCGATGGAGAGGCCAAAACCATGCATCCTCAGCCGGGTCAGCACCTCCAGAGACTTGCCCAGATCCTGTACGAATGCGCTCTCGGTCACCTCCAGGGTGATGAGCTCAGGATTGATGCTCCAGCGCTTGCACTGATCAATCAATAAGTTGCAGAGGTCCCCTTCAATGAGTGAGGTGGTAGAGAGGTTCATCGACAGATTGAGTGACAACCCGGTTTCCTCCCATAAATGGCCATCACTCAGAGATTTGCTGATGATCACCTCGGTCAACGGATCGATAAGCCCGTTGTGCTCCGCCAGTGAAATAAAACGCCCGGGCGGGATCAGGCCAAACTCGGGGTGTTGCCAGCGGGCCAACGCCTCCATCCCGACCCATTCGCCGGATGCAAAACTCACCTTGGGCTGATACCAGGGCAGCAGTTGATCTTGCTCGATCGCCCGACGCAACTCATCGAGTCCTATTCTGTGCCCCTCTTCCTTCCTGACGGGTTCCTGCCGGGGTGACCAAGCCTGGATAAGCCGCTGGAGCTGCTGCGGCGTTGAGGGTTTCTCTATGCGACCGAGCACCTGCAAGCCATAAGCGGTACTCATACGCAATACAGCTTCCACCACATTCCCCTCAAGTGCGCTGGAGAGGATAATGCCGCCCTGAAAACCACCTAGCGACAGGCGGCGCAACAGCGCCATGCCATCCATTCCGGGCATTCGCAGATCGCAAAACAGGATATCGACGTTGTGTTGCTGGCTAAGCGCCAACGCCTCGATACCATCAACCGCTTCCAGCAGATTCTGGTAACCCAGGCTGCGGATCTGGTGCAGCAGCGCCTTGCGCTGAAATCCATGGTCTTCCACGACCATGATGACCAACTCATGTTGTGCTTTTTTCATCGAGCCATAATCCAATGTCGTGGGCAATCGCCGTCATCAACCTCTGCACTGTGCTGACCAGATCGTCGAGCTCGTCGAGCCGCTTCAATCGCGCTGCCGATTCCAGCATGGCAGCCTGGCTGGCAAGCTCCTCCAACCCGACCATTCGGGCAGCCCCCTTGATCCGGTGGGCTGTCTCTACCAAAGCGCTGGCATCATGACAAATAAGCGCTGCCATCATGGCCTCGCCATCCTGCCGGTTGGAATCGAGATACTCCACCGCCATGGCTCGCGCGGTCAACTCGTCACCAAACAGCGCCAACCAGCGCTCAGCCTGCATGCCTGTAGCCCCAACAACGGGCGCAACCGCGCTTCTGGTTGGCGTCCTCTCTGCCAGCCAATGGGCCAGCATCTGGCGCAAGATATCCAGCGGGTAGGGCTTCAGTAACATGTCACTCATGCCAGCCTCTACCATACGAGCACTCGCCTCTTCCGACGTATCTGCCGTTACCCCTATGATGGGTGCCGTCACTCCCGCAGCCCGCAGCGCCTTGGTCAGGGCATAACCATCCATCACCGGCATATGGCAATCAGTCAGCAGCAGAGAGAATTGCTGTCCCTGCCAGGCCCGCAGAGCCTTCTCGCCATCTTCCACAACCTGAGCCTCGATACCAAGAATGGCCAACTGCCGTGCCAGCAAGGCACGATTGACCGGATGATCATCGGCCACCAATACTTTGCCACCCAGCTTCTCTGCAAGCGTAGGGAGGTGCGGTGTGACCCGCTCCTGTAGCAATTCGTGGCAGCTCTCCAGCAGAAGATCCGGATAGAGAGGAGATAGACCCAAGCGCCACCATTTCTGTTCACCAATCCGCCCCCGTAACGCCTCATCGGGTGACGCTATGATCCCCTTCAGCGCAGAGTGTTGCAGCCAGCTTTGCCATTCCCCCCCAAGCGCTTGCTCAAGCCACCGTTGATCGGCCAACAGCAACCCTTCCAGTGAGCGACTAAGCTCACTGGCCCCCAAGTACCTGAGCTTGGCCCCCTGCCGTACCATGGCCGCTTCGAGGTTGGTGTCATCGCTGAAAAACCACCATTCTGTGTCAGCCAGAGCAGGGGGATCCCACTGCGGATTGGTTAGCGGCACGGTAAAGCGGAAGCAGGAGCCCTCTCCTGCCTTGCTGGTCAGTGTCAGTGCCCCCCCCATTTTGCATACCAGCTGCTCACAGATTGCCAACCCCAGTCCGGTGCCACCAAAACGACGGTTGATATCTGACTCCACCTGCTCAAAAGGCGTGAACAGCAGCGCCTGCTTCTCTTCGGCGATCCCGATACCGGTGTCACTGACACTGATGGTCAGTTGCTCGCTCAGGTAGCTGACCCGGATAGTAATCCCCCCTTGTTCGGTAAACTTCACCGCATTGTTGAGCAGGTTGGAGATGACCTGACCAATACGCACCCCATCGATGTCGGCCCAATCCGGCACATGATGCTCCCACTCCAGCACCACGTTGAGCCCCTTGTTATGAGCCAGTGCCGCATGGCCACGAATGGCATCGCAGATCACCGTTTGCAACCGGCTGCTCTGGTAATTCAACTGCAACTGACCCGCTTCTATCTTGGAAAAATCGAGGATGTCATTGACCAGATAGAGCAGGTTGTTGGTCGAGGTGACCACATTGCGCACCATAAAACGCTGGTCGTCGTTGAGCTCGCTCATTTGCAGCAATTCGAGCATGCCATGCATGCCTGAAATGGGTGTTCGTAGTTCATGGCTCATGGTTGCCAAAAAGCGGCTGCGAGCCTGCATCGCCTGCTCGGCATAGGCGCGAGCTTCGCGCAACTCATATTCCTGTTGCTTGAGGGCAGTGATGTCCTGAATCACCCCGTTAAGGATCAGTGCCTGCTGCTCCTGTCTGACAAAGTTGCCACGCACTTGCAGATAGCGATCTCCATCAGGTCGCTCCACCTTGACCTCCAGATCGAGGGGAGCCAGAGTCTCGGCATGATTGGCCACCTTGCTGACAAAATCCTGCAACGCCTCTTCGGTAAAGCCGAACACCTCACAACCCGATTCGGCATTGAACAGCTCCTGCCGGGAAGCCCCGAGGATCTCGCTGGCCCCCTGAGAAGCATACAAAAACCGCCCCTTGCCGGGTCCTTGCCACAAATACTGATAGACCACCCCAGGCATGCTGTCGGTAATCTGGGTAAGGCGATTTTCAGCCTGACGGGCGCGCTCCTCCGCCTCTTTGATCCGGCTGACATCGGTCAGTACTGTCAACACCCCCAGCATATTGCCATCGGGATCGCGATAAGGACGTTTGGCATAGATAACATGGCAGGGCGTACCATCAGCTCGCAGGTTACTGCCTGCACCCTCCAGATCCTGTCCGGTCTGCCACACCAAACGCTCTTCTTCCAACACACTGTTTCTGAGTGTCTCTGGCATGTTTTGCAGCTCCTCACTGCTACTGCCAGCACCGAGGAAAGCATCGCGATAGGCCTGATTGCACAAGGTGATCCGCTGCTCGCTATCACGAAGCGCCACCATGGTTGGCAGTGAGTTGAGCAAGGTCTGCACAAACAGCAACTGTTCGTTCAGCTTGTCCTCTGCGATTTTCCGCTGCGCAATCTGGCGACGCAAACTGCGAGCCCAGAACATCACCAGCAAACCGCTGACGAGCAAGGCGCCCCCCCCTATGGCCAACCATTTGTAAATCAGGGTGTAATCAGACTCGATATTGACCGACACATTGAGCCAGCGTCGTTCCAGCAGTTGCCATTCCTCATCCGTGATGGTCAGCAGCAACTTGTCCATGATGCGGAGCAACTCGGGCTGAGCATTATCGACAGCCATACTGATAGGTACGGAAAATTCGGGGGAGCTCAGCACTACCTGATACTTATCATTGAAACCCTTCATCGCCTGCTGTCCCAGATTGGTCATGGTCAACAGCACATATTCGGCTCGCCCAGTATCAAGCAAGGTCAGTAAATCGGCATCTTTGCCTACTTCGATAATATTGGCGCCCAGCGCGTGAATGAGAGAGGCTTCGTAAGAACCCGTCACACCACCAATCAGACGCCCTTTCAGCTCGACCAACGACTTCAGCGGGCGAGCACCGTGTCTGGCTACAACATAGCTGTCGAACTTCAGATAGGAGGAGGTAAAAGAGGCAAAGGACTGACGATCCTTGAGCGGTGTCATCAAGGGAATAAGGTCCACTTTGTGCTGTTTCAGCAGTTTAAGTGACTCCTGCCAGGTATTTGTCGACGCCAGCTCAAAGCGGATCCCGGAGCGCAGACTCAATAACTTCATCAGGTCTGCCGTATAGCCATGCAATTCACCTTCGTCATCGATTTCACTGATGCCGGCAAATCCGGGGGCAACGGCGAACTTGATGACCTTGTTTCTCTGCTTCAGCCAACTAGCCTCATCAGGTTCCAGCAACAGACCAGCGTTGGCGCGTTCATCTTCCTGATGCAACCGTAGTCGTGAGTCAGCAACGGGTATCTGTTGATATGCATGCCAAAGCTTCTCGCTCAGCTCTGGCTGGCGGGAGCTGGTCGCCATCGTCAGCGTGCTGCCAGAAAGCCACCCAGGAGCGACAACCCCCATTGATGCTGGCATTCTCTCCATCTTGAGGGTAACAATTGGACCCAACTCAAGATATGCATCGACAGCGCCCAGCTTGACCATATAGGTCGCCTCGTCACGGCTCTCAAGCTCAGTTACATCAGAGACCCCCAAACGAGCCAATTCATTACAACTGCCAAACCCGCGAATACAGACCCAGCGTAACTTGCGCGCCTGCTCCAGGGTCAATTGCTGATCAGGGGTATGCATTAAAATGGAGCGGGCATATGAACCGATACTGCCAATAGGGTTTATCCCCTTCAGCTCAAGAGCATTACGTTCGACTCCGATTAATGCATCGATCTGGCCGCCTTGGAGAGCAATCTGGGCATCTACGTAGGAGTTGTAGGAGATATAGCGCAGGGACACGCCCATTTCGGCTGCAATGCGCGAGGCCAACTCCTTGAGCGGACCGGCATAACGCTGGTTGGGGAGCTGATAGATGAAAGGGGGATAACCACCACGGGGTACCCCGACCAGCAGCTCTTTTTGTGCGGAAATTTCGTTACTTGTGCTCTCATCTTGCGGTTGGGGAGCCGCAACAGCCAACATGCCTGAAAACAACAGCAAAATGGGAAGAAAAAGCTGACGAAGGAGTGGCATAAGGTCTTGTCCTGATGAGTAAAACAGATAGGGCTGCCACCTCTAATCTTGCAGATCCTGACGACGCAAGGCGAGAAAACAATCGCAGCTGTTACAAAGAGGGCGGAGAGGATAATACTGAGTCACCAACATGTGAACCTGGAATCAACCGCAAGATGGAAAAATGGCAGGCATGCAGCCTGCCATTTCACTAGCGAGGGGGATCTTATTCTCCCCTTCGCGATCAGGTTATTCGATTCCCGAGGCGGAAGCCGGTTTGATACTCCCGCTCGCGAACGAGGGCGATTTGACCCTGATATCCTTCCAGCCCGATATCCCTGAGCAGGGCGGGTGACAGATTGACTTGCACGAGACGACGCTCGACCCGGGCAATCCTTCTCTGGACCAGGGATTCAACACTGCGCAGTAAAACCAGTTCGATAGACATGACATTCTCCAGTTGAACATGCGGTTCTCCCGGAGAAAGTGGATATCACCCTGCGGGACGAACCGCGGGTGATAAAAAGACAGGGGTTACCTGTTTACGCCACGCGGTAAAAGAGCACGAGATTTCACGCCACACGCAGTGCCGCGAGAGAATGCAATATTAAGCATCAGATGTTGCATTTTCGTCTCCTTACCGGGTAAAAGTTGAACAGGTTGCAGAAGTCTAAAAAATATCCGAATTTAAAACAAGCCTCTTGCGACTCCTTTTTAAACGTTTTTACGGCATTTTATGCTGCCCGAAAGGAACCTGGGGCATCAGATCCCCGAGAGTAGCCGGTACTCTTCCAGCACATAGGTATCCGTCATGCCGCTGACATAATCGAGCAGCAACCGCACCCGGTAATACCACTCTTGCTCATGCTTACAGGCAAAACGTGGATCCGGGGTGGCGATCGCCAATCGATAGGCCTTGAGGTGGCGGGCCGAGAGGCGGTGATAGAGGCGGCGCGCAAAGAAAAGCGCCTGACTCCCCTCCCCGGCCAGCAGACGGGCAAACTGTGGCGCTGGCAGCGCCAACAGGCAGGCATAACTGGTCAGCACCCCGCGCAGCGCCGCATACCCCTCCAGCTCAAGCGCTTCCACCTCGGGGCGCATAAAGACCAGCTCACGGGCCACCCGCTTGAGGATATCGAGCACCCGCGCCGCCGGCGCCTGGCCATGCAGCAGCGCTTGCGGATAGGAGCCCTGCAAAATGGCCTGATGTTCGCTGACATAGCTCTGCGCCGCCAACGCCACCAGATCCCGGGTCAGCTGCTGGCGAAAATGGGGGAAAAAGCCCCGACCAGAAGCCAGCGCCTCATCCAGCAACGCAGCCAGATAGTCGCTCTGGTCAGCGGCCCGCAGCGCCACCAGCAGCTCTGACAGTGTCAGGATCCTCCGATCTACCGCATCTTCCAGATCGGCGATGCAGTAGGAGATGTCATCGGCCGCCTCCATGATGTAGACCAGCGGATGACGGCAACCGGGGGCCAATCCCAGACTCTGGCCGAGGGCGCGGTAGAGCGGCTGCTCGCTAAAGAAGATGCCCCGCTTGCTGCTCCAGCCATGATGCTGACCATAGCTCACGCCGGGCTGGGGCTGCTGCGGGTATTTGCAGAGCGCCGCCAGTTGTCCGAGCGTCAGGTTGAGCTCGTGCAGGCTATGCACCAGTCGCAGACTCTGGGCATTACCATCAAACAGTTGCAGGTCCTGACGCAATTCCGCCCACTGGGCCGAGGGGGGCTGCGCCAGCGCCTGCTGATAGAGGGGATCGAGCATCTCGCCGAGCCACTGGCTCATCACCTGCTCGCCAAAGTGGCCAAACGGCGGGTTGCCCACGTCATGAAGCAGGCAGGACATCTCCACCAGATTGATAAAAGACCCTTCACAGACCATCCCGGCAGGCAAGGCGGCCAGAATGCGGCGGCTGATCTGGCGACCGGTCTCCTGCACCTCCAGCGAGTGGGTGAGGCGGCTGCGCACCGAGGCCTTCACATCGAGCGGAAAGACCTGGGTCTTCTGCTGCAACCGGCGCACCGGCGCGGCCTGCACGATACGGGCGCGATCCTGCTCGGTCGCCTCCAGCAGCTCCTCATCCCCCCAGGGGTGGATGCGCGCGGGGGTAATCAAACGGCTATACATCACGCGGCTCCTTGCCAGCAACTTCCATCAGACTCAAGACAACCTCCAGCCTCAAGACAGCAACCAGCGCCGCAGACGGGCGATATCGCCCGGATATTCCCGGCGCAGCGTCTCAATCCAGTCTTCCACGTTTTCCCACCAGGCGGGATGATCCGGGCTCTGGATCAGCTGTGCCGTCTGCTGCAGCCGACGCAGACCGATGGAGCCTGCCGCCCCTTTGATCTTGTGGGCCTCTTCCACCACCCCCGCTTGATCCTTGGCAATCATGTTGGAGTCGAGCACTGCCATGTAGTCCGGCATCATCTTCTCGAACAGATCGACGCTGGAGAGCAGCACCGGTTTACCCACGGTATCGGCGTAATCGGTGAGGAAGGGGATATCCAGCAGGGCATCCTGATTGCCCGCATCCGCCTGCTCGTCCGCTTCATCCTCGGCCAGATCGGCAAACAGGTGACCAATCACCTCCCGCACTGCTTTGGAGCCAAGCGGCTTGTTAATGACATCCTGCATGCCGTGATCCCGGTAGTACTGGCGATCGCCGGTAGAGTTGGCGGTGAGTGCCACCATGGGTGGCAGGCTGTCGCCATAACGCTCCAGCAGGGTTTTCGCCACATCGAAGCCGGTCATGTCCGGCAGCTGGATATCGAGCAAAATGAGGTCGAAATCATCCGGGTTGGCCATCGCCAACGCCTGGGTGCCGTCCCGTGCCACCTGCACCTGATGACCCAGCTTGCCCAGCAGGGCGCAGGCCACCGTCACGTTAAGCTCCACATCCTCCACCAGCAGGATATCGAGGGAGGGCATCTCCTCCTCCTTCTCTGGCAACACAGGCTCGGCGCAAGCCACTTCCAATTCGGCAGTGAAGCAGGAACCTTCGCCCGGATCGCTGTCCACATAGAGCCGGCCGCCCATCGCCTGCACCAGCTGACGGGAGACCGCGAGGCCAATGCCGGTGCCGGTGGCGTGCTTCTTGCCCTGCACCTGATAGTACATGGCGAAGATCTTCTCCTGCTGGGCGCGCGGGATGCCGATGCCGGTATCCTCCACCTCGAAGTGCAGGGCCAGCTTGCCCGGCTCATCGGCGGGATGGGAGAGACAACGCACGGTGACGCCCCCCTCATCGGTAAACTTGACCGCGTTGCCCACCAGATTCCACAGCACCTGACGCAGGCGGGTGCCATCAGCCATCACAAATTGCGGCATGTCACCATCCCGATCGAAATGGAGATAGAGCCCCTTCTGCTCCGCCTGAATGCGCGACAGGGTCTCCAGCTCGTCGAGGAAGGCGGGCAGGTCGAGACGGGTTGGCGCAATTTCGAGGCGACGGCGATCCAGTTTATCCAAGTCGATGATATCGTTGAAGATATTTCCAAGGGTCACCGCACTCAGGTGAATGGTCTTGAGCTGCTGACGCTGGCTCGGGTCGAGTGGGGTATCCATCAGCATCCGGCTTAAGCCCACGATGCCGTTGAGCGGAGTACGCAGCTCGTGGCTGATGGTGGAGATGAAGGTGGTCTTGTCGCGGCTCGCCTTCTCCAGCTTGTCCTGATACTGCTTGCGCTCGGTGATGTCGCGGCCAAAGCCGAGCAGGCCGAGTCGCTTGCCGAAGCGGTCGAAGAAGGGCACCTTGCGCAGCTCGAAGTAGGCTTTACGGCCATCGGGATACTCCAGCCACTGCTCGTAGGTGAGCGGCTCGTTGCTGGCAAAGACCTGCTTGTCGGTCTCCACCACCTTGTTGGCGATCTCCTGCTTGTAGACATCGAACGGGGTCAGACCGATCAGCTCGGCCTCCACCTTGCCGGTCAGCTCCTCCATGGCGCGGTTGCAACCGGAGAACTGCTCATCCTCGTTGCGGTAGTAGACCAGATCGGGGGAGCAGTCGATAAAGGAGCGCAGCAGCGCGGTTCGCTCCCCCAGATGGAGCTGGGCTTTCTCCCGCTGGAACACCTCGTTCTCGAGATCCTCGATAGCCTGCAGACGCAGGCTCTCGGCCCGGTTGGTCTCGGCAATCTGGGCGTTGAGGCGGCTGATGTTCTCCTGCAGCTGGGTATTGAGCTCCAGATCCCGCTCGCGCATATCTTGCAGCTTGCGCACCATCCGGCTCAATCGCTGACGGGAATCCTCCAGCTGATCCACCACGATGGAGAGAAAATAGACCGCCCAGGGGGTCACCAGCAGGCCAAAGAAGACCGAGCGAACGAAGTCGATCACATCGATATTGCCGCGCAGGAACAGGGTCACCCCCATCTGGATGGCGACCGCCAGCACGATAATGCCCGCCGCCAGGAACATGCTAAAGCGCACCAGTCCCAGCTTGGTCATCAGATCGACATAATATTGCGCCCAGGATTTAATCTGTTTCATCTTATTGTTTTCCCCCGATATTCGCGGTACAGAATACCAGCACAACCGAGTGAACTCTTCTTAATCTCGCACAATTAATTAACGATTCGCCGAATGAAATGAGTGGGTTAGGATAATTGGCAATATTGAGTCAGTTGCCATTAAGGTTTTTTCTTTATACTCACCGGCCGAAAAAATTCACCACCATTTAATTTAGGAGTTATCCGATGCGCAACACCACCTTGCTGGGCCTGGGCCTGCTGGTCGCAAATAGTGCTTATGCTGATTTGGGTGAAATTCCCAAGGAGTCTGGCTGGTCCGGTTTCCTGCTTGGCGGGGTCAGTGTCATCAATTACGAATCGAATTTTTATAGTGGTGATGATGAAAACCGCCGCCTGAGCGGACTGGGCAGTGCCGAGAGCAGCTCCGCTGTTGCCCCGCTGCTCAACGCCGATATCCGCTACACCTTTGCCGATACCCGCACCCAGGTCTTCCTCGGTAACCTGATCCAGGATGCCATCCGTTTCGACTTCACCCAGCAGCTCGGTATCCGTCAGGAGATGAGCGACAAGGGCATTGTAGCTGGCTCCGTGGTCTTTAATGCCATGCCGACCGAGCAGTGGAGCGATCCGTTCGATACAAATCATGATCGCCAGTCGACCGATATCAAGTCAAAAGGGGTGCGCTTCGCCTGGGACAGCATCTGGGGTAGCAACTTCAATGGCAGCCTGACCACCCGCAACATCGAGGTGGATGAGGAGCGCAGCGGCAGCCAGTATGGCGCCGATACTGCAGCCAAACTGGATCGCAACGGCAAGATCCACGCCCTCGACCTCTCCTACAAATGGCAGCTGGCACCCGGTCAGATGCTGGAGCCAGCCTTTATCTACCGCCAAGCCGATCTGGATGGCAGCGCCCAAAGCTACAAGAGCAACGGCCTGCAGTTGACCTACGGCAAGCGCGCTTCCCAATGGTCTTTCGTCAGCAACGCCTATCTGGGCCAGACCAAATATGATGAGGCCAACCCGATCTTTGGCCAAAACGCCGACTCCGACGAGTTTGCCCTGACCGGTACCTTCTTCTGGCACCGCCTGTTCGGTATTGCTCCGCTCTCCGCAACCTTTACCGCTGGCTATGCCAAGTCCGATTCCGACATCAACTTCTACGATTCTGAATCCGTGATGTTCAACACCGGCCTGCTCTACAACTTCTAACGACGGTTGTGCGCACCGATACAACAAGGCCACCCGAAGGTGGCCTTGTTGCTATCCGGCGTTTGACTCAAATACCCAGGGAGTCGAGCAGATCGTCGTGATCGTTGGCAACCGGGGCCGCAGCCTGAGCCGGCTTGGCGGCATCCTGCTTGGCCTGGGCGATCAGCGCATCGGGATCCAGCTCCTCGTGCTCCATCCCCTCATTGTGGATGCGGATGAACTCGGTTTTGTCCATCGCCAGCTCCAGATAGAAGATGTTGTTGCGGGCGGTGAAGAAGGTGACGCGGCGGGACTCCGGGCTGTCGAGATTGGTATCGACACTCAGCATCACCTGCTTGTTGAGGGCCAGCATCTTCGGCTGGTTCTGGGTGATGTGGGTCTGCAGATCCCGGCCCACCTTGACGGTAAAGCTGCCGACGATCTGGTTCATCAGCTCGCCCATCACGTTGCTCACCTCGTCAGAGGTGTGGGAGATGGCGAGATCCTCCTTGGAGAGTCCCATGCTCAGCATGTAGCTCTCGTACAGCTCCATGGCGGCGGCGGCGGAGAAGTTGATCACCACCAGACCGGAAAAACCGCCATCGAACAGCACGAAGCAGCCGATATCCGGCTTGAGGCAGGTCTTGCTGATCCGCTGCACCATGCCAGAAAACCGCACCTGACTCATGGTCGCGGCACTCAAAACGTCCGTCACCGAGTTGCACAGGCTGAGCAGCACATCCTCTGTGGTCAATACGGCATCGTCATCGGATCTTGTCACTATCATGGGACCTTCCTGAACATCGAAAATGGGCTTATCTATACCATAACTCTAACAGATGGCGCGGCCCGGAGACTGAAATAGCGACACGCCTCTCAGTTGACGCCGTTATCAGCAGCCACAGGGGTGAAACCGCTCAGCTTGGCGAGCCGGGCACGCCATATATCGGCCTGCTGCGCCAAAACTTGTGGCTCGTAAGGCACGACCGGATGAGCGCCCCAGATGGGGCCTGGCCAGGCGCGATCCGTCGCAAAGCGGGCGACATGGTGAAGGTGGAGTTGCGGCACCAGATTGCCCAGCGCGCCGATGTTGATCTTATCCGGGCTGAGGGCCTGTTCCATCAGGTTGGCGACAGCGCAGGACTCCTGCATCAGCTGTTGCTGCTGCTCCGGCGCCAGATGGTGAATTTCCCGCAGGTTGGCTACTCGCGGTACCAGGATAAGCCATGGATACTGGCAGTCTTTGGCCAGCAAGACACGGCAGAGGGGCAGATCCCCGAGCCACCGGGTATCTGCCTGCAGGCGTGAATGCAATTCAAACATGAAAACCTCGTTGAGTATGATGAACAGAGCGCCTGAAAAAGGAGTGTCCACGTTACTGCAACGGGCAGAAAACTTAAAGCTGTGGCACGGCCCAACCGATAAAGCGCTTGCGCAGGGCCGGGTCTGCCTGGAGGAACAGCTGCTGCAACTGCCCTTCCAGCTCGCTGGCTGCCACAACGGGTTGCGCCCCACCGGCGAGCGTGGCAGTTGGCTGTGCAGTAACGGCGACGGCCGTCAGCGCCGCCTTGCCGCCACTGCGGTTGTATTCAGCCAGTTTCCCATTCCAATCCACCCCAAGCAGCATGCCGCTGGTCACCAGCGCATCCTGCTGGATGGCAAGCGCCCGGCCATTATCTTGCAACGTCACTACCGGGGCTTTGGCATACGCCTGCATCCCCCGCTCGTCTCCCGGCACGCTGGCCACCAACTGCAATCGCTGGTTATTCCCCTGATAGCGCAACACCTGCGGCTCGGAGCGTACCTGCCGGTCATTCTCGCTGCTGCTGCGACTGGGGATAATCCCTTCGAAGCGCACCAGCAGTTGCTGCTCGCCATCTGCCAGGGTGGCATGCTGCTCATCCTGCAAGGTGCCGTTGCTCACCGCGAGGATGCGGAAATTCTCCGGCACCTTCACGTCCACCATGGCCTGCACACTGCCAGCCCCCAACACTGCACAGAGCAGCACAAACCCGGTCAACCCTCTATTACTCTTCATTCCCGCAGATCTTCCTGATGCCGATGATGGGCGCAGGGTAGCAGCCGAAGATGACAGAAAAATAACGCCGCTCAGAGCAGGTAGTGGGGTCGCTCGGCAAACCACTGGGCCAGCACCTGCTTGAACAGCCGGATCTTGCGCGGCACCCGCCGCTGCTGGGCATGCAGTACATGGAGCTGATGCAGGCCGCTCTGCCACTCGTCGAGCACGGTCACCAGCTCTCCTGCCGTCAGCTGCGATTCCACCAGCATCAGCGGGCACTTGGCATAGCCCATACCGGCGCGCACCAGTTGCAGCACGGTGCTGTAGTGGTTGGCTCGTACCTTGCCCTGCACCAGAATGTGGGCCTCTTCCCCCCCACGGATAAAGTGCCACTGCTCCCAGGCCGGATTGTGCCCCTGCAACAGGCAGCTGCGCCCGCTCAGCTCATAGGGAGTAGCTGGACGCCCCTCCCGCGCTACAAGCGCGGGGCTCGCCACCACCACATCCTTGAGCCGCCCCAGCGGCAGGGCCACCAGATTGTCCGGCACCTCGTTCATGGCGCGCAGGGCGATGTCGTTCTCCCCCTGACTCATGTCGACCATCTGGTTGGTGAAGTTGAGCTCGACTTCAACTCCGGGGCAAAGCGCGGCAAAGCTGGCCAGCAGCTCGCTCACCATGCGATCGCCGGTGCTGACCGGGCAGGTAAAACGCAGGCGGCCGCCATCCTCTTCGGTCAGCGCCTGAATATCCTGCTCCGCCTGCCGAGCCAGCGCGAAGATCTCCCCCGCCTGCTGGTAGAGGGTCTTGCCCGCCTCGGTCAGACTGAGGCGGCGGGTGGAGCGCTGCAACAGTTGTGCATTGAGGGAGGACTCCAGCGCGCTAACGTGGCGGCTCAGCATCCCCTTGCTGACCCCCAGCGTATCGGCAGCAGTCGAGAAACTGCCGCGCAGCACCACCTCATAAAAGCTGGCCAGATGGGCGATATCCATCATTAGCTCCAATATGGAAACAATGGGTTTATTTTACGCGCTTTTTCGCATTTTCTGTTGCGCTAGAATCGATACATCCCAACCAGGAGTGATGCAGATGAAAATTGTGATTGTGGGTGCCTCCGGCACCGTCGGCTCCGCGGTCAGTGAACTGCTTGCCAAAGATCATCAGGTGATCCGGGTCGGCCACAGTCGTGGCGATGCCACGGTCGACATGCGCGATCCCGCCTCCATCAAGGCGCTGTTTGCCCAAGTGGGCCAGTTTGATGCACTGGTTGTCGCCAGCGGCAGCGTGGCCTTCAACGGACTGACCGAGATGACCGACGAGCAGTGGCAGGTGGGGCTTCAGAGCAAGCTAATGGGCCAGATCAACCTGACCCGAGCCGCCATTCCCTATCTGACTGACAAGGGTTCCATCACTTTGATCAGCGGTATTCTGAGCGAGGAGCCGATCAACTGGGGCGTGAGCGCCAGCACAGTCAACGGCGCCATCGATCACTTTGTGAAAGCGGCCGCCTGCGAGCTACCCCGCGGCCTGCGCATCAACGTGGTGAGCCCCACCGTGCTGGCGGAGTCGATGGACAAATACGCCGACTTCTTCCCGGGCTTCGTGCCGGTGCCCGCCGCCAAGGTAGCACAGGCTTACAAGAAGTCGGTGTTGGGCATCCAGACCGGTCAGGTGTTCAGGGTCAACGGCTAATCGCCGCTCGCTTGCCGCCTGACCAGCAATAAAAACGGGCCCCATAGCGGGGCCCGTCTGTTTCTCTGCCTCTCTACTTCGCCACCAGCAAACGTTTGTTTCTAGGCAACAAAAAAAGAGAGCAACCCTTAGTCGATCAAACCGTACTGATCGCGCAGCACCTCGATGATCTCCTGCTTGGGATTGGCAGAACGCGCCAACTTGTGGCCGATGATCTTCTCGGCGATCCCGACGTAGGTGTTGGAGATATCCATCATCACTTCGGTCGGCAGCTTGTTGTCGCGGGCCAGGGCAAAACGTTCCGGCATGCGGTTCTTGTTGAGCAGGATGTCCGGATCCGGGAAGTGGTTGAGCAGCCACTGACGGAAACCCTCTTTGGACTTCTCGACAATCTGACCGTCGCGCAGGGCCGCGCCATCCCAGATACGGGAGCTGTCGGGGGTGCCCACTTCATCCATGTAGATCAGCTTCTCGTTGCCGGCGGCATCGTGGACGTAACCAAACTCGAACTTGGTATCGACGAAGATCTGATCCAGCCCGGCCAGCGCGTCGCTGATGACGTTGAAGCCCTCTTTGAGCAGAACTTCGTAGCGGTCGATATCGGCCGGTTTGCTGAAGTTGAAGCCTTTATAGTGGCGCTCGATATCGGCACGGGAGACGTTGACGTCATCGGCTTCCGGCACGCCATCCAGCCCTTTCAGCACGCCCTTGGTAGACGGGGTGATGAGGATTTCCGGCAGCTTCTGATCCTTTTTGAGCCCTTCCGGCAGGGTGATGCCGCAGAACTCGCGCTCACCATCCTTATAGGCACGCCACATGGAGCCTGTGATGTATTGGCGAGCAATCGCCTCGATCATCACCGGACGGGCTTTTTGCACGATCCAGACGAAGGGGTGCGGAATATCCAGAATGTGGCTGTCGGCCAGTCCCTTCTCCTTGAACAGCTTGAACCAGTGGCTGGAGATGGCGTTGAGCGCCGCCCCTTTGCCCGGTACGCCGTTCAGGCCATCCACACCTTGCCAGATGCAATCGAAGGCCGAGATGCGATCGCTGATCACCATGAGGGCAAGGGGCGCATCGGCCGGCACATCATAGCCTTTCTCTTTTATGAGCCGGGCACTGTCTTCGGGGGTCAACCAGT
Organism: Aeromonas veronii bv. veronii; assembly: GCF_000820225.1. Lineage (GTDB taxonomy): Bacteria > Pseudomonadota > Gammaproteobacteria > Enterobacterales > Aeromonadaceae > Aeromonas > Aeromonas veronii. The sequence goes on from NZ_CDDK01000031.1 coordinate 448,060, forward strand.
AGACGCTGCGCACTTTGCCGGAATGGACAGGTTTATCGGTACGGATCGGCAAATCGTCATTCACCGCCAATACTTGATCTGCAAGACTCATGGCTAATAACACTTCCTGTTTGTGGGGGGTAAACATCGCGAGTTCCTCACCTGCGCGCTCTGTTTGCAACGGGCTGGCAAGGGGGCTCGCATCATCGAAAACCGCTCGGAATCCCCGCGTTTTCAGGGGGATTCTGATAACAAAACAGGGGCACAAGGCCCCTGTATTTATTCTGCTTTTGCTGCTGCCTGATCGGCCAGCCCCTTGGCGAACGCCTCGGACAGGCTGATATACATCTGGGAGATAACCCCGGACGATACCGGCTTCTTGTCCTTGTCGAACAGGGTGATGGAGGTCTTTCCTCCCGCCATTTCGCCAAGCTGGAAGCGATATTTCTCCTCCTCCAGTTTGAACGGCTCGCTCCCTTTCGCCTTCCAGAACTCGGCACCCGGCTCTTCGTACTCGACGTCGATCCAGCCCAGAGACTGCTGGGTATCCTTGATGGTGAAACCGTAAGCGGGCAGTACCTGGTTGAGGCGACGCCACACCTGATCAAAGGAGCCTTCGGCAATCCAGGCGCTCAGCTCGTTGTTGTCCAGACCCAGTTGCAGACCCATGCCATCGTTGGACTTGTGCTGCTCGCGGGCTTTCAGCTGGCTGTCGTAATAGAGCGAGAACTGGTTCAGCACTCGTGCGGCATAGCGCTGGGCATCGGCTGGGGTCAGCTTGTTGCTGGTCTCGCCGTCAATGGTCTCTTCGTGATCCAGCACCCGGACCGACATGTTGACGGCGTGGCGCTGGGCGTCGTTGCGCACGGTGAACTGGTAACGCTGACGGATTTTGAAGTCTTCGTCATCTTCACCCCAGCCATCGAGAGCGACCGTGTTGTCAAACCAGCCGGTCTGCAATACGCCATCCTGCTGATCCAGCTTCTCGGTGGTGACCTTGTATTTGGCCAGGAAGTTCATCAGGAACGACCAGGTATCGCGCTCCACGCTCTGGCTGGTGCTCAGGGCATAGAAGGCTACGGTCGGTTCGGTTGCGCTCTGCACCACCTGACTGCCCGGTACCACGGTCAGCAGTTGAGCGGGCGGGCGCACATCGACCTGGGCGCCGAGGGCACCTTCACGGCTACTCTCGGGAAGCGGCGGGATATCGTACTGGCTGTTGAAGGTGGGGGCGCTCAATCCTGCGGGGATCAAGAACGCGCGGCCCTCGAGGCGGGCATCTTCATAACCGAAGTCGCGGTTGGCCATTTTGCGATCCTGGGGGGTGCTGCAACCGGCCAAGACGGCCACAGTCGCAACGCTCAGCACCAGACGGGCTCTATTTCCCTTTCCATTAGATTTAAACACTCGCCATCAACTCCGCTGTGGTCAGTGCTCGCGCCATCAGCTGTTCACCCTCGGGGGTGAGGTCAACAAGCGGCAGGCGCAAGGTGGCTGTTGCAATCAACCCCAGTTGGGCACAGGCCCATTTCACCGGGGTGGGGCTCGGTTCGCAGAACAGAGTCTTGTGCAACGGCATCAAGAGATTGTTGATGTCATGCGCCTGCCCGGCATCACCGGCCAGCGCAGCACGACACATGTCGGCCATCTGGGCCGCCGCAATATTGGTGGTGACCGAAATCACGCCATCGCCACCTTGCAGCATAAAATCACAACCAGTGGCATCGTCGCCACTGTAGAGAGCAAACTCCGGCCCGCACAGCTCGCGCAGCAGCGGAGTGCGGCTCAAATCGCCAGTTGCCTCTTTCAAACCGATAATGCCGGGAACCTTGGCCAGACGGGCCACTGTCTCCGGTTTGAGATCGCAACAGGTGCGACCGGGCACATTATAAAGAATTTGGGGCAGACCACTAGCCTCGGCGATCGCACAATAGTGGCGATAGAGACCTTCCTGAGTGGGCTTGTTGTAGTAAGGAGTCACCGAGAGACCCGCCACCACGCCGGTTTTGGCCAGTCGCTTTGCCAATTCAATGGCATGGGCAGTATTGTTGGAGCCGCAACCGGCGATGACGGGAATGCGTCCGGCGGCATACTCAACGGTCTTTTCAACGACGGCGATATGCTCCTGCTCGCTCAGGGTCACCGATTCCCCTGTGGTCCCAACCGCAACAATGGCGCTGGTCCCGGCGCTGACATGATAGTCGACCAGTTTGGCAAGACTGGCCCAATCGACTTCACCTGAAGCCAGCATGGGGGTAACGAGCGCAACAATACTACCGCGTAACATGGACTTTTCTCCCGATTTTCAGGGGCGTAATGGTAAAGCTGACCCCTTTGAAAAACAAGGGAGAGAGGGGGCAAGCCGTGATACCATCCGGAACAAAAAGCAATGGACGAAAGTCGGCAGCGTCCCTCAGGGAGTGGTCATCAGGGCCGGAGGGTTGACTTGCCAGCGCGGCTTTCGCAACGAAATAACGGACGAGAGAAGATTTATGACTCACTACCTGGTCGTAACGGCCATCGGCACGGACAGGCCTGGCATCGTCAATGAAGTGACCCGCCACGTCAGTGGCTGTGGTTGCAACATTGTGGACAGCCGCCTTGGCATCTTCGGCAATGAATTTACCTTTATCATGCTGCTCTCGGGCGACTGGAACAGCATGATGCAACTCGAAATCAGCCTGCCCCTGCGTAGCCAGGAGTGGGATCTCATCACCATGATGAAACGCACCGAACGCCACCAGTCCCTGCAGTATGACGTCCGCGCCAGTGCCGACCTGTTGATCCGCGACGAGCCCGGCATCGTAAGCCAGTGCACCCAGTTCTTCAGCGAACATGGCTGGAACATTCAGGCGATGCAATCCATGACCCTGGAGCAGCAGCCGTTCAACCTGCTGAAGATCAGTTTTCAGCTCAATCTGGCCAGAGAGGGTGAAGTAGAAGGTTCGCAAACCGCCTTCGCCGAATTCTGTCGTCAACTGGGTGCCGAATCGTTCGAGTTTATCGTCAATCGCAAACACGCCTGAGGGCGTTTTACCCGAGGAGACCCCATGCAACCACTACAAGCTGGCAACCCCGCCCCCGATTTCTCCCTGCCCGACCAGAATGGCAATCAGGTCAGCCTCGCTGGCCTGCGCGGCAAGAAGGTGCTGGTCTATTTCTACCCCAAGGCGATGACCCCCGGCTGCACCACCCAGGCCTGCAGCCTGCGCGATGTGAACGCCGAGCTGGCCGCCCTCAATGTGGTGGTGCTTGGCATCAGCCCGGATCCGGCCAAACGGCTGAAAAAGTTCGAAGAGCGGGACCAGCTCAACTTCACCCTGCTGGCTGATGAAGACCACGCCGTCGCCGATGCCTTTGGCGTCTGGGGCCCGAAGAAGTTCATGGGCAAGGAGTATGACGGCATTCACCGTCAGAGCTTCCTGATCGACGAAGAGGGCAAGATTGCCCACCACTTCGACAAGTTCAAAACCAGCGATCACCATCAGGTGGTACTGGATTTCCTCAAGGGATAATCCTCCCCTGCGTTCCTGCGTTATTGAAAGGCCTGCCATGCAGGCCTTTTTCGTCTGCTCAGCCGCCCCTTGCCAGCGGATTTTTCTCACCAACTCCCCCGCCCAGATCAAAAAATTCATTTTATATATGGGTTAACGTGGCCCCAGAATCATCTTCCAGCGAGATATCCCATGAACATGAGCAACACTGAGCGTTTGATCCTGAGCAACCAGTACGAAATTCTGGCGAAACTCAACCCGGATAAAGCGGACGTCTACCAGCGCGCCAGCACCATCATCGAGCGCGGCTACTGCCTGCAGATCCTCGAGCTGGAGAAGAGCTTCGGCCATCTGGATCTGGCGACCTGCCAGGAGGTGATCGACACCCTGGAGCTGCACCACGCACTGGCCATCTCATGGGGCAATCTGGATGCCGCCGATCAGGGCGAGATCAATGCCAGCCGGCTGGAGTTCAACGGCTACAGCCGCAGCCAGGAGCGTGAGCTGGCCGACTACGTCTGCTTCCTGCTGGAGGTGGACAAGCGCTTCCCCGAGCTCAAGTGCCCGTGCGACGAGCTCTCCAGCGACATCGCCATGCGCGACAAATACCAGCGGATGCTGACTGTATGGCGTCAGTGCCCCCGTCAGTACAAGCTCTCCATCCAGGAGATCCGCAAGGTACTGGCAGCGTGATCCGCACACCGACCGCAACAAAACCGACCGCAACAAAAAAGGCGCCACTGGCGCCTTTTTGCATCTGAAACGGGTTATTCGTAGAGAAAGGATTTATCGAGCTGCTGGAAGGCGGCCTTGAGGGTATCGGCCAGCTCTTCATAGCGCGGTTGTGACACCAGCTGACGACGACCACCCTGTTCGTTCATCTTGCCGTTGATCTCCCGATACCAGCTCGCCAGCGACGGGGGCAAACGGGTGTCGGCCCGCTGACCGAGCCAGTAGTAACCCTGCAGCGGCAAACTGAGCAGAAACAGCACGGAAGTGATGACGGAAGGCCAGTAGTGCAGCTCGCCAAACTGGAACTGCAGCATCACGCTCAGCACCGCCAGCGCGGGGATCACCTTGAGGGCGAACTCGGTCGCCTTGATCACCCGATTTTCAGGAAACATCGAATTGAGCTCGGGACGGCGCGGCCAAAGCGTCATATAATGGCGGCCTTGCTGTAACTTAGTTCCAAAAATGTTCATGCTCATACTACCTCCGAGCGCTTTTTGAACGTACTAACGGCAAAACCTCGACAAAATTTGATGCAAAGTAACAAAGGTTGAGGATGACTTTGTTATTTTTCAACAATCGGGTTATCCTTTGTACGCCCATTTTTGCGTCAAAAGCTTCTTGCTATTGACCTGTCAGGGACGTCTGGATTTCGGGTCTTGTATCACTATACAAGGGGCAAGCAACAGATTGCCAACCCTCATAAGGATAAGTTGAAAGTTTTTGGCCGCACCGCGTCCAACGCATCCGCCTACACAACCCAATCTGCGATAGGATTTATTCATGAGTAAGCTGGTTCTTGTTCTTAACTGTGGCAGCTCTTCCCTGAAGTTTGCCGTCATTGACGCAACCACCGGTGATGACCTGCTGTCCGGCCTGGCCGAGTGCTTCAACCTCGACGACGCCCGCATCAAGTGGAAACTGAATGGCGAGAAAGGCAGTGCCGATCTGGGCGCGGGTGCCGCTCACCAGGAAGCGCTGGACTTCATCGTCAACAAGATCCTGCCGCTCAATCCGGAACTGTCCAAGAACCTGATCGCCATCGGTCACCGTGTTGTTCACGGTGGCGAGCGCTTCACCTCTTCCGTTGTCATCTGCGAAGACGTGATCGCCGGCATCGAAGCTGCTGTTCCGTACGCACCGCTGCACAACCCGGCTCACCTGATCGGTATCCGTGAAGCTCGCCGCGTATTCCCGGCGCTGGCTGACAAGAACGTGGCCGTATTCGATACCGCGTTCCACCAGACCATGCCGGAAGAAGCCTTCCTGTACGCCCTGCCGTACAAGCTCTACAAAGAGAACGGCATCCGTCGCTACGGCGCTCACGGCACCAGCCACTACTACATCAGCCTGGAAGCTGCCAAGCAGCTGAACAAGCCGGTTGAAGAGCTGAACATCATCAACTGCCACCTGGGCAACGGCGGTTCCGTCTGCGCCATCAAGAACGGCAAATCCGTTGATACCTCAATGGGCCTGACTCCGCTGGAAGGTCTGGTGATGGGTACCCGCTCCGGCGATCTGGATCCGGCCATCATCTTCTTCCTGCACGACAAGCTGGGCATGAGCGTTGCTGATATCAACACCATGCTGACCAAAGAGTCCGGCCTGCAGGGTCTGACTGAAGTGACCTCCGACTGCCGTTTCGTTGAAGACAACTACGACAGCAAAGAAGAAGCCAAGCGTGCTATGGACGTTTACTGCTATCGCCTGGCCAAGTACATCGGCGCCTACGCTGCCGCCATGGACGGTCGTCTGGACGCCGTTGTTTTCACCGGTGGTATCGGTGAAAACTCCGCCCCGATCCGTGAAATCACCCTGAACAAGCTGGGTCTGCTGGGCTTTGACGTTGATCACGACGCCAACCTGAAGGCTCGTTTCGGCAAGGGTGGCGAGATCACCAAGGCTGGTTCTACCAAGGCCCTGGTTATCCCGACCAACGAAGAGTGGGTTATCGCCCACGACGCGCTGGAACTGGTCGGCGCTTAATTGACGCAGTAACTCGAGGCCGCCCACCAGGGCGGCCTTTTCCTGATCCCAAAAAATGAACAAGGGGTATAAAGTGGCACGCACTATTATGCTTATCCCGGTCGGCACTGGTGTCGGCGTAACTTCCGTGAGTCTGGGCGTTGTTCGCGCCATGGAACGTCACGGTGTCAATGTCAGCTTCTTCAAACCGGTTGCCCAGCCGCGTCCGGGTGAAACCGGTGCCGAGCGCTCAACCGCCGTTATCCGCGCTGCTGCCAACATCAACCCGCCCGAGCCGTTCACCCTCTCCTACGCCGAGAACATGATCAGCTCCAGCAACACCGACATCCTGCTGGAAGAGATCGTTGCCCGCTTCGAAGAGCACGTGAAATCCAGTGGTGCCGAAGTGCTGGTTGTCGAAGGTATGGTGCCGACCGACAAGCAGCCCTTTGCCAACAAGCTGAACTACGACGTGGCCAAGGCGCTGGACGCTGACATGGTATTCGTGACCCACCCGGGCCATGACTCCAGCCAGAAACTGAAAGAGCGCATAGAACTGGCCTGCTCCAACTTCGGTGGTGTCAACAACCCCCGTATCGTTGGCTGCGTGATCAACAAGGTTGGCGCGCCGGTTGACGAGCATGGCGTAACCCGCCCTGACCTGACCGAGATGTTCGAAGCCCATCACCACGCTTCTGACGCAGCTCACAACCTGGAAGTGCTGCAAGTATTCGGCAAGAGCCCGCTGCGCATCCTGGGTTGCATCCCCTGGAACACCCAGCTGATCGCCCCGCGCGCCAAGGATCTCGCCAAGCATCTGGCTGCCAAGATCCTGCACAAGGGCGAGCTGGACAGCCGTCGCCTGCAGACCGTGACCTTCTGCGCCCGCTCCATCCACAACATGGTCGAGCACTTCCGTCCGGGCAGCCTGCTGGTGACCTCCGGCGACCGCTCTGACGTTATCGTCTCTGCCTGCCTCTCCGCCATGAACGGCGTCAAGCTGGGCGCCCTGCTGCTGACTGGTAACTACCATCCGGAGCCGCAGGTCATGGCGCTGTGCCAACAGGCCATGGCCACCGGCCTGCCGATCATGATGACCGGTACCAACACCTGGCAGACCGCCGTCAGCCTGCAGAACTTCAACGTCGACATTCCGGAAGATGACCGCGAGCGTATCGAGCTGGTACAGGACTACGTCGCTGGCCACATCGACAAGCACTGGATCGAGTCGCTGACCGTCAGCTCTACCCGTTCCCGTCGTCTCAGCCCACCGGCATTCCGTTATCAGCTGACCGAGCTGGCCCGTCAGGCCAACAAGCGTGTCGTGCTGCCGGAAGGCGACGAGCCGCGCACCATCAAGGCTGCAGCCATCTGTGCCGAGCGTGGCATTGCCCGTCCGGTGCTGCTGGGTAACCCGGAAGAGATCCGTCGAGTTGCCGAACAGCAGGGTGTGGTACTGACCGATCGCGTCGAGATCATCGATCCGGCCGTTGTGCGCGAGCGCTATGTGCCGCGTCTGGTCGAGCTGCGCAAGAACAAGGGCATGACCGAAGTGGTTGCCCGCGAGCAGCTGGAAGACAACGTGGTACTGGGTACCATGATGCTGGAGCGCAATGAAGTTGACGGCCTGGTATCCGGCGCGGTGCACACCACTGCCAACACCATCCGTCCGCCGATGCAGATCATCAAGACCGCTCCGGGCTCTTCCCTGATCTCCTCCATCTTCTTCATGCTGCTGCCTGACCAGGTTCTGGTCTACGGTGACTGCGCGATCAACCCGGATCCGACTGCCGAGCAGCTGGCCGAGATCGCCATCCAGTCCGCCGACTCTGCTGCCGCGTTCGGCATCGAGCCGCGCGTAGCCATGATCTCCTACTCCACCGGTACCTCTGGCGCCGGTGCCGATGTAGAGAAAGTGCGTGAAGCGACCGAGCTGGCCAAGGCCAAGCGCCCCGACCTCATCATCGACGGCCCCCTGCAGTACGACGCGGCCATTATGGAGAACGTGGCCAAGTCCAAGGCACCGAACTCACCGGTTGCCGGTAAAGCTACCGTGTTCGTCTTCCCTGACCTGAACACAGGTAACACCACTTACAAAGCGGTGCAGCGTTCCGCTGACCTGGTCTCCATCGGCCCGATGCTGCAAGGCATGCGCAAGCCGGTCAACGACCTCTCCCGTGGCGCCCTGGTTGACGACATCGTCTACACCATCGCCCTGACCGGTATCCAGGCTGCACAGGCTGACGAACAAGCCTAATCAGTGCCTGTCTGAAAAAACAGATCACAAAGGCTGCTCACCCCAGGTGAGCAGCCTTTTTTATTGGTTCTCTTTTGAAGACCAGTGAAACATGCCATCAGCGCAGTGTTGCACAGAACAATGTCATGTAATGAGCCAGAAATGTCTCGAGCGTAGCGCTGCGGGAAAGCGTGCCCGCCACCTTTAAGATGCATCTAAAATAGATTCAAGATCATACGGTTGGATTTATGAGGGCATTCATAGTGAAGCGCTTATAGCATATATTTCGCCATCGGTATGAGGATTTTACCTGTTAGAAATAGCAGTAAAAAAGACCCGTTCGATACGCTATTCATCAATGTGCCGCTCGGCAATATCCACATCATGGAGGAATGGAAATGCTGATGAAGAAGCTTTCTGCAGTCATGCTGCTGGCCTGCTTGCCCCTGTTCAGCCAACCCGTGCTGGCCGCAGATAAGGCAGCACCCAAGCCAACAACCACAGCCGAGGTCGCCAAGGAGTCCGGCAAGCTGAATATCAATACGGCCACCCTTGCCGAACTCACCAGCCTGAAAGGGATTGGTGACAAGAAGGCACAAGCCATCGTCGACTATCGGGAAAAACAGGGAAAGTTCACCTCGGTCGATCAGCTGGCGGATGTCAATGGCATTGGCCCGGCCACGCTGGAAGCCAACCGTGACATGATCATCGTCAAATAACGTCCGAGCTCTGCATATACGAATGGGGCAGCCTGTGGCTGCCCCATTTTTCTTGGAGTATCATGGCCGCACTTTAATCCCGCTGGATAGTTTTCCATGAAAAAGACCCCTCTGACAGTTCGCAAGGCCGTGCTCCCGGTAGCCGGTCTGGGTACCCGTATGCTGCCAGCCACCAAGGCCATCCCGAAAGAGATGCTGCCGGTGGTCGACAAACCGCTGATCCAGTACGTAGTGCGCGAAGCCATCGCCGCCGGGATCAAGGAGATCGTGCTGGTAACCCACTCGAGCAAGAACTCCATCGAAAACCACTTCGACAAGAGTTTCGAACTGGAAGCGACCCTCGAGAAGCGGGTCAAGCGTCAACTGCTGGAAGAGGTGCAACAGATCTGCCCGAAAGACGTCACTATCATGCACGTCCGTCAGGGTGAGGCCAAAGGTCTGGGCCACGCTGTGTTGTGCGCCCGCCCGCTGATCGGTGACAACCCCTTCGCCGTGCTGCTGCCGGATGTACTGATTGATGAAGTGGCCAGCGACCCGAAAAAAGACAACCTGGCCGAGATGGTACACATGTTCGAAGAGAACCAGATCAGCCAGATCATGGTGGAAGCGGTTCCCGAGAGCGAAGTGGACAAGTACGGCATCGCCGACATCAAGGGCGAGGCCCTGCGCGAGGGGATGTCCCTGCCGATGCAGGCCATTGTCGAGAAGCCGCCCCGTGACGAAGCCCCCTCCAATCTGGCGGTGGTGGGTCGTTACGTCCTCTCCTCCAATATCTGGCCGCTGCTGGAGAAAACCCCGGCCGGTGCCGGTGACGAGATCCAGCTGACGGACGCCATCGCCATGCTGATGGAGCAGGAACAAGTCAACGCCTACTTCATGAAGGGCAAGAGCCACGATTGCGGTAGCAAGCTCGGTTATATGAAAGCCAATGTGGAATATGGTGTTCGCCATCACGAGCTGAATGGTGAATTCATCGGCTGGCTGAAGCAGTTCGTCAAGCAGTTGTAATCGCTGATAAATCTGTTTTTTATAGACGTATTTAAGGAGCATCAAATGATGCTCCTTTTTCATTTTTGCAACAAAAAATCAATCAAGAGTAAATAAACTCTCAGCAAATCATAATGTTGTAATTTATTCACACATGCTCTATAAGGATTGAGGCGTGTTTCTCGCCCTTGCATAAAAAACTCAAAAAAATATAAGACACAGGTGGAAGTTCCAATGAATAACCCGTCAAAAGGGACCTTTTTAGGTCACCCTAAAGGGCTTTTTTTGCTCTTTAGTACCGAACTGTGGGAGAGATTCTCCTATTACGGCATGCGTGCCGTACTGGTGCTCTATCTGACCGACCTGACTGCCAACGGCGGTCTGGGCTGGAGTCAGGCAGATGCCCTCAAACTCTACGGTATCTACACCGGTCTGGTTTATATCACTCCGCTGATCGGCGGCTGGCTGGCTGACACCTTCCTGGGTCAACGTCGCGCCATCCTGATCGGTGCCGTGCTGATGGCCGCAGGTCAGTTCACTCTGGCACTGCCCCACGCCATGTTCCCGGATATGGTCAACACCATGTTCTACGCGGGCCTCGCGTTGCTGATCGTGGGTAACGGCCTGTTCAAACCGAACATCTCCACCATGGTGGGTGACCTCTATGAAGAGGGCGATCACCGCCGTGATGGTGCTTTCACCATCTTCTACATGGGTATCAACCTGGGTTCCCTGCTGGCAGGCGTGATCTGTGGTGCTGCCGCTACGGCCTACGGCTGGCAAGCTGCCTTCATCGGCGCTGGTATCGGTATGCTGCTCTCTCTGGTGGTCCAGGCCACCATGGCCCAGCGTTTCCTGGGTGACATCGGTCGCGTCACTGCCGCCCAGCGCGCAGCCGCCCTGCGTACTACCGAGCAGAAAGCACCGCTGACCAAACAGGAAGTGGATCGCATCAAGGTTATTCTGGTACTGGGTCTGTTCACCATCATCTTCTGGGCCGGTTTCGAGCAGGCAGGTGGTCTGATGAACCTCTACACCCAGGAGTATACCGACCGCATGATCGGCAGCTTCGAAGTGCCGACCGCCTGGTTCCAGTCCCTGAACCCCTTCTTCATTATCACCCTGGCACCGGTCGTTGCGGCCATCTGGATCAAGCTCGGCAAGAAAGAGCCGAACTCTCCGGTGAAATTCGCCATGGGTCTGCTGTTCCTGGCTATCGGCTTCCTGTTCATGGTTGGTGCCGTGCTGCAGCAGGGTGGTGACAACACCGTCAAGACCTCCATGTTCTGGCTGGTAGGTGCTTACCTGTTCCACACCCTGGGCGAGCTCTGCCTCTCCCCGATCGGCCTCTCCATGGTGACCAAGCTGGCTCCGCTGCGTCTGGCTTCCCTGATGATGGGTGCTTGGTTTGGCTTCGTTGCCCTGGCCAACTACGCTGCGGGCTTTATCGGCTCCTTCGTGGGTGAAGCCGGCCCGATCGCCATCTTCGGTGGCATCGCCCTGGCTGCGATACTGAGCGCCCTGATCCTGCTGACCATGGCCAACCGCCTGGTCTACTGGATGCACGGTGCCGAAGGCCCGGCCAAAGAGCCGCAAGTTCAAGAGAAGAAACTGCACTCCGCCACCGTCTAAACGGTCAGGATTGTAAACAACAAACAGGGCGCCCATCGGCGCCCTGTTTGTTTTGGCCTGTTTATCAGGCGGCATCAGTGATGACGAACCTGCACATCCAGCGAGCCGCCGCTGTCGCTGCGAAACTGCAGGGCGAACGGTTCATGCCAGCTACGTTTGTGCAGGGCGTAGTGGCTACTGCGCATCAGGCCAAGGGGCAAGCCGCCGGAGCGCATCAGCCAGTGGGGAGAGGTGAGCCCGGCGTTGGCAAACACCAGCCCATCATGCTGATCAAACAGCAGCGCCGCCATGGCAAAAGAGTGGCGAAGCCCGGACGCCATCAACTGATGGTTAAGGTAGTCGAGCAACCGGTGCGGCTGGCTCAGCAACCGGCTCTCGTTCTGCTGAAACTGGCGGTAGGGGACGTTCATCAAGGATCGCACCAGCGCACCACAAAATGCCGCATCCGCCCCCATGATCGGCAGCTCCATCACCAGCACCAGCAGCTTGTCTTCCACCTTGAAGGTATCGGGAATAAACAACTGCCCCAGCCCCTTGAACGTGACCTGCCAGGGGCCCCACTCCTGCAAGCCCGGCGGCTTGAGCCCCGCCAGCAGGCGGCTGGCTGCCTTGTCGTGGGCACTGAAATAGTCGATGTGATCCATCAGCTCCAGTTGTTGCGCCCGGTTGGCGCTGCCGTTGAGACACTGTTCGATGCTGCGCTCGACCAGCGCATAATCCTCGAGGGGTTTGAGCAGATAATCCCGCGCACCGGCACGCAAGGCGCTGGCGACTGCCTCCATGGTGCTCTGGGCCGAAATGACGATAACCGGAATATGGGGATAGCGCGCAGAGAGGCAGGCGATCACCTCATGGCCATCCATATTGGGCATATTGAGATCGCAGAGCACCACATCGGGATGATAGAGAGCCGCCGCCGATAGCCCCTCAATACCATCTTCGGCCTGAAACACCGTTGCCCCGTCCCGTGCGAGGTAACTCACTAACGAGTGGCGAAAAACAGCTTCGTCCTCCACCATCAGGATCCGTAGCCCGGCTCTTAACATCTTGATAAAGCTCTTATTAGTCAATTGGTTATTTAGGTATTAAGACTAGCTCAAAAGTGCGGTCAGCGCGGAAACCCTGCGTCAAAAGTAGACCTCGATCATACGATGGCATCAAGAGAACCCTATCCGCCCGCGCAGCTCTATTCGCTCGGGTGGCCCCACGACTACGACCGCCATCCGAATTGTGCAAGTGGGCGCCATAAGGGATAATGCCCCCCACTCCAGCTCGTGAAGAAGACCATGACCCCAGCCGAATACAGCGCACTTGCCCACCCCAGATTGTCCCATCCGGCTCGCAGTCTCTATACCTTGCAGCTGCGCCGACTGGTGCTGGAAAATCAGGCGGCCCGGCTCAACTATCCCGAGCTGGGTCGGGCGCTGGCAGTGGTCGATCCGGGTGATCCCTGTGGCTTCTCGTTTCAGGTCAATGCCCGCCAGCTCACCGAGCTGTTCGATGAACTGATGGAGGCGGGCCTGCTGCAGGTCGAGGCTCAGCCCGAGAGTGAGCACTACCATCAGTGCCCGTTCCAGTTGCCACTGCTGACCCAGAAATTGCGCAGCCCGCTGCCGGAACGCCCCTTCCAAATGCATCTGCAGTGGCGACCGGACGAAGAGCTGCCCGCCCTCGCCCGCCTGTGCGGGGTGATCGATGCCAGCTATAGCGAAGAGGATCTGGGGGAGTTTATCGCCTACTGGCTGGGGCGCCCCGAGGTGTTCGACTCCCAGCATCAATGGATGCTCAAGTTTATTCGCGCCCTCAAGACCCGCCGCTATACCCGTCGCAAACCGATGGAGGTGCAGGGCTACCAGCAGGTGACGCCGGCCCCGGCAGAGTCGGGCCCCAGCAAACGGGCCCAACAGATGATTGAAGAGGCCAAGCGACTGGCCCAACAGCAGACGCAAGAACCCGCAGCGCAGCAGGAGCCGGATAATGATTGATAGCGGCCCCCACCTGCAGGCAGAATCAACCCCTTGTCTACCCATCCCTGATCGAGCAGAAGGAGCATTCCATGACTGACCCGCAAGATCCCCTGCGCCAGGAGCTGGAAGAGATCGAAGCCAAGCGCCAGAAGATCGCCAAGGCCAAGCAGGATCACCGCATTCACGACCCGGAATTGAGCCGCCATGTGGGTGGCCTGCTGGAGCGCATTCGTCGCCTGCAACAAGAGACCGGTGGTGGCCAGTATGACTACGAGACCCTGCGCAAGGAGTACGACGCCAAGGCCAACGCCGAGGTGCGCGAGCTGCAGAAGGCAGCCCGTCAGGAGCGGATCCAGAAGCTGATCGCCCAGGCCGACCTCAACCCTGACTGGGTATTTGACAAGATGGATGCCGGTGACCCGGCGCTGCAATACCCCATCGAAACAGCCCGTTACTTTATCAGCGGCTTCGAGCACTGGGAGAAGAGCGGTGGCGGCTGCATGCTCATCTACGGCGACTACGGCACCGGCAAGTCAACCCTGGCGGGTGCGGTAGCGCATGAGCTGATCGCCCGTCACCAGAAATCGGTGATCTTCCAGCAGTGGGCCTCCATCGTCGATCGGCTGTTCTTCAACGTCATCCCCGATCAGGACGAGCGCAACCAGTACCGCCGCGCGCTGGAAGAGGTGGATCTGCTGATCATCGATGAGGTATCGGCCAACCGCGCCAAAATGGCGGAGAGCCAGTCCAGCTTCCTCGGCCACCTGCTGCGCCGCCGTCGCAACCTGTCCAAGAGCGTCATCATCATCACCAACCACACGCCCCAGAGCCTGCATCAGGCGATCGGTGATTTCAGCTATGAGGCGATCAAGGCATTCAATCCGGTGGATATCCACCTGAGCGGCCCCAGCCGTCGCCCCAGCATCGGCAACTACAACGGCTGATCCCTCCCAAAGAGTGCGAGTCGCTGGCGGCTCGCACTCTCTCCTCCCTGCCAGCTCACAAATAGAAACAACTCTCATTTACAGCAGGCGAACAAGCCACTAGGCTAGCCCCTTTTGCCAAGGGAGCTCATCTATGCCAACCACACTGATTTTCGGAGCCAGCCGCGGGCTGGGCCGCGCCTTTACTCACCACGCCCTGAGCCAGGGTCACCGGGTCGTTGCGCTGGTACGCAACCCCGAGATGGCCACAGAACTAGGTGCGCTGGGAGTTGAGGTGATCGAAGGGGATGCGCTGGATCCGGCTGCGGTGCAGCAGGCATGTGCCCGAGCGGGACAAGATGCACAGGTCGTCTCCACCCTCGGCAGCTTCCGTCAGGCCGCGCCGGTGGACTATCAGGGTAATCGTCATGTGATTGATGCCATGGAGCAGGCTGGCCTGAAACGGCTTCTGCTGGTCACCTCTCTCGGCTGCGGCGACAGCTGGCAATATCTGCCTGAACGTGCCCGCGCCGCCTTCGGTCACGAGGTACGCCTCAAGAGTCTGGCGGAGAGCTGGCTGCAGACCAGCTCCCTTGCATGGACCATTCTACGCCCTGCGGGCCTGCAGGATGGCGACGCCACCGGCCGTGCCGAACTGAGTCAGGGCAAGGAGGTGCACGGACTGGTACGCCGCGCCGATGTGGCCGCCCAAGGGCTGCGCCTGCTGACGGATGATGCGGCGGTGGGGCAGATCTACGCCATCGGCGATCCCGAACTCCAGCGTGGCTAAAGCAGCAGTAAACCGCTTAACCCCACCATATACCAAAACGGTCAGCCCAAGGGCTGACCGTTTTCACTTTACCGCACACGCTATCTCACGGGCGCTTGCACCATCCCGCTTAACCGGCAGTCGTCTCACTCTGTACGACCGGCTGACTGGCCGCCGGCAACGACGGCTGCCGCCAACGCAGCAGCAGGCAGGCCAGCACGCCGTAAAGCAACGCAAGCCCCCACAGCTGCCACCAGTAACGGGACACCTGCGCAAAGTCGGCCCCCATCTGGTTAAGGCGCAGAAAACCCTCGATGGCGGGGATAGTGGGCACCCACTGAGCCAGCCAGTTGAGAGGCGCCGGGATCAGCTCGAGCGGCCAGATAAAGCCCGCCAGAAAAACCAGCGGCAGGGAGGAGATCAGCACCACCTGAGTGGGCAGATCCCGCCGGGTAAAGATGGCGCCCAACACAATACCGAACCAGCAGGTCGCCAGCAGGAACGGCAGGGCGAACAGCCACAACTCCAGTGGGTCAGCATGGCGGGCAATGTTGTAGTGATCGAAGCAGAAGCCGAGGAAGTAGCTCACCGGCAGCAGGAACAACCCCGCCAGCACCAGGGTTCTGGCCAGCAGCAGCGGCAACACCGGCGCGCTTTGCCAGTAACCATGCTCGCCGCGGCAACTGCGCTGGTTCTGGGTCGCCCCCAGGATCCCCGCCCCCATCAGCAACACCTGATGCAGGATCAGCACGAACACCGCCGGCACCACGTAATTCACATAGCCCATGGTGGGGTTGAACACCGGCACCACGTTGAGGGCCACCGCGTTCCAGCCCATGGCTGCTTGCGGCAGTGCCTCGCCATGGCTCAGCAGCCGCGCCACCTTCACCTGCGCAGCGAGGGTACCCCCAGCCTGCGCCAGTCCTTCGGCAATGGTGCCGTAGACCAGAAAGTAGGAGGCATCACCGGCATAGCTCAGGGTGACGCTCTTGCCCAGCATCAGATCCCGATAGAAGTGGTTGGGGATATGCAGGATGCCGCTCGCCTCCCCGGCCATCATCAGCTGGCGCGCCTCGGCCAGCGAATTGGCCCGCGCCACCAGCTTCACCTGCGGCGTGGCATCGGCCATAAACTCCAGCTGACGGGACAACTGACTGCCATCGTCGTTGACCACCACCACCGCCTCTTCCCGCGGCAGCTGATGCAGATAGGGCTGGGGATAGAGAAACGAGTAGAAGATCACCCCGCCAAACAGGGTGAGCATGATGGCGCGATCCGCCAGCAGGGTGCGCAGCTCTAGGCGCAACAGATCGACAAATCCCAACATCACTCAGGCTCCTTTTCGGCGCTCGCCACTGCGGCTGATTGACGGGCCAGCTCGGCCTGCTGCTTGTAACGGCGAACCACCAACAGCAGGGGGAGCAGGAACAGCAGCAGCGCCCCCAATTGCGGCAGAGCGGATGCGAGGGGCAAACCATAGTTGCTCTGGCCAATCTGCAGCTCCACATAGTGAGAGACCGGCAACAGGCTGCGCCAGAAGCGGGCGAAATCCCCCATGGCGCTCACCGGAAAGGTGACCCCCATAAAGGCAAAACCGGGCGCCGTGTAAGCCCCCGCCAGCGACAGGGCGCGCGCCGGATCCCGAATGATGCCGTAGAAAAAGGCCCCCATGGTGACGCAGGCCGCCGAGGCGAGCCCCAGACCTACCAACAGCACCAGCCAGCTGCCGTGCATGGGGTAGGAGAAGCCCTTGAACAGCAGCAGTGTCCAGACAATTCCCCACCCCCAGCCAATCAGCATGTGGGGCAGCAGGGTGCGCCAGAGACCAAACCAGACACCGCGAGTAGTCCAGTCCAGCCCCAGCCGATCATTACGGGCCAGTGCATTGAGGCCAAACAGCACCACCAGGATCTGCCATACCGCGGGCAGAATGGCACTCAGCAGAAACTGGGCGTAACTGGAGTTGAGGTTATAGAGCGCCGTCACCTGACTGCTGATGGGCACCGACTGCCCGAGTGCGCCGGGCAGTGCCTTGCCGTCAGCCATCGCCTCCAGCACGCCCACCTGACCGTTAAGGGTGCCTACCACCTGCGCCAGCGCTGAGTTGACCAGCTTGGCGATCAGAATGAACTGGCCGTTGTTGAACACCGTCACCTGCGGCTGGGTGCCCTGACGGGCATCTCGCTCCAGATGGTTGGGGATCACCACCAGCGCATAGATGTCGCCGCCGCGCAGGGCGTGGGCACCAGCATCGATGGAGTCAAACTGTTGCGCCACCTTGAGCCCGGCCGAGCCATCCAGCGAGAAGGCGAGCTGGCGCGAGAGCATGCTGTGGTCGAGATCCACCAGCCCTACCTTGAGGTCGCGGGCCAGCCCTGCCGAGAAGATCCAGCAGAGGATCCCCATCAGCAGCAGCGGCACCCAGCTCATCAGGGCACGGCTGAACGGATCCTGCCAAAGCAGCCGAAATTCACGTCCCATCAGAGTTCAACCAGCACACTCATGCCAACCCGCAGCCCCTCAACCGGTTGCAGCGGACGAGCCTCCACCTGGAAGCTCTTCATATCGAAACCCTGACGGGTATCGGTAGCACGCCAGGTGGCGAAATCCCCCATCACGGCCACATGGGTCACCTTGAAGCGCACGGTCTGGTCGCCAAGGCCCGGGATGCGGGCATCAAACTCGGTACCGACCGGGAAACGGGGCAGCAGATCCTCGCGAACGTGGAACTGGGCCCAGGCATCGCTCATGTCGAGCAGGGTCACGACAGGGAAGCCTTGGGGCGCCAGCTCGCCGCTGCGCAGCAACACCTGACTCACTTCACCATTGTGGGGGCTGGTGATGCGGGTATCGGCCAGATAGGCCTCTACCTCAGCCACCGAACCCGCCGCCATCTTGGCCTTCTCGCGGGCGGCGATCTTGGTCTCTTCCCGCGCCCCTTCCAACGCCATCTGGTACTGTTGCCACGCCATCCCTTCGCTGTAGCGTGCAGCTTGCCAGGCAGTCCAGGCCTCGTCGCGTTTTTGCAGTGGCATCACGCCGTCGCGGTGCAGGCTGGCCACCCGCTCATAGGTCTTGCCACGCAGCTGGGCGGCAGCCTTGGCTTTTTGCCACTGATCCTTGGCGGCAGCGATCTGTTGGGCTCGGGCCCCTTTCTCCGCCTCTTGCGCCAGCGCACCCGCAGCGGCCTCACCGGCCTTAGCCTGGCTCAGCTTGGCTTCGATCTCGGGGCTCGCCAGGGTAAAGACAAGTTGATCCTTGGTCAACTGATCGCCCTTTTTCACCAGCACCTCGTCGATGCGGCCCGGCACCTTGGAGGAGACCGAATATTGCTGCGCTTCAATCTGCCCTTGCAGGTGCACCGGCTCAGGCTGATAGGCAAGCCAGAAGCGCCAGCCCAGCCAGACCACCAGGATCACCAGCGCCAGCGGCAACAACAGCGGTTTACCCTGGCTCATCTTCTTTTTGATGGGGGGATGGCTCATCACTTCACCTCGACAAACGGGCGACCCTTGGTGGTCGAAACAGACATGAAAAAAGGAACAGACAGGGCCGGGATCATGAGTTCACCTCGATCACCTGACCGTGCTGATATTGATTGAAACTGTTCATCTGGCCGGAGAGCGCCAGCAGGCGGGCCAGCGACACCACATATTGATAGGCCGCCGCCGCGCGCTGAGTCTTCACCCCCGCCAGCTGGTTCTGGGCATCCACCACATCGAGGGAGGTAGAGAGTCCCTGACCGAAGGCCTTGTCCCGCAGTAGCACGTTCTCCTCTGCCAGCGCCTGGGTGGAAGAGAGGGATTGATACTCCTCTAGCCCCTGCGCCGCTTCGCGCCAGGTCTTCTCAACGAGCAGCTCCAGATCCTGGCGGGTCTTGGCCTGCAGCAGATTGACCTGCAGTTCGGCGCTCTTGGCGGCCTGCACCGTCTCGGAACGGCCATCACGGCTCACCAGCGGCATGCTGACCCCTACCCCCACCAGCCAGTCCGGCGCTGTCTTGGAGGCGAGTGAATCATCTTCATAGAGGTTGTAGTTGCCGAACAGGAACACCTCGGGAGCATATTTGCCCTGCTCGACCCGGATCAGCCCCTTGGCCTGCTCCTTCTTGGCGCTGAGCAGCTTGAGACCGGGGTGCACCGCCAGGGTCTGACTCACCAGTCCATCGAGATGAGGCAATGCAGTGTTGACGAACAGGCCGCTGCCCGGCTGGGCATTTGGCAACTTCAGCATGCGGCCGAGGGCCAGTTCGGCGATCTCGAGGCTGCGGCGCGCCTTCTGGGTATCGATGCGGGCCCGATCATAGGCCGACTGGGCGGAGAGACGCTCCACCCTGGCTATCTGCCCCTGCGCTTCGAGCTTCTTGGCGTGATCCAGATGGTGGGCCAGTCCCTCTTCGATCTCCTGTTTGGTCTGCACCACCTGAGCAGCCAACACCACACCGAAATAGGTTTGGGAGAGGCTCTCGAAGGTGGATTGCTGCTTGAGCACCAGCAGCTGCTGCGCCTCGCTCACCTGCGCCTGGCGGATATCCTGCGCCGCATCGATGCGACCACCGGCAAACAGCGGCCAGAGCATCTTGACCGAGCTGGTCACCACATTCTGTTTGGTCAGGGGGGTGACAAATGCGTTGGCCCCGACCCCGAACAGGCTGCCGAGCGCCAGGATCAGATCTTTCTGCTTGGCCAGCGGATTGAGATCGAGGGCATCAAGTTCAATCGGCTGATCAAGATGGGTATAGCTGGCCCCCAGATCCACCTTGGGCAGATACATGTCCTTGGCCGCCTCGCGCAACTGCTTGGCCCGCTCGACCCCGGCCTGCTCGGCAGCCAGCCCTTCATCCTGCTGGATGACCCGGGTCCAGGCTTCGCCAAAACTGATGGTTTGCGCCTGCGCCGACCCCAGCACGGCCCCCATCAGACACGGCCAGAGTGATTTAATGAACCTTGACGTCATAGATCCCCAATCCGCTTTTGTTGCATAAATGTTTGGAGCATTTGCTCGACTGAAGCCCGTTATCATAACGCAAAGCGGGCCTGCAAGTGGACTGACAATTATGCAGGCGTCCGACCCGAATGGTACAGCGCTCACTCTCCGTCAATCTGGCCGTTTTTCAATAACTCCAGAATTTGCAAGCCTTGGCGCGACGTTTTTTTCAGAAAAAAATGGCTGACGCTCAAATACTAACCTTTTCTCCTGCCTAAAAAATGCGTAATATACGCCGCCCTAAGCCGATGGTAACCGTGGAATGCAGATAGGTCCCCACACGCTTGAAACTCCCTTGATTGTGGCTCCCATGGCCGGTGTAACTGACCGACCATTCCGTGAACTTTGTTTGCGATTGGGGGCTGGCATGGCCGTTTCCGAGATGCTGCTGGCCAACCCGGATGTCTGGGATACCCAGAAAACCCGGATGAGGATGGATCACTCTGCAGAAGGCGGATTGCGATCGGTCCAGATTGCCGGAGCCGACCCCGAGATGATGGCGTTTGCTGCCCGCTACAACGTGGAGCAGGGCGCACAGATCGTCGACATCAACATGGGATGTCCGGCAAAAAAAGTGAATAAGAAGTTGGCAGGTTCTGCCCTGCTGCGCGCCCCCGATCAGGTCAAAGCAATTTGCCGGGCCGTGGTGGATGCAGTGGAGGTGCCTGTCACCTTGAAGATCCGCACAGGATGGGATCCGGATAACCGCAATGGCGTGGAGATCGCCCGAATCGCCGAAGATTGCGGTATCGCGGCCCTTGCCGTGCATGGTCGTACCCGTGCCTGCCTCTACAAGGGCGAAGCGGAGTACGACACGATCAGGGCGATTAAGCAGGCCGTATCGATTCCTGTTGTCGCCAATGGTGACATCAACAGCCCGGAGAAAGCCCGGTATGTCCTCGACTATACCGGTGTTGACGCCGTGATGATCGGCCGAGCTGCGCAAGGACGACCCTGGATTTTCCGGGAAATCCGTCATTTTCTTGAGACGGGCACCAAGCTGCCGCCTCCCGAGAGGGAAGAGGTTCGCACCCTGATGAACGAGCATGTAACCAACCTGCACCGGTTTTATGGTGCATATCTGGGAGCGCGCATAGCCCGTAAACACGTGGGCTGGTATCTGGATGAAGAAGAGACGGGCCGAGAATTCCGTAAGCACTTCAATGCCCTGGATTGCGCAGACGCGCAACTTGAGGCACTCGAAGCGTATTTCGATGGATTAGGTTAACAAGATAACTAAAGAGCCGACCGAATATGTTCGAACAAACCCTGACTTCTGATGCATTGGTAACAACTACTCACAATCACGCTGCCGAGCCGACCCAGCGCCCCCTGCGTGACTCTGTGCAACAGGCCCTGCGTAACTACCTGGCCCAGTTGAACGGTCAGGAAGTGATTGATCTGTACGATATGGTTCTCTCCGAAGTCGAAGCGCCGATGCTGGACGTGATCATGCAGTACACCCGTGGTAACCAGACTCGCGCTGCCGTGATGATGGGTATCAACCGTGGCACCCTGCGCAAGAAGCTCAAGCGTTACGGCATGAACTGATTGCTGGCCGCGAGCCGCGACGGCGGTTCAAGGCAGATGCGAAAGGCGCCAGGTAGCAATACCTGGCGCCTTTCCTTTATGCTCTCCCATCCATTTCACCATGGCGACTCCGATGAACCGCACTCCCCTGCTGCTGATGGTACTGGTCACCCTGCTGGCCGCTGCTGGCTGGCTCTTCTCGAAAGAGGCGATCCGCGAACTGCCCCCTGCCGCCTTTATCGGCAGCCGCTTCCTGCTGGCGGCGCTGCTGTTGCTCCCCTTGGCTTGGTTGCGTGAACCGCCGCCGACTCGCGCCCAACTGGTGCGCGCTGCCGGTTGCGGCACATTGCTCGGTGCCAGCCTGCTGCTGTGGGTCACCGCCATCAGCCAGAGCGATGCACTGGGCAGCGGCGCCTTTATCATGAGCGTCGCCACCCTGATGGCCCCACTGGCCGCCTGGGGAGCCTTTCGGGCCAAACCCGGCCGCCACTACTGGCTCACCCTGCCCATCGCCATCGCGGGTCTGTTGCTGCTCTCCAGCAGCACCCATTGGGGCGTGTCGCTCTCGCTGTTCTGGTTTCTGGCGGCGGCCACCACTCTCGGCATCCAACTTGCCGTCCATCGCCACTTCGCCCAATCCATTGCCCCCACCTGGCTCACCTGCATCCAGCTGGCGATGACCGGCCTGCTCGGCACCCTGCTCTCCCTGCTGACCGAGCAGTGGCCCGAGGCAGGAGTCAGCCACGGCATCTGGGGCTGGTTTGCAGCGAGCGTCTTGATCGCCACAACATTGCGCTACTGGCTGCTCACCCACGCATTGAGCAAGATGACCACCGCCCACGCCGCCCTGATGATGCTGCTGGAACCGGTCTGGACTCTGCTGCTGAGCACCCTCTTCTATAGCGAACCCCTCGGCGGCGCCAAACTGGCCGGTGCCGGACTGGTGCTCGGCGCTCTGGTGCTCTACCAGCTTCCCCTGCTGCTGCGCAGTGCACGGCTCAAAACGCCCGTCTGATCCGCGTCACCGCCCTGCGGGGCGGTGTCACCATTTCCCTCCTGTTTGCTTATCTTGTCCTGCCAATGCTGACGTTCTGTTAACGGCCTTTAACCCTTGGTATCCAGAGGGTTAAAGGGCATACCCCATGAAAAAATGCCATATGGCCAGCTTGATGAAGGTCACATTCCTGCCCCTCTTCGCTCCCTATGATGCCCCCATCATCGGTCTGGACAATCCTGACGATGGCCACACATGGGAATAACAAGAGAAAAGACTATGCAGCAAACCAGCCCCCTCAAGACGGTCACGGTCAGCATATTGGCAACCGCCATGCTGATCTTTGTGGCCCAGTACCTGATAGGCAAGCAGGAGATCAAGATCGGCATCGCCATCATTCCGATCCTGCCGATGCTCTTTGCCGTCATCATCGGCATGATTGTCTCCGCCAAGCCGGTCAAGGATCGCATCCCCGGCTGGAAGCAGCTCTTCACCGAGAAAGAAGAGGGCTTCTGCGGCAAGATGGTGGGCTTCAGCCTGCTGATCCTGGGTACCCAGTACGCGGGGATGATCATCCCCAACCTGAAGATGATCCTGAGCGTTGGCGTGCCGCTGTTCCTGCAGGAGATTGGCAACCTGCTGCCGATCCTGATCGCCATCCCGCTGGCGGTGAAGTTCGGCTTTGGCCGTCGCGCCATCGGGGCCTGCTCCTCCATCAGCCGTGAGCCGTCAGTCGCGGTGATTCAGGGCAAGTTCGGCACCGCCTCTCAGGAGTACATCGGCGTGCTGGCCATCTACCTGTGCGGCTCCGTCATCGGCACCCTCTGGTTCAGCGTGCTGGGCAGTATCGCCCCGCTCACCGGTCTGCACCCGCTGGCGCTGGCTGCAGGCTCCGGTGTGGGCTCAGGCTCCATGCTGAGTGCCGCCTCCGGCGCCCTGATCAACGGTCTCGACGAAGCGCTGGCTCAGCAGGTGCTGAGTATCGCGGCAGCCTCGAACCTGCTCTCGTCTGCCCTCGGGGCGCTGTCCCTCACCTATCTGGGTTTGCCGCTCGCTGAAAAAATCTATGCCCTGACTGCCAAAGGAGAGAAAGCATGAAAAGCATCGTAATGGATATGCGGTTCGTCTTTCTGGCGATCCTGCTGGCCATGTTTACCCAGACCCTGACTACCGGCACTCCGCTCTGGCTGATGGGTGACAGCTTCGTCGCCATGTCACTGGTGGTGTTCGCTTCGCTGATTGCCAAGCGCTATCTGCCCTCCTCCCTGCCGGCATTTGCCTATGCCACCATCATCGGCATTCTCATCTGCCTGCCGGAAACCCCGGTGCGCGGCCTCTTTATCGACGCCGTCGCCAAGATCTCCTTCCTCTCCTGCTGCGTACCGCTGCTCGCCTTTGCCGGTCTCTCGGTGGGCGGTCAGCTGGAAGAGCTGAAGAAGATGTCCTGGAAAGTGATCCTGATCTTCATGATCGTCTCCACCTGCTGCTTCTTCGGCGCCTCGCTGGTGGCCCAACTCGGCTTCTCCATTCAAGGGATCATCTGATGAACAACATCCACATTGAACCGGCCCTGCTGGCCCTGCGCGACTTCAGCCACGAAGTACGCCACCATCTGCACACCATTCCGGAAGCCTCCGGCGTCGAGTTCAAGACCTCGGCCTACTGCCGCGAGCTGATGACAGGCTTTGACTATCGCCTCACCGACTACCCGGGCTTCACCGGTTTCCACGGCGATCTGGTAGTTGATCCTGTGCTGCCGACCATCGCCTTCCGTGCCGATATGGATGGCCTCGAGATGCACGACATGAGCGACGTTGCGTTCAAGTCAACCCACGAGGGAATGGCTCACAACTGTGGTCACGACTCCCATATGGCGATCGCCCTGACCGCGGCCAAGTTTCTGGCCGCCAACCGCGATCGCCTGCTGTACAACGTCCGCTTTATCTTCCAGATGGCGGAAGAGGATATGCGGGTGCCGGGCGCCGAGAAGATGGTCGAACTGGGCTGCATGAAGGGGGTAGACGAGGTCTATGCCCTCCATAACGACGGCGCCATGGAAACCGGCACCATCAAGTTCAACCACGGTGTGATGTCCTCCTGGGGCTCTGCCTGGACGCTGGATGTGCACGGTATCTCCGCCCACGGCTCCACCCCCCACAAGGGGCTGGATGCCATCCGTGAAGCGGTGCGGATCATCGAGGACATGGACTACATCGTCGCCAAGCGCACCAGCCCGTTCAGCCCGGCGGTGTTTGGCTGCGGCATGATCAACGGCGGCACCATCCCCAACGCCATCGCCGACCATGTGCAGGCGCGCGGCACCATCCGTGCCATGGATGCCGAGACCGACCAGATCCTGAAGAACAGCTTCAAGGAGATCGTGGCCCAGAGCGAACTGCGCGGCTTCAAGACCAAGATGGTCTATGCCGGGTATCCGGCGGTCGAGAACCACGCCGATGCCTGCGCCCGTCTGCTGCAAGCGGCCGCCGACGTATTGCCCTCCGAGGGGATCAACGCTCAGGGTCAGCCGATGACCGGCAGCGAAGATTTCAGCTACATGGTCAACGCCTGCCGTGGCCGCAAAGGGGCCATGTTCTTCCTCGGCAGCGGCTGTCAGGCCAAGGGGATATGCAACTATCTGCATGCCAACCCCTATTACCTCGATGACGACTGCCTGCTGGTCGGAGCCCAGATCTTTATCAATCTGGCGACCCGCAGCGCTTAATCCCGCATACCGATAAAACCAGAAGAGAGGCCAAGGCCTCTCTTTTTTTGTCTCTGTATTTTTGCTCTGTGTACGACAAACAACCCGCGGCTAGAGCCACGGCAACTCCGCCATATTGGCAGCGGGCGGCTGGTTGATAAGGTGCAGCTGCACCGTCTCCCGGCTGATATGGGGGGCGTAGAGGTGGATAAAGTCGTACATGTAGTCACGCAAATGGGCATGTTTGCGCAGGCAGATGTGGGTGGCACTCGAGGCGATCAGGTGGTCGATGTTGAGGCTCACCAGAGCCTCCCTATCCCCCTCGTCAAAGGCCACGCTTGCAATCACCCCGACCCCCATGCCGAGCCGGACGTAGTGCTTGATCACGTCGGTGTCGGTGGCGGTCAGCACGGTTTTCGGCGAGAGGCCGTGACGGCTGAAGGCCTTGTCCATCTTGGATCGGCCGGTAAAGCCGAACACATAGGTGATGAGGGGATAGCGGGCCAGATCCGCCATCGACAGCGGCTGGCAGTCGATCAGTGGATGACCGTGGGGCACCACCACACTGCGCCCCCAACGATAACAGGGGACGGCGGCCAGCTCGTCGAACAGATACATGGACTCGGTGGCGATCGCCATATCCACATCGCCGCTTTGCACCATCTGGGCCAGTTGGGCAGGTGCCCCCTGATGGAGCTGGATCGCCACATCGGGATAACGACGGCTGAACTCGGTAATCACCGCTGGCAGCTTGTAGCGCGCCTGGGTGTGGGTGGTGGCGATACGCAGCACCCCGCTGGTGGCCAGTTGCTCCCCCAGCGACAGCTGGTTGATCTGCTCCACCTGCGCCACTACCCCCTTGGCCAGCTCCATCACCTGCTCGCCTGCGCTGGTCAAGCCGACCAGATTCTTCCCCTTGCGGGTAAAGAGGGCGAGCCCCAGCTCATCTTCCAGCATCTTCATCTGCTTGCTGAGGGTCGGCTGGGAGGTGTAGAGCTTCTCCGCCGTCGCCGAGATGTTGAAGTTATTCTTCACTATCTCGGTAAAGTTCTTGAGCCGGGCGATGTTCATCTGGGCAAGGGATCTCGCTGCTGCGGCCAGTGGGGCTGGCCTGAAAAAGAGAGAGCGGGGCTGACCCCGCAGCTAACCGCCGACCATACCACAGCGCGGCACACGATAATCTGCCCCAGGTCAGAAAGCGGCGAGCTAGTCGCTGGCGAGCCTGATCCCGAGCCCGACAAACAGGGTGCCAATGCCCCGGTTGAGCCAGCAACCGAGGCGCTGCGACAACCGTACCTTGTGGCTGGCATAGACGGTGGTAAAGACCAGCAGGTGACACCAGATGATACCGCCCAGATTGAAGATGCAACCGAGCAGGATAAAGGCGAGCGCCTTGTCGGGGGCATCCGGCGCGATGAACTGGGGCACGAAGGCGAGGAAAAAGAGCGCCACCTTGGGGTTGAGCACATTAGTCAGCACCCCCTGCCGGTAAATCTGGTCATAGGAGAGGGCAGGCAGGGTGGCCCCTCTCTCCATTGCACCCGTTGCTTGCTGGCGCAGCAAGGAGAACCCCAGATAGATGAGGTAGATGGCGCCAGCCAGCTTGATAAGGGCAAACAACTCGGCCGAGGCGCTGAGCAGGGCCGACAGACCCAGCGCCGCCGCCAGCACATGCACCATGACACCGGTGCCAATACCCAACGTCGCGACCGAACCGGCACGCCACCCTTGCGAGCCACTGCGCAACATGACCAGCAGGGAGTCGGGTCCCGGCATGATATTGAGCAGCAACCCCGAGACCATAAACAGTGCAAGATCATGAATACCGAACATCCCCCCTCCCCTCGTAAAGAAAAACCAAACAAAAAGGGCTCCGCAGAGCCCTCTTTTCTTTCACTCTGCGGCAGCTGACGTGTCATCAGCTGTCCCGCCAGCCATCAGGGCCGCAGCGCCTTGTCCGCCCGCGAGATGCCGCAGACGCCGGAGCGCACCACTTCGATGATCTCGTTGGTCTGGGCGGCAGTCTTGATAAAGGCATCCAGCTTCTCGCTGGTGCCCACCAACTGTACCGTGTACTGCTCGGGGGTGACGTCGACGATCTGGCCACGGAAGATATCCGCCAACCGTTTCAGCTCATCACGGGCCCCACCGGCGGCACGCGCCTTGACCAGCGCGATCTCCCGCTCGATATGCTCCCCTTCACTCAGGTCGCACACCTTGAGCACATCCACCAGCTTGTGCAGCTGCTTCTGGATCTGTTCCAGCACCCGCTCGTCACCCATGGTGACTATGGTCATGCGTGACAGGGTGGGATCCTCGGTCGGCGCTACCGTCAGGGTCTCGATGTTGTAGCCGCGCTGGGAGAAGAGACCCACCACGCGGCTCAGGGCGCCGGATTCGTTCTCCAGCAGTACTGAAATGATGTGTCTCATCAGGTTCTCTCCGTCTTGCTCAGCCACATCTCATCCATGGCGCCAAACTTGATCTGCATCGGATAGACGTGCTCATCCGGGTCGACCGAGATATCCATGAACACCAGCCGATCCTTCATGGCGAAGGCTTTCTCCATGGCGCTCTCCAGCTCCGCCGGATCGCTCACCGCGATGCCGACATGGCCATAGGCTTCCGCCAGTTTGACGAAGTCCGGCAGGGACTCCATGTAGGAGTGGCTATGACGACCGCCGTAGAACATCTTCTGCCACTGCTTGACCATGCCCAGCGCACGGTTGTTAATGGAGATGATCTTGATGGGCACCCCGTACTGCATGCAGGTAGAGAGCTCCTGAATGTTCATCTGCACCGAGCCGTCACCGGTGACGCAGCAGACCACCGCATCCGGGTTGGCAAACTGGGCCCCCATGGCGGCCGGAATGCCGAAGCCCATAGTGCCGAGTCCCCCTGAGTTGATCCACTGGCGCGGTTTGGCAAACGGGTAGTAGAGGGCAGCAAACATCTGGTGCTGGCCCACGTCGGAGGCAACGAACGCCTGACCCTGAGTCACCTTGTAGAGGGTCTCGATCACCTGTTGCGGCTTGATCTGGGTGGCCGACTTTTCGTAGGCCAGACAGTGACGGGAGCGCCACTGGTTGATCTGGCTCCACCAGTCCGCCAGCGCCTCCTTGTCGTTATCGAAGCCACACTCGCGGATCACTTCCAGCATCTGCTCCAGCACGGTCTCCACCGAGCCGACGATGGGCACATGGGCCTGCACCGTCTTGGAGATGGAGGTGGGGTCGATATCGATATGAACCACGGTCGCATTGGGGCAGAACTTGGCCACATTGTTGGTGACACGGTCATCGAAGCGGGCACCGACGGCGAAGATGAGATCCGCGTTGTGCATGGTCTTGTTGGCTTCGAAGGTACCGTGCATCCCCAGCATGCCGATAAATTGCGGATGGACACCGGAGAAGGCCCCCAGCCCCATCAGGGTGGTGGTCACCGGCAGGTTCAGTAGCTCCGCCAGTTTGGTCACCAGATGGTCCGCATTGGCGTTGATGGCGCCACCGCCCACGTACATCACCGGGCGCTGGGCTTCTACCAGCAGCTTGGCTGCCCGCTTGATCTGCCCTTTATGGCCAGACTTGGTCGGGTTGTAGGAGCGCAGGGAGACCGTCTCGGGATACTGGTAGGGGAATTTCTCTTTCGGGTTCTGCACATCTTTGGGCAGATCCACCACCACCGGCCCCGGGCGGCCGCTGGCGGCAATGTAGTAGGCCTTCTTGATGGCCTCGGGAATATCGCTCGCCTTCTTGCACAGGAAGCTGTGCTTCACCACCGGGCGGGAGATACCGATCATGTCGGTCTCCTGGAACGCATCCTCACCGATCATGCTGGTCGGCACCTGGCCGGAGAGGATCACCAGCGGAATGGAATCCATATAGGCGGTGGCAATACCGGTAATGCAGTTGGTCGCTCCCGGGCCTGACGTTACAAGCACGGTTCCCACCTTGCCGGTGGAACGGGCGTAACCGTCAGCCATGTGAACCGCGGCCTGCTCGTGCCGCACCAAGACATGCTCCATCTTGCCGTTTTCGAAGAGAGCGTCATAGATGTCGAGCACTGAGCCACCAGGGTAGCCGAAGACGTGCTCAACTCCCTGATCTTCCAGCGCTCTAACCACCATCTGGGCGCCTGATAACATCTCCATGATAAAGCCCTCCAGGCTTTGCTCCGTTTAGCGAATCCCGCCGACGATGCCGTGCTTCCCGGCACGGCCCGATCCGTTTCTTGTTGTTATCTGAATGCAGATCGGTCCAATTCAGCCCCGTCGACAGTAGAAAAAAAGGATTTTTCCGTCATTCACCCGAAAATAGGGTGAAAAACCAACTTAACCCGCTTCATAACGCTTGTCCACGGCTTTATCTGACCAGAACAGTCATACATTTCAACCGGCTATTAACATTCAATGACTTGCCGTAGCGACCATGAGACAAAAGGGAAGGAAGTCGGGGAATGGCCAGCGGATCATTCCGCTGAGGGGAAAAACAGCCACAAAAAAGCCCACCGCTCAGCGGTGGGCTTGATGCCGAATGATGACTCAGTTCTCCTGATCCGGCTCCGCCAGCCAGATCTGCTGATCCGGATCGGTCTCTTCACTGACCGAAATGCTGACACCCATATCGAGCAACTCGTGCAGGGTGAGATTGTCAGCCAGGTTCATGACTTCGCCGTTTTCATTGGTAAAGCGCATTTGCTCCGTCCTCTCCTTGGTGGGATCGCCTTTCAGTCTAGTCAACAACGCTCACTTGCGATAACCAGCAACTGGATAAACAGTCGCCGCCATCCAGCTCGCTCAGACGATCACTCACCTCCTCCGGAAACAGAGTGCGAGCCCAGAGCCGCCGCGACAGAGAGGCCACGCTCTCGTCAGCGCCCGCCGCCAGCCAGCGGGCCAGCTCCCCTGCTACATCGGGGTAACAGACTGCCCCTGGCGAGGCGCTGTCGAGCCAGGTACGCACCAGATTGGCATCGAGCACATCCATCAGGGTCGCCAGCCCCATCATCTCGAGGGTCTTGCCGTTGGTCAGCTGCTCGAACTGGCCGCCGAGGGGTTTGACCAGCAGCTTCTTGCCGAGGGTGAGCGCCTCGGACGCCAGCTCGAAACCCGCGTTGGAGATGACGCCGCGACAACCGGCCAGCACGGCGATAAATCCGTGCCGCGACGGCGGCTCGAAGCGCAGATTGCGCCATTGGCTCGGGGTGCGAATGGCGGGGTGAAAGCAGACAAAGCGCTGCTGACCAAAACGCGACAACAGGGCAGCGATCGCCTCGGTCTGCTCGAACGGCAGATAGACCAGGATCTCGCCGTTATCCGGCGCGGCGGCGATGGGGTCGATCACCGGTGGCAGCAAGGGGTGACCGAAATGAAACCAGTGCAGCCCGAGCGGCTGATCCACAGGAGCAAAGTGGCGCATCAGCTGGCGGCTGACCCCATCCTCCCCCCAGCGCGGGATGGGCCAGTTGAAGCTGGCCTGATGGCTGACGGTGAGGCTCGGCTTGCCATAGCGGCGGGCTGCGTGGGCAGTCAGCGGCTCAAAATCGCTCACCACCAGATCGTATTCGCTGCAGTCGAGAGACCGCAGATCCCGCCAGAAGGTGAGCGGCGAGGCGGCTTGCAGGGTGCGCCACGGAGAAACTCGCCCCTCGTGGCTGACAAAAGTGAGGCCGGGAAAGGCGCGGTAGGCGCCAAACTCTTCCATGTCGAAGTAGCGGTCGGCGGGGCGGCCGCTGAAGAGATAATCCACCTCGACCCCTGCCGTGCGCAGCGCCCGCGCCAGGGTACGACTGCGACTGATATGACCGTTGCCGGTGCCTTGCACCCCAAACAGTATCCTCATGAGTGGCTCCAGCCGAGCGCCAGCACGGCGCAACCTCCACCCAGCAGGGCACCGGCCACCAGATCGCTCAGGTAGTGTACCCCGAGCAGCAACCGGGATGCCCCCACCAGCGCCGCCCAGCCAAACAGCAGGGGCGCCCAGAGCGGAAAGGCGGTGGCCAGTATGGTGGCCATCAGAAAAGCGGCGGCGGTGTGGCCAGAGGGGAGGCTGTAACGATCGGAAGGAGTGATGAAGACCGGCAAGCCGACCGGCCGTTGCCGTTTCAGGCTGTTTTTCAGCAGCAGATAGAGGGGCAATTCGATGGCGAAGGCTAGCAGCGCCAGTCGCACCAGCTCCCGCTCTGCCTCCCCCTGCCACCAGAGCAGGGCGGCCAGCACGGCGTAAAGCGGACCATCACCGGTGCGGGAAATGAGGCGGCTCACTCTCGCCTGCTGCCGGTTGTAGCCGTGAAGCAGGCAGACCCGGCACACCTGCAGGTCCCATTGCTGGATCTTGTTCATATCCCCTCCTTCCCTGAATTCTGCTTGCAGAGTAAGAAAGCGGGATGACGTTACGTTGAACAAGGGATAACAGATTTATGAAAAAAGGGCCGAATGGCCCTTTTTAATCTCGATGTAGCGGCAAAATCAGTGGCTGCCGCGCAGGCCGGTCTCCATCAGACGGCAGTTGTGGTCCGCCAGACGGGCCATGAAGTGCTCATCCACTTTCAGGCCAAACACCTGCTCGTAAAGATCTTTCATCACGAATGGCTGCCACATCATGCTGAGGAAGGAGATCTTCAGCATGTCGGGATCCAGGTTGTCACCCAGCTCACCGTTGGACTTCATGGTTTCCAGCAGGGCATCGAACTGCGGCAGCTGACGTTCCAGCAGGCGGTTCAGCACAAAATCCCGGCCCGGGCTCTTCTCGGTCGACAATGCGCTGGAGATGGCAGAGGTCAGCTCGCTGTTGGGCGCCATCACCTGATAGTAGGTGTTGAGCAGCTCGTTGAGGCTGTGATTGCTGTGTTCATCTTGCCAGGCATGGTCGAGGGGCTCGGCGACATCGCCCAACACCGCTTTGTAAAGACCCTCTTTACTGCCGAAGTAGTAGTGGATCATTGCCAGATTGGAGCCAGCAAGCTCCGCGATTTCGCGTGTAGTCACCTTGCTATAGGGAGTATTGAGAAAACGCTCACGGGCGGCAGCAAGCAACTTGTCACGAATGTCAGAACGTCCGACCGGACGACCAGGTCTACGTTTTTCCATTTAACACCTCAGATAATTCAGCCAATGCTGATAAGTCGATCTGGTTGTGCAGAGAATAGAGCACAGCAGGAATGACCAGATAATCGGTCATGGGCCGAATATGGGACAAGGAAATTTGCAATCCTTTACAATCCGATTAAATACGTCAGCAGATTGCCCCTGACCTTCCGTGTTGACACAGCATAAAAATCTCGATATTGGTAAAAGCGTTATCGACTGGAAGGAATAACAACGTCATGCGTATCGCCACCCCGCTACTACTAATCTCCCTAATCGCGTTAACTCGCGCGGGATCCTTGTAGCCGGGCTAAGGCATAGCCGGAATTTACAAAAACCCGTGCACCCTGCACGGGTTTTTTTATGCCGCCGCAGGATGCACGTTACCGAACTTAGGAAGAGGGAAGTCACATGTCAGATCGGGTCATCATATTCGACACCACCTTGCGTGATGGTGAGCAGGCCCTGGCGGCCAGTTTGACAGTCAAGGAGAAGCTGCAGATCGCCCAGGCGCTGGAGCGGCTCGGTGTCGACGTCATGGAGGTGGGCTTCCCGGTCTCTTCTCCCGGCGATTTTCAATCGGTGCAGACCATCGCCCGCCACATCAAGAACAGCCGGGTCTGCGCCCTCGCTCGCGCCCTGCCAAAAGATATCGATGCCGCCGGTGAAGCCTTGCGGGTCGCCGAGGCGTTTCGCATCCACACCTTTATCTCCACCTCCTCCATCCATGTGGAGAGCAAGCTGAAAAAGAGCTTCGAGGATGTGCTGGAGATGGGGGTCGGCGCCATCAAGCACGCCCTGCGCTACACCGATGATGTGGAGTTCTCCTGCGAGGATGCGGGCCGCACGCCGATCGATAATCTCTGCCGCATGGTGGAGGCCGCCATCAAGGCTGGCGCCCGCACCATCAATATCCCGGATACCGTGGGCTACACGGTGCCGACCGAGTTCTCCGGCATCATCCACACCCTGTTCAACCGGGTCCCCAATATCGACAAGGCGATCATCTCGGTCCACTGCCACGACGATCTGGGGCTCTCGGTGGCCAACTCCATCGGCGCGGTGCAGATGGGGGCACGCCAGATTGAGTGCACCATCAACGGCATCGGTGAACGGGCGGGCAACTGCTCGCTGGAAGAGGTGGCGATGATCCTCAAAACCCGCGCCGACCTGCTCGGGGTGCAAACCAATATCCGCCACAACGAAATTCATCGCACCAGCACGCTGGTCAGCCAGCTGTGCAATATGCCGGTGCAGCCCAACAAGGCGATCGTCGGGGCCAACGCCTTTTCCCACAGCTCCGGCATCCATCAGGATGGAGTACTCAAGGCGAAAAATACCTACGAAATCATCACTCCCGAGAGCATCGGCCTGACCCAGAACAACCTCAACATGACCTCCCGCTCCGGCCGCCACGTCATCAAGCACCGGATGGAGTCCATGGGCTACGCCGAGAGCAGCTACGACCTCGACCACCTCTACGGCAAGTTCCTGACCCTGGCCGACAAAAAGGGGCAGGTGTTCGACTACGACCTCGAAGCGCTGGCCTTCTTCAGCCAGATCCACGAAGAGCCCGAGCACTTCAAGCTGGAGTACCTCGGGGTGCAGAGCGGCAGCTCGGTACTGGCCACCGCCTCGGTCAAATTGAAAGTGGGGCAGGATCTGATCTGCGAAGCGGCTACCGGCAATGGCCCGGTGGATGCGGTCTACCAGTGCATCAACCGCATCACCGGCTATGACATCCGCATTGATAAATATGCTCTCAAGAGCAAGGGCGAAGGGGAAGATGCCCTCGGTCAGGTCGATATCGTCGCCGAGTACAAGGGGCGCAAATTCCACGGCATGGGGCTGGCCACCGACATCATCGAATCCTCGGCCCACGCCCTGCTCCATGTGATCAACAGCATCTGGCGCGCCGATCAGGTGGCCGAACAGATGGAACGCAATAACAGCATCAAATCAGAAACCGTCTGAACAGGGCTCGGAACCAAACAGACGGCATGGAATGACAATATCAGGATGGAGAGTGTATGAGCAGTTATCGGATCGCAGTATTGCCGGGTGACGGCATTGGCCCGGAAGTGATGGCCGAAGCCGTCAAGGTGCTGGAAAAGGTGCAGGCCAGGTTCGGCCTCGCCTTCGAGTATGATCGCCACGACGTGGGCGGCATTGCTATCGACAACCATGGCACTCCGCTGCCGCAAAGCACGATCAAAGGTTGCGAAGCATCCGATGCCGTGCTGTTCGGCTCAGTCGGCGGCCCGAAATGGGAACATCTGCCCCCCAACGATCAGCCGGAACGTGGCGCCCTGCTGCCCCTGCGCGCCCACTTCAAGCTGTTCTGCAACCTGCGTCCGGCCCGTATCTATACCGGTCTGGAACAGTTCTCCCCGCTGCGCGCCGATATCTCCGATCGCGGTTTTGACATCGCCTGCGTGCGCGAGCTGACCGGCGGCATCTACTTCGGCCAACCCAAGGGGCGTGAGGGAGAAGGGGCGAACGAGAAGGCATTCGACACCGAGGTGTACCATCGCTTCGAGATTGAGCGCATCGCCAAGATTGCCTTTGAGTCGGCTCGCGTGCGCCGTGGCAAGGTCACCTCCATCGACAAGGCCAACGTGCTCGCCTCTTCCATTCTGTGGCGCGAGGTGGTGACGCAAGTCGCCAAGTCCTATCCGGACGTAGCCCTCAACCATATGTATATCGACAACGCCACCATGCAGCTCATCAAGGACCCGTCCCAGTTCGACGTGCTGCTCTGCTCCAACCTGTTTGGCGACATTCTCTCCGACGAGTGCGCCATGATCACCGGCTCCATGGGACTGCTCCCCTCAGCCAGCCTCAACGAATCGGGTTTCGGCCTGTTCGAACCGGCCGGTGGTTCGGCCCCCGATATCGCCGGCAAAGGGATTGCCAACCCCATCGCCCAGATCCTCTCCGCCGCCCTGATGCTGCGTTACAGCTTAGGGATGGAGGCTGCCGCCCAGGCCATTGAGCAGGCCGTGGCCCAGACCCTGGCCGAGGGTTACTTCACCGCCGACCTGCATCAGGCCAGCGCCCGCCATCCGGTGCAGAGCACGTCCGAGATGGGTAGCCAGATCGCCGCCCGGATCTGAGCCACATAACAGAGAACAAGGAAGAGAGAAGCAATGGCCAAGACCCTCTATCAGAAAGTATTCGACGCCCACGTGGTACGGGAAGTGGAGGGGGAGACCCCCCTCATCTACATCGACCGCCATCTGGTACATGAAGTGACCAGCCCGCAGGCATTCGACGGCCTGCGCGCCATGAACCGCCAGCTGCGCCGCCCGGACCTGACCTGGGCCACCATGGATCACAACGTCTCCACCACCACCAAGGACATCGCCGCCTCCGGCGAGATGGCCCGCATCCAGATGGAGACGCTGGCCGACAACTGTAAAGAGTTCGGGATTCGCCTCTACGATCTCAACCACAAATATCAGGGGATCGTCCATGTGATGGGCCCCGAGCTCGGCATTACCCTGCCCGGCACCACCATCGTCTGCGGCGACTCCCACACCGCCACCCACGGCGCCTTCGGCTCGCTGGCCTTCGGCATCGGCACTTCCGAAGTGGAACATGTGATGGCCACCCAGACCCTGAAACAGGGCCGCGCCAAAACCATGCGCATTTCAGTCAACGGCAAGCTGGCGGAGGGCATCAGCGCCAAGGACGTGGTGCTGGCCATTATCGGCAAGGTCGGCCATGCCGGTGGTACCGGCTACGTGGTGGAGTTTGCTGGCGAGGCCATTGCGAGCCTCTCTATGGAAGGGCGGATGACGGTGTGCAACATGGCCATCGAGCTGGGCGCCAAGGCGGGCATGATAGCCCCCGACCAGACCACCATAGACTACATCCGTGGCAAGGAGTTCGCCCCCAAAGGCGCAGCGCTGGAGCAGGCCATCGCCTACTGGCAGAGCCTCAAGAGCGATGAAGGTGCCCGTTTCGATGCCGAAGTAGTGCTGGATGCCGCCGATATCGCCCCGCAGGTCACCTGGGGGACCAATCCGGGTCAGGTGATTGCCGTCAATGAGCCGATTCCGGCACCGGAATCCTTCAGCGATCTGATGGAGCAGCAATCTGCCCGCAAGGCACTCGCCTACATGGACTTGCAACCGGGCCAGAAGCTCTCCGACGTTGCCATCGACAAGGTGTTTATCGGGTCGTGCACCAACAGCCGCATCGAGGATCTGCGCGCCGCCGCCGCCATCGCTCGCGGTCGCAAGGTTGCCGCTGGCGTGCAGGCGCTGGTGGTGCCGGGTTCCGAGCAGGTGAAAGCGCAGGCCGAAGCCGAGGGGCTGGACAAGATCTTCATCGAGGCCGGTTTTGAGTGGCGCCTGCCGGGGTGCTCCATGTGTCTGGCGATGAACAACGACCGGCTGCAACCGGGGGAGCGCTGCGCCTCCACCAGCAACCGCAACTTCGAAGGACGTCAGGGCCGCGCCGGCCGCACCCATCTGGTCAGCCCGGCCATGGCCGCCGCCGCCGCCGTCACCGGCCGCTTCGCCGACATTCGCGCACTGTAAGAGGACATTTAGATGACAGGATTCAAACAGCATAAAGGGATCATCGTCCCCCTCGACAGCGCCAACGTCGACACCGACGCCATTATTCCGAAGCAGTTTTTGCAGAAGGTAAACCGCATCGGTTTTGGCAAGCACCTGTTCCACGATTGGCGCTTCCTCGACGATGCCGGCCAGCAGCCCAACCCCGAGTTTGTACTGAACCAGCCGCAATTCGCCGGTGCCAGCATTCTGCTGGCCCGCGAGAACTTCGGCTGCGGCTCAAGCCGCGAGCACGCTCCCTGGGCGCTGGCGGACTACGGCTTCAAGACCATCATAGCCCCGAGCTTTGCCGATATTTTCTACGGCAACGCCATCAACAATGGCATGGTGCCGGTGCGCCTGAAGGAGGAGGAGGTCGAAACCCTGTTCCAGCTGGTGGCCGCCAAACCGGGCATCGAGATCGAGGTGGATCTGGAGGCTAATCAGGTACGTGCAGGTAGCCTCTGCTTCGGTTTCGAGATCGATGAATTCCGCCGTTACTGTCTGCTCAACGGCTTGGATGCCATCGGTCTGACCCTGCAGCACGAGGCCGCCATCAGCGCTTTTGAGGCGAAGCAGCCGAGCTGGATTTAACGCACCAGTTGCAAAAAAAACGAGTAGAATCAACAGGGAGCTTCGGCTCCCTGTTTTACTGTCCACGACGCTTCCCAATTTGGGCCACCGGAACTGGCCCGTGCCACAGGAAAGGATGATGAAGAGACCGACGGCAATTCCTCTGCTCTGTGCCCTGCTGCTTGCCCTGCCTGCGGGGGCCAGCCAAACCAGTTTCAACAACAGCCTCGGCCAGATCAGCGTCGGCTGGCAGGATAGCGAAGGCAAACCCCAGCAGCTCACCTACCGGCTCGAACAGGGCAAGTTGCCGCCTCTTATCGCCTATCGCCCGGCGAGAATGCAGGAGGAGGTATTGCAAGTGTTGCTGCGGGAGGTGCGCCAGAACTACCCCGAGGTGCAGTTCACCCTCGCCCGTCCCTCGCTGGAGCTGCATCTGAAAAGCCGCAATCAGGACAAGGCGCGCGAGGCGATGGCCTTTCTGCAGTCCAAGCGGAGCAAAGAGGAGCAGGCGTGGCTGACCAAACACTACTTCCAGTACTTCAACACCCCGGACGGGCAGCTGGCGGTGAAGCAGGACCATGTGCGCATCGCGCTGGAGAGTCGCAGCGGGCTGGCTCCACTGGCGGAGCAACTCAAGCAGCAGGGCAGCACCGAAACGGAAGCGCGCCAGAAGACCGTGGCCCATATGCTCACCTTTATCCAGAGCATCCCCTATCAGCAGCTCGACAGCCTGAACGGCAGGCAGGGCAAGGGATTTCTATCTCCCCGTCAGGTGCTGGAGCAGAACCGGGGTGATTGCGACAGCAAAGTAACCCTGATGGCCGCCATGTTGGCCCAGCTCTTTCCGGAGCTGAAACAGGCCATGGTGTTCGTCCCCGGCCATGCCCTGCTGGCCGTTGACCTGCCCGCCAAGCCGGGGGATGTGACCCTCAACTGGCAGGGGCAGAACTACCTGTTGCTCGAACCTACCGGTCCAGCCACCTTGCCTGCGGGCCAAATAGCATCGACCAGCAAAACGCTGGTCGATAGCAAGCAGTTGAGTGTGCAGCCGGTTCAGGAGAAAGGTTAATCCCCTCCCTCTGCCGATGGGGAGAGAGGATTAACCCTGAGGCAGAAACTCTACCGCCAGCAGCAACCCGCTCTCCTCCTCCAGCACCCGAATAATGCGGGCATGGGCTTCAAAGGGAGGCAACAGGTTGTTATTGGTAGCAAGACTGATCCGGATGGGCTGATTGATGTCGAGCTGGTGTTCAGAGACCGCAATCCCCATGCCGTTGGCACTGAGATCCCGGCAGATCCCCTCCAGCACCAGCTGCTGCTGATAGACGGTGACCGGAGCATTGATGACCATGCGCGCAAAGGCACGCCTTTCCTTGGTATTGGTAAGCACGCGAACATCCTCTGTTGGGTGGGCGTCATCTCATGGGTATTGCACAATTGTGCTGGTCTACCCAAAAGAACGTTAATACAATGCGGTTCGTTTCTCAAACGGGGTGCGGTTTACCGCTGAGATTATACCCGTGTACCTGATCCAGATAATGCTGGCGGAGGAATTTGAGGCATGGCGCTCATTTTTTGCGCCCTCACCCGCTGGCACCTCGTTATTAACAAGTAATAGGGAGTGCCACCCATGAAGACCCTGCTGCTGGTCACCACCGGCCTGCTGTCGACCAATGTGTTCGCCGCCGACACCCTCACCGTCTACACCTACAGCTCCTTCACTGCAGAATGGGGTCCGGGGCCCAAGATCAAACAGGCCTTCGAGAAAGCGTGCGACTGCACCCTCAATCTGGTTCCCCTCGAAGATGGGGTCGCCATCCTCAACCGGCTGCGGCTGGAGGGCAACCACAGCAAGGCCGATCTGGTGCTGGGGCTCGACGATGCCCTCATCAGCGAAGCCAAGCAGAGCGGTCTGTTCGCCCCCCATCCTGCCAAGCTGGATGGCATCAAGGTGCCGGGAGGCTGGCAGGATGACACCTTCGTCCCCTACGACTACGGCTACTTCGCCTTCGTCTATGACAAAGACAAACTCAAGCAGCCGCCCAAGAGCCTGAAAGAGCTGGTGGAGCGCCCCGACCTCAAAGTGATCTATCAGGATCCCCGTACCTCCACCCCGGGGCAGGGGCTGATGCTGTGGATGAAGTCTGTCTACGGCGACAAGGCGCCTGCCGCCTGGACCGAGCTTGCCAAAAAGACGGTCACCGTCACCAAGGGGTGGTCAGAGGCCTATGGCATGTTCCTCGATGGTGAAGCGGACATGGTGCTCTCCTACACCACCTCTCCGGCCTATCACCTGATTGCCGAGAACAAGCCCCAGTATCAGGCTGCCGCCTTCGAAGAGGGTCACTACCGTCAGGTAGAAGTGGCTGCCAAGCTGAAGAGCGCCAAACAGGAGAAGCTGGCTGACCAGTTCCTGCAATTTATGGTGAGCCCCGCCTTCCAGAACGAGATCCCGACCGGCAACTGGATGTATCCCGTTATCGACACACCGCTGCCCAAGGGCTTCGAGCAGATGATCACCGTAGCCAAGCCGCTCGCCTTCAGCAGCGATGAGGTGGCCGCCAATCGCAAAGGGTGGATCCGCGAGTGGCTGCAAGCCGTCACCCAGTGAACCGTTATCTGAAACCACAAGCTCGTCCCCTCTGGTGGTTGCCGGGCAGTGCCGCCACCCTGTTGATCCTGCTGTTATCCCTCGGGCCGCTCGCGGCCCTGTTGTGGCAGGCCGGTTCGCTGGCACCCCGCACCCTGCTCGCAGATCCTTATCTGCGCCATGTGCTGGGCTTCAGTCTGGGGCAGGCACTGCTCTCCACCCTGCTCAGTCTCGGGCTGGCCATTCCGGTGGCCCGCGCGCTGGCGCGGCGGCGATTCCTTGGCCGAACCCTGCTGATCAAGCTATTTGGTCTCTCGCTGGTACTGCCGGTCATCATCGCCATCTTCGGTATCGTGGCGGTACACGGCAAACAGGGGTGGCTGCCGCAACTGTTGCGCACCCTGGGGCTGGATCCCGGCAATTATCTCTACGGCCTGTTCGGTATCCTGCTGGCCCACGTCTTCTTCAATATGCCGCTGGCGGCACGCCTGATGCTGCAGAGCATAGAGAGCATCCCCGAATCGAGCTGGCGCCTCGCCAGCCAGCTCGGCATGCGCTCATCCCATATCTTCCGGCTGCTGGAGTGGCCGCTTATTCGCGGCATATTGCCGGGGCTGGCTAGTCTCATCTTTATGCTCTGCTTCACCAGTTTCACAACCGTGCTGGCGCTGGGGGGCGGGCCCAAATCCACCACGCTGGAGGTGGCAGTCTATCAGGCGCTGCGCTTTGACTTCGATCTCGCCACCGCGGGCGGACTGGCGCTGGTGCAGCTGATCCTGACCGCCGCCCTGCTCGCCCTGCAACACAAGCTGCAGAGCACCCCGGCCAGTCGGGTGACACCCCGTCGCCCCTGCCTGCGGCCGGACCGTCATCAGCCGGGCACGACCGTGGTGGATCTCCTCTCGCTCGGCATCGGGTTCGCCATTTTTCTGCCGCCACTGCTGGCCATCGTCGTCGCCGGCCTCCACCCCGGTCTGCTGACGGCGCTCACCTCCAGCAAGCTATGGCAGGCGAGCGGCCAGTCGCTGCTGATTGCGCTGGCGGCGGGCACCCTGGCGGCCCTGCTTGGCAGCGGCCTGCTACTCACCAGCCGTCACCTCAAGGTACGTACCCGCCAGCGGCGAGCTGCCGCCCTGTGGGAGGCCAGCGGTTCGGTGATCCTGATGATCCCGGCGGTGGTGCTCTCTACCGGTCTCTTCATCCTGTTTATGCCGTTCGCCGATGTGTTCGCCCTCGGCCCCTGGCTGGTGGTGCTGGTCAACGCCCTGATGGCGCTACCCTATGTGCTGCGCACCCTCTCCGCTCCCATGCAGCAGGCGGTGCGCCAGTATGACCGGCTGGCGGACAGCCTGGGGGTACGCGGCCTGTATCGCCTGCGGCTGGTGGAGTGGCCGCTGCTGCGCCGTCCATTGGCACTGGCGATGGCACTGTCGATGATCCTCTCGTTGGGGGATCTCGGCGCCATCGCCATGTTTGGCAGCCAGGAGCTCACCACCCTGCCCTGGCTGCTCTACCAGCAGCTCGGCAGTTACCGACTGACCGAGGCGGCCGCCACCGCTCTGCTGCTGCTGACGCTCTGTTTCTCCCTGTTCTGGCTGGTGGAGCGGGGTCTTGGAGGAAAACATGCTGAACATTGATATGCTTGCGACCAGCTACCCCGACTGGCGCGTCAGCTTCAGCGCGACCCTGCCCAAGGGAGAGATCACCGCGCTGATTGGCCCAAGCGGCGCGGGCAAGTCGACCCTGCTCGGGATGATCGCCGGCTTCGTGCCGGTGGAATCAGGCCGCCTCAGTTTCGATGGTGAAGACCTGCTGCCACTGGGCCCCGCCGAGCGACCGGTCACCACCCTGTTTCAGGATCACAACCTGTTCCTCCATCTGTCGGTGTTCGACAATATCGCCATCGGCTTGCACCCGGGCCTGCGCCTGAGTGCAGCCCAGCGGGCACAGGTGATCGATGCAGCCGGGCGGGTTGGCCTTGGTGAGATGTTAGACCGCCAGCCTGAACAGCTCTCCGGCGGCCAGCAGCAGCGAGTCGGGCTGGCTCGCGCGCTGGTGCGCGGCAAACCGCTGCTGCTGCTGGATGAGCCCTTCTCTGCCCTCGATCCCGCCCTGCGCCGGGAGATGCTGGCCGAAGTGGCGCGCCTCGCCTGCGAACAGGGCATTACCGTACTGATGGTCTCCCACAACCCGGAGGATGCCCAGCTGATTGCCGATCAGGTGCTCTTTGTCGACGAGGGCCGCATCGCCCTGCAAGGCAAGCCGGATATTCTGCAAAACAGCGACCACCCGGGGCTGCTGCGCTACCTTGGACAGTGACCCAAGGACACTGAACTGGTGACGGGATCAAAAAAGGGAAGCCAAGTGGCTTCCCTTTTTCATATGAAGATAGTCAGCTAAATCAGAGATTTTCCTCGGCGAACGAAGCCAGTCGGCTGCGCACCACCCCGTTGAGGAAGATGTTGGCACTGCCGTCGAAATCCTTGAAACGCTCGACGATGTAGGTGAGCCCCGAAGTCACCGGGCTCAGGTAGTTGGAGTCTATCTGGGCCAGGTTACCGGAGCAGACGATCTTGGTGCCCTCCCCGCAACGGGTAATGATGGTCTTGATCTGGGATGCGGTCAGGTTCTGACACTCATCCAGCAGCACGAAGGTATTCTGGATGCTGCGCCCGCGCATAAAGTTGACCGATTTGAACTGGATGTTGGCCTTCTCCATGATGTAGCTGAGCGAGCCGCTCATGTTCTCGTCCTGCTTGTGCAGCACCTCCAGGGTGTCGGTCACCGCCGCCAGCCAGGGCATCATCTTCTCCTCTTCGGTGCCGGGCAGGAAGCCGATGCTTTCGGCAATTTCCGGGGTATTCCGGGTGACGATCACCTTCTCGTAAATGCCCTTCTCAATCACCAGCTCCAAAGCCGCCGCCATGGCCAGCAAGGTCTTGCCGCAACCGGCCGGGCCGGTCAGGATCACCAGATCGATGTGCGGATCGAGCAGTGCATCCAGCGCCATCCCCTGATAGACATTCTTGGGATGAACACCCCACGCCTTGCGGGACATCAGCCGCTCGCGACCCAGATCCTTGATGCGGATCTTGCTGCCATCGTGGCTGAGTACCCGGGCGGCGAAGAAGTTCTCTTCATCCACCAGATACTGGTTTACATGAACCCCTTCCAGCAGATTGGCATCGATCACATGGATGGTGTCGCGGCCATGGGTCTCGCTCTCGCACTCGCCAACCCGCTCCCAGAAGCTGCCGGGCACCACCTGAAAGCCTTTGGCCAGCAGGCGAATATCATCGATCAGCTGGTCGCTGCGATAATCCTCAACGTGCGCCAGCCCTGCACCTTTCGCCTTGAGGCGCATGTTGATGTCTTTGGTGACCAGCACCACCTGACGCTTCAACTCATGCTTTTGCAGATAGAGGGCCGCGTTGATGATGCGGTTGTCGGCCTCCTTGTCGGTAAACACCTCGGCATCCTGCGGCAGATGGTGATCGCTGAAGATGCAGATATTGCCGCTCGCTTCGCCAGCCAGTGGAACGCCCTGGGTGATCTGATCCGGGGTTGCATCGCGGAACACATCTTCCAGCGCACGGATGGCTACCCGCGCGTCGCGGCTGACATCCTTGTTGCGATCCTTGATGTTATCGAGCTCTTCCAGCACCGTCATGGGGATGAGCACGTCGTGCTCTTTGAAGGAGTAGATAGCGAGGGGTTCGTGAAGCAGAACGTTGGTATCCAGGATAAACAGCTTTCGGTCCGTATTGTCCATAAGCATCCTCCTTGGCACTGAAGGGCCACGTGTGTGAATCTCAGATGTCATTGAAACCACACGGCCGTGACAGTTTTATTACCCTCAACGCTACGCCCGATTTTACTATCGCGCAACAAATCACTTGGCCGCCTGATTTGATTGCGCATAAAAACAGCAATACAAAGACCGGCACTGTGGCCGGTCTTTTTTCTATCGTTCA
Organism: Aeromonas veronii bv. veronii; assembly: GCF_000820225.1. Taxonomy (GTDB): domain Bacteria; phylum Pseudomonadota; class Gammaproteobacteria; order Enterobacterales; family Aeromonadaceae; genus Aeromonas; species Aeromonas veronii. The sequence continues at coordinate 492,460 of NZ_CDDK01000031.1, forward strand.
ACTACTTGGGCATGTCTGTCAGCCGCACTTGGAGTCGCCACAGTTGAGGCAGGTCATGCAGCCATCCTTCAGCACCAGCGCCTTGGTGTGGCACTTGTAGCAGAGCGCGGCATTGGCCGGGAAACCACCGCCAGCCTGCTGCTCTTCGGCCTCCTGAGCGGCTTTCAACTCGGCTTGCTTCTCGGCCAGAAATGCCTGCTGATGCTCGTCCAACCCCGGTGCCTTGAGCATGCCTATCTCGGTGAGATGGCTCTCGATCACGTTGCCAATTTCGGCGATCAGCGACGGCACATACTTGCCCTTGTTCCAGTAGCCGCCCTTGGGATCGAATACGGAACGCAGCTCCTCGACCAGGAAGGTGACATCCCCCCCCTTGCGGAATACCGCCGAGATGATGCGGGTCAGCGCCACAATCCACTGATAGTGCTCCAGGCTCTTGGAGTTGATGAAAATTTCGAACGGACGGCGAGTTTCGTGAACCGTGCCCTCGTTGAGAATAATGTCGTTGATGGTGATGAACAGCGAGTGCTCGGAGACATGCTCCGGCGTCTTCAACTTGTAGGTGGTACCCATCAGCCGCTCTGGACGCAACACGGTTTCGTGCATATGCACTACGTCATCCTGCGTAGAGAGATCTTCTTGCGGCTCATCCTTGGTACGCACCTTGTAGGCGACGATTTTCTTGTCGATCTTCTTGACCATAATGTCGTTCTCAGAATTTACCGTAATAGCCTTCTTTCAAGGCGTCGTAGAGGTTGGCGGCCGTATGCAGCTCGCCATCGTATTCGATCTCTTCGTTCCCCTTGAAGGAGATGACGGAGCCATCCTCCAGGGTGAAATCGTACAGGGTGTTCTCCAGATCCTTCTCCTTCACCAGCACGCCCTGGAAGGCCTCCGGATTGAAGCGGAAGGTGGTGCAGCCCTTGAGGCCGGAGTCCGAGGCATACATGTAGATGTCCTTGAACTGCTCGAACGGGAAATCAGTCGGCACGTTGGCGGTCTTGGAGATGGAGGAGTCAATCCAGTGCTGGGCCGCAGCCTGAATATCCACATGCTGCGCCGGGCTGATGTCATCGGCAGTAATGAAATAGTCCGGCAGACGGCTCGCCTCATCATCGGCATAGGGCGTGGCTGCCGGATTCACCAGCTCGCGGTAGGCCAGCAGCTCGAAGGAGTAGACATCGACGCTCTCCTTGCTCTTCTTGCCCGGCTTGATGACGTTGCGGCTGTAGTGGTGGGCAAAGCTCGGCTCGATGCCGTTGCTGGCGTTGTTGGCCAGAGACAGCGAGATGGTGCCGGTCGGCGCGATACTACTGTGATGGGTGAAACGCCCACCCACTTCGGCCAGCTCGGCGACCAGCGCAGGATCCACTTCGGCAACCTGCTGCATGTAGCGGCTGTAGCGCGCATGCAGCACCTTGCCCTTCACCTTGTCGCCCACCTTGATGCCATCAGCCGCCATTTCCGGGCGCAGACGCAGCATCTTGCCGGTCACTTCGAACTCCTGCTCCATGATGGGGGCTGGGCCCTTCTCCTTGGCAAGACGCAGGGACTCCTGCCAGCCGGTCATCGCCAGCTCCTGGGATACCTGCTCGGTAAAGGCTACGGATGCCGCAGAGCCGTACTTGATCTGCAGCATGGTGAGGGTCGAACCAAGACCCAGGAAACCCATGCCATGCCGGCGCTTGGCTGTGATCTCCTCGCGCTGTTTGGCCAGCGGCAGTTGGTTGATCTCCACCACGTTGTCGAGCATGCGGGTGAAGATGGCCACCACCTTGCGAAACGCCTGCCAATCGAACGCAGCGCTTTCAGTAAAGGGGTCGCGCACAAACTTGGTCAGATTGACCGAGCCCAGCAGACAGGCACCGTAGGGCGGCAACGGCTGCTCACCACAAGGGTTGGTCGCGCGGATCTCTTCACAGAACCAGTTGTTGTTCATCTGGTTGACCTTGTCGATCAGGATGAAGCCGGGCTCTGCATAGTCATAGGTGGAGGTCATGATGACATTCCACAGCTTACGGGCTGGCATGGTCTTGTAGACCTTGCAGGCGACCTGCCCCAACTCGTTGAATACAACCCCTTCCTTGTTGGGCCAGTCGGCCCATAGCACCTGAGCGGGATCGTCCAGCGCAATGCCATCCTGCTCCACCTCTTTAGCGGTATAGGGGAAGATCAGCGACCAGGGGGCATCCTCTTTCACCGCCTTGACGAAATCTTCGGTGATGAGCAGAGAGAGGTTGAACTGACGCAGGCGGCCATCTTCACGCTTGGCCTGAATAAACTCGATCACATCGGGATGGCGGATATCCATGGTGCCCATCTGGGCGCCGCGACGGCCACCGGCTGACGAGACGGTGAAACACATCTTGTCATAGATATCCATAAAGGAGAGCGGGCCGGAAGTGTAGGCACCGGCACCGGAGACAAAGGCACCGCGCGGGCGCAGGGTCGAGAAGTCATATCCGATGCCGCAACCGGCTTTCAGGGTCAGACCGGCCTCGTGCACCTTGCCAAGGATATCGTCCATCGAATCTTCGATGGTACCGGAAACAGTACAGTTGATGGTTGAAGTGGCAGGCTTGTGCTCAAACGCCCCGGCGTTGGAGGTGATGCGGCCCGCCGGAATGGCCCCATTGCGCAGCGCCCACAGGAACGGCTCATACCAGGCCTCCGGTTCCAGCTCCTGCTCTGCCAACGCACGGGCTACCCGCTGGTAAGTCTCATCGATAGAGCTGTCGATGGGAGTGCCATCCTTGCTCTTGAGGCGATACTTGCTATCCCAGATCTCGAGGGACGTTTCCTGCATGGGGATAAGGCGGGAGCCAAGCTCACTCTCCAGCACCGGGTTCGATTTAGCCATTTTCAATCAACCTTATGTGAATGCATCAACATCATGACAACAGCAGAAAACACAACCTATGGTGCCATTTAAAATCAATGGCACAACATATAGCACACCTGATGCCATGAGGGCGCCGATTCTAACCTAAAAAAATGCCCCGGCCAGCAGATTTCTGGGCCAGGGCACTTAACTGATTAATTTGCTGAGAGATTTAACACTCAGAGATAGATCAGGGCTTCTTGACGTAAACGGTCGGTGTTTCACCCGCCATATTCAGATAGAACTCGTAGACGCCATCAGCATCTGGTGAGAACTTCATGTCCTCATACTTGGAGCAGGGGTTGACCGGCACCGCCTCACCACCCAACACGGCAACACCATCACTCGGGCTCTTGTAGCCAAAGTTGGTACCGCAGCTCCAGCCTGAATCAGCAAACTTGAACTTGTAGGGGGCCCACTCTTTCTTGAGGGTGCCTTTGGCCATATAGAGCTTGTCGGCCACCTTGACTACCTTGCTTTCATCAGTCGCCATCCAGTCGTTCATCTCCCCGCGCAGGTAGATGGACTTGCCACCGAAGTCGCTGTTGTCTGCCCCCGCCTGCTCTGCACCACCATTGGATGCGCAACCGCCTAATACCAGGGTTCCCGCCGCCAGCATCATCGTTACTGTTCTTTTGAACATGGGTCTATTCCTTAAATTATTGTGATTCCTTGGTCCATCCATGTGGACTGAAGAATTAAACCAGAGCAGGCATCCCAAGAAAGGTAGAGGCATCACATTCTGTACTTTTTATATCCAACACATTGAACTAGTGAGCAAATATCGAACAGAAAAGAGGCCTTTTTGGAGCTTTAGAAGGGTAATCAATGAATGACAAGAAGGGGAAAGTCTAATAATCCGGTGACGTGCTGAATTGCAGGTAATAAAAAACCCCGCTCGAT
>NZ_CDDK01000032.1 GCF_000820225.1 Aeromonas veronii bv. veronii
GCGATCGGCGCAATCAGGGTAACAACCATTTTGATGTTGTCGCCCGGCATTACCATCTCTACGCCTTCCGGCAGTTCGATGGTACCGGTCACGTCGGTAGTACGGAAGTAGAACTGCGGACGGTAGCCTTTGAAGAACGGGGTATGACGACCACCTTCTTCTTTGGACAGTACGTACACTTCAGATTCGAACTTGGTGTGCGGCTTGATAGAACCCGGCTTGGCCAGTACCTGACCACGCTCTACGTCTTCACGCTTAACACCACGCAGCAGTGCACCGATGTTCTCGCCTGCACGACCTTCGTCCAGCAGCTTACGGAACATTTCAACACCGGTACAGGTGGTAGAAACGGTATCTTTGATACCAACGATTTCTACGGTCTCACCTACTTTAACGATACCGCGCTCTACACGACCGGTAACTACAGTACCACGGCCAGCGATAGAGAATACGTCTTCGATAGGCATCAGGAACGGCTGGTCAATCGCGCGCTCCGGCTCCGGGATGTAGGTATCCAGGTGGCCAGCCAGCTCGATGATCTTCTCTTCCCACTGAGCGTCGCCTTCCAGCGCTTTCAGCGCGGAACCACGAACTACCGGCAGGTCATCACCCGGGAAGTCGTACTCGGTCAGCAGTTCACGAACTTCCATCTCTACCAGTTCGAGCAGCTCTTCGTCATCAACCATGTCACACTTGTTCATGAACACGATCATGTACGGGATACCAACCTGACGACCCAGCAGGATGTGCTCACGAGTCTGCGGCATCGGGCCGTCAGTCGCTGCTACTACCAGGATCGCGCCGTCCATCTGGGCAGCACCGGTGATCATGTTTTTAACGTAGTCGGCGTGACCCGGGCAATCTACGTGGGCGTAGTGACGGGTAGCGGTGTCGTATTCTACGTGGGAGGTGTTGATGGTGATACCACGCTCACGCTCTTCCGGTGCCTTGTCGATCTGGTCGAAGGCGAAAGCTTTACCACCGAAGTGCTTGGCCAGCACGTTGGTGATAGCTGCAGTCAGGGTGGTTTTACCGTGGTCAACGTGGCCGATGGT
>NZ_CDDK01000033.1:0-5532 GCF_000820225.1 Aeromonas veronii bv. veronii
CCGCCCGCCCGCTCTCCGCTGAGCTGTTGGCGCTGGTCGACCTTATCACCCCCAACCAGACCGAGGCCGAGCTGTTGACCGGCGTGAAAGTCACCGACGAAGCGAGTGCCCACGAGGCGGCCGCCCGCTTCCACCAGATGGGCATTGCGGATGTGATGATCACCCTGGGGTCGCAGGGGGTCTATTGCAGCAACGCACAGCAGCAACAGCTGATCCCGGGCTTTCGGGTCAAGGCGGTGGATACCACTGCCGCGGGCGATACCTTCAACGGCGCCCTGCTGGCGGCGGAACTGGCCGGAGCCGATTTCCACAGCGCGGTGCGCTTTGCCCACGGGGCGGCGGCACTCTCCGTCACCCGCTTCGGCGCCCAGAGCTCCATCCCGAGCAAGCAGGAGGTCGACACCTTCCTGCTTGAGCAGACTGCACAGGGGCACTGATGGCCAATATCAAGGAGGTGGCGGCGAGGGCCCAGGTCTCCACCACCACCGTCTCCCATGTCATCAACGAGACCCGTTTTGTGGCCGAGGAGACCCGCGAGCGGGTCTTTGCGGCCATGCGTGAGCTCAACTATGCCCCGAGTCTGGTGGCCCGCAGCCTCAAGGTGAAGGAGACCAACAGTATCGGCATGCTGGTCACCACCTCAAGCAACCCCTTCTTTGCCGAGGTGGTGCGCGGGGTGGAGCGCTACTGCTTCGAGCAGGGCTACAACCTGATGCTGGGTAACACCGAAGGTCAGGCGGAAACCGCTCTCTCCTACCTCAAGATGATGCTGCGCAAGCGGGTCGATGGCCTGCTGATCATGTGTAGCGAAGGACAGCAAGAGGTGTTCAATCAGCTCGACTGGCTCAAGAGCCTGCCGGTGGTGGTGATGGATTGGGGGCTAGTCAGTGAGGATGTTGACCTTATCGCTGACAACTCCTTCCATGGCGGTTATCTGGCGACCCGCCATCTGATTGAGCTGGGCCATACCGCCATCGGTTGCATCACAGGCCCCCACAGCCGCGCCCCCGCCAACCAGCGCCAGGCTGGCTTTGAGCAGGCGTTGCAGGAGGCGGGTCTCATCGTCAATCAGGAGTGGATCCAGGAGGGGGACTTTGACTGCGCCAGCGGCCATCAGGCGATGACCCGTCTGCTGGCATTGCCCGAGCGTCCCACCGCCCTCTTTGTCTGCAACGACATGATGGCGATGGGGGCCATCAGTGCCGCTCATCAGGCGGGGCTGGTGATCCCGCGCGACCTCTCCATTGTCGGCTACGACAATGTGGCGCTGGCTGAATTTATGTCGCCGCCACTCACTACCGTCAACCAGCCCAAAGAGGAGCTGGGGCGCCTCGCCGTCACCCGCCTGTTGGCGCGGATCAACGGTGAAGCGGTGGAGAACCACCTGATCACCGTCGACCCGGACCTGGTGATCAGGCAATCCTGCGCCCCTCGCCCCTGACGTTCAGGGGCAATAAACGAAACAAGGCGACCCCGAGGTCGCCTTGTTTCATTTTGTCTCTTGCCGGTGCAATACCGCTTTTTGCCCCCAGGCCAGCGACCGGGTCTCCCTGGCCGCCAGCACTTGCAGTGGCACCAGCCCCAATCGTCGGGCCAGAGGTTGCAGCAACTCGCCATCTTCATCACCCTGCGGCAGCCAGTAGCGGACAGGCCAGCCGGCTGCCAGCTGCGCCGAGGTGGTACTGCCAATCTCTCTGAGCGCCAGAGTGCAACCCTGTTGCCGCAATCCCGCCAGCAAGGCACTATCCTGCTGCAGCATCGGCACCAGCAACACCAGCGGCGTACGGGAAGCCTCCGGCAGATAGGCCAGTAGATGAGTCAGCTGGGCCTGGTTGTCGAGCGGGACCAGCAGTGCCCGACCATCGGCATACTGCGCCTCGTGCGCTTGCAGCACACGGGCCAACACGGGCCCCAGCACACCGCACTCCTGCAGCCAGCGCATGTGGCAAGGCACTCCCTGCTCACGCCACTCAAGCGCCAATTGCCACATCTCGTTGCCCTGTCCGTCCGTCAGCGCCTGCAATGCTACTCGCAGCGGTGCAGGCTCGCGCCCCGCCAGCCACTCTCGCAGCTGATGAAGCTGCTGTTGACTCAACTGCAACTGTTGCAGCATGGCAGGCTCAAACCAGCTGATCGCCCCCTCCTGGCTACGCTTGGCTTGGTTAAGGGCCAGGATGGCCTGATCCAGCAGCCGGGCGGCATCCTGTTGCTGCGCCTTGGCAACCCCGAGCCGACAGGCCAGATCGAAGCTGCACTCCCGGGTCACGAACTCGAAATGGAGCAGATCCACCAGCTCATGAATGGCGGTTTCCAGCGCATCATCCGCCTTGGTCAGCACCACGGCAAATTCATCTCCGCCGAGCCGGTAAGCGTGGCTGCCATGGGCCTGCTGCAGCTTGTTGGCCACCATCTGCAACAGCCGATCACCGACCTGATAACCCAGCAGATCATTGACCTGCTTGAAGCGCTTGAGATCGAGCACCACCAAAGCGCTCACATCATCGGCATGCAGAGCGCGAGAGAGCTGCTCCTGCAGGGCACGGCGGTTGCCAAGCTGGGTCAGGGGATCGAGCAGGGCAAGCCGACGGTTCGCCAGATTGGCGCGAATGAGGGCAGCGACCAGAGCGCCACCGGTCAGTAGCAGGATCAGTTGCCACATCTGCAGCCAGAACAGGCTGTTGCGGATTTGGCTGACCGAATGCTCCCGCTCCTGGCCGGAGAGGATCTGATCCCCTATCTGTTCGATGAGACGGGTCTGGCTGGCGATCGCCTCCTGCAAGCGGGCAAGCTCAGCCCCCTCGCGCAGCGCACCGGCCTCCATCTGGGGTTCGAGCTGCTTGATCTGCTCGAACAGGGTGGCCAGCACTTTGCCGAGCCCGTACCGCTGGCGCATCTCGGCGGTCTCACTGCTGATGAGGAAGATATCGAGCCGGTTCCACAGCAGATCGTAATCGAGGCTCAGGGTCTCCATCGACAGTCTGCCAGCCCGATAGAGCTGCAGGTCGTAGAGAAAACGCTGGGATTCGAGCATCACCTGGCTGATGTTCCAGTGGACATTGCGGTAGAAAGTATCGACCAGCTGCTCCTGCCGATACTGCAGATAGAGGCTGCTGCCCGACGAGAGCAGAAACAGCAGCGACACCGCAACCAACAGCAGATTTTGGCGGGATAGCCCCATCAATCGACGATCTCGATGCGGGTCACCTGCCACACCATGCAGTTGTGAATGGCAGGGACGTCCAGCTTGGGATAGGTGGTGAACGGGATGAGCAGCCAAAGCGGCCCCTTGTTGCGCCGGGTCAGCGGTTTGCCGTCCTCCTGACGCACCAGGGTCAGCGGCACGCCGTCGAACAGGGCCAGATCCACCACCTGCTGATAGCCGTTGAGGGCCGAGACGGCGATCTTGCGAGCATCCGGGATCCCTTGCGCCGCCAGCACGGCTGACAGGGTCGGCCCGCGATAGTAGTGGGCGCCCTGAGTCCAGGGGGTAGTCGTGGTGAATTCGGTCTGTGGCAAGGCGGAGAGGGCCGCCTCATCGAGGGTCACCTGCTGGCCATCTGGCAGTACCAGGGTCATCAGGGGGATGGAGGCCGATGCGCTGGCACTGGCCAGCATCAGGAGAAAAAAAGCGATCCATTGCTTTACTGCGGTCATGGTAATTTGCGCCAACTGCGTCCCATTTTTTAAATGGTTGCCAGTGTGGCGATTTCACCGAACCATTGCAACTGTCCCGTCGCACAGTAGCTCAGGGACCACGCATCTCCATCCAGTTGTGCCCCTCGACTTGCCTCGGTTGATGAATGCCGCACGCCTCCAGCAACTCATCGACATAGGCGGGCACCAGCAGGGAGGCTGGGCCATAGCGTTTTTCGTCAAACTGGCTACCTACCTCGCTCGGTTCGAGATTGAGCTCGATGGTGTGCGCCCCGTTCAATCCCGCTTCATGGACAAACCCAGCGGCAGGATAGACTGCGCCCGAGGTGCCGATGGAGATAAAGAGATCGCACTGGGCCAACGCACTATAGATGCGATCCAGCCCGAGCGGCATTTCGCCAAACCAGACCACATGGGGACGCATCGGCTGAGGGAACTGGCAACAGGAGCAGAGCTCGTCCTGATGGAGATCACCGCGCCACTCGATCACCTGACCGGACTCGGGGCAGCGGGCCTTGAGCAGCTCCCCGTGCATATGGATAAGGTTCTTGCTACCCGCGCTCTCGTGCAGATTGTCGATGTTCTGGGTGACCAGGGTGACCGTGCCGGGCAGCAGCCGCTCGAGACGGGCCAACGCATAGTGGGCCGGATTGGGATGAACCTGGGGCTGTTGCAGCTGTTTGCGGCGGGAGTTGTAAAAGCGCAGCACCAGTTCGGGATCCCGGGCATACCCCTCGGGGGTCGCCACGTCCTCGACCTTGTGCTCTTCCCACAAACCGTCGCAGGCACGAAAAGTCTTGATGCCGGATTCGGCAGAGATCCCCGCGCCGGTCAGGATCACGATATGTTTATATGACTGCGCCATAAGCTGCTCCGTCTATCCCCGCACAATAAATGTGACCTTAGCACAGGGAAAAAAGTGTCACTATTCGCCCTTGGTCTTAAGCGGCGCCGCTGGCGGTGCGGGCAACCAGGCATCCAGTACCGACAGATCCAGCCTGACAAAGACCATCTCCCGCCCGGTCACCAGGGTCAGCGGCAAGCCAAGGCGCTTGAGCAGGGTCAGCATGGGCCGGTTCTGGGCCAACACTTCCGCCGTCCACTCCCGGATCCCGTCCGCCCTGGCCAGCAGTGCCAGCGCCAGCAGAATGCGCCGCCCCGCCCCCTTGTGCTGAAAGTGATCCGCCACGATGCAGGAGAACTCCGCCCGATCGGGATGAAGGCGGCGGCGGATTGATTGCGCCTGAGCCAGCGGCTCACCGGCAAGATCGGTCAGCAACAGCGAGATCTGTTGTTCGGGATGGTAATTGAGAAATTGGGCCACCTGTTCCGGTGGCGGTGTCCGTTTCGGACGCATAAAGCGCAGATAGATGCTCTCTTCACTCAATGCATCGTAAGCCGCAAGCATGCGGGCAGGCGCCACACCATGCAGCTCGCGCAGCAGGCAAGGCACCCCGAAGACCTCCATAGCCAGTGGCAGCGCGGCCCGGGAAACCGGATGGGGCCAGCCCTCCAGTCCTTTGCCAAGGCGCTCCCGGTGCATGGGCCAGCAGAGGTAGCGCGGCATGGCTTACCAGCGCCCCGTCATACCGCGCTCTCGCCACACCTCGACGTCGAGCAGGTTGTAAGGATCATCCAGATAGACGGCGATCCCCAGCTCCCGAACCCGGGCCATAAAGCGTCCCAGCAGGGAGTCACAGGTCAAGGACTCCATCTCCGGCAAGATCCCCTGCCCCAGCAGCAAGGCTTGCAGCGGCAAACGTTCCAGCAGATCGAATGGCAGATGCTGGCTGTTATCGAGCAGCAGCGCCAGCTTGCTCCCTGCCAGACTGGCTTGCAGCACCAGTGCGAAGCGATCGGCATTGCCGAGCAGGTGGT
>NZ_CDDK01000033.1:5818-6134 GCF_000820225.1 Aeromonas veronii bv. veronii
GCATTGCCGAGCAGGTGGTCTCGACGGTGGATCAGCAGGGTCAGTTCGGATGGGGTGCGCGACTGCTCCGTCAGCCAATCCTTGAGCGCCTCCCAGCGGCTGGGTAAACCCGTTACCGCCAGCCAGACCGGATGAGGGGTCGCGGGACTGGAGAGCAGCCCAAGCTGACCCTGCACCTCCCCCTGCCACCGGCGGATGGAGCGGCGCTGGCCGCTCAAGCGCTGCTGACGCAGCGGGCCCAGATAGAGTCGACGCAGCAACCTGAGCAGCTCGTCGCAATCAAGCGGCTTGGCCAGCGCCGCCAGAATATTGAAAC
>NZ_CDDK01000034.1:0-13261 GCF_000820225.1 Aeromonas veronii bv. veronii
GATGCAGACTTGAAGAGGATAGTGGTGATCAGATCACCAAGTCCTCAGTATGTTCCCTTCAAACTGCATCGATTTGGGAAACAACGCCGTTCATATAGGTACAGGCACTGAGTGTTCGGCTACAACTAATCCATTGGATTACATTAGTCGGTAGAAGCGTATGAGTTGCGGCAGATTATCTGTGGGCGCTATTGCGCCCACAGTCATTTCAGTACCAGCTGCTGCCCCTCTGGTGTGAGTGATCCCATCAAGCTCAACACCAGCTAATTGGTGGTCTTGGCCGAAGAGCTTAGGGTATGGGCGAACACAAGGTGGCTACCCAGCTGTGGCGACACTCAGCATCGGTGCACTGGCAGTAGAGACCCGAGGCATCATCGCTCAGTCGGTTCGTTTTGGTAATGCGGCCCGCTTGCAACACACTTTGCAATAAACCCGCATTACGCCCCCTTTTCTATCAAAATCAACAGCCTATCTTGCCACAGAAAACACTATTTGTTTACTCAGACCAACCGATATTCTCCTGAAAATAGCCCCAGAGGGAGCGAGAGAGTCCCGCGCTGTTGATGGCATCTTGGATAAGCTCGCACAGCGGCAGCACCTCGTTTCTCGCACTAGGTGGCATCGTACTTCTCGGGCTCCCCATGCTCTCCCCCGCAATTGGTCGGAATAATGCCGGCCAGAACCACGGGGAAACTGTGAGAAGCCAGCACATTTTGAGCTGTCCCCTCCTTGATGGCCGTAATATCCCCACAGAAATGAGCTTGGTGCCATCGGGGATTTTTTTGAACATGGAGCTAAAGTTCCCTACCCCTTGCGACTCGCGATCATCTCCTTCATCATCTCTTCCTCGGTGTCGTCGTCCATGTTTGGGTCTGTTGCGTATAAGATGAAGCACATGTGGACGCCGTTGAAGTAATATTTACGTCGAAAAAAGGGTGGAACCATCCGACCGGTAAATCAGTGTCCCATCCTGAATATGGTTTACACCTTTCCCCCCAATAAATGGAGAACCCGATGGGACAAGGTGTGAAACGGACACAGCGCGATTACTCGCTGACTTTTAAACTGGCACTGGTCGAGCAGATTGAAAAAGGCGAGCTCACCTACAAACAGGCTCAGGTGCGTTATGGCATTCAGGGCCGCTCCACTGTTCTGGTATGGTTGCGTAAACATGGTCGGCAAGATTGGAGCCAGGGGGCTTCTGTGCGTGCCGGCAGGAGCATCACCATGCCTGACCCCGACAACCAGACGCCCGAACAGCGCATCAAGGAACTCGAGCAACAGCTGGCGCTGATGAGCCAGAAGGCCCAGTTCTTTGAGGCCGTCGTCGATGTACTCAAGAATGACTACGGCGTCTCCATCGTAAAAAAGCGACCCGGCAAGTCCTCTCGCAGCGGCAAGTCGAGAGGTTGACCATTGTCAGGGCTTGCCTGTTTCTGGGGATAAGCCGGCAGGCTTACTACAAGCGCAATCGGGTCGCCGACGAGCGCCATGCACAAGGGCTACAGGTGGTGCGCTTTGTGCGTCAGGTTCGACTGCGACAACCTCGGGTCGGCACTCGCAAGCTGCATTATCTGCTGCAGGGTCAGGATGATGGCGGGCTCAAGGTCGGGCGGGACAGGCTGTTTCGGATATTGGCCGAGCACCGCCTGCTGGTGCAGCCCAGACGGGCGTATCACAAGACCACCCACAGTTTTCACCGTTTCTACCGTCATCCCAACTTGCTCAAGGCGGGGCCAGAGCAGGTCACACCGGTGGCCCCGGAGCAGGTCTGGGTCGCAGATATCACCTATCTGCCAGCCAGGAGCGGGCCACTGTACCTGAGCCTGGTGACGGATGGGTATGACTGTTACCAGAATGCGTTGGCGGAGCGGGTGAACGGGATTTTGAAAGGAGAGTTATTGTTGCAAAGCCCGCAGGATTTAATGCAAGCGCGGGAAATGGTGCGTGAAGCGGTGGATATTCACAACACGGAGCGGCCGCATTATGCGTTGAAATACAGAACCCCCGATGCGGTACATAGGGGGTTCTGAGTAGAGAAATGCTGGCTGAAAATGTGTAAACCTATTTCAGGACTAGACACAGGTTCAATTTGCCATGCTGCAGGCAGTTGTGGGCAAAGACGGTGGCTGTAGTGCAGAGCCCTAGTTGCTAAAACATCCCGTTATCATATCAAGTTGAGTCTGCGCCAGTGGTGTTTTTCCAGCCCCCGTTGATGCTCATAGGCTAGCATCAACGGGGCAACACAACTAGGGGCTTCTCGGACATAACAAGTACAACAGGTACCTCATATGGTTTACATACTGCAAATAGCTGACTTTTCTGCGACAAAAACGCCCTATATGCAGTAGACACGGATAACCATAGAACAATAGAATTATTCCCTCATTATAGTAAAAGCAGTCTGATTGACTACGAAGATGAAGCCCCGTGTAAGCAACACGGAAGATTATTTACTAGCACTTACCACACAGAGAGCCAATGATGAATCGAGTCAATTCCATCGACTACTTAAGAGGGCTAATGGCCATTTCAATTCTTTTGTATCACTTTACCTCATGGACTATAGGCGTACCTCAATCAGAGACAATCCTTGGAAGACTTGGAATTTATGGTGTATCAATATTCTATATCGTTAGCGGTATGTCTATGTATATATCATACAAGAGTACATCATGGACAATTAAGTCAACAATTTCTTTTTTTATTAGGCGATTTGCAAGGCTCGCTCCTGTTTATTGGATTGCAATGTTCTGGTTGATATTCCTAACGGTAGCATCATCATCTGCAGGCTCTCCTTTTTTACCATTTGAACTTTCTAGAATAATTTATAATGCGACCCTTACCTTTGGAATACTTGAGCCAAAGGCATACCTTGTAACAGGTGGATGGTCTATTGGTAATGAAGTTGCGTTTTATTTGTTTTTTCCATTACTAATGCTTACAATAAAAAACAACTATCTTTTCGCCACAACAAATATCGCAATACTATGCACCTATATTTATTATGGTTTTTTTGTTATAGATTCAGGTGCAACAATAGGTGATGAATGGTTTAATTACATAGATCCACTAAATCAAGCGCTATTATTTTCAGGTGGAATTTGCATTGCGTATTTATCAATGACTCACAGTAGTCGCATCAATAACAAGTGGCATATTATCATGATTGCCACATGCGCTTTGTTTTTTGTTTTACTTCCCGGCTCAGGAAATCAAATCTCCATCATAACAGAATGGAACAGAGTCTTTTTTACAATTGTAATTCTTGCTTTATCATATTTTACATTTAACGTAAATGCAGAAGGACTGTCTATTCCAGAGAAAATTTTTAAGTTCTTGGGCGATGCTTCTTATCCTGTATACTTGTTACACGGCGTTGTTTTTGATACGGCTAGAATTTATATATTCCCACTATTAGGAGATATATCACCCGAAGCCAAATTATTTTTTAGCCTCTTTGTGTTGGTTCCTTTTTTGATTGTCATTTCATATATGACATACAAATTTATAGAAATGCCAATAATAAATTCGGCCAAGAAAATAACAGTCATTGAAAAAAACATTCTCATGCAGGACAAATGAAGAATGAAACTCAGCTTCAAACACAATAAGGCTGTTTTGAATTGAAAAATAATGAAACGACTTGGCTTCAAAGCTTATAGAGATATTAGCAAGGCGCTGTTTCAGCGCCGTTTCCACAAGTGACTATATTTCCAATCATGATAGCTGTTGAGATGTTTACTCCTAATGCCATCCTCATTAGTCATTCCTTTCCCTGTATGCTCCCTCGCGTCTAACCATAAAAACATCATTAATAAACGCCCATCAGTTGATGGTGTAGTCTTTCAATTGAGACACTGACAACATCATCGTGATGATCAACAGGGCGAAAGGTGTCATTAACATCACAAACGAACTAAAACAAATGACGATTACTTTTGTCACCTTCATACAGCTAGTGAGGAGGCTGGCAGTCTCCTATGATAGATACCATGAATAGCAGAGCCTAAAATAAGCCTATTACACTGGATTTGACCCCATAGATCCAGACACTTTTTCCCGCTTAGGGTTGTGATACCCGACTGCGCAGATATTCCCGGGGTGAATGGTATCCCAAGGCGCTGTGCGGGTGGTGCTCGTTATAATACTCAAACGCGATAGCAAAATTGCCTACCGCTGTTCGGCTATCCGGTTTTGGCATCATCTCGATATAGTCTCGCTTCATCGTCTTCACGAAGCTCTCCGCTATACCGTTGCTCTGTGGGCTTCTCACCGCAGTCGTTCTGGGCTCCAACCAGAGCTCTCGTGCAAACGCGCGGGTCTCATGAGCTCGATACGCCGAGCCATTATCAGTCAGCCACTCCACCGGTGATGCCGGCAACGCATCCCCGAAGCGACGCTCAACAGACCTCAGCATGACATCTTGCACCGTGGCTCTGTCGTAACTCCCGGTACTGGCAGCCCAGTCCAAGGTTTCCCTGTCACTGCAGTCCATGGCAAACGTGACTCGTAGTTTTTCACCGTTATCGCAGCGAAACTCGAAGCCATCTGAGCACCAACGTCGATTGCTCTCCTTGACGGCAACACGCCCCTTATGTGCCCGCTGGGTCAATGGTGCAGCCGGTTTTCTTTCCAGCAGCAGTCCATGATCGCGCATGACGCGATATACCCGTTTGGCGTTTACCACAGGCTGTCGTGTTGCCTCTGACTGACGCCGTAACAGCGCCCAGACTCGACGATAGCCATAGGAGGGAAGCTCAGCCATCGCCTCCATGATCCGGCCAAGTAAGGCAGCATCAGCATACAGGCGATGATGACGACCATCTTGCCAACCTGGTTTTCGATGAACACGAACGGATAGCTGCGCACGCGATACATTAAGGGCCTGGCTCACAGCACTTAATCGTCGTCCCCCGGCAACAAGGGCGCATGCGCAATCCATTTTTTTGCTCGACCATACTCCACAGCGTCTCTGAGGATCTCGTTCTCCATGGTCTTCTTCCCTAGCAGACGCTGGAGGTCTCGGATCTGCTTGATGGCAGCAGCCAACTCGGAGGCTGGAACAACATCCTCACCGGCGGTGATCGCCGTGAGAGACCCTTCCTGGAATTGCTTACGCCATTTGAAAAGCTGGTTGGCGTTGACGTCGTGCAAGCGAGCGACATGAGAGACGGTCATCCCGGGCTCAAAGGTCTGCTGCACGATGGAGATCATTTCCTGCGGAGTCCGGTGTCGACGGCGCTCAGCCCCTGTTAACACTTCGACCATCTTCTCGTTGCGACTAGTACTGAACATAGTTCCAAGACTACCTCTTAAGTTAAGAGGGGCGAAGTGTCTGGATCTTCAAGGGGCCAATCTATACACCAATTCAGTCGGTGGGTTTTGGTAATGCGGCCCCGCTGGCCACACACTTTGCAATAAACCCGCATTACGCCCCCTTTTTTATCCAAATCAACAGCCTATCTTGCCACAGCAAATACTGTTTGTTTATACAGCCGAACCGATATTCTCCCGAAAATCGACCCGCAGGGAGACGGGAGTCCCGCGCTGTTGATGGCATCCTGGATAAGCTCACACAGCGGCAGCACCTCGTTGCGGGCATAGGTGGCATCGTACTTCTCGGGATCCCCGAGCCCTCCCCCGCCATTGGTCGGAATGATGCCGGCCAGGATGTTAACGAACATGGAGCGAAAGTTTCCCACCCCCTTGCTGCTCGCAATCATCTCCTTCATCTCCTCCTCGGTGTCGTCATCCATGTTCGGGTCGGTGGCGTAGAAGATGAACCCCATGTGGGCGCCGTTGAGGAAGTATTTGCGCCGAAACAGGGTGGCATCCTGGTTAAGCCGCGCCGACTGCAAGCCACCCAAGTAGTCGGGCATACCGTAGATCGCTCGTGCAACTCTCAGTCAGAGCGGATTGCGGCGCGGCCCGAAGGGCAGCCGCCAGCGAAACAGGCTGTTAAGGGTGGCCCGCCACTGATTGGGTCGCCCCAAAATCTGCTTTTGCAGGCGGGTCTCCTCTTTGAGCATCGCCTCGTCACTGCGGGCCCAGGCCTGGCTGTAGAGCTGCTTGATCCCCGCCAGTGCATCGGGCGATTTGGTGATAAGGGTGCGGGCAAACTCGCGCGCCTCCACCAGCGGATCGGCGCAGACCCGGCTCACCATCCCGAGAGCTTTGGCCTCGACGGCATCCAGTTCACGCCCGCTCATGGCCAGCTCCATGGCGGTATCCAGCCCCATCAGGTTGCGCATGGTAACGCTGCCGCTCATATCGGGGATGATGCCCCACTTGATCTCCATCACCGAGAAGCGGCAATCGGGGGTGCTGAAGCGAAAATCGGCCCCGAGCGCAATCTGCAAGCCACCGCCAAAACAGACTCCCTGGGTCACCGCAATCACCGGCACAGGCAGCTGATGCCAGCCATAGGCGACCCGCTGGGCCAGATTGGTCGCCTCGTCTGCTTCACGCTTGAGAATATCGAGCGCCGCCACCGGCTGTCTCAGCATGGATTTCACATCCAGCCCAGCGCAGAAGGCCCGCCCCTCGCCGTGCAGGATCACCGCCCGCAGCCCCTTGTGCAGGGCGAGTTGCGTCAGCGTCTCATCGATGGCGCTGAACATGGCGCGGTCCAGCGCATTGAGTTTATCCCCCCGCGTCAGCATCACTTCGGCAATCCCGTCATGGATCTCGCACTTGACCCTTGGTTTTTCCATCTCCCTTGTCCTCTCCTTGATCCCTGAAACTGACTCACTGGTCATACCACCACGTTATCAGAGTGTGAACAGGCGGTACAGCTGAGACTAAAGTCGGCTGGTCGCCTCCCCCTCCCTTTGTCACACTGGGAGCTGCATGAGTGCCGCAAGCCAGCAGAGGACGCTGTCATGTCAACCCTGTTCAATTTTGCCAGACCACCGTTCGACCGACTGGATGAGGAGGCGCGCGAGCGGCTCTCTCGCCACCTCTCGCTCTGCTATTTTCGGGCTGGGGATCTGCTGCTCAAGGAGGGGGACGAGCCTCCCGGCCTCTATCTCATCATCAAGGGGGCGGTGGAAGAGTCGGCCCCTCACCACCAGTTTGGTGATTACGGGGTCGATGACCTGTTCGATGTGCGCGCCCAGTTTGACGGCCGCTGCCGCCACCGCTTCACCGCGCTGGAAGATAGCCTCTGCCAGCTCATTCCTCGCCACACCTTTCTGTCGCTCTGTGAACAGGATCCGCAGTTTGCCAGCTACTTCACCGCCAATCTGGCCGAACGTCAGCGCCAGCAGGAGCAACGCGAGCAACTGGGCCAGAAGAATCTGGCTGAATTTATCCTGACCCGCATCGAACCCGGCCACCTGCAAGCACCGCTTATCGTCGACAGCAAGCTGTCACTGCTCGCAGCGACCGAAGCCATGGTGAGCAAGGGAACCGATTGCCTGCTCTACCCGACCCACGACGGCTCTCTCACGCTGGCAACCCGCAAGACCTTGCTCCACGCCCTGACCCTCAAGGGATTGCCGCTGACGGCCCCCCTCTCGGTGCTGACCCCCACGCCCCTGATTGGTCTGCCGCTGGAGAGCTATCTGTTTGATGCCCTGCTGCTGATGACCCGCCATCGCATCAAGCGACTGGTGGTGTGGCGCGGCAATGAGGTGGCGGGGATCCTGCAACTGACTCAGGTGCTGGGGCTCTTCTCGACCCACTCCCACGTGCTAACGTTGCGTATCGCCCGCGCCGACAGCCTGCCGGCGCTGGAGGCGGTGGCCCGCGAGCAGCAGCAATTGACCCGCTCCCTGTTTGCCCAGGGGATCCACACCGCCTTTTTGATGAAGCTCATCGCCACCATCAACGAGCAGCTGATCGCCAAAGCCTTTGCGCTGGTGATCCCCCCCGAGGTGCAGGATAAGGTTTGCCTGCTGATGCTGGGCTCGGAGGGGCGTGGCGAGCAGATCCTCAAAACCGATCAGGACAACGCCCTGATCCTGCCAGAGGGGCTGACATGGCCCACCCAGGCAGCCGATCTGGCCGAATTCAGCGCCCTGCTGGAGCGCCTCGGCTACCCGCTCTGCCCCGGCCAAGTCATGGTGAACAATCCGGCCTGGGTAAAAACAGGCAGCGAGTGGCAAAGCGCCATTGCCAGCGCCAGCACCACGGCAAAGGAGGATGAGCTGCTCTGGCTCGCCACCCTTGCCGATGCTCACCCCATCGCGGGGGATCGACAGCTCCATCTGCCGGTTGCCAGAGCGCTGCGCGAGCAGTTGGCGGACAGACGGGATCTGCTGGCGGAGATGGTGCGACCGGCAGTGGCCTTTCATGCCCCCCTCACCCTGTTTGGCCGGCTGGAGCAGCCACCGGAAGGGCTGGATCTGAAGCGGGGCGGCCTGTTCCCGCTGGTGCACGGTATCCGCATGTTGGCCCTTGAGGCAGGCATTCTGGAGACCTCGACTCTGGGGCGTATCGACGCACTGGTGGCCGCCGATCGGCTCAGTGCCGACTATGGCAGCAATCTGGCGGAGGCGTTCCGGCTCTTTATCCGGCTGAGGCTGCGCAGCCAGCTAAAGGGAGGCAATAGTCGGGTGCAGACAAGCGAGCTCAGCCACAGCGAGCGGGATCTGCTGCGCCAGGCGCTGCATCAGGTGAAGAAGTTCCAGCAGTGGCTCACCTTGCACTTTCGTCTGAGACAATAGCCATGTTGAACCGCGTTCGACGCTACTGGTATGGCCGTGCGTTCCGAACGGGCGAGTTCGCGCCGCTCTTTGCCACCCCACCGAAAGATGAACAGGTCGCCCTCGATTTCGAGACCACCAGTCTCGATCCCGAGCAGGCCGAGATCGTCTCCATCGGCGCGGTGCGCATTCAGGGCAACCGGCTGCTGACCGGCGAGGCCCTCGCCATCAAGGTGCAGCCACCGGCCAGCCTGACCGGCCAATCGGTAGTGATCCACGGTCTGCGCCATCAGGATCTGCAACAGGGGATGACGCTGGAAGCCGCGCTGCGCCTGCTGCTTCACTTTATCGGCCCCCGTGAACTGGTGGGCTATCACGTCGCCTACGACCTGCGCATTCTCAATCTCGCCTGCCAGAAATTGTGGGAATTGACCCTGCCCCAACGAGGGATCGAGGTGAGCCAGCTTTATCATGACCACCTCTATCGCCGCTACCCCGATGCTGCGATTGACCTCCATTTGAGTGCCATCTGCAGCCACCTTGAACTGCCATCCCTGCCCGCCCACGATGCCCTTGCCGATGCCACCACGGCCGCGCTCATCTACCTGCGCCTGACCTGCGGCTCGCCACTGGCTTATCCCAAAGTCTAATTGTCGAGAAATAACATTTAATTCACATTTTTCTTACATGAGCAGATTGCCTGCTCGTCGGGGTTACCCCATCCACCGCTGACACTCATGTCATGGAGAACTGCAATGGAACAGCAAAGCTATCTGAGGATCCAGCAAGATCCCAACTTCCAGGAGCTGGTCGCCAAGCGCCAGCGTTTTGCCTGGGCCCTCTCGGCTCTGATGCTGGGACTCTACCTGGCGTTTATTCTGCTCATCGCCTTTGCCCCCGGTTGGCTCGGCACCCCGCTCAGCGACAGCACCACCGTCACCCGTGGCATTCCGGTCGGGGTGGGACTGATCCTCTCCTCCTTCGTATTGACCGGCATCTATGTGTTTCGGGCCAACGGCGAGTTTGACGAGCTGAATCAGAAAATCCTCAAGGGAGTGCAGTCATGAGCGCAAAAAGCATGAAAGGCAAGTGGCTGCTGTTGGCCTCACTGGCCTCCTCCCCCCTGCTGGCAGCGGATGCGCTGACCGGCGAGGTACAACGCCAACCCCTCAATGTATCGGCCATCGTGATGTTCGTAGTCTTTGTGGCCGCCACCCTGTTCATCACCTACTGGGCCTCCAAGCGCAACCGCTCGGCTTCTGACTACTATGCGGCCGGTGGCCGTATCACCGGCTTCCAGAACGGTCTGGCCATCGCCGGTGACTATATGTCCGCCGCCTCCTTCCTCGGGATCTCCGCGCTGGTCTACACCTCCGGCTACGATGGCCTGATTTACTCCATCGGTTTTCTGGTGGGCTGGCCCATCATTCTGTTCCTGATCGCCGAGCGGCTGCGCAACCTCGGCAAATACACCTTCGCCGATGTCGCCTCCTATCGTCTCAAGCAGACTGCAGTGCGCACCCTCTCCGCCTGTGGTTCGCTGGTGGTGGTTGCCCTCTACCTGATCGCCCAGATGGTCGGTGCCGGCAAGCTGATCGAGCTGCTGTTTGGCCTGCAATACCATGTGGCCGTGGTGCTGGTCGGTATCCTGATGGTGCTCTACGTGCTGTTTGGCGGCATGCTGGCCACCACCTGGGTGCAGATCATCAAGGCAGTGATGCTGCTCTCCGGTGCCAGCTTCATGGCTATCATGGTCATGAAATCGGTCAACTTCGATATCGGCGCCCTGTTTAGCGAAGCGGTCAAGGTACACGAGAAAGGGATCGCCATCATGAGCCCGGGTGGCCTGGTTGCTGACCCCATCTCCGCTATCTCGCTCGGTCTGGCATTGATGTTCGGTACCGCTGGCCTGCCCCATATCCTGATGCGTTTCTTCACCGTGAGCGATGCCAAAGAGGCGCGTAAATCTGTGTTCTACGCCACCGGCTTTATCGGCTACTTCTACATCCTCACCTTCATCATCGGCTTTGGCGCCATCTTGCTGGTAAGCACCAACCCGGCCTTCAAGGACGCCACCGGCGCCCTGCTGGGCGGCACCAACATGGCGGCAGTCCATCTGGCCAATGCGGTCGGTGGCAGCCTGTTCCTCGGCTTCATCTCCGCCGTGGCATTTGCCACCATTCTGGCGGTAGTTGCCGGATTGACCCTGGCCGGAGCCTCTGCGGTCTCCCATGACCTCTATGCCAGCGTGTTGAAGAAGGGCAAGGCTAACGAGACCGATGAACTGCGTGTCTCCAAGATGACGACTCTGGTGCTGGGTGTGGTTGCCATTGGTCTGGGGATCCTGTTCGAGAAGCAGAACATCGCTTTCATGGTGGGTCTGGCCTTCTCCATCGCCGCCAGCTGCAACTTCCCGGTACTCTTCCTCTCCATGTTCTGGTCACGCCTGACCACTCGTGGCGCCGTCTATGGTGGCTGGCTGGGACTGGTGAGCGCCGTAACCCTGATGATCCTGGGCCCGACCGTGTGGGTGAAAGTGCTGGGCCATGCCCAGGCCATCTTCCCCTACGAATACCCTGCCCTCTTCTCCATGGGGTTGGCCTTCGTCGGGATCTGGTTCTTCTCCATCACCGACAGCTCCCAGAACGCAGCCGACGAACATGCCAAGTTCCTGCCGCAGTTCGTTCGCTCCCAGACCGGGCTGGGTGCCTCTGGCGCCACCTCCCACTGATGAGTCAATCTCACTACCAAGCCGGCCTCGTGCCGGCTTTTTTTATTGCCCATCAATCGGCTGCACGCCCCGCTTGCCCCGATCAAGATCACACTTCTCGCTAAAACTTTCGGGGGATCTGTGCCATAATGCGCGCCATTTGACAGACCAATCGGGACACATACCTTGTTAAGTAGCAACAACATCACCATGCAGTTCGGCGCCAAGCCGCTGTTTGAGAACATCAACGTCAAGTTTGGCGGCGGCAACCGCTATGGCCTTATCGGCGCCAACGGCTGTGGCAAGTCCACCTTTATGAAGATCCTCGGCGGTGATCTGGAGCCCACTGGCGGTAATGTGAGCCTGGACGTCAACGAGCGCATCGGTAAGCTGCGTCAGGATCAGTTCGCCTACGAAGATATGCGTGTACTGGACGTGGTCATGATGGGTCACACCGAGCTGTGGGCGGCCATCGCCGAGCGCGATGCCATCTACGCCAACCTCGAAGCGACCGACGACGACTACATGAAGGCCGCCGAGCTGGAAGGTCTGGTCGCCGAGTATGACGGCTATACCGCCGAATCTCGCGCAGGCGAACTGCTACTGGGTGCCGGTATTCCCATCGAGCAGCACAACGGCCCGATGAGCGAAGTAGCCCCTGGCTGGAAACTGCGTGTGCTGCTGGCACAGGCGCTGTTCTCCAACCCTGACATCCTGCTGCTGGACGAACCGACCAACAACCTGGATATCAACACCATTCGCTGGCTGGAGCAGGTGCTCAACGAACGTGAAAGCACCATGATCATCATCTCTCACGACCGTCACTTCCTTAACTCCGTCTGTACCCATATGGCGGATCTGGACTACGGCGAGCTGCGCGTTTATCCGGGCAACTACGATGACTACATGCTGGCCGCCACTCAGGCGCGCGAGCGTCTGCTGGCAGACAACGCCAAGAAGAAGGCCCAGATCGCCGATCTGCAATCCTTCGTCTCCCGTTTCAGTGCCAACGCCTCCAAGTCCAGCCAGGCGACCTCCCGCCTCAAGCAGATCGACAAGATCAAGATTGAGGAAGTGAAGGTATCCAGCCGTCAGAACCCCTTCATCCGCTTCGAGCAGGAGAAGAAGCTCTACCGCAACATTCTGGAGATCGAAGGCCTGTCCAAAGGTTATGGCGAGGCGCCCCTGTTCAAGGGCCTTAACATGATGCTGGAAGTAGGTGAGAAGGTCGCCATTCTGGGTACCAACGGTATCGGTAAATCGACTCTGATCAAGACGCTGGTCGGCGATCTGGCACCGGATACCGGCACCATCAAGTGGTCCGAGAACGCCCAGATCGGTTACTACGCCCAGGATCACGCCGAAGATTTCGACACTGATCTCAACGTGTTCGACTGGATGGCCCAATGGAAACAGGAGAACGAAGACGAGCAGGCTGTGCGCTCCGTATTGGGTCGTCTGCTCTTCTCACAGGACGACATCAAGAAGCCGGTCAAGGTGCTCTCCGGTGGTGAACAGGGCCGCATGCTGTTCGGCAAGCTGATGATGCAGCGCCCCAACATCCTGATCATGGATGAGCCGACCAACCACCTGGACATGGAATCTATCGAATCCTTGAACCTAGCCCTCGAGATGTACAAGGGCACCCTGATCTTCGTCTCCCACGACCGCGAATTCGTCTCCTCTCTGGCGACCCGCATCCTGGAGCTGAGCGAAGATGGTATCCGCGACTTCGGCGGCACCTACGAGGATTACCTGCGCACCCAGGGCGTGGTATAACCCCGCTCCTGCGCAAGTGCGCAATGCAAAACCGGCACTCAGGTGCCGGTTTTTTTATATCTCGTATCAGGACGTATAGCCGCGATGTGACTACACGAAGGGCAGAGAGCAGAGAGCAGAG
>NZ_CDDK01000034.1:13369-43872 GCF_000820225.1 Aeromonas veronii bv. veronii
GCAGAGAGCAGAGAGCAGAGCTTAAATATCCCCCCCTCTTGCCCACAGATAAAAAAACGGCTCCATCAAGGAGCCGTTTTCAATGGATTGCGCAGTGCCGATTACTCGACGTTCGCTTCCACACTGCTGAAGTACTCGATCTTGGCCGCTTTGCGCAGCTCGTCGATCAGAGACTTGTAATCCACCTGGGCTTTGCCCTGACCCAGCTGAGCTTGCAGCATGGCGGCCATGCCGGATGCGGCGGCAGGGACGTTGACCTTGTCCAGCGCAACCACAACGCGGTCACCATTGGTCTCGGCAACCAGAGCCACGCTCGGCTTGCCGTCGATCGGATGGGGCAGCGTGAACGCTTGGGCAATCAGGTTCTGATCCAGCTCGCGATCGAAGCGGGCAACCCCTTTGTGGGTCTCCACTTTCAGACCGAGTGCTGTCAGATCGGCGGTGATGCTCTCACCGACCTTCAGCTTGTCCAGCAGGCCCTGGGCCTTGCCACGGGCCACTTCGCTCGCCTTGTCATGCTTGATGGCGGCAATCACCTGCTCTTTCACCTCGGCCAGCGGCTTTACCGCTTTGGGCTTGTGACCAGTGATGTGCAGCACCAGCGCCTTGCCGTCAGCCAGCTCGATCACATCGGAGTTGGTATTGTCATCGCGCAGCTGTTCGGAGAACGCCACGGAGAGCACCTTGGGATCGTTCAGCGGAGCCGGAGCAGTCGCCTGGGTGAAGAAATCGGAAGATTGAACCTTCATCCCCATGGCATCAGCGGTCAGATCCAGCGAGTCCGGGTTTTCGAAGCTGCTGTCAGCCATCTTCTGCTGCTCGGCGAAGAACTTCTCCTTGGCCTTGTCAGCTTGCAGACGAGTGATGGTCTCTTCTTTCACATCGGCAAACGGCTTGGTCTGGGCTGCTTCAACCCCCAGCAGCTTGATGATGTGGAAACCGAATGGGCTCTTCACCACGGTGGAGAGATCGCCAGCCTTGTTCAGGGCGAACGCGGCTTTCTCGAAGGCCGGATCCATCACCCCTTTCTCGAACCAGTCCAGCTCGCCGCCTTTTTTGGCAGAGAAGGTATCGGAAGAGTCAGCCTTGGCCAGCGCAGCGAAATCATCACCCGCCTTGGCTTTGGCCAGCACGGCTTCTGCTTTCTGCTCGGCCGCTTTCTCATCCTTGCCAAACGGGATAAGGATGTGAGCCACGTGGCGACGCTCGGCACGCTGGAACAGATCCTGGTGCTGATCGTAGTAATCCTGGGCATCCTGCTCGGTGACCTTGATATCCTTGGCGAGGTTGGCAGCGTCCAGCAGCAGATAGTCGACCTTGACCTGCTCGTCGTTCATGAAACGGGCGCCATTGGTCTTGTAGTACTGCTCCAGCTCGTTGTCGGAGACCTGAACGTCAGCCATGTAGTTGGCAGCAGCCAGACGCACCAGACGCAGATCGCGAGTCTGGTTGTAGAGCTTGTCGAGCTGCTCCGCTTCACCCTTGAGGGAGAATTCGGTGCCCAGCAGGGCGCTCATCAACTGTTGACGCACCATGTCCTGACGCAGGGAGTCACGGAACATTTCAGGAGTCATGCCGGCACGACGGATCAGCTGCAGATAGCGGTCATTGTTGAACTTGCCGTTCTCGGCAAACTCCGGCATGGCCACGATGGCTTGCTTGATCTGTTCGTCACTGATACGCAGACCCAGTTCACGGGCCTTGCTGTCCAGCAGCGCCTGATCGATCAGGCGATCCAGCACACCGCGACGGAACTGTTTCATGTAATCGGGGTTCGCGGCCAGCTGGCTGAATGCCTCTCCCATCTGGGATTCCATGCGGGCGCGCTCGTTACGGTAGGCA
Organism: Aeromonas veronii bv. veronii; assembly: GCF_000820225.1. GTDB lineage: Bacteria > Pseudomonadota > Gammaproteobacteria > Enterobacterales > Aeromonadaceae > Aeromonas > Aeromonas veronii. The sequence continues at coordinate 15,212 of NZ_CDDK01000034.1, forward strand.
TTTTCCAGTGCCGCAGCACTGATCTCGGTGCCATTGACGGTGGCGGGGGCGGTACGGGCCGGGCCGTTCAGGTAACTACCTACACCAGCCAAGGCAAAGGAGAGGATGATCAGGCCCAAGATAACCTTGGCTACCTTGCCCTGCGCCCCTTCGCGTAGTTTATCCAACATCATGTTTGTACTTATGCTCCCGAACTCGATGGGCGTAAACAATAAAAAGGCGCACCGATTGCGATGCGCCTTGGTCAATCAGTATGAGAGAAGACTCTCTAACTTGTCTGGTCTGCGACCAAGGACGGTAGCCGACGGATATCAGCGACCGACTTAGTTAACAGCGTCTTTCAGGGCCTTACCGGCTTTGAAGGCAGGAACTTTACCAGCAGCGATTTCGATGGTCGCGCCAGTCTGCGGGTTACGGCCTGAACGGGCAGCACGCTCGCGTACAGCGAAAGTACCGAAACCAACCAGAGCAACCTGGTCACCCTCTTTCAGCGCTTCACCAACAGCATCAATGAAGGCATCCAACGCACGGCCAGCGGCAGCTTTGGAGATATCGGCACCGTCTGCAATCTTGTCAATCAGTTGAGATTTATTCACTCTTATATTCCCCTTTTATCAAACACCGCTGCGGCGCTGATTTCCCTGGCCACAACAAGTGGAGGTTTTATAGCAAGCCTCCTGATCAGTTGCAAGTGACAATCTGGCGCAAACCCGCGCCACACAACGCATTGCGACTCATCACGAGTACCCGATCGGTGGTCAAGGCTACTTCCGTTATCGGGCGCATGCAAGCCTTAACCACCCGCCGAATGCGCCAAATTTGCGGCGCATCAACATTTACACGACAGAAACGCGCTCAAACCCCTGTGGATTGTCCTGCAACGCCAATTCCAGCACCTCGTCAATCCAGCGAACCGGATAAATTTCAAGGTCTTGTTTGACGTTTGCCGGGATCTCCTCAAGGTCACGCTCGTTCTCTTTCGGAATAAGCACTCGCTTGATGCCGCCACGATGGGCTGCCAGCAACTTCTCCTTGAGACCACCGATGGGCAGCACTTCGCCGCGCAAGGTGATCTCCCCTGTCATCGCCACATCAGCACGAACCGGATTACCGGTCAAGCTGGAGACCAGGGCGGTACACATGGCGATACCGGCGCTCGGGCCATCTTTCGGGGTTGCCCCTTCCGGTACGTGCACGTGGATATCGCGCTTCTCGTAGAAGTCGGCGTTGATGCGCAGCTTCTCGGCACGGGCCCGTACGACCGTCATGGCCGCCTGGATGGACTCCTGCATCACGTCACCGAGGGAACCGGTATAAGTGAGCTTGCCCTTGCCCGGCATGTTGGTGGTCTCGATGGTGAGCAGATCGCCCCCCACTTCGGTCCACGCCAGACCACACACCTGACCCACCTGGTTCTGGTCGGTGGCCTTGCCGTAATCGAAACGCTGCACCCCGAGGAACTCCTTGAGGTTCTCCTGATTGACCTGAACATGCTTGATGCTCTTGTCCAGCAGGATACGCTTGACCGCCTTGCGACAAATCTTGGAGATCTCGCGCTCCAGACTCCGCACACCCGCCTCGCGGGTGTAGTAGCGGATCACTCCAACCAGGGCAGAATCTTCGATGGTGATCTCGGACTCTTTCAGGCCGTTGCGCTGGATCTGCTTGGCAACCAGATGCTGCTTGGCAATGTTGAGCTTCTCATCTTCGGTGTAACCGGAGAGACGGATCACTTCCATCCGGTCCAGCAAGGGACCCGGAATGTTCATGGAGTTGGAGGTGGCCACGAACATGACGTCCGACAGGTCATAATCCACTTCCAGATAGTGATCGTTGAAGCTGTTGTTCTGTTCCGGATCCAGCACTTCCAGCAAGGCGGATGCGGGATCGCCACGCATGTCCGAGCTCATCTTGTCGATCTCGTCGAGCAGGAACAGCGGGTTCTTCACGCCGACTTTCGCCATCTTCTGGATGAGTTTGCCGGGCATGGAACCGATATAGGTACGGCGGTGACCGCGGATCTCCGCTTCGTCACGCACCCCACCCAGAGCCATCCGCACATATTTGCGGCCTGTCGCCTTGGCGATGGATTGGCCCAGCGAGGTCTTGCCCACACCGGGAGGCCCAACCAGACAGAGGATGGGGCCCTTGAGCTTGTTCACCCGCGCCTGTACCGCCAGATATTCGAGGATGCGATCCTTGACCTTCTCGAGGCCATAGTGATCGGCATCCAGCACCTCTTGCGCCTTGCCAAGGTCTTTCTTGACCTTGGATCGCGCCTTCCACGGCACCTGTACCATCCAGTCCACATAGCTGCGAACCACGGTAGCCTCGGCGGACATGGGAGACATCATCTTCAGCTTGGCAAGCTCGGCCTGGGCCTTTTCACGGGCATCTTCCGGCATGCCAGCCTCTTCAATCTTGCGATTGAGGGCTTCAAACTCATCCGGGCTATCTTCCAGCTCACCCAGCTCTTTCTGGATGGCCTTCATCTGCTCGTTGAGGTAATACTCGCGCTGGCTCTTTTCCATCTGCTTCTTGACGCGAGTACGGATGCGCTTCTCGACCTGCAGCAGGTCAATTTCCGACTCCATCATCGCCATCAGGAATTCGATGCGCTCGGAAACCGAGACGATCTCCAGCACCTTCTGCTTGTCTTCCAACTTGAGCGGCATGTGGGCCGCCATGGTGTCAGCCAGACGCGCAGCATCGTCGATCGCCGAGATCGAGGTCAGTACCTCGGGCGGGATCTTCTTGTTGAGCTTGATATAGCCTTCAAACTGGCCGATGGCGGAGCGAACCAGTACTTCCTGATCCTTCTCCTCAATGGCTTGGGAGGGGATGTACTGGGCCTCGCAGACAAAGAAATCCTTGTCGTCGATCATCCGCTCCAGGCGGGCACGCTGTCCCCCCTCTACCAGCACCTTGACGGTGCCGTCCGGCAGCTTGAGCATCTGCAGAATATTGGCCACTGTCCCGACGGTGAAGATCTCCTCCACCGTTGGCTCATCGGTTGACGCATCCTTCTGGGCCACCAGCAGAACTTTCTTGTCCTGCTCCATGGCCGCTTCCAGACAGCGAATGGATTTTTCCCGCCCCACAAAGAGTGGAATGACCATGTGGGGATAAACCACCACGTCACGAAGAGGCAGGACGGGAATCTCGATGCGTTCTGAACGCTCTAGGTTCATATATGTCCTCTCGGCTTGTTATACCGTTGGCAAAGCGCTTGGCTGAGTATATGGGGGCGCTGAGATGAGATTCAATCGCCGAAACCGTAAAAAGCATGAAAGGGGCAAAAAGCCCCTTCCATTTGATTAAAAATCAGACATTTACTCTGATGCAGCAGCCTGAGTTTCGGGATTTTCGTAGATCATCAAGGGCGCAGAGTCCCCTTTGATCACGGTCTCGTCGATCACCACCTTGCTGACCCCTTCCAGAGAAGGCAGGTCATACATGGTATCCAGCAGCACGGCTTCCACGATGGAACGCAGACCACGAGCACCGGTTTTACGCTCCATCGCCTTGCGGGCAATGGCGTTGAGTGCGTCGTCACGGAACTCCAGCTCAACCCCTTCCAGATCGAACAACGCCGCGTACTGTTTGGTCAGCGCGTTTTTCGGCTCTTTCAGGATCTGGATAAGGGCAGACTCATCCAGCTCGGTCAGGGTCGCGACCACCGGCAGACGGCCGATGAACTCGGGGATCAGACCATACTTGATCAGATCTTCCGGCTCTACCTTGGCGAAGGTCTCGCTCAGGGTGGCCTTGGCATCCTTGGATTTCACCTCGGCGCCAAAACCGATACCGGTTCCCTTCACGGAACGCTGCTCGATCACCTTGTCCAGACCGGCAAAGGCACCGCCACAGATGAAGAGGATCTTGGAGGTATCAACCTGCAAGAACTCCTGCTGCGGATGCTTGCGACCACCTTGCGGCGGCACGGAAGCAATGGTCCCTTCGATCAGCTTGAGCAGGGCCTGCTGTACCCCTTCCCCGGAGACATCGCGGGTGATGGAGGGGTTGTCCGACTTGCGGGAGATCTTGTCGATCTCGTCGATGTAGACGATGCCACGCTGGGCTTTCTCTACGTCGTAGTCGCACTTTTGCAGCAGCTTCTGGATGATGTTCTCCACGTCCTCGCCCACATAACCGGCTTCGGTCAGGGTGGTCGCATCGGCCATGGTGAACGGCACATCCAGCAGACGAGCCAGAGTCTCGGCCAGCAGGGTCTTGCCGCTACCGGTCGGGCCAATCAGCAGGATGTTGGATTTGCCGAGCTCCACACCACTGTTTTCGCCGCTGTTGCGCAGACGCTTGTAGTGGTTGTAGACGGCAACGGCCAACACCTTCTTGGCGTACTCCTGCCCGATCACATAGTCATCGAGATGAGCGCGGATCTGATGAGGGGTCGGCAGCTCGTTACCATCGCGCTTGGGCGAGATCTCGCGGATCTCTTCGCGGATGATGTCGTTGCACAGCTCGACGCACTCATCACATATGTAGACGGAAGGGCCAGCGATCAGCTTGCGCACTTCATGCTGGCTTTTGCCGCAAAAAGAGCAGTAGAGCAGCTTATCACCCTCACCCTTGCGTTTCTCTGTCATTCAGCAACCTCGTTTTATCAATAGAGGATGGATCGGCCTGTTGAGTTTACAACAGACCGGGACACCCTGCTCAGCTACGCTGGCTCAGGACACCGTCTACCAGACCATAGGCCACGGCCTGCTCGGCGGACATGAAGTTGTCACGATCGGTGTCACGCTCGATAGTAGCCATGTCTTGACCGGTGTGGAACGCCAGGCGCTCGTTCAGGGTATTTTTGATCTTCAGGATCTCCTGGGCGTGGATCTGGATATCAGATGCCTGACCCTGGAAGCCACCCAGCGGCTGGTGGATCATCACGCGGGCGTTAGGCAGGCAGAAACGCTTGCCCTTGGCGCCACCGGCCAGCAGGAAGGCACCCATGGAGCAGGCCTGCCCCATGCAGACGGTGCTGACATCCGGCTTGATGAACTGCATGGTGTCATAGATGGACATGCCCGCAGTCACCGAACCACCCGGCGAGTTGATGTAGATATAGATGTCCTTGTCCGGATTCTCGGACTCGAGGAACAGCAACTGGGCAACCACCAGATTGGCCATGTGATCTTCAACCTGACCAGTCAGGAAGATCACCCGCTCTTTCAGCAGACGGGAGTAAATATCGTAGGAACGTTCACCCTTGGCAGTCTGTTCGACCACGATGGGGACCAGCGCATTGCTGGGAGAATCGGTCATATCGTTATAGTTCTTGTACATAAGGCATTGTCCCTAAAATAAAATGGCCCGAGTGGAGATCACACGAGCCATTATACTTAACAGTCTTGACCTTAAGTCAAATGTTCTTAGGCAGCGGCGCCAGACTTGTTGATCACTTCGTCAAAGGCAACTTCTTTTTCGGTCACTTGCGCTTTGGACAGGATCAGGTCGATAGCTTGATCTTCTACTGCCAGGTTACGAACGCCGTTCAGCATCTGTTCGTTCTTCTGGTAGTACTCGATCACTTCCTTCGGATCTTCGTAGGCAGTCGCCATGGACTCGATGATGCTGTTTACACGGGCATCGTCAGCCTTGATCTCGTTGGTACGGATCACGTCACCCAGCAGCAGGCCTACGCGTACACGACGCTCGGCTTGAGCCTGGAACAGTTCAGCCGGCAGCTCGGGAGCGTTGCCGCCCTGGAAGCCACCGAAACGCTGCAGAGCCTGCTGACGCAGTGCGTCGATCTCTTGAGCAACGGCAGCTTTCGGCAGGTCGATTTGGTTGGCTTCAACCAGACCGTTCAGAACCTGCTCTTTCACGCTGTTTTTCAGGGCTTGAGCCAGTTCGCGCTCCATGTTCTTGCGCACTTCGGCTTTCAGCTCTTCAACAGAACCGCTTTCGATACCGAAACGCTTCACGAACTCTTCGGTCAGCTCAGGCAGGATCTGCTCTTCAACCTTGATCAGCTTGGAAGCGAACTTGGCTTCTTTGCCTTTCAGGTTTTCAGCGTGGTAGTCAGCCGGGAAGGTCACTTCGATGGTGAACTCGTCGCCCGCTTTCTTGCCCAGGATGGCGTCTTCGAAGCCCGGGATCATGCGGCCAGCGCCCAGCACCAGGTTGAAGCCTTCAGCTTTGCCGCCATCGAACTCTTCACCGTCAATGGAACCGACGAAGTCCATGGTCACACGCATGCCATTGGCAGCGGCAACATCGGCATCAGCCCAGGTAGCGTGCTGCTTGCGCAGGGTGTCGATCATGTTGGCCAGATCTTCATCCTTCACGGTCGCAACCGGCTTCTCGACCTTGATGGTCTCGAGACCTGCAACTTCGAACTCCGGATACACTTCGAAAGTGGCGGTGAATTCGAAATCCTGACCTTCTTTGATCTCTTTCGGATCCATGGTCGGGGCACCGGCCGGGCTCAGTTTGTTTTCGATGATGGCTTTGATGAAGTTGCTCTGCATCATTTCATCAGCAACGCGGGCGTGAGCCATGGCGCCGAACATCTTCTTGATGATGGCAACCGGAGCCTTGCCAGGACGGAAACCGTCGATGCGACGAGTTTTGGCCAGGCCATTCAATTCTTTACGCACAGCGGCGTCTACGGTAGCGGCCGGTACAGTGATGGTAAGACGGCGTTCCAGACCCTGGGTTGTCTCTACAGAAACTTGCATTCTTCTACCTCGTTCAACTCAGCACTGTGTGCTGACCCTTTATTGCCCCTGGGCAAAGCCCGGAGTCTTCCTGTTTATAAAGACAACGATATGTCTTTGTGATGAGAAAATATGACGCGGCATTATAGCGGCGCACTTTGGTCGAGTCGAGCCACACATCCCCCACATTGAGCGGCGTGCAAGCACAATTCGTGCAAAACTGCCCTTTATATGGGGAGAGAGGAGCCCGACTTCAACTATCCGATGGCAATAATTTTGCGTTTGTTCACCTTTTTTCATCCGAACGCCGCTTTATTGCCCATCTTTCGCCGAAAAACAGCCCACCGTTGCGGGCGGCGACTCAATTTGACCAGCCAAATGGCGATTGGGCCAATCAACCATTGCGTCCCTACCCCTCCCTCGTTATGGTGGCAACCAAATTGATGATCTGGAGTCACTCACATGGCCTTTTTCCGCTTCTTGTTCAATCTGCTCTGGTTTGTACTGGGAGGTGTCTTTATGGGCCTGGCCTGGTGGCTGGCCGGTCTTGTCTGCTTTATCTCGCTGGTCGGCATCCCCTGGGGACGAGCCTGCTTCGTGATCGGCACCTTTACCTTCTTCCCGTTTGGCAAGCAGGCCGTCAATCGCAAGACCATGACCGGCCAGAGCGATATCGGCACCGGCACTCTGGGACTGATTGGCAATATCCTCTGGTTTGTGCTGATCGGTGTCTGGCTGGCCATCGGCCACATCGCTTCCGCGCTGGCCTGCTTCGTAACCATTATCGGTATCCCGTTCGGTATCCAGCACCTCAAGCTGGCACTCATCAGTCTGGCTCCTATCGGCCAGATGATTGTGACCAACCAGGAGGCTGAATCGGGCCGCTATATCCGCTAAACACGGGAAATGCGCGGGCAGACGCTGCCCTGCAACGAAAAAAAGGGCAGACTAGGGTCTGCCCTTTTCTATTCTCTTTTGTTGAGGCCATCATGTTACCCAGCCATTTTTTTGCCAATCTCGCCCGCATGAAACTCATCTACCGCTGGCCCCTGATGCGCAACATCCAGCCGGAAAACATTGCCGAGCACAGCCTGCAGGTGGCCATGGTGGCCCATGCCCTCGGCATCATCAAAAACCGGCTGTTTGGCGGCAACGTGAATGCCGACCGCGCCGCGGTGATGGCCCTCTATCACGACAGCAGTGAGGTGCTGACCGGCGATCTGCCCACCCCGGTCAAATACTTCAACCCCGAGATCGCCCGCGAGTACAAGAAGATAGAGCTGGCCGCCGAACAGCGTCTGCTTGGCATGCTGCCGCCAGAACTGATCGATGACTTTCGCCCCTTGCTCGATTCGGCAGCCCAGGATGACGAGCTGGCCAGGCTGGTCAAGGATGCCGACACCCTCTGCGCCTATACCAAGTGTCTGGAGGAGATCAACGCGGGCAACCGGGAGTTCGAACCGGCTCGCAAGCGCCTCGAGGCCATGCTGGAAGCCCGGATGAGCGAGGAGATGCGCTACTTTATCGACACCTTTGTGGCCAGCTTCTCCCTGCCACTTGATGAGCTTAACGCTCACTAAGCCAGTCTACATGACCTGAAAACAGAAGGGCCCGCCGGTTTGCACCAGCGGGCCCTTCGTTATTTATGGCGCATTAGATGCAACCCATCAGTGGCCCAGCTCGCGGGAGGGTACCAGACCGCTCGCCCGCCAGGCGGGATAGAGGGTCGCCAACAGACTCATCAGTATGGCGGCGCCCGTCACGATGAGCAGATCCTGCATATGCAACTCGGTCGGCAAAAAGTCGATGAAGTAGATATCCGGATTGAGGAAGCGGTGGCCAATAAGCTTCTCGATGACACCCAGGATCTGGGTCAGCTTGCTCGAAAGCAGCCCGCCCAGCAGGGCACCGAGCAGGGCACCGGCCACGCCGTTGACCATCCCCTGAATGACGAAGGTGAGCCGGATCTGGCCGGGGCTCGCCCCCATGGTTTTCAGGATGGCGATCTCGCTGCGCTTCTCGTTCACCGCCATCACCAGAGTGGAGACGATGTTGAAACAGGCGACGGCCACCACCATCAGCATCACCACATACATGACGGTACGCACCATCTGGATGTCCTGATAGAGGTAGCCCTGGCTGTTCATCCAGCTGCGGATGTAAACATGATGAGGGAACTGCTGCGCCGCGGCGATCGTAATATTTTGTGCATTAAGCACATCGCTCACCCGCAGGCTGAAGCCCTCCACATCGCTGCCCATGCCGGTGATCGCTTGCGCATCGGCCAGATGCATAAAGCCGAGCAGACCGTCGAGCTGGCCGCCAATTTCCAGCAGTCCCACCACGGTCAGGGCTTCGCGCCGGGGATTCTTGATCCCGGCCTGATCGCCCCCTTGCGGCAGCAGCAGGGCGACCGAGTCCCCCACCTTGACCCCCAGCTTGTCAGCGATGGTCTTGCCCAAGATCACCCCACGTTCACCCGGTTGCAGCTCACGCAGACCACGGCCCGTCATGTATTTGCCTGCATCCGACAGATTGGCTTCCAGATCGGGCAGCACGGCGCGCAGTTGCACCCCCTTGAGGGCAGATCCATGCTCCAGAAGGCCATTGAGGCGAATGACCGGCGCGGCCGCCTCAACGCCCGGCTGAGCCAGCAGGTAGTCGCGCAGACGTGGCCAATCTGGCAGCGGCCGCTCGACGGCGTCCAGCTCACCTTGCGGCACGACCGAGAGCACCCGATCTTTAAGCTCCCGCTCGAAACCGTTCATGGCGGAGAGGCCCAGGATAAGCGCCATCACCCCGAGGGCGATACCGATCAAGGAAGAGGCAGAGATAAAGGCGATAAACCCGTTGCGACGGCGGGAGCGGCTGTAACGCAGGCCCAGAAAGAGGGGCAGCGGTTTGAACATCAGGCAACCTCCGCCATCACGCCGCTCACCAGGGTCACCCGGCGATGGAGCTTGGCCGCGAGGCTCAAGTCGTGAGTCACTACCACAAACGCAGTGCCCAGTTCACGATTCAGTTCACACAGCAGTTCATACACCGCAGTGGCACTGGCATGATCCAGATTGCCGGTGGGTTCATCCGCCAGCACCAGACTCGGTTCGTTGACCAGCGCCCGGGCGATCGCCACCCGCTGACGTTCGCCACCGGAGAGCTCGGAGGGACGGTGATTCAAGCGATGGGAGAGCCCTACCCGCCCCAGCATCTTGGTTGCCTTTTCTGTGGCAACCGCCACCGACTCACCGGCGATCAGCAGCGGCATGGCAGCATTTTCCAACGCACTGAACTCGGAGAGCAGGTGGTGGAACTGATAGACAAAGCCCAGCTCGCGGTTGCGAAAACGGGCCTGGGTACGGCTGTCCCAATGGTGAATATCCTCCCCCTTGAACAGCACGGCGCCACTGGAGGGGTTGTCCAGCGCCCCCATCAGATGCAGCAGAGTGGTCTTGCCGGAGCCCGAGCTCCCCACCACCGCCAGCATTTCACCGGGCGCGACACAGAGATCGATCCCCTTAAGCACCTGAGTCTCCAGCTCCCCCTCTTTATAGACATGATTGAGCGCCTGGCAGCGCAGCAGAGGTTCACGGGATACGGCTTCATTCATAACAGGGGCTCCACTTGCCTCGGTAACAACGCTGGCACCCGCAACTACGGGGGCACCAGTCACAACAGAAGATGCATTATTCACGGCATTACTCATAACGCAGCGCCTCGGCCGGTTTCACCCGCGCGGCGCGGGCCGCCGGATAGAGGGTGGCACTGAAGCTCAGCAGCACGGCGCCCAGCAAGATGGTGATGACCTGAGCCGGCTCGACAATGACCGGCAGGCCACTGCCGCCCGCCGCCATATAGAGGTTGAGCCCCACCGCATTGAGCAGAGGGTTGAGACCCAAGGAGAGCGCAAGGCCCGCCAGTCCGCCAAACAGGGCACCAATCACCCCGCTGGAGGCGCCAAGCACCATAAAGATCTTGACGATCCCTGATTCACTCATACCCATGGTGCGCAGGATGGCCACTTCGCCCTCCTTGTCCGTCACCACCATCACCAGCGCGGAGAGGATGTTAAAGGTGGCGACGGCGATGATCAGCACCAGCATCAGCCCCATCATCCGTTTTTCCATGGCGACCGCCTGGAACAGCTCGCCCCGCTCGCGGCGCCAATCCTGCCACAGCAGCCCATCCGGCAGCGGCGTCTTGATCACCTCGTCAGCGGCAAAGGGATCATCGAGCCAGAGGCGAATGCCACCGACGGTTTCTGGCGGCAGGCGCAGCAGCCGCTGGGCATCCCCCAGCGCGATCAGCGCAATCTGGTTATCCACATCGGCGCCGACCCCGAAGATGCCGGAGACGGTAAAGAGGCGCTGGGCCGGTACCCGGCCAAACGGGGTAAAGCGGGTCCCTTCGGTCAGGATCAGGCGAACCTGATCGCCGATGGAAACATTGAGGCGGCGTGCCACCCCCTGCCCCAGCACGATGCGGTAGTGGCCAGCCTGCAGGGTATCGAGGCGCCCCCCCAGCATCTGGCTGTGGAGGATGTCATCCTTGGGCCACTTCGCAGGGTCGATCCCCTGCACGCTCACCCCGGTCAGCTGGCCGGGGCTTTGCAGCATCCCTTCGCTGTCGAGCATGGGGGCCGAGGCAACCACATGGGGTAATTTGGCCAGATCCGGCAAGCCTTGCGGGTCTGCATCAATGCGGCCAGCCTGATTGGTCACCACCACATGGGGGATCACCCCGAGGATGCGCCCTTTGAGCTGCCCTTCGAAACCGTTCATCACCGAAATGACCACCATCAGGGCGGCAACCCCGATGGCAATGCCAAAGGTAGAGAACAGGGAGATAAATGAGACGAAGCGATTGCTGCGCTTCGAGCCTGCATAACGCAGGCCGATGGCCAGCGAAAGGGGCTGAAAAAGTCCGGTCTTCAAGGATATGTACGTTGCCAACAAAATAAGATACCGGATAATAAAGGGAAACCGTCCATGACAACAAGGGATAGCCTCCATGCAGGAACAGTTCTTCAGCGTCACTCATGCCACGCCGGTCAATGTGATCCCCATGCCGGCCGACTTCCACCTCCCCTCTCTGGAGGAGCTGGACGCTGAGCTGCCGGAGCCCTTTCGGATCTCTTCGGCCATTACCTCCATCGATCTGGTGACCACTCGCCTGCTGCGCAACCAGAACGAGTCGATGCACGATCTGATCGAGATCGTCAATCAGCAGTCCCGCAAGATCGACATGATCATGGGCTATGTGCTCTCCCTGCAGGACCATCCGGAGCAGCGCTTCCACACCCTGCGCTTCGGGGCTGGCCAGCTCACCTACCTGCACCCCTATCATGATCACGGGGATGCGCCGCACCTGCACCAGATCGTCCGCCTCAAGATATTCCTGCGGGAAGAGGCGGCCGCCATCTACTGCTATGGCCAGGTCAAACAGCTCGACGGCGGTGAACATGGCACACATGTGCAGCTCGACTATGTGCGGATCCGCGAAGATGACCGCGAACTGCTGGTTCGTGCCAGCCTCCACGTGCAATCGAAGCAGCTCAAGCTGCGCGCCCAAGAACGTCAGCGCTAACCAGAGCGAACGTCAGCGATAGATAACGTCAACGTTAAAAGAATCGAACCATGCCAATGACACTCCCCGCCTTGCCCGCCAAAGCGGGCCAAAAGATCACGCTCGGCCAGCTGGTCGGCAGCAGCCTCTCGCTGATTGCAGCCCGTCTCACCAGTGAAGCCAAGGGGCCGGTACTGCTTATCACCGCCGATACCCCGAGCGCCCTGCGCCTGGAGCAGGAGCTTCAGTATTTGCTGGCAGACAAGCAGCTAGCCGATCAGTCCGCCCCCGTATTGCTGTTCCCCGATTGGGAGACCCTGCCCTACGACACCTTCTCTCCTCATCAGGACATCATTTCCCAGCGGCTCGAGACTCTCTACAAGCTGCCGCAGATGAGCAAGGGGGTATTGATTGTCCCCATCTCCACCCTGATGTTGCGCTGCGCCCCCCGGGTCTATCTCGACAAATACAGCCTGATGGTGAAGGCCGGCCAGCGCCTCAATCTGCAACAGCTGCGCGGGCGGCTGGCCGAGGCGGGTTACGTGGCGGTGGATCAGGTGCTGGAACATGGCGAATTTGCCGCCCGCGGCTCCCTGCTCGATCTCTTCCCCATGGGCAGTAGCAGCCCCTATCGCATCGACTTCTTCGACGATGAAGTGGACTCCATCCGCCCGTTCGATCCCGAAACCCAGCGCTCCAGCGAACCGGTCAAGACGGTCAGCCTGCTGCCCGCCCGGGAATACCCTACCGACGAGGCAGCAATCGAACTGTTTCGCGGCCAGTTCCGCGAGCAGTTCGAGCTGTCGCGGGCCGAGGGTTCCGTCTATCAGGAGGTGAGCAAGGGACGCTGGCCCGCCGGCATCGAGTATTATCTGCCGCTCTTCTTCAACCAGACCGCCAGCCTGTTTGACTACCTGCCGGAAGAGACCCTGCTGCTCACCGTGGGGGATATCTACCCCGCCGCCCAGCGCTTCTGGAACGACATCGGCCAGCGCTATGAAGACAGACGCTGGGACAACACCCGCCCACTGCTGCCCCCGGCCCAGCTCTATCTGCCGGTGGAGCAGCTCTTTGCCTCCCTCGGCCAATATGGCGCGGTGCGGCTGCAAGAGGCCGCCACCGCCGGTGATGCCGGTCAGCACGATCTGCCCATCTCCGCGCTGCCCGATCTGCAACTCGATCACAGCAAGGAGCAACCTCTGCTGGCGCTTAACCAGTTCCTGCAAGGCTTTGCCGGGCGCACCCTGTTTGCGGTGGAATCCGAAGGGCGACGGGAGGTGCTCGGCGATCTGCTGGCGCGTATCTCGCTGCACCCCAAAGAGTTCCCCTCCCTCGACGCCTTTATGGCGAGCCCGGATCGCCACGGCCTCTTGGTTGCACCGCTTGAACGTGGCTTCCTGTGGCAGGAGGTCGGTCAGGATCCACTGGCGCTGATCACCGAGACCGAACTGCTGGGCGGCAAAGTGCGCAGCAAGCGGGCGCGGGAGAAGAGCAAAAACTTAAGCTCCGATGCGGTGATCAGAAACCTGGGCGAGCTGACCCAGGGTCAGCCGGTGGTCCATCTGGATCACGGGGTCGGCCGCTATCTGGGACTGGAAACCATCGATGCCGGTGGCCTGCCCACCGAGTTTTTGACCCTCGAATATGCCGGCGGCGACAAGCTGTTCGTGCCGGTCACCAGTTTGCACCTTATCAGCCGCTACACCGGTTCTGATAACCCGCCCAGCCACAAGCTCGGCGGCGAAGCCTGGAGCAAGGCGCGGCGCAAGGCGGCGGAGAAGGTGCGCGACGTGGCAGCCGAGTTGCTCGATGTCTATGCCCACCGCGCCGCTCGCGCCGGGTTTGCCTTCAAGCACGACAAAGAGGCCTATCGCCAGTTTGCCGCCAGCTTCCCGTTCGAGGAGACCGACGATCAGCTCAACGCCATCAATGCGGTGCTGGGGGACATGTGTCAGGCCAAGAGCATGGACCGACTGGTGTGCGGCGACGTCGGTTTCGGCAAAACCGAAGTGGCTATGCGGGCGGCGTTTGTGGCCGTGCATGGCGGCAAACAGGTCGCTGTGCTGGTGCCCACCACCCTGCTGGCGCAACAGCACTACGACAACTTCCGCGACCGCTTCGCCAACTGGCCGGTGCGGGTCGAGGTGCTGAGCCGCTTCCGCTCCGCCAAGGAGCAGAGCGCTGTGATGAAGGAATTGGCCGAAGGCAAGGTGGATATCATCATCGGCACCCACAAGCTGCTCGGCTCCGAACTCACCTTCAAGGATCTGGGACTGCTCATCGTCGATGAGGAGCACAGATTCGGGGTGCGCCAAAAGGAGAAGATCAAGGCACTGCGGGCCGATGTGGATATCCTCACCCTCACCGCCACTCCCATTCCGCGCACCCTCAATATGGCGATGTCCGGCATGCGGGATCTCTCCATCATCGCCACCCCACCCGCCAAACGACTCGCCATCAAGACCTTCGTGCGCCAGCACGAACCGGCGGTAGTGCGCGAGGCGGTGCTGCGTGAACTCAAACGTGGCGGCCAGGTCTACTACCTGCACAACGACGTCGAGAGCATCGAGAAGTGCGCCGCCGATCTGGCGGAACTGGTACCCGAGGCCCGCATCGGCATCGCCCACGGCCAGATGCGCGAGCGCGACCTTGAGCGGATCATGTCCGACTTCTACCACCAGCGCTTCAACCTGCTGGTTTGCACCACCATTATCGAGACCGGTATCGACGTTCCGAGCGCCAACACCATCATCATGGATCGGGCGGATCACCTAGGATTGGCCCAGCTGCACCAGCTGCGGGGCCGGGTTGGCCGCTCCCACCATCAGGCCTACGCCTACCTGCTCACCCCCCATCCCAAGCTGATGACCAAGGATGCGGCCAAGCGGCTGGAGGCGATTGCCTCGCTGGAAGATCTCGGTGCCGGTTTTGCGCTGGCGACCCACGATCTGGAGATCCGTGGCGCGGGCGAACTGCTCGGCGATGATCAGAGCGGCCAGATCGAATCGGTCGGCTTCACCCTCTACATGGAGATGCTGGAGCAGGCGGTCGAGGCGCTGAAAAATGGCAAAGAGCCATCGCTGGAGCAACTGATGAGCCAGCACACCGAGGTGGAGCTGCGCCTGCCTGCGCTGCTGCCGGATGACTACATCCCGGACGTCAATATGCGCCTCTCCATGTACAAGCGGATCGCCAGCGCGGCGGACGAACAGGAGCTACGGGAGCTGAAAGTGGAGCTGATCGACCGCTTTGGTCTCTTGCCGGAGGCAACCAAAACCCTGCTGGAGCTGGCCGCTTTCCGCCAGCGTGCCACCGCCCTTGGCATTCGCCGGGTGGAGATGAGCGAGCGTGGCGGCTATCTCGACTTCACCCAGGAGACCAAGGTCAATCCGGCCTATCTGGTCAAGCTGCTCTCCAGCCAGCCAAGGGTCTACAAGATGGACGGGCCGACCCGGTTGCGTTTCCAGGTACCGACCCAGGATCGCGCCATGCGCCTGAAACTGGTGGATGGTTTGCTGGCTGATCTGGCCAACAACAGCCTGTGAATATCTGCAACGCTGGCGGCGAGCCAGAGAGATAATGCCAACTAAAACGGGAGCCATATCGGCTCCCGTTTTGTTTACGTTGGCTGGTGACTAGCGTCTCCCTTCTCCCCTTGTGGGAGAAGGGGCGGGGATGAGGGGGGCAGTGAAAACCATTCCTCTCACCCTGCCCTATCCTAGGGGGGAGAGGGAATCGCACCGGTAAATGTTGGGCTTCGCTGCGCTCAGCACCAACCTACACCTCTGACGATCAGCACTGGTTGGCTGGATCCTCATGGGCGGAGAACTCTCGCATAAAGGCCTCGGCCCGCTCCACCATCTTGGTCGAGCCAACAAAGTAAGGGGTGCGCTGGTGCAGCGCGGTGGGCTGGATATCCATGATGCGGCCAAAACCGTCGGAGGCCTTGCCACCAGCCTGCTCTACCAGAAACGCCATCGGGTTGCACTCATAGAGCAGCCGCAGCTTGCCGTTCGGGGAGTTGGTGCCGGACGGATAGATGTAGATGCCGCCCTTGAGCAGGTTGCGATGGAAATCGGAAACCAGGGAGCCGATATAACGGGAGGTGTAAGGTCTGTGGGTCGCCTCGTCGCGCTCCTGGCAATATTTGAGGTACTTCTTCACCCCGTCCGGGAACTTGATGTAGTTACCCTCGTTGATGGAGTAGATCTTGCCCTCTTCCGGAATGCGGATGTTCTCGTGGGAGAGGCAGAAGCAGCCGATAGAGGGATCGTAGGTAAAGCCGTTGACGCCAAAACCGGTGGTGTAGACCAGCATGGTGGAGGAGCCGTAGACCACATAACCGGCGGCGACCTGACGGTTGCCCGGTTGCAGGAAGTCCTCCAGCGTCACCGGCGAACCCTGCGGGCTCAAACGGCGGTAGATGGAGAAGATGGTCCCGACCGAGACGTTGACGTCGATATTGGAGGAGCCATCGAGCGGGTCGATCAGCACCACATACTTGGAGTTTTTGGAGAGCGGTGAGTCAAAGGCGACGAAGTCCTCTTCCTCTTCCGAGGCCATGCCACACACCTCGCCGCGCGCTTCCAGCGCCGCCTTGAAGCGTTCGTTGGCGTAGACATCCAGCTTCTGCTGCACCTCGCCCTGTACGTTTTCAGCGCCCATGGAACCGATGATATCCGCCAGTCCCGCCTTGTTGATCTCCCGGTTCACCACCTTGGCAGCAAGGCGGATCGAGCTGAGCAACGAGGTCAGCTCGCCGGTCGCGGTAGGATAATCCGCCTGCTTTTTGACGATGAACTCACCCATGGTGATCATGTTTCGCATTTTTGTTCCTTTAGATCGCATCCGTTGGCATTGAAAACGTTTGCAGGCATCGGCAAAAAAAATGCCGATCACCGGCGGCCTTGATTTGTAACCTAATGTAACGTCTGTTTTTTGTTTTTGCAGCGAATTAAGCGGCCTATTAAATAGGCTATTTCGCCTCACGTTATGGTAAAAGACGCGTTTTATTCGGTTTCAATCGATAACTTTCAGCCCCTTAATTCGTGGCAATAACCTGCTGAAAGCCATGAGCTGACTGGCCTTGGGCCATTAAAAATGGAGTCTGATGGGCCTGCCGTTCCCTCAGCCATTGCCTCTTGAGATCCGATCGCCAATCCAGCACACTGATTTCGCTTTGGAAGCAAATAAAACTCAAGGATTATCAATGAACAAGACTCTCATTGCCGGCATGGTAGCCGGACTGTTTGCCCTTCCCGCCTGGGCTGCCCAGGTGCCTACCGGTACCAAGCTGCTGCCGGATGCCCAACAAATCTACGTGACCAATATCGGCACCGAACCCACCACCATCGACCCCCAGCTGGTGGAAGAGAGTGCCGGTAGCGAGATCGTCAACGATCTGTTTGAAGGGCTCTACGTACTGGATAGCAAAGGCAAGACCCAGCCCGCTGGCGCTGTCAGCTACGAGGTCGACAAAACCGGGACCGTCTACACCTTCAAGCTGAGGCCCGAGGCCAAATGGTCTAACGGTGAACCGGTCACCGCCGCCGATTATGTCTACGGCTGGCAACGGGCGGCCGACCCCAAGACCGCCTCCAACTACGCCTGGTTTATCGAGTTGACCGGTGTGGTCAATGCTGGCGAGGTGATCCAGGGCAAGAAGAGCCCGTCAGAGCTCGGGATTAAGGCGCTCGATGACCACACCCTGCAGGTAACCCTGAAAAATCCGGTCCCCTTCTTCCTGAAGATGCTGGCCCACTACACCACATTCCCGGCCCCCAAGGCCACCATTGAAAAATTCGGCAAGGATTGGGTCAAACCGGGCAATATCGTCTCCAACGGTGCCTTTGTACTCAAGGAGTGGACCCCCAACGAACGGCTGAGTGCCGAGCGCAATACCCACTACTGGGACAACCAGCACACCGTCCTGAATAAGGTGGTCTATCTGGAGATCGTCTCCGAAACCGCCGCCTACAACCGCTACCGCACTGGCGAGCTGCACTACACCACCTACCCGCTGGAGCAGTACAAGCACATCAAGAGCCAGAGCCCGGAAGACCTGGTCAGCGCCCCCATGCTCGCCACCTATTACTATGTGTTCAATGTGAACCGCAAGCCGTTCGATGATCCGAAAGTGCGCAAGGCGCTCTCTCTGGCCCTCGACCGGGAGACCATCACTGACAAGATCCTGGGACAAGGGCAACTGCCCGCCTTCAGCCTGACCCCACCGAGTGTCGATGGCTTTGACCTGAAAAAACCGGCCAGTCAGCAGCAAAGCAAAGAGGAGCGGATCAAGCAGGCCAAAGCCCTGTTGGCCGAAGCGGGTTATGGCCCGGACAAGCCGCTCAGCGTGGATATCCTCTACAACACCAACGAGAGCCACAAGAAAATCGCCTTAGCCGTCTCCTCCATGTGGAAACACAACCTGGGGGTCACCGCCACCCTCAACAACATGGAGTGGAAAACCATGGTCTCGGCACTGAACGAGGGGGATTTCGGGGTGAGTCGCTACTCCTGGAACGGGGATTATAACGATGCCTCCACCTTCCTCGATATCCTGACCTCCAGCAGCAGTGCCAACAGCGGCAAGTGGTTCAACAAGGAGTACGATGCCCTGCTGGCCAAGGCTCACGACTCGCAGGATGCAGCCGAGCGCAATCAGCTCTACCAGCAGGCAGAAGCACTGATCGAGGCCGACGCTCCTATCGCGCCGCTCTACTTCTACGTCAAATCGCGACTGCTCAAGCCATTCGTCAAGGGTTATCCCTATGAGAGCCCGCAAGACATCGTCTATAGCCGGGACCTCTATCTGGTCGCCCAGTAACCTGTCTGGCGCTGCTTGATCATATAAAAAGCGCCTGCATTGCTGCAGGCGCTTTTCATTGGCAGCCAAACGGGCCATTGGGCCTACTTACACCTTCACGCAAGATTACTCTTCGGGACAGGGTGCGAGCACCACCCGGCGGCGCCCCATCACCACCGGACGCACCAGCAGCTGTGCCAGCAAGACACCCAGCAGGGTCAGACCGCCCCCGATCAGGTGATAGCTGGTCAACCGCTCACCCAGCAGGGTGATGGCAAGGCCAGCCGTCATCACCGGCAGCAGGTTCATAAAGATGGCGGTACGGTTGGCGCCGAGCAGGGCGATGCCCTGCATCCAGAGCCAGGGCGAGAGCGCCGAAGTGGGGATACCAGCATAGAGGATCAGCCACAGGGCCCGGCCATCCGGCCAGTGGCCATCCACCAGCAAAAAGAAGGGGGTCAGGATCACCACACTGCAGATCACCTGACCGTAGAGCAGCGACCAGTTGTCGAGCCCCAGATCCCACTTCTTGAGCAGCACGCTGTAAAGGGCATAAGTACCGGCCGAAATCAGCATATAGACAGAGCCGATATGAATGCCTTGGGTAAACAGTCGGGTCGGGTCCCCCTGCCCCAGCAAGATAGACAAGCCAAGGATGGAGAGCAGCGCCCCCAGCACGGCGCCCCAGGTGGGCCGCTCACGCAGCAGCCAGATGCTGAACAACACGGTCAGCAGCGGCGTCAGTCCCATCATCAACCCCATCTCGGTGGCTCCCAGAGTTTGCGCCGCGTAGTACCCAAAAGTCTGGTTGAGCACCATGCCCAGCAAGGCCAGCATGGCGATCTGCCAAAAACCGGCACGAATGCGGGCACGCGCACGCCATACCCGACGGGCCAGAAACGGGCTTAATACCAACGCAGCCACCACCCAGCGCGACCAGGCCAAGGCTGCAGGAGACAAAACGCTAACCGCCAGTTTGCTGACGATGCCATTGCCAGCCCAGATGGCAATGCAGGAGAAGGGAAACAGAAAGGCAAGGGGCATGAGAGGATCCAGACCGAAGAGACAACAGCGGGCCAGTATAGGGGGCGATGGGAGAGAAACAAAGGTGTGGGCCTGAACAGCCACATGATGAACGCCAGTCGCCAGAAACAAATATGCCCGCAAAAGTGCGGGCATATCAGTGCAGAAACAGGTTCAGAAGCGCATCACGCGGCATCCATGTGCAGTCTGGAGATCAGCTCGTTGACCTCGGTGACTGTCTGGCGGTGGGGAATATCCGCCGGATTCGGCATCAGCAACAAACCGGATTGGAAATCAAACCGCCCCCGACCATGGATGTAAATCCGACCTTTAAAGAAGGTTTTGACATGCTTTGCCACCATCAGTGGCAGGTACTTCTTGAACACTCTCATCGTTTGCAACCTCTTGCAGTTGTATCCGTATGACAGCAGCTTCTGCGAATTAATTCCGTAAAGTATTTATAAAAATCCGGAAAACTCGCCCATCTCTTCCCAAAAAATTCAATATATAACTTTTTATTAACTTTTAGCCTATTGTATGCGGCCCTTCGAGCCAGAGCAAGGCTCCTTTGCCATCGTGCCACTCGATACAGGCGATCCCCGAGGTGGCGAACATGGGTGCTCCTGCGGCCGGGCAGAGGCTTTGCACCAGATAACCCACCAGCGGCAGATGGCTGACCATCAGGATCTGGTCATGTTGCTGCGCCAAAGTGGTGAGGTAGCTGGCCACGAAAGCGGGATCACCGTAAGGGGTAATGTCGCCACTCTCTTCAACGGCTGCTGCGTCAGGTAATTCACTGCATATGGCTTGCCAGGTCTGGCGTGCCCGCAGATAGTTGCTGTGGATCACCCGATCCAGCGGGCCAATCAGCTGAGGCGCCAGCCAGCGGGCCATCTGGATAGACTCTTCAATACCCTGCTCGGTCAATGGACGCTGTTCATCTGTTTTCGCATTCATGCCAGCCTGGCCATGACGCATGATATAGATCTTCATTACAACCTCGCCCAACGGGCCTGTTTTGATAGCCGGGGGATCTTACCCCGCCACGGGTGTGGAAACAATTGCGCTACCTCTCAGAAAAGGGTTTGCCTGACGGGATAGCGGGGTCGATAATCATGTTTAAATTCAAATAAATCCAACGTGAGTCACACGCCAATGAGCCCATATGCCAGTCCCAATGACCATCGGCAATACCATTTTCTGGAGCTGGCCAACCGGCTCAGGGTCTTGTTGATTTGTGATCCCGACACCGACAAATCCGCCGCCTCACTGGCGGTCAATACCGGCCATTTTGACGACCCCGCCGATCGGCAGGGAATGGCCCATTTTCTGGAGCACATGCTGTTTCTCGGCACCTGCACCTACCCCAAGCCTGGTGAGTACCAGCAATTTATGAGCCGTCATGGCGGCAGCAACAACGCCTGGACCGGTACCGAGTTCACCAACTTCTTCTTCGAGATCGACAACGGCTTCTTCGAAGCGGGGCTGGATCGCTTCTCCCAGTTCTTTATCTGCCCCACCTTTGATCCGGAGTGGGTGGACAAGGAGCGCAACGCGGTCGACTCCGAGTATCGCCTCAAGCTGCAGGACGACATGCGCCGCAGCTATCAGGTGCATAAAGAGACGGTCAACCCGGCGCACCCCTTCTCCAAGTTCTCGGTGGGCAACCTCGATACCTTGGCCGATCTGCCGGGGCGGGATCTGCGCTCCGACCTTATCCGTTTTTACGAAAGCCACTACAGCGCGGATCGCATGGCGCTGGTGATGATCTCGCCGGAATCCATCGATACCCAATTGCAGTGGTGCTGTCGCTACTTTGCTCCCATTTTGAATCGCAATTTGGGAACCCCGACCCTCACCATGCCGCTCTACCGGCTCGACGATCTCGGCGTGCGCATCCACATCAATCCGGTCAAGGAGACCCGCAAGCTGTCGCTGAGCTTCCCCCTGCCCAATGTGGACGAGTTTTACGACAAAAAGCCCCTCACCTTCCTGAGCCATCTGATTGGATACGAGGGGGATGGCAGCCTGCTCTCCCTGCTCAAGGCGAAAGGCTGGGTCAATCAGCTCTCGGCGGGCGGTGGCATCAGCGGCGCCAACTTCAAGGATTTTGGCGTCAACTTCGGCCTCACCCCTCTGGGCCTTGAACATGTGGATGACATCCTCGCCGCCCTGTTTGGCTATCTGAAACTGATTGGCCGCGAAGGGCTGCAGAGCTGGCGCTACGACGAAAAACGGACCGTGCTCGAATCGGCATTCCGTTTTCAGGAGCGCGGCCGCCCCCTCGATACGGTGTCGGGGCTGGTGCTCAACCTCTTTAGCTACAAACCTGAGGATCTGCTCTACGGCGACTACATGATGCGCGAATATGACGAGGGGCTGATCCGCCGTTTCCTAGCCAAGCTCACCCCGCACAATTTGCGTATCACCATCACTGCGCCGGAAGTGGCGACCGATCGGCTGGCCCGCTGGTATCAGACCCCCTACAGCGTGGCGACCATTACCGAGGCCGAGAAAATTCGCTGGCAGCAGAGCGAGCCGGATCCGGCGCTGGCGCTGCCCAAGCCCAACCCCTTTATCAGCAGCCGGCTCGATCCGCGCACACCAGAGCTTGCCGCCGACATGCCCGCCTGCCTTATCGATCGCCCCGGTTTTCGCCTCTGGCACCTTCATGAGCACCTGTTCAGCGTGCCCAAGGGCAATCTCTATATCTCCATCGACAGCGAACATGCGGTCAAAAATCCGCGCAATATCGCCATGGCGCGCCTCGCCGTGGAGCTGTTGGCCGACCACCTCAACGCCCTCACCTATCCGGCGGAGCTGGCGGGGCTGGGTTACCAGATCTATGCCCATCAGGGGGGCTTTACCATCAACCTGAGCGGTTTTGCCGACAAGCAGCCGCTGTTGCTCGACATGATCCTCGGCAACCGCACCCTGGGGTATCCGGATCCGGGTCGCTTCGCCGAGATCAAGGAGCAGCTCATTCGCAACTGGGATAACCAGTCCAAGGCGCGCCCCATCTCCCAGCTCTTTAACCAGCTCACCAGCCTGTTGCAACCCAACAACCCGCCGTTCGAGCAGTTGCTACGCCACCTGCGCACCGTCGAGCTGGAGGAGATGCCCGGCTTCGTGGCCCAGCTGTTTGGCGAGGTGCATGTCGAGGCGCTGGTACACGGCGACTGGACTGCTGCCGAAGCGCTGGAGCTTGCCGCCCTGATGGAGCGCCACCTGAGCGATATCAATGGCACCAGCAGCAAGCCGAGCGGCGAGACCCGTCGTCCGCTCATCTCCATTCAGGACAGGGGCACCCTTATTCGCGAGCAGGGTTGCGATCACGAAGACTCGGCGCTCCTGGTCTACTACCAGTCCCGCACCACCCGGGCGCGGGATCTCGCCTGCTTTACCCTGGCGAACCACATCATGTCCTCTACCTTCTTTCACGAGCTGCGCACCCGCCAGCAACTGGGGTATGTGGTGGGCGCCGGCAACCTGCCCCTCAATCGCCATCCGGGGCTGATCTTCTATATCCAGTCGCCGGTGGCGGGGCCGCAGATCCTGCTCGATGCAGTGGAGGAGTTTATCGACCTCTTCCCGCTCGCCATGCTCGAATTTACCGAGCAGCAGTGGCAGGAGAGCAAGGCGGGGCTGCAAGCCCAGCTGAGCGAGCGGGATGCCAATCTGCGCAGTCGCGGCCAGCGGCTGTGGGTAAGCATCGGTAACAAGGATCTGGGGTTTGATCAGCGCGAAAGAGTCTGCGACGAGGTGGGCAAGTTGAGCCGCGCCGATCTGGTGCGCTTTATCACCCAACTGCGCTCGCGCACCTCCGATCGGCTGATCCTCTGCAGCTATGGTCAGGGGCACGAACATGACGAGCGGATCACCGGCCAGTTTATCGACGATCCACGAGCATTTCGGCTCAATGCCGCCACCTTCGAGGCCTGATCAGGCCTCGACATCCCCCGTTTTTCCTTCCCACCGCAAATCACAGACAATAAAAAGCCGACCCATCTGGGTCGGCTGGAAAAACCATAACAATTGCGACCAAAGCCGCCAAAAGTGAACATGAGCGTGAAAATCAGACACTGAGTTGCTGATCAGCAAGCGGGGAAGACCCGATACTCGCTTTGCAATGCCAACAGTGATTGAGAAACAGCCTCATATTAGGCACTCCCCCCATCAGTCACGTTGATCTACGTCAAAGGAGGTAGCGAAGAGCGCGCAGCCCGACAATTTGTCGGCGCAGATCACCCTTTGGTCGCCCGTTAGCTGCCCGTTAGCCACGGCGAACCAGTCGGTAGGCCACCTCATCGAAGTAGGAGAGCTGACCCGACAGCACCCGCGGGTGATCCACCTCGGCGGCGCGCCCCAGCACCTCGATACGAAAGTCCCGTTCGAACAGCGCTCGCACCTCCATCTCACCCACAGAGAAGGGGGGCTGAGTCTGCTGCTCCGGCTGATATTCAAGGGTCACCAGCAAGATTTGGCCACCGGTCTCGACCAGCGAACTGATCAGGGCCGCATACTGGCGGCGCATCGCGGTCGGCAGGGCGATCAGCGCCGCACGGTCATAGACCAGCCGGTAACGGCGACCCAGACTGGGGGCGGCGAAAAAATCTCCCTGAAAAATGCGCAGGCTGTCCACTTGATGGCACTGATAAGGGCCCACCTCGCTCACGGTTGCGGCGAGCTGGTTTTCACTGAAGAACTGGCTGACGGCAAGGCTCGATAACTCGAAACCGTCGACCGGATGGCCCTGAGCGCTGAGCCAGAGCATGTCGCGGGACTTGCCGCACAGGGGAACCAGCACCGGCTCGTCCGCTTGCTGGGCTGACCACCAGGATTGCAGCCAGTGGTTGAAGTCCGCCTGATGAAAGCCAATCCGGTTCTCTTCCCAACGCTGATGCCAAAACGCAGCTTCCATCGTTATTACCCTTCTGTACTAAAGATGCCTCAATATCACAACTTAACCGGCACCGCGCAACCCTCTGCCCTCCCCTTTTTGCCGTGCAGCCCCAGCGTGTTATCGAGCGAATGACGGGACATCCCCTTGCCGTGTGCCTCGCTGTCGCAATGAGCGCTATTGGGTTCGTTTATGACGGGCAGAGGTATACCAACCCATGCAATAACGTCATGGGTGTATGGCGATGAAGGAATGAAAGGAATGACGTTGGCAGGCCAAAACGTGCCTGCCAACGCCAGAAAAATCACGACAGCGTGGCGCGAGCAGCCGCCAGCTGAAGCTCGATATAAGTAAAATCGGGACGATCGGCAGGGAGTTCCGAGAGGCAGGCCGCTTTGAGCTGATGCAACCCATCGAGCGGTGAGTCTTGCGTATCGCAATGGGCCAGCAGCTCTTCCAGCAGGCAACCAAAGGCGCGCACTTCCAGTCGTTCAAGGCCCAGCGCCCGCTCGCGGTCGCTGCGGTCATATAAGGAAGCGGCGCCAAAATCCCCCAGCAGAGCGCGAGCCGGCGCGTCAGACCCACGGGAAAACAGAATATTGTGGCCGTAGAGATCCCCGTGCATGATGCCCGCGCGGTGCAGATGGCCCGCCACCGAGGCGATGCCTTGGGCCATCGCCAGCGCATCCGGCACACTCAGATGCAGCCCCTCGGGATAGACATCCCGGGTGCAGGAGTCCAGGCTCGGCGGCCCGGCCAGATTGGCAAAGGCCGGGTCGATCAGCTCCATCACCAGCGCCGGAATGCCGGAGGGGTGATCCGCCACCTTGCCTATCACCTTGATAAGGTTGGGATGGCTGCCCGCCGCCAGCGATGCCGCCATCTCGCAGCGGGGCAGTCCGTCGCTGGTCACCGCCCCCTTGAACAGCTTGACCGCCACCTGACTGGCATCGGCTCTGCCGCTCGCCTGAGTCACTTCATCAGCAGGATTAGCCACTAGGGTGGCGCGATGGATAACGCCGGATGCCCCCTGGCCCAGCAACTCGCCCAGCGCCAGCGTCTCCCAGGCAAGGGGAGCGACATGGGTATCATCGATGACCCGCGCCTCCTCCCCTTCGCTAAAGGGGTTACCCGAGTAGGCGAGCCAGGAAAGGCGCGGCAGCGAGAGCAGCCACTCGGGGAAGCGTTCGATGCGGTTGGCGGCGATGCGCAGCAGCTCCAGATTGCGGCAGTTGGCAAGGCTGGCCGGCAGCTCGCGCAGGCGGTTGCCCGCCAGCATCAGCTTTTGCAGGGCGTCGCACTGGCCCAACTCATCAGGCAGTTGCTCAATTGCGTTATCGGTCAGGATCAGCCAGCGCAAACCGGCGGGCAGCGCCCTGGCCGAGACGGTGGCAATCCGGTTGGCCTTAAAACCCACCATGGTGAGCGCCGGACAGCGTCCCAACACCTCGGGCAGCTCGGTAAAGCGGTTCTCGGAGCAGAAGATGATGCGCAGTTTGCCAAACCCGGCCAGCTCGTCAGGGAGCGTGCTCAGCTGGTTGCCGGTGAGATCCAGCACCTCCAGCGTCTCTTTCAGGCTCAAAATCTCGGTGGGGAACTCCGTCAGATTTTCAGAGAGCTTCAGATGGCGGGCACCGCACAGTTCACCTGCGCGCAGCTGTTCCAGAGTATGCATAACCGTTTCTCAATCCTGATGATCTGCCTGATGGCACAGCGACCATCAGCGCGCGCCGAACCCGGGTCCGGCGATTTAAAGGGGGGCATTATAAAGAATTCGGGACGCAGATCGCCCCTTTTATTGCCTTGGTGACGGGGCATGGCGCTCAGCAACACCGCCCCAGCGAATTGACGAAACACATAGGGTGCAATAAGCGCAGCGCACCGTTTGCAGAGCGGCTTTTGGGCAAGGTATGAGGAACAAAAGTAGAGGTGCAATTTTATGGCACCCTACGGCACTATTGACCGCTACGCGGCGCTCAGAAAGGTGGGTGTCCCATTTTTCGCCCTTATGCTGATTTCTGACCTGCTCACGCAGGCGTGATCTGGCGGCGCGTCCCAAGAGTGCGCTGAGAACTGATTTTTTATACAGTGGTAACGGTGGCGCAAAAAGAGGAAGTCAAGCGAATACGCCCAGCATAAGAAGCAAAAGGGTAACATTATGATTTAATAGTTGTTTTTACTTGGCGGCAGTGAGAATGTTACGGAGTTATATGGAATGCTCTGCTAACGGATTAGTGCCGCCTTCTATCTAATCACTGTTATGTGCTAATGGAGAAAATATGAATTCCAAGGACGTTGTACTGTCATTCTGGAATGCTATGAAAACCAATGACTTTGCCAAAGCCAGTGAGTTCTTAAGCTTGGATTTCGAAGGTTTTTGGCCTCAGTCAGGCGAATTGATTCTTGGCCGAGAGAATTTTGTAGCCATTAATGCGCACTATCCTGCAAATGGTCATTGGTTATTCAACATTCACTCTGTTGTATGTGAAGGCGATAGCGTTGTAACGGATGTATCGATAACAGATGGTGTGCAAAAAGCCAGAGCTATTACATTCCATACTGTTGAGAATGGATTAATCACTAAACAAAAAGAGTTTTGGCCTGACGAGATGCCACCTCAAGCATGGCGAGCTCAATGGGTTAAAATCGTATCGAATCAACCACGCACATAACAAACGCCTCAAGAGGGACTGTCAACGCGCGGCGTTTCCAGTCCCATTGAGCCGCGGTGGTTGCAGTTGTTGTGTTTGAGTGTAGTGGTAATGCGTTGCCAGCCCCTTAGGCGGGCGTTAGCTACATCTCAGTAGATAGGAAATTTAGTTTGATGTTTAAAAATCAGGTGATAGACAGAATTAACAAAGAGTTCGGGCTGCCATCGCGTGAAACGGTGAAAGTCACTGCATGGGATGTTGGAAGTGACCTTGGTGTAGTAGTTCAAACAGATCAACCAAATAAAGATGATTATGCTTTTGTATGGCTGCCATACCCCCCAGATTCGGAATCTGTACCAGAAATAGCTCTGGAATATGCAGCTGAATCTGGTCGGCACAGTAATACTTATCCATCCCCAGGGTTAGGAAAGGGAAAGCCTGCTCTAAAACTCATCATCACCAGCACTGAAGAGCTTGATGATCTGATAGCTTACATCAATGCTTTTAAGTCCTTTCAGCCACTACCTGATTTCAAGGCTAAGCCACGCCAGAACCTACAGCCTGAACCTGTCACTGACGAAAGCTTGATTCGTGTCGATATATCTTCAATGCCTATTCCTAAGCCAGTGAAGCCGCGCCGAGAGGCCATACCAAGAGCGGTTCAGAGGGAGGTTTGGCAAAGGGATGGAGGTAAGTGCGTAGAATGTAGCTCCAATGCAAAGTTATGCTTTGATCATATTGTTCCGTTTTCGAAAGGTGGGAGCAATTCGGTTAGGAACTTGCAATTACTTTGTGAGCGTTGCAACCTTTCAAAGGGTAACAGATTATAGTTGTCAGCTAACAATCGCAGGCACGGTGACGGCTTTTACATTGCGGCTGCGGGCGTTAGGTGCCAAGTGTACAAATCAAGCAGTATTGAGGAAGTTTTAATCAAACAAATCTGGGACACCCACCTTTTTGAGCAAGGCGTAGCATAGCCCGAACCCAAAAGATAACCCAAAAGATGGGTGTCCTAGGTATCTCCTGTAGTGGTCTAATCATCC
>NZ_CDDK01000035.1 GCF_000820225.1 Aeromonas veronii bv. veronii
ATGGAGGCGCATTATAGGGAACAGATTCTTTCTGGCAAGCAGATAATTGCAAAAAGATGGCTTTCGCTGTTTGTTCGCTCACAAAGCCACCAATTGGCATATTAAACCGGCGAAATCAGCTCACTGCAGGCACCGCAACAGCAAAATCGTGCAGATTGTCATAGAGAGCATCGGCCAGCGCACTACCCGTTTCGGTCACCGGCTTACCGGTTCTGACCATGATCTTGTGACCAACACCAGCATTGACGGCAGCTTTCAGATCGGAAGGCTTGTCACCCACCATATAGGAACGACTCATGTCGATCCCCAGTTCCTGTTGTGCCAACAGCAGCATGCCTGGCTCCGGTTTGCGGCAATCACAGGGGGCGCCGTGATCCGGGTGATGGGGGCAGAAGTAGATGCCATCAAGATCCACATCCCGATCAGCCAGTGACCAATCCATCCATTCAGTCAGATTCATGAAGTCATCTTCACTGAAGTAGCCGCGGGCGATTCCGGACTGGTTAGTGACGACGACCAGTAGATAGCCTTTCTTTTTGAGGAGCTGCAGAGCGTCTATGACTCCGGGCAGAAAATGGAAATCATCGACCTGGCTGACATAGCCAGTGTCTTCATTGATGACACCGTCACGATCCAGAAAAATGGCGGGGTTGCTCACGGAAACTACCTCTATCAATGGTTTTGCCCAGTATCTCACAGGCCATAAATAGCCCCAAAAATAAAAGGGGTGGCCGAAGCCACCCCTTTTCATGTTTGTATATAACGAATCGATTAGGCGATTACGCTAGCTACAACACCAGCACCTACGGTACGGCCACCTTCACGGATAGCGAAACGCAGGCCGTCGTCCATCGCGATCGGCGCAATCAGGGT
>NZ_CDDK01000036.1 GCF_000820225.1 Aeromonas veronii bv. veronii
TCAAGGGCTTTTCGAGGTTATCGACTTGGCTTTCTGCGTTGCCGCTTGCCCTGTCGATGGAGGCGCATTATAGGGAACAGATTCTTTCTGGCAACCCCTTATCTGCAATAAAATTGCAAAAAACAGCACTTTTTTAGTTATTCATATCCAACCACAGCTTTTATACAAACTTATCCACAGAAACACCCTTCTGGTTGCTAGAATGGCCGAAAACAAGGAGGCCAAGATGGACTTGCGACTGAGACCCTACAAGGGAAAATGCCCGCAACTGGGCAAACGGGTGTATGTAGACCCCTGCGCAACACTGGTGGGCGATATCGAGCTGGCCGATGATGCCAGCATCTGGCCCATGGTGGCGGCACGGGGGGATGTGAACCATATCCGCATCGGCGCCCGCAGCAATATTCAGGACGGCACTGTGCTGCACCTGACTCGCAAGAGCGCCAGCAACCCGACCGGCTATCCGCTGCTGATCGGTGAAGATGTCACTGTGGGTCACAAGGCGATGTTGCACGGCTGCACCATCGGCAACCGGGTGCTGGTCGGCATGGGTGCCATTCTGCTTGATGGCGTCGTGGTTGAAGATGATGTGATGATCGGCGCAGGTTCGCTGGTGCCACCGGGCAAGCGACTCGAATCGGGCTTTCTATATATAGGTAATCCCGTCAAACAGGCTCGCCCACTCAAACCCGCCGAGATCGCCTTCCTCAAGACCTCGGCCGACAACTATGTGCTGCTCAAGGATGAGTATCTGCAAGAGACCTGATAGGGCTGGCAGAAACAGGAAGCCCGGCATAATGCCGGGCTTCGCTTCTTATATAGCTATATAACCGTGCAGAACGGCTGACCGGAAATCAGTGAGCCTGATCCCAGTTGTCACCGGTGCCCGCCTCCACCACCAGCGGCACATCTAATTCGGCTGCGGCAGACATCTTCTCCTTGATGATGGCGATGTACTCCTCCAGCTTCTCTTCGCGGATCTCGAACACCAGTTCATCGTGTACCTGCATCAGCATGCGGATCGACTCATCCTCGATACCGCGGATCCAGCTGTCCACGTTGATCATGGCGCGCTTGATGATGTCGGCAGCCGTACCCTGCATGGGTGCGTTGATGGCGGCCCGTTCGGCTGCCTTGCGCAGACCGGCGTTGCGGGACTTGATATCCGGCAGATAGAGGCGACGACCAAACAGGGTCTCGACATAGCCCTGGGCTTCCGCCTGCTGACGGGTACGCTCCATATACTCCAGCACGCCCGGGTAGCGTTCGAAGTAGAGGTCCATGTACTTCTGCGCTTCGGCGCGGCCAATCCCCAACTGCTTGGCCAGACCGAAGGCACTCATGCCATAGATGAGGCCGAAGTTGATCGCCTTGGCACTGCGGCGCATATCGGTGGTGACCGCATCGATCGCCACGCCGAACACCTCGGCGGCGGTCGCCTTGTGGATGTCCTTGCCCTCGGCAAAGGCGGTCAGCAGCCCCTTATCACCGGAGAGGTGCGCCATGATGCGCAGTTCGATCTGGGAGTAGTCCGCCGCCACCAGCTTGTAACCGGCGCTCGGAATAAAGGCCTGACGGATCCGGCGCCCCTGCTCGTTGCGCACCGGGATGTTCTGCAGGTTGGGATCAGATGATGACAAACGGCCCGTAGCCGCTACCGCCTGATGATAGGAGGTGTGTACCCGCCCGGTCTGCGGCTTAATCATCAGCGGCAACTTGTCGGTGTAGGTGGACTTGAGCTTGGCCAGCCCACGGTGCTCCATCAGCAGTTGCGGCAGCTCATAGGTCTCCGCCAGCTCGGCCAGCACCTCTTCTGCGGTGGACGGTGCCCCCTTCGGCGTCTTTTTGATGATAGGCAGGCCCAGCTTGGTGAAGAGGATCTCCCCCAGCTGCTTGGGCGAGGAGAGGTTGAACTCCTGCCCGGCCAGCTCATGGGCCTGCTTCTCCAGCTCCGCCAAGCGCAGCTCGATCTCCTGGCTCTGCTGGTGCAGCAGCTTGGGATCGATGGTGGTGCCGAGCAACTCCATCCGCGCCAATACCGGCAGCAGCGGCAGCTCGATCTCACTGAATACCTTGGCGAGACCCGGCACGGCCTCCAGCTGACCCCACAGGGTCTGGTGCAAGCGCAAAGTGATATCGGCATCTTCCGCCGCATAGGGAGCGGCCTGCTCCAGCTCGATCTGGTTGAAGGTGAGCTGTTTCACTCCTTTGCCCGCAATATCTTCAAAGGAGGTGGTCTCGACCCCGAGGTAACGCTTGGCCAGCGAATCCATGTCGTGGCGGCTGGCGGTGGAGTTGAGCACGTAGGACTCGAGCATGGTGTCGTAGGCAATGCCCTGCAGGTCGATGTCATGGTTAAGCAGAACGTTGCGATCGTACTTGAGGTTCTGCCCTACCTTGAGACAAGTCGGATCTTCCAGCAGCGGTTTGAGCTTGCCGAGCACCACGGCCTCGCTCAGCTGTACCGGTGCCCCCAGATAGTCATGGCCAAACGGTACATAAGCAGCCTTACCCGCTTCAACCGCGAAGGAGACGCCGACGATCCGCGCCTCCATATAGTCGAGACTGGTGGTTTCGGTATCGAAGGCAAACAGCGGTGCCGCTTTCAGCTGTTCCAGCCAGCCGTCAAACTCGGCTTCGTCCAGAATGCAGCGGTAGTCGGTTTCGATGGCGGCAACCGGAGCGGCGCTCTCATCGCCAGCTTCGTCCTGTCCGGCGCTCTCGCTGCCCTCTTCACCACCGGATTCCAGCTCCTTGATCAGGTTGCGCAGCTCGTATTCGCGATAGACCGCCAGCAGGGACTCCTTGTCGACCGGCTTGAGCAACAGCTCTTCCAGACTCTGTTCCAGTTCGACGTCGGTCTTGATGGTCGCCAGTCGATAGGAGAGACGAACCTGCTCCTCCTGCTCGCGGAACTTGTCGGCAAACGCCTTGGAGCCGCGAAAGCCGAGCGCGGCCACCTTGTCGAGGTTGGCGGCAATATCGTCGATGCTGCCAATCCCCTGCAGCAGGGCCAGTGCGGTCTTCTCGCCGACACCGGTCATGCCGGGAATGTTGTCGACCTTGTCACCCATCAGGGCCAGATAGTCGATGATGAGCTCGGGCGGCACGCCAAACTTCTCGATCACCCCTTCCCGATCGGTCTTCACATCTTTCATGGTGTCGATCAGGGTGACATGGTCGGAGACCAGCTGTGCCATATCCTTGTCACCGGTGCTGATCAGCACCGGCAGCTGCTTCTCGGTCGCCTGGCGGGCCAGAGTGCCGATCACGTCGTCGGCTTCAACCCCTTCCACCATCAGGAAGGGGAAGCCCATCGCCTTGATCATCTGGTGGATAGGCGCAACCTGGCTGCGCAGATCGTCCGGCATACTGGCACGGGTCGCCTTGTACTCGGGATAGATGTCATCGCGGAAGGTCTTGCCCTTGGCATCAAACACCACGGCCACATGACAATCAGGATATTGCTTGCGCAGGCTGCGCATCATGTTGGCCATGACACGGACGGCGCCGCTCGGCAAACCGGTCGATGTGCGCAGATCAGCCTGCTGGGAGGCGAAGAAGGCGCGGTAAAGATAAGAGGAGCCGTCGACCAGAATAAGGGGGTTGCTAGGGGCCATGAAATCGTCCTGCCAGAGATAAACAGCCGCTAGGATGCCACAGGGCCCCCCTCACACCAAGGGGCGCAGCAACAGCACACAGAGCCTGATACAGGGACTCAGTCTGTGGATAAGTCTGTGTTCAAAAATGGGGCGCATCAGAGTGCACAGTGATAAAACTGTGCATAAGAATATAAAAATCCATTAAAAACAGTTAATTGAGATCGTAAAAACCGATCGCAAGACAGTTGGAATGATCTCGATCAATGTGGAAAAAGATTTAAGGGAGTAGGTACGGCAGGATCCAAAACGAAACAATCCTAGCACAGCAAGATGACTTGACCAGCGGAGGGCGAGCGATAACCATACAAAAGTACAACAATCCATCCTGGCTCACATTTTCAACAACGAGGAGTTTGCCATGAAAAAAGTGGCCGTGATTTTGAGTGGCTGCGGTGTCTTTGACGGGGCCGAAATCCACGAGGCCGTCATCAGCCTGCTGGCGTTGGCCCGTCAGGGAGCCGCCGTCCAGTGCTTCGCCCCGAACGTGGCGCAGCTCCATGTCATCAACCACCTGACCGGTGAAGTGAGCGAGGGAGAGAGCCGCAATGTGCTGGTCGAAGCGGCCCGCATCTGTCGTGGCCAGATAAAGGATGTGGCCGAGCTGGATGCGGCCGATTACGACGCGCTGCTGGTGCCCGGCGGCTTTGGCGCGGCCAAAAACCTGTGTAACTTTGCTATCAAAGGAGCCGAGTGCCAGATCCAGCCCGATGTGCTGAAAGCATGCCAGAGCTTTGCCAAAGCCAACAAACCGGCCGCCTATATCTGCATCGCGCCCGCCATGATCCCGCTGATCTATGGTGCCGGGACGCTGGCGACCATCGGCCATGACGAAGGCACCGCCAACGCCATCGAGGCGATGGGTGGCAGCCATCTCAACTGCCCGGTCAACGAGTTCGTAGTGGATCAGGAGCGCAAGGTGATCTCCACCCCCGCCTACATGCTGGCCAACAATATTGTCGAGGCGGCAGACGGCATCGAGAAGACAGTCAAGCAACTGCTGGCGCTGTAATCTTCACCCTGCCAAAAACAGACGGGCCGCTCATGGAGCGGCCCGTTTTCAATTCTGCCTGAAGGCGATGAATTAGATGGTTTCGCCCATCTGATCCATCTTGCCCAGCAGAGCACGCAGACGCTCCTGCCATGCAGTGTGCTCGTTGCGCAGCTGATGGTTCTCGTCTTGCAGCTTGCTGTTCTGCTCTTTCAGCTCGTCCAGCTCCATCTTCAGCAGGGAGATGTTGTCGACAGCGGATTGTACTTTGGATTCGAGTTGCTCAAGGACTTCTAGTGACATATGCATACCTGTATGTTCAATTGCGATGCCCCACAGAGGGCGATTCAAGCGCGTGAAGCCAGCATACCCCGAGCGCATCGGCACAAACAAGCCAGTGCGCTGTAAAATGCGCCTTCCATAGATGTATTGTCTAAATATGCGTCTATTTTTCTCGCATCCTGCGTCCGAGCCGCGACAACACACTGAACCGTGCGTAAAAGACCCCGCCACCTGCGCATCATTTGCCCCCTCCTGACGGCGCCGCCGTTATCCATGCAAGGCGATATAAGCCCCCAGCAATAGACAGGCGACCACATACATCAGCAGGCCATAGAGCAGATTCCAGCGCAGGATCAGCCCGGCACTGAGGTTGTAACGGGAGGCCAGCGCCAGATTGGAGCCGGAGAGCGGACTGGTGCCGGTGGCAAGCCCCCACCCCAGCAGGAAACACATGCCGAGCAGGCTGGGATCCGGCGCCAGCGGCCAGAGCAGCGGCGCCAGCCCGGAGATACTGATGAGCGGATGTACCCCGACGATGGCCACCAGCAGTATCAGCAGCAGAGTGAGGGATGCCTCAAGCCAGCCAAAGTGATTGAACAGCGGCAAGCCGTGACCGGCACCGAGATCGATGACCGACAACGCACTGTTGATGCCTGCCGCCAGCAAACCGGCCCCCAGAAACAGCACCAGCTGACCACCGATGGCGGGGAAGCGCTCCACCACCTGCCGCTTGAGGGCCGCCTTGCGCCCGGCCCTCGGCATAAAAAGCAGCGCCAGCAGCGGGGCCACCAGCGCGATCACCGCCAGAATGCCGAGCTGGGGCCAGATCTGCTTGATGAGCAGTACCAGCAACGCCAGCGTGACCGGCAGCCCCAGGGTCTGCAACCGCAGCGGATAACCGGCAAAGTCGGCCACCCCGATCCGCTCCACCTGCCAGGCGGTCAGTCCCATCGCCAGCAAGGCGGCGAGGATCCCGAACGGCAAAATATGGGAGAGCTGCAAGCCCGGCGCATAGGTAAGCGCCACCGCCATGGCGACAAAGAAGGGTGACCAGAAGGCAGCGGCACAGAAGATCCGGCTCAGCACCATCACCTGACGCCGCTCCAGGGTGCCATTGCGCTCCAGCCGATCGCCGATGATGAACAACACCGAGAGGTTGATGACCGCCCCCAGCAGATTGAGGCTGGCCATGGTGCTCCACAGACCTTTACGCCCGGTCCAGGAGGTGGTGCCGGTCAAGAGACCTGAGGTGGCGAGGTTGAGGGTGCTCACCGCGGCAAACATGGTGAGCATATTGATGTTGGGCAGCAGCCAGTCACCGGCGGTGAGGGGCGCGCCCTGCCACCAGGAGAAGATGAGCAGCAGCAGGGCGGCGCCATACAGGGCCAGCGCCTGCCGCTTGGCGGCTCCCACCAGCCAGGGCCAGGTGAGCAGTGACGCCCCCCAGGCCGCCATGGCCGCTGGCCAGGGGGAGAGTCCCAGATAGAGATGGAGCAGGTTGAGCAGCCACATCCCCAAAATCAGATAACCCGACCAGCGTTTGGCCATCGACTACTCCGGCCGGGAGATCAGAGACACTGATCCATATCCAGGGAAGGCTTGTCGCACTCCGGACGGCCGACGATCTTGGCAGGTACGCCAGCGACCGTGGTATGAGGCGGCACCGGATTGATCACCACGCTGCCCGCGCCAATTTTGGCGCCCACGCCCACTTCGATATTGCCGAGCACCTTGGCGCCCGCCCCTATCATCACCCCTTCGCGGATCTTGGGATGGCGATCGCCGCTCTCCTTGCCGGTACCGCCGAGGGTCACGCTCTGCAGGATGGAGACATCATCTTCAATCACCGCCGTCTCGCCCACCACTATGCCGGTGGCATGGTCGAACATGATCCCCTTGCCGATGCGGGCGGCCGGGTGCACATCCACCCCGAACACCACCGAGATCTGATTTTGCAGATAGAGGGCCAGCGAGCGGCGCCCCTGACGCCACAGCCAGTTGGCGACCCGATAACCCTGCAGGGCATGGAACCCCTTGAGATAGAGCAGCGGGGTGGAGAAGAGATCGACCGCAGGATCCCGCTCCTGCACGGCGCAGATGTCGGCCGCCACTACCGTCAGCAGCTCGGGCTCGCTGCGCAGGGCCAGCTCGATCACCTCGCGCAGTGCGATGGCGGGCATGGTGGCGCTGTCGAGTTTGTTGGCCAGCTGGAAGCTGAGGGCCGAACGCAGATTCTTGTGATTGAGAATGGTGGAGTGGAAGAAGCTGGCCAGCATCGGCTCCTGGGCCGCCATGCACTCCGCTTCTTGCTGAATTTTGTGCCAGGTTTTGGCAACCAGTTCATCCATGTTGCAGCCTACTGTTGTTCTGGGTGAGGGCTCTGTTGTTCTTTTGTCAGCACCGAGATGGGGTCCATGTGGATGATGACATCCATCCGCTCGAATGCCTGGCGTACCGCCAGTTCGGCTTCATCGGCGATCTGATGGGCCTTGACCAGGGGGATCTGATCATCCAGTTCAAGATGCAACTGTACGAATCGGGTCGGCCCGGATTGACGGGTGCGCAGGTCATGTACGCCGTGTACACCTTCTACGGCACAGCAGAGCGCCATTATTCTCGCTTGTTCTTCCGCTGGCAACTGACGATCGAGCAGCGCCTGCACCGACTCGTAGCCGATGTGTCCCGCCCCCCACAACAGGAATAGCCCGATCAGGATGGCAAACAGGCCGTCGGCCCAGTACCACCCCTGCCCCGCCAGCACCAGCGCCAGCAAGACACCGGCATTGAGCAGCAGATCGGAGCGGTAGTGCAGCATGTCGGCCTTGATGGCCACACTGTTGGTCTTGCGAATAACGAAACTCTGAAAACTGACCAGCAGCAGGGTCAGCACGATGGATCCGCCGCTGACCCAGAGACCCGCCTCCAGCCGCAGGATAGGCGCCTGATTGAGCAAGGAGGAGATGCCATGCATCACCAGCAGCAGGGCGGAGCCGGAGATAAAGGCCGACTGGATGAGGCCCGCCAGCGACTCCGCCTTGCCGTGGCCGAAACGGTGCTCGTCATCGGCGGGGGCCAGCGCATAGCGAATGGCCAGCAGGTTGATGATGGAGGCACTCACATCCATGAAGGAGTCGGTGAGCGATGCCAGCAGGGTCGACGAGTCGGTCATCAGCCAGGCGATCAGTTTGCCGATGATCAGCAGGGTAGCGGTGGTGACCGCCGCTATGCTGGCAAAGGTCACCCAACGGGAATATTGTTGATGGCTCAAAACCGGCTTTCCTCTGGCGATGAAAAACTTATTATACCCTGACCCCGGCGTCAGTTTGGCGCGAAAATCTGCGGAATAACACCAGATGAACAGAATACTCTTGGTCGACGACGATCTTGAATTGACCCAACTGCTCACCGAAATTCTGACCCTGGAGGGATTTCAGGTCACGGTCGCCGAGGATGGTGAAGAGGGGCTGCAACGGCTGGCGGAGCAGAGCTTCGATCTGGTGTTGCTGGATGTGATGATGCCCAAGCTCAACGGCTTTGCCATGCTGACCAAGCTGCGCAAGACCCACGATACCCCGGTGCTGATGCTGACCGCCCGCGGTGACAGCCAGGATCGGGTCAACGGTCTGGAAGCGGGTGCCGACGACTATCTGGCCAAGCCATTCGATGACAGGGAGCTGCTGGCCCGGGTACGCGCCATCCTGCGCCGTACCCAGAGCGCCCCGCCCCAGCGCGGCAACTCCTCCGACGAAGTGCACTTCATGGATATCGTGCTGCAACCCGGCCTGCAGCAGGCCCGCTGCGGCGAACAGCTGCTGGAGCTGACCGCCACCGAGTTTGGCCTGCTGGAGTGCCTGCTGCGTAATCCCGGCCAGATCGTCAGCAAGAGCCACCTCTCCGAGCAGGTGCTGGGCAAGAAGCTGGAACCCTTCGATCGGGCCATCGACATGCACCTGAGCAACCTGCGCAAGAAGCTGCCGGACCGCACCGATGGCCAGCCCCGCTTCAAAACCGTACGGGGGCGCGGGTACCTGTGGCTAGAGCAAGAATAGAGCGCATCAACTCCCTCAACGGGATCTCGACCCACATCTTCCTCTGGTTCTGGTTCATGCTGCTGGTGATGCTGGCCGCCGTGATCAGCCTGCCGACCCTGGATCCCCGCAACCAGATCCCGCTGCCGACCCATGAAGTGGCGCGGATGCAGAACAACGTGCAGGCCCTGCTCAACGCCGCCGAGCCGGATCAGGATTTCGATCTGGCCAAGGCGATGGACAAGATCGCCATGCTGCCGGTGGACAACGTCTACCTGCGCGACGAGAAGGGGCAGATCCAGTCCACCACCCATCCGCGCAAGTTCGTGGTGCGCTTTATGGTGGATGCCGATGACCCGGCCAATCCCATGCTGGGCAACGAGGATCGCAAGGCGATCGCCGGCCCCTTCCTGATGGAGCACCACGGCCATCGCTATCACGTCTATTTCGGCCTCAATGCCGAGAACCCCTACCTGTTCCTGTTCATACAGGTGCTGGATCACCCGATCCGCATTCTGGGCATCTCGATGCTGGTCAGCACCCCGCTCTGCCTGCTGCTCGCCTGGCGGCTGACCCGGCCCATCCTGCAGTTGCAGAAGTCGGTCTCCCAACTGGCGGCTGGCAATCTGGAGGTACAGATCCCCAACCTGGGACGGGGCGACGAGATCGGCCAGCTGGCGGATAACGTCAGCCGCATGGTGGAGACACTCAAGAGCATGATCCAGAAGCAGAAACAGCTGCTTTCCGATATCTCCCACGAGCTGCGCAGCCCCCTCACCCGGATGCAACTGGCGCAGGCGCTGATCCGCCGCAAGCAGGGTGACAGCGCCGAGCTGGCGCGGATCGAATCGGAGATCGGACGGCTGGACAAGCTGATCGGCGATCTGCTGGATCTGTCGCGGGTGCAGCAGCATGTGGAGGCGCCGGTGGTACACCCGCTGGCCGACCTGCTGGAGCCCATCCTCGAAGATGCCATGTTCGAGGCAAACCAGAGCGGCAAACAGCTCAGACTGCCGCCACTGCCCGCAGAGTCGATCCAGATGTGGCCCGAGCTGCTGGCCCGGGCGGTGGAGAACCCCCTGCGCAACGCCCTCAAATATGCCCGCGAGTTCATCAAGGTGGACTGGTATCGAGAGGGACTGGAGTGGGTGATGACCATTCGGGATGACGGCCCCGGGGTGCCTGACGAGCAGCAGGCGCTGCTGTTCCAGCCCTTCTTCCGGGTCGATGATGCCCGCAACGCCAAGACTGGCGGCACCGGGCTGGGGCTGGCCATCGCCTCGGAGGCAATACAGCGCCACGGCGGCACCATTGCGGCCAGCAACAATCACCCGACCGGGCTGACCATCACCATCCGCTTGCCCATCGCCTGATCCTTTTCATCCGGACGGGCGCTGGGTATGCTGGCGCCCCTTCTTGGCTTTACACCTCTTTGCAGGAGCTCGTCATGCTCGATATCGTCCTCTACCAGCCGGAAATTCCGCCCAACACCGGCAATATCATCCGGCTCTGCGCCAATACCGGTTACCGGCTCCATCTGATCGAGCCGCTGGGGTTTGAGTGGGATGACAAGCGGGTAAAGCGGGCGGGACTCGACTATCACGAATTTGCCGAAGTGAAGCGCTGGCCGAGCTATGAGGCTTTTCTGGCCGCCGTGGCGCCCAAGCGGGTGTTTGCCTGCACCACCAAGGGGCGCACCGCGCACTCGGCAGCACAATATGCCCTTGGCGACGCCCTGCTGTTTGGCCCGGAGAGTCGCGGCCTGCCCATCGAGATCATCGAGAGCCTGCCGTTCGAGCAGCGGCTGCGCATCCCTATGGTGCCCCAGAGCCGCAGCATGAACCTCTCCAACGCGGTGTCTGTCTTTGTCTACGAGAGCTGGCGCCAGCTCGGCTACGACGGTGCCATGTAAGCGCCACCGATGATCAGTGGCGGGCGTCGAGCAGATGCCCGCTGCGCTCCAGCCGCCAGCAAGTGACCCCCAGCGACAGACCGCGCCCCACCATCAGCGCCGCCATCGCCGCCCATAACGCGGCCACGCCCCACGACTGACAGAGCCACCAGATCGGGAAGAAGCCGCCAAACGCGGCCAGCAACATGCTGTTGCGCATCTCCCGCGCCCGGGTCGCCCCGATAAATACGCCATCGAGCAGGAAGCACCAGACCGCCAGCAAGGGCATGGCGATCAGCCAGGGAAGCTGACGATTTGCCTCCGCCACCACAGCCGGAATGTCGGTGATATAGCCGATAAGGTGGGCACCAAAGAGGGAAAACACCAGGGTAAAACCACTGGCGATGAGGGCGGCCCAGCCCAGATTGAGCACGATGGCCTCCCGCAGTTTCTGCCGATCCCGCTGACCGATGGCTCGCCCTACCATGGCCTCCACCGCATAGGCAAAACCATCGAGTCCGTAGGAGATAAGCATCAGGAAGTTGAGCAGCACCGCATTGGCGGCCACCGCCACATCCCCCAGTCGTGCCCCTTGCAGAGTCATGAAGGCGAAACAGAGCTGCAAACAGAGGGAGCGCAGGAAGATATCGCGATTGAGGCCGAGCAACCGCACCATGGGCGCAAGCTGCCGCCAGCGCTGCCAACCATCCTGCCACACCGTCGGCGCCAGTTGCCCCAGCTGACGGCGTACCAGCCAGATACCGACTGCCAGCGCGCAGTAGTCCGCCATGACCGAGGCCGCCGCCACACCCCGCACCTGCCAGCCGAGCCCCAGCACAAACAGGGCGTCGAGCGCCATGTTGACCAGATTGGTGAGGATCAGCATCACCATGGGGCTGCGGGCATCCTGCATCCCCAACAGCCAGCCCATGATCACCAGATTGCAGAGCGCCGCCGGGGCGCTCCAGATCCGCACCGCC
This sequence comes from Aeromonas veronii bv. veronii, assembly GCF_000820225.1. Lineage (GTDB taxonomy): Bacteria > Pseudomonadota > Gammaproteobacteria > Enterobacterales > Aeromonadaceae > Aeromonas > Aeromonas veronii. Next base: position 11,832 of record NZ_CDDK01000036.1, read on the forward strand.
ACGTATTGGCCCGCATAGAGCTGCACCTCGGGCGAACCGCCACTCAGGGCGATCAGCCGTGGCAACAGGGGGAAAAGCAACAACAGCAGCGCCAGGCCAAGAGCAATGGCCAGCCCCAGCGCCCGCAGCAGGGTATCAAGCTGGGCACGACCGTCGGCGGCGCCGTGCGCCTGCGCCGTCAGCCCGGTGGTCGACATCCGCAAAAAACCGAGCAACCAGAAGATGAGGTTGATCAGGGTCGCACCGACCGAGACGCCCCCCAGAAACCAGGCCTGACCGAGATGACCGATCACCCAGGTGTCCACCAGCCCCAGCAAGGGGGTGGTGATATTGGAAAAAACCATGGGCAGAGCGAGCGCAAAGACGGCGCGGTGGCGAGAGGGATCTCGCCACCAGGGGGCAACAGCTGGGGTCACGCTCAGTTGCCTGTCAGCTTCAGGATACGGGAAAAGTCAGAGAGCATGGTGGCCATCTGCACCCGTGGTACCTGACCCGGCGCCACCTGCGGGCGGAATACCGCCTGCAGCTTGCCCTTGGGATTGATGAGCACGATGGAGGCGGAGTGATCGATCAGATAATCCTTCTCCCCCTGATTGGCGATGGAGTAGATCAGCCCCAGATTGCGCACAAACGGGAACAGTTTGTCGTGGGGGGCGGTGGCCGCCTTGAACTCGGAATTGAAGAAGGCGGTATAGGTCTTGAGACGTGGAATATCATCACGCTGGGGATCCGCCGAGATAAACACCACCTGACTGTCGGGCGCCATCTTCTTCAGCTGGTCATAGACGGAGCGCATATCTGCCAGGGTGGTGGGGCAGATATCGGGGCAGAAGGTGTAACCGACAAACAGGAAGGTCCAGTGCCCCTTCAGGTTGGCAGGGGTGAACGGCTGGTTGTCCGCATCGGTAAAGGCAAAATCATTGATGTCCCGCCCCGCCGGATAATAATCGGCCTGTTCCGGCTGCTCTGGCTGCGTGGCGTAAAACACCAGAATCAGACAGGCTGTCAGCAGCAGAAAGAGCAGGGGATAGCGGAGCTTCATCATAACAAGAGACCCTTTCAGTTCGAGGCAGATGGCCAGCAGTGACCGGACAAGAGGGGGGCATTGTACCCCAGCGAGCCGCCAAGGTGGTTCAACCTTGTGCAACGCCCTGTCAGGAGTCGACCATTTGGCATAATTAATCGCCAGTTGCGGCCATAAAAAAACCGGCCCCCTCGGGTGCCGGTTATGGATGGATTTGTTTGTCTCTTCTGCTCAGGGGCGAACGTTGCGTCCCTGCTGCAACATCTTGCCGATGGCCCGCACGCCGATGGGAATCACGGGGGCCAGCCAGCCCTCTTCCCCCTGGCGATCACCGTGACCCCGTTTGAACAGCAGCACCAGACGCACCACCTTCTCTTTCGGGCATCCCAGCCAGAGCGTCCAGTGCGAACCACGATGGTGCAGCCAGAGACCGTAAAACCAGGTCATCCGGCTACCTTTGACAAAACGGGTGATTGACGATTCCGCTGGCGCAGCCCCAGCCTCTGAATCCCATGGCGATCTTGATGCCATACCAGTCCTCCTTGACCGACAGGTCATGTTGCTTCGTCGGCCTGAACTGGGAACAGGCCCGTCACGACTATCTGCAACCATTACGAGTGGTCCCCTTTGCCTGACAAGGCTCGGGATCTCCCCACTCCCCCTTCATATCCCGTGAAGGTGTTCTGCCCGATTCTCGTTGTTACCGGCCCTCCCGTACCGATGCATTGCGATGGTCAGAGGGAGGCGCCAAGCCCGGCCTCGGCGACAGGGCACTGATCTGAGCATATATCTGAAATGGATGATTGGTAGCCGGTCGCGCAGGACAAAAATGCCGCCGCCGATGATCTATTTGATATGACAGGGAAAGTGCGTCAGAAACAGCACGACCTCCCGAAGGAGGCCGTGTGGCAAACGCAGTTGGCGGGGATGATTACATCCAGTCGGCGTTGCGGATCACCCCGACCGCCAGCCCTTCGATGGTGAGCTGCTGGCAGGAGAGATCCACCTCGATGGGGGAGAGCTCTTCATTCTCCGGCAGCAGCCATACCTGACTGCCCTTGCGCTGGAAGCGCTTGACGGTGACATCCTCATCGAGACGGGCGACCACCACCTGACCGTTGCGCACCTCCTGGGTCTTGTGCACCGCCAGCAGATCGCCATCCAGAATGCCGATGTTCTTCATGCTCATCCCCTGCACCCGCAGCAGAAAATCTGCGCGCGGATGGAACAGGGCGGGATCAACCTGATAGTGGCTCTCGATATGCTCCTGAGCCAGAATGGGTTCACCGGCAGCCACCTTGCCGATGAGCGGCAGGCCGCTCTCTTCCAGCACCTCTTCCTCTTCGAGCAACAGGCGAATGCCGCGGGACGTGCCCGGCATGATCTCGATGACCCCTTTTTTGGCCAGGGCCTTCAGATGTTCTTCGGCCGCATTGGCCGACTTGAAACCAAGCTTCTGGGCAATCTCGGCACGAGTCGGCGGCATACCGGTCTCGCTCATGTTCACCTTGATCAGCTCCAGCACTTCGGCCTGGCGGGGGGTAAGGGGTTTCATAGAATTGGCACCTGTCTTTTTATACAGCACACTGGCAGTATATACAGTGCAGTGGCCAAGGCAAGGCGCAGCTGACATTTGTCGCAACCGACCCCTCATTTACTACTGTTTTGATCCTGCGCAGCCGACTCATCGTACCTCTCGGCGACAAGGGGCTGTCGATTTGCTATGCTCACGCCGCATTTTTTTGGAGAGCAGACGCACATGTCCCTAGGACAGAAGATTTCCAGAGCCATCTTGCAATGGCCGGTCAGCGGCTTGGTCAATCACAAGAGCCTGCCGGAAAATCCCATCACAGAACTCAATCTGGATCCGGCCAGACCCATCGTCTATGCCCTGAAAACCAGTTCGATCACCGACCTGATGACCCTGCAGCAGTGCTGCGAGGATCTCGGTCTGCCCGGCCCCTTCACGCCGCTGGAGCTCAACGGCCAGCTGCTGCCGCGCTATGTCTGTCTGGACCGTCCGCCTCCCCTGTTTGGCAAACGCAGCAAACCGCTCCCCTTCCTGCAGGAGTTCCACCAGCTGCTGGATCTGCACAAGCAGGATCCCGAGCTGGATATCCAGGTGGTGCCCGTCACCCTGTTCTGGGGCCGCGCTCCGGGTCGGGAAGGGGAAGAAGCCTCCGGCCTCAACATCATCAGCAGCCTGGCGCCGAACCGGCTGAAGAAGGCGCTCATCGTGATCCTCAAGGGTCGCGAGAATCTGGTGCGCTTCTCGCCGCCCCTCTCCCTGCGCTATATGGCCGACAAGCACGGCACCGACGAGGCGATCGCCCACAAGCTGGCGCGAGTTGCCCGTACCCACTTCAGCCGTCAGCAGCTGGCTGCCACCGGCCCGAAACTGCCGAACCGCAACCTGCTGTTCAAGCAACTGCTCGACTCCGCGGTGATCCAGCAGGCGATTGAAGAGGAGGCCCAGCGCGAAGGGATCAGCCTCGAGAAGGCGCAAAAGCGTGCCCATGGCTACATGGACGAGATCGCCTCCAACTTCTCCTACCGGCTGATCCGCCTGGGCGAGAGCTTCCTCGGCTGGCTGTGGAACAAGCTCTACCGCGGTTTGTCGGTCAATGGCGCCGAGAAGGTACGCCAATTGGCGCAGGAAGGGCACGAGATCGTCTACGTTCCCTGCCACCGCAGCCACATGGACTACCTGCTGCTCTCCTACGTCATCTACCACCAGGGGATGGTGCCGCCCCATATCGCGGCAGGCATCAACCTCAATTTCTGGCCGGCGGGCCCCATCTTCCGCCACGGCGGCGCCTTCTTCATTCGCCGCACCTTCAAGGGCAACCCGCTCTACAGCACGGTATTTCGTGAATACCTCAACCTGCTGTTTGCCAAGGGTTACTCGGTAGAGTTCTTCACCGAAGGTGGTCGCTCCCGTACCGGCCGTCTGCTACCGCCCAAGACCGGCATGCTGGCGATGACCCTGCAGGCGATGATGCGCGGGCTGGACAGGCCGGTCACTCTGGTGCCGGTCTATCTGGGCTACGAGCACGTGATGGAGGTGAACACCTACCACAACGAGCTCAAAGGGAGCCGCAAGGAGAAAGAGAGCTTCCTGCAGGTGCTCGGCATCCTGCGCAAGCTGCGCAACTACGGCCGTGGTTTCGTCAACTTCGGCGAGCCGCTGACTCTCAACAGCTACCTGAGCGAACATATCCCCGACTGGAAAAAGCACATCGGGGAAGAGGAGCGTCCGGAGTGGATGGCGGGCACTGTCAACAATCTGGCCGAACTGCTGATGACCCGCATCAACGGCGCTGCCGCGGTCAACGGCCTGACCCTGAGTGCGCTGGCGCTGCTGGCCGCCGAGCGCCACGCCCTGACCCGCGACGAGTTGCAGGCCCAGCTCAACACCTATCTGGATCTGCTCAAGGCGGTGCCCTACAGCCCGCAGAGCACCATTCCGGATGAGGATGCCAAGACCCTGCTGGATCAGGCGATGGAGCTCAACAAGTTCGAGGTGAGCGAGGACAAGCTGGGGCAGATCATCAGTCTCGACCGCTATCAGGCGATCCTGCTGACCTACTACCGCAACAACATCCTCCACCTGTTTGCCATGCCCTCTCTGGTGGCGGCACTGATTGAACGGTGCGAGGGGATCTCCCGCAGCGAGATCATGGCCCGCTGCATCGACATCTATCCGCTGCTCAAGACCGAGCTGTTCCTGCGTTATGAAGAGGAGGAGCTGCCAGCGCTGGTCGACAGCCTGCTCGACGCACTGCAGACCCAGCAACTGATCGAGACCTGCGATGACGGCTACTGGGTCAATCCGGCCAACCAGATGCGCCTGCTGCTGCTGGCGGAGAGCATTCAGGAGACCCTGCAACGCTACGCCATCGTGCTGACCCGGGTACTGGCCCAGCCCCATATCGAGGCGGAGCAGCTGGAGGCGGACGGCCTGATGATGGCAGAGCGCCTCGGCACCCTGCACGGCATCAACGCCCCCGAGTTCTTCGACCAGAAGCTGTTCAGCACCCTGATCCACACGCTGCGCAAGGAGGGCTACCTCTCCCCCGAGTGCAAGCCGGATCTCGGCCGCTTCCAGGCGCTGGCCGACAACATAGTGCCGCTGCTGAGCAACAAGATCCGCCGCACCATTCAGGCAGGCAATCAGCTCTAATCTGCAACGCAAACAATGAAGGCCGCATGATGCGGCCTTCATTTTTATCGGAGTCTGCGCGGGAACATGTCACGCCAGCAGGTAATCGAGCACCAGACCGGCAAACACCAGCGCCCCCACATAGTTGTTGTTGAGAAACGCCTGGAAGCAGGCTTCTCGCTGCCGCTCGCGAATGAGCCGCTGCTGATAGACAAACAGCACCGCCGCCCCCAGCAATCCCCAGTAATACCAGCCCCCCAGCGTCATCAGCTGCCCGACCGCCAGCAGCAACAGCAGCGTCGAGAGTTGCAGTACGCCGATGATCCGTTTGTCGTAACGACCAAACAGGATGGCGCTGGATTTGAGGCCGATCTTGAGGTCGTCATCCCGATCCACCATGGCGTACTGGGTGTCGTAAGCCACGGTCCAGAGCAGGTTGGCGAAGAAGAGCAGCCAGGCCACCAGCGGCAGAGCATCCGCCTGCGCCGCATAGGCCATCGGGATCGACCAGGAGAAGGCCATCCCGAGCACCAGCTGGGGATTCGAGATAAAGCGCTTCATGAAGGGGTAGCTCACCGCCAGCAGCAGGGCGACAAACGACAGACCGATGGTGAGCGGATTCATGGTCAGCACCAGACCAAACGAGATAAGCGCCAGCACGAAGAAGAGCGCCAGCACCTCCCACGGCTTGACTCTGCCCGTGGGCAAGGGGCGACCAGCGGTGCGTTTGACGTGGCCATCGAAGTTGCGATCCGCATAATCGTTGATCACGCACCCTGCCGAGCGCATCAGAAAGACGCCGACCACAAACACGGTCAGCACCCAGAGATTGGGCAGGCCACCGGCGGCCAGCCAGAGGGCCCACAGGGTTGGCCACAGCAGCAGCAGAGTACCTATGGGTTTGTCGACGCGGGCCAACTGCATGTAGGCAAGTCCCCGCTCCTTGGTTAACAGATTCACTCCAGCTCCTTGTCACAGACGAGAGAGGGCAGAAACAGCTCGTGCACCAGCAGTGGCCACTGCCCCAGAAACAGACGGGAACGACGCCCCCAGACAGTGGCGGCCGGGCAACGGGGATTGGCGGCGATATCGAAACGGGCCAGTTGCAGATGATCGCGGCGGGCAGGCTCATGGCCAAATACCCGCTCACCCAGCGGCTGCTCGCCAAGCTCGGCAATGCCGCTCCCTTGCAGTGCGTCATCGGCAAACAGGGTCCAGCCCAGCACGGCGGGCCCACGATCCCCGTGCAGGATCACCTCGCGGCAGGTACCGGCCGGCGAGGCCGAATCCACCAGCCACTGCTCATCGGCAGTAAGGGCGACCGGGTGATTGCCCAGCCACTCCACCGAAAAGTGGCGATTGTGCTGACGCAGCCGCCGGGTCATGGAGCCGGGCTCCAGCAGCCAGGGGCGCAAGCTGGCAGGCAATTCGCAACATTCGGGGGCCAGCCACCCGCTTAACGGCGTGAGGGGAACAGTCAACTCGGACTTCACAGCTTCACCATCCAGAGATTTCCGTGTTCAGGTTAAAATCCGGTTTATTATCCGTAAATCAATAGCGAAATGTAAGAACATCCGTGCTTGACGGCCCCGATGGCAACATCAAAAATGGGTTATCTCTTGCTGATGAGCCATCTATATGAAGATCTTCAAAATTCTGCTGGTGTTGTTACTGAGCTGTGGCGCCCTGCAGCAGCAAGCTCTGGCTGAAGATGAGCCGCCCGCCGAGGGCGCAGAGGGGGCTGCCAAGCCTGGTTTCTCCTACCACGCGCTCGATCCCGACATCATCACCAACTACCTGAGTGATAGCAAAACCCTCGGTTATATCCGGGTCACGGTAGAGCTGATGGCGGAAAACGAGGCCGATCTCAAGCTGCTGGAGCAGCATGACCCGCTGATCCGCGATGCCATCATCCGTCTGATTGGCAGCAAAAATGCCGATCAAGTGAAGTCCCTGACCAACCGAGAAGAGCTGCGCAAGGAGTGCGAGACAACCGTCAACGAACTGCTGGTGAAAGAGACCGGCAAGAAAGCGGTGCGCGAGCTTATCTTCACCAAGTTCCTCTACCAGTAATCCATCCCGAAACAATCGCTTATTGGCATATCGGCCAATAAGCGAGCTTTGCCGGTTTATTCGAAATGAAAATCGATTACAATACGGCCGTCAAGTCGTAGAGGTAGTCGTTATGGGCAGCAAAACCCTGTGTGAATGGCGCCGTCACGAGATCCCCACCGATCTCAAGGCGCTGAGAAAAATCGTGCGCAAACCCAAGTTTGTCTGCAGCAAGTGCGCCCGCAGTGCCAATGACAAGGGTTACCTCTGCCAGCCGCTGCGTTTGAAAGAGGAGTAACGCCCCTCCCTGTCAGGGCGTTATTGATCTGTCCACCCCTGACGCCCCTGTTCGAACAATCTGCGCGCCTGGGTATCATTCGGGCAAACGCCGCGATACTCCTCGCCTGAGCGGCCAGCCAGATAGAGATGCTCGGGGCGGCAATACCATGCCAATCCCTTCTGATGTCCCTGCTTCCACAGTTCGGCATCCACCTTCTTGCCACACTGGCCCTGATGGAACTCGATCCGCTCGGTGGTGAAGCCCAGCTTGCCATCCGCCTCCCCCACTTCACTCCACACCTTCTCGCAGGGATCATCGTTGGAGACACAGCCACCCAGCAGGGCAGCCAACAATATGATGGTGAGTCGCATAGTCATCCTTGAGCGTCATTTGGGCAGTTCATTCTACCCAGCGCCCCGCTCCTGACCAAGGACGAACGCTCAGCCATGTGAGCGTGGCAAAAAAATCAGGCGGGCCCAAAGCCCGCCTGTTCGTTCAATGCCGTGGTTCACTGGTCATCGAAAGTGTCATCATCCTGCCAGCTTTCATCTTCCCACTGATCCAGCTCTTCTTCCCAGGAATCCGGCTCCCAATCATCATCAGAGGAGTCGTAATCCGGCTTGTGTCCACCCATCTTCACTCTCCTTGGATAGTTCACCCGCACTCCAATTTTATCCGGAATTGTCGGGCTCGCCAGTCAGAGAGAGTTCAAAGTTTGACCAGAGTGCGACCTGCGATCTGGCCTTGCGTGATGGCCTCGGCGGCCTCCACTACCTGCTCCAGCCCAATCTCGGTGACCGCCTGAGCAAAGAAGCTGGCGGGAAGATCTCGTGCCAGTCGCTGCCACGCCAGTTGACGACGTTCAAACGGGCACATCACCGAATCGACCCCCTGCAACCGCACGTTGCGCAGGATAAAGGGCATCACACTGGTCGGCAGATCAAAACCGCCCGCCAGCCCGCAGGCCGCCACAGCGCCGCCATAGTTCATCTGAGCCAGCAGCTTGGCCAGCACCTGACTGCCGACGGTATCGATGGCAGCGGCCCACAGCTGCTTCTCCAGCGGTTTGGCTGGCACCAGCAGCTCGCTGCGCGGCACGATGCGGCTGGCACCCAACGCAGTGAGCATGGCGCCCTGCTCTTCCGGACGACCGGTCAGCGCAGCCACCTGATAGCCAAGGGCTGCCAGCAGGGCAACTGAGGCGGAGCCCACACCGCCTGCCGCACCGGTGACCAGCACCTCGCCGCTATCTGGTGTAATACCCGCCTCTTCCAGCGCCAGCACGCAGAGCATGGCGGTGAGACCAGCGGTACCGATGCACATGGCCTGCCGTTCATCCAGCCCGGCGGGCAACGGCACCAGCCAGTCCCCCTTGACCCGCGCCTGTTCGGCCATGCCGCCCCAGTGCCCTTCGCCCACGCCCCAACCGGTCAGCACCACCTTGTCGCCGGGCTGATAGCGGCTGTCGGCAGATTCGAGCACGGTACCGGCGAAGTCGATGCCGGGCACCAGCGGCCACTGACGCACTATCTTGCCCTTGCCGGTGATGGCCAGCCCGTCCTTGTAGTTGATGGAGCTGTAAGCGACCGCTACCCGCACTTCACCTTCCGGCAACAGGCTCTCGGCCAGCCGGGTCAGAGTCGGTACAGTCTTGCCGTCTTGGTTTTCCAGTAACAGAGCCTTGAACATGGTTGCCTCTTTGATGACGTGTGAAACGGGGATCAGCTGCTTTGACGCTTTTGCAGTTGAAAATCGAGAGCCAGAGCAGTGCCAATCACGGGCTCCCCGGCCAGTTGGCGCAGGATCAGCTCGGCAGCCTCCTGCCCCATTTTGCGATAGGGGATCCTGACCGAAGTAAGGGTCGGATAACAGGCGCGCGCCACATCCAGATCGTCAAATCCGGCGATGGCGAGTTTGCCCGGCACATTCAAATGGCGACGCTGGCACTCGAACAGTACCCCGGCCGCCAGTTCGTCGTTAACGCAGATCAGCGCGTCCAGCTCGGGCCAGCGCAGCAGAAATTCACCCAGCATGGTGGCACCGGTGCTGAAGCTGGGCCGCTCCGAGGTGTTGATGATGGCATCGGGGGAGAGGTAGTTGTCGAGCAGCGCTTTCTGCCAGCCCTGCATCCGCTGTTGCAGCATCCACTGCTCCTGACGGGCACAGAGAAAACCGATATTGCGGTAGCCCCGCTCGATAAGGTGGTGGGTGAGCTGATAACCGGCATCGAAGTTGGAGACTCCCACATTCATGTCGATGGGGCTGCGGGCCATTGCACCCACTTCCACCACCGGCAGGCGGGAGGCTTTCAGGCGAGTACGGATCGTCTCGCCGGGATCGCCACCAAACAGCACCACCGCCGCCGGATTGTGCTGCAAAAAGCTGGTCAGCAGGCTCTCTTCCTGCTGTTTCAGATGCTGGGCATCCCCCAGCATGATCTGGTAACCCTCCTCGAGCAGGGTCTGTTGCAGTCCCGCGATCATCTCGCCACAGCCCGCTTCCGCCAGACTCGGGACGATCACTACGATGGTCTGGGAAGTCGCTGAGGCCAACGCCCCGGCGGCCCGATTGGGGATATAGCCGAGCTCTTCCACCGCAGCTTCGATGCGCTCGCGCATCCTGTCGGAGACCATCTCCGGCGTGCGCAGGGCACGGGAAACCGTCATGGCCCCCACACCAGCCAGCTGGGCCACATCGTTGAGGGTCACCCGACCCGTGCTACGGCGCTTCTTTGCTTCTGACATCCATCCCATCCTCGACTTGCGGCTGCTCACTTTAAGGCAAAAGAGCGCCACTGACCATTTGCTCAAGGCCGATTCTACCCTCTTTCCCGGATCACGGGGGCAAGATGACTCCCGTTAATGGGTGAAGTGATAGCGCTATCACAGTTTGATGTTAGCGCTATCTGATAGCGCTAACTTTCGCGATCACTCTCACAGTTTCACCACCGCAAGATCGATAGATTGGCGCCATCTTAACTAGCCGGATCACCACCATGCTGACTCAACTGCTGACCGAGGATGTCATCCGCATCGAACCCGCAGCCCGCGACTGGCGTCACGCCATCGAGCTGGCGACGGCGCCCCTGCTGGCCAATGGCACCATCGAACCCTCCTACGTAGCGGCGCTGTTTCGCTCTCATGAAGAGCTCGGCCCCTACTACGTGCTGGGCCCCGGTCTGGCGATGCCCCACGCTCGCCCCGAAGACGGCGTCAACCGGCTGGGTCTGGGGCTGACCGTCATCAAGCAGGGGGTCAACTTCGATTCCGAGGGCAACGACCCGATCAGGCTGCTGATCACCCTGGCCGCCAGCGACAGCAACTCCCATGTGGAGACCATCGCCCAGCTGGCCGAGCTGTTTATGAATGAAGAGGACGTGGCGGCCATCATTGCGGCCGACACCAAAGACGACATCCTGCGCATTCTGGCGCGCTACTGATCTGCGCCACGGCGCACCTGACAGAGGAAGAGACAATGAAAATTCTGGTTGTATGCGGTCACGGTCTGGGTACCAGCCTGATGATGGAGATGAGCATCAAGAGCATCCTGAAAGAGCTGGCAGTCACCGCCGAAGTGGATCACCGCGATCTGGCCTCCGCCGGCAGTGAAACCGCCGAGATCTTTGTCGCCACCCGCGACATCGCCGAGCAGCTGCAATCCATGGGCGTCAACGGCCGTCTGGTGGCCCTCGACAACATGGTCGACAAGGCCGCGATGAAAGAGAAGCTCGCCACTGCCCTGCGCGAACTGGGCGCCCTCTAAGGATCCTCCATGCGGCCTGCGGGCCGCATCTTCCATTGCCAGGAGCTGACCATGGAATTTTTCAACTTTCTGATGTTTGACGTGCTGTCCGAGCCCGCCGTGCTGGTCGGCCTGATCGCGCTTATCGGCCTGATTGCCCAGAAGAAACCGGTGACCGAGTGCATCAAGGGCACGGTCAAGACCATCATGGGTTTCGTCATTCTGGGGGCCGGTGCCACCCTAGTGATCAACTCGCTGGGTGACTTTGCCGTCATCTTCCAGCACGCCTTCGGTATCAAGGGGGTCGTCCCCAACAACGAGGCCATCGTCTCCATCGCCCAGACCTCGTTTGGCAAGGAGATGGCGATGATCATGTTCTTCGCCATGCTGGTGAACATCCTGATCGCCCGTCTGACCCCGTGGAAATTCATCTTCCTGACCGGTCACCACACCCTGTTCATGTCGATGATGGTGGCGGTGATCCTCTCTGCCGGCGGCATGAGCGGCGTACCGCTGATCGCGGTGGGCAGTCTGGTGGTCGGTGTCGCCATGGTCTTCTTCCCGGCCATCGCCCACCCCTTCATGAAGCAGATCACCGGCTCCGATGACGTGGCACTGGGCCACTTCTCCACCTGCTCCTACGTGCTCTCCGCCCTGATCGGCGCCAAGTTCGGCAACAAGGCCCACAGCTGCGAAGATGTGCAGGTACCGAAGAGCCTGCTGTTCCTGCGCGATACCCCGGTGGCCATCTCCTTCACCATGGGCATCATCTTCCTGGTGACCTCCGCCTTCGCTGGCCCCGAGTTTGTCTCCAGCGTCGCCAAGGGCAAGCACTGGTTCATGTTCTCCCTGATGCAGTCCATCACCTTCGCCGCCGGTGTCTACGTCATCCTGCAAGGTGTGCGGATGGTCATCGCCGAGATCGTACCGGCCTTCAAGGGTATCTCCGACAAGCTGGTACCGAACGCCAAGCCGGCACTCGACTGCCCCATCGTCTTCCCCTATGCCCCCAACGCCGTGCTGATCGGCTTCCTGTCGAGCTTTGCTGCCGGTCTGGTGGGGATGGCGCTGCTCTACGCCATGGGCCTGACCGTCATCATCCCGGGCGTGGTACCGCACTTCTTCGTCGGCGCCGCTGCCGGGGTGTTCGGCAACGCCACCGGTGGTCGTCGCGGCGCCATTTTGGGCTCCTTCGCCAACGGCCTGCTGCTGCTCACCATTCTGCCGGTGTTCCTGCTGCCGGTGCTGGGCAACCTCGGTTTCGCCAACACCACCTTCAGCGACTCCGACTTCGGTGTGGTCGGCATCCTGCTGGGGCTGATCGTTCGCTAATTCCGGCAACCGCCAAAAACAAAACGGAGCGCATCGCGCTCCGTTTTTTTATGGCCGGGCGGTATGAAAGACCGACACTCAGTCGTTTTCCAGCGCAGTGAGGCAGTGCGAGAGGGTACGCGCCAGGGCTCCCTGATTGCGCAGCACCACGGCGCGGGCCTGCTCGCCCATCTCGCGGCGGGTGCTCTCGTCGGCAAACAGCTGGCTCACCTGCTCGCCCAGCTCGGCGGCATCGGCCACGATGGCGGCGCCACCCTGAGCCACCAGCTGGCGAGTGATGTCGCTGAAGTTGAAGTAGGCGGGACCCGTCAGGCAAGGCTTGCCGAGGGCCGCCGGCTCCAGCAGGTTGTGACCGCCGATCTTCACCAGACTGCCGCCGACAAAGGCCACATCGGCTGCCGCCAGCATCAGCGGCAGCTCGCCCATGGTATCGCCGAGATAGACCTTATCCCCGGCACTCACCGCAGCACCATCAGTGCGCCGCACACAGCCATAAGGGGCGCACTGCTCGGCCACCCGGTCGAACCGCTCGGGGTGGCGCGGTACCAGAATGAGCAGCGCATCGGGATGGCGTTTGAGCAGCAGATCGAAGGCGGCCAGCACCTGCTCGTCCTCACCCTGATGGGTGCTGGCAGCGATCCAGACCGGCCGATCCGCCCCCAACTGCTGGCGCAGGGCGCGCCCTTTTGCCTGTACCTCGTCACCAAACTGGATATCGAACTTGATGGAGCCGGTCACCGCCAGCCGCGAACGATCGATGCCGAGGTGGGCGAAGCGGTCGGCGTCATCCTGATGCTGACAGAGCAGATGGGTCAGTGGCCGGCTCAGGGCGTCGAAGGCGCCGTGGAAGCGGGCATAACGCTGGCAGGAACGCTCGGAGAGGCGGGCGTTGATGATGGTCACCGGCAGGTGGCGCACCTCGCAGGCGGCCAGCCAGTTTGGCCACAGCTCGGTCTCCATCACCCAGAGCGCGCGCGGCTTGAAGGTGTCGAGAAAGGCGGCAATGGCCCAGGGGTAGTCGAGCGGCGCGTAGCGATGGATCACCAGATCCCCCAGCCTGGCAGCCTGATCGGCGCCGGTGCGGGTGGTGGTGGTGAGCAGGATCGGCAGATCGGGCCGCTCCGCTTTCAGGGCGCGAATGAGCGGCATGATGGCCAGCGTCTCCCCCACGCTCACCGCATGGATCCACAGCGGTACATCCTGTCCGGTGGCGGGCAGCCGCCCGAGATGCTCGGCCCAGCGCTTGCCAAAACCGGGCTTGCCCCTCTTCGGCTTGTAGAGGGCCAGCAGCGCCAGCGGCAATCCCAGATGGATCAGCAGGTTGTAGAGCAGACGGTAGGGCATCTTACTGACTCTGCTCCAGCTTCTTGCAGGCATCGACCACCTGCTCCGGCGCCAGATCGATCAGGCACTTGAGATGGCCGAATTTGCAGGTGCGCTTGAAGCAGGGGCGACACTCGATGTCGGTGTGGACGATCTCGACCCGATCCGCCAGCGGCGGGGTGTAGAGCGGCGAAGTGGAGCCATAGACACCCACCAGCGGCCGGTTGAGGGCGGCGGCGATGTGCATCAGGCCGGAGTCGTTGGAGATGACCCGGCTGGCCAGCGCCATCAGATCGATCGCCTCATGCAGGCTGGTCTTGCCCGCCAGCACGTGGCAGTTGGGGCGAGTCAGCAGGTTGACCCGATCCCGGATGGTATTGGCTACCGGTACATCCTTGTTGGAGCCGAAGATCCACACCTGCCATCCTTCGTCCAGATGCTGCTGGGCCACCACGGCGTAGTGCCCTTCCGGCCAGCGCTTGGCCGGGCCGAACTCGGCACCGGGGCAGAGCACCAGCACCGGACGGGCGCGATCCAGTCCCAGCCGCTCCAGCGCCTTGCTCTGGTTTATCAGATCGACATGGAGCGCCGGATGCGGAATGGTCGGGATATCGGCCCGACTCTTCATCTGCGCTTTGGGATAAGCGAGCGCCAGATAGCCCTCCACCATCAGCGGGAAGGCGGACTTGTTGCTGCGCAGGTCGTTGAGCAGACCGTAGCGGCTCTCGCCCTTCCAGCCGGTACGGACCGGAATGCGGGCAAACCAGGGGATCAGCGCCGACTTCATGGAGTTGGGCTGGACGATGGCCTGATCGTATTTTTCGGCGGCCAACTGCTTGCCGAGGCGGCGGCGTGCCACCAGTTTGAAGTCACCGTGGCCAAGGGGCATGGTGATCGCCTTGTCCACCTCCGGCATCCGCTCCAGCAGGGCACAGCACCAGGCGGGGGCCATCACGTGCAGTTCGCACTCCGGATGGTTGGCCTTGATCGCCTTGTAGAGGCTCTGGGACATCACCATATCGCCGACCCAGGAGGGGCCGATCACCAATATTTTCATCACGCGTCTTCTCTCGGGACTGGCCCGGCAGTTAATCATCACTGGGCGAGATTATGCCCCAAGAATGACTGGATAAATAACAGAAGATCCTTGGCAGACGCTGCCGTCACCCCATTTTTCCAGCGGCGCCCATCTTCCAGCCGGACGAGACGAGACAGGCAAACAGCTGATAGAAACGGGCAATGGCGGCTCTCTCTTTGACCCGTTTTTCCGTTAGAATGGCCCATCAATACGCATTCGACCCGCCAGCCGGGCAATAACCGTGAGCCCCATTTCGTGAAAAAACCGACTCTGGCTGCCGTTCTGATCGTCAAGAATGAAGCCGACAACCTGCGCAAGTGCCTCGCCTCCCTCGACGGACTGGTGGACGAGATCGTCATTCTGGACTCAGGCAGTCAGGACGAAACCCCGGCCATTGCCGCCGAATTTGGCGCCCGCTTCTTCGTCAACGCCAAGTGGCCGGGCTTTGGCAAACAGCGCCGACTGGCCCAATCCCACGTGCAATCCGACTGGGTGCTGTGGCTGGATGCCGACGAGCGGCTCACCCCCGAGCTGAAAACCGCCATCGCCAACGTGATGGCCAATCCGGCCAGCGATACCATCTACTCGATCCCGCGCCTCTCCTGGGTCTTTGGCCGCTTTATCCGCCACAGTGGCTGGTATCCGGATCGGGTGCTGCGCCTCTATCCCAAGGCGCTCACCAGCTACAACGAGGCACTGGTGCACGAGAAAGTGGAAGTGCGCGCCAACATGAAGATCGTCAATATTCATGGCGACCTGCTCCACTTCACCTATCGGGATCTGGAGCACTATCTGGTCAAATCCGCCGGTTATGCCCGCGCCTGGGCCGATCAGCGCACCGCTCGCGGCAAGAAGGGCTCCCTCAGTCAGGGGCTGATCCACGCGGTAGGCTGCTTCCTCAAGATGTACCTGCTCAAAGCGGGCTTCCTCGATGGCAAGCAAGGGTTGCTGCTGGCGATCCTCTCCGCCCACTCCACCTTCGTTAAATACGCCGACCTCTGGGTGCGCCAGCAGCCGCAGCAGCCGGAATAACCGTCATACGAAACAGGGCCCCGCGGGGCCCTGTTTGCATTGCAGCATAGGTTACTTGCGCCAGAAAGGCGCCGCCCAGCGGGCCATCACCGGCACCATGGTCTTGGGATCGAGTTGACTCATATCCTCAGGATGGTCGCTATCCTCCGGCGGGCTGAAGGCGAGGTGACGCCCTTCGCTGTTGAGGGGCTTCCAGCGCAGCGGAGTAGCGGAGCGGCGCATCGGGAAGAAGCCGATGGTCGGCACATCGAGCGCGCCAGCGATATGGAGCGGGCCAGTACTGCCAGCGATAAACAGGGCTGCGTTGGCCAGCACCTGACAGAACATCGGCAGACCATCGCTGGAGCGGTAGATCCAGCCGTTGCCACCGTGGGCCAGCAACTCGGCCGCCAGCTGTTCGGCCATCTTCTCCTCGCCCGGGCCTGCGGTCAGCACGCACTGCAGCTCGGGGCAGGCCTGATTGAGCTTGATGATGATGCGGGCATACTGCTCGATGGAGAGGTTGTTGGCAGACCCACCGCTACCGGCATGCACCATCAGCCAGGGGCGGCTGGCATCGAGCTTGAGCTTGAGTGCCAGCTGTTCGCGCACCTGTAGCAGGGTCTCGTCATCGAACTGCAGGAAGGGGGTCTTGGGCTCCACCACGGCCACCTGCTGATCGGCCAGGAAGCGGCGGATCAGCTCCAGGTTGTACTCGGACTCCGGCTTTTGGGAGCGGGAGCGACGCTGCACCAGTCGCTGGTTGTAGAGCACCTGCGCCAGCTTGGTCGCCGGGGCCAGCCGGTAAGGGATGTGCGCCTTCCACACCAGCATGGCGTTGCGGGAGTTGGAGAAGAGGCAGATGGACGCGTCGAACGCCGCCGCCTTGATCCGCGCCAGCAGCGCTCGCTGTTGCTCCTTGTCGGCCCGCACGCCCGGATCGATGATCACCTCGTCAATCCAGGGGCAGAGCCGGGCCAGCGGCGCCGTGTAGGCCGGAACCAGGGCAGTCACATGACACTCCATGGAGCCTTTGAGCATGGCGAAGCTAGGCCACGCCAGCATGAAGTCACCAATCTTGTCATTGCGAACGACCAGAATACGTTTCATAAAAAATCCCTTTGCTCCCTGTCACCAATGCAAGGAGGCTTGATGCGCGATGGCGTATTCTTGCCTGATGCACTGCTATTCTCAAGCGACGACCTTATAATGCGACCAAATTTCCAGGTTGCAGGACCGCAAAGATGACTACCAGGGTAATTTATCCCGGGACTTTTGATCCCGTTACCAATGGCCACGCCGATCTCATCGGCCGCGCCGCCAAGCTGTTTGACGAGGTGGTGGTCGGGGTCGCCAACAGCCCGAGCAAGCGCCCGCTGTTCGATCTGGCAGAACGTGTCCAGCTTGTCCAGCAAGTGACCAGCCAGCTTCCCAACGTCAAGGTGGTGGGCTTCTCCGGTCTGCTGGTCGATTTTGCCAAAGAGCATCAGGCCAACGTGCTGATCCGCGGCCTGCGCGCCGTCTCCGACTTCGAGTACGAGTTCCAGCTGGCCAATATGAACCGCCGCCTGATGCCGGAGCTGGAAAGCGTCTTCCTCACCCCGGCGGAGGAGAACTCCTTTATCTCCTCCACTCTGGTGAAAGAGGTGGCGCTGCACGGTGGCGACATTCGTCAGTTTGTCGACCCCGTGGTGGCCCAGGCCATCGCAGCCAAACAGAAAGGGTGATCCCCTTCCATACTCGCCATTCCCAACGGCAACTACGAACAAGGGCTACCCACGGGTAGCCCTTGTTGTATCTCTCTCGCATGGAGAGGTCAGCCTGCTTGCCGTTTACTGACGGGCAAACTGCTCATTCATCTCCTGCACCAGCAGATCGAGCCACTCGTAGCGGCGCCGATACATGGCCCGCTTCTTGGAAGCGATCTCCTCAAGCGGCTTGCGCGGCTGGGCTTGCAGTGCGACGAAGTTGGTATCCACATCCCGGGCGTCGAACTCCTGCCACAGCTCGTCATAATCGGCCTGCAAATTGGCTTTCTGCTTGCTGCTGTAGCGCTTGGCCTGAAACACGTGGGCCCGCTTGCGCACCGCCAGCACCTCTGCCGCCCCCATGCTCTGCGCCAGTTGCAGCACCAGTTGCACCAGCAGGGATTTGGGCCGCAGGCCGTGCCCCTCTTTGGTCAGCTCGCGCACCCGATCCTGGGCATTGTCGACTGCAGGCTCCGGCCCCTGCATGGAGCCGATCATCAGAATCAAACGATCCGCACTGCCCGCCAGCGAAAAAGCACAGCTGTAGAGGCGCTGCCCCTCGCCGTTGACGATGGATAGCGCCAGCTCGGCCTCGCGGCGGAAGGTGCCATCGTGGCGCAGCAGAATGCGGCAGCCGCTCTGGGGATAGTGCCCCAGCGCGATCCCCTCGCCCAGATAGAGGGGGTCGATCAGCTGCGGGTAGCACTCCAGCAGCAACCGATAGTGATTTTCCAGCATCTCGACCCGCTCACGGGCGCTGGCACAGGCGAAGCGATAGGGTCGCATCGGCTTGTCGAGCAGCTCGGGATAGACCGCTGGCAGTGCCTTGAGCGAGTCGCACTGAAACAGGCTGAAGACCCGGCTCAGCGACTTGCGATAGAGCAGGCTGCGCAGCACGAACTTGCCGCGATTGAAGGTTTTCCGGTCACATCCCTCGGGGTAGAGGAAGCGGGCCATGGATTTTGCGCAATAACGCTCCTGCCGGGATAAATATTCCCAGTCTATTGATTTAACTGTCATTTTTATATTCTCAAACCGCCTGAACGGTCGGGATACTAGTGACAGCTGTGCAAATCTTCAACAGAGTGGAAATACGCTGTTACAACTTCCCCCGGATCGGGGCAAAAAGTGCGCTCAGCGCTGGCAATGACTGCAAAAAACCGTGGTGCGCTGGCCCATTCTTGTCTCGGTCAGCAGGGTGTGGCAGTGGAAACAGGGCTGACCGCCACGGCCATAAACCTGCAACTGCTGCACGAAATAGCCCGGCTTGCCATCGGCGCTAGTGAAATCCTTAAGAGTAGTGCCGCCCTGGCGAATCGCCTCGGCCAACACCCGCTTGATCTCGGCCACCAGGGTTCCCAGCCGCTCGGCACTGATATTGCCCACCGCCCGTTTGGGGTGAATGCCGGCAGCATAGAGCGCCTCGTTGGCGTAGATGTTGCCCACCCCGACCACCACCTGATTGTCCATCAGGAACTGTTTTATGGCGGTGCTGCGCCCCTTGGCGCGCCCCTGCAGGTAATCAGCACTGAAGGCATCGGTGAGCGGCTCTGGCCCCAGCTTGGCGAGCAGCGCGTGGGCTTCGGCCGGTTCACGGGTCCAGAGCAGGGCACCGAAGCGGCGCGGATCGTTGAGCCGCAGCAGCTTGCCATTCTCCAGCTCGATATCCACGTGGTCGTGCTTCTCGGCCGGGGTGCCGATATCCAGCACCCGCAGGCTGCCGGACATCCCCAGATGAAGGATGGCGGTGCCGAAATCAGTCTCCAGCAGCAGGTATTTGGCACGCCGACGCACCCGATGGATGGTGAGGTCCACCAGCTCCTGAATCTCACCGGGGATCGGCCAGCGCAGGCGACCATCCCGCACCACCACGCGCGTCACCTTGATACCGGTGAGCCAAGGGGAGATCCCCTGACGACTGACTTCAACTTCTGGCAATTCGGGCATGGGCACCTCGCAAGGAAAAGGAACTCAGGGGGCAGGACGCAGCAGATCGCGATACTGCTCGGCAGTGAGGGCGAGCCAGAGACCGGAGGGCAGCTGGGCGCCATATTGGCCGCTGTTCTGATAGAGGCCGATCTCGACCGGATCGCTCTGGCCGGCAATCCACACCTTGATGGTCACCGGGGTACCGCGCACCACCTCGCCGGGGGGCAGCAACCAGCTCTGCCAGCGTGCCAGACGGGCATCCAGCTGAGCAGTGTCGAGCCCCAAATCCGGCACGCTGCGCCAGCCCTGACCGATCCGCTCAATCTGCCAACTAGGCCCCTGCCAAGTGAGCACCACAGACGCATCCGGCAACAAGGGGCGAGCCCGCTTGGCGCTGTTCTCCTGCTGGGCAGTCTCCATACGATGCAACAGGGTGATCACGATCAGCACCACCACAATGATCACGTTATTCCAGCCTTTGCGGCTCAATTTGAACATGGCAAGCCTCCCTTTGAACCGGCAGTGTACTGAATTCGGCGCATAAAAAAACCCGGCACGAAGCCGGGTTTTTGGGAATGCAGCATCAAGTAATTACTTGATTTTGCCTTCCTTGTAGATCACATGCTGACGAACAACGGGATCAAACTTTTTGATCTCCATTTTTTCGGGCATGGTGCGCTTGTTTTTGGTAGTGGTATAGAAGTGACCAGTACCGGCGCTGGAGTTCAGGCGAATTTTCTCGCGAATACCTTTAGCCATGATCTAATTCCTTATACCTTAACACCGCTGGCGCGCAGTTCAGCCAGAACCACTTCAACGCCACGCTTGTCGATGATACGCATGCCTTTTGCGGATACGCGCAGGCTTACGAAGCGTTTTTCACTCTCAACCCAGAAACGGTGAGTGTGCAGGTTCGGCAGGAAACGACGCTTGGTGGCGTTGTTAGCGTGCGAACGGTTGTTACCAACTGCCGGGCGCTTGCCGGTTACTTGGCATACTCTAGACATGTCAGTCTCTCCAAATCTTACTTCATTGCTCGAGCAAATATCTGCCCCGCTGGCCTTCGATTGCGGGGCAAACAGAAGGCGGCATTTTATACAGCATCCGTGATCAAAGATCAACTAATACGGTGCCAGAGCACAGTTATAGCCAACCGCGCTCGGCAAAAGAAACCGTGATGCCATCACCGATCACCAAGTGATCCAGCACTCTGATATCGATCAGGGCCAAAGCGGCCGTGATCCGATCCGTGATCTGGCGGTCGGCCCTACTGGGCTCGGCGACGCCGGACGGGTGATTATGCGCCAGAATCACCGCGGCTGCATTATGTTTGAGCGCGATCTGCACGATTTCTCTTGGCCAGACGCTCGCCGAGTCGATGGTGCCGAAAAAAAGCTCAACAAATTGAATGACTCTGTGCTGATTGTCGAGCAACAGCAGGGCAAACACCTCGCGTGGCCGATCCCGCAGCTGGGCCTGCAGATAGTCGCGGGTCAGCTGGGGTGAAGTGAGGACATCGCCCCGTTGCAGCTGCTCGGCCAGATGGCGTCTGGCCATCTCCAGCACCGCCTGCAACTGGGCATATTTGGCCGGGCCAAGGCCGTGCGCCTCGCAGAATGCCCGTTGATCCGCCCCCAGCAAGCTGCGCAAAGAGCCGAATTGATTCAATAGATTACGTGAAAGATCCACTGCACTCAGGCCATTGACGCCAGTGCGCAGAAAGATGGCGAGCAGCTCGGCATCGGAGAGCGCCGCGGGCCCCTGACGCAGCAGCTTCTCTCTGGGGCGTTCATCTTCCGGCCACTCTTTGATGCTCATTTGTCTCTCCCTCATCCCTGTTGAGAAAAAACATAGCAAAAAATTGCGCGCGCCCGACCACACCCCTTGATGCCAACCCCTGTCGTCATCCATTGCCTGTGGTATCTTAGCCGACCAGTCAGAATGAGCCGGATAGAGAAACAGCAGATGAGATTGGCCGATAAACGCATCCTGTTGGGTGTCAGTGGCGGGATCGCCGCCTACAAGAGTGCCGAGCTGGTACGCCGCCTGAAAGATCAGGGTGCCGAAGTGCGGGTGGTGATGACCCGCTCCGCCAAGGAGTTCATCACCCCGCTGACCCTGCAGGCGGTCTCCGGTCATCCGGTGGCCTACAGCCTGCTGGATCCCTCTGCCGAAGCGGGCATGGGCCATATCGAACTGGCCAAGTGGGCCGATCTGGTACTGATCGCCCCCGCCAGCGCCAACCTGATGGCACGGATGGCCGCCGGCATGGCCGACGAACTGCTGACCACCCTCTGTCTGGCCACTCCGGCACCCATCGCACTGGCGCCCGCCATGAACCAGCAGATGTATCTCAACGCCGCCACCCAGGCCAACCTCAAGACCCTGGCCAGCCGCGGCATTCTGCTGTGGGGGCCGGATGCCGGCAGCCAGGCCTGTGGCGATGTGGGCCCGGGGCGGATGCTGGATCCCCTCGAACTGGTGGATCGCTGCTGTCAGCAGCTGGCCGCCGAGCCCTTGCTGGCAGGCGTCAAGCTGCTGCTCACCGCAGGGCCAACCCGCGAGGCGCTGGATCCGGTGCGCTACATCAGCAACCACAGCTCCGGCAAGATGGGCTACGCCATCGCCCAAGCTGCCCGTGAAGCGGGCGCCGAAGTGACGCTGGTGAGCGGCCCGGTGACGCTGGCTACACCTGCTGGAGTCACCCGCATCGATGTCGAGAGCGCCGAGCAGATGCATCAGGCGGTGATGAGCCGGGTCGGCGAGTGCGACCTCTTCATCGGCTGCGCGGCCGTGGCCGACTACCGTCCTGAGCAGGTCGCCAGCCAGAAGATCAAGAAGACCGGCGACAACGACCAGATGGTGGTGAAGCTGGTGAAGAATCCCGACATCATCGCGGCCGTCGGTGCCCTTTCAGACAAACCCTTCACCGTCGGATTTGCCGCCGAAACCGTGGATGTGGAACAATACGCCCTCGACAAGTTGCAACGTAAGCGGCTGGACATGATCGCCGCCAACGATGTGTCCCGCGAGGGGCAAGGCTTCAACGCCGATGACAACGCCCTGACCGTGTTCTGGCAAGGGGGCCAGGCCCCGCTGCCGCTGGCCGACAAGCTGACGCTGGCCCGTCACCTGATCGCCCTGATTGCACGCCACTACCGGCACTGAGCGTCCCGAAAGAACAAGACTCACGGCGCCCCGCCTTGCCAAGAGGGGCGCCAATACAAGATCCAACTGAAAAAGCGATTCATGACTACACAAATTGAACTGAAGATTCTGGATGCCCGTATCGGTACCGAGTTCCCGCTGCCCGCCTACGCAACACCGGGCTCTGCCGGCATGGATCTGCGCGCACTGCTGGATGCGCCGCTGACTCTGGCTCCGGGTGATACCACCCTGGTGCCGACCGGTCTGGCCATTCACATCCAGGATCCGGGTCTGTGTGCCACCATCCTGCCCCGCTCCGGCCTCGGCCATAAGCACGGCATCGTGCTGGGCAACCTGGTCGGTCTTATCGATTCCGATTACCAGGGTCAGCTGATGGTCTCGGTCTGGAACCGCGGCAAAGATGAGTTCACCATGCAACCCGGCGAGCGCATCGCCCAGCTGGTGATCATGCCGGTAGTTCAGGCCAGCTTCCAACTGGTCGATGAGTTCAATCAGAGCGAACGAGGTGAAGGCGGTTTTGGTTCTTCTGGTCGCCAATAACAGACCACACCAGCCCGATGGGCGGTGCTTAATAACAGAATCAAGCCATTGTTTTTTTAGGGGAATCCATGGCAAGCAGTAATCAGAAACAGAGTCGGCGCGATCAGATCCTGCAAGCGCTCGCCCATATGCTGGAAACCAGTCCGGGGCAGCGTATCACCACGGCCCGTCTGGCGGCCGAGGTCGGCGTCTCTGAAGCAGCCCTCTATCGACATTTTCCCAGCAAGGCGCGGATGTTCGAGGGGCTGATCGACTTTATCGAGGATTCCCTGCTGTCACGGGTCAATCTGATCATGGCGGAAGAGAAGGACACCATGGCGCGCTGCCACCATATCCTGCAGCTGCTGCTGGTGTTCGCCGAGCGCAATCCCGGCATTACCCGCATCCTCAATGGCGACGCCCTGCTGGGTGAGCACGATCGGCTGCGGGATCGCATCAGCATCCTGTTCGACAAGCTGGAGACCCAGATCAAGCAGGTGCTGCGCGAGAAGCGGCTGCGCGAGGGGCAAGGCTTCCAGCTCGACGAGACCATGCTGGCCAATCTGCTGCTGGCCTACACCGAAGGCCGCATCAGCCAGTTCGTGCGCTCCGAGTTCAAGCTCAAGCCGACCGCCGGTTTTGAAGATCAGTGGCAATTTATCCGCAGCCAGCTGCTGCAGAGCTGATGGTTTTTTCGCATCATTCAGCAAAAAGAAGGGAGGCTTTGGCCTCCCTTCTTTTTTGTGTCAGGTTTTTATGGCAGAAAAGAAGTACCAGATGCGACCCGTACTGTCGCGCTGCGGTGTTAGATTTATCCACCATAAACCTTTTAGAACCTGACAGGACATCCTATGGAACCCGAAATCATTACCGAAGCGCAGACCTGGCTGGTCAATAATCAGGGACTGCTGATCGAATACGGCGTCAATATCGCCGCCGCCCTGCTGACCCTGCTGGTCGGCTATATCGCCGCCAACCTCATCAGCGGTGGCGTGGTCAAGGTGATGCAGGCCCGCAAGCTGGACACCACAGTCACCCACTTCGTCGGCAGCATCCTCAAATACGCCATTCTGGTGTTCGTGGTGATCGCCGCGCTGGGCCGTGTCGGCGTGCAGACCGCCTCCTTCGTCGCCATTATCGGTGCCGCCGGTCTGGCCATCGGTCTGGCGCTGCAAGGCTCGCTCTCCAACTTCGCTGCCGGCTTCCTGCTGATCATCTTCCGCCCCATCAAGGCGGGCGAGTTCATCGAAGTGGCAGGTACCGCGGGTGTAGTACAGTCCGTTCAGCTCTTTACCACTACCCTCACCTCCGGTGACAACAAGATGGTGGTAGTACCGAACTCCGCCATCCTCAACGGCACCATCGTCAATTACTCGCGCATGGATACCCGCCGCGTCGATATGACCTTTGGCATCGGCTACGGTTCTGACCTGCGCAAGGCCAAACAGATCCTCGAGCGTCTGGTAAGCGAAGAGCCGCGCATCCTGAAAGATCCGGCCGCTACCATCGCCGTTGCCGCGCTGGCCGACTCCTCGGTCAATATCGTGGTGCGCCCCTGGGTGAAAACCGCTGACTACTGGGGTGTCTGGTTCGACTTCCACGAGAAGGTGAAACTGACCTTTGATGCCGAAGGCATCGAGATCCCCTTCCCGCAGATGGTGATGCACATGCAAAAACCGCAGGCGTGATCGCGGTTCTGCTGCAACAGACAATGCCAGCCTTCGGGCTGGCATTGTCGTTTCTGGCCCCAGCCCATGGCCATGTCGGTGCATAACCACGCCAACCGGATGAAAACAATTTCAGGCTATCGGGGTGGCCCCAATCATGAGCAAGCGCAAGATCCGCCTTGCTTTCGTGACACATAATCCCAATGTTCTGGTTGTATGCTCCCGACACTGACCCATTGCGGTAAAAGACAATCGGTAAAAATCTGTTACACGGGCCGCCCGATCGGCTCGCTATAATGCTCGGATAATAAGGTTTGGCGGGACCTTGCCTGCAAGGTTCAAACACAACTTGGCATTTCAGGAATCCTATGAAAAATATCAATCCAACCCAAACCCAGGCCTGGCAGGCACTGGAAGCCCACTTTGCAGCAAACAAAGAGACTCGACTCAAGGATCTGTTCGCGCAGGACCCGAAGCGCTTTGACAAGTTTTCCCTTACCTTCGGCGGCGACATCCTGGTTGATTACTCGAAGAACCTGATCACCGAAGAAACCCTCAAGTTGCTGGTTGATCTGGCCAAAGAGACCGATCTTCGCAGCGCGATCGATGCCATGTTCAATGGCGACAAGATCAACATGACCGAAGGGCGCTCCGTACTGCACGTGGCCCTGCGCAACCGCTCCGACCGCCCCATCGAGTGCGACGGCAAGGATGTGATGCCGGAAGTGAACGCCGTGCTGGCCAAGATGAAAGGCTTCTGCGAGAAGATCATCTCCGGCGAATGGAAAGGCTACACCGGCAAAGCGATCCAGCACGTGGTCAACATCGGTATCGGTGGCTCTGATCTCGGCCCGGTGATGATCACCGAGGCACTGCGTCCCTACAAAAACCACCTGCAGATGCACTTCGTCTCCAACGTCGATGGCACCCACATCGCCGAGACCCTGAAGAAGATCGATCCGGAAACCACCCTGTTCCTGGTGGCCTCCAAGACCTTCACCACCCAGGAGACCATGACCAACGCCCTGACCGCCCGCGACTGGTTCATCAAGATCGCCGGTGACAAGGCCCACGTTGCCAAGCACTTCGCTGCCCTCTCCACCAACGGCAAGGCCGTGGCCGAGTTCGGTATCGACACCAACAACATGTTCGAGTTCTGGGACTGGGTTGGCGGCCGCTACTCCTCCTGGTCTGCCATCGGCATGCCCATCGCCCTGTCTGTCGGTTTCGAGAACTTCGAAGCCCTGCTGCAAGGCGCCTTCGAGATGGACATGCACTTCGCCACTGCCTCTTATGAGCAGAACGTGCCGGTGCTGCTGGCGCTGATTGGCCTGTGGTACAACAACTTCTACGGTGCCGAGTCCGAAGCCATTCTGCCGTACGACCAGTACATGCACCGCTTCCCTGCCTACTTCCAGCAAGGCAACATGGAATCCAACGGCAAGTACGTGGATCGCAACGGCAAGCCGGTTGACTACCAGACCGGCCCCATCATCTGGGGTGAGCCGGGCACCAACGGCCAGCACGCCTTCTACCAGCTGATCCATCAGGGCACCAAGCTGATCCCCTGTGACTTCCTGGCACCGGCCATCAGCCACAACCCGATCGGTGACCACCATCCGAAACTGCTGGCCAACTTCTTCGCCCAGACCGAGGCGCTGGCCTTCGGCAAGAGCAAGGAAGAGGTTGAAGCCGAGTTCCTAGCGGCTGGCAAAACCCTGGAGCAGGTCAAGGATCTGGTGCCGTTCAAGGTGTTCGAAGGCAACCGCCCGACCAACTCCATCCTGTTCAAGAGCCTGACCCCGAAAACCCTGGGCGCCCTGATCGCCATGTACGAACACAAGATCTTCGTACAGGGCGCAATCTGGAACATCTTCTCCTTCGACCAGTGGGGCGTGGAGCTGGGCAAACAGCTGGCCAACAAGATCCTGCCGGAGCTGGGCAACAACGAGGCTGTCACCAGCCACGACTGCTCCACCAACGGCCTGATCAACACCTGGAAAGCGTGGAAAGCCTGATTTATCGGGCCTTTCTGAATGCAAAAGCCCCGCTCGATGAGCGGGGCTTTTTTATGGCTGTCAGGCTGATTTTTCTGGCTGGCCGAGCGGGTGTCCAGTCCGACCGGCGACGGGGATCGTCATCCCCGCCCCTTCATCATCCAGCCCGATGCGGGCTTAACCGCCAACGGCGATGCGTTTCATGTCTTTCATATAACCACGCAGTACCTGGCCGATTTTTTCGATCGGGTGGTTGCGGGTCGCTTCGTTGGCCGCCAGCAGCGCCAGGTTATCCACGCTCTGCCCTTCCGCCTTGCTGGCACCCAGATCGCCCGCTTTCAGGGTCGGCATGAAGTGCTCGCGCAGCAAGGGCACGGCGGCGTTGGCGAACAGGTAGTTACCGTATTCGGCGGTGTCGGAGATGACCACGTTCATCTCGTACAGACGCTTGCGAGCAACTGTGTTGGCGATCAGCGGCAGCTCGTGCAGGGATTCGTAGTAGGCAGACTCCTCGTAGATACCGGAGGCCACCATGGTCTCGAACGCCAGCTCGACACCCGCCTTGACCATTGCCACCATCACCACGCCATTGTCGAAGTACTCCTGCTCGGCAATCTTGCCAGCGAACGCCGGGGCGTTTTCGAAGGCGGATTTGCCGGTCTCTTCACGCCAGGTGAACAGTTTGACGTCATCTTCGGCCCAGTCGGCCATCATGCCGCGGGAGAACTCACCGGCGATGATGTCGTCCATGTGCTTCTCGAACAGCGGGCGCATCAGGGTCTTGAGCTGCTCGGAGAGCTCGAAGGCGCGCAGCTTGGCAGGGTTGGAGAGGCGGTCCATCATCAGGCTGATACCACCCTGTTTCAGGGCTTCGGTGATGGTCTCCCAGCCGAACTGGATCAGCTTGCCGGCGTAGGCCGGGTCGGTGCCTTCGGCAACCAGTTTGTCGTAGCAGAGCAGAGAACCGGCCTGCAGCATGCCGCAGAGGATGGTCTGCTCGCCCATCAGGTCAGATTTCACTTCCGCTACGAAGGAGGATTCCAGCACCCCGGCACGGTCGCCGCCGGTGGCAGAGGCCCACGCCTTGGCGATGGCCATGCCTTCGCCTTTCGGGTCATTTTCAGGGTGAACGGCGATCAGGGTCGGCACACCAAAGCCACGCTTGTACTCTTCACGCACTTCGGTGCCCGGGCACTTGGGCGCAACCATCACGACGGTGATATCGGAGCGGATCTGCTGACCCTCTTCCACCACGTTGAAGCCGTGGGAGTAGCCCAGCGCAGCACCCTGCTTCATCAGCGGCATCACGGTCTTCACCACATCAGAGTGCTGTTTGTCCGGAGTCAGGTTCAGCACCAGATCGGCTGTCGGGATCAGCTCTTCATAGGTGCCGACCGCGAAGCCGTTGTCGGTGGCCTTCTGCCAGGAGGCGCGCTTCTCGGTGATGGCGGCCTTGCGCAGGGCGTAGGAGATATCCAGCCCGGAGTCACGCATGTTCAGGCCCTGGTTCAGACCCTGGGCACCACAGCCCACAATCACCACCTTCTTGCCCTTCAGCACGTTGCAGCCGTCCGCGAACTCTTCGCGCTGCATGAAACGACACTTGCCCAGCTGGGCCAACTGCTGACGCAGGTTCAAGGTGTTGAAATAGTTAGCCATGGTGATTGCTCCGTTCGATTGATTCCATGCCGGATAGCGGCGTTGTCTGAACCACTATAGCGCGGGACACTTATTGCCTGAACTGATATATTCGAAACAGTACGTTGCAATAACTGAAACGTTCACCCTTTATAATTGCCTGCTGAATGTACCGCGAGATGGCAAAAACAAGCCGCCAACCGCTGGATATCGGGCACACCAGCCGCGCCAGGAGCTGAAAGATGGATCTTCGCAATCTCGAGCTGTTTCTACACCTCGCCGACTCCCTTCATTTCGGCAAGAGCGCCGATGCCATGGCGGTCAGCCCTTCCACCCTGAGCCGCGCCATCCAGCGGCTGGAGCAGGAGACAGGCTGCATCCTGTTCGAGCGGGACAACCGCTCGGTGCGGCTCACCCCTGCCGGCGAGAAACTGCGGGAGTTTGGCGGCGGCCTGTTGCAGGAGTGGCGTCAGCTCAAGCAGGAGCTCAAACGCAGCGATGAACCGCTACAGGGGCGGCTGCGGGTATTCTGCTCGGTCACTGCCAGTTACTTTCTGCTGCCCGAGGTGCTGGAGCGCTTTCGCCGCCGCTACCCCCAGCTGGAGATCAAGCTGGAGACCGGCGACCCGGCGCTAGCGGTGGACAAGATCCTGGCCGATGAAGCCGATCTCGCCATCGCCGCCCGCCCCGATGCCCTGCCCGCCAAGTTGGAGTTCGCCAGCCTTCAGCTGGTGCCGCTGGTCTTTATCGCGCCGCGCAACGCCCCGCAACTGAACCAGTGGTTCCGTCAGGGAGAACCTGATTGGGAGCAGTTGCCAGTCATCCTCTCCGAGCAGGGGCTGGCCCGCAAACGCAGCGATCAGTGGTTTCGCAACAAGGGGATCGCGCCCAACATCTACGCCGAAGTGGCGGGTAACGAGGGAATCGTCGCCATGGTGGCGCTCGGCTGTGGCGTGGGGCTGGTGCCGGCAGCGGTGATCGACCATAGCCCGCTCGGCGACAAGGTGCGGATCATCGACCTCAAACCCGCCTTCAAACCATTTGATGTGGGGATCGGGGTACTCAAGAAGCGGCTGGAGGAACCGCTGATCCGCGCCTTCTGGGATACCGCGCAGAATCAGGGCTCACTGCGCTGACACCGGATTATAGATAAGGGCCGGATCGACCATCATCATACGGCTGGGCAGCGGCAAGTCGGGGTTGTGCAGCTCGAGGCGCACCCGCTCATCCAGTTTCAGCCGCCGAATGGTGCTGCCAAATCCCTCTTCAAAGACCCGGTCAAAAGCACCAGACTGCCGCGCCCGCAGCAGGCCAAGCTCGATGCGCTGGGCCAGCTCCGGATATTTTGGCGAGACAAAGAAGAGCAGCGCCAGCGGATAGCGAAACACCAGACGGGGCTCGATGGCGAGATCCGGATGCTGCCTGAGCTCATCCTCGATCTCGATGACCGAACGCAGGAAGCAGTCAAAACGCTTCTTGCGCAGCATGTTGAAGAGCGCCTCATAAAGATTGCCCACCGTCACCTTGAGGCCGTTAGCCCGCAGCAACTGGGTGTCTGGCCAGGATCTGTGCTGGCCGATGGAGAGCCCGGCGCGATGCCAGTCCGCCAACGATCCGATCGCGGCAAAACGTCCCTCATCCCCCTTCCGAACCAGACACACCCGCCACCCCAGCAGCCCCTTGGCCAGCGGAATGTGGATTGCCAGCAACTCCCGCTCTCGCTGACCATCCGGGGCAAAGACACCGACCTGAACCAGCTCGCCGCTGCGCAGCTCCTTCACCGCCCGCCCCTGCTCCATCTGCGGGCTGGAGACCAGCTGGTAAGGGCCATATTCGGGCACGGTGAGATCGAGGGAGAGGCGCAACAACTGGACGACGGCGGGGTTGGGGTGATCCAGCAGCAGATTCCAGGCGCGGATAGGCTGCTCGGTTGCCGTTGCGCCAACCGTCCACAGTGCCATGCACCACCACCAGACTCTGATCATCCTGCGCACCATCCGTGCCTTATGCTCCTCGCCATACTATAACGTCAGCCAGCACCTCAACGGCGCCCTCTCTGAAAGATGTGTGAGCGCTCTCGTGTCAAATCTCGTGTCAAAAGTGACAATAGGCAAACCCGGCAGGTCATCGCAGACTGGGCGTTCATCAACAAACGCCAAGCCGCAGGGAGGAGAGCCATGAAACAGCATCTGGTAGAGATCAAGGGTTCAACCCTGTTTGACGAGTATCTGCAAAGCATGGGCGTACCCAGCACGGCGCTCGATCGGGAGCAGGATATCTATCTGCAGGAACGCCACTTGGGAGCCATTCGCCGGGTGCAGGGCGAACTGCGCTTTTATCTGCGTGCCAATGCCCTCAACAAACGGTGATCAGGATCCGGTCACAGAACCCGCAGCAAAGGCGTATTAGACTGGTATCTTCCCCCTTTTGTCGGGAGTGCCCATGAAAGCAAGCGGTCTGGATCGGCTGTTCAAACCCCACTCAATCGCCGTGATCGGCGCCTCGACCGACCCGCTCAAGGCGGGTCATGTGATCGTGCGCCACCTGCTGGCGGGCCAGTTCAAAGGGCCCATCCTCCCCGTCACCCCGCGTAACAAGGCCATCGCCGGCGTGCTGGCCTATCCCGATATCGCCAGCCTACCGCTGACCCCGGATCTCGCCATCATCTGCACCAGACGGGAGCGGGTCTTGCCGTTGCTGGAAGCGCTCGGCCAAAAGGGCGCGGGGGCGGCCATCATACTGGCCGCCGACTTTTCCCCCGAGGAGCGACTGGAGCTGAAACGGGTCTGCCAGCAATATGGCATTCGCCTGCTCGGCCCCAACAGCATGGGGATGCTGCTGCCCGGCCAGGGGATCAACGCCAGCTTTTCCCCTATTGCCGCCAAGCCGGGGCAGGTCGCCTTTCTCTCGCAATCCGCCGCCGTCAGCACCACCATTCTGGATTGGGCCAAGCAGCATGAACTGGGCTTCTCCGCCTTCATCTCCCTTGGTGATCACTGCGATATCGACTTCGGCCAGCTGCTGGATCAGCTCTCCCGCGACAGCGTCACCCGCGCCATCTTGATCTACATGGACAAGTTGCACGACGCCCGCCACTTTCTCTCGGCTGCGCGGGCAGCATCGCGCAACAAGCCGATCCTGGTGCTGAAAAGCGGGCGCCACGAACCGGCCCACGGCCTCGACAATGTCTATGATGCCGCCATCCGCCGTGCCGGCATGCTGCGGGTACGGGATACCCACGAACTGTTTGCCGCGGTGGAAACCCTCAGCCACTCCATGACCCTCAAGGGAGAGCGACTCGCCATCATCTCCAACGGCCGCGGGCTGGCCAATATGGCGGTGGATGTGCTGCTGGAGCGCGGCGGAAAACTGGCTCGCCCGCCGCTCGATATCGGCAGCGATGCCACCATCACCACCTATCAGGAGGCGCTGGACAGCGTGCTGCAGGAAGATGGCATCGACGCCATCCTGATCATCCACGCCCCCTCGCTCACGGCACCGAGTGCGCCGCTGGCCAGCCATCTTATTGCTCATCTGAAACAGCATCCCAGAGCTCGCCGTTTCAACATCCTCACCAACTGGGCGGGCGAATACTCGGCGCAGGAGGGGCGCAAACTCTTTACCGAGGCGGGCTT
This sequence comes from Aeromonas veronii bv. veronii, assembly GCF_000820225.1. Lineage (GTDB taxonomy): Bacteria > Pseudomonadota > Gammaproteobacteria > Enterobacterales > Aeromonadaceae > Aeromonas > Aeromonas veronii. Next base: position 44,136 of record NZ_CDDK01000036.1, read on the forward strand.
CCCGACCTACCGCACGCCGGAAAGCGCCATGGCCGCCTTCATGCACATGGTGGAATACCGCCGCAACCAGAAGCAGTTGATGGAAACCCCGGCATCCCTGCATGGCAACCAGCTCAATGTCGATCTGTGCCAGCAGCTGATCCGCCAAGCGCAGGAGCGCAAACAGCTAAGATTGGATACCCATCTGGTGCACCCGATTTTACAAGCTGCCGGTCTCTCGACCCTGCCAACCTGGATCGTCACCGACGCCATCGAGGCGACCCTCACCGCCGAGCAGATCGGCTATCCGGTGGCGGTAAAACTGCGCTCGCCCGATATCCTGCACAAGTCTGCCGTACACGGTGTGGTGCTCAATCTGCGCACCTCGGCCGAAGTAGCACAGGCTGCAGATGCCATTCTGGACAGGGTCAAACAGCATGATGCGGGCGCCCGCATTGAAGGTTTGCTGGTGCAGCGGATGGCTCGCCGCAGCGGTGGCCTCGAGCTGCGGGTACGCATCCAGCAAGACGCCATCTTTGGCCCCGTCATTCTGCTGGGTGAGTCGGGTGCGGAACCGCAGGAGATGGTGGCAGCGTTACCGCCGCTCAATCAGGCGCTGGCCCGTTACCAGATCATCGGTGCACTCAAGAGTCGCAAGATTCGTGAGCAGGCCACACCGGAACGACTGGATACCGATGCCCTCGGTCAGGTGCTCTGCCAGCTCTCCGAACTGCTGCTCGCCTTTCCTGAGATCCAGGAGCTGGATCTGCACCCGCTGCAAGCGTGCGGTACCGAGATGGTGGTGCTGGATGCCAGCCTCACGCTGGCTGACCCCGCCATCCCGACCAGCAACCGACTGGCAATCCGCCCCTATCCTACCGAACTGGAGGAGGGTGCCTGGCTTAAAGATCAGCGCCATATCCTGCTGCGCCCGATCCGGCCGGAAGATGAACCGGCTCACAAGCAGTTCGTGCTGCAGGTCTCCGATGAAGACAGGTACAAACGCTTCTTCGCCGATGTAGGCGAGCTGGGCCATGAAGAGCTGGCTCGCATGACCCAGATCGATTACGACCGGGAGATGGCCTTCGTAGCGGTGGGGCAAGATGGCGAGCTGCAGGATCAGATCCTCGGCGTGGTACGCGCGATCTCGACCCCGGATCTGAGCGATGCCGAGTTTGCAATTCTGGTGCGATCGGACTTGAAAGGGGTGGGGCTCGGCAAATTGATGATGGAGAAGATCATCCGTTACGCCAAAGAGCAGGGGATTGGCCAGCTATCCGGCATGACCATGCCCAGCAATCGCGGCATGGTCAACCTCGCCAAGCGGCTGGGATTCAAGATCGACGTGCAAATGGAAGAGGGGGTAGTCAATATGGAACTGCCCTGTAGCCAGCAAGCGACAGAAGCCTGATTTGACCACCTGCAGAGTCGTTCAAATTGCTGTGAATGAAACTGATAGGGCTCTGATATAGCCAGAAAATGGCGGGAATAATCGGCTATCTGGCACTCTTACTTGGCAGAGAAAAGCCAGATATTGGTGG